>NZ_BNBF01000005.1:267288-278300 GCF_014654935.1 Streptomyces capoamus
GCCTCTTCGCCGGCGCGGACCTGGGTGGTCTGCGGGACGATGCCGGCCGCTGCCATGAGGCGGGTCATGCCGCGGCGCTGGTTGGGGGTGACCAGGGTGACGACACTGCCGGACTCTCCTGCGCGGGCGGTACGGCCGCCGCGGTGGAGGTAGTCCTTGTGGTCGGTCGGCGGGTCGACGTTGACGACGAGGTCGAGGTTGTCGACGTGGATGCCGCGCGCCGCGACGTTGGTCGCTACCAGTACGTTGACGTGCCCGCTCTTGAACTGTGCCAGCGTGCGGGTGCGCTGTGGCTGTGACTTCCCGCCGTGCAGGGCGGCGGCCCGTACCCCGCTGTTCAGGAGGTGCTCGGTGAGGCCGTCGACGGCGTGCTTGGTGTCGAGGAACATGATCACACGACCGTCGCGTGCGGCGATCTGGGTGGTGGCCGTGTGCTTGTCGGCGCCGTGAACGTGGAGCACGTGGTGCTCCATCGTCGTGACCGCGCCGGCCGAGGGGTCGACGGAGTGCACAACGGGATCGCTGAGGTAGCGGCGCACGAGCAGGTCGACGTTGCGGTCCAGAGTGGCGGAGAACAGCATGCGCTGGCCTTCGGGGCGGACCTGGTCGAGGAGGGCGGTGACCTGCGGCATGAAGCCCATGTCGGCCATCTGGTCGGCCTCGTCGAGGACGGTGATGGAAACCTGGTTCAGTCGGCAGTCGTGACGGTCGATGAGGTCTTTGAGGCGTCCCGGCGTGGCGACGACGACCTCGGCGCCGGCGCGCAACGCGCTCACCTGCCTGCCGATCGGCATTCCGCCCACCACCGTGGCCAGCCGCAGCCTCACGGAGCGGGCGTACGGGGCGAGCGCGTCGGTGACCTGCTGCGCCAGCTCACGCGTGGGCACGAGAATCAGCCCCAGCGGCTGCCTGGCCTCGGCGCGCTGCCCGGCCGTACGGGCCAGCAGCGCCAGCCCGAAGGCGAGGGTCTTGCCGGAGCCGGTGCGGCCACGGCCCAGTACGTCGCGGCCGGCGAGGGAATTCGGCAGGGTCGCGGCCTGGATCGGAAAGGGTACGGTCACGCCTTGCGAGCTGAGCGCGCCCAGCAGCGCCGCGGGCATGTCGAGGTCGGCGAAGCCCTCCACCGCGGGGAGCGCGGGAGTGATCGTCTTGGGCAGCGCGAACTCCCCCTGGACCGCGGCGGGCCGGCGGCCGTAACCACCGGAACGGCCCGGCCCGCCGGAGCGGCTCCTGGCCGACGAACCGAATCGGCTGCCGCCCCTTCCGGATTCGGCACTGCCGTTACGGGTGCGGTTGAAGCGGTCGTTCGTGCGTGTGCGGTTCATGCGGAACCTTCCTCGATGCGGCACATATCAAGGAATTCCCGCAGCGATCAGCAGCACAGAGAATTGCAAGAATGAACCGGTGGAATGCGACAGCGAATCTGACCGACGAAAGATCCGTGCGGCGCAGAAGCTGGAATGAGTGGCGCGAAGCGGACGCAATGTTCGGGCGTCCGCCGCGATGAAACTGTGCAGGGATGCATGCACCCCTGCACGATGCCCCGCAGTCGGAACCACTGCGGGAAAATGCGAGTAGCTGGGGCCCGCACCCCGAAGGACGCGGGCCCCAGCTACAAGTACGCGACGGTCAGCGTCAGGCGAGGACGATGTTCTCGGCCGTCGGGCCCTTCTGGCCCTGCGCGATGTCGAAGGTCACCTTCTGGCCCTCGATCAGCTCACGGAAGCCCTGGGCGGCAATGTTCGAGTAGTGGGCGAACACATCAGCGCCGCCACCGTCCTGCTCGATGAAGCCGAAGCCCTTTTCCGCGTTGAACCACTTGACAGTACCAGAAGCCATGTCATTTCTCCTTTGGGGCAGTTCATCGGGATCCGCACTGCACGGACCCCGTGTCGCCGCGATGATCACCCCGCCGGGAAAAGACCGGATAACAAAAGTGCTTCCAGTGGCCAACGCCGCCTGGTGGGCACTTGAAGTTTTGGGAACCACGACTGCAACTGAGATCGACAGTAGCACGCCGAAGCGGCCTGTGTACGGTGAAGAATCCCACCCCCGCTTAATGCGGTAGAGAATCTGTCTGCCTGTTCCGTTGAAACCTCAGCTCGCGGGCACAGATTTTGGGGGGCGCGCCCAGCGTGAGGTGCGGGCGGGCGTCTCCGGCGCACGCACGGGAGCGGCCATATCGAAGGTCATCAGGATCAGACCGTCGATCAGCTCTCATCCCGGAATTTCAGTTCGGCGGCGCCACCGACCCGGACCAACCGCATCTGGTCCATTCCCCCCAGGCGAGTCCGCCGGCTACGCCCCGCCCGCAACGCGCGCACGGGCATGCGCACGTCGCGGGCCACTGCATGGGACCCGCGAGTGGATGGCGCAAATGCCGGTGAAGCGGTTAGATCGCGGGACTCATCGACTCAGCCGCCGCTCTTGCGCCTGAACGACCGCTGGCTCGCAGCCGGGCCATGCGCCGAACGCACCTTCGACGCATCGGACTTGGCGGCAACATCAGCGGCATCCGCCGACGCACCGCGCTTGCGCGCCAGGGCTTCGCGGAACTTGCGCTTGAGGTCGTAGTTGCCGTCGCTGTCCGGCTCCAGTGGGGACGTCTCGGGGGCGGCCGGCTCCGAACCTTCCGTAGATACGGGCTCTGCGGTCATGGTGACCTCCTGGGTTCGGGGGGGATGGGCAAGCACAGCTTGTCATGCCGGGCGCAGTGCGAGGCGCCGGCAACATCATCCTGCTTCAGTTTCGGCGGGCATCCCTCCCGCGGCCAAAGGCGTTGACTTCGTAGGTGAGGCGCACCGCCGCCAGGGCAACGGCTCTCAGCCGTTGCGACGCACGAGGGCGGCCTTGCTGGTGCCGAGGCCGCGGAAGGGAGCGTTGGTGTTCTTGGGTCGGGGGACGGCGGGTCCGCCGTCGAGCGGGATCCCGGAGGGAGTCTTGGCACCGGTGATCCGGCTCAGCTCCACCTCGCCCCGAGCGCACCTTGGTGACGGTCGGCTCGATGCCGGCCCCGGGGCAGCGGTGCCGACGCCGGAGCTGCAGCACAACCTCCCGGAAGCCCCCGCCGGCCGCGCGTGTAGGAGCTTGCGGGAAACCGGTCTGACCGGGTCGAAGACCTCGCTGACTCGGAACGGGGAGTCCGAGGGCATCAGTGCCCGCGCCGGACGCTGCACCCTGTCCCGTTCAACTGCCGGTCGGCGCCGACGACCACCCGCACCGCCCCCCTGCCGTACTCCGGCCGCATGCCGTACTCGGGCGGCCCCGGCCAACGGCTCGGCGGGCGAACCGTCGCCCGCTCCGGGCAGGGGATCAGCCCTCGTCCGGATCCTGGACGTCCAGCCCGGTGCAGGCCAGTTGTTCGGCCACCTCCGCGCAGGCCTCGACGCCCCGGGGGGAGCGCACGGAGAGCATCGGGCTCGTGTAGCCGGTGGTGTCGTCGGCCGGGTAGGTCGTGGAGAGGACGTCCCGGCCCGCGCGTACCGAGACCTCGCGGGCGTGCGGGGAGCGCACCCGCACCTCCGACCAGGCGGTACCGCAGGCCGGGGAGTAGCGCAGCCGGACGGTGTACGCGGGGTCGGTGACGGTGCTGGTGGTCCGCGCGTCGCGTGCGCAGGCCGTCGCGTCGGGCAACTGGCCCCGGCAGGACGGCCTGTGGCAGTGCGGGACCGCCATCACGACCGGCGTACCGGTGGAACCGCTCCGGTCGTGCGCGGCGACGGCGGCGCCCACCACGGCCGTCACCCCCGCCAGCGCGAGCACACACAGTGGCAGCCACCGCCGCCCGCCCGCGCGCCGGGGTCCGATCCCGTCCGGGGTGCTCACGGGCGACGGCCCGTCGGCGGTGTGCTCGGTGGCCTCCCACAGGGCCAGTACCGCGTCGGGGTCGACGCGGGCCAGCCGGGTGAGCGCCTCCACGGCCGGCCGCGGTGGCCGCTGAGCACCGGTCAGGTAGCGGTGCCAGGCGGACTTGCTGTACGGGGTGCGCGCCGCCAGCGCCGCCAGGCTCAGCCCCGTACCGTCCTTCAGTTCCCGCAGTCTGGCCAGCAACGGTTCGTCGGGCGCGGTCGGTTTTTCGGGGTGGGGCATGGTGCGTCCCTCGACTCCTTTTCCACTATGGGCGCTTCGCCCTTGATGCCGGAATGGCTTCCCGAGGGGAAGGCGGTTGCAACACTCAGTGAGGTGTGAGGAGGGTGAGGCACATGAGCGCGTCGAAGGCCTGTTCGGGGATGCGTGGTCCTCGAACAGGCCTCGACGGTCGGGGTGGGCGGCGGTTCAGGGGGTACGGCGGTGGAGGATCGTCAGCACCACGGGAGCGGGGCGTCGACCCTGACGTAGCGGGCGGAGACATAGCCCCTGTGGTGGGACAGCCGGTACCAGGTGTGGTTGCCGAACACCCCGGTGCCGTAGCGCTTGCAGGTGAGGGCCACGAGCCGGTGGTGGCGCCGGTGGCCGACCACCCGGTAGCCGGTGCCCGGGCCGGAGCGGACGTTCAGCGTGAGGCGGTGCGTGACCACGTGGCCCACGACGGGGATGCCACGCCGGTGCGACGCAGTCCGCACGATGACGCTGCGGTGGTGGCGGGCGGTGCGGTGCCTGGCCGGCTGCGAGGGGAGGGTGTGCCGCACACCGGCCGCGGGCGTGGGGTACGGGGTGGTGCCGCCCGCCGGGGCGGCACCGGCCGCCGTGGGCAGGACGGCGAGCACCGCGACCGCGGCCAGCAGGCCGCTCTGCAGGGTGCGTCGGATCATGGAAACCTCCGGGCTGTCGTTCTCGTGACCACGCACCGTGATCACGACAGCCAGCGTTTCCGTGACGAGCTGTAAGAATGCCGTTCCCACGTCCCGTGGGACGCCGGGGACGTCCCCGGGAACGGGCGGGGCGCGGGGGACGGGGAGCCGGCGAGGACCCGCCCGGCCACGAAGTCCGTCGCGGACCGGGTGGCCGGGGTGTGTGATCAGCAGGCTACAGCTGCGGCTGTGGCATGCGCTGCCAGCTGAAGGGGCCGTACGTGGTGCCGGTGGCGGGGTGGTTGGCGTTGGGGTCAGCAGTCAGTCTGAGCCATTCCAGCGGTGTGGTGCTGCCGTGTACGACGATGCGGTGGAAGTTGGGAACGTTGTAGTACGGGTGCTCGATCCACGCGTTGTTGCCCGGGTCGTGGGTGCATATGCCGGAGCCGGTGGCAGGGTCCGTCTCGCCGGTGCAAGCTGCCGTGGGCGACAGGGGGTTGTCCGAGCGGTACAGGTGCGAGTCACCGTTCAGCATGAGCACCGGACGCTTGAACTCGGTGCTTTTCGCCGCCACTTCGCTGATGATCGGTTCGTAGTTCGTCAGGTGGTCCTTGCTCTTGCCGTCGAGGTCCCACATGTCGGCCTGCGTCGAGATCACTACGGCCTTGGCGTGCCTGGCCTGGGCGTCGGCGAAGGCGGCATCGAGCCAGCGGACGTCTGCCGCGGCCCGGTCGGTCCGTTCGTCGGTCTGCGCCTGAGTCGCGGTTGGCACCTTGTACCAGGGGTCGGCGTCGTTGTTCGAGCCGCCGGGCACGTTGATGGTCACGAAGACGATGTCGTTCTGTGCCCACATCACGTTCTCGACGTACTGGGCGTCGCCCGGGTGGCTCGGGTCGTAGGCGGTGGCCTGGGAGACCACGTTCAGTGTGCCGCTGCCGAGGGTGTGGCCGGGCTGCGCGAAGAAGTCCTGGCGGATCTTGGCGAGGTTGTCGAGCGGGTTGCCGCAGCGGTAGCTGACGCAGTCCGCGGGGTCGGTGGACAGACCACTTGCCCCGATGTATTTGATCGCGCCGAGGCTCGGGTCGTAGAAGCCGCCGCCCTGGCCGGGCGAGGTGAGGCTCGACGCCTTGTGGCAATCGGCCCACTCGTTGTCGCCCGGTGTGTAGAGGAGCGGCTTGCTGAAGGTCTGCCACGTGGTGGCGATCGAGGCGTCGTAGTCCTCGGTGCAGAACTCCTTGCCCGAGTGGATGTCGCCCACCTGGATGACGTCGCTGACCGTGGGATCGCTGTTGATGGTACCGATGAACGCCGGGACCTTCCGGAACTGCGAGGTGTCGGCGGTCTGGCCCCCAGGCGCATACGCCGACTTTCCGTACGGCGAGTCTCCGAACACGGCGAGCGTCAGTGGGCTGTCGGCCGCCGAAGCGGTGGCGGCCGGCAGTACGGATGAAGCCAGGCCGACGGCGGCGAGCGTGATGAGCCCGCGCTTGAGCATGCGTCCCAACGTGCGTCCTCTCTCAGGTCCGGGTGAGGGGGGCGCTCCAGTGGACTGACTCAGAGCGAGCGGGGCGTGGCGCCAATGGCCGCCTGTAGATGACGAACAAGCGAAGTTCCGGGGGTGCCCCCAGGCCGGTTCGCTCCCGGCCGGGGGCTCGGTTACGGGTGAGATCTGGCCGGCGCGAACGTGGTCCGCCTCACCGTGCGGATGTTGAGCGTCCCGCTCTCCTCTCCCACGATGACCCCGTAGGCTGGCCCGTGCAGCTGGTTCGCCCCGTCCGCCAGGCGGGATGCGTCGCAAGAGGGAACCCGGTGGGAATCCGGGACTGCCCCGCAGCGGTGAGCGGGAACGACCGCCGTCATACGCACTGGGCCCCGGGAGGGTCTGGGAAGCGACGGCCAGTAGGTGTCTCCTACGACTTCGTACGAGACGTGCCCGCGAGTCCGAAGACCTGCCAACTGCCCGTGTGCGAACCACTCGCGCGCGGACATCCCGGTGACCTCGAGGGCGGGTCGGCGACCGAACCAGGCGGAGGACCGCGCTGTGCCGCGCGGGCTCGTACCCGTCCGGTTCCGTCACCCCTTCGCGCTCTCGTCCCGGTCCCGGGATCTCAGGGATTCATCTCGCGAAGGAGATCTCCGTGACCACCAAGCCCGCAGCCGCGGCAGCACGGGCCACCGTGTACGGCTACCCCCGCCAGGGACAGAGCCGAGAACTGAAGAAGGCGATCGAGGGTTACTGGAAGGGCCTCATCACCGCCGCCGCCCTCCACGCCACCGCCGCCGGCCTGCGCCGTACGAACTGGCAGCAGCTCGCCGAGGCCGGGATCGACGAGGTGCCCACGGGCGACTTCTCGTACTACGACCATGTCCTGGACACCACCGTCATGGTCGGCGCCGTCCCCGCCCGCCACCGGGAGGCCGTGGACGCCGATCCGCTCGACGGGTACTTCGCGATGGCCCGCGGCACCCAGGACGTCGCGCCGCTGGAGATGACCAAGTGGTTCGACACCAACTACCACTATCTGGTGCCCGAGCTGGGTCCGGACACGGTCTTCGCCGCCGACGCGACCAAGCAGGTCGACGAGCTGAAGGAGGCGCTGGCACTGGGTCTCACCGCCCGGCCCGTGCTGGTCGGCCCGGTCACCTACCTTCTGCTGGCCAAGCCCGCACCCGGCACACCGGCCGACTTCGAGCCGCTCACCCTGTTGGACCGGCTGCTGCCGGTGTATGCCGAAGTCCTCGCCGACCTGCGGGCCGCGGGCGCGGAGTGGGTCCAGGTGGACGAACCCGCCCTCGTCCAGGACCGCACCCCGGCCGAACTCAACGCCGCCACCCGCGCCTACCGCGACCTCGGCGCCCTCACCGACCGGCCCAAGCTGCTCGTCGCGTCCTACTTCGACCGGCTCGGCGAGGCCCTGCCGGTACTCGCCAAGGCCCCGGTCGAGGGCCTGGCCCTGGACTTTACCGAGGCCGCCGCCGCCAACCTCGACGACCTCGCCGCCGTCGGCGGTCTGCCCGGCAAGCGCCTGGTGGCCGGAGTCGTGAACGGCCGCAACATCTGGGTCAACGACCTGGCCAAGTCCCTCACCACCCTGGGCACCCTGCTCGGACTGGCCGATCGCGTCGACGTGGCCGCCTCCTGCTCCCTGCTGCACGTCCCGCTCGACGCCACCGCGGAACGCGACATCGAACCGCAGATCCTGCGCTGGCTCGCCTTCGCCCAGCAGAAGACACGCGAGGTCGCCACGCTCGCCAGGGGCCTCGCCCAGGGCACCGGCACGATCACCGCCGAACTGGCCGCCAACCGCGCCGACCTTGCCTCACGAGCAGGCTCGCCCATCACTCACGACCCGGCCGTGCGGGCTCGCGCGACCGCGGTCACCGACGCCGACACCCGCCGTTCCCAGCCCTACGCCGAACGCACCGCGGCCCAGCGGGCCCACCTGCGCCTGCCCCTCCTGCCGACCACGACCATCGGGTCCTTCCCGCAGACCGGCGAACTGCGCACGGCTCGCGCCGATCTGGGAGCCGGCCGCATCGACACCGCCGGCTACGAGGAACGGATCAAGGCGGAGATCCAGGAGGTGATCGCCTTCCAGGAGAAGACCGGCCTGGACGTCCTGGTGCACGGCGAGCCCGAACGCAACGACATGGTCCAGTATTTCGCCGAACAGCTCACCGGCTACCTCGCCACCCGGCACGGCTGGGTCCAGTCCTACGGCACCCGCTACGTCCGCCCGCCGATCCTCGCCGGCGACATCTCCCGCCCCGAGCCGATGACGGTGCGCTGGACGACGTACGCCCAGTCCCTCACCTCTCGGCCGGTCAAGGGCATGCTCACCGGCCCGGTCACCATGCTCGCCTGGTCCTTCGTCCGCGACGACCAGCCCCTCGCCGACACCGCCCGGCAGGTCGCCCTCGCCCTGCGCGACGAGGTCGACGATCTTGAGGCGGCGGGCACTTCGGTGATCCAGGTGGACGAACCCGCGCTGCGCGAGACCCTGCCGCTGCGCGCGGCCGACCGTCCGGCCTACCTGGACTGGGCGACGGAAGCCTTCCGGCTGACCACCGGCGGTGTGCGCCCGGACACACAGATCCACACCCACATGTGCTACGCCGAGTTCGGCGACATCGTCCGGGCCATCGATGACCTCGACGCCGACGTCATCAGCCTGGAGGCCGCCCGCTCCCACATGCAGGTCGCCCGCGAGCTCGCCGCCCACGGCTACCCGCGCGAGGCCGGACCCGGCGTCTACGACATCCACTCCCCTCGCGTCCCGAGCGCCGAGGAGGCCGCCGACCTGCTGCGCACGGGCCTGGAGGCCATCCCCGCCGAACGGCTCTGGGTCAACCCCGACTGCGGCCTGAAGACCCGCGGCTGGCCCGAGACCCGGGCCTCCCTGGAGAACCTGGTCGCCGCCGCCCGCACCGTCCGCGGGGAGCTGCCCTCCTCGTGACCTGACCGGACACTCGTCCGGGCCGGGGTGCCACGAGCGCTCCGGCCCTGACGCGTCCGCCGGACAGGAAACCGACAGCCGCGTGTCCCTGCTCGGCCGTCGGCATCCTACTGCGGGTCGAATCGAGCGCTCGGATCCGGCAGGCAATGGATCATCCCGCGCCGCACTCCGGGTACCGTCAGGGTATGAGTCATCCGCATCCCGAACTGAAAGCCGCCCCGCCTCTTCCCGAAGGAGGGCTGCGGGTCATTGCCCTGGGCGGCCTAGGTGAGATCGGCCGCAACATGACCGTCTTCGAGCACGCGGGCAAGCTGCTGATCGTCGACTGCGGCGTGCTGTTCCCCGAGGAGACCCAGCCCGGCGTGGACGTGATCCTGCCGGACTTCACCTCGATCCGGGACCGGCTGGACGACATCGTGGCCGTGGTCCTCACCCACGGCCACGAGGACCACATCGGCGGCGTGCCGTACCTGCTGCGCGAGCGGTCCGACATTCCCGTCGTCGGCTCCAAGCTGACGCTGGCGTTCCTGGAGGCCAAGCTCAAGGAACACGGCATCCGGCCGCGCACCGTGCGGGTACGCGAGGGTGACCGGCGTAGCTTCGGGCCCTTCGACTGCGAGTTCGTGGCGGTCAACCACTCCATCCCCGACAGCCTCGCGGTCGCGATCCGCACCCGGGCCGGGATGGTGCTGCACACCGGCGACTTCAAGATGGACCAGTTCCCCCTCGACGACCGCATCACCGATCTGCGCGCCTTCGCCCGACTCGGCGAGGAGGGCGTGGACCTGTTCCTCACCGACTCGACCAACGCCGAAGTCCCCGGCTTCACCACCTCCGAGCGAGAGCTGAACCCGGCGATCGAGCAGGTGATGCGCACCGCGCCACGACGGGTCATCGTCTCCAGCTTCGCCAGCCACGTGCACCGCATCCAGCAGGTCCTCGACGCCGCCCACCAGCACGGCCGCAAGGTCGCCTTCGTCGGCCGGTCGATGGTCCGCAACATGGGCATCGCCCGTGACCTGGGCTATCTGAAGGTCCCCTCCGGTCTGGTCGTCAGCACGAAGGAGCTGGAGAAGCTCCCGGACCACAAGATCACTCTGGTGTGCACCGGCTCCCAGGGCGAACCGATGGCCGCGCTGTCCCGGATGGCCAACCGCGACCACATGATCCGCATCGGCAAGGGCGACACCGTCCTGCTCGCCAGCTCCCTGATCCCGGGCAACGAGAACGCCATCTACCGGGTGATCAACGGCCTCACCCGGTGGGGCGCCCACGTGGTCCACAAGGGCAACGCCAAGGTGCACGTCTCCGGGCACGCCAGCGCCGGCGAACTCGTCTACTGCTACAACATCGTCAAGCCCCGCAACGTCATGCCCGTACACGGCGAATGGCGCCACCTGCGAGCAAACGCCGACCTCGCCATCCGTACCGGTGTCGACCCCGACCGGGTCGTCATCGCCGAGGACGGTGTCGTCGTCGACCTGGTCGACGGGCGCGCGGCCATCACCGGCAAGGTTCCCGCCGGCAACGTCTACGTGGACGGCATGGAGGTCGGCGGCGCCACCGAGGCGTCCCTCAAGGACCGCCTCACCCTCGCCTCCGAAGGCGTGGTCACGGTGGTGGCGATCGTCGACGCGGACACCGGTGCCCTCGCCGAGGCCCCCGACTTCCTGGCCCGCGGTTTCGTCCATGACGACGCCACCTTCGAGCCGGTCGTCCCCGTCATCGAGAAGACCCTGGCCAAGGCGGCCGAGGAAGGCGTCGGGGACGCGCGCCAACTCGAACAGCTCATCGCCCGCGCCGTGGCGAACTGGGCGTTCCGCAC
>NZ_BNBF01000005.1:278360-290227 GCF_014654935.1 Streptomyces capoamus
TCGCAAGCCCCTCATCATCCCCGTCATCATCGACGCCTGAGCCACGGCCCGGCAGCACGGTCCCGTTCCGGCCGGGGGCCGCAGCGAGGTCCGGCACGGAGTGCGGCGCCACCCTCAGCAGGCCGGGGTGGCGCCGCACTCCCCATTCCGTCGCTCCCTGCCCGGTCAGTGGGCGGGCAGGGACCGTACGGCCCGGGTGGCCCACAGCAGCACCAGCGCGGCGGCCTGGATGCCGACGACGACAACGATCAGAAGGGGGATCGAGACCTCGTACAGCGCTCCGGCCAAGGCGCCGCCCGCCAGCGCGGCCCCTCCCATGATCCCGGCGAAGACGCCGTACGCGGTGGCCCGGCGGCCAGGGGCCACGAGGTCGGCGACGGTGGCACGCAGCGTGGACTCCTGGACCCCGACCGCGGCGCCCCACACCAGCGCACCCACCACGGCGACCCCCACCGTGTCGGTGAAGGCAAGGGCCGGAACGGCGGCGGACAGCAGCGGCAGGACGACCAGGACCTGGGCGCCGAACCGATCGTACAGCCAGCCCGTGGCCAGCGCCGCCACCGCGTCCGCCCCCATGGCCGCCGCGTACAGCACCGGCACCGTCGCGGTCGGCACCAGGTGCCGGACGACCAGGTGGTAGGAGAGCACACCGAAGGTGGCGAATCCGGTCAGGGTCGCGGCGGTGAAGACCGCGTAGGCCCAGAAGGCCCGCGGCAGCTTCCTCTCCCGGGACCCGGAAACGCCCGGCTCCTCGGGCGAGTCCGGCCCCTCGGGCGCCGCGCCGACCGTCGTCTCGTAGCCCACCGGATCGGGAACCATGGCACGCAGCCAGAGCAGCAGGGCTACGGCGGCCACGCCGGGCAGCGCGAGCACCCCGAGCGCCGGGGCGTAGTCGCCGCCGGTGAGGGCGAGGACCCCGGCCACCGTGAGCGGGCCGATGAGCGCGCCGACCTGGTCCATCGCCTCGTGGACCGCGAAGCCGCGGCCCCGGCCGGTGGCGGCGGTGGCGTGCGAGAGCAGGGTGTCCTTGGCCGGGGAGCGCACGGCCTTGCCGACCCGCTCCGCGATCACCAGGGTGCAGGCCACCCACAGCACTCCGGTCAGACCGAGCACCGGGACGGTGGCCGCGGTCAGCACGTAGCCGGCGATCGTCCATGCCCAGAAGCGGCGGCTGCGGTCGGCCAGCGGTCCCGAGGCCAGACGCAGTCCGAGCGCGGCGGCCTCGCCCGCCCCCGTGACCACGCCGACCACGGCCGCGGAGGCGCCCAGATGGGCGAGCAGGGGACCGGTGACGGAACGGGCGCCCTCGTAGACGACGTCCATCAGCAGACTGACGCCCCCGAACACCAACACGAACCGCCACGCCGAGAGCCCCCGGACAGGTGGGTCCGACGGTTCGGGCGTGGGGGACGTGGTGCGGGCGGGCTTCACGCACTCCTCCCCAGAGTGTCGCGTGCCTGGCAGGCCGGAGATGGCCTCTCGGACATCGGACCACCTCCTGGGGGCGCTCTCCTCTTCGCCGTTCGAATCCGGCAGGCGCATCCTCTCTCGTCACGCGGCGGCAGTCAGGTGGGGAGGCGGGCGCAGGACGCTCTCCCGCGCCCGCCGGACATGCGTGGCGCCGTTCGCGCTCGGTCGACGCGCTCGGTGACCTGGTCGTACTCGCCCGTCTCCGCCTGGGCAGCGCTCGCGGCCGGCCGGAAGCCGCCGCACGGACTCGGCTTCGCCGACCGCGTGGTCTCCCGCCGTATCGCCGTCCTCCAGGCCGCCCCGCCTCCGCGCCTGTGGCCGTCGGCGGTGACTGTTCCGGCGCTCGGCGCCGTCACCGTGCTGCGCGCCGCCGACGCAATCGGCGACCTGCTCCGACTGCCGGCGCCGGCCCTCGCCCGAGGGTGATCACGCGGCGGGCCGGTCGCGCATCCGGCGGTGGGCCGCCGGGGCCGAACCGGTCAGGGAGCCTCCTCGCCCTGGGCGACCTCGACCTCGTGGTGGAAGTCGACGACGCCTGCCGCTCCGGCGGCGACGGACAGGACCGTGCAGAGCACGAGGAGGAACGCGGTGCGGCGGGTGGTCCGCGGGGGTGTCCGGGTGGGTGCGAGAAGTGCCGCGACGCGTTGCGGCACCGGTCCGGTCGTCGCCGCGGGTGCGAGGTCCGGTCGGGTGGAGGGGGAAGTGCTGCCGGCGAGGGCGGCGCGGGCGATGGCCGTGGCGATCAGGCGCCGGTCTCCGATGACCTCGGCGGCGGCCTCGTCGGCAGCCCGCTCGGCGGCGAACCGGATGGTGGCGCGGGTGGTGCGCAGGGCAGGGTGGCAGTGGGCGGCGAGTTCGGCGGCGGCCAGGAAGTAGTGGTGCCCGGCCCGGTTATGGGCGCGCTCATGCGCGAAGAGGGCCTCACGCTCGGCAGGTCCCAGACTGCGCAGCATGGCGGTGGTGACGACGATGCGGTGGGGCCGGCCGGGCAGGGCGTACGCGTCCGGATCGGGCGAGTCGATCACGCACAGGTCACCGGCGGCGGGGCGGCGGTCGGCCTGCGTGCGGGCGGTCCGGAAGGCGCGGGTCTGCCGGAAGGCCGAGCGTGCGAGAGTCCAGACGCTGAGGGTGAGCACCCCGGTGGCGGCCACGGCGGCGGGGAGGACGACGTAGTCCGAGGGAGTCCGCAGGGGGTGGACGAGTTCACCGAGGACGGCGAAGGCGGGGAGTTTGAGCAGTCCGGTCAGGACGAGGGCGCCGAGGGCGGCGACGCAGGTTCCCGCCAGCGCCAGGGTCGAGGCGGTGAGGACCCACAACGCGGTGGCGGGGGCCAGTCGGTCGAGGGTTCGGCGGGCCAGCGTCGGCGCGAGGAAGGGCAGGATCAGGGGGAGGAGCAGCAGAGCGGTCATCGCTCGTCACCGTCGAGGAGCCGGCGCAGGTGCTGCTCGTCACCGGGACTGAGCTGGGCGACGAAGCGGGCCAGGACCGTCTCCCGGTCGGTGTCCCGGTCGAGTTCGGTGTGCATGCGCCGGGCCGTCAGGCCGGGCGCGTCCTGGACGGGGAAGTAGGCGTAGCCGCGGCCCTGCCGCTCCCGGTCGACGATGCCCTTCTCGTGCAGACGGGTCAGTATCGTCGCCACCGTCGTCCGGGCCAGGCCGGCGCCGAGCTCGGCCCGCACCCGCCCTGGCGTGAGCGGGGCCCCGGTGGCCCACAGCGCGGCCATGACGGCGGCCTCGAGCTCGCCTGCCGGCCGCCTCTCGTCCCTCGCGTCGGTCATGGGAACGTTCCTCACTCCGCCATCGTCTACAGTTCAGTAGACCGTCTACAGAATTGTAGTCAGTTGCGGATGCCGCCGCGCCACCGTTCCGCCGCATCCGACAGTCCGGAAGAACCCGGAAGAACCATGAAGGAGCCCCGACGATGACCACAGCCGTACACCTATCGTCGCAGCTCGCCGTCAATGTGCTCGACGCGCGGTCGCTGCTGTCCGCGTTCGGTGTGCTGGGCGTGGGCGTGGTGCTGTTCGCCGAGACCGGGCTGCTGATCGGCTTCTTCCTTCCGGGCGACTCCCTGCTGTTCACGGCCGGTCTGCTGTGCACCGGCACCGCCGGGAGCGGCCTGCGGCTGTCGCTCGCCCCGCTCCTGGTCGCCGCGGCGTCGGGTGCGCTGGCCGGCTCACAGTGCGGGTACCTCCTGGGCCGTCGAGCGGGCGGCGCCCTGCTCGCCCGCAGCCGCTCGGCCCGCCTGCACCAGGGGGCGAGACGCGCGGAGGAGCTGCTGGAGCGCTACGGGTACGCGAAAGCGATCGTCCTGGCTCGCTTCGTTCCGGTGGTGCGCACGGTCCTGAACCCGATGGCGGGCGCCCTGCGGGTGCCGGTGCGCACGTTCACCCTCTGGCAGGTGACCGGTGGGCTGGTGTGGAGCCTGGGACTCACCCTGGGCGGCTACGCCCTGGGCTCCTCCGTGCCGAACGTGGACCGCTACCTGCTGCCGACGGTCGCGGTGATCGCAGGCCTGTCGCTGGTTCCGGTCGCCTCCGAGGTGTACCGCTCGCGCCGGGACGCGAAGGGCGAGGAGGCACGCGGATGATCATCGCCCTTGACGGCTCGTCGGTCGACGGCTCGGCCTACACCGCCGTGGTGAACCTCGCCCGGCGCTCCCCCGTCTGGCTGGACGACACGGTGTCGGCCTGGTCGACGTACGGGCTCGTCGTGTTCGCGGTGCTCATGGCCGTCGGCTGGTGGCACGCCCGGCGTGTGGGCGCCACGGCGTCCGTGACGGCGCTCGCCGTGCCGTTCGTCGTGGTCGCGGCCTTCGGGGCGGACGCGGTGCTCAAGCTGCTGGTGCGCGAGGACCGGCCCTGCCAGAGCCTGCGGGTGACCACGCTGGAGGCGTGTCCGGCGCCCGGCGACTGGTCCTTCCCCAGCAACCACGCGGCCATCGCCGCCGCGGCGGCCGTCGCCCTGCTGTTCGTCTCCCGCCGACTCGGCGCGGTCGCCGTGGTGGCCGCCTGCGCGATGGCCGTCTCGCGTGTCTGGGTGGGCGCCCACTACCCCCACGACGTGCTGGCCGGGGTCGTGGTGGGCGCCGTGGCCGCTCTGCTCGCCATGTCGGCACTGCGCGGGCGTGCGGAGGCCGCAGGTCTGCGGCTCGCGGCCACCCGTCTGCGTCCGCTGCTGGTGGTGTCGTGAAGCGCGGCGAGGCCGCCGAACTGGCCGGCAGCTGCGGGCTCGGAGCGTGGACGGCGTTCGGCGTGCTGACCATGGTCGTGGTGGGCCACGACGGCATACCGCTGTTCGCGGACGCCGACCTCCTCTCGTGGTCCGTCGGCCACCGGCCCGACGTGGCGGTGGCGCTCGCCCGCGGGCTGACCGACACGGGGACCGGCGCCGTCCCGTACGCGCTGGCGGTGCTGGCCGCGCTCATCGCGGGGCGCACCCCACGGCAGCGCACGCTCGCCGTGGCGCTCTGTCTGGGCTGCCTCGGTGCGGGCCAGGCGCTGCGGTACGCGGTGATGGCACTCGTCACCCGGCCGCGACCGCCCCTGACGGACTGGGCGGCGCATGCCTCGGGATGGGCGTTCCCGTCCGGTCACACCACCACGGCGGCCCTCACCGCGGGACTGCTGATCATCGCCATCCGCATACGCGGCCCGCGTGGCAGGACTGTGCTCACCCTGGTCATCGGCGGCTGGGGCGCGCTGGTCGGGCTGACCCGCGTCTACCTCGGAGTGCACTGGTTCACCGACGTCGTCGGCGGCTGGCTGTTCGCCCTGGGGTGGCTCGGCCTGTATCTGAGCGCCGTGGCCCGCTGGCTTCCCGACCGATCGGCCCCCGGCACGATGGACGTGTCACGAGAACAGAGGGAGGGCCATGCGTCAGACGATCCTGGTCGTCGAGGACGATGACGCCCTGCGTGACGTGCTGATGCGCGGACTGCGCGACGAGGATTTCGACCCCGTGCCCGCACCGGACGGTGCCACCGCCCTGCGACTTGCCACCGCCGACGTCTCAGCCGCCGTGCTCGACATCGGGCTGCCCGACGCCGACGGGAGGGACGTGTGCCAGGCGATGCGCGCCAACGGGTTCCTCTCCCCCGTCATCTTCCTGACCGCCCACCACCGGCTGACCGACCGGCTGTCCGGATTCTCGGCCGGAGGCGACGACTATCTGACGAAGCCGTTCCACCTCACCGAACTCGCGGCCCGCCTGCGGGCAGCCCTCAGACGGGCCGCACCACCGCATGCCGCCACTACGGAAGGCCTGACGCTGGACGCAGTGCGGCACGTGGTCAGCGTCCGAGGCACCCGAGTCGACCTGACACCGACCGAGTTCCGTCTCCTGGCGGCGCTCATGGCGGCTTCCGGCGGCATCGTGCGCCGTCGCGAGCTGGTCCGGGCGGCCTGGCCCGAGGGCGCCCAGGTCCACGACAACACCCTCGACCAGTATCTGACCCGCCTGCGACGCAAGCTGCGCGAGGCGGGCAGCGACCGGACGATCAGCACGGCCCGCGGGATCGGCCACCGGCTGTCATGAGCGGCGCCGACCACCGGTTGTGGCCCGCTATGACCGCCTTCCTCCACCGTCTGGCCCGCGCACCTTGCGCGGCCGGCTCGCCCCCGCGGCACTCACCACGGCCGCGCTGCTGGTGCTGCTCCTCACAGTGCTCGACACGTCGAGTCAGCCTGCCTGCCGGGTGACCACGCCGCACTCGGCGCCACCGGAGCGTCACGGCGTGACGTCGCGCTGGACGTCCTTGCGGGAGACGGCCAGGTAGCCGACGAAGCCGAGGATCGCCACCGTCCAGGACGACGTGACCGGTCCCAGGCCCAGGTCGAGTCCGCCCCTGCCGTGGCCGACGGCCATCCAGTCGGCGACGGAGGCGCCGAGCGGGCGGGTGATGACGTACGCGGCCCAGAACGCGGCGACCGCGTTCAGGCTCCCCCACCGGTGAGCGACGGCCGGGACAGCGATGGCGGCGGCGTACAGCACGGCGGAGCCCAGGTAGCCGAGGCCGATCGTGGCGGTCAGGTCGCCCGCGGCGGTGCCCAGCGCGAACGTGGCCAGCACGGCGGCCCAGTAGAAGGTCTCGCGGCGCCGGGTGTGGATGCTGTGGATGGACAGGGTGCCCTCGCTGCGGTGCCAGAGGGCGAAGACGGCGGCCAGCGCGGCCATGAAGAACGGAGTCGAGAGCGTGTACGGCACGCCGAGGCCGACGTGCAGGACATCGGCGGCCATCGTGCCGAACACGCTGACCATGACGATCGCCGTCCAGTAGATCCAGGCCACATACCGGCGGACGGCGAACTGCACCGCCAGAGCGGCCACCAGGGCGACGCCGCCGAGGCCGACAGCGGGGATCGGGCCGAGCAGATGCGCCAGGAAGTCGGACGCCGTCTCGCCCATCCCGGTGGTCAGCACCTTGATGATCCAGAAGTAGACGGTCACCTCCGGCACCTTGCTCGCCGCGTGACGGATGTGGCCCGCGGGCCGGTTGTGAGTGAGGTGATCAGCCGACATGGCAGGCACCATGACACGGTGCCCGGCCCTCGCTCCAGATCCCTTTGCCAGAGTTTTGGCGCTCCCGGTACGGGAGTTGCCCGAGGCTCAGCCGAACCTGAACGCGACCTGAACACAGAGGCCGATGCACTGGTCAGCGGGGTGCGGCCGGTGATATCGGCTGGTGTGGAGTTCGGCGTTCCGCGTCTAGAGGCCGGGTGGGGCGCGTCGGCACACCCGAACCCGGCCAGTCGGTGGGTTCGGGGTCCATGCCGTTGATGCAGCCACCGGTCCCGAGGTGCGGCTGCATGGCGGCGTGGACGTCGCGCAGCCAGTCCGGTCGGCGGTCGACGTGCGAGGGATCGGTGAACTGGTGCCCGCAGGGGTGGTACTGCACGACCCCTACGGCGGCTCAGTGCGGAAAGGCGGTCGCTCCCGGGATCCGGTCGTTGACGGCGCCCCGAGGGCGTCGATGAGCAGGCCGCCGGCCCCGCCCACGCCGGTGAACCGGCCGGCTCGTCGGCGGGTCACCGGGCGGCCGCCGTGGAGGGCAGGTCGTGTTCGGCCCAGACGACCTTGCCGTCCGTAGCGGAGCGGGAACCCCACCTCCGCGAGAGCTGTGCGACCAGGCGGAGGCCCCGGCCGTGCTCGTCGAGCGCATGGGGATGGCCGGGGCGCGGCTGGCCGGTGGAGCTGTCGGAGACCTCACATGTCAGTACCCGGTGCTGGATGAGCCGCAGACGGCTGGGGCCGTCGCCGTGGCGGACGGCGTTGGCGACCAGTTCGCTGACGATCGACTCCACGGACGTCACGAGCGACTCCAGGCCCCATTCCCTGAGCCGGCGGGCGGCCAGGTGCCGGGCCGTCGTGACGCTGACCGGTTCGTTCGGCAGGTCCCAGGAGGCAACCCGGGTGGGCTCCAGCGCACGGGTGCGGGCAAGGAGCAAGGTGACGTCGTCGGCGGGTGTGTCACTCCGCAAGGCCTCTATCACTCGCGAGCACATGTCCTCCAGGGAGGGGCCCGGCTCGGCCAGGGCGGCGCCCAGGCGGCGCAGGCCGACGTCGATGTCCTCGTCGCGGGATTCGACCAGGCCGTCGGAGTAGAAGGCGAGTGTGCTGCCCTCGGCCAGTTCCAGTTCCACCGACTCGAAGGGCACCAGACCGAGGCCGAGGCCGAGCGGAGCTCCCGGGGGCAGATCAAGAACGGTGACCCCGCCGTGCGGGCCGACGATCAAAGGCGGCGGATGCCCGGCCCGCGCCAGCGTGCACCGTCGGGTGACCGGGTCGTAGACGACGTACAGACAGGTGGCGCCCACTACCGCCGGGCCCGGGCCGGACTCGTCGGTGTCGTCGTCGTTCAGCCGCCGGACCGTGTCGTCGAGGTGTGACAGCAGTTCGTCGGGGGGCAGGTCGAGGTCCGCGAGTGTGCGCACGGCGGTGCGCAGCCTTCCCATGGTCACCGCGGCGTTGATGCCGTGTCCGACCACGTCGCCGACGACCAGGGCGACGCGGGCGCCGGACAGCTCGATCACGTCGAACCAGTCGCCTCCCACCCCGTGGTCCATGTCGACCGGTACGTAGCGCGAGGCGACCTCGACGGCAGCACCGCCCTGCACTCGACGGGGCAGCAGGTCGCGTTGCAGGGTGAGGGCAGCGGTGCGTTCGCGGGCGTACTGGAGCGCGTTGTCGAGGCAGAGCGCGGCCCGCGTGACCAGTTCCTCGGCGAGGAGCAGGTCGTCCTCCTGGAACGGCGTCTGTTCCACGGAGCGGCCGAACAGCGCCAGTCCCAGCACGCGGCGCCGCGCACGGATGGGTACCACCATCAGGGAGTGGACGCCGCTGTCGCGTACCTTCCGCACCCGCACCGGGTCGTGGTCCACCCAGGGACCGGACTGCGTGTCCAGCACGGGTTCCAGGTAGGACCGGCCCGTGCGGACGGCGGCGGCGAACGGCGAGTCCGGGTGGGCGTGGACCGCCTCTTCGCGCACCCACGGCAACTCCAGGACATCCAGGTCGACGGAGGCCACACCGGCGCGGCGCATCAACGGCGGGCGGCCGCTCGCCATGCCGCTGCGAGTCGCGGGCTCGACGCCGAACGGGACCGACTCCACCAGATCGACCAGGGCGTGGTCGGCCAGCAGGGGCACGGCGAGCTCGGCCAGTTCCTGACCGGTCCGCATCACGTCGAGGGTGGTCCCGATGTGCGTACTGGCCTCGCTGAGGATGGCGAGGCGCTCGCGCGCCCGCGTGTTCCCGGTGACGTCCACCGTCATGGAGCACACGCCCAGTGGTGTGCCGTCCGCGCCCTGGAGACAGAAGAACCAGGCCGAGAAGGCATGCTCGCGGCGCCGGTCGGTCGGCGGCCATGCCCGGTACTCGTGCACCCTCGTGGTTCCGCTCTCCAGCACCTGCCGCATCACCACCTCGAGTGCTTCGGCCTCGACGGCGGGCAGCGACTCCTTCAGGCCGTATCCGAAGCGCTGGTGCCGGGGCACGCCGTCATGACGCTCCATGTCGTCGTTCACCCATACACAGCGCAGCTGCGGGTCGTAGACGACGATGCCGATCGGTGCGCGGGCCAGGAGCGAGTCGCGCACCGGTCCGTTGGCCGTCCCCGAGGACAGGGACCCTATGTCGGTGACGGACACCAGCCACCGGATGCCGGCATCCTGCCCCCGCAGCAGCGAGACCCGAAGCGTCGTCCTGAGCATGTGGCCGTCGCGATGGCGGACCGCCGCGGTGCCCGACCAGCCACCCCGCGCACGGCACTGCCGGGCGAACGCCGCAGCCCTCCGGGGATCCTCGAGCGGCAGCATGTGGGTGACGGATCGGCCCGCCACCTCAGCGGCGGTGTACCCGACGAGCTGCTGCGCGGCCTGTGTCCACCCCGTCACGGTGCCCTCCGCATCGGTCATGGCTATCGCGGCGTCGGGCATCTCATGGGGGCCCACCAGTCCGGCTGGAGAAGTGGGGTCGGTGTTCGTCATCGCTGTTCGTCCCATCGGTGCGGTGGTGAAGAGAGCGTCCGCGCGTGGCGCGTCGGCTCTGTGTGCAGCGGTGGTGAACGGCGTTGTCCGGTGGAGCGGCACACGTGAGGACAGGACGCCAGATCCGACATTCTGCCCATTTATGATGAAATCATCAGATACGACGGTGTCAGTCGTCAAGTGCTTCACCACTGATGGAATGGTCAGGCGGTCATTCGGCGCCGCCGGTCCCCTCGGCGTTCTCGGGGCCGTTGGCCTCGCTCATCGGCAACCGAAGCGGCCGGCCCCGGCGGTGGGCCCAGAGGTCACCGAGGACGACCTGAATGATGCCGGTGACCGGGATGGCCAGCAGGGCACCGAGGATTCCGGCGACGTCAGTGGCGATCAGGATGGCCAGCAGCACGGTGAGGGGGTTGAGTCGCACCGTCCGGGACAGGACGAGCGGTTGCAACAGGTGATTCTCCGCCTGCTGATAGACGATGAAGAAGACGACGGCTCCGATGCCGGCCGGCAAGGAGTGGACGAACGCCACCGCGGAGGCGACGACAGCCCCTATGGTGGCGCCCACCAGGGGAATGAGGTCGGTCACGGCGACGAAGAGGGCCAGCAGGCCGGCGAACGGCACTCCGGAAACGAGCAGCAGGACGTAGGTCAGGAGCCCGCAGATCAAGCTGATCAGCAAGTTTCCGGTCAGGTATCCGTTGACGGTACGGGCGCACGCGGCTCCCACGCGGCGTATACGGGCCGCGGACGCCGCGTCCACGAGGGCCAGGGACCGATCTATGGCTTTGGGGCCCTCCAGGACCATCAGATAGGCCAGGACGAACACGGTGAGAGCGCCCGTCGCCGTGGTCGCGACACCGCGAACGAATTTCAAGGCGGGCGTACTCAGTCCGGTGGCGAACGCGCGGATCTGTGCCTGGTGCCGCTGGACGTACCGCAGAGCGTGCGTCCGCTCCAGCACGTGACCGACTGGCCCACGACCGGCCTGGGCGTCCCTGATCAGTCCGGGCAGACGACCGGCGAGCCGGCTTCCCTCCTGAGCCAGGGGGATGACGAACACGGCGACCACCGCGCCGACGGCCACGGCCGCGGCCAGGAAGACCAGCAAGGTCGCCACAGACCGTCGGCATCGTGACACCCGTCGCCGCAGCGCCTCGACCGCCGGATGAAGGGAGACGGCCAGCAACAGCGCGATGACCGCCCAGATCAAGACCCGCCGAGCGTGCACCACCAGCTCGAGCAGGACGAAGGTGGCGAGCACCAGGCCGATGGTGGCGAGGATGGTCCGCACCGGAACCGGACGCGACGCCATGGGCGATCAGTCCTCAGGGGCTGCAGATATGGGTTCCCCGTCGTCGACCGGGTGCCGGGCCCACCGGACGGCAGCCGCCGGGACAGGCCGTCGTCCGGTGGGCGGCCTCACTTGCCGGACGGTCTCACGGCCGTCACACCGGCTGACCCGGACGCCGCTCACCGTTTCCGCCCGATCAGTGCTGGGGGTGCGGACGCACGTGGAACCGGGGGCGCCGCTGGGCGGCCGGGCCCGACGCGAGCTGTCCGATCTCGACGCGTGTCCTGATGGCGCGGACGACCTCGGTCAGGCCCACGATGATGGCCATGACACCCACCACCAGGGTGAGGGTCGCGATCGAGGCGAACGGCATGACGATCATCACCACGCCGGCCAGAGCGCCGATGATCCCGAAGGCGACGTGCCATCCGCGGCCCGGCATGGCCGGGGCGGAGGCCGCCGCGGCCGTCTCCGTGGTGCCGCGCAGCAGCCAGCTGAAACCGACCCACAGGGCGAGCAGCAGGACCGACTCCAGGGGGCCCCGGAAGCAGATCAGTCCCAGCAGGACGGAGGCCGCGCCGGTGACGAAGTGCAGCACGCGGAGGTGCCGGGGGACGT
>NZ_BNBF01000005.1:290263-290482 GCF_014654935.1 Streptomyces capoamus
GGGTGCCGAACGCGGCGGCGAGTTGGAAGACGCCGGTGGCCAGGAGGTAGACGCCGAAGAGAATGCCGAGGACGCGCAGTGTCGCGCCCGGCCACACCAGGGCGATGACGCCCAGGGCGATGGTGGCGAGACCCATCGTGAGCAGGATCTGCCAGCCCATGTTCGCCAGGGCGGCCATGCCCTCGGCCAGGGGCCTGCCTTCTGGTTCGGTGCGCGGGG
>NZ_BNBF01000005.1:290526-313161 GCF_014654935.1 Streptomyces capoamus
GAACCGCGCCCGGAGAATCGGTGGGGTGTGTCATGACGCCTGCCTCCTCCTGGGAACAGCGTTGTCTCGTCAGTGCATGTAGGTCGTCACCCGACCGGTCTCCTGTGCGTTCTGGTCGCGTTGACGTCGGTGCTCATGCATGGGGGGTGATGACGGCGCGTCCATGGATCTTGCCGTCGTGCAGGAGTTGGTACGCCTCGTGGGCGTGTTCCAAAGGGAAGTGCTCGACCAGCATCCCGATCTTCTGCTGCTGTGCCAGGGTGATCACTTCCATCAGTTCGGGGAGCGTGCCCCAGTAGGGCGAGGCGACCGAGCACTCGTGCGGCGGGCTGGTGAAGTCGACGGGCAGGGCCCCGCCGCCGAGGCCGACGATGGTCAGATGGCCGAGCACCCTGGCCACCTGAGCGGCCATCCGGAGCGTCGGGTCGATGCCGACCATGTCCAGCACCAGTTCAGCACCCTGCTGCCCCGTCAGGTCCTTGATGCACGCGATCGCATCGTCCCCCGAGGGAAGCGCCTCGTCGGCTCCCATGTGCCTGGCGGTTTCCAGCTTGCCGGCGTCGGTGTCCACGGCGACGACGGTGGTCGCCGTGGTGAGCGCGCGCAGGATCTGGATGGTCATCTGGCCGAGACCGCCGGCCCCGATCACGACCGCGGTCGAGCCCGGCCCCAGCAGATGCAGCGACCGTTTGACGGCGTGATAGCTGGTCAGTCCGGCGTCGCTGAGCGGGGCGGCCTGGCGGGGGTCGAGGGTGCCCAGCGGAATCAGGTACCGCGGCCCAGGGACGAGCAGGTACTCGGCCATTCCGCCGTCGTGACCACCTCCCAGGCCCGGACCCTGCCCTCCGAGCGTCTGGCAGTAGTTCTCCCGCCCCTGGCGGCAGTTGGCACACACCCCGCAGCCCCAGCAGCCGTAGACGATCACCGGCTCCCCGGGGGTGAACCCCGTGACGCCCGGTCCCAGCCGTTCCACCCATCCGGCGTTCTCATGGCCGAGGGTGAAGGGCAGTTCGGTGGCGAGCCCCGGGGGTGGCCCGGGTGCCTCCATGATGTGCAGATCGGAGTGGCACGCACCGGCACCGGCGACCTTCACCAGGACCTGCCCCGGCCCGGGCTCGGGTACCGGAACGTCGCGCAGCTCCAGCGGTCGTCGCCAGCCGACGAGTTGAAAAGCCCGCATGGCGATCCCTCACACACGCCTGGTCGGTCGCGGATGCCGCCGAGCCGTACACCAGGAAGTCGGCGCCCCCTTGGACCGCACGTCGTCGCGCTCAGTGGATTCCCCCATCAGTGGCCGCCACCACCGCCGTGGTCTCCCCCATCACCGCCATAACCGCCATGGTCTCCACCGCCGTTACCGCCGCCGTAGCCACCGTGGTCGCCGCCGTAGCCGTAACCGTCGTCATCGTCGCCGCCCCACCAGCCGTGATCTCCGTGATCGCTGCTGTAGGAGCTGTCGTCGCCGTGTTCCGTGGCGAAGGCGCTGCCGGCCGTGCCGATTGCCGCTGCGCCGGTCAGCAGCAGGCCCGAAGCGGACAACGCGACGAGACGCCGAATGCGCTGTGATCGCATGGAAATACCTTTCGTCTCCATCGTCTTTCGCGGGTCCCGTCGGGGGGGAGCCGCGAGGCGGATGGCCGTCGCCGGGCTCGTCAAGCGGGGTACGGCGCGGTCTTCAGGTGTCATCGCAGCGGTACGGAAGGAACGACCTCTCCACCGGTCTCTCCAGGGCCCTGCGCGTCATTCGCCTGATCGGGCGCTTCGACCGGGGGGTCGGGAAGCCTGTGAGCGAACGGCACAGGCCGCGTCGTTCGCTGCGGCCTTCGACCAGAAAGCCTAGTCCCGCTTGCGCTGCACGGCATGTCGAGCGAAGCCGGCGTGTCCGGTCAACGGCGACGATGGGCGATATGCGGGCGGGATGAAATGACCGCTCCGGCTCTCGCGCCGTCCTTCGCCGGGCCGAGGACCACCGCAGCGGTCGGTGCCCTCGCCGTGGCGGCCCAGGTTTTCATCGCTGTCCTGCACGGCGGGCTGACCACCAGCAGCCATCTGGCCCAGATCGCCGCGCTGACCCTGCTGTCCGTGCTCATCGTGCTGTTCACCATGGTCCGCGAACCCCGCCGCCACCTGCCGGCGTGCGCGCAGTCGGTGTCCGAGGCAGCCCAACGGGCCCTCCTACGCCCGCTGCCGGAACGTAGCGGAGCAGTGGAGATCGCATGCCGCTACCTGGCCGCCGAGGAGGAGACCCAGATCGGCGGCGACCTCTACACCGCCACCCGCGCCGACCGCACCACCCGCCTGCTGATCGGTGACGTACGCGGCAGAGGTCTGGCCGCGGTCGGTGAAGCCGCCCTGCTGCTCAGCGCCGTGCACCTCACCGCCGCCGGCCACCCCGGCCTCGCCACCGCCCTGGACGAGCACGTCCACCGCTACGTCAGCGACTTCCCCGCGATCGACGACGAAACGGGCGAGCACCTCATCACCGCGCCGCCTCACCTCGGCCACCACTCATGCCGAGACCACCGTGCCCTTCGACACCGGAGACACCCTGCTGCTGTACACCGACGGCGTGATCGAAACCCGTGACCCCTCCGGTGGCTTCTGTCCGCCGGCCGCGCATCAACTGAAGGGCAGGCGATGGTCCGACTGCGGGCTTAGGACCTGCGCCCCATGCGTACGGTGAACCGGCTGGCTAAGGTCGGCGCCCATGCAAGCTATGGAGATCATTTGCCGCACCACGGCGGAGCGCAGGCGGGACACCCTGGAGCGGCTCGGCTCGGAGCGCGACATATGGGTGTCGACGTCCCACCCCGACCACGGCCCGCATCAGGTGCCCCTGTGGTTTCTCTGGGACGGGCAGGCAGTGTGGATGTGTACCGGCGCGAACTCCGCGACCGCGCGCAATGTGCAGAGGGAACCGCGCGTACGGCTGGCTCTGCCGGATGCCTCCGACGTGGTGCTGCTGCAAGGGGAGGCGAAGTGCTGGCCCGCGCGGGAAGTACCAGATGATGCCGCAGAGGGGTTCACGGGTAAGTTCGGCTGGGATCCCCGTACGGAAGAGACCCCCTACCTGTACCTGTGCGTGGCGCCGCAGACAGTGCGCGCCTGGCGCGGAGTGCCGGAGCTTCGCGGCAGGGTCGTGATGCGGGACGGGGCGTGGCTGGGGTAGGACGGCCGCAGTGTGAGTCCGCTGGTCACAGCCACCCCCGGCCGGACTCCGCCGGACCGTGCGCCGGCCTCGGCCACCGTGCGTGCCTTGTCCGTCAACCCCACCTCCGCAAAGTGCGGCGCAGCAGGCCGCGGGCCGACCGCAGCGGGGGACGGCCCGCTGCGGGAAGGGTGGTGCCGGGTCGGATCGGTGGCGACTCGGACATGGTGTGGCTGCGCCCGGCGATCTCCAGTACACACGTGGCATCCTCGGCGCCCCCACGGATGTGGAGAGTGGCGGCGAAGGGCTCCGGCGGTTCACCCGGCAGTTCCGCGGTGAGTGCGGTCACGGACGGGCGGTGTCCTGCTGGGTTCCGCCGCACACCTCCCGGGTTCCGGGGAGGCATCTTCGCCCCTTCACATTTCCATACGATGTATGGTACCAAGGAGTGAAAGCTTCCATACGACGTATGGAACTGCTCGCCCGGATCACACCGGGCCTCACACATCGCCTGACAGACCACTGTCGGTGCAGGCCACCCCTTCGGGAAGGAAAGATCATGAAGATGCTCGCGAAGCGCATCGCCCTCGCTGTCTCCTCCGTCGCCGTCGCCGGGACCGCCGTTCTCGGCACCGGCGGCGCCGCTTCGGCCGCACCTCTTGCGTCCACGCACGCCCAGCACTCGACCGACAGGACCGTGGCCGCCGGTCACAGCTGGGACCACGGGGTCGGCTACCTGCTCGAGCGCGGCTACTCCTGCGACGAGACCCTCGGCTGGCACCAGGACCACCGCGGCACCGGTTCGACCCGGCACGACTGCGACGGTCTCTACTACCGCGACGGTCACTTCTACCGCTGGGAGGGCCAGGGACACGGCCGGACGTCCGACAGGTCCTACCGCCACGGCGAGAACCGCTCCGAGCACGACGGTGGGTCCAGCCACCACCATGACCCGAGCCGCGACCAGCGGTGAAACGGGTGTCGGCCATGAGCGCAAGCAGTTCCCCCCGGCCCTGTCCCTGCCGCCGGCGGGGGCAGGGTCGGCGGTCGGGGGGCGGCGCTCCCGGCGGCCGGCCGAGCGGGACCGGCGTAAGGCACCGCCGGGCCACACCCGGAAGCGGAAGCCGATGAAGAAGTTCCTGAAGGTCGTGGAACGGCGGGTGGCCGTGCAACTGATCGTCTCGCGCGCCTCCTCATTGCCCCTCTGGGTACGCCTGCGGTACGAGCCCGCCGATCCCTACGTCGTCCGTGCCGCTTTCTTCGGCGACTCCGACGAGCCGGTCGAATGGATCCTGGGGCGGGACCTTCTCGCTGACGGTCTGGAGGGTTCCGCAGGCCACGCGGACGTCCGGATCTGGTCGGCCGCAGGGCGGGGTGACGAGTCGCTCTACATCGCCCTCGGCTCTTCCGCAGGCACCGCCTTGCTGGAGGTGCCCGTGCAGGACATCGCGTCCTTCCTTCAGGACACCCAGACTCTGGTGCCACGCGGTACCGAGTCCGGACGCATCGACTGGGATGCCGGACTGGCACACCTCCTCCGCCAGGACTGACCTCCATGTGGCGCGGCGCCGACGAGGCCGCGCCCGGCCCCGCCTAGGCCACGGGCACGTCCGCGGCGGTGAACATCGCGAACAGCTCCGTCTCCGCGCGACGGACGGCCGGTGCGGCCTCGTACAGCTCGGGTTGTGCGAGAAAGCCGGACCGACAGCGCGGGAAACGACCTCCTCCGGCCGCCGCACCCCGCGCTCGCCGGCCTCGGACCGACCCCAGGCCGTAGCACCTCAGGACCACGGGCTCAGCGACGGCCGGTGTCCTGGCCGTCGCGACCTGCGGTGAGCCGGCTTTCCAGGCCCGTGATCAGGGTGTCCATCACGAGACGGAACATGTGGTCCGGATCAGGGCCGAACATGTGGTCCGCATCAGGACCGGGGGGCTTGAGGTTCGCCCACTGGTGGAGCGAGCCGTTGAGTTCGGCGGTGAGGACACCGATGACGACGGCGACGATCAGTGCGGCGATTTCCGGGACCTCTGACGGCGGCGCCCCGGCGGCGGCCACGATCGCGGTGAGGGCGGTCCAGAACGGGTCGTCGTGCTGGATGAAGTCGGGCTGGTGGCTGAACGAGTACGCCATCAGCTCAGGGTGCCGGTGCGCCAGCGTCCGGAAGTCCGTGGCGAGCAGGCGGAGACGCTCCTGCCAGGGGGCGTCCTCCAGCGTCACGGTGCGGAACTGGGCTCCGACCATTCTCGTCACGCCGCGCAGCACGGCTTCCTTGTTCGGCACGTGGTGGTACAGCGACATCGGGTTCGCGTCGAGCACGGTCGCCAGCTTGCGCATGGTGAGCGCCTCGACCCCGTCCTCGTCGATGAGCCGCAGGGCGGCGGCGTAGATCCCGGCCTCGGTCAGAGGCACGTCTCTCTTCCTCGTACCCCGCGGGGGACGTCTCACCTTTTTTTCCATACCTCGTACGGTATCAGCGCCCATACGGCGTACGGAAAATGACTCCGATCACGGCACTCCTCCCCCAGTCCGGGGTTGCACCGGGTTTCCATACGACGTACGGTACTAATCCATACGGCGTATGTTTCCGTGGTGCAGTGCGGCACCGCCCAGCGCAGCGCGTCCTTGCTCACCCCCTCCACTCCACGCAGAGGAGCACGTCCATGACCACACACGCCGCGAATGACCTTCGCCCCTCCCGGCCCTCGCACGGGATCCCGGTCCTCGATCCCGCGCCGCCGCTTCCGGAGACCAACCCGGTCGCGTTCTTCGGCGAGTTGTCCGAGCAGTTCCCGGAGGGCATCTTCAGCCTGAACATCGCCGGTCAGGACAACGTCTTCGTCTACGACCCGGACCTGGTCACCGAGGTCAGCGACGAGACCCGCTTCGGGAAGCCGATCTTCGCGCCGCTGAGCCACGTCCGGGACTACACGGGCGCGGGCCTGTTCACGGCCCACGAGGTGGAGGACGGTGACGCCTGGGGCATGGCGCACCGGATCCTCATGCCGGCCTTCAGCCAGCGCGCCATGAAGAACTACTACGGACAGATGCTGGAGATCGCCCAGAACCTCGTGGGCACCTGGGAGAGGAAGGAGGGGCAGCGGGTCAAGATCACTGACGACTACACCAGGCTGACCCTGGACACCATCGCCCTGTCCGGCTTCGGCTACCGGTTCGACTCCTTCGCCGAGGAGGAGCTGCACCCCTTCCTCAACGCCCTGCTGGAAGCGCTGGTGGAATCGATGCGGCGCTCACAGGAGCTGCCGGAGATGACCGCGCTTCGTACGGACGACGACAGGCGCTATCGCGAGAACATCCAGCTGATGCGGGATCTGGTCGAAAGCGTGATCAAGGAGCGTCGTCAGGGCAGGAGCAGCGGTGAGGACGACCTGCTGGGCCTGATGCTCCGGGCCACCGACCCGGAGACGGGCAGGCCGCTGACCGACGACAACGTCCGCGACCAGGTGGTGACGTTCCTGATCGCCGGTCACGAGACCACCAGCGGTCTGCTGTCGTTCGCCACGTACTCGCTGATGCGCAACCCGCACGTGCTGGCCCAGGCGTACGCCGAGGTCGACCGCCTCATGCCGGGCGACACGGTCCCGGACTACGACACGATCATGAAGATGGACGTGATCCCGCGGATCCTGGAGGAAACCCTGCGCCTGTGGGCTCCCATCCCGCAGATCATGAAGGCACCGCTCGAGGACACCGTCATCGGCGGCCGTTACGAGCTGAAGCAGGGCACGAAAACGAACCTGCTGATGGGGCCGCTGCACACCCACCCCAAGGCCTGGGAGAGGCCGCGCGAGTTCGACATCGACCGGTGGCTGCCCGAGAACCGGGCCCAGCACCACCAACACGCCTACAAGCCGTTCGGCAACGGCCGGCGCGCGTGCATCGGCCGCCAGTTCGCGCTCACCGAGGCCCGCCTGGCGCTGGCGCTGGTGCTGCAGAAGTTCAAGTTCTCCGACACCACCGACTACAAGATGGACGTGCGAGAAGCGCTGACGCGCAAGCCCGGCGACTTCGAGCTCGTCGTGCGCACGCGTCAGGAGCACGAGCGTGCCGTGTTCGGTGCCGTCGAGCCGCAGGGCGGCGCCGAGCGGCAGCAGGCCGCGGTGAGCGGCGTCGGCGTGAACCTCACCGTCGCCTACGGCTCCACCCTCGGCTCGTGCGAGGACCTGGCGCGTACCATCGCCGACCGGGGTGAGCGTTCCGGGTTCGGCACGACCCTCATCAGCCTGGACGAGCTGGGCGACAACCTGCCCGCCGAGGGGCTGCTCGTGGTCGTGGCCGCGAGCTACAACGGCAAGGCGCCCGACAACGCCCAGCGCTTCGACGACCTGCTCGCCGCCGGACTGCCCGAGGGTTCACTGGCGAACGTGCGGTTCGCGCTGCTGGGCGCCGGCAACACCCAATGGGTGGCCACCTACCAGGCGTTCCCCAAGCGGATCGAGGAGGGCCTGCTGGCCGCCGGCGCCACTCCGGTCGTCGAGCGCGGCATCGCGGACGCCGCCGGTGACTTCGACGGCATGGCCACGCGGTGGATGGACACCCTGTGGGCCACCCTGGCCGAGGAGTACGCCGCCGACACCTCCCAGGCGAGCGGCCCCCGCTACCAGGTCCAGCTGCTCACCGAGTCCGACGTGCGCCCCGCCATCGTCTCCGAGCAGGCGTACCCGCTCACGGTGGTGGCCAACGAGGAGCTCGTGGCCGACGCGACCGGCCTGTGGGACTTCGGCATCGAGCCGCCGCGCCCGTCCGCGAAGTCCCTCACCTTCGAGCTGCCCGAGGGCGTCACCTACGACACCGGCAACCACCTGGCCGTCTTCGCCAAGAACGAACTCGCCCTGGTGGAGCGCGCCCTGAGGCGGCTCGGCGTCGAGTACGACCAGGTGCTCCGGCTCGACCAGCCGGCCGGTGGCCGCACCCACCTGCCGGTCGGCGTTCCGGTCACCGCCGGCATCCTGCTCACCGAGTTCCTGGAGCTGCAGGACGTGGCCACCCGCTCCCAGATCCAGACGCTCGCCGAGCACACCGAGTGCCCCTGGACCCGGCCGCAGCTGCAGGCGTACACGGCCGACACCCAGGAGGCCGAGGAGCGCTACGGCAAGGAGATCCTCGGCAAGCGCGTCTCGGTGCTGGGTCTGCTGGAGCGCTTCGCGGCGGTCGAGCTGCCGCTGGCGGTGTTCCTGGAGATGATGGGTCCGATCCGGCCGCGCTTCTACTCCATCTCCTCCGCACCGTCGGCCGATCCGCGCCATGTGCGCCTGACCGTCGGCCTGTTGGAGGGCCCTGCCCTGTCCGGCGACGGCCGGTACCGCGGCACCTGCTCCTCCTACGTCGCGGCCCTCGAGCCCGGAGACGTCGTGTACGGCTACGTCCGCGTGCCCTCCCCGACGTTCGCCCCGCCCGCCGACCCCACCACGCCGCTGATCCTCATCGGCCCCGGCACCGGCATCGCGCCGCTGCGCGGCTTCCTGGAGGAGCGGGCGACACAGCACGCGAACGGCACCCGGGTGGGCCTGTCGCTGGTGTTCGTCGGCTGCCGCCACCCGGAGCACGACTACTTCTACCGCCAGGAGATGCAGGACTGGGAGCAGGCCGGCATCGCCCAGGTGCACACCGCCTTCTCCGCGGTGACCGGCCACCCGGCCCGGTTCGTGCAGAACGCCATCGCCCATGCCGCCGACACGGTGTGGCAGGCCATCGAGGACGGCGCGTACGTCTACGTCTGCGGTGACGGCCGCCGCATGGCCCCCGCCGTCCGCGAGGCACTCGCCGCCATCCACCGCGAGAAGACCGGCGGCGACGACGAGACCGCCCAGCAGTGGCTCGCCCAGCTGGAGGCGGACGAGCGCTACCAGCAGGACGTCTTCGCCTGACCGTCGCACGCCGTCGAGGCGCGCTGCCCCCCAGCCGCCGGGAGGCGTGCGGACGTCCTGCCTCCCCCGCACGCCTCCCGGCCCCACCGGCCCTTCGGACACCCCATGGCACCCATGGCCCGAACCACCGGGCCGTGCCGCTCACAGAAAGCAGATCACCATGGACACCATGCTCGCCGGACGCTTCCACCTGGACAGCAAGAAGTTCGCCGTGGAAGAGGTCCCGATCCCCGTGCCGGGTCCGGGCGAGGTCCTCATCGAGGTCAAGGCCGCCGGCGTCTGCCTCTCCGACGTCCACCTGCTCGACGGCTCCCTCGCCCCGCTGTTCGCCACCTCCGACACCATCACCGTCGGCCACGAGGTCTCCGGTGTCGTCCACGCTCTCGGCCCGGGCCTCAGGCGGGGCCTGACCGTCGGCACCCGCGTCACTCTGGAGGCGGGCAAGACCTGCGGCACGTGCGAGGGCTGTGTGCGCCATCGCCCCTGCACCCAGGTCCGCACCGCGGGCATCGACTACGACGGCGGCTGGGCCGAGTACATGGTCACCCCCGAGGAGACCGTCGTCCCCATCCCCGACAGCCTCCCCTTCGACCAGGCCGCGATCATCCCCGACGCGGTCTCCACCCCCTACGCCGCCGTCGTCGCCACCGCGGGCGTCCGTGCCGCCCAGTCCGTCGGCGTCTGGGGAGTCGGCGGAGTCGGCGCGCACAACGTACGTGTCGCCCGCCTGGTCGGCGCCGCGCCGATCATCGCGGTCGACCCGCTGCCCAGCGCCCGCGAACGTGCCCTGGCCTTCGGCGCGGACCTCGCGCTCGACCCGGCAGCCCCCGGCTTCGCCGACCAGGTCCGCGCGGCCACCGGCGGACGCGGCCTGGACTTCGCCTTCGACTGCGCCGGCGTACCCGCCGTCCGGGACCAGGCCGCCTCCGTGCTCGGCCTGGGCGGCTCCCTGATCCTGGTGGGTATCACGCCCCGGCCACTGACCATCACCGAGGGACTGACCTTCAACTACCTGCAGAAGCAGGTGCGCGGCCACTACGGCGGCTTCCCCGAGTCCGTCTCCGAGTTGGTGCGGCTGACCGCGGCCGGACGCCTCGACCTGGCCCCGTCCATCACCGACCACATCCCGCTCATCGAGGCCGCCGACGCCGTCCACCGACTGGAGAACAAGATCGGCGACCCGATCCGCCTCATCCTCGTCCCCTGACGCCCGTCAGCAGGGCGACAAGCCACCCTGGGCAGGGGTGAGTGGGCGCCGGTGCGCGAGGGAGCGCCGGCGCTCACGGCTTTCCGGCAGCCCGCCCACGGCTTTCCGGCAACCGTGGAGAGAAAGAACCATGCAGACGACCGAGACCCCGGGCCGTACTCTGCCGCGCAAGGATGCCCACTCCAACCGCCGACGCATCCTCGCGGCCGCCCGACGGAAACTGCGGGAGGACCCGGACGCGAGCCTCGACAGCATCTCTCGGGCGGCCGGCGTCGCCCGGCGCACCCTTTACGGACATTTCCCCAGCCGGCAGGCGCTGATCGCCGACCTGACACACGAAGCGGGCCGTGAACTTCGGCAGGCGTTCGCCGGAGCGCGCACCGCCGATGCCGGCCCGGTCGAGGCGATGGCACGGATGGTGCTGGCGGCATGGACGGTGGGCGACCACTACCGCACGCTCATCGCCTTGGGACGGCGCCACCTGGGAGCGGACGAGATCCGCACCACCCTGGCACCGGCCCGCGCAGAGGTTGTCGCGACCCTACGGCGAGGTCAGCGCGACGGTGTCTTCGCGGACCACCTTCCCGCACCCGTCCTGGCCCGAGCGCTGGAGGCACTCATGCTGGCCCTCGCCGAGGAGAACGCCGCGTGCCCGTGGGCGGACGCCACCGGTGAGGCCGCGGCAACCGCGTTCCTCGTCGCCGCCGGCGTGGCACCACTGGGGGCCGCGCATCAGGTGCGGGAGGTCAGCGGGCGAGTTCGGGCAGCGGGCGCCGGGTGACCTCGTGCGCCTCGTCCTGGGAGAGGCCGAGCATGCGCAGGACCATCTCGGCCAGGTCGGAGGCGGTCTCGTCGCCGTCGAGGTCGGGGCGGGCCAGCCGTAGCGCCACCAGGGACAACAGGGTGCCGCCCAGAGCGGACAGGGCCGTGGTCGGGTCGGTGCGAATGAAGCGGCCGGAGGCGATGCCGTGTTCCAGATCACGAAGCGCCCGGGGGGACAGGCCACGCTCGGAGTGGATGTGGGCCAGGCCGCGGTCGCGCAGGATGCGCATGAGTTCGGGGTGGGAGTCGGCCATCCGCGCGGTGAGCCGGAATCCCGCGGCGACCAGCTCGGCCGGGTCGTCGATGCCTTCCACCCGCTCGTCGATGACCTGGCCGAACTCTTCCAGAGCGTCCGTCACCGCGGCGTCGAACAGCTCCGTCTTGGACGCGAAGTGGTTGTAGAAGGAGCCGAAACCGACGTCCGCGCGCTCGGCGATCGCCTGGATGCTGGCGCTGGTGTCCCCGGTCTCCGCGAGGATCTGCCGGGCCGCACGGACGAGTGCCTGACGGGTCTCGGCGCGGCGCCGTTCGAAGCGGTTGCGGGGCGGGGCTGACGTCGGCATACGACCGAGTGTAACAACCAGGCCGATGACACCCGCATGACTGATGATTCCCCCAGTTCTTTGGGACTGCTCCCTTGACGATGACATCGGCAAAGTTGATGATTTCCTCATTAGGCAGTGTTGCTTGGAGGGCACCATGTCCCACACCCCCGTCGGCGGGGCCGGTCTCCGGACGCCCCATCAAGATCTCCACAGTGAGCCGGGCGCCCTGCGCGGTGAGCACCCCGGCCGGTCCCGGAACCCCGCCGTCAAGGTGGCGGACCTGGCCTGGCTGGAGTTCGAGAAGCCGGACCTGGACCGGGCCGAGGTGTTCGCCCGGGACTTCGGCTTCCAGATCGCCGCCCGCACCGAACGGCAGCTGTGGCTGCGCGGCACCTTCGCGGGCTCCCCGTGCATGGTCATCCGCCGCGGGCAGGCGTCCCGCTTCATCGGCCCGGCGTTCCACGCGGCCGAACGGGCCGATCTCGACCGGCTGGCCCACGCGACCGGCAGCGACGTCCGCGACATCGACGTACCCGGCGGGGGCCGGGCGGTCGTCCTTCTCGATCCCTCGGGCTTCCCGGTCCGGGTCGTGCACTGCGCCGAGCACCTGCCCGCCCTGCCGGAGCAGCAGCCGCTGATCCTCAACACCGGCACCGAGCACCGCCGGACGAACACCGCACAGCGCCCGCCCCGCGAGCCGTCACGTATACAGCGGCTCGGGCACGTGGTCCTCGAAACGCGGGTGTTCACGCGAGCCCTGGACTGGTACCTGGACACCCTGGGGATGATCGTGTCCGACTTCCTGTTCCTCGACGGGCAGCGCGAACGCGGCCCGACCATGGCATTCATCCGCTGCGACCAGGGCAGCACGCCCGTGGACCACCACACGCTCGCCCTGCACCTGGGGCCAGGCACCGGTTACGTCCACTCCGCCTACCAGGTCACCGACCTCGACGCGATCGCCGCCGGCGGGGAGTACCTGGCCGAGCGCGGCTACCGGCGCAGCTGGGGCATCGGCCGGCACATCCAGGGCAGCCAGCTCTTCGACTACTGGCGCGACCCCGACCGCTTCATGCTGGAGCACTTCGCCGACGGCGACCTGTTCTCCTGCGACCTCGAACCCGGATGGGCACCGATGTCGGCGAGCGGCCTGGCCCAGTGGGGCCCGCCCGTCACCCGCGACTTCCTGGGCGCCGACCCGTCCCCCGCCAAGCTGCGCGACGTCATGCGTGCCCTGCGCGGCGACAACGAACTCGACCCCGCACGCCTGCTGGGCCTGATGAAAGCGATGAGCTCATGAGCACCAACGTTCTGCGCACCCCCGACGGCTGGTGGGCCGTCCTCCCCCAAGCTCTCGACTCCGCTCGAGCAGGGGGGACCCCCACCGAACGCGCCGTCCGCGTCGAGACCAAGGCGGTCACCACCGCCGAACTGCTCGCCGACCGGGCCGCCGTGCGGGAGGCCGCCGCCTCCGGTGAGAGCGGCACTCCCGTGGCAGACCTGGTGGCACTGCCTCCGGTCACCACGCCCTGCCGGGTGGTGGCCCAGATGGTCAACTACCGCAGCCACGCCAAGGATTCGGGCTTCACCGGCGACATCCCGCCCACCTTCTTCCGCAAGGCGTCCGGCTCGGTCAGCGGCCCCCATGACACGATCGTCCGCCCGGCGCACGTGAAGTTCCTCGACTACGAGGTGGAACTCGGCCTCGTCATGGGGGCGAGCCTTCCCGTCGGCACCGTCGTCGAGGAGCAGGACCTGCCGCGCTACGTCGCCGGGCTCGTCCTGACCAACGACGTCAGTGCCCGCGACGTCCAGCTGACCAAGACCCAGTTCTACGAGAGCAAGTCCTACCCGACCTTCACGCCGACGGGGCCGTACCTGACCCTGCTGGATGCCGAGGACTTCGCCCATCTGCTGAACCTGCGGCTGCGGCTGAACGTCAACGGCGTGCCGCGCCAGGACCGCACGCTCGCCGACATGATCGTACGGCCCGCGCAGGCGCTCACCCTGCTCGCCCGCTTCCAGACCCTCGGCCCGGGCGATCTGCTGCTGACCGGCACCCCCGGCGGCACAGCGCTCAAGGCCCCGCCCAAGCCGGTCGCGAAGATCAGTGCGCTGCTGCCGCCCGCGGTCAGGTGGAAGGCGTTCTTCAAGGGGCAGGCGAAGAACCCCCTCTACCTGCGCGACGGCGACCTCGTCACCGCCACGATCGCCACCCCGGACGGGCGGATCGACCTCGGTGAGCAGCGGACCGCCGTTGCGGACGCCAGGTGAGCGCCGCAGCAGCCCGCAGACCGGTGGTGATCATCGGCGCGGGACCGGTCGGGGTCACGGCCGCCCTCCTGCTCGCCCGGCACGGGGTGCCCAGCCTGCTCCTCGAACGCCACGGGGACATCTACCCCCTGCCGCGCGCCGTCGTCGCGGACGACGAGATCTGCCGGATCCTGCAGACCGTCGGCGTCCACGAGGAGTTCGCCGCCGTCGCCCGCCCGGCACCGGGCCTGCGACTGCTGGATCCCCGGCGCCGCGTGATCACCGAGTTCCCGCGCTCCCCGCACGGCCACCACGGCTTCGCGCAGACCAACATGTTCGACCAGCCCGAACTGGAACGCCTGCTGCGCGACGCCCTGGAGCGCCGTCCCGAGTGCGAGCTGTGGAGCGGCGTGGAGGCCGTGTCCGTCACGCAGCCCGCCGACGGGGCCGCTCCGGTGCGGGTGACCTTCCGCCGCGACGGCAGCGAAGAGGAGGAGCACCTGTGGGCCGACGCCGTCCTCGGCTGCGACGGCGCCGGCAGCATCACCCGGGAAGCCATCGGCGCCGTCTGGGAGGACCTCCGCTTCGAGGAGAGCTGGCGGGTCATCGACGTACGCACCGGCCGCCGGGTGCACAGCTGGGACGGCGCCGAGCAGATCTGCTGCCCCACCCGTCCGGCCACCTACATGCGGGTCGGCGAGGACCGCTACCGCTGGGAGTTCCGGCTGTCCGAGGACGAGCGCCTGGACGGCCCGCAGGGGCGGGCACGCCTGCGGGAGCTGGTCGCCCCCTGGGTGGATCTGCCGTCCGACGGGCCTCAGGACGACGACTTCGAGGTGATCCGGCAGGCGCAGTACACCTTCCGGGCCCGGCTGGCCGACCGGTGGCGCCGGGGACGCGTGTTCCTGCTGGGCGACGCCGCCCATCTCACCCCGCCCTTCGTCGGGCAGGGGCTGTGCGCCGGGCTGCGCGACGCCAGCAACCTCACCTGGAAACTGGCCCGCGTCCTCCGAGAGGGCGCGGGCGACGGCCTGCTGGACACCTACGAGCAGGAGCGCAAGCCGCACGCCCGGCACCTCATCCGTGTCGCGGTCGCCGTCGGCTGGGCCATGACCGGCGGGCAGGACCGCGGTGCGGCATTGCGCCGGGCCGTCGTGGGCGCGGCGTGTCGCCTGCCCGGCGTGACCGCGGCGGTGAGCCGCGACCTCAGCCCCGCGCTGACCGCCGGTCCGCTGGTGCGGCGTCACCGACGGCTGACCGGGCACCGGCTGGCCGGCACGTTCTGTCCCCAGCCCTGGGTCCTGCGGGACGGCAGGCACGTGCGCCTCGACGACGTCCTCGGAAAGCGCTTCGCCGTTCTGACGGCCGTACCGCCTACGGCGCGGATGACGGGCGTGGCCGCAGCACTGGGCGCACCCACGGTCCACGTCGCCGACCTGGGCGACGACGGCACGCTGGCCGCCTGGCTGGCTCGCGGCCGAGCCGACGCCGTGCTGCTGCGCCCCGACCGCGTCGTACTGGACACCGTCCCCACCGGCACCGGCGACTTCACCGACACCGCCGCCTGGGCTCCCCTGCTGCACACGGCCCGCCGCCCCGCCGAAGCCCGGCCCGATCCCTTGCCGAGGAGCACCACACCATGACCACCCCGCACCCCACCCCCTATGCGGAGCCGTTCCTCCCTCCGGACCCGACGGCGGCCGCCGGCAGCCGCATCGCGGACTTCGCCCGCTGGGCGGCGCGGCACCGGGGCGCCGAAGGGCTCCAGGACCCCACCGCCTACCCGGCCCTGCACCGCTGGTCAGTCACCGACCTGGAAGGTTTCTGGGCGGCCGTGTGGGAGTACTTCGAGGTCGACGCGACCACTCCGTACGAGAGTGTGCTGGCCGTGGAGACCATGCCCGGCACCCGCTGGTTCCCCGGCGCCACCCTCAACTACGCGCACCACGCGCTGCGCAACCTGCACCCGGACGCGCCCGCGATCACCGCGCTGGACGAGACCGGAGCGGGCCGCGAGATCACGGGCAGGGAGCTGCGCGCCCAGGTCGCCTCCGTCGCGGCCACCCTGCGCGACCTCGGTGTGCGACCGGGCGACCGGGTGGTCGGCTACCTCCCCAACACCCCCCACGCCCTCATCGCCTTCCTCGCCACCGCCTGCCTGGGCGCGGTCTGGTCGGTGTGCGGCCAGGACTACGCCCCCCCAGGCCGCCGCCGACCGCTTCGCCCAGCTCGAACCCACGGTGCTCATCGCCGCGGACGGCTACCTCTTCAACGGCACCACGCACGACCGCCGCGCCGCCTCACTCGACCTGGCCGGCGCCCTGCCCACGCTGAAAGCCACGGTCCTCGTGGACCACGTGGGCCTTGCCCGGCCCGAGACCCGCACCGCGGGACCGACGGTCCTCTGGGAGGACGCGGCCACCCGCGCCGAGTACCTCACCATCACCCCGGTGCCCTTCGACCACCCGCTGTGGATCGTGTTCTCCTCCGGCACCACCGGCCTGCCCAAGGGCATCGTCCACGGGCACGGCGGCGTTCTGCTGGAACACCTCAAGATCCTCGGCCTGCACTGCGACCTGGGCGTCGGGGACCGCCTGCTGTGGTACACCACCACCCACTGGATGATGTGGAACCTGGTCGTGTCCACCCTGCTGACCGGGGCCGCGACCTGCACCTACGACGGCAGTCCCGCGCCGGTCGCACGCCCGGACATCCTGTGGGAGCTGGCGGCCCGCCACAAGGTCACCGTCTTCGGCACCAGTCCGCCGTACCTGCTGGCCATGGCCAAGCTCGGCGTCGACCCCGCCGTGCACGACCTCTCAGCGCTCCGCGTCATCGGCTGCACCGGCTCGGCCCTGCCCGCCTCCGCCTACCCCTGGGTCCGCGACCACGTCGGCGCGGGCATCCGGCTGGCCTCCACCAGCGGCGGCACGGACATCGTCTCCGCCTTCGCCGGCAGCGCCCCCACCACCCCCGTCTGGGCGGGCGAGCTGTCCGCCCCCCACCTGGGCGTGGCGCTCGCGGCGTACGACGGTGCGGGGCGTCCGGTCCAGGACCAGGTCGGGGAACTGGTCGTCACCCGCCCGATGCCGTCGATGCCGCTGTACTTCTGGAACGACCCCGACGGCAGCCGCTACCGCGACGCCTACTTCACTGCCTACCCGGGCGTGTGGCGCCACGGCGACTGGATCACGGTCACGGGTCACGGCTCGGTGATCGTGCACGGCCGCTCCGACGCCACCTTGAACCGCAACGGCGTGCGCCTGGGCAGCTCCGACATCCACGACATCGTCGAACGCCTCCCCGAGATCACCGAGGCCCTGGTCATCGGCGCGGAGGAACCCGACGGCGGCTACTGGATGCCGCTCTTCGTCGTCCCCGCGCCCGGTGTCACGCTGGACGACGCCCTGCGCGAGAAGATCCGCGCCGCACTCCGCACCGGCGCCTCACCCCGCCACGTCCCCGACGAGATCGTCGCCGTACCGGCCATCCCGCACACCAGAACCGGCAAGAAACTCGAGGTCCCGGTCAAACGCCTCCTCCAGGGCGCGCCCGCCGAACAGGTCCTCAACCCCTCCGCGGTCGACCACCCCGACCTGATCGCCTACTTCGCCGGCCTGGGCGCCGAACGCCGCCGGCTCCACCACCCGCACACCCCCCAGGGCCTCTCGTGATCCTCTCCCTCTCCCTGACCTGTCTCATCGCGTCGGTCTTCGCCCTGCTGGGCGTGGCCAAGATCCTGGCCCTGGGGCCGATGCCCGAGCTGGCCGCCCACGCCGGCTTCACCACCGCGGCCTACCGGGTCATCGGCGGCCTGGAACTGGCGGGTGCCCTCGGTGTGGCCCTCGGCCTGGTCGTTCCCCTGTGCGGTGGCCTGGCGGGGTGCGGGCTGCTGGTGCTGCTCGCCGGTGCCGTGACCACGCACGTACGCAAGGGCGACGGGGTGCGCGAGCTCGTCCCCGCGGTGGCGTGCGCGGCCCTGGTCGCCTGGTATCTCGTAGTCCTCGCCGGCTTGTGATCCGTTCCTGGGGAGACCGGCGGCGGCTCGTCCTGTGAGCGGGCCCGCGACCGGGCTGGCAGACTGAGATCGTGGTTCCGCTGACGGCTGCGGCGGATCAGGCCGCGTCCTCATCGCTTACCGGCGCCAGTGTCGTATCAGCATGCGCACTGTTCTTCACCGTCGCGTCGTTCTGGTGGCTCCACGCCCGACAGGGGCGCCTGAAGGCGTGGGAGCCTCATCGCGGCGATCGTCCACGGTTCCACGGCACGTCTACGGCTTCCGCTCATCCTGCACAACACCGGTCCCAAGCCGATCGTCGTGCAGGACCTCATCCTGACCTTCCCCGATGAGTCCGCCTCCCATCTGCCCCTGCTGTGGGTGTCCTCACCGTGCCGGCTCCAGCCGGGGCCGGACGAGGAGACGAAACTGCCGGCCGGGTTCGTCGTGCCCGGCAGAGAAGCGCAACAGCTGTTCATCGAGTTCGAGGCGCCGTTCTCCGGATTCGTCCCGGAGGCCCGTGACTACAAGGCCCGGATACAGGTGCGGGTCGGCCACCGCAAGGGCTGGCACCCCCTGCTGACCTTCACCCTGAGGGCCGCCAACATCATCGACCCGGACCGCTACACCGTCTACGACAACGCACCGCTCGAGCTGACGAAGGACGACCGCAGGAGAGCCGATGCGGCGCTCCTCGAGCTACTGGAGGAGCATGGGGACGGCTCTCCTCCGGACGGCAGGAGACGGAAAGACCCGCCGAACGACGGCGACGCCGACACCAGCGGCTGATGCGGAGTCCCGAATCGGCGCAGCGGGCACGTGAACGAGCAGCTCGAGCACGCGGCGGATGCTGTCGGCATGGGCGGTGGCGGGCTTCACACGGAATTATCGTCCAGGTGGTCGTGGCCGCAGGCGTATCCGTGTGACGGTGGGGGGAAGCCAACGAGACCGGCTGGCATCTCCCGGTGCCGGTCTTTGGGGAGTTCGGGCGTTGCCCCCATCCCGGGCACCCGACCCCCCGCCATCGTCGTGCACCCCCTCAGGGGGGTGCTTCGTCTTTGGGCTCACCAACCCCCGGAAGGGGGCACGCCCGCATGAACATCACCACCACGGTCGACGGCACCTCCGCACGCATCTCCCCCTGCGGAGAGATCGACTTCGACAGCCTGCCCCCGCTGCGGGCCGCCGTCGACGCGCTGCCGGCGCAGGTGACCGACCTGCAGTGGGACCTGACCCACACGCCCTTCATGGACGTCGCCGGCCTCCACCTCCTCTTCACCCCCACCACCGGCTGCGGCCCGGAGCCCCGGGCGACCGTGACCGGACTGCGCACACAGCCGCTGTTCCTGCTGCTCATGGCGGCCGATGTGAATCCCGCCCTCTTCGACCTCTCTCGTCTGCTGCCCGACATACCCCCGGCCGACCTCCGGCCCGCACTTCCGTGAGCGCCCACAGCGCCATCGTCGGTCCGGTGTGCCGTTGCAGGTGCGTCCCTCCACCGTGACCCGCCGGGCGGGCGGTCCGTGTGCGGACCGGAACCAGCGGGGTACCCAGCCCCGACACCGGGTACCGGCCCGCTCGACGCACCGGTACCGGTCCCCGCCCGGCCGACTCGGACTAGGCGCGCCACACGCAGGGCCGCCATGCGCCGTCCTGAAGCGGTCAGTCCGTCCGGGTGGCGCCGGCATGCTGTTCAGCGCCCGACTCCGCGTCGCTGTCGTTCAGCACCGGGGCGCTGCGAATGAGGCGCAGCGCTGTGGTCAGCAGCAGGCCGCCGACGATGTTGCCGAGAACGGCCCAGGCCAGCCATCGCAGCCAGTCGAGGTAACCGTAGGAGGTCTCGCCGGTGTGCAGGCCGGCGAACGCGATGAGGGAGTCCAGCACCGAGTGCCACAGCCCGAGCCCGGCCAGGACGAACGCGGTGGTGACCGATGCGATGATCTTCCCGGTCATGGACTCGCTGCCATGGTGCATCCGGGTCATGAGCGTGATGACGCCACCGCCCAGCACGGCGAGGCAGAAGGTGCCCAGGGTGTACCCGCCGTCCACGAACTTCGCGCCCGAGGCGGCCGCGGTGCGGTGCAGGTCCGGGTACGCCTGCATGACCAGCCACATGAACACCCATCCGCCGAGCAGGTTCATCACCAGGACCGTGCCCCACATCCGGACCAGGTCCAGCCAGGTGGCCGCGCCCGCGATGACGGTGGCCACGGGCACCAGGAAGCCCTCGGTGAACAGTTCGCTGTGCCCGAGCAGCAGGGCGATGAGCCCCACGGAGAAGGCCAGCCCGGCCAGCAGCTCACTGCCGGTCTCGTGTCGCACGAACAGCAGCGTCATGACGCCCACGCCGACGTCGATACCGCCCAGCAGCGAGGTGGCCACCAGGGACGTCCAGGTGCGGTGCAGCCGTGGCCGGCCCTCGGCCACGATCCGTTCCGCCGCCTCGGCGACTCTCCGCTCACCGGGCCCCTGCATGATCTGGTCATCCGGATCCATGGCACTCCTCCGGTCCCGCTCAGCCGCGCAGCCGTCCGGGAAGGTCCTCGAAGTACGCCGCCGGGTCCGGGCGGTCCCGCACCGCGAGGAGCCGGTCCCCCTGACCGCGGGAGGGATCCCGCGGCCGGGGAGGACGACAGGGTTCCCAAGTACCCCGTGACAGCCGCGCATGCTTCCGGGAAGCGGGAACCCTCGCGTTTCGCTTGGGGGCGACGGTTTCTCCGGTTGTGACGACCGGCCACCGTCATCCCGCCGGCACGCCCGCCCTGCGCACCGCGGGTCGGTCAGGACCGGCAGGACGGGCGGACGCTGAGCAGTTCGGTGCGCAGGGCGGGCGTGCCGTCGACAGGGGCCGGGTCTCGCGGGGTCGGCTCGATGCCCGCGGCAGCGATCTTGTCGAGCGTCTTCAGGCCGGCGGCACCGACCGTGCCGAACACCGTGTAGTTCGGTCGCAGCGCGGAGTCGCCGTAGACGACGAAGAACTGCGAACCGTTCGTGTCCGGTCCGGCGTTGGCCATCGCCAGCAGGCCCCGTCCGTAGAGGCGGCGGGTCCCGGTCGGATCGGTCGGTGCCGGCGGCAGGTCCACCGGCAGCTCGTCCTTGTACGCGTACCCGGGGCCGCCCTCGCCGGTGCCGGTCGGGTCGCCGCACTGCAGGACCTTCAGCGTCGGGTACGCCGTCAGCCGATGGCACACCGTGCGGTCGTAGAACCGGTGCCGCGCCAGGTGCACGAAGCTCTGGACCGTGCACGGCGCTTCCGCCCGGTCCAGTCGCAGCGGGAGCGGTCCCTGGCTGGTCCGGACAGCGGTGTCGACCGTGCCGTGAGCGGGGGTGTGCCGCGGGTCGGGCGGCAGGGGAACCGGTCGCGCCGCCGGCTCGTCCGGGGTCTGGGTGTACTGGCAAGGACCGTGCGTGGTGCGTGGCGGGGTGTCGGAAGCGGAGGCGGTGGTGCTTCCCCCGGACACGGCCAACGCAGCTGCCGCGCAAGCGGTGATGAGAGCTCGGTTCATCGTGCGCACCCTCCAAAAGATCGTCAGATTTGGAGCGGTCGCAGTCTAGGGCGCGTCCCGGCGGGCGAGTACCCGTCCGCGCGCCACATTCGCCGCCGGTCCTGGGCCGGCAGGCGAGTTCGTTCGGGTGCGCGCTCAGGACGCGAAGGGCTCCGCCCCGCCGAACGGACGGTCGGCGGGGCGGAGTCCGGGCCGGCCGGGGCTACCCCGCCGGCCAGGGCAGGGCTTTGCGCTCCAGCTTGCCGCTGGCGGTCAGCGGCAGTTCGGCGATGGGGACGACCGCGTTGGGCAGCATGAAGTCCGGCACCCGGTCCTGGAGGAAGCGGCGCAGGTCCTTCAGGGACGGGGCCTCCCCCACGGGGATGACGTAGGCGACCACCTTGGGGAAGTCGGTGTCCTGGTCCTGGACGGCGGCGACCGCGTCCTTGACCCCCGGGTGGGCGAGCAGCGCGCTCTCGATCTCGCCGAGCTCCACGCGGTGGCCGCGGACCTTCACCTGGTGGTCGCTGCGGCCCACGTACTGGATGTCGCCGCCGGGCAGCGGGACGGCGAGGTCGCCGCTGCGGTAGAGCGTCGCGCCGGGCTCGGTGGAGTACGGATCCGGGAGGAACCGCCTGCGGTTGAGCTCCGGCCGGCGGAGGTAGCCGCGGCCGACGCCGGGACCGCCGACGTAGATCTCGCCGACCGTGCCCTCGGGAACGGGACGCATCTGCTCGTCGAGGATGTGCACCCGCAGGTCGGGGATCGGCGTGCCGATGACGCTGGCGGTGTTCTCCGTGTCGGCGCGGTCGATCTCGCGGTAGGTGACGTGCACCGTGGTCTCGGTGATGCCGTACATGTTGACCAGCCGCGGGCTGCGGTCACCGTGCCGGTCGAACCACGGCGCCAGGCTCGGGATGTTGAGCGCCTCGCCGGCGAACACCACGAAGCGGAGGGCTAGTTCGGCACCGCTGAGTTCCTGGGCCTGCGCGAACTGCTTGAACGCGGTGGGCGTCTGGGTCAGCATCGTGACCCGCTCGCCGGCGACCAGGGCGTGGAAGGCCTCGTAGGAGCGCGCCACCATGTGCGGTACGACGACCAGCCGGCCGCCGTACGCGAGGGCGCCCCACATCTCCCACACCGACAGGTCGAAGGCGGCGGAGTGGAACAGCGGCCACACGTCGGTCGCGGCGAAGCCGAACCAGTGCTCGGTGCGGGTGAACAGCCGCGTCACGTTGAAGTGGTCGATCAGCACCCCCTTCGGCTTGCCGGTGGACCCCGAGGTGTAGAGG
>NZ_BNBF01000005.1:313201-325731 GCF_014654935.1 Streptomyces capoamus
ACGTAGGCCAGGTTGGCGCTGGTCGCCGTGGTGGGCGGGTTCTCGTCGCTCGCCGCCGCCAGCTCGCCGGCCAGGTCCTCCAGGACGAGCACGCCGCGGCCCTCCTCGGCCGGGAACGTGTCCCGGCCGGCGGCCGCGGTGAGCAGCAGCGGCACCCGCGAGTCGGACAGCATCAGGCCGAGCCGCTGCGCCGGGTACCGGGGGTCGAGCGGCAGGTAGGCGGCGCCGCTCTTGAGGACGCCGAGGATCGCCACGACGAGCTCCACCGAGCGCTCCAGCGCGATGCCGATCAGCACCTCCGGCCGGGCGCCGCGGTCGCGCAGCAGGTGGGCCACGCGGTTGGCACGCCGGTTCAGCTCGTCGTACGTGAGGTGCCGCCCCTCGAAGGTCAGGGCGATCGCGTCCGGGTTCTCCCGGACCCGCTCCTCGAACATGCTGTGCACGCAGGGAAGCCCGGGGATCCCGGGGCGCATCCCGCCCTCGTCAGCTGTCGGTAGCACGGTGTCCTCTCCTCGTTCCGTGTCGATGGCCCGGTCGGCGGCCATCACCGTTGCTCGCGCCTGCCGTTGACGCCGGCCGGGCCGGCGCCGGAGGTCACCGTCGTGGGGGCGGCCGGTCCGGTGAGCAGCCGGCGGCGCAGGCCCGCCATGCTCGATCCGGTCGGCCGGGTGGTGGCCGGCGCCGCCGGCACCGCCGGGGGCTCCGCGGTCGCTGTCGCCGTGACCGTAGCGACGGGAGCGACGGGAGCGACCGGTTCAACCGGAGCCGCAGGGGCCGGAGCGACCGGAGGGGCCGGGCGGGCGGAGACCGGGCCGCCCAGGCGGTAGGTCTCCCGGGCGAAGGGGTACCCAGGGAGGGCGACCCGCCGCGGCGGGACGGCGTACAGCCCACCCCAGGACAGGGCGTAGCCCTGGCAGTACAGGTCGGCGAGCGCCTGGAGCTCCTCCGGACGCTCCCCGTGACGGGTGATCAGCTCTTCGCCGTACTGCCCGATGGCGTGGCTTCCCTCGAAGCCGCGGGGCACCACGCCCCGGACCACGACGGGCGAGCGTTCGCCCGCGACCGCGCCGCGCAACAGCTCCAGCGCGTCGGACCGGTCGGCCGCGACCACCGCCACCCGGTGGTCGAAGTGCCGCCGGCCCGCCATGAGCGTGTAGGCGACGGAGCCCAGTTCGGTGTCCTCGTCGCCGAGCACCCGGACGAGATCCTCGATCCGCTCGCGCAGGGCGTCCTCGGTCCGTGCCGACACCAGCAGCAGGTGGTACGGCGCCGGAGCGGCCGGTACGGCCTCGGCCCGGTACTCGGACACCACGAGGTGCGCGTTGGTGCCGCTCAGCCCGAAGGCGCTCACCGCGCCGGTGAGCGGCGCCCCGTCCGCGCTCTCCCAGGCCCGGGTGGCGCGGTTGACGTAGAACGGGCTGTCGGCCCACTCGATGAACTCGTTCTGCTCCTCGACGTGCAGGCTCGCCGGGATGGTCCGGTGGCGCAGCGCCAGCACCAGGCTGATCAGGCTGACCACGCCGGACGCGGCGAAGGAGTGGCCGAGGTTGGACTTCGTCGACGTGAGCGCGCAGTACCCCTTCCGCCCGGTGCGGTCGCGGAAGGCGTCGTTGAGCGCGTTGACCTCGACCGGGTCGCCGAGGCGTGTCCCCGTCCCGTGCGCGACCACGTGCGTCACCTCGTCGGCGGCGATGCCGAAGCGGTCGTGGACCTGCCGGACGAGCTTGGCCTGGGCGACGCCGCTGGGCGCGGCGATGCCGTTGGTCCGTCCGTCGTAGTTGATCCCGCTGCCCCGGATGACCGCGTGGACCGGGTCGCCGTCGGCGACGGCCTGCGACAGCCGCTTGAGGACGACCACCGCCACCGCCTCGGCGGGGACCATGCCGTTGGCCCGCCGGTCGAAGGCGAAGCAGCGTCCGTCCTCGGAGAGCAGCCCCGCCCCGGCCATGCCGGCGAGGGTGTCCGGGTGCAGGAGCAGGGTGACCCCGGCCGCGACGGCCGTGTCGCACTCGCCGCCGCGCAGGCTCTGGCACGCCTGGTGGGTGGCCACCAGACCGGATGAACAGGCCGTGTTGATCGCCATGTTGGGCCCGTCCAGGTCCAGGAAGTAGGCGAGCCGTGCGGCGAGCACCCCCTCGTGCTGGGCCGTGACGGTGGTCTCCGCCCCGGCGCTGAGGTGGTAATCGCCGCCCTCGACACCGACGAACATGCCCACCCGGCCCGCGGCCAGCTGGGTGTCCCCCTGGCCGGCGTCCTCCAGGGCCCGCCACGCCTCCTGGAGCAGCAGCCGCTGGCGGGGGTCCATCATCTCCGCCTCGCGCGGTGAGATGCCGAAGAACAGCGGGTCGAACTCGTACACCCCGGGTGCCCAGCCGCCCTGCCAGGGGCCGGTGAACCGGTCGGGGTCCGGCGCGGTGACGACGTCCCGGCCCTCGCTGAGGATGCTCCACAGCTCGCCGGTGTCCCGGGCGCCGGGGAACCGGCCGCTGATGCCGATCACGGCGATCGGCTCGTCGGCCGGCCGGTCCCCGGCCGCGGCGACGGCCGGGCCGGCGACCGGCGAGGCCGAGACCGAGGCCGTGCCCCGCAGCGAGCTGCGCCGGACCCGCGGAGCCGCATCGGCGGACCCGGCGGGTTCGCGGGAGTCGCCCGGCGCCGCGGGCGCGGTGTCCGGCTCGCGGGAGTCACCGGGCGCCGTGTCGGGCTCGCCGTAGCGCGCGCGGATCAGCGCGCCGTGCTCGGCGAGGTAGTACCGCGCCAGATGCGCCGGTGTCGGGTGGCCGAAGAACATCGCGGGTGTGATCTCGGCGCCGAAGTGCGCGGTGAGCCGCTTGGCGAACTGCGGCAGCCGGATGGAGTCGAAGCCGAAGTCCGCGAAGTTGGCGTCGGCGTCCAGCCGGTCCGGCGCGATCTTGAGCAGGCGTCCGATGATCTCCTTGATGTCGCGGGTGACGCTCTGCTCCAGGGACATCCCGCGCAGCCCGGGCCGCCGGCCCGGTGCCGGGGTGGCGGGCCGCCGGTCGGCTCCGGCGGTGAGGGCGAGTCCGGACAGCGTCAGGACCGGTGCCCCGTCGGCGGTGCGGAGCTCGACGTCCAGCAGGGGCGTACCGCCGCTGACCACGGCCCAGGCCGCCGGCCCCTCGCCGTGCACGCGCAGTTCCTCCAGCGTCTCGGGGTGTTCCGGGGCGCCCAGGAAGGCGGCGGCGCGGACCGCGGTGTCCAGTGCGGTGAGGGTCTCGGTCTCCGGGGCCAGCTCGACCAGCACCAGGTCGGACCCGATGTGGAGGGCGCGGACGCCCCGGTACCCGGGGCCGGGCCGCTCGGTGCGCGGGCACCTGGCCCGCAGCGCATCCAGGCCGACGGCGGCGGTGTCCTGGGCGTCCGCGGTGTCCGTGGCGGGGACGAGACGGCCGGTGCCGTACAGCAGCGGGTCCTCGCCGGTGCCGAACGCCTCGAACCGCAACTCGCCGGTGGCGGCGGCGGTCAGCGCCAGGTTCACCTCGAACGGGGTGTCCAGGCGGGGCGTCGGCTCGGGCCAGCGCACCTCGCGCACGGCCACGGCCCGGCGGCCGTCGGTCAGTTCCAGCGCGGCGCGGGCCAGCTCGAGCAGGGCCACGCCGGGGAACCGGCGGGCACCGCCCTCGGGTGCCGGGGCCAGGAACGGCTCGCGGCCGGTGAAGGTGGAGCTGTAGCGCACCTCGGTCAGGTCGGAGGTGTTGCGGTGCAGCAGCGGGTGCAGCGGCCGCGCGCCCGGCGTCGGGCTCTCGTCGACCCAGTACCGCTCGCGGGCGAACGGGTACGCGGGCAGGGCGATCCGGCGCGGTCTGCCGGCCGGGTACAGCCGGGACCAGTCGACGGCGTGGCCCCTCGTCCAGGCCTGAAGCACACGGTCGTACGCGCCCTCCTCCAGCCAGGTGCCCACCGGTACGGTGCCGGGCTCCCGGCCGGCCCGGCCGCGGTGCCACTGCCCCGCGCGGTGGTCGGCGAACGCCCGCAGCCGGTCGCGGACCTCGGCGACCGTGCGGGCCTCGAAGGCCAGGCGCTCGGTCATCGCCTCCCGGCCGGTCTGCAGGGTGTACGCCAGCTCGGTGAGGTCGGTCCCGGCGGTGTCCAGGAACGCCGCCAGCCCGGCCGCGGCCGCCCGCAGCCGGTCCTCGTCCTTGGCCGACAGCACGACCAGGCCGGGTGCGGGGTGCCGGCGCGCCGGCGCGGCCACGTACTCCTCCACGATCACGTGCGCGTTGGCTCCCCCGGCACCGAACGACGAGATGCCGGCGCGCCGCGGCGCCCCGTCCGCCGGCCACGGGCCCACCTCGCGCTGCACCCGGAACGGCGTGCCCGCGAAGTCGATGAGCGGGTTCAGCGCGTCCGTGTGCAGGGTCGGTACCAGTTCGCCGTGCCGCATCTGGAGCAGCACCTTGGTGAGCCCGGCGATGCCCGCCGCGCTCTCGGCGTGCCCGATGTTGGACTTCACCGAGCCGATCGCGACCGGGCGCGTCCGGCCGGCGCGGTCACCGAGGGCGCCGGCCAGACCGGCGATCTCGATCGGATCGCCGAGGGAGGTGCCCGTGCCGTGTGCCTCGACGTAGCTCACGGTGGCCGGATCGACCCCGGCCCGGGCGAGCGCCTCGGCGATCACGGCCCGCTGGGCGGTCGGGTCGGGCACGGTGTACCCGTTGGTGCGGCCGCCGTGGTTGACGGCGCTGCCCTTGATCACGCCGTGGATCCGGTCGCCGTCGGCGATCGCCCGGGACAGCGGCTTCAGCAGCACCGCGCCGACGCCCTCGGCCGGCACGAAACCGTCGCCCCCGGCGCCGAACGCGGCACAGCGGCCGGCCTCGGACAGGAAACCGCCCTGACCGAGCATCAGGAACTTGTTGGGGTGCACCGAGACGTTCACACCGCCCGCGAGCGCGAGGTCCGACTCCCCGCGCCGGATGCTCTCGCACGCCAGGTGGATCGCGGTCAGCGAGGCCGAGCACATGGTGTCGACGGCCAGGCTGGGGCCGGTGAAGTCACCGAAGTACGACACCCGGTTGGCGATGGACGCGGCGCTGCCGGCCATCGCGACCGGCTCGCCGGCGAGCTGCTGCTGGGCGCCGTAGAGCTGGTACTCGGAGTACATGACGCCGACGTACACGCCGACCTTCCCCTGCGCGTTCAGCGCGTCACGGGTGTAGCCGGCGTCCTGGAGCGTCGCGTAGGAGCACTCCAGGAACAGCCGCTCCTGCGGATCCATCAGCTCCGCGTCCACCGGCGAGATGCCGAAGAACAGCGGGTCGAAACGGTCGACGCCGGTCAGGAAGCCGCCGCGCCAGTCGCGGCCCGCCTCGTTCGCCCAGCGGTCGGCGGGCACCTCGGTGACGCTGTCGCGGCCGGCCCGGAGGTTCGCCCAGAACGCGTCGAGGGTGTCCGCCGCGGGGTAGCGCCCGGCCAGGCCGACGATCGCCACGTCCTCCTCCCGCCGGACGGGCGCGGGCACGGCCCACGCCGCGGTTTCCCGTACGGACGGGGCGGCGTCGCGGCTGCCGGCGGTCAGGACCTCCGGGTGGGTCCGCCCGAAGTGCTCGGCGAGCGAGACGAGGGTCCGGTGCTCGAACAGCAGGGTGCTGCCGACCTCGCCGAAGACCTGGCGGAGCCGTGCCGTCAGCTGGACGACCACGATGGAGTCGATCCCGAAGGACTCGAAGGGGGCGCGCGGATCGAGATCGGCGGTCTCGACCTTCAGCACCTCGGCGAACAGGGTGCGCAACAGCTCTACGCCGCGTTCCCGCACGGACGCGGGCTCCTCGGGCAGGAGGCCTCCGGGCAGTGGCTCCCCGGGCAGCGGTTCCCCGGGCAGGGGCACCCCGGCCGGAGGTTCCCCGGGCACGGCCGTCTCCGGTGTCGGCTCCGCCGCCCGCGGGCGGGGCTCCGGCAGTGCGATGACGCCGTCGCTCTCGGCCATGATCACGTGGTGGGGCAGGTCGCGGTCCGCGCCGAGCGGGAACGCCACCGAACGGAAGCCGACGTCGCCCAGCGCGCGACGCCAGGTGGCGGGGGCCAGCACGGGACCGCCCGGGATGCGCAGGGCGGCGTCCTCCGAGAGCCACCAGCCTTCGAGCAGCCCGAAGGTCAGGTGCACCCAGACCTCGTTCCTGGTCAGCTCGTTGACGAGCAGCAGCCCGTTCGGCCGCAGCAGCGCCTTGGCGTGCGCCAGGGTGCGGTGCATCCGCCGGGTCGCGTGCAGCACGTTGGTGGCCACGACGAGGTCGTAGCCGCCGAGTTCGACGTCCTGGTCGGCCGGGGAGCGTTCGATGTCGAGCAGCCCGTAGACCAGGAAGGGGTTGTCGGGGCCGTAGGTGTGCTCGGCGTGCTGGAGGAAGGCCGGTGACAGATCGGTGTACCGGTACTCCGCTATCGCCCTCTGGTACGGCCGCAGCCGCCGGAAGACCATCGCGCTGGTCCCGCCGGTCCCCGCGCCCACCTCCAGGATGCGCACCCGGGCCGAAGGGTCCTGGGCCAGGCGCCGCTCGACGTACGCCGCCACGGCGTCCGCGAGCACCCCGTTGAAGAAGTCGGCCAGCGCGTTGTCCTGGTAGAGGCCCTGCACCAGGTCCATGGAGGAGTCCGGGAAGAGGATCTCGGTGGCCAGCCGGCGGCCGGTCAGCACGTCCGGCAAGGCTTCGAGCACGGTGTCGATGAGCACCACCTGGGTGCGGAAGTCCGGGCCGGCCAGGACGGTCGCCTTCGCACGGTCCCACTCGGACCAGGCGGACTCCGGCGTGGCCCGCAGCGGAGTGCAGGACACGCCGTCGTAACGGAGCCGGCCGTGGGCGTCCAGCAGCCGCAGCGTCTCGTCGAGCCAGCGCCCCAGGTGGCCGGGTACCAGGGCGGAGACGTCGTCGACCGGCCCGGCGAACCAGCCGGTCGTGCTCAGCCGGTCCCAGATGAGGTCGGCGAGCAGCGCGTCGACACCGCCGGTCGACGCCCGGCTCTCCCGGGTGAGTTCGGCCAGGGTGTGCGCGGTGAGCAGGGACCGCTCGTCGGTCTCGACGCCACGGCCGCGCAGCCGCTCGACGTAGGCGGCCAGACGCACCCGGTCCCAGCCGTACTCCTCCAGCGGGGCGTGCGGATCGATCGCCGCACCGTCGACACCCAGCACCTCCGACACCAGGCCCAGCACCTCGGCCGCATCGGGTCCGGCAGCACCGGCCGAGGGCAGGTCCACCGGCACGGCCGCCGAGGCGAACCGCTCTTCGAGGTCGGCACGGACGGTGGCGGCCAGGGCGGGCAGCGGTGTCACGTCGCCGGCCGGGACCGGGGCGATCGTGATGCCCGCGACATCGACGCTGCCGGTGGTGTTGAGGAAGCCGGCGTGCACCCGCGGCCCCGCCACGATCGCCTCGACCGCGGCCATCGCCTCCGGCCCCTCGATCGACACCAGCCCCAACCGCCGCATCCGCTCCCGCTGCTCCGGCGTCGAGACCGCACCCACACTGCCCCAGTAACCCCAGTGCACCACCCGCACCCGACCCGGCAGCACCCCCGCCAACCACGCCGCGAACGCATCCTGGAACGTACAACCCGCCGCATAATTGCTCTGCCCCGCCGCCCGCAAGAACGCATTCAACGACGAGAAGAACAACACCAGTTCAAGCGACGCACCGCCAAAAGCCTCCACCACACGGACCGACCCGGCCACCTTCACATCCAGCGCCGCACAAAACTCCCCCTCCGACATCGACGCCAAAGAACGATCCGCCAGCACCAGCCCGGAATGCACCACCCCGTGCACCACACCGAACCGCTCCCGCACCACCGCAGCCGCCCGCTCGACAGCCGCCCCGTCCGTGACATCCGCCACCACATACACCGGCCGCGGACCCACCGCCGCCACCCGCTCCAGATCCGCCTCGATCACCGCATCCGGAGCACGCCGGCCCAGCCACACCACCTGCGCCCCGTACACCCGGGCCACATACTCCGACCACACCACACCGATACCACCCGCACCACCCACCACCACATACACACCACCACGCCGCAACCCGCCCACACCCTGCGGCACCACAGCCGGCAACCACCGCTGCGCATACCAGCACCCCGAACGGAAGGCGAGGGTGGCGTCGACGGCCGGCAGGGTCAGCAGGTCCCGCACCGGCCACGGGCCGCTCGCGGGAAGGTCGACGAGGACCACCCGCCAGTGCGGGTACTCCTTGGCGAGCGCGCCGGCCAGTCCGTGCACACTCGCGTGCGCCGGCTCGTTCGGCTCGCCGGGGGTGACGGCCTGGGTCGCGACGGTGGCGACGGCCAGCCGCAGCTCACGGTCGCCGTACCCCGCCGCCAGCAGGGCCTTGACCAGCCGGAGGACCTCCAGCACGCCCCGGTCCTGTTCCTCGGCCGGTGCGCCGGCCGGCTCCGGCGCGACCCAGACCACCTGGGCCAGGCCGGCGCGGGCCGCGGTCGCGGCGGTGTCCGCGGTCACCGCCTCGGGGAGGGCGTCGAGCACCCGGCGCCGGTACGGGCCGTCCTCGCCGACCACCAGCACGGTGCCCCCGAGCACCGGGCCGGCGGCCCGCAGCTCCTCGCCGGGCACGGGCGTCCAGGTCGGCACCAGGTACACGCCCTCGCCCTCGTCCGCGCTCCCCCGGCCCGCCGGCGGAGCGGACGACGGGAGTGCGGGCGCGGTCGCGGGCCGGCCGAGTTCGCGCAGGGTCAGCCCGCCGATGCGGACCCGGACCGTGCCGTCCTCGGCGCACACGTCCACATCGAAGGTGGACGCACCGGTGGCCCGGGCGATCGCCACCGGGCGCTGCGGGCAGGGGCCGAACACGGCGACCTCGTCGACCGCGAACGGCACGGCCGAGGCCGACGCGCCCGTGCCGGCGCTGAAGGCGACGACCGTCTGCAGCGCCGCGTCCAGCAGGCCCGGGTGGAGCCAGTAGTCGCCCGAGTCGGCGTCGGCCGGCGGCAGCAGGCGCGAGACCGCCCGGCCGGCGCCCAGGTGGACGTCGGTGAGCGCGCGCAGGCGCGGCCCGTGCTCGATGCCCCGGGTGCGCAGCGCGGCGTAGGTCTCCTCGGCGGTGATCCGGCGCCCGGCCGGCAGGGCCGGATCGACGGTGGGCGCGGTGAGGGTGAGCCGCTCGGCCTCGCCCTGGCAGTGCACCACCGCGTCCTCGCCGTGGATGGCGAAACCGATCGCCCCGGACGGCGCGGCGGACAGCGTGATCCGCAGCGTGACAGGGGTGCCGTCCGAGACCACCGGGCGGGGCCAGGTGACGTTGCGCAGCCGGAGGGGCTGTTCGCCCTCGTCGAGGGCGAGGCACACCGCCGCGCGGGCCATTTCGAGGGAGACGACACCGGGGAGGATGGGCCGCCCGCCCACCAGGTGGTCGGCGAGGAAGAACTCGTCACCGGTCAGCGTGGTGGTGAACCGGGTCGTCCCGAGGACCGAGGTATTGGCGTGGACGAGCGGGTGGATCTCCTCGTGCGCACCGGCGGCCGGACGCCGGTCCGCCTGGGCCGGCCAGTAGCGGCGGCGGGCGAAGGGATACGTCGGCAACGGCACCCGCCCGAACCCACCCCCCGTGAACAACACACCGAAATCGAAGTCATGACCCTGCACGAACAGTTCGGCCACCGCCGACAACCGCTCACGAAACGCCGCACCCTCCAACTGCGACGGCGCACCACACTCCCGCAGACACTCCAGCCCGAACCGCGCCGACTCCGACCCACCCCGCACCGGCCCCGCCCCCACGGCCTCCGACACGAACACACCCGGAGCCGCACCCACCTCCAGCCACCGCGACAACGCCGCCACCAGACCAGCCCGGTCCCGCACCACCACAGCCCACCGATGACGCACATGCCGACGCCCCGTCAACAACGTCAGACTCACATCACCCAACGGCACACCCGCACCCTCGGCACCCTCACACCACCCCAGCAACGCCCGCACCTGCTCACGGACCTGCCCCGCCGAAGCCGCCGACAACACCACCAGATACCCCGGCAACACCCCCGCCGACCGCACCCGCTCCGGCGCCTGACCGACCACCACATGCGCATTCGTCCCCGAAAACCCGAACGCACTCACCGCCGCCAGCCGCACACCCCCCGCACCCGGCGCCCACTCCCCCAGCACCTCATTCACATAGAACGGCGAACCCTCCAACGCAATCCGAGGATTCGCCCGCTCGAAATGCACCAACGGCGGCACCTGACGATGCCGCAACGCCAACACCGCCTTCACCACACCAGCCACCCCCGCAGCCGCCGCGGTATGCCCCAGATTCCCCTTCACCGTCCCCAACGCACAAAACCCACGCCCACCCACCCGCGCACCAAAAGCCCGCGACAACGCCTCGAACTCCACCGGATCCCCCAACGGAGTCCCCGTCCCATGCGCCTCCACCAGACCGATCGAACCCACATCGATCCCGAACCGGTCCCACACCTCCCCCAACAACGCCTCCTGCGCCCCCACACTCGGCGCCGTGATCCCGTTGCTCGCCCCGTCCTGATTCACCCCCGACCCGTGAATCACCCCATGAACGAAATCACCGTCCGCCAACGCATCCCGCAACCGCCGCAACACCACCACCCCGGCACCCTCACCGGGCACAAACCCATCCGCCCCCGCATCGAACGCAGCACACCGCCCCGACACCGACAACATCCCCGCCGCCTGCGCCGACGCATAAAACTCCGGCGTGCTCAACACGAACACACCACCCGCCAACGCCATGTCCAACCCACCCGAACGCAACGCCTCACACGCCAGATGCACCGCCACCAACGAACTCGAACACGCCGTATCCACCGTCACCGCCGGACCCCGCAGATCCAACATGTACGCAATCCGCGCCGACAGAATCGAACCGGCCCGGCCGAGCATGGCCTGCGGCGATTTCATGCCGTTCGGGTAGAGCGTGTGGTAGTCGCCGCCGGAGAAGCCGGCGTAGACGCCGCAGCGGCTGCCGCGCACACCTGCCCCGGCGTACCCCGCGTTCTCCAGGGCCGTCCAGGACTCCTCCAGGAAGATGCGCTGCTGCGGATCCATGAACTCCGCCTCCAGCCCGGACAGCCCGAAGAACAACGGATCGAACTCGTCGAACCCGTCGAGGAAACTTCCGCGCAGGCCCGCGGCCGCCTCGGCGCCGAGGTACTGGTCCAGCGGCCACCTGGTCACGTCGCCGACGAGGTCGGTGCCCGCGGCCAGGTGCTCCCACAGCTCGTCGACCGTCCGGGACCCGGCGAACCGGCCGCTCAGACCGACGATCGCGATGGGCTCCAGAGCGTCGCCCCCCGCCTCCGCCACGACCCCGCCCGAGACGACGGCCGCCCCGGCCACCAAGGCCCGAGCCGGCTCCGGCTCAGTGACCTCGGCAGCGGCCGGTGCCGTCACCTGCGCGGTGCGCAGCACGACCCCCGACGAGGCGACGTGCAGAGCGAGTTGATTGAGGGTGCCGTGCTCGAACAGCACCGTCGTCGCCAGTTCGGTGCCCAGCACCTCGTTCACCCGCTGCACGAACTGGATCCCCAGGATCGAGTCCAGCCCGTAGTCGCGGAAGGCGGTGTCCCCGTCGAGATCGGCCACAGGCATCTTCAACGCCCCGGCGAGTTCCGCCCGCAGCCGGTCGTGCACGTCGTCGGCCGTGGCCTCCTCGTCCGCGAGTGTCACGGACTGCGGCTGCGCCTCGCGGTCCGGTTCCCCCCGCACGGGGGCCGGCGCCGACACGGACGGTCCGCCCGGGAAGACACCGTCGCTCTCGGCCACGACGACCTGGCCACCGAGATGGTGCGACTCCCGGACCGGGAAGAACACCGAGCGGAAACCCGCCCCCTCCAGGACGCCCTGCCAGACCTCCGATTCGATCGCCGGGCTGCCGGCGATCCGCAGTTCGGGGTCCTCGTGCAGCCACCATCCCTCCAGCAGGCCGAACGCGGCGTGTGTCAGGAGGTTGATGCCCGCCATCTCGTTGAGCACGAGCAGGGCCTGCGGTCGCATCAGGGTCTTGACGTTGTCGACCGTGACCCCGATCCGACGGGTCGCGTGCAGGACGTTGGCCGCGAGCACCAGGTCGTAGGAGCCGAGGTCGAAGCCCTGCTCCTCGGGGCTGCGCTCGATGTCGAGCAGCCGGTACGAGAGGTAGGGCGTGTCCGGGCCGTAGACGGTCTCGGCGTGGTGCAGGAAGGCGCGGGAGAGGTCGGTGTAGCAGTACTCGGCGATGGCGTGCCGATAGGGCTTCAGCTTGCGGAACACCTCGACGCTGGTGGAACCGGTGCCCGCACCGACCTCCAGCAGGCGCAGTCGCGCACCGGGTTCCGCCTCCAGGCGCTCCTGGACGTAGGCGACGACGACGTCGGTCGTCCACGTGTTGAAGAAGTCCGCGAGGGGGTTGCCCTGGTAGACGGCGCGGACCTGATCCACCGAGCCACCGGGGAAGATGATGTCGGTGGGGAGCTTCTCACCGCGCAGGACCTCGGGCAGGGCCCGCAGCATGGCCTCGGCGATGACGAGGCGCGGCCGTACGCTGGCGTCC
>NZ_BNBF01000005.1:325772-332746 GCF_014654935.1 Streptomyces capoamus
GCGAACCACGTCTCCTTGGCGCGGTCCCACTCCGCCCACAGCGCGTCGGCGTCCTCGACCCGGCCGGTGCACCTCCCGTCCGCGTAACGGACCACACCGAACTCGTCGAGCATCACCAGGCTGGCGTCCAGCCACCGCGCCACGTGCCGCGCCGGACGGACTCGGGCGGTCACGGCGGAGAAGTCGCCCACACCGCCCTCGAACCAGCCCACCGCGATCAACTGACGCCACAACAGCCTGCCGAGAAGCTCGTCCATAACGGGTTTGGTCCCCTCAGAACCGAGGAGTGCCGCCGGTCACGCCTGATGGCAGGAGCGTATGACGGCATCCTTAGTAAGCGATTGCTTGCGGGAGCGGACGACGCTTCGGCGTGGACTCGCTCTTTTCGCATGTCACTGTTCGGGCGTCAGACTGACGAGTACAGGAAATGCACAGACGACAGAATCAGTGCGTCTTCAGAATGGGTACGCCTTCAGGCGCACAGAAATGGTCCCCCGGGCGCGATACATGATTGCGCGGCCCCGTCCCCGTTGCAGACGTGCAAAACGGACTCCCCCGATTCAGTTCCCCCGTCAGGACCCAGATTTTCCCCAACCCCGGACCCTCGACCTGATGTTCGCATCATAGGCGAGACCCTCCGGGCAAGCGAGCACTCCCGGCAAGCGATCCATAGAGTGGCGATGCAGACACGCTGCGTCACGTAACGAGCATGTGAATTGACGGTGCATCCGTTAGTGACGGCCGATCAATCACCTTGTCCGCGGGCATTTTCCGCAGGGCGATGGCAGGTCGGATAAGGTGACGCCGTATCAACCGGCGCCCGGGCGCCCGGCCCGGTGAAACTCGTACCGGATTCTTACGGAACCAGACAGACGAGGGAGAACGGTCATCGCAACCATCGTTCAGGACATCGTGATCGAATCCAGTGCCGAGGATGTCTGGGACGCGGTCCGGGACGTGGAGGCGGTGCACAAGCGCCTCATTCCCGGCTACGTCCTCGACGCCCGCGTGGACGGCGACACCCGGTACCTGACCGTGCCCGGCGACGCGGTCATCCGCGAGCTGATCGTCAGCATCGACGACGACCTGCGCCGGCTCGCGTACTCGGCGGTCGAGGGGTTCAAGATCCCGCTCACGCATCACCACGCGTCGTTCCAGGTCATTCCCGAGGGCGCCGACCGCTGCCGGCTCGTCTGGACCACCGATGTCCTGCCTCACGACATGGCGGAGCAGGTCCGTCTCCGCGTCGTGCGGGGCTCCCAGGTCATGAAGGAGACGCTGGAGCGGCAGTCGGCGAGCTGACCTCGGCCGGACGACGGAACACCGAAGGGGCTCCCCGGGCCGACCGGAGGAGCCCCTTCGCATTGCGGCGGCCGGCGCGGACGGCGGTCCGCGCCGGCGGGTCCGGCGCGGACCGGCGACGCCCAGGGCCGAGGTCGACGGCCCGCGCGCCGGCACACCGCGTCATTCCGGACAGACGCGGAACTCGAACTCGGGGCGGTCCCAGGGCACGGCGGGCGGGTTCGCGGGTGCGGTCCCGGTCCGCACCGCACCCGTGCGGTGGTAGAAGTCCTCGGCGGGGACGTGCGACACGACCTTGACCCGGTCGAGCCCGGCGGCACGGGCCTCGGACCGCATGTGCGCGACGAGCAGCCGTCCGATACCCCGTCCTTGCGCTTCGTCGGCGACGAACAGCAGGTCGAGCTCCGGTGGGTCGAGGACGAGCGAGTAGAACCCGAGGACCCGGTCTCCCTGCCCGTCGTCGCCGACGGCCACGAAGGCGCGGTGGGCCTCGAGGTAATCGGGCCCGACCCGGTAGCCCTCGACCGCGGAGGCGAACTTGCCCGCGTAGGCGCCTGAGCCGCGCACGATCCGTGTGAGCCGTCTGGCGTCCCGCGCGACGGCCCTCCGTATCGTCACCGGCCGGCTGATCGGGGCAGTGCGTGGACTCATCGGAGAAGTATCCCGCACCGGGGCGTACCGTCCCGCGCCGGGGCGGCCGCCCGGGCGCTCCCGCACCCTTCCCCCCGGGGAAGTGCGTCCATCATGTTTCCAGCCGGCCGGACGGCTGTGGGGCGCTGGTGCGCGACCGTCCCATGTGGTTTTCTGGCTCCATGACCGTGCTCGTGACCCGCCGCCACGTTGACTACGGGCGTGTCACCACCACGTGTTGTCCTGCCGTGAGCTGAGTCCGCGCTCCGGCCCCCGCCGGTCTTCCCCCCTCCGCACAGAGCCGACCGCCGCCCGCGTTCCGGGCGCGACGGCCGGCCCTGTGGTTCCTCCGCGCCTTCGGGTGCCCCGCACCACGGGCGCCTCGCCTTCCGCACAAGGGAGCACCGCCATGAGCCACCCCATCGACTCCGTCACCGCAGGGCACACCCCCGAGGAGCCGCCCGCCGGGCCCGACACCTCGGCCTGGTCGTTCGAGACCAAGCAGATCCACGCCGGGGCGGTGCCCGACCCGACGACCGGTGCCCGGGCGACGCCGATCTACCAGACGACGTCGTTCGTGTTCCGGGACACGCAGCACGCCGCCGACCTGTTCTCGCTGGCCGAACCCGGCAACATCTACACCCGCATCCACAACCCGACCCAGGACGTCTTCGAGCAGCGCGTCGCCGCCCTGGAGGGCGGGGTCGCGGCCGTGGCGCTCTCCTCCGGGCAGGCGGCGGAGACCCTGGCGATCCTGACGCTCGCGAGCTCCGGCGACCACGTCGTCTCCAGTACGTCGCTGTACGGCGGCACCTACAACCTGTTCCGGCACACCCTGCCGAAGCTGGGCATCGAGGTGTCGTTCGTCGACGACCCGGACGACCTCGACGCGTGGCGGACGGCGATCCGGCCGAACACCAAGGCCCTGTTCGCGGAGACGCTGGGCAATCCACGCGGCAACGTGCTCGACGTACGGGGGGTCGCGGACGTGGCGCACGCGGCCGGGCTGCCGCTGATCGTGGACAACACGGTCCCGACGCCCTATCTCCTGCGGCCCCTCGAGCACGGCGCGGACGTCGTCGTGCACTCCGCGACCAAGTTCCTGGGAGGGCACGGCACGGCCATCGCGGATGTCGTCGTCGACGGCGGCACCTTCGACTTCGGGGCGCACGCCGAGCGGTTCCCGGACTTCACGGAGCCCGACCCCAGCTACCACGGGCTGCGGTACTGGCCGGCGCTCGGCCCGGGCGCCTTCGCCGTCAAGCTCCGGGTGCAGCTGCTGCGCGACCTCGGGCCGGCCCTGTCCCCGCATTCGGCGTTCCTGCTCCTGCAGGGCGTGGAGACCCTCAGCCTGCGGATCGAGCGGCACTCCGCGAACGCCCAGGCCCTCGCCGAGTGGCTGGAGCAGCGGGACGAGGTCGCGGCCGTCCACTATCCGGGACTGGAGTCCAGCAGGTGGTACGAGGCGGGCCGGAAGTACCTGCCGCGCGGTGCCGGAGCCGTGGTCTCCTTCGAGCTTCGGGACGGTGTCGAGGCGGGCAAGCGGTTCGTGGACGCGGTGGAGCTCTTCAGCCACCTCGCCAACATCGGTGATGTGCGCAGCCTGATCATCCACCCGGCGTCCACCACGCACAGCCAGCTCGACGAGGAGCAGCTGGCGGCCACCGGCACCTCCCCCGGTCTGGTGCGCCTGTCGGTGGGCATCGAGAACCTCGCCGACCTGAAGGCCGACCTGGAGGCGGGGTTCCGCGCGGCGAAGGGCGCGTCCTGAACACCGTACTGGCACCGTCCGGTCCCCTCCCGCCGGCCTCCGGGGCCTGGCGGGAGGGGGACCCGCCCGGCCGTCGCCGGTGGTACCAGCGCGACGAGCCGCTCGCCCTGGAGGCCGGCGGTGAACTCCCGGGCGTACGGCTCGCGTTCGAGACGTGGGGGCGGCTGGCTCCCGACCGCGCCAACGCGGTGCTGGTGCTGCACGCCCTGACCGGCGACAGCCACGTCGCCGGCCCCGCCGAGCCCGGCCATCCCACCCCCGGCTGGTGGGACGGGCTCATCGGCCCCGGGCGCGCGCTCGACACGGGCCGCTGGTTCGTCGTGGCTCCGAACGTGCTCGGCGGCTGCCAGGGCAGTACCGGACCGGCGTCCTGCACCCCGGACGGACGCCGTTGGGGCGGCCGGTTCCCCTTCTTGACGCAGCGGGACCAGGTGGCCGCCGAGGCGGGCCTGGCCGACGCGCTGGGCATCGACCGCTGGGCCCTGGTCGTCGGCGGGTCGATGGGCGGGATGCGGGCGCTGGAATGGGCCGTGTCGCATCCGGAACGGACCCGGGCACTCCTGCTGCTCGCCACGGTGGCCGCGGCGAGCGCGGAGCAGATCGCCTGGGCGAACGTCCAGCTCCACGCCATCCGCGGCGACCCGCACTGGCGCGGCGGCGACTACCACGACGCCGGCCCCGGGCTCGGGCCGCACGCGGGACTCGGCCTGGCCCGTCGCCTCGCCCACGTGACCTACCGCAGCGAGCGGGAACTCCAGGTCCGCTTCGGCCGTGCGCCGCAGGGTGCGGAGGATCCCCTCGACGGTGGCCGGTTCCAGGTGGAGTCCTACCTCGATCACCACGCCGCCAAGCTCGTGCGCCGCTTCGACGCGGGCAGCTACGTCACGCTGACAGAGGCCATGAACAGCCACGACATCGGTCGCGGCCGGGGCGGTACGCGCGCCGCCCTGAGCCGGGTGACGGCCCGGACCCTCGTCGCGGGTGTCGACTCGGACCGCCTCTACCCGCCGGCCCAGCAGGCGGAACTGGCGGCCGCGATCCCCACGGCGGACCACGTCCGGGTGGTCGAGTCCCCGTACGGGCACGACGGCTTCCTCCTCGAAGTGGAGCAAGTCGCCGCGCTCGTACGCGAACTCGTCGGCTAGGCGGCACGGGGGGCCACTGGCGGCGCCCCGGGCCCCGCCGGGCGTCACCCGCACGGGACGTCCGGGGCCGCGGCGTCAGGGCTTGAGCAGCAGGCTGTCGCCGCGCTCCTTGGCGGCGGCGTAGCGCTTGGCCACGTCCTGCCAGTTGACGACGGCCCACATGGCCTCGATGAAGTCGACCTTCTGGTTCTTGTACTGGAGGTAGAAGGCGTGCTCCCAGGCGTCGAAGACCAGGATCGGGGTGGAGCCCTGGCCGACGTTGCCCTGGTGGTCGTAGACCTGCTCGACGATGAGGCGGCCGCTGAGCGGCTCGTAGGCGAGCACGCCCCAGCCGGAGCCCTGGGTGGTGGCGGCGGCCTTGGACAACTGGGTCTTGAAGCCGGCGAAGGAGCCGAAGGACTCGGTGATCGCGTCCGCCAGGTCGCCGCCGCCGTCCTGGGCGAGGGGCTCGCCGCCGCCGTCCTTCGGGCCGGTCATGTTCTGCCAGTAGATGCTGTGCAGGATGTGGCCGGAGAGGTGGAAGGCCAGGTTCTTCTCCAGGCCGTTGATCGAACCCCAGGACTCCTTGTCCCGCGCCTCCGCCAACTGCTCCAGGGTGTCGTTCGCGCCCTTCACGTACGCCGCGTGGTGCTTGTCGTGGTGCAGCTCGATGATCTCCGGGCTGATGACCGGGGCGAGCGCCGAGTAGTCGTACGGAAGTTCCGGGAGCGTGTAAAGCGCCATGTCCAACGTCCTCCGACGTTATTGCGAGTATTATGCAACTGCAAGTTAGCAGTAGGAACGGTACCTCGCGATCAGGCGTTGGACCTAGGACCCTCGGCGGCGCGGGGCGCACGCGCCGCCGAGGGCGGCCGGACGGGTCAGCGCCGCAGGGTGAGGACGCCCGGCCGCCACGGCAGTTGGTCGTAGGGGCCGCTCGCCCCGGGTGCCTTGCCCTGGTAGAGGAACTGCAGGTTGCAGGGGTCGACGGTCATGGTCTGGTCGGGGTTGGCGCGGACGAGGTCACCGTGGCTGATGTCGTTGGTCCAGCCGGCGCCGCTGTTGGCCTTGCCCGCGAAGGGGTTGCTCTCGCTGGCCGCCTGCGGGGTCCACGACCCGCTCAGGCTGGAGGCCGTGAACGAGCGGAAGTAGCGCCCGTTCGCGCCCATCGCCTCGACGATCATGAGGTACTGGTTCTGGCCCTGCACCTTGTAGACCTGCACCGCTTCGAACAGGTTGCTCGTCGTGTCGCTCATGACCGTCGTGTACGACGAGCCGAAGTTGCCCGGGAAGTTCCCGATCGGCATGCTCGCCCGGTAGATCTTGCCGTTGTCACCGGCGAAGAAGAGGTACATGTTCTGGCCGTCGGCGATCAGGGTCTGGTCGATCGGGCCGCTGCCGGGGCCGCCGATGCTGCCGGTGAACAGCGGCTGCGGCGCGGACCAGCCGTTGGGGTTGGTGGGGTCGCTCGACGTGCGGTAGACGAAGGGGGACGCCCCCCACTGGGACGCCAGCACCCAGATGTTCTTGGGCGCGAAGTAGAACAGCGTGGGCGCCACCGCGGACTGGCTCATCCCGGTCTGGCCGGCCGACGCCATGTCCGACCAGTCGGTGAAGGGCTTGAACATCATCGAGCCGTACGCCGATCCCGACACGTTGGACCCGTAGACCAGGTGCTTGCCGTTGTAGACCACGTCGGTGAAGTCCTTCAGCGACACCCAGCCGTTCGCCGGCTGCGCCAACGCGCCCGTCGACGTCCACCGGTACGTCGACGGAAGGGAACAGCCGCCGCCGGGCGGGGTCGGTGTCCCGGACGGGCCGGTCCACTTCTGGTTGCTGCCGCCGTGGCACGTCCAGATCTCCACCGCCGTGCCGTTGGCCGTACCGGATCCCGTGACGTCGAGGCACAGCCCCGACTCCACGCCGACGACCGTACCGTCGGGGTTCACCCGCCACTGCTGGTTGGCGCCGCCGCTGCAGGTCCAGATCTGCACCCGGGTGCCGGCCGCGGTGGCGTGGCCCGGGACGTCCAGGCACTTGTTGCCGTAGACGGTCAGCTGGTTGGCGTCCGTCAGCGTCCACTGCTGGTTGGTCCCGCCCGAGCAGTCCCAGACCTGCACGTACGTGCCGTCGGTCTGGCCGCCGTT
>NZ_BNBF01000005.1:332786-335740 GCF_014654935.1 Streptomyces capoamus
CGGCACGTCGAGACAGCGGCCGGAGCCGACGCCGCGCAGGGCGCCGCTCGTGGCCGCCTGGGCCGGGCCGGCGACGAGCATCGCCGCCAGTGCGGCCAGTGCCGCGACCGCGGCGGCGAGTACCACGGACAGGTGCCCGCGGCCGGAACTCCGTTTGCGCATGGGGGCCTCGTCTTCCTCGAGTAGGCGGTGGTCGGTTCAGGGAGTGGATAGTTCGAACCGCGTGACGCGGACCGAGCCGCCGAGCGCCTGGGTGGCGTGGTTGAAGAGGGCGAACCGGTAGCCCATGAAGAACCGCCAGTCGTTGCCCAGGGAGAAGTCGGGCCCGAGGCGGGTGAAGGTGGTGCCGTCGGTGCTGTAGGAGAAGGTGCCGGGGCGTGCCGCGCCGGGGCGGATGTCGGCGCTCGCGCGCAGCCAGACGCGGCCGCCGGCGACGGCAGCGCTCGCGAGCTCGCGGCCGGTGCCGGTGGTGTTCCAGTTGCCGTCCATGGTCAGCCCGCCGACCATGACGACCCGGGTCGATCCGCCCTCGCGCTTGAGGCCGATCCAGGCGGAGGAGTCGCGCAGCAGTGCGAGTCCGGCCCGGTCGCCGTCCCGCATCGCGGAGTGGTCGAGCTGGACCGTGGCGGTGGAGGTGGGGCCCTGGATGCGGTGGGTGAGGGTGTTGCGGGCCCCGTACAGGTCGTCGGTGACCGTCGCGGTCCGCAGGGTCAGGCCGTTGCCGACCGACCACTTGGCGGGGTCGGGGTTGTGGTTCCACTCCCATCTCGGTATCAGGGACGTGCCGTCGAAGGTGTCCACACCGGTCATGGGGGTGACCTGGCGGGGAGGAGCGGGTACGGCCGGACTCGGGTACGACGTGCCCCAGGCCCCGTTCACCAGTTGCACGACGGGCCAGCCGTCCGCGGTCCAGGTGACCGGTGCCAGCACGGGCACGCGCCCGCCGGGGTAGGCGTCGACGAAGGCCAGGTAGTACCAGGCGCCGCCCTGCGTCTGCACCAGCCCGCCCTGGTGCGGGACGCCGCCGCCGGGGACCGGTCCGCGCAGGTCCAGGAGCACCTGCCGCAGCGTGTACGGGCCGAAGGGGCCGCCCGACGACTTCAGGACGTACTGCCCGTTCGCGGGGCGGGTCAGGAAGATGTAGTACCGCCCGCCGATCTTGTAGAAGCGGGAGCCCTCCAGGGTGCCGACGCTCGCCGGGGCCGTGAACACCTGCTGCGTACGGACCTGGGTGCGGCCGTCGGGCGAGAGCTGCGCCACGCTGATCGTGGTGTTGCCGTACGCCACGTACAGGGTGTCGTCGCTGTCGACCAGCAGCCCCGCGTCGTAGTAGGGCGTGCCGATCGTCGTCAGCCGGCTCCAGGGCCCCTCGGCGGCCGTCGCGGTGTAGACGTACGTCCGGGCGAAGTCGATCTGGCCCAGCCAGTAGAACGTCCGATTGGCCGGGCGGTAGGCCAGGGACGAGGCCCAGATCCCCCTGACGTAGCCGCGGCCCCCGTTCAGGTCGTACTTGGCGCCGAAGTCCAGGACCGGCACCGAGTGACCGGCGATCTCCCAGTGCACCAGGTCGTACGAGCGCAGGACGGGCGCGCCCGGGGAGTAGTGCATGGTCGAGGCCGAGGCGTAATAGGTGTCCCCGACGCGGATGACGTCGATGTCCGCGAAGTCCTGCCAGATCACCGGGTTCGTGAACTCCCCGGCGGCGGCGCCGGCCGGCCCCGGGGCGGGGGCGGCCGCGGCGCGGGAGGCGCCGGCGAGCGGGAGGGCCGCGCCGGCGGCGAGACCGGTGGCGGCGGCCAGGGCGCGACGACGGGAGAGCTGTTGATGAGGCCATGACATCTCCATAGACGGCTACTCCGCGTTCGGCATATCGAACTGCAGTCGAAGGATCGAGCATTTGGAGAATAGGGAAGCGGTGGGGGACGTCAACCCTTCCCGCAGGATTCGCTGATCCTGACGAAACATTCGGAGCACCATGGCGCGGGACGACGGCGAATCTCGCCGATCGTGTGGACACGACGGAGCACCTCCCTACTATCCCTGCCACCACTACTTTCCGAACGACGTCCGAAATTTCGGATCGCTTCAGGTGATCCTCCCGGGAAAAGGAGCCCAGGTGCCCAGACGACCAGGCGGACGACTGCTCCGCCTCCTCGCGACCGCAGCGCTGACGGTCACCGCGTCCATGACCGGCATCTCCCCCTCCACCGCCACGGCCGCTCCGGGCAGCCCGGCGCTCACCCCGCCGCTGGGCTGGAACAGCTGGAACAGCTTCGGGTGCGGGATCACCGAGGCCCAGGTGCGCCAGGCCGCCGACGCGATGGTGTCCTCGGGCATGCGGGACGCCGGTTACCGGTACGTCGTGGTCGACGACTGCTGGTTCGACCCGCAGCGCGACGCGGCGGGCAACCTGCGGGCCGATCCGGCCAAGTTCCCGAGCGGGATGAAGGCGCTCGGGGACTACATCCACGGCAAGGGGCTGAAGTTCGGCATCTACCAGGTTCCGGGGGAACGCACCTGCGCACAGGCCACAGGCGGCTACCCGGGGTCCACCGGCAGCCGGGGCCACGAGGCCCAGGACGCCGCCACGTTCGCCTCCTGGGGCGTCGACTACCTGAAGTACGACTGGTGTTCGCCGAGCGGCACCCGGGACGAGCAGGTCGCACGGTTCACGCTCATGCGCGACGCCCTGCGCGGCACCGGACGGCCGATCGTCTACAGCATCAACCCCAACAGCCTGCACGCCATCACCGGTGCCGGCTACGACTGGGGCCAGGTCGCCGACATGTGGCGGACCACCGAGGACCTGCTCGACATCTGGCAGAACGGCAACACCAACAGCTACCCGATGGGTGTCGGCAACGTCCTGGACGTCACCGCGCCGCTGGCGGCGCAGTCCGGTCCGGGACACTGGAACGACCCGGACATGCTGGTCGTCGGCCGTCCCGGCCTGT
>NZ_BNBF01000005.1:335776-346067 GCF_014654935.1 Streptomyces capoamus
CACTGACCGAGTCCCGCTCGCACTTCGCCCTGTGGGCGCTGCTGGGCGCCCCGCTCATGGCCGGCAACGACATCCGCACCATGTCCGCGGACGTGAGCGCGATCCTGCGCAACCCCCGCCTGCTGGCGGTGGACCAGGACGCGCTGGGCGCGGGCGGGCGCAGGGTGCGCGACGACGGGAACACCGAGGTGTTCGCCAAGCCCCTGTCCGACGGCTCGGTCGCGGTGGGCCTGTTCAACCGGGGAGGCGGCACCGCGACGATCTCCGCCACGGCCGCCCAAGTGGGCCTTTCGGGCGGTCCGTTCACTCTCACGGACCTGTGGACCGGCGCCACGTCGAGCGCGTCCGGGCAGATCTCCGCGAGCGTTCCCGCCCACGGCGTGGCCGTGTACCGGGTGACCGGTGGCACTGCGCTGGCGGCCACCACCTCGCGCCTGCGGGGCGGCGCCTCCGGCCGCTGCGCGGACGTGGACAACGCCTCCACCGCCGCCGGGGCCACCGTGCTGCTGTGGGACTGCCACACGGCCGCCAACCAGCTGTGGACCACGTGGGCCGGCGGCGAGATCCGCGTCTACGGCGACAAGTGCCTGGACGCCTACGACCGGGGCACCGCCAACGGCACCCGAGTCGTCACCTGGCCCTGCAACGGCCAGGACAACCAGAAGTGGACGCTCGGCTCCGACGGGTCGGTCCGCAACGTCCACGCCGGGCTGTGCCTCGACGCCGACGGGGCCGGCACCGCCGACGGGACCCGGCTGGTCCTGTGGAGCTGCAACGGCCAGGCCGGCCAGCGGTGGACCCGCGCCTGACCGGGGCGGGTCGCGGCCCCGGCCGGGACCCGCGGTCGGGCATCAGCTCTTCAGCTGCGCGTACAGGGCTTCGGGGCCCGCGGAAAGCTGTGACTTGATCCAGCGGGTGGTGTCGTCGGCCAGCACCTCGTGGGCCCCCGCCTCGATGCCGTCCAGGGCGGCCACCGCGACGTCGCGCGGGTCGGCCTTGGGCGCGTCGATGTCCGACGTCATGTCGGTGTCCACGTAGGCCACGTGGAGCCCGGTCACCGCGATGCCGCGGGGCCGCAGCTCCAGGCGCAGGGAGTTGGTCTGCGACCACAGGGCGGCCTTGGAGGCGCTGTAGGGCGTGCCGTCGGCCAGCCAGGACAGGGCGGAGTGGACGTTGAGGACGTGGCCCCCGCCGTTGCGCTCGATGACCGGTACGAAGGCCCGCGTGACCAGCAGCGGCCCGTAGAAGTTGGTCTCCAGGTCCCGGCGCACCTCCTGCATCGGGGAGTCCAGGTAGGAGGCGCGGACCGAGGCGCCGGCGTTGTTGATCAGGATGGTGACGTCCTGGGCCTGCTCGGCCGCCGCCGCGACGGACGCCGGGTCGGTGACCTCCAGGGCCAGCGGGACGGCACCGGGGTGCGTCACCGTGCGCGGGTCGCGGGCGGTGGCGTAGACCTTGCCGGCACCGCGCCGGTGGAGCTCCTCGACCAGCGTCCTGCCGATGCCGCGGCCGCCTCCGGTGACGAGGACGGTGGCGCCCTTGATCGCTGTCACGACTACCTCCGAGCGTAAGGAAACCGATCGGTTTCACCCGTACGGCACACGGTAAACCGATCGGTTTCCTCAGGCAAGTCGCGGGATGCCTCAGCGCACGCCGCCCGCGTCGAGCAGGGTGGTCACCGTGGGGACGACGAGACCGGCCAGGCTGTCGGCCCCGATTCCCGCGCGGGCGCTGGCGCCGTCGAAGACCAGGCTGAGCTGCCGGGACAGCAGGCCGGGATCGCTCGCACCGCCCCGGTCCGCCTCGGCCCGGAAGAAGGCGGTCAGATGCGCCTTGACCCGGTGGGCCACCCGGCTCGCGGGGTGGTCCGCGTCCTTCAGTTCGATCTGCACGGCCAGGTACCGGCAGCCCTGGAACCCGGGCGCGTCCGCCTGCCGTTCGACCTGCCGGAAGACGTGCAGGATCCGCTCGCGGGGGGAACGGTCGTCGTCCGCCGCGGGCAGCAGGGTCGCCGCGTAGGCGGAAGCGTGTTGCTCCAGGCTCGCCGCGAGCAGTTCGTCCTTGCTCTCGAACAACTGGTACATGGAGCGCTTCGACACGCCCGCCGCCTTGCACAGCGCCTCGATGCCGATACCGACGCCGTCCCGGTAGGTGAGCGTGGCCGCCGCCTCCAGCAGCCGCTCTCGGGGGCTCGGCTTCCGTTCGGTACTCATGGCGCGAGGCTAACCCGGGGACCGGTGTCAGGGGCGGGGCCGCAACGGGGGCCGCTCGGCGGGCGGGCGGCCGGCGATGCCGGTCAGCAGCCGCGTGCAGACGTCACGGAGCTTGAGGTTGGTCTCCTGGGAGAGCCGGCGCAGCAGGTCGAACGCCTCCTCGGCGGTGCACTGCCGTTGCTGCATGACGCTCCCGATGGCCTGGTCGACGACGCTGCGGGAAGCGAGCGCGGTCTGCAGCTCACGGGTGAACTCCTCCGCGTCGGCCAGGCGCTGGGCCAGCGCGATGCCGCCGCCGGCCTGTGCGGCGATCAGGGCCAGCCGCTGCCGGTCGTCCTCGGAGAAGGCACCGGGGTCGGCGGCGTAGAAGTTCAGCGCCCCGGCGGTGTGGTCGCGCGCCGGGATCGGCAGGGACAGCGAGGAGCGGATGCCCAGGCCGGCCGCGAAGCGCGGATAGGACCCCCACCGGGTCTCCTCCAGGACGTCGGGCACGTGGACGACCTCGCCGGTGCGCAGGGCGTGCAGACAGGGCCCGTCGTCCTGGCCGTACTGCTTCTCGTCCAGCTTGTCCGCCACCGACCCGGTGCTGACCACGGTCAACGGGCGCTGACGCCGTTGCAGTGTCACACCGCAGCCCACCGCGTCCGTGGCACCGACCGCGTCGTCGATCAGGTGCTGGAGGAACTCGCGCAGGGACGCGGTCTCCAGCAGCCAGTCGATCATGTCGAGTGCGTGCTGACGACGGTCGAGTCGGTCCACCTCTCGTCACCTCCCGCGGCATGCTCGCCGGCCGGCCGATTCCGCGTTGTGCGGATACTCCCGTCCCGGCTGAGCTGATACCCCGGTCTCGCCACTCCTTGCCCGCTGAAGACGCGTGCCCTCAGCCGGCCGCGTCCCGGGAACCGGCACCGCCAAAGGGCGCGCGGGCGCGGGCGGGGCCGGTCAGAGGCGCAGGTCGTGGATGCCGCCGTCGACGGCGAGGAGCGCGCCGGTGGTGCCGGAGGCCTCGGTGGCCAGGAAGGCGATGGCCTCCCCCACCTCCTCGGGCCGCGCCAGCCGGCCCAGGGGGTGGCGGTCGTTCAGCGCCTCCCGCTCCGCCCGCGGGTCGGCGGTCGTGGCCAGCACGCGCTGGATCCAGGGGGTGTCGACGGCGCCGGGCGCGACGGCGTTGACCCGGATGCCCTCCCGGACGTGGTCGGCGGCCATCGCCAGGGTCAGGGAGTGGACGGCACCCTTGGACGCGGAGTACAGCACACGCCGCCGTACCCCCATCGAGGCGAAGACGGAGCAGGTGTTGACGATCGCGGCGGCCGGGGACTCGCGCAGGTACGGGAGCGCGGCTCGGGTGAGGCGCACCATGCCGACCACGTTCACGTCCAGGACGCGCCGCCACTCCTCGTCGTCGTTGTCGGTGATGTCGCCCTGGGCGGCGATGCCGGCGTTGTTCACGACGATGTCGATACGGCCGTAGCGGCCGGCGACCTCGCCGACGGCGGCGCGCACGGACGCGTCGTCGGAGACGTCGCAGGCGATGCCGACGGCCGGCGCGGCGACCTCGTCGGCCTTCAGGTCCAGGGCGGCGACCCGGACGCCCCGGGCGGCGAGCGCCGCCGCGGCGGCCGCGCCGATGCCGGACGCGCCGCCGCTCACCACGGCCACGAGGGCATCGGACGGGAGTGCTTCACTGGTGACGGCCACGGCGGGCGCCTCCTTGACGGTGGGTGCGGTCGGTGGGTGCGGTCGGTGGGAGTTCGACGGGAGGCAAGGGCTGACTGCCGGGGGAGGGCCGGCTAGCGGGACCGGCGCGGTGTGCCGCGCTCCAGCCGCTCCAGCAGGGGGTGCACCTCGGCCCCGGCCGCCCCCACCGTGCGCCGCGCCCACCAGGCCGCCGCGAGGTTGGACGTCAGCAGCGTCGTGCGGCCGAACTCGCGGTCGAGTTCGGCGAGGGCGGCCAGGGTGCCCATGCCCGTGCCGGTGAACAGGACCGCCCCGTCGTCGGGCAGGCCGGCCTCGCGGATCCGGCCGAGCAGGGTCCTGGTCGTCACCCGGTACGGGTCGAACTCGTGGTCCTCCTCCTTCGGGTCGACGACGGCCGGGGCGAGGACGACGCGGTCGACGGCGACACCGGCCTGCTCCCAGAAGGAGCGGGACGTCTGGGTGAGCCAGTCCCAGTAGGGGGAGACGAGGGTCAGGCGGGATATCCCGAATTCCTCGCACACCGCGAGGATGGCCTGTGTCGTCGACTGCACGGGATAACCGAACGCCTCGGACAGTTCGGCCACGAAACCGCGGTCACCGTCGGGTCCCAGCAGATAGTGCGAGGCGTTGCAGGCCACCACGGCGGCGTCCAGGCGCATGCGGCCGAAGGTGGCCAGCGTGTCCGCGAGCACGTCGTTGTACCGGAGCATCGTTTCCTTCACGTCCATTCCCGGGGTCAGCGGGAAACGCGTGGTGTACACATTCAGCTCGGCACCGATCAGACGGTTGAACTCCGGTTCCGCCAGGGGGTTTTCCGGGGGCACGACCAGCCCGAGCCGGGGCAGCGGGAAAATGTCCATGGCGGCACAGTAGTTGTCGCTCCGGGTCCCGGCCGGGATATTCCGGCGGACTTGACATTTCGCCAGGGCAATCTTGCAACTCCCCTGCGTCTTGACACTTCTTGACAATTCACCACAGAGATTTGACGGGCCCGCCTTTACTCTTTCCGGCGGCGCGTTGGAAAGTGGTGGACCGTTGCGCACCCACGTCGAACGGAGACGATCCATGTCCAGCGCCACGCTCACCGGCGCCTGCCCCGAGTGCGAGACCGGCCTGACCGTCCCGCCGGTCGTCCAGGGCGAGACCCTCTCCTGCCCCGAGTGCCTGCTGACCCTCCGCGTGGAGGACATCGCGGACGGGCGGCTGACCCTGGAGATGGTCGAGGTCCAGCTGCGCGACTGGGGGCAGTGACAGCATGTCCGGTGCCCCGTCCATCCCCATGTCGGCGACCCTGGCCGCCGACGAGGCCCTGGACCGCAGGCGACGGGCCGGGGAGCAGGTCCTGCCCATGGCCGGCGGGGAGATCGGCCTGCCCGTGCTGCCCGCGCTGCGCCGGCGGCTCGCCGCCGCGGCGGACGCGAACGCATACGGCCCCGTGGCCGGGAGCCGGGCGCTGCGCGCCGCCGCCGCCGGCTACTGGGGCCGGCGCCGGCTCCCCACCGATCCGGAGCTGGTCGTGGCCGGTCCCGGCAGCAAGCCGCTGCTGTTCGCGCTGCTGCTCGCGCTCGGCGGGGACGTGGTCGTGCCCGTGCCCAGCTGGGTCAGCTACGCCGCCCAGGCCCGGCTCGTGGGCGCCCGTCCGGTCCCCGTGCCGATCGCGCCGGGCCAGGGCGGGGTGCCGGACCCGGAGCGGCTGCGCGCGGCCGTCACCGCGGCGCGGGCCGCCGGCCACGACCCCCGGTCCGTGGTGGTGACGCTGCCGGACAACCCGACCGGCAGCGTCGCCTCGCCCGGCACGGTACGCGCGCTGGCGGCGGCGGCCCGGGAGCTGGACCTCGTCATCGTCTCCGACGAGATCTACTGCGACCTCGTGTACGACGCCTCGGAACCCGCCGAGTCCCCGGCCCTGCACGCCCCGGAGCGCACCGTCGTCACCACCGGGCTCACCAAGAACCTGGCCGTCGGCGGCTGGCGCACCGGTGTGGCCCGGCTGCCCGACAGCGACACCGGGCGTGCCCTGCACGGCCGTCTCGTCCCGGTCGCCAGCCAGATCTGGTCCAGTCCGCCGGCGCCGGTGCAGGCCGCCGCCGCGTACGCGTTCGACGAGCCCCCGGAGGTCGTCGAGCGGGTCGCCGCCAGCCGCCGGCTGCACGAGACCGTGGCCCGCGCGGTCGCCGGACGGCTCACCGACGCCGGCGCCCTGCTCGCCCCGGTCCGCGCGACCTGCTACCTCTACCCCGACTTCACACCGCTCGGGGACCGCCTGGCCCGGGCCCACGACGTGCACGGCGGTGCGGACCTGGTCCGGTTCCTCGGCGAACGGCACGGCATCGGCCTGCTCCCGGCCGGCGCCTTCGGCGAGGACGGCGACCCCTTGCGGATCCGGGCCGCCACCAGCCGCCTGTACGGCGAGGACGACGCACAGCGCACCGCCGCGCTCGCGGCACCCGACCCGCTCCAACTGCCGTGGATCCGCGCGAACCTGGCGCACATCGACGCCGCGCTGGCCGATCTCACCGGCACCCGCACCCCGCGGGCCTGAGCCGTTCCCGTCCCCGGAGGACCCGTCCACGCCGGGCTCGACCCTCACATCGAAGGCAACCGTCATGACTAGCGCCGAGCCGTCCACCGGCACCGCCACCCCACTCACCGCACCCGGCACCGCGCCGGCGGCCGAGCAGAAGCTGCCGATGGCGGCCCTGCTCGCGCTGGCCGTCGCGGTGTTCATCACCAGTCTCACCGAGACCCTGCCCGCCGGGCTGCTGCCCGACATGAGTGCCGGCCTGCACACCAGCGAGTCGGCCACCGGCCAGACGGTGACCATTTACGCGCTGGGCACGGTGCTCACGGCCATCCCGCTGTCCGCCGCGACCGCGGGCTGGGGCCGCAAGCGCCTGCTGCTGACCGCCATGGCCGGCTTCGCCGTGGCCAACACCGTCACCGCCCTGTCGGCGGACTACCCGCTCACCCTGGTCGCCCGGTTCGTCGCCGGGGTCGCCGCCGGACTGGCCTGGGCCCTGCTGGCCGGGTACGCCCGGCGCATGGTCGCCCCGCACCAGGAGGGCCGTGCCATCGCGATCGCCATGGCCGGCATTCCCGTCGCCCTGTCCCTGGGCGTCCCGGCCGGCACCTTCCTGGGGCAGGTGGTGTCCTGGCGGGCCGCCTTCCTCGCGATGACCGTTCTCACCGTGGTGCTGCTCGTGTGGATCACGGTCGCGGCGCCCGACCAGCCCGGCCGGCCGGCCGGCGGCAAGATCCCGATGCGCAGCACCCTGCGCGTGCCGGGCGTCGCGGCGGTGCTGACCGTCACCCTGGTGTTCGTCCTGGCGCACACCCTGCTGTACGCCTACATCGCGACCTTCCTGGACCACATCGGCATGGACGGCCGGGCCGACTCGGTCCTGCTGGTGTTCGGCGTCGCCTGCCTGGTCAGCATCTGGGTCGTCGGCGCCCTCATCCACCGCCACCTGCGGGCGCTGACCGTCGCCAGCACCCTGCTGGTCGGCGTCGCCGTCGCGGTCATGGGCGCCTTCTCCGGCACCGACGCCCTGGTCTACGTCGCCGCCGCGCTGTGGGGGCTGGGCTGGGGCGGGGTACCGACCCTGCTGCAGACCGCGGGCGGCCAGGCCGGCGGGGAGGCCGCCGAGGCGGCCCAGGCGATGCTGGTGACCCTGTGGAACGTCGCGATGGCCGGCGGAGGCATCGCCGGCGGCCTGCTGCTCGGCGCCGTCGGCGCCGACGCCTTCCCCTGGACGGTGCTGGTGCTGCTGGTTCCGGTCCTCGCCCTGGTGCTCGCGGCCCGCTCCCACGGGTTCCCGGCCACCCCTCCATCCGCCCACTCCTGAGGAGACCCCGACAGCCATGTCCATCATCTTCGAGTGCGAATACCAGGGCCGGCGGTACGCGGGCCACGGACTGCCCGTGCCCGGCAGCCCGCTCACCCTGTACCCGGTGGCCGACGGGCAGTTGCGGGCGGCCCTCGTCGCGGGCCACGGCCCCGAGGACCTCGGCTCCGCCGTGGCCGGCGACGACGGCCGGATCGAGGTCGACCCCGGCGACGCCGGCCTGCGGTTCCTGCCGCCGCTGCTGCCGACCGGCTCCAACAACGCACTGATCAACGGGTTCATGGGCACGCACCGCACCAAGTTCGACCGCGCCCCGGAGCCGGACGAGGAGTTCACCCCGCCGAACTACTACATCAAGGGCTTCGGTTCCTGGCTGCGGCTGCCCGGCGAGCCGCTGACCACCCCGGCCGATCCGGTGTGGCTGCTGGAGGAGCCCGAGGTCGTCCTCGTGTACGCCAACGACGACCAGGGCGTCCCGCACTACGCCGGCTACACCTTCGGCAACGACCTCAACGACATAGGCCTGCACCTGAAGAACCCGTGGGCGTGGACCCCGTACGCCAAGCTGTGCGAGACCTCGATCACGCCGTGGCTGTTCCTCGACAGCCCGCCGGAGCAGGTCACCGGCACCGTCACCATCGAGCGCGAGGGTGCCGCGGCCTGGCAGGGCGGCTTCTCGTGCGGCGCCGACTCCCTCTTCCACCGGGTCCCGGACATGGCGGAGTACCTGTTCTCGCACCCGTTGCTGCGCCGGCCGGGTCTGGTCAACTACCTCTTCCTCGGCGCGGACAAGGCCACGTACCACGACGGGTTCCGGATCGAGAACGGCGACCGGATGGTCCTCGACGTGTCCAGCCACGGGGTGGTGCTGGCGAACGAGGTCCGGTACGGGACCACGGCCCCGGAGTAACACGGCCGGACGCCCCCAGGCGCCCGGGCCGGCCGGGTGCGGGACCGCAACGCTCCCGCACCCGGCCGGCCCGGGCCTTTTCCATGACGGACCGCGCACGCGTGCGCGGCTTACGGAAGGCACAGCAACGATGGTCGACGCTCTGTCGGTTCTCGACCTGGTGGCGGTCGGCGAGGGCCACACCACGCGGGAGGCGCTGCGGACCTCGGCGCGGCTCGCCCGCCTGGCCGAGTCCCGCGGCTTCCGCCGCTACTGGGTCGCCGAACACCACTCGATGCCCGGCATCGCCAGCAGCAGCCCGGCGGTGATCCTGGCGTACCTCGCCGCGCAGACCACCCGGATCCGGCTCGGTTCCGGCGGCGTCATGCTGCCCAACCACGCCCCGCTGGTCATCGCCGAACAGTTCCACACCCTGGAGGCGATGGCGCCCGGCCGGGTGGACCTCGGGCTGGGACGCGCCCCGGGCACCGACCGGCTGACGGCGCGGGCGCTGCGGCGGACCGACGGGCCGGCGACGGGCGACTCCTTCCCCGCCGACGTGGCCGAACTGCTCGGCTTCCTGCACGACGACTTCCCCGACGGGCACCCCTACCGCCGGGTGCACGCCGTGCCCGGCCCGGTGCAGGGGCCCTCCGGCGGGCGGCCCGGGGTGTGGCTCCTGGGGTCGTCCGGGTTCAGCGCCCAGCTGGCCGGCCGGCTGGGGCTGCCGTTCGCCTTCGCCCACCACTTCGCCGCCCACCACACGATCCCCGCGCTGGAGCTGTACCGGCGGGAGTTCCGGCCGTCCGCCGTGCTGACCGAGCCCTACACGGTCGTCGGCGTCCTCACGTTCGCCGCGCGGACCGAGCGGCAGGCCCGGGACCAGGCCCTCACCGGGGCGCTGACCACGCTGCGCTTCCGCACCGGGCGTCCGGGGCTGGTGCCCACCCCCGAGGAGGCCGGGGCACACGTGTTCACCGAGTACGAGCGGGAGGTCCTCGGCGGCTGGCTGGAGAACGCGGTGCACGGCACGCCGGACGCGGTACGTGAGCAGCTGGACGAACTGCGCAAGCGGACGGGCGCCGACGAACTCATGCTCGTCACCCACGGGCACGGCCTGGAGGCGCGGCTGACGTCGCTGTCGCTGATCGCCGACGCCTACGGGCTCCCGCACGTGGGGCCCGGCCCGGCGTAGGACCTCCCGTGCACGCGCCAGCGCGGCGGCACCGTCCCCGGTGGGGCGGTGCCGCCGCGCGGGTGTGCCGGGCGGGTCAGGCTCCGGCGAGGCGGCGCCTGAGTTCGGCCTTCTTCACCTTGCCGGTCAGGGTCTTGGGCAGGGCCTCGACCAGCTCCAGCCGGTCCGGCAGGAAGCGGGGCTCCTGGCCGCGTTCCAGCAGGTGCTCGCGGATCTCCCGGAGCGTGGGCCGGGCCCCGCCGCCGCGGGGGACGAGGACGGCCACGACGGGGTCGTCCGGCTGCCCGGTGGGCCCGACCAGCGTGGCTTCCGCGATCTTCGGGTGCGCGGAGAGGACCGCCTCCAGCTCGGCCATGGGGACGACGGTCCCGTCCCGCAGGATCGCGTCCTTGGCCCGGCCCAGCACCCGGATGCCGCCGCGGCCGTCCTCCCGTGCCACGTCACCGGTGTC
>NZ_BNBF01000005.1:346099-353333 GCF_014654935.1 Streptomyces capoamus
GAACCAGCCGTCCGCGGACAGCTCGGCGTCGAAGGCGGCCTGGTTGCGGTGGTAGCCGAGGGCCTGGGAGGCGCCGCGCACCCGCAGCCGGCCCACGCGGGCCCCCTCCCCGGGGTCCGCGCCGCCGTCGATGCGGATCTCCATGGCGTCGATCGGCCGGCCGTGGCTGTGCGCGGACCAGTCCTGGTCGTAGTCGAGCCGGCTGATGGTGATCGGCCCGAACTCGGACATCCCCCAGACCGAGTAGGTGGCGGTGTCGAAGGTGTCGCGCAGCTCGTCCACCAGCTCCTGCAGCACCGGCTGGGCCCCCGTGACGGTGTAGCGCAGGCTGGAGACGTCGTGCCGGTCGGCGCGCTGGGCGGCCGCCACACCGAAGAGCGTGGGTGGCGGGCCGTACAGCAGGGTGGCCCGGTAGCGCTCCGCGAGGTCCAGCAGGCTGGTGTGGTTCCGGCCGTCCTGGAAGGCGACCGTCCCGCCGAGCATCACGCCGGCCAGGACGCCCTGGGCGAAGCCGGAGTAGTGCACGAGCGGGGTGGTGACGACGGCCACCAGGTCGTCGCGGAGCAGGAAGGTGTCCACGTAGCCGCGTACGCCCGAGTGGACGGTGTTCTGGCTGTGCACGACTCCCTTGGAGAAGCCGGTCGTCCCGGAGGTGAACAGCACGACGAACGGCTCGTCGGGCCCGAGCGCGCGCCCCTCCAGGTCGCCCAGGCGGGTGTCCTCCCAGGGCACCGAGACGAAGTGCTCGTGGAAGTCGAGGGTGCCCTCGGGAGCGCGGCCGCCGACCACCACGACGTCCTCCAGCGGCAGTCCGGGGCGCAGCGCGGCGATGTCCCGGGCAGGCTCACGGCCGTCCCACTCGGCGACGGTGACGCACAGCCGGGCCTCGGTGAGTTCCAGGCGGTGGCGCAGTTCCTCGCCCTGGCACTCCGGCGCGATGGGGCAGATGACGGCGCCGACGGCCATGCAGGCGTACATCAGCGGCACCATCTCCCACCGGTTGGGCAGCTGGACCGCGACGACGTCCCCCCGCCGGACGTCGAGTTCGAGCAGGGCCCCGGCGAACCGGTCGGTCAGCAGCGAGAGTTCCGCGTAGTCGAGCGTGTCGGTACGCGCCTCGCCCAGCCGGCGGCCGGCGACGGCCAGCTTGCGCGGCCGGATCCGGGCCTGCCGGCGCAGGTCGTCGAGGAACGTCTCGTCCCGCCACCAGCCGCGCGAGCGGTACCCGGCCGCGCGGTCCGCGGCCGGCGCCGGGGCCGGGGCGGGTGCCGGGGCGGGTGGGAGGGTCGTCGTCATCGCAGTTCTCCACGTCGCACCGCGAACAGCTCCGGCAGCGGGTCACCGGCGCGGGCGGCGGCGATCTCCAGCAGGGCCCGGGTGTTGTCCCGCACCCGGTCGCCGATCCAGTCGAAGACCCAGGCCTTGCGTGCCTCGGCGGCCAGGTCGAAGGGGACGATCCGGGTGACGGCGAGGGCCGCCGCACCGGCGCCGCCGATGTTGGCGATGACGCCGGGCACCAGGGTGGCACCGGCCGCCCGGGCCTTCTCCCGTGCCTCGGCGTCGGAGGCGAGGTTGGCGCCCTCGACCACCAGACCGGCGCGCAGCCGGTGCGCGTTCTCGGCGTTCAGGGCGTGCTTCTGGGCGGCGAGGACCAGCAGGTCGGCGTCGATGTCGAGCCAGGCGTCCGGCCCGCTGGAGAGGGTGACGTGCTGCGGCAGGCGGGAGCGGTCGATCAGGCCGAACTCGTCGGTGACGGCGACCAGTTCGGCGACCGGGAGCCGGTCGGCGCTGATGGTGCCCCGGGCGTCCGCGACACCGACGACGACGTGGCCGCGGTCCTCCAGGAACCGGGCGACCGCGCGGCCGACCGCGCCGAAGCCCTGCACCACGACCCGGGCGGATCCGGTGCGCCCGCTCGCCTCCAGGGCGGTGACGGCGGCGACGCCGACGCCGTGGCCGGTGACGTCGATGAGCGGCTCGTAGTAGGTGCGCCAGTCGACCGGCATGTCCGGTGCGCCGAGCCGGTAGCGGGGGTCGTAGCCCGCCTCGTCGAAGAACACGGCCCGGTCGGCGGGGGTGACGCCCATGTCGATGCCGAGGTGGATACCGCCGTGCAGCAGCGGCTTGACGGTACGGCCGAACGTGCGGAAGGTCTCCTCGCGGTTGCTGCCGTCGGAGACGATGCCGCCCTTGGCGCCGCCGATGCGCAGACCCGCCAGGGTGAACTTCTGGGTCATGTCGCGGGCGAGGCCGGCCACTTCCTCCTCGGTCACTCCGGGGGTCATCCGCACCCCGCCCATCGCGAGGCCGTCGACCAGTGTGTCGATCACGACCCAGCCCTTGAGGGCGCCGCCGCTGCCGTTGAGGTGCACGACGAGCGCGGGATCCTGCGTGGTGTCGTCAACAAGGCTCATCTGCCGGGTACTCCTGTTCGTCCATGAGGTGCGTTCACTGGTAGAGCTGGGCGAAGCCGCGCAGGATCTCCAGGCCGTCGCTGCGGAACTCCAGGTGGGCCTGGGAGCCGTAGATGCGGCCGTCGTCGGAGCGCAGGAACTCCACGGGCGCGTGCTCGGAGCGGCCGATGGAGCGGAAGCCCTCCGGGGCCTGCTGGAGGTAGAGGGTGTGCCGGTGGAAGACCGTCACGGTCGGCTTCACGTGGGTGAAGAGCGGATCCTCCTTGTCGACCTGGACCTCGTAGCCGCCGACCCGCTGCGGGCCCTCGGCCAGCCGGCCGCCGGCGGCGACCGCGAGGATCTGCATGCCGCCGCAGATCCCGAAGACCGGGACGTCGGCGTTCATGACGAGGTCGACGAGCGGCTTGTAATACTCCTGGTCGAAGGCCCGCACCTTGGTGCCGCTCAGCACGACGGCCTGGTAGCGGCCGTCGAGCCGGGCGGGCACCGCGGCCGGTTCGACGGTGTCGGTGTCCGAGCCGAGCGCTTCGAAGCGCCCGCGGAGCTGCTTCAGGGAGAGTGTGCGGTTGTTGACGACCAGCACACGGGATTTCGCCACGGGGTGCTCCTCAGGTTCGCGTGATGACGGTGCCGGTGCGCGCGGCGAGCAGATCCGTGACGGGCGCGCTGCCGATGACGACGCGGTCCACTCCCCGGTCCAGGGCCTCGCCCGCGGCGCGGAGCTTCTTGCGCATGCCGCCGGTGGCGCCCTTGTCGCGGAACTCGGCCGCCGCCCGCGCGCTGATCTCGCGCACCGGTTCGCCGTCGATCAGCAGGTGGGCGACGTCGGTGACAAGGATCAGGTCGGTGGCGCCGGTGGCCCAGGCGAGCGCGGCGGCGGCCCGGTCGGCGTCGGTGTTGACCTCCTGGCCGGCGGCGTTGCGGGCCAGCGGGGTGACGAGGTAGGCGCGCCCGGGTTCCAGCTTGGTCAGCGGCGCCGGGTCGACACCGGTGATGGGGCCGACGAGGTTCTCCAGTTCGACCAGCTGCTTGTCCCTCCACCACCAGCGTTCGCCCGCGCCGGCGCTGACCAGTCCGTCGCTGCCGAGCAGCCGTTCGGCGGCGATCCCGCGCTGTTCGAGGCGGCCGAGCACCTCCCGGCCCAGCTCGGCGCTGACGGTCTTGATGTCCTCGATGACCTCGGGCGTGGTCCAGCGGCTCTGGTTGCCGTAGCGGTCGCGCAGGATCGCCGACGGCTCGCTGTAGCGGGGGCTGAGCTGCTTCAGCGGCTTGGACCAGCCGTGGACGAGGACCAGCGGCCGTTCCCGCCCGTGGTCGGCCAGGTCGTCCCACCAGCCGCCGGCGAGGTCGGCGAGGCAGCTGCCGCCGAGCTTCACCACGGTCGGGGGCGGGGTCGGGGTCTCGGTCATGCGGGCATCACCGGCTGCATGGTCAGGCCCGTGTCCTCGGGCAGGCGGAAGCGCTTGTTCACGGCCTGTACGGCCTGTCCGGCGGCGCCCTTGACCAGGTTGTCCAGGGCGGCGAGGACGACGATGCGGCCGCCGTCCGGGTCGTGCAGGGCGGTGACGTCGCAGTAGTTCGAGCCGAGCACGGCCTGCGGGTCGGGCACCGGGATCAGCGTCTCGTTGTGCCGCCGGACGCGCACGAAGGTGTGCCCCTTGTAGAACCTGAGGTACGCACGCTGCAGCTCCCGCTGGTCCACCTGCTCGTCGGTGTACACGTAGACGCTGGCGAGCAGTCCGCGCACGTGCGACACCCCGTACGCCGACATGGCGAGGGAGCCGACGCTGCCGGGCTTGCTGCGCAGCAGGAAGTCGCTGACCTCGGCGGCGTGCCGGTGACCGGTCGGGGCGTACGGTGCGATGGCCCCGTTGCGCAGCGGGTGCAGGTCCGGCACGCGCAGCTGCAGACCGCCGCCGCTGGAGCCGCTCTTGCCGTCGATCACCACGGTGCGCAGGTTCAGGCCCAGCCCGAGGGTCAGCGGGGCGAGCCCCAGGGTGATGGCGGTGGCGTAGCAGCCGGGCACCGAGATCAGCGGGGCGTCCACCAGCTGGTCGCCGACCAGCTCCGGCACGCCGTAGACGAAGCGGTCGGCCAGCTCGGTGGTCCGCTCGGCCTTCGGGTACCAGCGGTCGTGCAGCTCCGGGGTGCGGATGCGGAAGGCGCCGCTCAGGTCGGTGACGCAGGGGACGCGGTCGGCGAGTTCCGCGGCGAGACGGGCGGAGACCGGGGCGGGCGTGGCGAGGAACACCACGTCGCACCGCTCGGCCACGCGGTCGGCCGTGACGGGCTCGACGGTCACGCCCAGGTCGAGACGGAGCCCGGGGTGCAGCTCGGCCGGGCGCCGGCCGGCGCTGGAGTTGCCGCCCAGATAGGTCAGTTCCAGCTCGGGGTGCTGGGTGACGAGCCTGATGAGTTCGCCGCCGGCGAGCCCGGACGCGCCGACGATTCCCACACGGATCATTCGAGTGTCTCCTGGACGTGACGGACGACGACCGATGCGATGTCGACCCCGGTCGTCGATGCCACTCCCCGCCAGGCGGGGGCGTGGTTGACCTCGTTGACGAGATAGCCGGACGGGGTCCTGAACAGGTCGACCCCGTAGACGCCGGCGCCGAGCCGGTCGACGACGCCGTCCACGATCTTCTGCACGTCGGGGTCGTGGGCCAGGGCCCGGCTCTGGTTGCCGAGGGCGGCGTTGCTGCGCCAGTCGGCGCCCGCGCTCTCGAACTCGGCGGCGGCGACGATCTCCCGGCCGACGACCAGGCAGCGGATCGAACCGCCGCCCAGGTACGGCTCCACCAGGCAGGCCTGCTCGAAGGCGTGGCCCAGGTCCTCCACGTAGTCGTAGACGGACTGCGCCAGGTCGGCGTCGCGCACCAGGGTGACGCGCTTGCCCATGCCGCCGTAGACCGGCTTGAGCACCACCGGCACCCCCAGCTCGTCGAGCGCCTGCCCGAAGTCCTTGCGGGACAGCACGAGCCGGAAGTCCGGCACCGGGACGCCCGCCTCGCGCAGCACGGCGCGCAGCACCAGCTTGTTCTCGCAGGAGTGGATCGCGGCGGCGCTGTTGAGGACGCGGAAGCCGTCGGCCTCGGCGAGGGTGGCGATCAGACCGCCGCGGGTGTAGCTGCGGCTGCGCACCATCAGCGCGTCGTAGTCCTTGACGGACAGGGCGTCGCGGTGACCGGCGCACAGGGACTCGTCGTTGACCCAGTCGACGGTCAGGCCGAGGTCCGGGGCGGTCTCGATGAGCCGGCGTTCCTCCCAGCCGACCCGGTCCGCGACGATGGCGATTCGGTTGGCCATGTCACTGGCCCCAGTCGCGGAGCTGGACCTCGACCATCTCCAGGGTCAGCCGGCCGTCGGTGATGCCCTCGATCCGGAGCGTCAGCATGCATTCGGGGCAGGACAGGGTCTCCCCCTCGACCATCTCGGGCACGGTCAGGTCGGTCTCGCACTCGGGGCACGAACCGGTCAGAACAGCGGTGCTCATGGCAGGACTCCGATCAAGGGTGGCGGGTACGGGGGAAGAGGCACGGGGCAAGAGGTGCGGGGAAGAAGGGGAAGGCGCGGGCGGTCCGCGGCGCTCAGGCGGCCTGGAAGTCGACGGCGGCCTTGCGGACCGCCTCCTGGTCCAGGACCGGGGCGCCGTCGCGCTCCTGCCGTTCGATGAGCCAGGCGGTGAAGCCCTCGACGTCCACGTCGACGCCCGATCCGGCGAGCGCCCACGCGACGAGGGCGGGGGTGAGCCGGGTGCGCACCCGCAACTCGCGTGTATTGCCGACGAGTTCGGCCGGCAGAGTCTCGTACGCCTCCGGGTGGGTGAGCTGGCCCGGCAGTTCGTAGGCGAAGGCGTGCGGTGACGTCGGGCCGGACTGGAAGGCGCTGCCGAGTCCGGCACCCCTGAGGGCCACCCGGGACAGCTCCGTGAGGTGGGTCAGGTCGAACCGGGTGTCCCCGTGGATGACGCGCAGGGAGGTGAGGAGCTCGGCCAGCGGCGCGTTGCCGCCGCGCTCGCCGATGCCGCCGACGGTCGCCGAGATCCACTGCGCGCCCGCGCGGACGGCGGCGAGGGAGTTGGCGACGGCCATGCCCAGCATGTTGTGGGAGTGGATCTCGATCTCGGATCCGTCGATGGCGGTGAGGTCGGAGATGACCTCCTCCATCCGCCAGGGCGAGAGGTGGGCGACGGTCTCCGCGAGGCGGAACCGGTCGGCCCCGGCCTCGAAGCCGGCGGTGACGTAGGGGACGAGCCGTTCCCTGGGAGTGCGGGCGCCGTCCTCGCCGCTGAACGTGACGTGGAAGCCGCGCTCCTTGGCCTGGGAGATCGCCGAACGGGCGAGCACGTTCAGGAACTTGGCGCTGGGCGAGTTCAGCTTGAGCCGGGCGTGCTGCTCGGAGGTGGGGATGGAGTACATGATGTGCCGCACGCCCAGCCGCTCGGCCTCGTCCAGGGCCCTGCCGACCTGCTCGCGGTCGCGCACCACCACGAGCGTCATGCTGCGCTCGGGACCGATCGCCTCGTGCGTGGCGAGGACCAGGTCGGCGTCCTTGGAATTCGGGCCGGAGACCATGCCGACCTCGACCAGGTCGATACCGGTCTTCACCAACAGTTCGGCGATGACGGTGGCGTCCTTCGGCCCGAATTCGACACCTCCCATGTGGGCGGAATCGCGCAGGGTCGCGTCGGACAGATGGGGCAGCCGCGGAAGGCTTCCCTCGTTCGCTGATTCGGGCATTGCGTTCCCTCCTTTTCCAGAGCCTGCTTCCTTTTCGACACCGAACATGCTGCGCGACCCTGTGCAAAGAAGCGATGC
>NZ_BNBF01000005.1:353387-358982 GCF_014654935.1 Streptomyces capoamus
GTGCTCTGTCAGAGCTCTGTCAAGGGCTGTCAGGGAATGTCACGCCGGGCAAGAAGTGCGAATTCTTGCTGGGGTTCCGGCACTTGTGGCCGGTCGCTCGTCGTGCGCCGGAAAACGGGAAAGCCCCCGCCGGCTGGGCCGGCGGGGGCTCGGGGCGGGGGCCGTCGCTGCGGACGGGCCCGGGTCAGGCGGTGTAGCCGCCGTCCACGGCGAGGGAGGTGCCGGTGATGTAGCGGCCGGCGGGCCCCGCCAGGTAGAGCACCGCCTCGGCGATGTCCTCGACCCGGCCGTACCGGCCGAGGGCGGTGAGGGAGGCCTGCCACTCGGCGGAGTCGCCGTCGGCGGGGTTCATGTCGGTGTCGATGGGGCCCGGGTCCACCAGCGTGGCGGTGATCCCGCGCGGGCCCAGCTCGCGGGCCAGCCCCTTGGTCAGGCCCACGAGCGCGGTCTTGGCCGTCGCCTGGAGCACGAAGTTCCCCGCGGGGACACGGCCGTTGAAGCAGGAACCGATGCTGATGATGCGCCCGCCGTCACCCATGTGCCGGGCGGCCGCCTGCGCGGCCAGGAACACCGACCGGACGTCCGCGGACAGCACCTTGTCCAGGTACTCGGGGGTCACCTCGTCCAGCGGGCCGTAGGCGAGGAAGCCCGCGTTGTTCACCAGGATGTCGATGCCGCCCAGTTCCCGGACGGTCTGCTCCACGGCCTCGGCGGCGTCGTTCGGCCGGGTCAGGTCGGCCCGGACGACGGCGGCCCGGCCGCCGTCCGCCTCGATCGCCTTGGCGACCTCGCGGGCCTGGTCCTCCGCCTGGACGTAGGTCAGCGCGACCGCCGCTCCCGCGTCGGCCAGCCGCTTCACCACCGCCGCGCCGATACCGCGGCTGCCGCCGGTCACCAACGCCACTTTGCCGGTCAGGTCACTCATCGGTGCTTCCTCCGTGGACGGTTCGAAGTTCGTCGTACCGCTACGCTAGAAGTTGACACCGGTGTGAGGTTCAAGTCCCGCACGGACACAGGGGGTCGGAGCATGCGGATCGGTGAACTGGCCAGGCGCAGCGGGGTGAGCGAGCGGTCGCTGCGCTACTACGAGGCGCAGGGCCTGCTCCAGGCGGAGCGGACCCCCGGCGGCCACCGGGACTTCGGCGAATGGGCCGTCGACCGGGTGATCCGCATCCAGGCCCTGTACGCGGCGGGCCTGAACAGCAAGAAGATCGCCCAGCTGCTGCCGTGCATGCGCGACGGCGACGGCACGCCGAGCGCCGGCGCGACGCCCCGGCTCCTCGACGAACTCACCGCCGAGCGGGACCGGCTCGACCGGATGATCGCCGACCTGGTCCGCTCCCGCGACGTCCTCGACGGCATCATCGGCACCGCGTCGACGGGGCTGGGCGTGGCCGCCCTCTCCGGCGGCGCCTGAGCCGCCCGGGCGGCTCAGGCGGCCTGGTCCGCCAGTGCGGCCAGGGTGGTGCGGGCGTGGCGCTCCGCCTCGGCGGGGCCCAGCCGCGTCCCCCGCTCGAACGCCTCGGTGAAGCCGCGCCGGCCCAGGACGGCGCGGGCCGCCGCGGTGACACGGTCGACGTCGCCGCGTTCGGCGGCCGGCAGGGGCGCGCCGACGCTGCGGCGCGCGGCGTGGGCGGCGCCGAGCAGCAGGGCCGCGCAGGCGGCACCGGACCGGTCGCCGCCCAGCGCGGCCGTACCGGCGAGCCCCTCCAGGCTCAGGGCGAGGGCGCGCGGCTCCCCCAGCGCGTGGGCGATCCGCAGACTGCGCAGGTGGTGGGCGGCCGACCGGGCGGCGTCGCCACGCAGTTCGGCGAGGAAGCCGAGTTCGGCGTGGAGCAGGTGGTAGCCGGCCGGCGAGGAGACGTCGGCGTGGGCGTCGCGGATGCGCAGCAGGTGCGCCTCGGCCGCGTCGATGTCACCGGAGCGGCGCGCACCGAGCGCCAGCCCCATGTCGGCGTGGATCTCGCCGTACTTGTAGCCCTGGTCCACGGCGATCCGGCGGGCCTGCTCGTGCAGGTCCCGGGCGCGGTCGAAGTCCCGGGCGAGCAGCGCGAGCCGGCCGAGCCCGGACAGCCGGGCCGACACCTCGGCCTCCAGGCTCAACTCCCGTGCGATCTGCAGCCCTTCGTGCTGGCGGTGCGCCGCCTGCTCGTACTCGCCCCTGATCTCGGCGAGCGCGGCGAGCGGTGAGACGGTCTGCAGTTCGCCCCACCGGTCGCCCAGGCCGCGGAAGAGGGCGCGGCTGCGCTGTCCGTCGCGGGCCAGGCCGTCCAGGTCGCCGCGGACCAGGGCGAGTGCCGCCCGCAGGCCCAGCGCGGCGGCGATCCCCCACTGCTCGTCCGCGGCCTCGAAGTGGATCAGCGCACGGGTGTTCAGGGCGCGGCTGCCGTCCAGGTCGCCGACGCTGAACCGGCCGTAGGCGTTGAGCCACAGCGCCCGGGCGCGGCGCACCGGGTCGGGTACGGCGTCGGCGTGGCAGGTGACCGTACGCTCCCCGGTCAGCAGTACGAAACCGCTGTGCAGCAGCGCGAGTTCGGGGTCGCAGCGGCCGGCGGTCGCGGTGAGGACGGCGGCCAGGGCGCGGCGGGCCTCGGTGAGGCGGCCGCGCAGCAGCCACCACCAGGACAGGGCGGTGGCGAGCCGCACGGCCTCCTCGCTGTGCCCCTCGGCGGCACGGCGCACCGCCTCGTCCAGGGCGGCGCGCAGGTTGCACGCCTCGGTGTCCAGGCGGGTCAGCCAGTCCCGTTGCCGCGGACCGCGCAGCCGCCGCTCGGCGTGCTCGGCGAGCGCGAGGTAGTGCCGCAGGTGGCGTTCGCGGGTCGCGGCCTCGTCGGCCGTCTCCCGCAACCGCTCGGCCGCATAGGCGGCGACGGACTCCAGGAGGCGGTAACGGGGGCCGGCCGGGCCGTCCGCGACGACGACCAGGGACTTCTCGACGAGCCGGGTGACGAGGTCGAGCACCGCCCCGCGGGCCACGCCCGGGCCCGCGCACACCGCCTCCGCCGCGTCGAGGCCGCAGCCGTCGCGGTGCGCCGCGAGGCGGCTCAGGACGAGGCGTTCGGGCGCGCTCAGCAGCTCCCAGCTCCAGTCGATCACCGCGCGCAGGGTCTGCTGCCGGGCGGGCGCCCCCCGCTGCCCGGAGGTCAGCACCCGGAACCGGTCACCGAGCCGGGCCGCCAGCTCCCGTACGCCAAGGGCGCGCACCCGGGTCGCCGCGAGCTCCAGGGCGAGCGGGATGCCGTCCAGGCGGCGGCAGATCTCGGCCACCGCGGCGTGGTCGGCCGCCGCGCCCGCACCGGTGCCGCCGGGCTCGCCGGGGTCCGGCCGGAAGCCGGGCGCGCGGGCGGCGGCCCGCTCGGTGAACAGGCGGACGGCGTCCGGGGTGGGCAGCGGTTCGACCAGGAACACGGTTTCCCCGGCCAGGGCGAGGGGTTCCTGGGTGGTGGTGAGGACGCGCAGGTGCGGGGCGCCGCGCAGGAGGAGCGCGACGAGCTCGGCGGCGGCCGCGACGACGTGCTCGCAGTTGTCCAGCACGAGCAGGGTACGGCGGTCGCGCAGGGCGGCGGTCAGCCGCCGCACCGGGGAGGTGGCGCCGGTGCCGGTGGCGGGCGGTACGGAGGGGGTGTCGTCCCGGATGCCGAGGGTCGCGGCGACGAGGTCCGCGAGGTCGTCGGCGGTGGCGTCGCGGACGCCCGCGAACTCGACGAACCAGGCCCCGTCGCCGGCGACCTCCTGCGCGGCGGCCACCGCCAGCCGTGTCTTGCCCACCCCGCCGGGTCCGGTGAGCGTCACCAGGCGCTGCGTGCCGAGCAGCCGGGAGAGCCGCGCGAGCACCTCTTCCCGTCCGATGAGGGCGGTGAGGGGAACGGGCAGATTACCGGGACCGGACACGGGCCCCGCGGACGCGGGCGCGGAGGCGGAGGCGGGCGCGGAGGCGGAGGCGGGCGCGGAGGCGGAGGCGGTGGGTACGGGTGCGGTCCGCGGGGGCAGCGGCGCGGGGTGGGAGTCCTCGGGGTCCGAGGTCGCGGGGTGGGAGGCCTCGGGTCGCGGAGAGGCGGGGTACGGCACGCCCGGGTGCGGCGACCCGGAGTACGGCGCTCCGGCGCCCGGCGGTCCGGCAGGCGGCGGCGCGGCGTGGGGGGATCCGGCCTGCGGCGCTCCGCCGTGCGGCGGCTCGCGATGTGCCGGGCCAGCGGGCGGCGGCACGGCCCGGCCGGCCGGACCGGGAAGACCGGCACGACCGGCCGGAGCCGCGGTGCCGTCCCGACCTGCCTCGGCCTGGACGGCAGCGGGGCCCACCCGGGCCGGCACACCGGCGGAACCGGCCGGGGCCGGTACGCCGGCCGGCCCGGTCGGAACCCGTACACCGGCGTCCCCCGCCGGCACCCCCGTGCCGGCGGCCCCGACGGGCACCTCTGCATCGGCGGCCCCGACGGGCACCTCTGCATCGGCGGCACCGGCCGGCGCCCCCACGTCGGCAGAACCAGTCGGCGCCCCCAAGTCGGCGGCCCCAGCCCGCACCCCCACGTCGGCGGAACCGGCCGAAGCCGGTGCGGCACCCGGGCCCGCCGGAGCGCCTGCGCCGGCGGATCCGGCCGGGACGGTACCGGAGCCGGGCGCGGGCGGGGTCGTGGCCGGGGCGGACGGGGCCGTGGTGTGGTCGGGACGGACCGGCGCGGCGGGGTCCAGGGCCGGATCCTGACGGAGCATCGCCCGGTGCAGCGCGCTCACCGCGGGGCCCGGGCAGGCGCCCAGCTCGTCGGCGAGACGGATGCGCAGGTCCTCGTACGACGCGAGCGCCTCCCCCTGGTGGCCGGCCCGGTACAGGGCCCGCATCTGCACCGCCCGCAGCCGCTCCCGCAGCGGATGCTCGGCCACCAGCGCGGCCAGCTCCCCGGCGAGCAGCAGGTGGTCCCCCGCGGCGAGGCGGGCCTCGGCCCGCTCCTCCAGCACGGCCAGCCGTTGTTCCGCCAGGCACTCCCGGGCCGCCCGGGCGAACTCCGCGTCGGCGAAGTCCGCGTAGGCCGGCCCCCGCCACAGTCCGAGCGCCTCGCCGAGCAGGGCCGCCCTCGCCCGTGGGTCGGTGACGGAGCGGGCCTGGGCGACGAGGCGGCCGAACCGTGCGGCGTCCACGTCGTCGGCCGGGTCGAGCCGCAGCCGGTACCCCGGGGGCTGCCGCACCAGCCGCTCGCGGCCCAGTACCCGGCGCAGTTGGGAGACCTTGGCCTGCAGCGCGCCCGCCGGGTTGCCGGGGAGGCGGTCGCCCCACAGGTCGTGGATGAGGCGGTCGGCGGAGACGGGACGGCCCTCGTGCGCGAGCAGATCGGCGAGCAGCGCGCGCACCTTGGTCTCGGCGACCCGTACCGGCTGCCCTTCGTCGTCCCACACCGCGAGTGGTCCGAGCACCCCTAACCGCATGTACGCCACCGTACCCGTTGGGTGAACGCGCCAGGCAGGTAAGGCATCGGATCGTCTCGTTCAGCCCCGCGCCGGAAGCTTTTCCGAAGCTTTCCCGAAGTGGCCGGGCGCACCGTGGGCGGTGTCGCGACGGACCCCCCTCTCCCGCCGTGGCGCCCGGCACCGCCCCCCCCCCCC
>NZ_BNBF01000006.1:0-469 GCF_014654935.1 Streptomyces capoamus
CAGATGCACGTCTCCCGGCTGATCACGCGGCTGCTGGCCCGCCTGCGCGAGGGCATGCTCAGCACCTCCTGAACCACCCCCGCCCGAGGCGGGAGCGGCCCGGGGCCCGGTGCGTCCGCACCGGGCCCCGGGCCCTTCGCGTCAGCACTCGATGATGTTGACCGCGAGCCCGCCCCGGGCCGTCTCCTTGTACTTCACGCTCATGTCCGCGCCGGTGTCCTTCATCGTCTTGATGACCTTGTCCAGGGACACCTTGTGCGAGCCGTCGCCGCGCATCGCCATCTTCGCGGCCGTGACGGCCTTCACCGCGGCCATCCCGTTGCGCTCGATGCACGGGATCTGGACCAGGCCGCCGACCGGGTCGCAGGTCAGGCCGAGGTTGTGCTCCATGCCGATCTCGGCCGCGTTCTCCACCTGCTCGGGGGAGCCGCCGAGGACCTCGGCGAGGGCGCCCGCGGCCATGGAGCAG
>NZ_BNBF01000006.1:498-5679 GCF_014654935.1 Streptomyces capoamus
GCGGAGCCGACCTCGCCCTGGCAGCCGACCTCGGCGCCGGAGATGGAGGCGTTCTCCTTGAAGAGCATGCCGATCGCGCCCGCGGCGAGCAGGAAGCGGACGACTCCGTCCTCGTCGGCGCCGGGCACGAAGTTGATGTAGTAGTGCAGGACGGCGGGGATGATGCCGGCCGCGCCGTTGGTGGGTGCGGTCACCACCCGGCCGCCGGCCGCGTTCTCCTCGTTCACCGCCATCGCGTACAGCGTGATCCACTCCATGGCGTGCGCCAGCGGATCGCCCTCGGCGCGCAGCTGGCGGGCGGAGACGGCGGCACGGCGGCGGACCTTCAGCCCGCCGGGCAGGATGCCCTCGCGGGACATGCCCCGCTGCACGCACTCGCGCATCACGCGCCAGATCTCCAGCAGACCGGCCCGGATCTCGTCCTCGGTGCGCCAGGCCCGCTCGTTCTCCAGCATCAGCGAGGAGATGGACAGGCCCGTCTCCTTCGTCAGGCGGAGCAGCTCGTCACCGGTGCGGAACGGGTACTTCAGGACCGTGTCGTCCAGCACGATCCGGTCCGCGCCCACCGCGTCCTCGTCCACGACGAAGCCGCCGCCGACCGAGTAGTACGTCTTCGACAGCAGCTCGGTGCCCTCGGCGTCGAACGCCCACACGGTCATGCCGTTGGCGTGGTAGGGCAGCGCCTTGCGGCGGTGCAGGACCAGGTCGTCGTCGAAGGAGAACGCGATCTCGTGCTCGCCGAGCAGGCTGAGGCGGCCCGCGGCCTTGATGCCCTCCACCCGGTCGTCGGCGCTCTCCACGTCCACCGTCCGCGGGGAGGCGCCCTCCAGGCCGAGCAGCACCGCCTTCGGGGTGCCGTGACCGTGTCCGGTCGCGCCCAGCGAGCCGTACAGCTCGCAGCGCAGGGACGCGACCGAGCCGAGCAGGTCCTCGTTGCGCAGCCGGCGGGCGAACATGCGCGCGGCGCGCATCGGGCCGACCGTGTGGGAGCTGGACGGGCCGATGCCGATCGAGAACAGGTCGAAGACCGAGATGGCCACGGGGGGACTCCTCACATACGGGTGTTGCACAGGGCGGTACAGGGGCGCGGGCACCGCGCACACCGGTACCTCCAGTGTGCGCGGTGCCCCGCGAAAGGTGACTTACTTGTTCAGACCCGGGTACAGCGGGTGCTTGTCGGCGAGCGCCTTCACGCGCGCCTTGAGGGCCTCGGCGTCGGCCGCTCCGAAGGGAGAGGGCGCCTTCAGCGTCTCGGCGATCACGTCCGCGACCTCGGCGAAGTCCTCGGCCGTGAAGCCGCGGGTGGCCAGGGCCGGCGTACCGATGCGCAGACCCGAGGTGACCATCGGGGGCCGGGGGTCGTTCGGGACGGCGTTGCGGTTGACCGTGATGCCGACCTCGTGCAGGCGGTCCTCGGCCTGCTGGCCGTCCAGCTCGCTCTCGCGCAGGTCGACCAGGATGAGGTGCACGTCCGTGCCGCCGGACAGCACGTTCACCCCGGCCTCGCGGGCGTCAGGAGCCGTCAGGCGCTCGGCGAGGATGCGGGCGCCGTCCACCGTACGGCGCTGGCGCTCCTTGAAGTCCTCGGAGGCGGCGACCTTGAAGGAGACCGCCTTCGCCGCGATCACGTGCTCCAGGGGGCCGCCCTGGAAGCCCGGGAAGACGGAGGAGTTCAGCTTCTTCGCGAAGTCCTTCTTGGCCAGGATGATGCCGCCGCGCGGTCCGCCCAGCGTCTTGTGGGTGGTGGAGGTGACGACGTCCGCGTACGGCACCGGGTTGGGGTGCAGCCCGGCCGCGACCAGGCCCGCGAAGTGCGCCATGTCGACCCACAGGTACGCGCCGGCCTCGTCGGCGATCCGGCGGAACTCGGCGAAGTCCAGCTGCCGCGGGTACGCCGACCAGCCGGCGATGATCACCTTCGGGCGGTGCTCCTTGGCGAGCCGCTCCACCTCGGCCATGTCGACCAGGCCGGTCTCGGCGTCCACGTGGTACGCGACCACGTCGAACTGCTTGCCGGAGAAGTTCAGCCGCATGCCGTGGGTCAGGTGGCCGCCGTGCGCCAGGTCCAGGCCGAGGATGGTGTCCCCGGGCTGGGCCAGCGCGAACAGGGCCGCCTGGTTGGCGGAGGCGCCGGAGTGGGGCTGCACGTTGGCGTACTCGGCGCCGAACAGCTCCTTGACCCGGTCGATGGCGATCTGCTCGGCGACGTCGACGTGCTCGCAGCCGCCGTAGTAGCGGCGGCCCGGGTAGCCCTCGGCGTACTTGTTGGTCAGGACCGAACCCTGGGCCTCCATCACCGCGAGCGGCGCGAAGTTCTCGGAGGCGATCATCTCCAGGGTCGACTGCTGGCGGTTCAGCTCGGCGTCGACCGCGGCGGCGACCTCCGGGTCCAGCTCGTGCAGGGGCGTGTTCAGGACAGTCATACGGCTACGACTCCTCAGCCGGCGGAAAAGGCGGTGTACTCGTCGGCGGAGAGCAGCTCGGCCGGCTCCTCCGTGACGCGGACCTTGAACAGCCAGCCGCCCTCGAAGGGGGCGGAGTTCACCAGCGACGGGTCGTTGACCACGTCCTCGTTGACCTCGGTGACCTCACCGGTGACCGGCGAGTACAGGTCGGAGACCGACTTCGTCGACTCCAGCTCGCCGCAGGTCTCGCCCGCGGACACGGTGGTGCCGGCCTCGGGGAGCTGGACGAAGACGACGTCACCGAGCGCGTTGGCCGCGTGCTCCGTGATGCCGACCGTCGAGACGCCGTCCTCGGCGGCCGACAGCCACTCGTGCTCCTTGCTGTAGCGCAGCTGCTGGGGGTTGCTCATGGCCTGAATTCTCCTGTACGCGGGGGAGTGCTGATGAAGGGGGAACTGCTGGGAACGCGCCTGGACAGCACGGATGTGCCCGATGTCACGTTCCGGCCCGGCGCGGGGCTACGACCGTGTCACTTCCGGCGCTTGTAGAACGGCAGCGCCACGACCTGGTACGGCTCGTGGGTGCCCCGGATGTCCACGCCGACGCCCTCGGTGCCCGGCGCCGCGTGCGCCGCCTCGACGTAGGCCATCGCGATCGGCTTGCCCAGGGTGGGGGAGGGGGCACCGGAGGTGACCTCGCCGATCACCGCGCCGCCGGCGACGACGGCGTACCCGGCGCGCGGCACCCGGCGGCCCTCGGCGACCAGGCCGACCAGCACCCGCGGCGGGTTCTGCCGGGCCCGCTCGGCGGCCTCGGCGAGCGCCTCGCGGCCCACGAAGTCGCCCTCCTTCTCGAACTTCACCACCCGGCCGAGCCCGGCGTCGAAGGGGGTCAGCTCACGGGTCAGCTCGTGCCCGTACAGCGGCATGCCCGCCTCCAGGCGCAGGGTGTCCCGGCAGGACAGTCCGCACGGCACCAGACCGGCGCCCTCGCCGGCCTTGGTCAGCGCCTGCCACAGCTCCACGGCGTGCTCCGGCCGCACGAACAGCTCGAAGCCGTCCTCGCCGGTGTAGCCGGTGCGGGCGATCAGCGCGGGCACGCCGGCGACCGTGCCGGGCAGGCCGGCGTAGTACTTCAGGCCGTCCAGGTCGGCGTCGGTGAGCGACTGCAGGATGCCGGGGGACTCGGGGCCCTGCACGGCGATCAGCGCGTACGCGTCCCGGTCGTCGCGGACCTCGGCGTCGAAACCGGACGCCCGCTCGGTGAGCGCGTCCAGCACCACCTGGGCGTTGGAGGCGTTGGCCACCACCATGTACTCGGTCTCGGCCAGGCGGTAGACGATCAGGTCGTCCAGGATGCCGCCGTCGGCCTGGCAGATCATGGTGTAGCGGGCGCGGCCGACGCCGACGGAGGCGATGTTGCCCACCAGGGCGTGGTCCAGCAGGGCGGCCGCCCCGGCGCCGGTGACGGTGATCTCGCCCATGTGGGAGAGGTCGAAGAGACCCGCCTTCGTCCGCACGGCGAGGTGCTCGTCGCGCTCGGAGCCGTAGCGCAGCGGCATGTCCCAGCCGGCGAAGTCGGTCATCGTCGCACCCAGCGAACGGTGCACGGCATCGAGCGCGGTGTGGCGCGGCTCGGTGGGTTCGGTACTGCTCATCGGTCGGTCGTCTCCCAGGGCAACGGGGATGGGGCGAGGAACGTTCCTCCCCATCTGTCATCGGAACCTGAGAGGTTCGCCGCGACCGCCACGGGGACGATCACGGCTTGCACCTTGGGTGGAGCCGCTGTCGCAGCGGCCCGCTTTTCAGATGTGCCTCGCCCACGCGGTAACGGTGCCTGAGAGATTCAAGGGAGGGACTTGCTCCTTCGGCGCCCCAGCGGCACAGACGTACGGCTGGGAACTCTCCCGCGCGGATTCAAACGGCCGGTATGCAGTTGGCGCGCACATCATTGCACGCCGCACCGCGGCCAGCCAGGGCACGCTCCTTGTGACCGACCTGTGGCACTACGCACACGAAGCGCCGACCGTTGCCCATTACCTTCTCTTTACATACAACGGGGATGGGACGACCGAGCCCACTGGGAGGACGATCACGGTGAACAGGACCTCGGCCTGCGCCGCCGACACCGGTATCGCGGTGCCCGCGCCCGCCTCCGCCCGGAGCCGCCGGGGCGGCGCCGAGCGGCCCGCCCCGGTCGTCCGCGACCTGCGCGACCGCGCCGGCCGCACCCCGCACGCCCTGCTCTTCGGCCCCCGCGACCTCGTCGTCGTCACCGGGCTGCCCGGCAGCGGCAAGTCCACGCTGATGCACCGCGCGGTCACCGGCCACCGCATCGACTCCCAGGACGCCCGCGACCGCTGGGCCGCCCGCCTCCCCCGCCGCCTGCCCTACGCGCTGTACCGCCCCCTGGTCCGGCTCGCCCACTACGCGGCCCTGCGCCGCGCCCTGCGCACCGGCGAGGGAGTCGTCGTGCACGACTGCGGCACCCAGGCCTGGGTGCGGGCCTGGCTGGCCCGCGAGGCCCGGCGCCGGGATAGCACCCTGCACCTGCTCCTGCTGGACGTCAGCCCCGAGACGGCCCGGCAGGGCCAGCGCGAGCGGGGCCGGGGCGTGTCCCGCCACGCCTTCCGCCGGCACCGCCGCACCACCGCCCGGCTGCTGCGCGCGGCCGAGCGGGGCGAGCTGCCGGCCGGCTGCGGCGCGGCCGTGCTGCTGGACCGGGACGCGGCGGACGTCGTCACCCGCGTCGGCTTCGCTCGGTGAGGGACTGTCAC
>NZ_BNBF01000006.1:5719-9051 GCF_014654935.1 Streptomyces capoamus
CGCCACCCGCTAGCCTTCATGCTCACAGCAGTGGTTCCCAGCAGGCGGTAGGCAGATGGACTTCCCGGCGGACTTTCCCACGGACTTCCCGGCACAGGCGCACCCCCACCCGCACGGCGGTTGGCCCGGCAACGAGCTGGAGGAGGTGCTGTCGGCCTCCCTCGGCGTCCCCTCGGCGGGCGGCCGGATCATCGAGGTCCTCGGGCGGAGCCTGCTGTGGATACCGCTGCCCAACGGCGGGGGCCCGGACAGCGGCCCGCTGGACCTGCCGACCATGGACCTCGACGGCCAGGCGTACGTCCCGGTGTTCAGCTCCGAGGAACAGCTGCGCCAGGCCGCCGGCTCCCACATGTCGTACACCGTCGCCCCCGCCGTCGAGTTCGCCCGCGGTCTGCCCCCGCAGGCGGGCATCGCGGTCAACCCGGGCGGTGTGGTCGGCGTCCCGCTGCCGCCCGAGGCCGTGGCCGACCTGTGCCGGGCCGGCCGCACCCCGCTGGACGGTCCCGGCACCGGCGGCCGGGTCCGGCTCTTCGAGCCCGACTGGCAGGACGACCCGGTCGACTTCCTCGCCGCCGCCTCCGCCGAGTTCGCCGGCACCGGCGTGGTGCTCACCGCCCGCCGCTGCCTGGCCGCCGTCGAGACCGCCGACCCCGTCATGTTCGTCGGCGTGGAGCTGTCCCGGTGGGAGGGCGACCTGCGGACCGTGCCCCTGGACGCCCTCGGCCGCGCCCTCGGCACGGTCCCGGTCCGGTGGCCGGTCAACCTGGTCCTCCTGGACGTCGCCGACGACCCGGTCGCCGACTGGCTGAAGACGCACGTCCGGCCCTTCTACCAGCACGGCCACTGAACTGCCGGCGACAGGGACGGCCGGCCGGGGGACGCGGGGCCGCAGCCGGTGCGCGGCCCCGCCGCGGGGCGCGAGAGCGCACCACATGCCCGTGCCCGCGCCCGCACACGATGTCCCGGGCTCCGGGGCGCTTAAGCTGTGTCCGAACGCGGGGCGAGAAGCGAAGGGGCGGTAAGACAGGTGAGCGCGAGCCCAAGCGGCAGCGTCGAGCACATGCTGCGCCAGGTCACGCCCGGACGCTACGACGCCTACGAGGCCCTCCTCCGCGCCCTCGCCACCCCCTCCTCCGGCCAGGTCTGGATGCTCCTGTGGCACGGCCAGGCCGGCTCCCCGGACGCCCAGTACGGGGACATGGAGGTCGACGGCTTCCACTACGCCCCCTGCGTCACCTCGGCCCAGGAGCTGTCGGCGAGCGGCTGGAACCGGTCCTACGAGGTGGTCGACGGCCTCGACGTGGCCCGCACCCTCTACCCCGACCACTACGGCCTCTGGCTCAACCCGCACGCCCCCGGCGGCGGCGTCGGCATCCCCTGGCTGGACCTGCGCCGCATCGCCGCCGGCCTGGACCGCCAGCCCGCCGGACCGCTGCGCCTGTCCGAACCCGGCATCGAGATCCCCCAGTTCTACGCCCTGCTGGCGCAGAACGCGCACCGCACCCCCGCGCTGCGCTCGCTGCGCCGCGCCTGGGTGCAGCCCGCGCTCGGGGCGCCGTACCTCGCCATCGGCCTGGACGTGTACGACACCTCGCCGGCCGCGGTGGACTCGGTGCGGGGGATGATGCAGCAGTCCATCGGTGCCGTCCCGGAGGGCCTGCCGGTCTCCACGGTCGCGATGAGCGACGGCCACGACCCGGTGGTGATGTGGATGCGGGCCAACGCGCGCCCCTTCTACGACCGCGAGGCACACGTCCCGGCGTCGCCGGCGCTGCTCCAGCCGCAGCCCCAGGCCCCGCCGGCCGCCGGCTACGGCTACCCGCCGGTGCCCGGCGCCTACTGACGCGCCGGTGTGGCCGTCGTCACAGGGCGAAAAGGGTGACGTGAACGGGTCGTGAAGGCGACTCTTCAGCCGGGTCGTGAGGATCCGTCAACGGCTGCTGCGTCCGCTCCCCGTAACTCGCCGTCCGTATAACGTGAAACCGCAGCTTGCATCACGGTTACGCATCCTTTCGCCGTCGAGTCTGGCGGCTGATCGCGCAACCGTTGAAGACTCCCCTCTCAAGGGGCGCGCCGCCCCTGTGTACGACGGATCGATTGATGCCGCTACCAGCGGCAAGTGCAGGCCGGCTACAGCCGGTTGAGAGGGGTCCCTGCCTAATGACGGCACCATTGCACGAGCCGACAGCGGAAGCGGCCCCGAGCGCGGCCGATGAGGCGGCGGCTGCCACCAGCGGAGCGGTGGCCGTCCAGGGCCGTTCGCTCGGCCGGATCGCCTGGGAGCGTCTCAAGCGGGACAAGCTCGCCCTCACCGGCGGCATAGTCGTGTTCCTCCTCATCCTGCTCGCCGTCCTCGCGCCGGTCATCACCGACCTGCTCGGCCAGGACCCGGACGCCTACCACGAGAACCTCATCGACCCGCTGTTCGGCACCCCCAAGGCCTCCCTGGGCGGCATCAGCGGCGACCACCTGCTGGGCGTCGAGCCGGTGAACGGCCGCGACATCTTCGCCCGCATCCTCTACGGCGCCCGGATCTCCCTCCTGGTCGGCTTCCTGTCCGCCGTCGTGGCCGTGATCCTGGGGACGGTCCTGGGCATCCTGGCCGGCTTCTTCGGCGGCTGGATCGACGCCACCGTCAGCCGCGTCATGGACGGCCTGCTCGCCTTCCCGCAGCTGCTGTTCACCATCGCGCTGGTCTCCGTCATGCCGAACACCATGCTGGGGCTGACCGGCTCGAACGTGCGCGTCTTCGTGATGATCCTGGTCATCGGCTTCTTCGGCTGGCCGTACATCGGACGCGTGGTGCGCGGCCAGACCCTCTCCCTGCGCGAGCGCGAGTACGTCGAGGCGGCCCGGTCGCTGGGCGCCGGACGGTTCTACATCCTGTTCAAGGAACTGCTCCCCAACCTCGTGGCGCCGATCATCGTCTACACGACGATGATGATCCCGACCAACATCCTCACCGAAGCGGCACTCAGCTTCCTGGGCGTGGGCGTCAAGCCGCCCACCGCCTCCTGGGGACAGATGCTGTCCAGCGCGATCGACTACTACGAGTCGGACCCCATGTACATGGTCGTCCCGGGTGTAGCGATCTTCATCACCGTGCTTGCCTTCAATCTCTTCGGCGACGGCGTCCGGGACGCACTCGACCCCAAGGGCTCCCGCTGAAGTGGCGCACCCCGAAACGTCCCGTGGCATCGACACGGGGTCTCTCATCACATCCGGAGGATCCGACATCGTGACTACCCAACGCACCTCAGGGCGGCGGAAGCAGGCATTGGCCGCTGCTGTCGCGGTGGCTGCCCTGCTCACCACGGCGGCGTGCGGCGGCG
>NZ_BNBF01000006.1:9087-20040 GCF_014654935.1 Streptomyces capoamus
GAGACAGCGACGAGAAGGGCTCGAAGAACGGCGCGGCCGGCTTCGACGCGGCCAACAACAAGGTCGCCCAGGCCTCCGCGGCCAAGAAGGGCGGCACGCTGCGGTTCGGCGGAGCCCAGGACGCCGACTCGTGGGACACCACGCGCGGTTACTACGGCTTCATGTGGAACTTCGCGCGCTACTACAGCCGCCAGCTCGTCACGAACAAGACGGAGCCCGGCAAGGCCGGCGCCCAGCTGACCCCGGACCTCGCCACCGGACTCGCCAAGGTCACCGACGACGGCAAGACCTACACGTACACCCTGCGTGACGGCATCACCTGGGAGGACGGCAAGCCGATCACGTCCCAGGACATCAAGTACGGCATTGAGCGCGTCTGGGCCCAGGACGTCCTGTCCGGCGGTCCGACGTACCTGAAGGACGTCCTCGACCCCAAGGGCCAGTACAAGGGTCCGTACAAGGACTCCGCCAAGGACAAGCTCGGCCTGAAGGCGATCGACACGCCGGACGCGAAGACCATCGTCTTCCACCTGCCGAAGGCGAACTCGGACTTCCAGGAGATGCTGGCCCTGGTCTCGGCGTCCCCGGTGCGCCAGGACAAGGACACCAAGTCGAAGTACGGCCTGCACCCGTTCTCCTCCGGCCCGTACAAGTTCCAGTCGTACAGCCCGGGCAAGGACCTCACTCTGGTCCGCAACGACCAGTGGAAGCAGTCCTCGGACCCGCTCCGCAAGGCCTACCCGGACAAGATCACCATCCAGTTCTTCTCGGACGCCAACCAGCTGGACCAGCGCCTGCTCAACGGTGACCTGGACCTGGACATCAACCAGACCGGCATGTCGCCCCAGGGCCGTACCACCGCCCTGAAGGAGCACAAGGCCAACCTGGACAACCCGGTCTCCGGCTACATCCGTTACGCGGTCTTCCCGCAGAGCGTGAAGCCGTTCGACAACATCGAGTGCCGCAAGGCCGTCATCCTCGGCGCGGACCACGTCTCGCTGCAGACCGCCCGCGGCGGCCCGGTCGCCGGTGGTGACATCGGCACCAACATGCTGCCGCCGTCGGTCCCCGGTGCGGAGGGGCAGAAGTACGACCCGTACAACGCCGCCGGCGCCGACAAGAACGGCAACGTCGCCAAGGCCAAGGAAGCGCTGAAGGCCTGCGGCAAGCCGAACGGTTTCTCCACCACCATCGCCGTCCGCAACAACAAGCCGGTCGAGGTGGCCACGGCCCAGTCGCTGCAGGCGTCGCTGAAGAAGATCGGCATCAACGCGCAGATCGACCAGTTCGACGGCTCGCAGACCACCGGCATCATCGGCAGCCCCTCGAACGTGAAGAAGAAGGGCTACGGCATCATCATCATGGGCTGGGGCCCGGACTTCCCGTCCGTCCAGGGCTTCGGTCTGCCGCTGTGGGACAGCAAGTACATCGCTGAGAGCGGCAACAACAACTACGCCCTGATCAAGGACAAGAAGATCGACGGCCTGTTCGACCAGTACGTCAACACGCTGGACGACGGCGGCAAGGCGAAGGTCGCCACCGAGATCAACCACAAGGTCATGGAGGGCGCGTACTACCTGCCCTTCGTCTTCGAAAAGTTCATCAACTGGCGCGGGTCCAACCTGGCGAACGTGTACACCACCGACGGCTACAGCGGTATGTACGACTTCGTCAACCTCGGCCTGAAGTCCGCGAAGTAGTCCCCGGTACACCCGCCGTACGGCACGAAAGGCAGGTGAAGGCCGGCGCGGCGTGATCGCGGGCCACCGGACGACCTCCGGTGGCCCGCGGTCCGCGGCGGGCCGTAAGCTGTGCTCGCTTACCTCATCAGGCGGCTGTTCGCCGCCGCAGTGATGCTCGTGGTCATCATCATGGTGGTCTTCGGCATCTTCTTCCTCGTCCCCAAGTGGGCGGGCGTGGACATCGCCACGAGTTTCGTGGGCAAGCAGGCCGACCCTGCCGCCGTCGAAGCGGTGCGAGTGAAACTGGGCCTCGGCGACCCGATCTACGTCCAGGTCTGGGAGTTCTTCAAGGGCATCTTCGCCGGCCGCACCTACTCGGCCGGCGGCGACGTCACCCACTGCTCCGCTCCGTGCTTCGGCTACTCCTTCCGCAGCGAGCAGGCCGTCTGGCCGGTGCTGACCGACCGCTTCCCGGTGACCCTGGGTCTCGCGCTCGGCGCCGCAGTGCTCTGGCTGGTCCTCGGCGTGTCCGCGGGTGTGCTCTCCGCGCTCAAGCGGGGCAGCCTCTGGGACCGCGGTGCGATGGTCGTCGCGCTGTCCGGCGTCTCCCTGCCCATCTACTTCACCGGCATGATCTCCCTGGCGGTCTTCGCCTTCGGCCTGAAATGGCTGGACGCGAAGTACGTGCCGCTGGACGAGAGCTTCACCGGCTGGTTCGGCGGCATGATCCTGCCCTGGATCACCCTCGCGTTCCTCTACGCGGCGATGTACGCCCGGATCACCCGCGCCACCATGCTGGAGATCCTGGGCGAGGACTACATCCGCACGGCGCGCGCGAAGGGCCTCAAGGAGCAGGTGGTCATCGGCAAGCACGCCATGCGCTCCACGATGACGCCCATCCTGACCATGCTCGGCATGGACCTCGGCGCGCTCATCGGCGGCGCCATCCTGACGGAGTCGACGTTCAACCTGCCCGGCCTCGGCCGCGCCGTGCTCGACGCCATCAAGAACCAGGACCTGCCCATCATCCTGGGCGTCACCCTGATCACTTCTCTCGCGGTGCTGATCGCCAACCTCGTGGTGGACATCCTGTACGCCGTGATCGACCCCCGAGTGAGGCTGTCATGACCGATCTGAGCAAGACCGGCGCCGCCGTGGGCGAGCCCGCCGCGGCCACGCCCGCCCCGAGCTCCTTCCTGGAAGTGCGTGACCTGAAGGTGCACTTCCCGACCGACGACGGACTGGTGAAGTCCGTGGACGGTCTCAGCTTCCAGCTGGAGAAGGGCAAGACCCTCGGCATCGTCGGCGAGTCGGGTTCCGGCAAGTCGGTGACCTCGCTCGGCATCATGGGTCTGCACACGGCCGGCCAGTACGGCAAGCGCAAGGCCCAGATATCCGGTGAGATCTGGCTGAACGGTACGGAACTGCTGTCCGCCGACCCGGACCACGTCCGCAGGCTGCGCGGCCGTCAGATGGCGATGATCTTCCAGGATCCGCTGTCCGCGCTGCACCCGTACTACACGATCGGCCAGCAGATCGTGGAGGCCTACCGGGTCCACCACGGCGTCGACAAGAAGACCGCCAAGCGCCGCGCGGTCGAGATGCTCGACCGCGTGGGCATCCCGCAGCCGGACAAGCGGGTCGACAGCTACCCGCACGAGTTCTCCGGCGGTATGCGCCAGCGCGCGATGATCGCGATGTCGCTGGTTAACAACCCCGAACTGCTCATCGCGGACGAGCCGACGACCGCCCTCGACGTGACGGTTCAGGCGCAGATCCTCGACCTCATCCGGGACCTGCAGAAGGAGTTCGGCTCCGCGGTCATCATCATCACCCACGACCTGGGCGTCGTCGCCGAACTCGCCGACGACATCCTGGTGATGTACGGCGGCCGCTGTGTCGAGCGCGGTCCGGCGGACAAGGTGTTCTACGAGCCCCGGCACCCCTACACGTGGGGCCTGCTCGGCTCCATGCCGCGGCTGGACCGCGAGCAGCAGGAACGCCTGATCCCGGTCAAGGGCTCCCCGCCCTCCTTGATCAACGTCCCGTCCGGCTGCGCCTTCAACCCGCGCTGCCCGTACGCCGACGTACCGAAGGACAACGTCACCCGCACGGTGCGCCCCGAGCTGGCCGAAGTCGGCAGCCGGCACTGGGCCGCATGCCACATGACGCCGGAACAGCGGGAGCGTATCTGGACCGAAGAGATTGCGCCGAAGCTGTGAGCGAGAACGCAGAGGACAAACCAGTGAGCATCCCCGCACAGAGCGGCGACGCCGAGGCCGCGGCCTCCGGCACGGCCGTCCTCGCCGAGGGAGCGGCTTCCGGCGAGACCCTGCTGAAGGTGACGGGCCTCAAGAAGCACTTCCCCATCAAGAAGGGCCTCTTCCAGCGGCAGGTCGGCGCGGTCCACGCGGTCGACGGCATCGACTTCGAGGTCAAGGCCGGCGAGACCCTCGGCGTGGTGGGCGAGTCGGGCTGCGGCAAGTCGACGATGGGCCGGTTGATCACCCGGCTGCTCGAACCGACCGCGGGGACGATCGAGTTCGAGGGCAGGGACATCACGCACCTCGGCGTCGCCGGGATGCGGCCGATGCGCCGCGACGTGCAGATGATCTTCCAGGACCCGTACTCCTCGCTCAACCCGCGGCACACCATCGGCACGATCGTCGGGGCCCCGTTCCGGCTGCAGGGCGTCGAGCCCGAGGGCGGGGTCAGGAAGGAAGTGCAGCGGCTGCTGTCGGTGGTCGGGCTCAACCCGGAGCACTACAACCGCTACCCGCACGAATTCTCCGGCGGCCAGCGCCAGCGCATCGGCATCGCCCGGGCGCTCGCGCTCAACCCGAAGCTGGTCGTGGCGGACGAGCCGGTCTCCGCGCTGGACGTGTCGATCCAGGCACAGGTCGTGAACCTGCTGGACGACCTCCAGGAGGAGCTGGGTCTGACGTACGTGATCATCGCGCACGACCTCTCGGTCGTCCGGCACGTCTCGGACCGGATCGCGGTGATGTACCTCGGCAAGATCGTGGAGCTGGCCGACCGGGAGTCGCTGTACAGGACGCCCATGCACCCGTACACCAGGGCGCTGATGTCGGCGGTCCCGATCCCGGACCCGCGGCGGAAGAACGAGAAGAGCGAGCGCATCCTGCTCAAGGGTGACGTGCCCTCGCCGATCTCCCCGCCGAGCGGCTGCCGCTTCCACACGCGCTGCTGGAAGGCGACGCAGATCTGCAAGACGACCGAGCCGCAGCTGGTGGAGCTGAAGCCCGGCCAGCGGGTCGCGTGCCACCACCCGGAGAACTTCGCCGACCAGGCCCCCCAGGACACGGTCCTGCTCTCGGCGGCGAAGGAGGCGTCGGAACTGGTTCCGGACGCGGTCGTCTCGGGCGGCCCGTCCGACGGCGCTCCGGCACCCGCCAAGGCCCCGGCGACCGAGAAGGCTCCGGCGGCCGAGAAGGCGTCGACGGCCGAGAAGGTCCCCGCGGCCGAGGAGGCCACGGCGGCCGCCGAGGCGGTCGAGGAGGCCAAGGCGGCCAAGGCGGCGGCCGACGGCGAGCCGGTGGCCGAGAAGGCCCCGGTGGCTGAGAAGGTCCCCGCGGTCGAGGCGGTCGAGGCGGTCGAGGAGGCCAAGGCGGCGGTCGAGGAGGCCAAGGAGGCCAAGGCGGCGGCCGACGGCGAGCCGGTGGCCGAGAAGGCCCCGGTGGCTGAGAAGGCTCCGGCGGCTGAGGAGGTCCCCGCGGCCGAGGAGGCCAAGGCGGCGGCCGACGGTGAGCCGGTGGCCGACAAGGCGCCGGCGGCCGAAGAGGCTGTGGCGGCCGTCGAGGCGGTCGAGGCGGCCAAGGAGGCCAAGGCGGTCAAGGAGGCCGAGTCCGCCGGGAGTTCCGTCGAGCCTGAGGGTTCGGACGGGACCGGCACCGACGCCACCGACTCCCAGGAGTCAACCGGCAAGTAGCACATGACAACTAGGTAAAGTCATGTACATGCCCGAACGGGAGAGTGAAGAGTCGTCCGCGTCCGACCAGTGATCGGCACGCTCGAAAGGGACGACCATGCCACTCTCCCGTTCGGCACGTCTGGGGGCTGTCGCCACCGCGGCAGCCTCCTTCCTCGTCATCGCCGCCTCCTCCGCGCCCACCCCCGGCGCCCCGGGCATCGGCGACACCTACTTCCCCCGGCTGGGCAACGGCGGCTTCGACGCCCGCCACTACGACCTGGACGTCGCCTACGCCCCGGACACCGGCCGCCTGGACGGCCGTACCACCCTCCGGGCCCGCGCCACCCAGCAGCTCTCCTCCTTCGACCTCGACCTCCAGCAGCTTGAGGTCACCGGTGTCCGGGTCGACGGCAGACCCGCCCGGTTCACGCGCGACGGCGACGAGATCACCGTCACCCCGCGCCGCCCGCTGCGCGAGGGCCGCGACTTCACCGTCTCCGTGACCTACGGGGGCGTACCGCAGGCCCTCGGCGGGCCGATCGTCTTCGGTTCCGCCTACGGGTGGATGAAGACCCCCGACGGCGTCTTCGTCGCCTGCGAACCCAATGCCGCCTCCACCTGGTTCCCGTCCAGCGACCACCCCGCCGACAAGGCCACCTACGACATCCGGATCAAGGCTCCCCGGGGCCTCACCGGGGTCTCCAACGGCCGGCTGGTGTCGACGTACGACAAGGGCGACTCGACGTACACCCACTGGCGGGAGTCGAAGCCGATGGCGACCTACCTCGCCACCGCCACCATCGGCAAGTTCGACGTGCGCACCGGCCGTACGCCCGGCGGCATCCCGATCTACGTCGCCACCGACCCCGTCCTGAAGGACCGCAGCAACGTCGACGTGTACGCCGTCACCGCCGCCGCGACCGACTACTGGTCGCAGGTCTTCGGGCCGTACCCCTTCGAGGAGACCGGCGCGATCGTCGACGACATGCCGGAGGCGGGGTTCTCGCTGGAGGTGCAGAGCAAGCCCGCCTACTCGGCCGTGCGCAACGAGACGACCATCGTGCACGAGCTGGCCCACCAGTGGTTCGGCGACTCGGTGAGCGTGGCGCGGTGGAAGGACATCTGGCTGAACGAGGGCTTCGCCACCTACGCCCAGTGGCTGTGGGCCGAGCACCAGGGCACCCGCACCGCGCACGACTCCTTCCTGGCCGGCTACGCGGCCCGGCCCGCCGACTCCGCCTTCTGGCAGATCAAGGTCGCCGACCCGCAGCGGGACACCATGTTCGCCTCCGCGGTCTACCAGCGCGGCGCGATGACGCTGCAGGTGCTGCGCGAGCGGATCGGCGACGCGGCTTTCTTCAGGCTGCTCCCGGCCTGGACCCGGCTCCACCGGTACGGCAACGCGGACACCGCCGACTTCATCCGCCTCGCCGAGCGCGTCAGCGGGCAGCAGCTGGACGACCTCTTCGACACCTGGCTGTTCACCACAGGGAAACCCGCCCTGTGAGCCTGGCTTTGTAAGGTTCACGCACTCCGACGGGTAAGAATGTCAGGGTGCAGCTCCAGCAACTCTTCAGTCCCTCCGTCCAGCACACGCTGGATGTCATCGGCATCTTCGTGTTCGCGATCTCCGGCGCGCTGCTGGCCGTCCGGAAGAACTTCGACGTCTTCGGCATCGCCGTGCTCGCCGAGGTCACCGCGCTGGGCGGGGGGCTGTTCCGCGACGTGATCATCGGGGCCGTGCCCCCGGCCGCCTTCACGGACCTCGGGTACTTCCTGACCCCGCTGATCGCCGCGCTCGTCGTCTTCTTCCTGCACCCGCACGTGGAGCGCATCCAGTCGGCGGTGCTCGTCTTCGACGCGGCCGGCCTCGGCCTGTTCTGCGTCAGCGGTACGACGAAGGCGTACAGCTACGGCCTCGGCCTGACCGCGTCGGCGACGCTGGGCCTGGCCACCGCCGTGGGCGGCGGCGTGCTGCGGGACGTGCTGGCCAACGAGGTGCCCTCGCTGTTGCGCTGGGACCGCGACCTGTACGCGGTCCCGGCGATCGTCGGCGCCACGATGGTCGTGCTGTGCCTCCGCTACGACGCGCTCAACCCCCTCACCAGCGCCCTCGCGGTCGTCACGGCTTTCGTGCTGCGCCTGCTCGCGATGCGGTTCCACTGGCGAGCGCCGCGTGCGTGGAACCGCCGGTCGACGGTGACGGAGGAGTAGTGCCCCCGGCGACGGACGTGTCCCGGCCCTTGGCGTGGCTCTGGCCCATCTGCAGGGTCAGCCAGCGGAAGACGCCGTCCACCTGCGGACGCCACAGCGCCATGGTGTGACCGCCCGCGCTGCGCGGCAGGAACACCACCCGCACCGTGGTCGGCGCCTTGGCGACGGACTCCAGCGCCATGCCCGCCTGGTAGCCGTCGCCCGACTCGCCGGAGAGGTACAGCGCGATCCGGGGCGGTTCGGCCGCCTTCCGCAGCAGCAGGTAGGGGTTGTTCGCGGCGCGCAGGGCGGGGGTCTGGGCGGCGAGGGAGTTGCGTTCGCCGATCGGGTCGTTGTAGCCGGACATGCTCACCGCGGCCCGGTACCGGTCCGGGTGGGCCACGGCCAGCTTGACCGCGCAGTGCGCCCCCGCCGAGTAGCCGGCCACCGCCCAGCCCTGGGGCGCCGGCTGGGCCCGGAAGTTGTCCGTGACCATCTTCGGGACGTCGATGCTGAGCCAGGTGTCGGCGTTGACCTGGCCCGGGACGTTGGCGCAGCCGGTGTCGACGCCGGCCAGCAGGTTGGTGCGCGGGGCGACCAGGATGAAGGGCGCGACCTGGCCGCTGCGCATCAGCGGCAGCAGCTGCTCGTGGGTCTTCATCGAGCCGAACCAGGCCTTGGCGGAGCCGGGGTAGCCCGGCAGCAGTTCCACCACCGGGAACCTGGTGTGGCGGTAGGCCGGTTCGCCGTACTGCGGCGGCAGCCAGACGTACACCTCGGCGTTGACGCCGGAGACCCGGCCCCGGAGCTGGGTGACCCGCACCCCGCCGGCGGCGCGCATGCCGGGTCCCTGGGCGGCCGAGAAGGCCTGTCTCACCTTGGGCAGCTGTTTCACCGCGATACCGCCGGTGCCGTCGCGGCCGAGGTCGGCGGCCTGCTGGACGTGGTTGCCCGTGCCGAGCAGGTCGGCCCAGTTGTCGTACAGGTTGTTCTGGTTGTTGACCAGGACGAAGACCAGTGTGACGGCCGTGCCCTGGGCGAACAGCAGCATTAGCACCCGCGCCACGGCCCGCAGCGGCCGGGGCCCGCGCATCCGTGACCACAGGACGAGTGGCAGTATCAGGGCGACCACGGACAGCACGACGGTCAGGTAGAGGAACGGAGTCCCGGTGAGGCTCATGTCCCCATAGAGGGAGATCGGCGGCCGGGGGTTGTGGACGTGTCAGGACACTTACCGAGAAATTGCCGGAACCTCACCCGGAGGCCGGATCGTGTCATCCGACCGTCACATAAAAAGCTACCGCTTAGTAGTTTTCTGCTGTACCGTTCAGCCATGCCTGAAGCAGCCTCCGCCCCGGCCGTGCGGGCCCTGATCGGCGACAGCGAGTTCGACCGCGACACCGCGGTGACCCGGCGCGAGCCCGGTGTCTACGACATCGACCTCTCGGCCGGCTGGACCATCATCAGCGCCGTCAACGGCGGCTACCTGCTGGCCGTGCTCGGCCGGGCCCTCGCGGACACCCTGCCGCACCCGGACCCGTTCACCGTCTCCGCCCACTACCTGACCGCCTCCCAGCCGGGCCCCGCGGTCGTGCGCACCGAGACCGTGCGCACCGGCCGGACCCTCTCCACCGGCCAGGCCTCGCTCTTCCAGTTCGACGACGAGGGCAACGAGGTCGAACGCATCCGCGTCCTCGCCTCCTACGGCGACCTCGGCACCCTGCCCGACGACGTCCGTACGACGGCCACCCCGCCCCCGATCCCGCCGCTGGAACGGTGCTTCGGCCCCGAGGACGGACCGGCCCCGGTCGACGGCAGCTCCGCCATCACCGAACGGCTGATGCTCAAGCTGGACCCGGCCACCGTCGGCTGGGCGCTCGGCGCGCCCTCCGGCAAGGGGGAGATGCGCGCCTGGTTCGGGCTCGCCGACGGCCGCGACGCCGACCCGCTCTCGCTGCTCCTCGCCGTGGACGCCCTCCCGCCCACCGCCTTCGAGCTGGGCCTCAAGGGCTGGGTGCCGACCGTGGAACTCACCGTGCACGTCCGCCACCGCCCGGCCCCCGGCCCGCTGCGGGTGTCGATCACCACCCGCAACCTGGCCGGCGGCTTCCTGGAGGAGGACGCCGAGGTGTGGGACAGCACCGACCGCCTGGTGGCCCAGTCCCGGCAGCTCGCCCGGGTCAGGCTCGGCTGAGCGGCTCGCGCCCCAGCCACGCCGCCAGCCGCCCGTAGGCGTCCGCCCCCTCGGGGGCCTCGCGGCGGTCGTCGAAGGGGGTCCGCGCGTCCCGCGGACGGGAGTCCGGCAGCACCCGCTGGGCGTTGGCGAGCGCGAACTCGGCGAGTTCGGGGTCGAGTTCGTGCGGGTGGCCGACGGCCTCGGCGAGGTCCCAGGTGTGCGTCACGATCTCCATGACGTACCCGGACAGCGCCGCGTGCCCCGGCACCTCGCCCCAGGGCACGCGCACCCGGGACGTCATCCGCTCGTCGCTCGCCCAGGCCTTCAGCGCGCGGACGCGCACCTCGTCGTAGGCCGCCGCCCAGCCGTCGTCGGCGACGCCCTCGGCGACGGGTTCCACCGCGAGTCCGTCGCCGCCCTCGCCGACCACGGCGATCCGCCGGGTGCCGCCGACGACGTGGCTCAGCAGGCCCCGCACGTCGAACTCGGTACACGGCGTGGGAGCGGCGAGCTGTTCCGGCCGTACCGTCTTGATCAGGGCGGCCGCCTGCTCGGTGGCGCGGGTGTAGAGGGGGCGCGGGTCGGTGAAACCGGTGGTGGTCAAGGGATGCACCTCTCGTGAGTCGGTGCACCGAGCATCCCCGGATAACCTGACAGAACCCGTCAACATTTGCGCCGGGTCCGCATCCGGCGGGATCCTGCCGCCGTGAAGTCCGACCGGCTGCTGTCGATCCTGCTGCTCCTGCAGACCCGGGGCCGTGTGCCCGCCCGCGAACTCGCCGGCCGGCTGGAGGTGTCGGTGCGCACCGTCTACCGGGACGTCGAGGCGCTGTCCGCCGCCGGCGTCCCGGTGTACGCCGAGCGCGGCCGGCACGGCGGCATCGCCCTCCTGCCCGGTTACCGCACCGACGTCACGGGACTGACCGCCGACGAGTCCCGCGCCCTGTTCGTCCTGGCCGCCCAGGGCGCCC
>NZ_BNBF01000006.1:20089-38360 GCF_014654935.1 Streptomyces capoamus
ACGCCGCGCTCGGCCTGGACGCGGCCCTCGGCTCCGCCCTGCGCAAGGTGATGGCCGCGCTCCCGGCGCCGCACCGGCCCGCCGCCGAGGTGACCAGCCGCCGCGTCCTGGTGGACGCCACCCGCTGGATGAGCGGCCCCCGGCAGGCCGCCGACCTGGACGTGCTCCAGGACGCGGTGTTCTGCGACCGGCGCCTCCGACTGCGCTACCGGCACAGCGGGGAGCGGGAACCACGGACGTACACCGTGGACCCGTACGGGCTCGTCGCCAAGGCCGGGGTCTGGTACCTGATCGCAGACCGGCGCGGCCGGCCGCAGCTGTTCCGCGCCGACCGGGTGCGCTCGGCCCGGCTGCTGGACGAGCCCGTGCGGCGCCGGCCCGGCGTCGAACTCGCCGACGCCTGGGAGGTGCTGCGCCGGCAGGTGGAGGAGCGGGCGGACGCCGTCGAGGTCACCGTGCGGGTCCGGCGCGCCCGGCTCGACGTGTTCCGGCGCATGGCCGCCGCCCAGCTGACGGAGGTGTCCGACGACGACGGCGCGGACGAGTGGGTCACCGCGCGGCTGTCCTACCCGGTGCTGCGCGCCGTACGTCAACTCCTCGCCTTCTCCGACCAGGTGGAGGTCCTGGACCCGCCCGAGGCCCGGGCCGAGCTGCTGGCGGGGGCGCGTTCGGTCCTGGCCGTGTACGAGGGGTCCCGGCCCGGGGGAGGGGGCCGGGCGGGCTGAGCGGCGTCAGTCCCGCCAGTGGCTGCGGCCGATGCTGATGAGCCGCAGCTGGCGGGTGGCGAGCTGCGTGACCCGCTCCCGCTCCTCCCGCGGGGCCTCCAGTGTCTCCAGGAACAGGGAGGCGGTGATGAGCATCTGGTCGACGTAGAGGTGCGCGAGCATCAGCAGGTCGTCGTCGCTCCAGCCCGCCGCCTCCGGGTCCTTGGCCAGCTCGGCCTTCACCTCCTCGGCGAACCGCACCAGTTGGGAGCGGATGGCCTCGCGCACCGGCTGCACCCCGCCGTGCCGCTCCCGGGCGATGAAGCGGACGTGCGCGGGGTAGGCCTCCACGTGCCGGGCGATCAGCTCGACGGCACGGGTGATGCGTTCCTCGCTGTCGCCCGTGGTGGACACGGTGGTCCGCACCATCGGGTGCAGGCTGCCCAGCGCCTCGTCGACCAGGGCCACCCCGAGGTCGGCGGTCGAGCGGAAGTGCCGGTAGAAGGCGGTCGGAGCGACCCCGACGGCCCGGGTGACCTCGCGCAGGCCCAGGCTGCTCAGGCTCTGCTCCTCCAGCAGCGCGAGGGCCGCGTCGAGGAACGCCTGCCGGGTCTTCTGCTTCTGGGCCTGCCGGATGCCGAGGGTGTGACTCATGTCATCCAGTTAACAACTGTTCTCTGGAATTGAAAAGCCGCCGGGAGCGCTAGACTCGAAGTCAGTGAACAACTGTTACTACAACTGTTCACCGAAACTTTACACCGGCTGAACACGAGGCATCCCGGAGGGGGGATTCCATCCCATGCTGTTCCTCGTCGCCGCTCTCATGCTGCTCGGAGTGGTGCTGGGCACCGTCGCCCACGCACCGCTGACCATCACCGCCGTCCTGGCCGCCGTCATCGCCGTCTGGCTCGGCGTGTTCGCGATCCGCGAGCACCACGGCCGCCGCCGCACCTCGGCCGACTGACCCCAGGAGAAAGGACCCAGGAGCTGAGCACCATGCACCTCACCGCACCGGCCCCCGGCCGCACCGAGACCCGCCCGCGCACCCGCGACGCCGACGGCATGGCCGTCGCGTCCTTCATCCTCGGCCTCCTCGGCCTGCTCGTCCTCAACGTCTTCCTCGGCCCCACCGCCGTCGTCCTGGCCGCGGTCGCCCTCTGGCGCGGCACCGCCCGCCGCGGCCGTGCCTACCTGGGCCTCGCCCTCGGCCTCGCCGACCTGGCCGTCCTGGTGACGGCGATGGAGATCTCGCGGACGGTGTCCTGGAGCCTGTGACCGCCGAACGCCCCGAGGACGACGGGGCACGGCGGCCCGCCGGCACCCGCCGGCACCCGCCGGCGGCTCAAGCCGTCCGCACGGGGGGCCGTAGAATCGGCGGCACCATGGCATACCTCGATAACGCCGCGACCACCCCGATGCTCCCGGAGGCGGCAGAGGCACTGACCGCCCAGCTGAGCATCACGGGCAACGCCTCCTCCCTCCACGCGTCCGGCCGGCAGGCCCGCCGCACGGTCGAGGAAGCCCGCGAGACCCTCGCCGAAGCGCTCGGCGCCCGCCCCAGCGAGGTCGTCTTCACCTCCGGCGGCACCGAGGCCGACAACCTGGCCGTCAAGGGCCTGTACTGGTCCCGCGTCGCCGCCGACCCGGCCCGCACCCGCGTCCTGGCCAGCCCCGTCGAGCACCACGCCGTCCTGGACGCCGTGCACTGGCTGGGCGAGCACGAGGGCGCCACCGTCGAGTACCTGCCCGTCGACTCCTACGGCCGCGTCCACCCCGGGGCCCTGCGCGAGGCCATCGCCCGCAACCCCGACGACGTCGCCCTGGCCACCGTGATGTGGGCCAACAACGAGATCGGCACGATCATGCCGGTCCGCGAACTCGCCGACGTCGCCGCCGAGTTCGGTGTCCCGCTGCACGCCGACGCGGTCCAGGCCTTCGGGCAGGTCCCGGTCGGCTTCGAGGCCTCGGGCCTCGCCGCGATGACCGTCTCCGCCCACAAGATCGGCGGCCCCTACGGCATCGGCGCGCTGATCCTCGGCCGTGAGCACACCCCCGTACCCGTCCTGCACGGCGGCGGCCAGGAACGGCACGTGCGCTCCGGCACGCTCGACGTCCCGGCCGTCGCCTCCTTCGCCGTCGCCGGACGGCTCGCCGCCGAGCAGCGCGCGTGGTTCGCCCGGGAGATCGGCGCCCTGCGCGACCAGCTCGTCGACGCCGTGCGCGCCGCCGTACCGGAGGCGATCCTCGGCGGCGACCCGGAACCCGGGGGCCGGCTCCCGGCGAACGCCCACTTCACCTTCCCCGGCTGCGAGGGCGACTCCCTGCTGCTCCTGCTGGACGCCCAGGGCATCGAGTGCTCCACCGGCTCCGCCTGCACCGCGGGCGTCGCCCAGCCCAGCCACGTCCTCCTCGCCACCGGCACCGACCCGGACCTGGCCCGCGGCACCCTGCGCTTCTCCCTCGGCCACACCTCCACCGAGGCGGACGTCGAGGCCGTGGCGAAGGCGATCGGCCCCGCGGTGGAACGCGCCCGGGCGGCCGGACTCACCTAGGACCTCTCGTTCGGAGCACGCCGGGCGCGCTCGGCGCGGACCAGGCCGAGATACCGGTCCCAGTCCCAGAAGCGCCCCGGGTCCGTGTGATCCGTGCCCGGGACCTCGGCGTGCCCGATGATGTGCTCCCGGTCCACCGGTATGCCGTACCGCCCGCAGACCGTCGCCGTCAGCCGGGCCGAGGCCGCGTACAGGGCGTCCGTGAAGGAGGAGGCGTCGTCCACGAAACCCTCGTGCTCGATGCCGACACTGCGTTCGTTGTACTCCCGGTTGCCCGCGTGGAAGGCGACGTCCAGCTCGCGGATCAGCTGGGTGACCCGCCCGTCCGCACGCACGATGTAGTGCGCCGCGGCGCCGTGCGCCGGGTCCTGGAACACCTTCACCGCCGAGGCGTACCCGCCCTGGGTGACGTGGACGACCACCCGGTCCACCCGGTAGTCGGCCGGCCGGTCCGCCCGCCGGTAGTTCGCGGCCGAGGCCGCCACCCAGCGCGCACCCCGGAAGTCCACCGCGCCCGCCACCCGCGGCTTGTCCACCCCGGGCAGCCGCCACCACAGCCGCGACAGCTCCTCGCGGGCCAGCACCGCCGTGCCCACGGCCGCCGCGGCCGCGCCGACGAGCAGCGCCCGCCGCCCCGGCCGCCCGTCCCCGTCGCCGCCCGCCGCCGCGGCGGCCGGCCCAGTTCTCGCCCCCATGCCTGCGTCAACGGATGTCCGGCCGACCAGGTTCCCGCGCCCCCGTACCCTGGAAGGGTTATGACTGACACCCCGCAGCGCACCCGCCCCCTCCGCGTCCTCGCCGCCATGTCCGGCGGGGTCGACTCCGCCGTCGCCGCCGCGCGGGCCGCGGAAGCAGGCCACGACGTCACCGGCGTCCACCTCGCGCTCTCCGCGAACCCGCAGTCCTTCCGCACCGGCGCGCGGGGCTGTTGCACCATCGAGGACTCGCGCGACGCCCGCCGCGCGGCCGACGTCATCGGCATCCCGTTCTACGTCTGGGACCTCGCCGACCGCTTCCGCGAGGACGTCGTCGAGGACTTCGTCGCCGAGTACGAGGCCGGCCGCACGCCGAACCCGTGCCTGCGCTGCAACGAGAAGATCAAGTTCGCCGCGCTGCTGGACAAGGCCCTGGCGCTCGGCTTCGACGCCGTCTGCACCGGTCACTACGCCAAGGTGATCGTGAACGAGGACGGCACCCGCGAGCTGCACCGCGCCTCCGACATGGCGAAGGACCAGTCGTACGTGCTGGGCGTGCTGGACGACCGTCAGCTCGCGCACGCGATGTTCCCGCTCGGCGACACGGTCACCACCAAGGACGAGATCCGCGCGGAGGCCGAGCGCCGGGGCCTGGCCGTGGCCAAGAAGCCCGACTCGCACGACATCTGCTTCATCGCCGACGGCGACACCCAGGGCTTCCTGGCCAAGCGCCTCGGCAAGGCCGAGGGCGACATCGTGGACGAGTCCGGCGCCAAGCTGGGCACCCACGACGGCGCCTACGGCTTCACCATCGGCCAGCGCAAGGGCCTGCGGATCGGCACCCCGGCCCCGGACGGCAAGCCGCGCTACGTCCTCGACATCTCCCCGGTCACCAACACGGTCACCGTCGGCCCGGCCGCCGCCCTCGACGTCACCGCCCTCACCGCGATCAAGCCCCGCTGGTGCGGCGCCGCCCCCGCCGGTCCCGGCACCTACACGGCCCAGCTGCGCGCCCACGGCGGCGAGACCGAGGTGACCGCCGAGCCCGTCGACGGCGAGCTGCGCGTGACCTTCGCCGAGCCGGTCCGCGGGGTCGCCCCCGGCCAGGCGATCGTGCTGTACGACGGCACGCGCGTGGTGGGCTCCGCGACGATCGCGGCCACCACGCGCGCGGCGGCGGCGGTCTGACCCGCCCCGGCGCGCCTACCCCGCGACGTACTCCGCCAGCACCGGCCCCAGCACCTCCGGCTCCACCATGTGGGTCTGGCCGGGCAGGAGCCGGTACCTGCCCTGCGGCACGGCCTCCGCGACCGCCTGGCTCGCCCGGTGCATCCACTCCGGGCTGGCGCCCCCCGCGACCGCGAGGACGGGCACGCGGACCGCGGCCAGCCGCTCCCTGGGGAGCAGGCCGTCGCCCATGACCGCGTCGTCGTGGGCCAGGCTGGGGGCGACGGCCTCCATGCCGGCCCACATCGGCGACTGGCGGGCGCGCTGGATCATCTCCTCGCCCAGGCCCGTCAGGCGCAGGAACAGCTCCACCGCGTCCCCGCGCCGGCCCTCGGCGAGCGCCGTGTTCAGCTGCTCCTTGTAGACGGCCTCCTGCTCGGCGCCGCCCGCCAGGTGGTCGGCGTACGGCACCTCGTACACCGCCGCCCGGCGCACCGGCAGCCCGTCCGCCACCGCGCGCAGGACCAGTGCGCCGCCCGAGGAGACCCCGAACAGCGCCGCGTCGCCGCCCACCGCTTCGAGCAGGGCGGCCAGGTCCTCGACCTCGCGGTCGACCGCGTACGGCGGTGTGTCGCCGCTCTCGCCGCGTCCCCGGCGGTCATAGACGACGGCCGTGCAGCGCTCCGCGAGGCGCTCCGCCAGGGGCAGCAGGGTGCCGCCGGTGGACATCGCGCCGCTCACCAGGATCACCGTGGGCCCCTGGCCGGTCACGTGGTACGCGAGGGAGGTCCCGTCGCGCGAAGTCGTCTTCTTGTCCATGCCCGTGCAGACTGCCGTACGACACGGGACTCACCGGTCATGACACGTCGGTGTCGTAGAAGCAGTAGTGGTCCTTGATCTCCGCCACGCCCGGCTTCGGGTCCGGGTACGCCCACACGAGGTCGGGCGCGTCGGGCAGCGACCAGTAGGACGCCGTCCCCTTGAACGGGCAGACGGTGTGCGTGTCGGAGGGCGTCAGCAGGTCCCGGCGTACGTCCTCGGCGGGGATGTAGTACCGCACCGGGCAGCCCGTCTCGCGCAGCTCCAGGGCGCGGTCGGACTCGGCGAGCACCTGGCCGCCGCGCACCGCGCGCACGTGCCGGCCGCTCTTCTCGATCGTGATCGTGTGTCCTCGGCTCATACCGGTGCAGCACCCCGGGGGCCGTGCTTCTTCCCGCCGGGGCCCGTGACCGTACGGTAGGGGGCATGAACATCTGTGTCTTCCTGTCCGCCGCTGACCTCGACGAGCGGTACACGCGCCCCGCGCGCGAGTTCGCGGAACGGATCGGCAAGGCCGGCCACACCCTGGTCTGGGGCGGCTCCGACTCCGGTCTGATGAAGGTGGTCGCCGACGGTGTGCAGGAGGCGGGCGGCAGGCTGCTGGGCGTCTCCGTGGAGTTCCTCGCGAACAAGGCCCGCCCCGGCGCCGACGAGATGGTCATCGCGGCCGACCTGGCCGAGCGCAAGAAGCTGCTGCTGGAGAAGGCCGACGCCGTGGTGATCATGGTGGGCGGCACCGGCACGCTGGACGAGGCCACCGAGATCCTGGAGCTGAAGAAGCACGGCCGGACCGGGAAGCCGGTCGTGCTGCTGAACACGGCGGGCTTCTACGACGGCCTGCGCGAGCAGTTCCGCCGCATGGAGGCCGAGGGCTTCCTGCCCCGCCCGCTGGCCGAGCTGGTCTTCTTCGCCGACGAGCCCGCCGGGGCGCTGGCCCACCTGGAGGAGCAGCTCGGCGCCCACTGATGCGAGCATGGCACGCATGGCTACTCATGTGATCACCGGGGCCGGTTCCGGCATCGGCGCGGCCGTCGCCCGCCGGCTGCACGCGCGCGGGGACGACCTCGTGCTGCACGCGCGCGACGCGGGCCGCGCGAAGGAGCTGGCGGCCGGGTTCCCCGGCGCGCGCACCCTGGTCGGCGACCTCGCGGACCCGGACAAGCTGTCCTGGGCGTTCTCCCACCAGACGCTCCCGGACCGGGTGGACTCCCTGCTGCACGTCGCCGGCGTCGTGGACCTCGGCGACGTCGGCGACCTGACCCCGAAGTCCTGGCGCCACCAGCTCAACGTCAACCTGATCGCACCCGCCGAGCTGACCCGGCACTTCCTGCCGCAGCTGCGGGCCGCCCGCGGCCACGTCGTCTTCGTCAACTCCGGCGCCGGCCTCACCGCCCACGCCGGCTGGTCCGCCTACGCCGCCTCCAAGCACGGCCTGAAGGCCCTCGCCGACTCCCTGCGCCAGGAGGAGCACGCGGCCGGCGTCCGCGTCACCTCCGTCTACCCCGGCCGCACCGCCAGCCCCATGCAGGCCAAGGTCCACCAGCAGGAGGGCAAGGACTACGACGCCTCGCGGTGGATCGACCCCGAGTCGGTCGCCACGACGATCCTGATGGCACTGGACCTCCCGCGCGACGCGGAGGTCAACGACCTGACGGTACGACCGGGGCGGTGACCGGCGGCGCCGGGATCCGAGCCTGGCTGGCGCAGGTCTGGCCCCGGACCGAGGCCGCTCTCGTCCTCGCGGGCGGTGACGTGCGCGTCCCGCTCGCCGACCGGGCGGTCCTCGGCGAGGTCTATGACGGCGCCGGCCTCGCGGAGCTACGCGGCCTCGCGACCGAGGGCGAGTTCACCGGCGACATCTGCCGGTGCCCCGGCAGCCTGACGGTGGCCCTGCTGGACGCGGCAGGCGCCGTCGCGGGCGCCGCCAGCCTGCACGGCGGCACGGACCTCGCCTGGGAGCGGGGCCGTTTCCGCAACAATTTCGCGGTCGCCGATCCGCAGGGGCTGTGCGCCTTCCTGCGCCGGTACGGCGCCCACTGGTTGTGAGTCCGCCGGCCTACCTACGTACCCTGCCGGGGTGAGCGAAAACAGCCAGTTCAGGTTCCCGGGAGCCACCGGCGTGGGCTCCCTGCCCGGCGCCGACACCAGGGAGGCCGCCAAGACGGCCACCGGCAGCTTCGAGGACTTCCCCTTCCTGCCGGAGCTGCCCGCGCGCGGGCCCGGCGCCGACATGATCGGCCGGACCGCCGGGATGCTGGTCGAGCTGTACGCGCGCGTGGAGCCCAGCGGGTGGCGGATCGGGGACCGGCCGGGCCGGGACACCAGGCGGGCGAGGTCCTGGCTGCGCGAGGACCTCGACGCCCTGGAGGAGTTCACGCAGGACTACCAGGGCGATCTGAAGGTGCAGGCGGTCGGGCCGTGGACGCTGGCCGCGGCCCTGGAGCTGAAGAACGGCGAGGCCGCCCTGTCGGACCCCGGTGCCTGCCGGGACCTCGCCGCCTCCCTCGCCGAGGGGCTGCGGCTGCACCTCGACGAGGTGCGGCGCCGCGTCCCGGGCGCCCGGCTCGTCCTCCAGCTCGACGAACCCTCCCTGACCGCCGTCCTGCGCGGGCAGGTGCGCACCGCGAGCGGCTACCGCACCCACCGCGCCGTGGACCGGCAGATCGTGGAGGCCGCCCTCCGGGACGTCGTCGGCGCGCACGGCGGCGGCCCGGTGGTGGTGCACTCCTGCGCCCCCGACGTACCGTTCGCGCTGCTGCGGCGGGCCGGCGCGGCGGCCGTCTCCTTCGACTTCGCGCTCCTCACCGAGCGTGACGACGAGGCGATCGGTGAGGCCGTCGAGGGCGGCACCCGCCTGTTCGCCGGTGTCGTGCCGGGCACGGACACCCCGTTGTCAGACCCTGCCGGTAGCGTCATGGGTGTCAGGACGCTGTGGCGCAGGCTGGGGCTGCGTCCGGGGCTGCTCGCGGAGGCGGTCACGGTGACCCCGGCGTGCGGTCTCGCGGGCGCTTCACCCGCCTACGCGCGCCAGGTGCTCGCCCACTGCGTCCGGGCGGCGAGATCCCTCGCGGACAACCCAGAGTAACGGGAGGACCACACGGTGGCCGGCGACAAGCAGCAGGCGGAGACGGCAGTGCCCGCCGAGGCACGTGACGAGCACGCGCAGCTCGCTGAGCAGATCGAGGAGCACCGCTTCCGGTACTACGTGAAGGACGCTCCCGTCATCAGCGACGCCGAGTTCGACAGGCTCCTGAAGTCCCTGGAGGCCCTGGAGGAGCGCTATCCGGAGCTGCGCTCCCCGGACTCGCCCACCCAGAAGGTCGCGGGGTCGTACGAGACGGAGTTCACCGCGGTCGAGCACCGCGAGCGGATGCTCTCCCTCGACAACACGTTCAACGACGAGGAGCTGGCCGCCTGGGCCGAGCGCGTCGCGCGCGAGCTGGGCGAGCAGACGTACCACTTCCTGTGCGAGCTGAAGGTCGACGGCCTCGCCGTCAACCTCACCTACGAGAAGGGCCGGCTCACCCGCGCCGCCACCCGCGGCGACGGCCGCACCGGCGAGGACATCACGCCCAACGTGCGCACGATCGCGGACATCCCGGACCGCCTGCGGGGCGACCGGGTGCCCGACCTGGTGGAGATCCGCGGCGAGGTCTACTTCCCGATGGAGAAGTTCCTCGAACTCAACGAGCGCCTGGTCGCGGCCGGCGACAAGCCCTTCGCCAACCCCCGCAACGCCGCCGCCGGTTCGCTGCGCCAGAAGGACCCGCGGGTCACCGCCACCCGCCCGCTGCACATGGTCGTCCACGGCATCGGCGCCCTGGAGGGCTACACGGGCATGACCCGGCTCTCCCAGGCCTACGACCTGCTGAAGACCTGGGGCCTGCCCACCTCCCCGCACAACAGGGTGGTCGACGACCTCGACGGCGTACGGGAGTTCATCGCCCACTACGGCGAGAACCGGCACTCCGTCGAGCACGAGATCGACGGTGTCGTGGTCAAACTGGACGAGATCCGCCTCCAGGGGCGGCTCGGCTCCACCGCGCGGGCCCCGCGCTGGGCGATCGCCTACAAGTACGCGCCGGAAGAGGTCAACACCAAGCTGGTCGACATCAAGGTCGGCGTCGGCCGCACCGGCCGGGTCACCCCGTACGCCCAGGTCGAGCCGGTGACGGTCGCGGGCAGCGAGGTGGAGTTCGCCACCCTGCACAACCAGGAGGTCGTCAAGGCCAAGGGCGTCCTCATCGGGGACACCGTCGTGCTCCGCAAGGCCGGTGACGTCATCCCGGAGATCCTCGGCCCGGTGGTCGACCTGAGGGACGGCAGCGAACGGGAGTTCGTGATGCCGGGCGAGTGCCCCGAGTGCGGCACGCCGCTGCGGCCCATGAAGGAGGGCGACATCGACCTCCGCTGCCCCAACGCCCGTACGTGCCCCGCGCAGTTGAGGGGCCGTGTCGGATACCTGGCGGGCCGTGAGTGCCTGGACATCGAGCACTTCGGTGACGTGGCCGCCGCCGCGCTCACCCAGCCGCTGGAGCCGGCCGATCCGCCGCTGGTGGACGAGGGCGACCTGTTCGACCTGACGGTGGAGAAGCTCCTGCCCATCAAGGCGTACGTGCTCGACCCGGACAGCGGTCTGCCCAAGCGCGACCCCAGGACGGGGGAGGAGAAGGTCGTCACGGTCTTCGCCAACCAGAAGGGCGAGCCGAAGAAGAACACCCTCGCCCTGCTGGCGAACATCGAGGCGGCCAAGTCCCGCCCGCTCGCCCGCTTCCTGAACGGGCTGTCGATCCGGCACGTCGGCCCGGTCGCCGCGCAGGCCCTGGCGCGCGAGTTCCGGTCCATCGACCGCATCGAACAGGCGACCGAGGAGGAGCTGGCCGCCGCCGACGGGGTCGGCCCCATCATCGCCGCCGCGCTCAAGCAGTGGTTCGCCGAGGACTGGCACCGCGAGATCGTCCGCAAGTGGAAGGCCGCAGGGGTCCCGCTGGAGGACCAGTCCTCCGGCGAGGACGAGGGGCCGCGTCCGCTGGAGGGGCTGACGGTCGTCGTCACCGGCACGCTGGAGAACTTCACCCGGGACGGCGCCAAGGAGGCACTGCAGAGCCGGGGCGCGAAAGTGACCGGTTCGGTGTCGAAGAAGACCTCGTTCGTCGTAGTGGGTGACAACCCCGGGTCGAAGTACGACAAGGCCATGCAACTGAAGGTTCCCGTTCTGAACGAGGAGGGTTTCACCGTCCTCTTGGAACAGGGCCCGGAAGCGGCGGCCGAAGTCGCGCTTCCGACCGGGGAGTAGCGGTTGAAGGCCACCCGATCGGCGCATATCAGATGCATACGGGTGGCCCGGGCGCATTCGGGCAACCGTCGGAGACCGCTGCCCGTGGAAGCCTTCCGCGGCCTACTGTTGAGGTGTGCGCCTGCCGCGCCCAGCTCCGGCTGGGGCATCTTTCGTGCCCCCCCGGGGGGGGCGCGGGGAAGGTTTCTTCGGCGCGGAGCTGCTGATGGTTGTCGGGCATCGGGCCGCGTGGCGTGGGCACCGCCGGCTGTGAGAGGGACGGGAATGGAACCGACCGAGAGCGCCGCCCCGGACTCACGGCTGCGCCTGCGCGGCCGTGCGATCGCGTGGCGGGGGTACCGGTGGACCGGTCGCGCCGACGGACGGCCGGGCGGGCACCCCCGCCCGGCCGGACCGGGCGCCGCCACCGAGGCCCTCGCCCCCCTGCCGGCCCTCGGCCCGGCCCAGGGCCTGTCCGGTGCCGACGCCGAACGGCACCTGTCCTGGCCGGCGCTGCCGGCGGTCCTCGTGGCCGCCGCGGGCCTCGCGCTGGGAGCCGGTCTCTACCGCGCCTACCTCGGCCACCACGCCCTCTTCCCCTGCGGCACCACCGGCTGGTCGCTGGCCCTGCTGACCGGCGTCATCGTCGGCCACCTCGTCATGCTGGGCCGCGCCCGCTGGTGGGGCGGCACCGGCTCGGGCGCCGCCCTCACCCTCGCCGTCCTGCTGCTGTACGGCTGGGTGCCGGCCGGCCTGGTCAGCCTCGCCGTCGTCGTGCTGGTCGGCATCGCCCGCCGGCACCGCTGGCGGCAGGGCGTGCTGCACGGCGCGGTCGACGTCCTCGGCATCGGCGCCGGCGCCCTGCTGCTCGGCGCGTTCGGCCGGGTCCCGAGCGTCGAGGCGCCCTGGCGGCCCGGCACCTGGAACGTCGCCACCGTCCCGCAGGTCGTCCTGGTCGCGGTCGCCTACCTGGCCGTCAGCCGCGGCCTGCTGTGGTACCTGCACGCCCCGCGCGGCGGCGGGGTGCCCACCGTCGCCCGCACCGCCCTGGTCCGGCAGGGTCTGGTCGCCGTGGCGCTGCTCGGCATCGCGCCCCTGCTGTGCGTGGTCGCCGACGCCCGGCCGATCCTGCTCCCGCTCTTCGCCATCCCGCTCATCGCCCTGGACTCCACGCTGTGGATGGCCCGTGCCCGCGCCGAGGAGCAACTGCGCGACCCGCTCACCGGGCTGCCCAACCGGCAGTGGCTGCTGGAGCGGATCTGGACGGCCCTGGACGACGCCGAGCGCATCGGCGCTCGCTCCGCGCTCATGCTGATCGACCTCGATCGTTTCCGCTCGGTGAACGACACACTCGGTCACCTGGCCGGTGACCGGCTGCTCCTCCAGATAGCCGACCGGCTGCGGCTCGCCCTGCCGCGCGGCGCCGAGGCCGCCCGCCTCGGCGGCGACGAGTTCGCCGTCTTACTGCCCGTCGCCGACTCCACCACGTCGGCCACCCGGGTCGCCCGCGGCCTGGTCACCGCCCTCAGCTCCCCGCTCGACCTCGACGGCCTCACCCTCGTCCTGGAGGCCAGCGCCGGCGTCGCCGTCTTCCCCGACCACGCCCTGGACGCCGAGGGACTGCTGCGCCGTGCCGACGTCGCCATGTACCAGGCGAAGCGGGACCGCACCGGCGTCGAGGTGTACGAATCCAAGCGGGACTCCAACACCCCGGACCGCCTCGGTCTGCTGGGCGACCTGCGCCGGGCGCTCGACGCCCAGGAGGTCGAGCTCCACTACCAGCCCAAGGTCCGCTTCGACGGACAGGTCGCCGGCCTGGAGGCACTGGTCCGCTGGGTGCACCCCGAACGCGGCAAGGTGCCGCCGGACGAGTTCATAGCGATAGCCGAGTCCTCCGGGCTGATGCCCCACCTCACCGAGTACGTGCTGGAGACCGCGCTCGGCCAGGTCGCCCGGTGGCGCGCCCAGGGCCTGCGGGTCCCCGTCGCCGTCAACGTCTCCCCACGCGACGTCCACACCCCGGGTTTCGCCGGTTCGGTCGCCGCGCGCCTCGCCCGGCACGGGGTCCCCGCCGGAGCGCTCCAGCTGGAGATCACCGAACACGTCCTGCTGGAGGACCCGCAGCGGGCCGCCGACACCCTCGCCGGACTCACCGGCCACGGCGTCAAGATGTCCCTCGACGACTTCGGCACCGGCTACTCCTCCCTGGTGCACCTGCGGCGGCTGCCGGTCAGCGAGCTGAAGATCGACCGTTCCTTCGTGGCCCGGCTGGCCGTCGACGCCCAGGACGCCGAGATCGTGCGCTGCACCGTCGACCTGGCCCACTCGCTGGGCCTCCTCGTCGTCGCCGAGGGCGTGGAGGACGACGAGACCTGGGAGCGGCTGCGGGACCTGGGCTGCGACGCCGTGCAGGGCTGGCTGGTCGCCGCGGCGATGCCGCCCGAGGAGACCACGGCGTGGCTGCTGGCGCGGGGGTCCCGCGGCTGGCAGCGACCGCGCGCCGCCCTGCCGGCCGCCGAGTAGTCCCGCACGGAGACCACGGCGGAGACACCGAGCCCCCCACCGGAGCCCTTGGCCCGGCCTCACCGTTCCCGCCGGGTACGAGCACTGTCCCGGTCCTGCCGGGTGCCAGCACAGGCCCCGGCCCCGCCGGGTGCGAGCAGCGCCCCGTTCCCGGCAGATGCGAGCACCGTCCTGGCCCTGCCGGGTACGAACACCACCCCGGTCCTGCCGGGTGCGAGCACCGGCCTGGTCCCGCCGGGTGCGAGCGCTGTCCCGGTCCCGGCAGATGCGAGTACCGCCCTGGTCCCGCCGGGTACGAACACCACCCCGTTCCCGCCGGATGCGTGCACCGGCTCCGGTCCCCTGCCGGGTGTGTGCACTGTCCCGATCCCGCCGGGTGCGAGTACCGCTCTGGTCCCGCCGGGTACGAACACCACCCGTTCCCGCCGGATGCGTGCACCGGCTCCGGTCCCGCCGGGTGTCTGCACTGTCCCGATCCCGCCGGGTGCGAGTACCGCTCTGGTCCCGCCGGGTACGAACACCACCCCGTTCCCGCCGGATGCCGGCACCGGCCCCGGTCCCGCCGGATGCGAGCACCGCCCCGGTCGCACCGGATGCGAGCAGTGCCCCAGCCCGCCGGATGCCGGCACCGGCCCAACCCCGCCGGGCGCGAGCACCACCCGTTCCCGCCAGGCGCGAGCACCGTCCCGTCCCCGTCGTTCTCGACGGCTGTCGGCCGCGGGGAGGTGCGACGTCGGACCCCGCGCGCGAGCAGCCGGGGCGGCCCCGTTGTCCCAGGAGCACGCCCCACCGTTCGGCGGTACGCCGGTGGTCCTGCGCCACGGCGGTACGAAAGCCGGCGCCTTCGGGATCCCTCTCGCCACCGCGATCGTTGTACCGGTGTCACCGGACCGCTCCGCGCGGTCCGGCCGCACGCACACGGGGGAGATCCATGTCGCTGTTCGTTCCGAGGTTCGACGACACCGTTCTGGTCCGGGACGCCGGGGCGGAGGTGGTCGGCGGGGCACCGGTCGCCGTCAAGCTGCTCGCCGACAGCAGTGCCACCGGCGGCGCCCTGTCCACCGTGCGTGTCACCCTCGCCGAGGGCGCCGACGGCGCCCGTCCGCACGTGCACCACCACTCGGCCGAGATGTTCTACCTGCTCGACGGCGAGGCCGAGGTGCTCTCCGGCGACGACGTCGTGACCGCCGGGCGCGGCGACCTGGTCGTGGTCCCGCCGGACCGCCCCCACGCCTTCGCCGCCGCCCCGGGCAGCACCGCCGACCTGCTCATCGTCATCGCCCCGGGCGTCGAGCGCTTCGCGTACTTCCGCCACCTGCAGCGCATCCGCCTGGGCGAGGCCACCCCCGAGAGCCTGCTGGAGGTCCAGGAGCTGTACGACAACCACTTCCTGAGGAGCCCCGCCTGGGAGGGCCGGCACCGCTGAGGCCGCGGCCGGGGCAAACCGTTTCACGGGCACACGCCCCCGCCCCATAGGATTGGGCCCAAACCACACACACTCACCCCAGAGGATCGCTGCATGCCTGGCATCACGCGCGAGGAGGTCGCCCACCTCGCCCGGCTGGCGCGTCTGGAGCTGAAGCCCGAAGAGCTTGAACACTTCGCCGGCCAGCTGGACGACATCATCGGCGCGGTGGCCCGCGTCAGCGAGGTCGCCGACCAAGACGTACCGCCGACCTCGCACCCGCTGCCGCTGACGAACGTCATGCGGCCGGACGAGGTCCGTCCTTCGCTCACCCCCGAGCAGGCGCTCTCCGGCGCCCCGGCCCAGGAGCAGCAGCGTTTCAAGGTGCCGCAGATCCTGGGGGAGGAGTGACCACCATGACGGAGCACGCCATCATCAAGCTCACCGCGGCCGAGACCGCCGCGAAGATCGCCTCCGGCGAACTGACGGCGGTCGAGGTCGCCGAGGCCCACCTGGCGCGGATCGAGGCGGTGGACGAGAAGGTGCACGCCTTCCTCCACGTCGACCGCGAGGGCGCCCTGGCCCAGGCCCGTGCCGTGGACGAGAAGCGGGAGCGCGGCGAGAAGCTCGGCCCGCTGGCCGGTGTCCCGCTCGCGCTCAAGGACATCTTCACCACCGAGGGCGTGCCCACGACCGTCGGCTCGAAGATCCTCGAGGGCTGGATCCCGCCGTACGACGCGACGCTCACTCAGCGGCTGAAGGCCGCCGACGTGGTCATCCTCGGCAAGACCAACATGGACGAGTTCGCCATGGGGTCCTCCACCGAGAACAGCGCCTACGGCCCGACCGGCAACCCCTGGGACCTCACCAGGATCCCCGGCGGCTCCGGCGGCGGTTCCTCCGCCGCGCTCGCCGCGCACATGGCGCCCCTCGCCATCGGCACCGACACCGGCGGCTCCATCCGCCAGCCGGCCGCCGTCACCGGCACGGTCGGCGTGAAGCCGACGTACGGCGCGGTCTCCCGGTACGGCATGGTCGCCTTCTCCTCCTCCCTGGACCAGGGCGGTCCGTGCGCCCGTACGGTCCTGGACGCGGCCCTGCTGCACGAGGTGATCGCCGGGCACGACCCGCTGGACTCCACCTCCATCGACGCCCCGGTCCCGCCGATCGTCGAGGCCGCCCGCAACGGCAGCGTCGCCGGCATGCGCGTCGGCGTCGTCAAGCAGTTCCGCGGCGAGGGCTACCAGGCCGGTGTCATCCAGCGCTTCGACGAGTCGGTCGAGCTGCTGAAGGAGCTGGGCGCCGAGATCGTCGAGCTGGACTGCCCGTCCTTCGACCTCGCCCTGTCGGCGTACTACCTGATCGCCCCGTCGGAGTGCTCCTCCAACCTCGCCCGCTTCGACGGCCTGCGCTACGGCCTGCGGACCGGCGACGACGGCACGCACTCCGCCGAGGAGGTCACCTCCCTCACCCGAGAGGCCGGCTTCGGTCCCGAGGTCAAGCGGCGCATCATGCTCGGCACGTACGCCCTGTCGAGCGGCTACTACGACGCCTACTACGGCAGCGCCCAGAAGGTCCGCACGCTGATCAAGCAGGACTTCGACAAGGCCTTCGAGCAGGTCGACGTGATCGTCTCCCCGACGACCCCGACCACCGCCTTCGCTATCGGCGAGCGCGCCGACGACCCGATGGCGATGTACCTCGCGGACCTGTGCACCATCCCGACCAACCTGGCGGGCAACGCGGCCATGTCCCTGCCCTGCGGCCTGGCCCCGGAGGACAACCTCCCGGTCGGTCTGCAGATCATCGCCCCGGTGATGAAGGACGACCGGCTGTACAAGGTGGGCGCCGCCGTCGAGGCCGCCTTCGTGGAAAAGTGGGGTCACCCGCTGCTGGAGGAGGCACCGTCGCTGTGAGCGCACTGAACAAGGCCAAGGGCTTCAAGAAGTCCAGGTCCGGTACGTACCTGTCCATGGCCGCCACCGCGTTCGGTGCGGTCGGTGCCGCCAAGCAGATCAAGAAGGCGCGCGCCGAGAACGACACGCTGCGGCTCGTCGACGCCGTCGTCACCGCGGCCGGCATCGTCACCGGCCTCGCCATCCTCTACCGCGAGCTGAAGCGGCTGGGCGACGACGACGTCCTGCTGGGCTGAGAGGGAAGTTTCACCGTGACCACCACGACCGACCTGGTGTCGTACGAGGACGCGCTGGCGTCGTACGACCCCGTCATGGGCCTCGAGGTCCATGTCGAACTCGGCACCAAGACCAAGATGTTCTGCGGCTGCTCGACGGCGCTCGGTGCCGACCCGAACAGCCAGACCTGTCCGGTCTGCCTCGGCCTGCCCGGCGCGCTCCCGGTCGTCAACGCGACCGGCGTCGAGTCCGCGATCAAGATCGGTCTCGCGCTGAACTGCGAGATCGCCGAGTGGTGCCGCTTCGCCCGGAAGAACTACTTCTATCCGGACATGCCGAAGAACTTCCAGACCTCCCAGTACGACGAGCCGATCGCCTTCAACGGCTACCTCGACGTGCAGCTGGAGGACGGCGAGACCTTCCGCGTGGAGATCGAGCGCGCCCACATGGAGGAGGACACCGGCAAGTCGACGCACGTCGGCGGTGCCACCGGCCGCATCCACGGCGCGTCCCACTCCCTGCTGGACTACAACCGTGCCGGCATCCCGCTGATCGAGATCGTCACCAAGCCGATCGTGGGCGCCGGCGAGCGCGCCCCCGAGGTGGCGAAGGCGTACGTCCGTGAGCTGCGCGAGCTGATCCGTGCGCTCGGCGTGTCCGAGGCCCGCATGGAGATGGGCCAGATGCGCTGTGACGTGAACCTGTCGCTGATGCCCAAGGGCGCCGACAAGTTCGGCACGCGTTCGGAGACGAAGAACGTCAACTCGCTGCGGTCCGTGGAGCGTGCGGCCCGCTTCGAGATCCAGCGGCACGCGGCGGTGCTGTCGTCCGGCGGCACGATCGTCCAGGAGACCCGCCACTTCCACGAGGACACCGGGTCCACGACCTCGGGCCGCGTGAAGGAGGAGGCCGAGGACTACCGGTACTTCCCGGAGCCCGACCTGGTGCCGGTCGCGCCCTCGCGCGAGTGGGTCGAGGAGATCCGCGCGGCCCTGCCCG
>NZ_BNBF01000006.1:38396-42928 GCF_014654935.1 Streptomyces capoamus
AGCTGCCGCTGGCCCGCCGCACCCGGCTGCTGGCCGAGTGGGGCATCTCCGCCACGGACATGCAGGCGATCCTCAACGCCGGTGCGCTGGAGCCGATCGTCGCCACGATCGACGCCGGGGCCGACGCGGCCTCCGCCCGCAAGTGGTGGATGGGTGAACTGGCACGCAGCGCCAACGAGTCCGGCACCTCGCTGGACGAGCTGGCGATCACCCCGCAGCAGGTGGCCCGGGTCGCCGAGCTGGTCGCCAAGGGCGACCTGAACGACAAGCTGGCCCGTCAGGTCATCGAGGGCGTCCTCGCGGGCGAGGGCACCCCGGACGAGGTCGTCGACCGGCGCGGTCTGAAGGTCGTCTCCGACGAGGGCGCGCTGACCACCGCCGTCGAGGAGGCCATCGCCGGCAACCCGGGCATCGCGGACAAGATCCGCGGTGGCAAGGTGGCCGCGGCCGGCGCCCTGGTCGGCGCGGTCATGAAGGCCACGCGCGGGCAGGCCGACGCGGCCCGCGTCAAGGAGCTGATCCTGGAGAAGCTGGGCGTCAGCGAGGGCTGAGAACCCGGCAAGGACCCGGCAAGGACCCGGCGAGGGCCGGGAGCACGGCCCGCCACGGCCCCGGAGGCATGCCTTCCGGGGCCGTGGCGCATGCCGCGGCGGCCTGGCCGCCGTACTTCCGTGACGAGACGGTACGCTCGCCCGCCATGAGTGGACGCACCGATTCCGATACCGAGCCCGTGATAGCCGAGGACGCGCAGGACACGCAGGTCACGCGGGACGACGCCCAGGACGGCACCCGGGATGCCGAAGACGCCGAGGAGTACGCCGGGGACGCCCGGCGGGCCCGGTGGATCGCAGCCGGCACCGGAGCGCTGCTCTGTCTCGCGGGGCTCGCCGCGGCCCTTCTGCGACTCACCGGTTCCGCGCCGGCCGGGGTCCCCGCCGCCTACGCCCTCGGCGCGGCGGTCTGCGCCCTCGCGACGGCGCTCGGCGCCCGGGGCCGCACCCGCAGGGCCCTGTGGCTGCTGATCGCCGGGACGATGGTCATGGCGCTCGGGGACCAGTTCGACTGACGTCCCGCCTGCCGCCCGCCCGGGCCGTAGCCGGTGACCGGGCGCACCCGGTGCGTCCGGCATGAGAGGCTCGGTCGGCTCCCGGTGGACGACCTGCGGAAGGAACCACGGCACGATGTACGCGACACCGATCGGTGACGACGCCGAACTGCGGCCCCTGGAGGTCTGGCACGCCGCCGAACTGCTGGCGAACATCGACCGGGGGCGGGAGTTCATCGGCCGGCACATCGGTCTGGCGGACGTGGTCCGCGACCTCGACGGCGCCCGGGGCTGGCTGAAGTCGTACGCCGACAAGCGCGGCGCCGACGCGGGCGGCCTGCACGGGATCTGGCTGGCCGGCGAGCTGGTCGGCGGGCTGCTGTTCCGGGCCTGGGACACCGCGAGCGGGGTGTGCGAGGCCGGCTGCTGGCTGGAGCCGGCGGCGGCCGGCGGCGGGCTGGTCACACGCGGGATGCGGGTGCTGCTCGACTGGGCCTTCGAGGAGCGCGGCATGCACCGGGTGGAGTGGTACGCCTCCTCGGCCAACGAGCCCAGCATCGCCGTGGCCCGGCGGCTCGGCATGACCCGCGAGGGCGTCCTCCGGGAGAACTACCCGCACGGTGGGGAGCGGACCAGTACCGAGATATGGGCCCTGCTGAGGCCCGAGTGGCCCGCGGCACGCGCGCGTGCCGCGCGCAGCGGTCGTTAAGGGACCTCTCAGACAGCGTCCGTACGGTGCCGGGCATGGCAACGAAGACAGCGCAAGGCGCCGGTACCGAGGCGCGCAAGGACGATGCGACGGCGGCGGCCGGCACCCGGGACGCCCGTGCCGGGCGGGAGGCAGCCGCGGAACAGGCCGCGGACGCGGCGCACGAGGAGACCGCCGCGGAGGCCGGGAGCAGCGCGAACGGCGAGCCCGCCGAGAACGGTGCGGGCGGCGTGCACGGCGAGGGGGACGCGTACGGCGAGGGCGGCGCGCACGGCGAGGGCGGCGATGCGTCGGAAGCCGCCGGCGGGAAGGCGTCCGCCGGGGTCGGCCAGGGCGCCGGCGCCGTGGTCTCCGCGGCCCTCGGCCTAGTCTCCCTCAGCGGCGGCTGGATCGGCACCGTCGCCTCCGCGCGCGAGCAGCTCGTCGGCCAGCTCAGGACCTCCTCCACGGCGAGCGTCGCCCGGCAGATCAAGGAGGTCTACGGCGACGCCTGGCACACCACCGCCCTGTGGGCGGGCCTGTTCGCGCTGGCCGCGCTGGTCACCGGGGTCGTCGTGCTGGTCCGGCCCGCCTTCGGCGCCCCGGGCCGCCCGCAGGCGCCCTGGATCAGGTCGGTCGCCTGGGCGGGTGTCTCGCTCGGTGTCATCGGGCTGCTCCTGGCCGTCCTGAAGTACACCGACGCCCTGCTCGGCCTGCCCTCGGCCGGCTGAGAAACCGCAGGCCGGCAGGGGCCTTAGGGCGTCCGCCAGGTGTACGCGGACGCCCTAAGGCGCCTTACGCGCGCGTGCGGCCCGCCGGCCGCGCGAAGATGCGGCACTCTCCCGATGTGGCGGACCCCCCTGGGAGACGAAGGTGGAGGCATCGCGGAAAGCGACGCACCACACCGACTCTTCGAAGGAACCGCCATGTACCAGCTCGAACTCCACCAGATCCGTGCCGCCGAGCTGCGCAGCACGGCCCGGCGGGAGCGCCTGGCCCGCGAGGTCGTACGCTCCCGCCGTGCCGCCCGCCGCGCGCGGTCCGACGGTCACGGGGCCCCGGCCGCCGAGTCGCATACCGACCGGCCCCGCCGGCACCGGCTGCCGCGCACGGCATGACGGCGGGGGCGCGCAGCGGCCGGACGGGGGTCGGCCGCTCACGGGCCCAGGGTCGTACGGCTCCGCTGCGGAGCCGTACGGCCCTTTCGGCCGAGGACGCGACACTCCCGGCGCCCCTCCCGGCCACCGGTACGACCATCACACGGGGGCTGTGGAAAACCGGTGCCGGGGTGTCCCGGCCCCGTGCGATGCTCGGGCCCGTGGAGACCAGGTCCGTCAGTCCCGTGTTCGTCGGCCGCACCGACGAGTTGGACACGCTGAACGAAGCGCTCGCCCGAGCCGCCGCGGCCGAGCCGCAGGCGCTGCTGCTCGGCGGCGAGGCGGGTGTCGGCAAGACCCGCCTCGTGGAGGAGTTCGCCGCGGTCGCGGCCCGGCGGGCCGCCGTCGTCGCCGTCGGCGGCTGCGTGGAGATCGGCGCCGACGGACTGCCGTTCGCCCCCTTCTCCACCGCGCTGCGCGCCCTGCGCGACGCCCTGCCCGAGGAGTTCGCCGCCGCCGCGGCCGGCCAGGAGGAGGAACTGGCCCGGCTGCTGCCCGACCTCGGCGAGGCCGGCGCCGGCCGCCACGACGAACAGGGCACGGCCCGCCTGTTCGAACTCACCGCCCGGCTGCTGGAGCGGATCGCCGCCGAACACACCGTCGTACTCGTCCTGGAGGACCTGCACTGGTCCGACGCCTCCACGCGCCACCTCCTCGCCTACCTCTTCCGCACCCTGCGCGCCGGCCGCCTCCTCGTCCTGGCCACCTACCGCTCCGACGACATCCACCGCCGCCACCCGCTGCGCCCCCTGCTCGCCGAACTCGACCGGCTGCGCACCGTGCTGCGCATCGAACTGGCCCGCTTCACCCGCGAGGAGGCCTGCCGCCAGATCGCGGGCATCCTGGCCGCCGAGCCCGACCCCGCCCAGGTCGACGAGATCTACGAACGTTCCGACGGGAACGCCTTCTTCATCGAGGAACTCGCCGTCGCCGCCGCCGAGGGCAACTGCACGGGTCTCACCGACTCCCTGCGCGACCTGCTCCTGGTCCGGGTCGAGGCACTGCCCGAGACCGCCCAACGGGTCGCCCGCATCGTCGCCGAGGGCGGCTCGACCGTGGAGTACCGGCTGATCGCCGCCGTGGCCCGGCTCACCGAGGACGACCTCATCGAGGCGCTGCGGGCCGCCGTCGGCGCCAACCTGCTCACGGTCACCCGCGCCGGCGACGGCTACCGCTTCCGGCACTCCCTGGTCCGCGAGGCCGTCGCCGACGACCTGCTGCCCGGCGAACGCTCCCGGCTCAACCGCCGCTACGCCGAGGCCCTGGAAACCGACCCGGCCCTCGTCCCCGCCGACGCCCGCGTGATGCGCCTGGCCAGCTACTGGTACCACGCCCACGACGCCGCCAAGGCGCTGCCCGCCGTGCTGGCCGCCGCCGTCGTCGCCCGCCGCCGGCACGCCTACACCGAACAGCTCGGGCTGCTGGAGAGGGCGATGGAGCTGTGGGACAGCGCCCCGCAGGAGGTCCGGGCCGCCCTGCGCCCGGTCGACTACACCGAGGTCTACCCGCCGCCACTGCCCGAACGCAGCGGGGGGACCCCCAGCGACTGCGACCCGGCCACCACCCCGCTGCGCTACCTCGACCTGATGGCCGAGGCCGCCGTGGCCGGCCGCTTCGGCGGGGAACGCGAACGCGCCCTGAA
>NZ_BNBF01000006.1:42958-43677 GCF_014654935.1 Streptomyces capoamus
GATCACCAAGCGTGCCCTGCGCCTCCTGGAGGAGGAGCCCGATCCATTGCGCGCCGCCTGGTTCTGGGTGCAGCGCTCCCGGCTCGTCCAGGCCCTGGCGCGCGGCGACGGCTGGCAAGAACTGGGCACCGCCCAGGACCTGGTGCGCGGTCTGCCGCCGTCCGAGGTGCACGCCGAGGTGCTGGCGGTCGCCGCCAACTGGTCCATGCAGCGCCGGCCGGGCCCCGAGGCCCTCGCCGCCGCCGAGCGGGCCGTGGAGTACGCGCGGATGGTGGGCGCCCGCGAGACCGAGCTGCACGCCCGCCTCACGCTCGGTGGTCTGACCGTGGAGTCCGGCGACCCGGAGACCGGCCTCGCGCAGATGCACCAGGTACTGCGGGAGACCCGCGCGGAGGGCATGCACCACGTCGCGGGCCGCGCCTACGTCAACCTGCCGTCGGCGCTGCAGAGCGTCGGCCGGGACCGGGAGGCCGTACCGCTGCTGCGCGAGGGCATCGAATTCTGCCGCGGCTACGGACTGCTGGACTCCGGCGCCTGGGGGTGGAGCAACCTGTCCGAGGCGCTCTACTCGCTCGGCCGGTGGGACGAGGCCGCCGAGGCCGCCGTGCACGCCACCCGGGTCGGCCACAGCGCCAAGCCCCGTGGCGCCGGCGCCCTGCGCCTGGCCCACCTCGCGCTGGCCCGCGGCGACCTGGCCGAGGCCGGCCGGCAACTCGCCG
>NZ_BNBF01000006.1:43713-48416 GCF_014654935.1 Streptomyces capoamus
CCGCCCGCGCCTGCTACGGCACGCACGACCCGATGCCCCAGCAGTCGTTGCCGCTGGCCCGCATCGCCCTCGGGATCGCCGCCGGCGACGGCCGGATCGCGGACGCCCGCGCGGCCCTGCTGCCGGCCCTGGACGCCGGTTTCCCGCCCGGCACCCACCGCTACGGCTGGCCGCTGCTGCTGGCCGCCGCGACCGCCGAGGCCGACGCCCGCACCCTGCCCGCCGCGCGGCCCGGCCGTGCCGAGATCCTCGACCGCCTCTCGGCCGCCGTACGCACCCTCACCACCGCGGTCCCGCTCTGGCACGCCCACGGGCAGTGGACCCGGGCCGAACTGCTGCGCGCGCAGGGCCGGGACACCGCCGACACCTGGTCCCCGGTCGTCACCGCCTTCGAGTGCCTCGACCGGCCCTACGACCTCGCCCGGGTCCGCCACCGGCTGGCCGGGGCGCTGCTGGCCGAGGGCGGCGACGACGGGCGCGAGCGCGCGGGTGAACTGCTCCGGCTGGCCGCGGCGGTCGCCGCCCACCTGGGCGCGCGCCCCCTCGCCGACGCCGTCGCCCGGCTCGCCCAGCGGGCCCGCCTCACCCTGCACCGCCCTTCGCGGCAGGCCCCCGCCGACCCGGCCGCGGCGCTCGGGCTCACCAGCCGGGAGCGGGACGTGCTCGGGCTGGTCGCGGCCGGCCGCACCAACCGCCAGATAGCCGAGGAGCTGTTCATCTCCCCGAAGACCGCGAGCGTCCACGTCTCCAACATCCTGAGCAAGCTCGGTGTCTCGGGCCGGGGCGAGGCGGCGGCGGTGGCCCACCGGCTGGAACTGTTTACCGCGGGGACGTTCGCCGGGGAACCGCCGGGCTGAGACCTACGCTGGAGGGAACCGGCAGGGAGGGGAAGCCGTGTTCGACGCGTTCGAGGAAGTGTTCGCGCCCGGTCGCAAGCACACCCGGGACGAACAGAAACGACTGGAACTGACCCGCGAGGACGTGGGCGACAACGACCCCGGCCGCGGCCCGATAGACCTCGCCTCCGGCAAGGCGCTGATCCGCCTGCCACCCCAGCCCCCGGCCCCGGCCCCGGCAGAACCGAAACCGGCCGGGACGGAGCCCGCCGGGACGGAGCCCGCCGGGACGGCACCGGCCGGGAAGGGAGCTGCCGGGACGGCGGCGGCCGGGAAGGGAGCTGCCGGGACGGCGGCGGCCGGGAAGGAGCTGCCGGGACGGCGCCGGACGGGAGAGGGCCCGTAGGGACGGACGGCGCAGGGACGGCCCCGGGCGGGACGGGGCCCGCAGGGACGGATGTCACCCGGTCGGGCCCCGCGGGGACGGCACGGGGCGGGACGGAGCCTGCCGGGAGGGATGCCATCCGGTCGGGTTCCGCCGGGACGGCACGGGGCGGGACGGAGCCTGCCGGGAGGGATGCCATCCGGTCGGGTCCCGCCGGGACGGCACGGGGCGGGACGGAGCCCGCCGGGACGGATGCCACCCGGTCGGCCCCTGCAGGGACGGCACCGGGCGGGACGGAACCCCCCCCGGGGCGTCTGCGCGCAAGGAGCCGGTGGTGCCGGGAGCGGGGGAGGCGGGCGGTGGCGGTCACCGCACCCGCAGCTCCAGTACCCGGTCGTCCCCCTTCCCGGGAGTGCCCCGGCCGTCCGTGTTGCTCGTGACCAGCCACAGCCTGTCGCCGCCCGCCGGGACGACCGTGCGCAGCCGGCCGTAGGTGCCGGCGAGGAACGCCTGCGGGGCGGCCGAGGCCGACGTGCCGTTCAGCGGGACGCGCCACAGCCGCTCACCCTTCAGGGCCGCCATCCAGATCACGCCGTTCACGCAGGCGATGCCGCTGGGGGAGGCGTCGTCGGTGGGCCACTGGGCGAGCGGGTTCTGGAAGGAGGGGTCGGAGGACCTGCCCTCGGCCCGCGGCCAGCCGTAGTTCCCGCCCGGTTTGATCGCGTTCAGCTCGTCCCAGGTGTCCTGTCCGAACTCCGAGGCGAACAGCCGCTGCCGGCCGTCCCAGGCCAGGCCCTGCACGTTCCGGTGGCCGTACGAGTACACGGGCGAGCCGGGGAACGGGTTCCCCGGCGCCGGTTCGCCGTCCGGGGTCAGCCGCAGGATCTTGCCGCCCAGCGACTTCCTGTCCTGCGCCAGGCCCTTGCGGCCGCTCTCGCCGGTGCCCGCGTACAGCATGCCGTCGGGACCGAACGCGATCCGGCCGCCGTTGTGGATGAAGCCCTTCGGGATGCCCTTGAACACCGTGTCCGGGGCGCCCAGTTGCTCACCGGCCGGCCGGCGCTCGTCGTAGCGCATGCGCACGATGCGGTTGTCCGAGGCCGAGGTGAAGTAGGCGTAGACCATGTGGTCCGCGGCGTAGTCGGGGGAGAGGGCGATGCCCAGCAGGCCGCCCTCGCCGGCCGGTGACACCCCGGAGACCGTGCCCAGCTCGGTCCTCCGGCCGGTCTTCTCGTCGATCCTGCTGATCGTGCCCTCGTCCCGGGACGACACCAGCAGCCCGCCGCCGGGCAGCGCAGCCAGTCCCCACGGCGTCTTCAGGCCCCCGGCGACCGTGCGCAGCACCCGCACCGACCCCTCGGCCGGCGGGACGGACCCGGTGGCCCGCGGGGAGGAGGCGCCGGAGGTGCCCGGCGCCGTCGCGTCCGCCGTCCGCCCGGTCCACTCCGGCCGTCCCTGCCCGCCGGAGGAGCAGCCGGCCGCCAGCACCAGGGCGGCCGCGGCCAGCACGGCCGTCACAGCTCGACGTTGCACGATCATGGTCCCTTCGACGCGGCGGTCCGGACGGCACGCTTCGCCTGTCGCCCTCCTTGTCCAACACCGCCCGCGCCCTTCCGGGTTCCCGGCACCCGGCAACCGATCGGGGGGAACCTCAGTCCCACGACCCCTGCGCGGCCGGCAGCCGGGACACCTCCGTCAGGTCCGCGGCGGTCAGCCGCAGCCCGGCGGCCGCCGCGTTCTGTGCCGCCCAGTGCTCCCGCTTGGTGCCCGGCAGCGCGATCACATGGCGGCCCTGCGCCAGCACCCAGGCCAGCGCCACCTGGGCCGGGGTGACGTCCGCGCCGTGCCGGCCGGCGATGCGCCGCAGGCCCGCGACGATCGGCTGGTTGGCCGCCATCATCTCCGCGGTGAACCGGGGATGCCGGGCGCGCACGTCGTCCGGTTCGAAGCCCTCGCCCGGCGTCAGCGTGCCGCTCAGGAAACCGTTGCCCAGCGGCATCGCGGCCAGCAGGCCCACCCCGCGCGCCTCGCACCACGGCAGCAGCGTCCGCAGCGCCTCCGGCGACCACACCGACAGCTCCGCCTGCACCGCGCTCACCGGGAACACCTGCTGGACCCGCTGCAACTGGCGCAGCGTCGCGTCGTACAGGCCGGCACCCGTGCGGCGCCCGCCGCGCGCCCCCACCGCGCACAGGCCCAGCGCCCGCACCTTGCCGGCCCGCACCAGGTCCGCCATCGCGCCCCAGGTCTCCTCGACGGGCACCTCCGGGTCCGCGCGGTGCAGCTGGTACAGGTCGATCACGTCCGTCTGCAGCCGCCGCAGCGAGGCGTCACAGGCTCGCCGCACATAGCCGGGGCGGCCGTTGGCCACGATGTGCTGCTCGCCCACCAGCAGCCCCACCTTCGTGGACACGAAGGCGTCCCGACGCCGCTCCTTCAGTACCCGGCCCAGCAGCAGCTCATTGGTGAACGGGCCGTACATGTCCGCGGTGTCCAGGAGGTCGCAGCCCAGGTCCAGCGCCCGGTGCACGGTTCTGAGCGACTCGTCACCCCGCTGCCGTGATCCGGTGTACGCCCAGCTCATCGGCATGCATCCGAGTCCGACGGCCCCCACCGCGAGTCCCCCCGCGCCGATCGTCCTGCGCTCCACCTGCTCGTGAACCTCCCTCTGCCCGGCCCCCAACCTAACCTCTGGGCGTGCGCCGCCCTGACATAGCCTCCTGGCATGACTTCACAGGTGTGGCTGCCCATTCCGCCCGAGGAGATCGAGGGTCTGCCGGCGGGCCCCCGTTATCTGTTCTGGGACGGGGGAGACGACGGTGACCAGCCGTTTCCCGGCGACCCCGCCGAGTGCGCCGTGTACGTCGTGCCGTACATGAAGCGGCTGTCGGTCCGGGTCGGCCCGCTGGAGCACCTGACGAACGTCCGGGTCATCCAGACGCTCACCGCCGGCGTCGACGACATCACCGACCGGCTGTCGACGATCCCGCCGGGGGTGCGGCTGTGCAACGCACGGGGGGTGCACGAGACGAGCACGGCCGAGCTGGCGCTCACGCTCACCCTCGCCGCCCTGCGCGGCATCCCCGGGTTCGTCCGCGCGCAGCAGCAGGAGCGCTGGGTGGGCGGTGTCCACCCCGCCCTCGCCGACAAGAACGTGCTGATCGTCGGTTACGGAGCCATCGGTGCCGCCATCGAGGACCGGCTCGTGCCCTTCGAGGTAGCGCGGGTGGCGCGCATCGCGCGCTCCCGGCGCACCACGGCGCGCGGTCTTGTGCACCCGATCACCGATGTGCTTTCCCTGCTCCCCGAGGCGGACGTCGTGATCCTCTGCACCCCGCTCACGGAGGCCACCAAGGGGCTCGTCGACGCCGGCTTCCTCGGCCGGATGAAGGACGGCGCGCTGCTCGTGAACGTCGCGCGCGGAGCCGTCGTGGACACCGAGGCGCTCCTCGCCGAGCTGGCACGGGGGCGGATCACGGCCG
>NZ_BNBF01000006.1:48473-56094 GCF_014654935.1 Streptomyces capoamus
CCCTGGACGTCACGGATCCCGAGCCGCTGCCCCCGGGCCATCCGCTGTGGCAGGCCCCGGGAGTGCTGATCAGCCCGCATGTCGGCGGTCCGTCATCGGCCTTCCTGCCCCGCGCGAAGCGGCTGCTCGCCAACCAGCTGACCCGGTACGTGAACCAGGAGCCGCTGCGAAACGTGATCCTTACGACCGGAGCCGGTACGGCGGCGGATACCGGGCACTAGAGCCGTTCCGGCACCCTCCGCGACCTTTCAGGCGCGGGCCGTACCCGCATCCCCGCTGGTCGTCACGGAGCGTAGAGAAGCTATGTCCCTGAGTGACGATCCTGGTGTATCGTCCCGACAGGGGCAGCGCCGCTGACCGTTCGGCGCCGGGGATGGACATTTCAGATCTGTGAGGGGGGCGACGGGCGATGCACGGCCTATGGACGAACGATCCGACGCGGCGGAGCCGCCGGCGGCGACCCTGGCGCACGGCCGCGCGCAGACGCGGCCACCACACCGGCCACCACTGCCACCACCAGCGCAGGCCCAGCGGCCGCCGCAGGCATGCGCACCCAGCGCACCGGGACCGTCGGGACGCGGGAGCGGCGCTCACCGGGAGGCCCCGGTGAGCGCCCCGCCCTCCGTGACGACCGCCCTCGACGCGGCGGTGCGCGCGCCGCACCCGCACGCGGCGCCGCCGCCCCGCCGGCCGGCCGCCGCCGACGGCAACCGGCTGCTGGAGCAGCTCGTCCTCGCCCTGATCTGCGCGGCCTACGCCGTCGGAGCCGCGTTCGACTGGGGCACGAAGGAACTCGCGCTCGTCATGGGCGACTTCGGCCTGAGCGCCGCGGCCGGCACCGCCGCCGTCTCCTGCTTCCGGTACGCCCGCAGCCGGCGCGTGCGCTTCCGCTCGGCCTGGCTGCTGTTCGCCCTGTCCTCGACCATGGCCGCGCTGGGCAACGCGGTCTGGGGCTGGTACGAGGTGGTGCTGGCGCGCCCCGTGCCCAGCCCCAGCTACGCCGACCTGTTCTTCCTGTGCTTCGCGCCGCCCGCCATCGTGGGCCTGCTGGTGCTCGCCAAGCGGCCCGTGACGCGCGCCGGCTGGATCTGTCTGGGGCTGGACGCCTGGCTGATCGGCGGCTCGCTGCTCACCCTGTCCTGGAGCCTGGCGCTCGCCCAGGCGGCCCGGATCGACGGCTCCAGCGTGGCCCACGCCGCGCTGTCGCTGGCGTACCCGCTGCTGGACATCGCGCTGGTCAGCATGGTCCTCGCGCTGCACTTCCGGCGCGCGCCGGGCAACCGCACGGCGGTGAACACCGCGATCGGCGCGCTCGCGCTGACCGTGATGTGCGACGCCCTGTTCACCTCGCCCCTGCTGCACAGCAGCTACCGCTCCGGGCAGCTGCTGGACGCGGGCTGGTTCGCCGGCTCGCTGCTGCTCGCCTACGCCCCCTGGGCCGCCCCCCGGCGCGGGAGCGCGCGGGAGGCCCGCGCGGCGGACGGGCACACGCGCGTGGTCCACGAGCACGTGCCGGGCGCGGGCCGGAGCGCGGGCCACCACCCCCCGCTGCCGCCCCTGCCGGGCGGCGAGCACAGCCGGTACCCGGCGGGCCGCCCGCTCACCGGCTCCCTCGCCGCCCTCACGCCGTACCTCGCCGCGGCCGTGTGCACCCTGGGCATCCTGTACAACGTCCTCAACGGCCGCAGGCCCGACCACGTGGTGCTGATCACCGCGGGCGCCGTGGTGCTGGCGCTCGTCATGCGGCAGGGCATCATGCTGCTCGACAACATCACCCTCACCCAGGAGCTGGCCCAGAAGGAGAACCACTTCCGCTCCCTGGTGCAGGGTTCCAGCGACGTCATCATGATCGCCGCCCCGAACGGCATCCTCCGGTACGTCTCCCCGGCCGCCGCCGGGGTGTACGGCCGGCCCGCCGAGGACCTGGTGGGCACCGAGCTGGCCGCGCTCATCCACCCGGAGGACCTGGGCTGCGTGGTGCACGAGGTGCGTCGTTTCCTCGCCGCCAGCCCGCTGGAGGAGCCGACCACGCGCATCGAGTGCCGGTTCCGCTCCGGCGACGGCGGCTGGCTGAACGTCGAGTCGACCGTCAACCGGCACCACGGCGGTCTGATCTTCAACAGCCGGGACGTGACCGAGAGGGTGCGCCTCCAGGCCCAGTTGCAGCACAACGCCGAACACGACCCGCTGACCGACCTGCCCAACCGCGCGCTGTTCACCCAGCGCGTGCAGCAGGCCCTGTCCGGCCGCCGGGCCACCGACCGGGGTGCCGCCCTGCGCGGTACGGCGGTGCTCTTCATCGACCTCGACGGCTTCAAGGCCGTCAACGACACCATCGGGCACCAGGCCGGGGACGAGCTGCTCATCCAGGCCGCCCGCAGGCTCCAGGACGCGGTCCGGCAGGGCGACACCGCGTCCCGGCTGGGCGGCGACGAGTTCGCGGCCCTGATCGTCGGGGACGGCACCCGCGACCGCGCCGCCCGGGAGCGCAACATTTTGGAACTCGCCGACCGTCTCCGGGTGACCCTCTCCCAGCCCTACGCCATCGACGGCAACGATGTCCGGGTCAACGCCTCCATCGGCGTCGCCTTCGCCGAACCCGGCCTGGGCGCGGGTGAGCTGCTGCGCAACGCCGACCTGGCGATGTACCGCGCGAAGTCGGCCGGAAAGGGCCGGGTCGAGCTGTACAAACCGCAGATGCAGCAGGACGTCGTCCGCAAGGCGGAACTGGCCACGCGCCTGCGCGCCGCCCTGCACGACGGCGAGTTCGCGCTGCTGCACCAGCCCGTGGTGTGCCTGGAGAACGGCAGGATCACGGCGGTCTGCGCGCAGGCGCGCTGGCGCTCGTCCCAAGGGGTGCTGTTCACGCCCGCGGAGTTCCTCAGGGTGACCGAGGACGGTGACAAGACCGCCGAGCTGGACCGCTGGATCCTTCAGGAGGCCGTGGAGCAGGCGGCCGAGCGGGCCGCGACCGGGGTGGCCGTACCGGTGGCGGTGCGGGTCAGCGCGCGGCGGCTGCTGGACCGTTCGACCCCGCTGGGTTCGGTGGAGGCGCTGCTGACCCGGCACGGGCTGCCGCCCGGGGCGCTGGTCGTCGAGCTGTCCGACACCGATCCGCGGATCCCGCTGGACGAGCTGGAGCGACGGCTGACCGCGCTCAGCCGGCTCGGGGTGCGCATCGCGCTGGACGGCTTCGGCAGCGGCTACGCGGCCATCACGGCGCTCAGGCGGCTGCCCGTGGACATCCTCAAGCTCGACCGCGGCCTGGTCGAGGGCGTGGTCGAGTCCGCGCGGCTGCACAAGATCACCAGTGGTCTGCTGCGGATCGCGGGCGACCTGGGCCTGCAGTCCGTCGCCGAGGGCGTGGACCTGCCCGAGCAGGCGGTGGCGCTGCGCGCGATGGGCTGTACCCATGGACAGGGCTTGGCGTTCGCCGGTGCGCTGGACGAGTACCGGCTGCGCCGGGCGCTCGGATCCGGCCATTATCCGGTGCCGCACGCCCCGGCCGAGCCGGCCTTCGCGGGGAAGGCGGCGGGGGTGTACACAGGGGGTGTGACCGCCGTTCTGGGAGGCGGCAGTGGACTGCGTTCACATTCTGAGACGCCCGTCCCACCCACTTGACACGTGGTGCGTGCCGGGGGGAGGGTCAGTCCCATGCGCACCCGAATTCTCGTACTTGGACAGCGCGTCGGCTGAGCTGGGACCCACCGGAGGACGATCCGGAATCCCCAGCGACCTCACCGGCGCGCTCCCCTCGCTTGCCCTACGGCACGAGGGGTTTTTTGTTGCACGAGTGACTTTCGTGCAGCGCTCCCACTCCGCCCGAACCTCGCAAAAACCCTCAGCATCGAGAAGAGAATGCCGATGACCGAGCAGGCCACCGGGGCCCACCATCCGCAGCCGCGGCCCCGTTCCGGAGGACAGCAGTCCGCCCCCGTCGAGCACGTCACGGGTGCGCAGTCCCTCATCCGCTCCCTCGAGGAGGTCGGCGCGGACACGGTGTTCGGCATTCCGGGCGGCGCGATCCTGCCGGCCTACGACCCGCTGATGGACTCCACCCGGGTGCGGCACGTGCTGGTGCGGCACGAGCAGGGCGCCGGCCACGCGGCCACCGGTTACGCGCAGGCCACCGGCAAGGTCGGCGTCTGCATGGCGACGAGCGGTCCGGGTGCGACGAACCTGGTCACGCCGATCGCCGACGCGCACATGGACTCGGTCCCGCTGGTGGCGATCACCGGTCAGGTCGCCTCCAAGGCGATCGGCACGGACGCCTTCCAGGAGGCGGACATCGTCGGCATCACCATGCCGATCACCAAGCACAACTTCCTCGTCACCAAGGCCGAGGACATCCCCCGGGTCATCGCCCAGGCGTTCCACATCGCCTCCACCGGCCGCCCCGGCCCGGTCCTGGTCGACATCGCGAAGGACGCCCTCCAGGCGAAGACCGTCTTCACCTGGCCCCCGGTGATGGACCTGCCCGGCTACCGCCCGGTGACCAAGCCGCACGCCAAGCAGATCCGCGAGGCCGCCAAGCTCATCACCACCGCCCGGCGGCCCGTCCTCTACGTCGGCGGCGGCGTCCTCAAGGCGCGGGCCACCGCCGAACTGAAGGTCCTCGCCGAGCTGACCGGCGCACCGGTCACCACCACCCTGATGGCGCTCGGCGCGTTCCCCGACAGCCACCCGCAGCACCTGGGCATGCCCGGTATGCACGGCAGCGTCGCCGCGGTCACCGCGCTGCAGAAGGCCGACCTGATCGTCGCCCTCGGCGCCCGCTTCGACGACCGCGTCACCGGCAAGCTGGACAGCTTCGCCCCCTACGCCAAGATCGTCCACGCGGACATCGACCCGGCCGAGATCGGCAAGAACCGCGCCGCCGACGTGCCCATCGTCGGTGACGCCCGCGAGGTCATCGCCGACCTGGTGCAGGCCGTGCAGAAGGAGCACAGCGAGGGCCACGAGGGCGACTACAGCGCGTGGTGGAGCGACCTGAACCGGTGGCGCCAGACCTACCCGCTGGGCTACGACCTGCCGGACGACGGCTCGCTCTCCCCGCAGCAGGTCATCGAGCGCATCGGACGGCTCGCCCCCGAGGGCACGGTCTTCGCGGCGGGCGTCGGCCAGCACCAGATGTGGGCCGCGCACTTCATCCAGTACGACAAGCCCGCCACCTGGCTCAACTCCGGCGGCGCCGGGACCATGGGCTACGCCGTGCCGGCCGCGATGGGCGCGAAGGCCGGACAGCCGGGCCGGACGGTCTGGGCGATCGACGGCGACGGCTGCTTCCAGATGACCAATCAGGAGCTGACCACCTGCGCCCTGAACAACATCCCGATCAAGGTCGCCATCATCAACAACGGCGCCCTCGGGATGGTCCGCCAGTGGCAGACCCTCTTCTACAACCAGCGCTACTCCAACACGGTGCTGCACAGCGGCCCCGAGGACATCAACCCGGAGGCCAAGGGCACGCGCGTGCCGGACTTCGTGAAGCTGTCCGAGGCGATGGGCTGCGTCGGCCTGCGCTGCGAGCGCCCGGAGGACCTGGACAAGGTCATCGAGGAGGCCAACTCCATCAACGACCGCCCGGTCGTCGTCGACTTCATCGTCCACGAGGACGCGATGGTGTGGCCGATGGTCGCCGCCGGCACCTCCAACGACGAGATCATGGCCGCCCGGGACGTCCGCCCCGACTTCGGCGACAACGAAGACGACTGACTTTCAACAGGCAAGGAAGAGCACACAGACCATGTCCAAGCACACGCTCTCCGTCCTGGTGGAGAACACGCCCGGCATCCTCGCCCGCATCGCCGCCCTGTTCTCCCGGCGCGGCTTCAACATCGACTCGCTCGCGGTCGGCGTCACCGAGCACCCCGACATCTCCCGCATCACCATCGTGGTGGGCGTCGAGGACCTGCCGCTGGAGCAGGTCACCAAGCAGCTCAACAAGCTCGTCAACGTGCTGAAGATCGTGGAGCTGGAGCCCGGTCAGGCCGTGCAGCGCGAACTCGTTCTGGTGAAGGTCCGCGCCGACAACGAGACCCGCTCCCAGATCGTGGAGATCGTCCAGCTGTTCCGCGCCAAGACCGTCGACGTCTCCCCGGACGCCGTGACCATCGAGGCCACCGGTTCCAGCGAGAAGCTGTCCGCGATGCTGAAGATGCTGGAGCCGTACGGCATCAAGGAGCTGGTGCAGTCCGGCACCATCGCGATCGGCCGCGGCGCCCGTTCGATCACGGACCGCTCGCTGCGCGCTCTCGACCGGACGGCGTAAGACTGGGAACGGGCGGCCGCCGATCAACGGCCGCCCGTATGCCGAGACCCCCGAACTTCCTTCCCGCCCGCCGTCATACGGTGGGACGCACCACCTGCACACAAGGAGAGAACCCAAAGTGGCCGAGCTGTTCTACGACGCCGACGCCGACCTGTCCATCATCCAGGGCCGCAAGGTCGCGGTCATCGGCTACGGCAGCCAGGGCCACGCCCACGCCCTGTCGCTGCGTGACTCCGGTGTGGACGTGCGTGTCGGTCTGCACGAGGGCTCGAAGTCCAAGGCGAAGGCCGAGGAGCAGGGCCTGCGCGTGGTGACCCCGGCCGAGGCCGCCGCCGAGGCCGACGTCATCATGATCCTCATCCCGGACCCGATCCAGGCCCAGGTCTACGAGGAGTCCATCGCCCCCCACCTGAAGGACGGCGACGCGCTGTTCTTCGCCCACGGCTTCAACATCCGCTTCGGCTTCATCAAGCCCCCGGCCGGCGTCGACGTCGCCCTGCTCGCCCCGAAGGGCCCGGGCCACCTGGTCCGCCGCCAGTACGAGGAGGGCCGCGGCGTTCCGGCGATCGCCGCCGTCGAGCAGGACGCCACCGGCAACGCCTTCCCGCTGGCCCTGTCGTACGCCAAGGCCATCGGCGGCACCCGTGCCGGTGTCATCAAGACGACCTTCACCGAGGAGACCGAGACCGACCTGTTCGGCGAGCAGGCCGTGCTGTGCGGTGGCACCTCCGCCCTGGTCAAGGCCGGTTTCGAGACCCTGGTCGAGGCGGGCTACCAGCCGGAGATCGCCTACTTCGAGTGCCTGCACGAGCTGAAGCTGATCGTGGACCTCATGTACGAGGGCGGCCTGGAGAAGATGCGCTGGTCGGTCTCCGAGACCGCCGAGTGGGGCGACTACGTCACCGGTCCGCGCATCATCACGGACGCCACCAAGGCCGAGATGAAGAAGGTCCTCGCCGAGATCCAGGACGGCACCTTCGCCCGGAACTGGATGGACGAGTACCACGGCGGCCTGAAGAAGTACAACGAGTACAAGCAGCAGGACTCCGAGCACCTGCTGGAGACCACCGGCAAGCAGCTGCGCAAGCTGATGTCGTGGGTCGACGAGGAGGCGTAAGCCTGCCGACAGGGGCCGGGGCGGACTGCCCCGGCCCTTGTTGTCCACCCCGTCCAGCCCCGGACGAGTGATCCTTCCGCGGCGGCGTAATACGACGCCCGGCACGCCACTAGACTGCTCCACAACACGCGTCAGGCCCACAGCGTCGTGCGTCTTCCGCGGCTAGCCCCCCTCCTCCGCCTGCGGCCGTCGGGACGGCCGTCCGCATCGCACATGTGAGGACTCACGTGAGC
>NZ_BNBF01000006.1:56169-57323 GCF_014654935.1 Streptomyces capoamus
TCGAAACCTGTCGTACTCATCGCTGAAGAGCTGTCGCCTGCCACCGTCGACGCACTCGGTCCGGACTTCGAGATCCGGCACTGCAACGGCGCGGACCGCGCCGAACTGCTGCCGGCCCTCGCCGACGTGGACGCGATCCTGATCCGCTCGGCCACCAAGGTCGACGCCGAGGCCATCGCCGCCGCGAGGAAGCTCAAGGTCGTCGCCCGGGCCGGCGTCGGCCTGGACAACGTCGACGTCTCCGCCGCCACCAAGGCCGGCGTGATGGTCGTCAACGCCCCCACCTCCAACATCGTGACCGCCGCCGAGCTGGCCTGCGGCCTGATCCTCGCCACCGCCCGCAACATCCCGCAGGCCAACGCCGCGCTGAAGAACGGCGAGTGGAAGCGCAGCAAGTACACCGGCGTGGAGCTGGCCGAGAAGACGCTGGGCGTGGTGGGCCTGGGCCGCATCGGCGCCCTCGTCGCGCAGCGCATGTCCGCCTTCGGCATGAAGGTCGTCGCCTACGACCCGTACGTGCAGCCCGCGCGGGCCGCGCAGATGGGCGTCAAGGTGCTGTCGCTGGACGAGCTGCTGGAGGTCTCCGACTTCATCACCGTCCACCTGCCCAAGACCCCCGAGACGCTCGGCCTCATCGGCGACGAGGCGCTGCGCAAGGTCAAGCCGACCGTGCGCGTCGTCAACGCCGCCCGCGGCGGCATCGTGGACGAGGCGGCGCTGTACGCGGCGCTGAAGGAGGGCCGGGTCGCCGGCGCCGGCCTCGACGTGTACGCCAAGGAGCCGTGCACCGACTCCCCGCTCTTCGAGCTGGACCAGGTCGTCTGCACCCCGCACCTGGGCGCGTCGACGGACGAGGCGCAGGAGAAGGCCGGTATCGCCGTAGCCAAGTCGGTCCGTCTCGCCCTCGCCGGCGAGCTGGTGCCGGACGCGGTGAACGTGCAGGGCGGTGTCATCGCCGAGGACGTCAAGCCGGGCCTGCCGCTCGCCGAGCGCCTCGGCCGCATCTTCACCGCACTGGCCGGTGAGGTCGCGGTCCGCCTCGACGTCGAGGTCTACGGCGAGATCACCCAGCACGACGTGAAGGTGCTGGAACTGTCCGCTCTCAAGGGTGTCTTCGAGGACGTCGTCGACGAGACGGTGTCGTACGTCAACGC
>NZ_BNBF01000006.1:57364-69806 GCF_014654935.1 Streptomyces capoamus
CCCGCTGTTCGCGCAGGAGCGTGGGGTCGAGGTGCGGCTGACCACCAGCTCCGAGTCGGCCGAGCACCGCAACGTGGTGACCGTGCGCGGCACGCTGGGCACCGGCGAGGAGGTGTCGGTCTCCGGCACGCTGGCCGGCCCGAAGCACGTCCAGAAGATCGTCGCGGTCGGTGACTTCGACGTCGACCTGGCCCTCGCCGACCACATGGTCGTCCTGCGCTACGAGGACCGCCCGGGTGTCGTCGGCACCGTCGGCCGCATCCTCGGCGAGGCGGGCATCAACATCGCCGGCATGCAGGTGGCCCGTGCGGCGGTGGGCGGCGAGGCGCTCGCCGTGCTGACCGTGGACGACACGGTGGGCTCCGGCGTGCTGGCCGAGGTCGCCGCGGAGATCGGTGCGACGTCCGCCCGCTCGGTGAATCTGGTCTGATCCGCCCGCGCCGCAACGCCGGACGGGCCGGGGTTCCCCCGGCCCGTCCGGCGTTTCGCACCCCCTGCTTCCGTCCGTCTACTTCCGCCCGTTCTCCCCGGCCTCGACCCCGCGCAGCGACACCGCCGCGCCCACCGCGGCCAGCACCAGGATCACCGCCCCGGCCAGCGCGGCGCCCCGCATGCCGCTGGTGAACGCCTCCCGGGCCGTGGCGAGGAGGGTGTCGCCGGACCGGCCGGGCAGGCGGGCGGCCGTCGCGAGGGCGCCGCCCAGGGTCTCGCGGGCCTGGTCCGGCGCGGTGGACGGCATCTCGTGGCGGTAGAGCGCCGTACCGATGGAGCCCAGGACCGCCATGCCGAGCGCGCCGCCGAACTCGGCGCCGGTCTCCAGCAGGGACGAGGCCGTGCCCGCCCGCTCCGCCGCCGCACCGGTCATGGCGAGGTCGGTCAGCTGGGACATGATCGCGACCATGCCGCAGGCGAGGACGCCGGCCCCGGCGAGCACCAGCCACAGCGAGTCGGTGCCGACGAGGGCGAGCACCGTGAAACCGGCCGCCATGGCCGCGAAGCCGCCGGCGACGACGTACCCCCGGTCCACGCCCCGCTGGACGAGCGCCGCCGCGACCGGGCCGGCCACCCCAATGAACACCGAGGGCAGCAGGCTCCACAGGGCCGCCTCCAGCGGGCTCTTGCCGAGGACGGACTGGAGGTACTGCGTGGTGAAGATCGCCGAGCCCATCATGGCGAGGCTGGCCACCAGGGTCAGGACCAGCGCCGGGGTGAAGCCGCGGCCCTTGAGCAGGGCCGGCGGGATCAGCGGTGAGCCGCCGGTGCGCTGGCGCCGGACGAACAGGGCCGCGAAGAGCAGGCCGACGGTGACCGAGACGACGTACAGCGGGTGCCAGCCCTCGGTGGGGATCTCCTTGAGGCCGTAGATCACGGGCAGCACGGCGGCCAGGGACAGCGGGACGCTCGGCCAGTCGAAGCGGCCGGGCGCGGGGTGCCTGGACTCGGGCAGCAGCACCGGGCCGAGGACGAGCAGCAGCGCCATCGCGGGCAGGTTGACCAGGAAGACCGAGCCCCACCAGAAGTGCTCGACCAGGACGCCGCTCATCACCGAGCCGAGGGCGATGCCGCCGGTCATCACGCCGGACCACATGCCGATCGCCTTCGCCCGCTGGGCCGGGTCGGTGAACATGGTGCGCAGCAGGGCCATCGTGGAGGGCATCAGGGTGGCGCCGCCGACGCCGAGGACGGCGCGGGCCGCGATCAGGGTCGCGGCGCTGTCGGCGTAGGCCGCGAGGAGCGAGGCGGCGCCGAAGGCCGCGGCTCCCCCGAGGAGGAGCCTGCGGCGGCCGATGTGGTCGCCGAGCGCGCCCATCGTCATCAGCAGCCCGGCCAGCACGAAGCCGTAGATGTCGAAGATCCACAGCTGCTGGGTGCCGCTCGGGTGGAGGTCGGCGCTGATCGCGGGGGTCGCGAAGTACAGGACGGAGACGTCCATCGAGACCAGCAGCAGCGGCAGCATCAGCACACCGAGCGCGGTCCACTCTCGGCGCCCGGCTCGGGCGGGGGCGGTGGTGCTCGTCGCGTTCATCGTCATGCCGGAGACTGTACGAGCGTCTTAAACGATTGTCTAGAACGATTGTATAAGTCAGTTGTCTAGGACGCTTGTATGGGTCGCGGGTAGGGTGGTCGGCATGGGACACCGTGAGGATCTGCTCGAAGGCGCCAAGCGCTGCCTGCTGGAGAAGGGCTTCCTGCGCACGACCGCGCGGGACGTCGTCCGGGAGTCGGGCACCAACCTGGCGTCGATCGGCTACCACTACGGCTCGAAGGACGCGCTGCTGGTGCAGGCGTACATCTCGCTGATCGAGGGCGTGGGGGAGCGGTTCGACCCCGGCGCGGGCGTGGAGACGCACCAGCCGCCGGGCTCCCTGGAACGCTTCCGGGAGGTTTTCGCCGGCATCATCGCCACGGTCCCCGAGTCACGGGCGATCTGGCTGCTCAGCTTCGAGCTGATGTTCCAGGACGAGCGGCTCCAGGAGGTGCGCAAGCTGCTGGCCGAGGCCCAGCGGGAGGGCCGGGCGGGGCTGGCGTCCATGTTCACCGGCGTCCCGGAGGCGGACCTCGCCCCGGAGGCGGTCGAGGCCGAGGGCCGCCTCTACCAGACCCTCCTCAACGGCCTCATGGTCCAGTGGCTCTTCGACCCGGACACGGCGACCACCGCCGACCAGCTCACGGAGGGGCTGCGCCGGGTGATCGCCGGAGTGGACGGGGGCACCCGCTAGGGCTGCGCCGGGCGGGGTGGGAAGGCGGCACGGGCCGGCTGGGCCTGCACCGGCGGGTGGTCGTCGCCGCCCTCCCGGCCGTCCCGCAGCGCCGGGACCAGCGCGCCCAGCATCAGCAGCCCGGTCAGCACGAACCCCCGCGCGTACCCCAGGTGCGCCGCGAGGAGCCCGAAGCAGGCCGCGCCCACCCCCATGCCGCCGTCGTAGGCGAGGTTCCACAGGGCGCTGACCGTGCCGTACGAGGCGGCGGAGACGCGGCTGTACATGAGGGTGAGGGTGGCGTTCTGGGTGACGCCGAAGCCGGTGCCGAAGACCGCCGCGCCCACCAGGACGGCGACCTGGCTCGACGTCGCCGCGAGGGCCGACAGCCCGGCGGCCGACAGCAGCAGCCCCGGTACGACGAGCCGCGAGGGGCCCCGGCGGTCGCCGTACCGTCCCGCCGCCCAGCGGGCCGCCGTCGACGCGCCGCTCTGCACCAGCAGGGCCGCCGTCACGACGCCGGCGGCGCGCGGGACCGCCAGCGGCAGGAAGGTGACGAGGACGCCGGCGGCGACGGCGGTGGCCCCGAACGCCACGGTGGGCCGCCGCAGCCCACCGGCCCGCACCGCCCCCACCATGCCGACGGCCGGCGCCCGCTGCCCGCCGGCCGGCGCCGCGTTCCGGTCGGCGGAGCCCAGCGCCGGTACCGTCGGGATGACCACGAGGGCGGCCAGGCCCGCCGCCGTGGTGACCGGGGCGTAGCCGGCGTGGCCGGCCAGCCAGACGCCCAGGGGCAGGGCGAGGAGCGCCGGCACCCCTCCGACCAGGCCGACGACTGCCAGTCCCTCGCCCCGGCGCCCGGCCGGGATCAGCGCCGCCGTCACGGCCCCGCCGGCGACCATCGTGAGGCCGAAACCCAGGCCGCGCACCAGGCACACCGCCGCCGTCCAGGCCGGGGCGCCGGACAGGGGCAGCACCAGCGCCGGCGCGCCCAGCAGGAAGAGGCCGGCGGCCAGCGGACCCCGGTTCCCGTACCGGTCGAGGATCCGGGGGCCGGCCAGTTCGCCGAGCACCGTGGACAGCATCAGCGCGCCCGTGGCGAGGCCCGCCCCGCCCGGCCCGGCGTGCGCGGGGACCGCGGACAGCAGCAGGAAGAAGCTCACCGTCGACCCCACCACGCCGACGAACCGCAGCAGCAGGGCGCGGCTGAGCAGCGGAGGCCGGGTGGCCGGGGCGGCCGTCGGGTCGGCGGATCCGGTTGTCGGGTTCATGCCGCCGACGCTAGGCGGCGACCGGACCCCCGGTAAGCTCCAATTCCATGCCCGTGCAGTGGACCGGTCTCACCCCTGAACTGCTGCTGACCGTCGACCGGGGCAGCGGGGAGCAACTGCGCCTCCAGCTGGAACGGCAACTGCGGGACGCGATCCGCGGCGGACGGCTGCACGCCGGCGAACGGCTCCCGTCCTCCCGGGAGCTGGCCCGCCAGCTCGGCCTGTCCCGGGGCCTGGTCCAGGACTGCTACGCCCAGCTCCAGGCCGAGGGCTACCTCGTCACCCGCGTCGGCTCGGCCACCCGCGTCGCCCCCTGCGCGCCCGCCGCCCCGGCCGCGCCGCCGGCCGCGCCGGCCCCCGAACCGCCCCGGCTGATCGCCGACTTCCGGCACGGCGTCCCCGACCTCGCCTCCTTCCCGCGTGCCGACTGGCTGTGGGCGGTCCGGGAGGCGGCCCGCCGGATGCCGACCGCCGACCTCGGCTACGGCGACCCGCGCGGCAGTCACGGCCTGCGCACGGTCGTCGCCGCCTACCTGCGCCGGATCCGCGCGGCCGCCGCCGACCCGGACCACACCCTGGTCTGCTCCGGCTACGCGCAGGGGCTGGCCCTCGTCCTGCAGGCCCTGGCCGGGGGCGGTGTCCGTGCCGTCGCCCTCGAGGACCCGGGCAGCCCCACCACCGCCGCCGCGGCCGTCCGCGCGGCGGGCCTCACCCCGGTCGCCGTCCCGGTCGACGAACATGGCATCGACGTAGCCGCCCTGGAGGCGAGCGGCGCCCGCGCGGTGATCGTCACCCCGGCCCACCAGTGGCCCACCGGGGTCCTCCTCGCCCCGGAACGCCGGCACGCGCTGCTCGGCTGGGCGCGGCGCCACGACGCGTACGTCATCGAGGACGACTACGACGCCGAGTTCCGCTACGACCGGGAGCCGGTCGGTGCCCTCCAGGGCCTCGCGGCCGACCGTGTCGTCTCGATCGGCACGGTCAGCAAGTCCCTGGCTCCCGCACTGCGCATCGGCTGGCTGCTCAGCCCGCCCGCGCTCACCGCGCGGCTCTCCGAGCTGAAGCGGATCGCGGACCGGGGCACGCCCACCCTCGACCAGCTGGCCCTCGCCCGGCTGATCGAGTCCGGCCGCTACGACCGCCATCTGCGGCGCATGCGCGGTCTGTACGGGGCCCGCTGCACGGTGCTGCGCGCCGCCCTCGCCGAGCACGCCCCGGAGGTGCGGCTGTCCGGACTGGCCGCGGGCTTCCACGCCGTGGCCCACCTGCCGTCCGGCGCGGACGAGCAGGAGGTGGTCGACGCGGCGCGCGCCCGCCGCGTCGGCCTGTACGGCATGGGTGCCTTCCGCACCGCGCGGACCGCCGCCCCGCCCCGGCTCGTCCTCGGCTTCGGTGACGTGACCGAGCGGGCGATCGCGGAGGGCATCGCGGCGGTGGGCCCGGTCCTGACGGGCTCGGCCTGAGAGGGACGCGGCCCGGTGCGCGGCCCGGCTACAGCCGGGCGCGCTTGAGCGCCATGTGCAGCAGCAGCCGGTCCTCGCCGTCGTCGAGGTCCAGGCCGGTCAGCTGTTCCACCCGGGACAGGCGGTAGTAGAGCGTCTGGCGGTGGATGCCCAGCTCGGAGGCCGTGCGGCCGGCCTGGCCGGCGCAGTCGAGGAACACCTCGGCGGTGCGGGCCAGTTCCCGGTGGGCGGGGGAGAGGAGCGGGCCGGCCACGGGGTCCTGCGCGGCCTGCGGCGGCAGCGCGGTCAGCAGCCGGTACGGCCCGATCCGCGCCCACTGCGCGACCGGCCCGAAGCGCGGCTCGGCCAGCGCGGCCCGCGCGGCGGCCACGGCCTCCTGCCAGACCGCGCCCAGCTCGGCGAGGCCGGTCCGGGGCTCGCCGACCCCCGCCGCGACGGCTGCGCCCGCGGCGCCGGCGGCCCCCGCGGTGAGCCCCGCCGCGACCGCCGCCGCCACCCGGGCCCCGGTCCCGCGTGCCGCTCCGCCCGCCGCCCCGCGTGCCTGCTCGGCTTCCTTCAGCAGCCGGCCGGCCGCCGCCAGCGCGGGCGTGTTCGTCCCGGTGGTCCGCAGCCGCACCAGCAGCGCCAGGCTCTGCCCGGTCGGTCCCCATGGCAGCGTGCACAGTGCGGTGGAGTGCGGGATCGTACGGGCGGCCGGGGCGTCGTCCGGGTCGGCCGACGGCCAGGGCGCGACGCACACCAGGGTGTGCGGGTCGTCCGCGCGGGGGCCCAGGGCGGTGCGCAGGTCGGCCACCGCCATGTCCCGCTGCCAGCCGCTCTCCGCGGTGAGCACGGCGCGCAGCTCCCGGCTGAGTCCGGCCCCGGCCTCCGCCTCGTCGGCGAGCAGGGCGCCGATCCGGCCGGCCACCCGCATCGCGGCGGCCAGCTGGGCATCGGTCGGCCCCGGGTCGCCGTCCAGCAGCCAGACGTAGCCGAGGACGACGCCCCGATGGCGTACGGGCAGGCAGATCCGGCCGCGGTAGACGCCGGCCCCGGGGCTCGGCGGGATGCGGACCGGTCCGGTCGCGCGGGTGATGCCGAAGCCCTCGAACCAGGCCCGGACCGCGGCCGTGGAGCGCCGGGTGAGGATCGAGCGGGTGCGCACCGGGTCCAGCGCGGTCGGGTCCAGCTCGTCCTCGCTGTCGTAGGCACCGAAGGCGATCAGCTCGAAGTCGCGGTTCTCCAGGGTCGCGGGCACCCCGAGCAGCTCCGAGATCTCGTCCACCAGCTCCTGGTAGTCCGCCTTGAACGCCTTGAAATCCGCCGCCACCCGGGCATTCTCCCTCATTCCCCGGCCATCTTCATACAACTGTCTGAGATCCCGGGCACGGATGCGTGACAGCTGTCGATGGCCGACGATCGGAGGGATCCATAGGTTTCACGGTGGTTCTCCGTGCCGTACCCGAATCGTCGGGCGACGGCCGAATTCGGTGCTTGTCTGTGGAGGTGCCCCGTGCTGGGTCCCGTGATTCTCGCCGCGTCGCGCAGCGACCGGATGCGACGCCTGATCTCGGCGGCCCCGGTCACCAAGCAGGTCGTCGACCGCTTCATCCCCGGCGAGACCGTGGCCGACATCGTCCCGATCATCGAGGAGCTGACGGCCAAGGGCCTGGAGCTGACGATGGACGTCGTCGGCGAGGACATCACCACCCCCGAGCAGGCCACCGCCGCCCGGGACGCCTACCTCACGCTGATCGACCACCTCAGGGAGCTGGAGCTCGGCGAGAAGGTCGAGATGTCGGTCAAGCTGTCCATGTTCGGGCAGGCCCTCCCCGGCGGCCACGAGCTGGCCCTCGCCAACGTCCGCCCGGTGGTCGAGGCGGCCGCCGCGATCGGTACGACCGTGACGCTGGACGCCGAGGACCACACCACCCTCGACTCGATGTTCGCCATCCACGAGGAGCTGCGCAAGGACTTCCCGCAGACCGGCTGCGTCATCCAGGCCTACCTCTTCCGCACCGAGGCCGACGCCCGCCGCCTCGCGGCCTCCGGCAGCCGCGTCCGCCTGGTCAAGGGCGCCTACAAGGAGCCCGCAGAGGTCGCGTACCAGCAGAAGCACGAGATAGACAAGGCGTACGTCCGGATCCTGCGGATCCTCATGGACGGCGAGGGCTACCCGATGATCGGGTCGCACGACCCGCGCCTGATCGCCATCGCCCAGGAGCTGGCCCACCAGGCCGGCCGCAAGCTCGGCGAGTACGAGTTCCAGATGCTCTACGGCATCCGCGGCGACGAGCACCTGCGGCTGGCCGCCGAGGGCCACCGCATGCGCGTCTACACCGCCTACGGCACCGACTGGTACGGCTACTTCATGCGCCGCCTCGCGGAGAAGCCGGCCAACCTCCGGTTCTTCCTCCGTTCCATGGTCAGCAAGGGCTGAGCCCGAACACCCGCTCACGTACAAGGAGTTACGGATCTCATGGACGCTGTGACCCAGGTCCCCACCCCCGTCAACGAGCCGGTGCACGGCTACGCCCCCGGCTCGCCCGAGCGCGCCCGGCTGGAGGTCAAGCTCAAGGAGCTGGCCGAGAACCCGATCGAGCTGCCCATGACGATCGGCGGCGAGAAGCGGCTGGGCGGCGGCGAGCCGTTCGAGGTCGTCCAGCCGCACAACCACAAGGCGGTCATCGGCACCGGCCGCCACGCCACCCAGCAGGACGCGCGGGACGCCATCGACGCGGCCCTGGCCGCCGCGCCGGCCTGGCGCGCGATGTCCTTCGACGACCGTGCCGCGATCATCCTGCGCGCCGCCGAGCTGCTGGCCGGCCCGTGGCGCGAGACGCTCGCCGCCTCCACCATGCTGGGCCAGTCCAAGACCGCGCAGCAGGCCGAGATCGACACCCCCTGTGAGCTGGTCGACTTCTGGCGTTTCAACGTCCACTACGCCCGCCAGATCCTCGCCGAGCAGCCCCCGGCGAACTCCCCGGGCGTGTGGAACCGCCTGGACCACCGCCCGCTGGAGGGCTTCGTCTACGCGATCACGCCGTTCAACTTCACGGCGATCGCCGGCAACCTGCCCACCGCCCCCGCCCTGATGGGCAACGTGGTGGTCTGGAAGCCGTCCCCGACGCAGACCCACGCGGCCGTCCTCCTGATGCAGCTGCTGGAGGAGGCGGGTTTGCCCAAGGGCGTCATCAACCTCGTCACCGGCGACGGCATCGCGGTCTCCGAGGTCGCCCTGAACCACCGCGACCTGGCCGGCATCCACTTCACCGGTTCGACCAAGACCTTCCAGTACCTGTGGAAGACGGTCGGCACCAACATCGAGAAGTACCGCTCCTACCCGCGCCTGGTGGGGGAGACCGGCGGCAAGGACTTCCTCGTCGCCCACCCCTCGGCCGACCGCGCGGTGCTCAAGACCGCCCTCACCCGGGGCGCCTTCGAGTACCAGGGCCAGAAGTGCAGCGCCACCTCCCGCGCCTACATCCCGGCCTCCATCTGGAACTCCGGCTTCAAGGAGGAGTTCGCGGCCGAGGTCGACTACCTGACCATGGGTGACGTCACCGACCTGTCGAACTTCATCGGCGCCGTCATCGACGACCGCGCGTTCGCCAAGAACAAGGCCGCCATCGACCGCGCCAAGGCCGACCCGGCCTGCAGCATCGTCGCGGGCGGCAGCTACGACGACTCGGTCGGCTACTTCGTCCGCCCGACCGTCATCGAGTGCACCGACCCGGAGAACGAGGTCTTCACGACCGAGTACTTCGGCCCGGTCCTCGCCGTGCACGTCTACGAGGACGACAAGTACGACGAGATGCTGACCCAGATGGAGTCGGTCTCCGACTACGCGCTCACCGGCTCGGTCGTCGCGAACGACCGCGCGGCGGCGGCCTACACGATGGAGAAGCTCCGCTACGCGGCCGGCAACTTCTACATCAACGACAAGTCGACCGGTGCCGTCGTCGGCCAGCAGCCCTTCGGCGGCGGCCGCGCCTCCGGAACCAACGACAAGGCCGGCGCCCCGCAGAACCTCCAGCGCTGGACCCTGACCCGCGCCATCAAGGAGACCCTGGTCCCGCCGACCGACTACGGCTACCCGCACATGGGCTGATCACCGAGCCCCCGCACACGGGCCGGGAGACCTGACACCGCTCGGGTCTCCCGGCCCGTCGGCGTCCGGGGCCGATGAAACAGTGGAGCATGACCACTCAGCTGCGACTCGCGCACACCGCCGCTCTCGATCCGTCCGAACTCCTCGCTGTACGGGCCTTGTTGGACGAGGCGTTCGACGGGGACTTCTCCGACGCCGACTGGGACCACGGGCTCGGCGGGATGCACGTGCTGATCCGGGACGAGGACGGGATCGCCGCTCACGGGGCGCTCGTGATGCGCCGGGTCCGGCACCGGGGGCGCTGGCTGCGGACCGGGTACGTGGAGGCCGTCGCGGTGCGGGCCGACGTGCGGCGCACCGGGCTCGGCGGGCGGGTGATGGCCGAGCTGGAGCGGCTGGCCGACCGGGCCTACGACCTCGGCGCGCTCGCCGCCAGCGAGGACGGGGCGCCGCTGTACACGGCCCGCGGCTGGCAGCGCTGGCCCGGGCAGGTGCACGCCCTCTCGCCGGACGGGATCGTGCGGCTGCGCGAGGACGAGGGCGGGGTGTACGTCCGGCCCGCCCTCGCCGGCCCCCTCGACCCCGGCGGCGAGCTGGTCTTCGACTGGCGCGACGGCGACGTGACCTGACGCCGCCCGCGGTGCGCGCCGAGGGAGGGGCGGTGCGGCGCCGCGCCCCGCTCAGTCCGGGGCCGGGGACTCCTGCGCCGCTGCGCGCTCGGCGGCGAACTCGTCGAGGAGTGCGAAGAGGACCTCGATCGCGTGCTGTTCGTCCTCGGGCGGTAGGTTCCAGGGGTCGTCCCAGCCGTTCGGGAGGGCCAGGTGGAGGACCTGACCGGGCCAGGCGTGGTCGCAGCCGTGTCCGCGGCGGGCGACCAGCCAGTCGTGCCAGCCGGTGAGCCCGGGCCCGCCGTGCCGCTGGGCGTGCTGGTCGTACCCGGTCAGGAACGCGGTCAGCAGGGGGAAGGAGGCCTTGCCGACGAACATCCCGGGACGTCGGCCGACGCCGGCGAAGTACGCGCGCTCAGTCGTCACCGCACCCCCGATGCTCCTCGGCGAGGAAGTGCCGGAGGTCGGCGGCCAGGCCGGTCAGCTGCTGGCCGGCCTCCAGCCACGTGGTGGCCGAGGCGCTCCATCCGCCGGCGGCCCTCGGCCGGGGGCGCAGGGTCCAGGTGAGCCCGACGTGGCCGCCGGACCGGAACACGGCCGACACCGTCAGGTCCCTGTCGTCGGTCCGCCAGCTCCGCTCGCCGTCCCATCCCCGGTAGTCCGCGGCCAGTTCCTCCAGGAACGCGGCGAGACCGCTGTCGCGGACCCAGGCGACGACGCCGTCGACGCGCGCCGTCAGGCCCGGGGCCCGCAGCTCGACGGCATGGCGCACGCGGTCCGCGTCGGGGCGGGACCGGTCGCGGAAGGTCACGCCGACGGAGGTGTCGTCCTGGCAGCGGACGGTCACGCCGGATGCGTCATCGGCGCCGGGGGAGGTGGCCATGGACGGAACGCTAGGCCAGCCCCGCGTTCTGCGTCATCCGGATTCCCCCGAGCTCGCGCCAGCCCTCGAAAGCGCAGGTCGGCGTGGTGTGGCCCGGTCCGCCGTCTCAGATAGTAGGAAGTCCGAGTACTTGTGCAGACAGCGACGGGTGACTCCCTTAGTTTTGTAGGAGCCGAACGTCTCGCTCGATCCAGCGAATGGCGGTCGTGAGCCGGGCCCCGTGCAGGCAACCCCTGCGGCCGGTGCTCCCCGCCCCTTCCGGTGACTCGCAACCCTCACTGCCTGCTGCACGTATGCCAAGGAGTCGATCGCCATGGCCGAGACGACCGTCCGCCGAGTCCGCCACACGTCCCGTACGAGCGAGTCCGACCGTCAGAACGCCGCGGCCGCCCTCCAGCGCGCCCTGGACCGCCGGGACAACGGCGGCGCGACCGGCCACTGAGCCGGACACGCGTGACCCGGACCCCGCGTCCCCCGGACACCCGCCGGCGACCGCGTCCTCCGGGGCACGGCGTGCCCCCGTCCGCGTGTCCGCATGCCGGACAGAGCGTGTCATCCCATGGGACGAGGAGTAGGGTGCCCGCATGTCTCGCAGCATCAATCTCGCAGTGATCCCCGGTGACGGCATCGGCCAGGAGGTCGTGGCCGAGGGTCTCAAGGTCCTCTCCGCCGTCCTGCCGCAGGATGTGAAGCTGGAGACCAAGGAGTACGACTTCGGCGCCAAGCGCTACCACGCCACCGGTGAGACCCTCACCGACGCCGACCTCGACTCCCTCAAGCAGCACGACGCGATCCTGCTCGGCGCCATCGGCGACCCGAGCGTCCCGTCCGGCGTCCTGGAGCGCGGCTTCCTGCTCAAGCTCCGCTTCGCCTTCGACCACCACGTCAACCTGCGCCCCTCGAAGCTGCTCCCCGGTGTCGCCACCCCGCTCGCCGGCCAGCCGGAGATCGACTTCGTCGTCGTCCGCGAGGGCACCGAGGGCCCGTACACCGGCAACGGCGGCACCATCCGCAAGGGCACCGCGCACGAGGTCGCCACCGAGGTGTCCGTCAACACCGCCTACGGTGTCGAGCGTGTGGTCCGCGACGCCTTCGAGCGTGCCCAGGCCCGCCCGCGCAAGAAGCTCACGCTGGTCCACAAGAACAACGTGCTGACCTTCGCCGGGCACCTGTGGACGAACATCTTCCACCAGGTGGCCGAGGAGTACCCCGAGGTCACCACGGACTACGTCCACGTCGACGCCGCGACCATCTACCTGGTCACCGACCCCGGCCGCTTCGACGTCATCGTCACCGACAACCTCTTCGGCGACATCATCACCGACCTCGCCGCGGCCGTCTCCGGCGGCATCGGCGTGGCCGCCTCCGGGAACATCAACCCCAGCCGTGCGTTCCCGTCCATGTTCGAGCCGGTCCACGGCTCGGCCC
>NZ_BNBF01000006.1:69847-70334 GCF_014654935.1 Streptomyces capoamus
CGGACATCGCCGGCCAGGGCAAGGCCGACCCCACCGCCACCGTCCTGTCCGTCGCCCTGCTGCTGCGCCACCTGGGCCACGACAGCGAGGCCGACCGCATCGACGCGGCGGTCGCCGCCGACCTCACCGAGCGCGTCGGGCGGCCCGCCCGGTCCACCTCCGAGATCGGCGACGCGCTCGCCGTACGCGTAGCCGGCTGACCCGCCGCGCCGTACCGAGCCGCCGGGTCGCAACCGCACCCGGCGGCTTTTCCTGTGCCTCGCCGGGTGCCACCATCAACCCCTGGGCCGCTTTCACCCCGATTCCGTCCGCCACCGCGCCCGCGCGATAATCGAACGCGGGGCCGCGATATGAGGGAATGCTCGGACGTCCTAGCACTGGCGACCGGCAGTACAGGCGTGAGCGCGGCCCGTCACTACAACCGGTGAAGGACACCACATGACGACGCCCACGATCGAGCTCAAGCCCTCCGCCAGCCCGCTCGCCG
>NZ_BNBF01000006.1:70369-73286 GCF_014654935.1 Streptomyces capoamus
CCGCAGAGCGCGCGGCGATCCTGGCCCACCCGGGGTTCGGCCGCCACTTCACCGACCACATGGTGACGATCAAGTGGACGGAGGGCCGCGGCTGGCACGACGGGCAGCTCGTTCCGTACGCGCCGATCCCCCTCGACCCGGCCACCCACGTCCTGCACTACGCGCAGGAGATCTTCGAGGGCCTGAAGGCCTACCGGCAGCCCGACGGCTCGGTCGCCCTCTTCCGGCCGGACCAGAACGCCCAGCGCTTCCAGCGCTCCGCCCGCCGCCTCGCCATGCCGGAGCTGCCGGTCGAGACGTTCATCGAGGCCTGCGACGCCCTGGTCCGCCAGGACGTCGACTGGGTGCCGGCGCACGGCGGCGAGGAGTCGCTGTACCTGCGCCCGTTCATGATCGCCACGGAGGTCGGGCTGGGCGTGAAGCCCGCCAACGAGTACCTCTTCATCGTCATCGCCTCCCCGGCCGGCGCGTACTTCCCGGGCGGTGTCAAGCCGGTGTCCATCTGGGTCTCCGAGGACCGCGTCCGCGCCGTCCCCGGCGGCATGGGCGACGCCAAGACCGGCGGCAACTACGCCGCGTCCCTGCTCGCCCAGGCCGAGGCCGCCGCCAAGGGCTGCGACCAGGTCTGCTACCTCGACGCGGTCGAGCACAAGTGGGTCGAGGAACTCGGCGGGATGAACCTGTACTTCGTGCACGGCAACAAGATCGTCACGCCCACCCTGACCGGTTCCATCCTGGAGGGCGTCACCCGCGACTCCCTGCTGGCCGTCGCCCGCGACCTCGGGTACGAGTCGGAGGAGGGCCGCGTCTCCGTCGACCAGTGGCAGCGCGACTCCGAGAACGGCACGCTCACCGAGGTCTTCGCGTGCGGCACCGCCGCCGTGATCACTCCGGTCGGCACCGTCAAGCGGGCCGGCGCCGAGTGGCAGCTGGGCGGCGGTGAGCCGGGCGAGGTCACCATGCGGCTGCGCGAGGCCCTGCTCGACCTCCAGCGCGGCACGGCCGAGGACAAGCACGGCTGGATGCACCGGGTCGGCTGACGGCTCAGCGGGAACTGCGGGACAGACCGTCGATCGTCCGCTGGTCCGTCGCGGCTCGTCGCGCAGTTCCCCGCGCCCCGTCGGGGCGCTCCTCGCCGAGTGTCAGCAGCAGGTACGCCACCGCGCCCACCAGGCCCGACAACAGGAAGCTGCAGTCCACGCCGCCGGTGAGGGGCAGCAGCGGGCCCGCGTACGACGGCAGGGACACCGCCAGCAGGCCGACCGCCGCGCCCAGCGCCCAGGACACGGTCGCCGGCACGTTCCAGCCCGCCCGGTACCAGTAGACCCCGCCCCGGGAGCGGCGGTTGAAGACCTGGAGGGCGTCGGCGTCGTACACACCCCGGCAGCGGACGAAGCCGATGAGGGTGACGACCGCCCACGGGGTGCCGACGGCGGTGAGCAGGAGCACGAAGGACGTCATCGCCGACTGCGCGTTCCACAGGTAGTGGCCGGCGAAGACGCAGACCGTGGCCACGACCGCCACGGTGCAGGTGGCGCGGGCACGGGAGGCCCGGGGCAGGATCGCGTCCAGGTCCAGGCCCATGGAGTACAGCATCAGGCCCGCGTTGCCGACCGAGCCCGCCGAGGCGGACAGCAGCAGCGGCACCAGGTACCAGCCGGGGGAGGCCGCGACCAGCGGTCCGGCGTAGTCGGTGGCCGCGCCGGCCGCGTACGCCGTGAAGGTGCCGAAGAGCTGCGGGACCAGCAGACCCAGGACCAGCCCGAGCCAGGTGGCGTGCAGCACGCGGCGCGGGGAGTGGCGGGCCGGGGAGATGTAGCGGGTGTAGTCGCCGAGCAGCGTGATGAACGCGATGGGGCCGGACAGGCCCGCCGCCACCGCGGCCAGGAACCAGGTCGGCCAGAACGAGCCCAGCAGGTAGCCGCCGGCGCCGGGCAGCGCGCCGGTGGTGAAGTGCGGTGCGTAGGCGAGCACCCCGAGCAGCAGCAGGGCCGTCATGCCGATCGCGAGGACGCGTGACATGGCGAGCAGCACCCGGTAGCCGTAGACCGCCCCGGCGACGGTCGCGGCGGCGAGCACCCCGTACACGAGGGCGTACGAGACCCCGTCCGCGGGCACCCCGAGGAGCCGGCCGAGGACCGTCAGCATCACGTCGCCGCCGATCCACACCGTCAGCGCGGTGTAGCCGAGGGCCAGCAGCAGTCCGACCACCGAGCCGACGAGCCGGCCGCGCACGCCGAACTGGGCCCCCGAGGAGGTGGACAGGTTGGTCGCGGTGCGCAGGGAGACCAGGGCGAGCGGGGCCGTGAACACGGTGCCGGCCAGGGTGCCGGCCACGATCGCGCCGACCGACGCCCACCAGCCGAGCCCGAACGACGCCGGCAGCCAGCCGAAGATGATCACCCCGAGGCAGAGGTTGGAGCCGAGCAGGATCGACACGAGGTCCCGTGGCCCGCTGGTGCGTTCCTCGTCCGGGACGGTGTCGACACCGCGCTGTTCTATGGGCATGGCTGGTCTCCTTCGACGGCCGCCTCGCTGTTTAGAGCGACGCTCAATGTGACGTGAAGTCCTGCCGTCGGTCAATGCTTCCGTGCGAGGAAATCTGTGTTTAGAGTGGTGCTCTAAATCGGGGAAGGCAAGGAGGTGCCGGGTCGTGAGACTGACCCCCACGGAACGTGACCGGCTGCTGCTCTTCGGAGCCGCCGAGCTGGCCCGGGCCCGCCGGGCGCGCGGCCTGCGGCTGAACGTGCCCGAGGCCACCGCGCTGATCGCGGACACCGTCTGCGAGGCCGCCCGGGACGGCAAACGGCTCGCCGAGGCCGTCGACGCCGCCCGCGCGGTACTCGGCCCGGAGGACGTCCTGCCGGGCGTCGCCGACATCGTCACCGAGGTGATGGTCGAGGCCGTCTTCGACGAC
>NZ_BNBF01000006.1:73330-115672 GCF_014654935.1 Streptomyces capoamus
GGCTCCCGGCTCGCGGTCGTCTCCGACCCGATCGGCCGGGCCTCGTCCCGCGCGGCAGGGGCAGGCCTCGGCGCGGACGCCCCGGGCGCCCTGCTCCCTGGCCCCGCGCACACCGACCCCGAACCGGTGGTCCGGCTCCAGGTGACCAACACCGCCACCGTGCCGGTCTCCGTCACCTCCCACTTCCACTTCTTCGAGGCCAACCCGCGGCTCGACTTCGACCGGGCGCGGGCCTACGGCATGCGGCTCGCCGTACCCGCCGGCTCCTCCGTCCGCCTCGGCCCCGGGGAGAGCGAGGAGGTCGGGCTCGTGCCGATCGGCGGCGAGCGGATCGCGATCGGCTTCGCCGGACTGGTCGACGGGCCGCTGGACGCTCCCGGCGCGCGCGAGGAGGCCCTGCGCCGGGCCGCTGCCTGCGGATACCTGGGAGTTCCCGGAGAGGAGGGCGGCCGATGAGCAGGCCCGGAGGGCACCCGGCACCGGCCCGCCGGCTCACGCCCCACGAGTACGCCGCCACCCACGGCCCCCGTGCCGGCGACCGGATCCGGCTCGGCGACTCCGGACTCACCGTCCGCGTCGAGTCCGACTCCCAGCAGTACGGCGACGAGTTCCTCGCCGGCTTCGGCAAGACCGCACGCGACGGACTGCACCTCAAGGCCGCCGCCGTCCGCGCCACCTGTGACGTCGTGATCAGCAACGTCGTCGTGATCGACGCGGTGCAGGGGATCAGGAAGGTCTCCATCGGCATCCGGGAGGGCCGCATCCACGCGATCGGCCGCGCCGGCAACCCGGACACCCTCGACGGCGTCGACGTCGTCGTCGGCACGGGCACCTCGATCGTCTCCGGCGAGGGGCTGATCGCCACCGCCGGAGCCGTCGACACCCACGTCCACCTGCTGTCGCCGCGGATCATGGAGGCGTCCCTCGCCTCCGGCGTGACCACGGTCATCGGGCAGGAGTTCGGCCCGGTGTGGGGCGTCGGCGTCAACTCGCCCTGGGCGCTGCGCCACGCCTTCAACGCGTTCGACGCCTGGCCGGTCAACATCGGCTTCCTCGGCCGGGGCTCCTCCTCCCACGAGGCGCCGCTGATCGAGGCCCTGGCCGAGGGCGGGGCGAGCGGCTTCAAGGTGCACGAGGACATGGGCGCCCACACCCGGGCCCTGGACACCGCGCTGCGGGTCGCCGAGGAGCACGACGTCCAGGTGGCCCTGCACAGCGACGGACTGAACGAGTGCCTGTCGGTCGAGGACACCCTGGAGGTGCTGGAGGGCCGCACGATCCACGCCTTCCACATCGAGGGCTGCGGCGGCGGACACGTGCCCAACGTACTGAAGATGGCCGGCGTGCCGAACGTCATCGGCTCCTCCACCAACCCCACCCTGCCCTTCGGCCGGGACGCGGTCGCCGAGCACTACGGCATGATCGTCTCCGTCCACGACCTCAAGCCCGACCTGCCCGGCGACGCGGCCATGGCCCGCGACCGCATCCGGGCCGGCACCATGGGCGCCGAGGACGTGCTGCACGACCTGGGCGCGATCGGCATCACCTCCTCCGACGCGCAGGGCATGGGCCGGGCCGGGGAGACGGTCCGCCGCACGTTCGCCATGGCCGGCAAGATGAAGGCCGAGCTGGGCCCGCTGCAGGGCGACGGCGAGGGCGACGACAACGCCCGCGTGCTGCGCTACATCGCCAAGCTGACCATCAACCCGGCCATCGCGCACGGCCTCTCCCACGAGGTCGGCTCGATCGAGACCGGCAAGCTCGCCGACATCGTGCTGTGGCGCCCGGAGTACTTCGGCGCCAAACCGCAGCTCGTCCTCAAGGCCGGCTTCCCGGCGTACGGCGTGGTCGGTGATCCGAACGCCGCCACCGACACCTGCGAACCGCTCGTGCTGGGACCGCAGTTCGGGTCGTACGGGGCCACGCCCGCGGACCTCTCGGTGGCGTTCGTCGCCCGGGCGGCCGCCGACCAGGGCAACGACACCATGCCGACCCGCAGGAGAAGGGTCGCCGTGCGCGGCACCCGGGGCATCGGCCCGGCGGACCTGCGGCTGAACGCCCGTACCGGGGCGGTCGACGTCGACCAGCGCACCGGCCTGGTCACCCTCGACGGCGAGCCGCTGCGCTCCGGGCCGGCCGACTCCGTCTCCCTCAACCGCCTCTACTTCCTCTGACCACCCGGGATCCCACATGACCACCCCCGCCGCCGACGGCTTCCGCATGCCCGCCGAATGGGCCCCCCACGAACGCACCTGGATGGCCTGGCCCAGCCCCAACCCGACCTTCGACGACCCGGACGACCTGGCCGCCTCCCGGGCCGCCTGGGCGTCCGTCGCCCGCGCGGTCCGCCGCTTCGAACCGGTGACGGTCGTCTGCGCCCCCGGCCAGTCGCGGGACGCCCGGGCACTGCTCGGCCCCGGCGTCGACACCGTCGAGCGCGCGCTGGACGACGCCTGGATGCGGGACATCGGCCCCACCTTCCTCACCGACGGCAAGGGCCGGCTGGCCGCCGTCGACTGGACGTTCAACGGCTGGGGCGCCCAGGACTGGGCCCGCTGGGAGCACGACGCCGGGATCGGCGCGTACGTGTCCGACCTCGCGGGCGCGAAGACGTACGCCTCGAAGCTGGTCAACGAGGGCGGTGCGATCCACGTCGACGGCGAGGGCACCGTGCTGCTCACCGAGACCGTGCAGCTGGGGCCCGAGCGCAACCCGCACTGGTCCAAGGCGGAGGTCGAGGCGGAGGTCCACGCCCACCTCGGCACCAGCAGGGCGATCTGGCTGCCGCGCGGCCTGACCGGCGACTACCCTCCCCACGGCTTCGGCACCCTGGGCCACGTCGACATCGTCGCCGCGTTCGCCCGGCCGGGCGTCGTGGTCGCGCACCACCAGCCGGACCCGGCGCACCCCGACCACGAGGTCACCAAGGAGGTCATCGGCCTGCTGCGGTCGGCGACCGATGCGCGGGGCCGCCGCCTGGAGGTCGTGGAGGTGCCCGCGCCGACCGTCCTGGAGGCCGACGGCCACTGGGCCGACTACTCCTACATCAACCACTACCTGTGCAACGGCGGCGTGGTGCTGTGCGGCTTCGACGACCCGCGTGACGAGATCGCCGCGGGCATCTTCCGCCGGCTGTTCCCGGAGCGCACGGTGACGCTGGTGGACGCGCGTACGATCTTCGCGGGCGGGGGCGGTATCCACTGCATCACGCAACAGCAGCCGAAGGTCTGACACGTACAGGAGCAGCAGATGGCCGCTGCGGGCCGGGCGCGCAGGAACGCGCCGCCGCGCGAGGAGGTCCTCGCCGTCGCCATGGACATGATCGCCGAGCGCGGTCTGGAGAAGCTCACCATGGCGGGGCTGGGCCGCGAGGTCGGCATGAGCAGCGGCCACCTGCTGTACTACTTCCGCTCCAAGGACGAGCTGCTGCTGCGAACCCTGGAATGGAGCGAGGGCCGGCTGGGCGCGGAACGGGGACGGCTGCTGGCCCGTCCCGGGACCGCGCGGGAGCGGCTGTCCGCGTACGTCGACCTGTACGTCCCCGACGGGCACCGCGATCCGCACTGGACCCTGTGGCTGGAGGTCTGGAACCGCTCGCAGAACGCCGACGACGACGCCCGCGCCCGGCAGGCCGCGATCGAGGGCGCCTGGCACCGCGACCTGGTCGCGCTGGTCGCCGAGGGGATCTCGCGGGGTGAGTTCCGGCGGGTGGACGCGGACCGCTTCGCCACGAGGCTGCGTGCGCTGCTCGACGGATTCTCCATCCACGTCGCGATCGGGCTGCGGGGCACGGACCGGGACCACGTCCTCGCGCACGTCCGGGAGTTCGTCGAGGACGGGCTCGCCGCGGCCCCGCAGGGGCGCGAGGCCGGCGGAATCCTTTGATCCGTGGGCGGGCAGGTAACCGCCCATGGGACGACAACACTGGAAGAAGATCTGGGTCGGCTCGGCGGGGAACATGGTCGAGTGGTACGACTGGTTCGTCTACGCGAGCTTCGCCACCTACTTCGCCGGCGCCTTCTTCCCGAGCGGCAACCCGACCGCCCAGCTGATGAACACCGCCGGCATCTTCGCCGTCGGCTTCTTCATGCGGCCCGTCGGCGGCTGGCTGCTCGGCAGGGTCGGCGACCGCAAGGGCCGCAAGGCCGCGCTGACCCTCACCGTGACGCTCATGTCGGCGTCGGCGGTCCTCATCGCCGTCGCCCCCACCTACGGGGTCGCCGGTTACGGCGGCGCGCTCGTCCTGCTCGTCGCCCGCCTGCTCCAGGGCCTGTCCGTGGGCGGCGAGTACGCGGCCAGCGCGACCTACCTGACCGAGGCCTCGGACCCGCGGCGCCGCGGCTTCGCGTCCAGCTTCCAGTACGTGTCCATGACCGCCGGCCAGATCGCCGGCCTCGGCCTGCTGATCGTCCTCCAGCACACCCTGTCCGAGGACGCCCTGCACAGCTACGGCTGGCGCATCCCGTTCGCCGTCGGCGCCCTCGGCGCGGCCGTCGTCTTCTACCTGCGCCGGAACCTGCTGGAGACCGAGGTGTACGAGGAGGACACCTCGCACGCCGGGGAGCGCGGCACCCTGCGCGCGCTGTGGCAGCACCGGCGGGAGGCGTTCCTGGTCGTCGCCCTCACCATGGGCGGCACGGTGGCCTACTACACGTACACCACCTACCTGACCAAGTACCTGTCCAACTCGGCGGGCCTGTCCAAGCAGACGGCGACCCTGGTCTCCTTCACCGCGCTGATCGTCTTCGCCTGCCTCCAGCCGCTGGCCGGCGCCCTCTCCGACCGCGTCGGCCGCCGTCCGCTGCTGATCACCTTCGCCGTCGGGTCCACCGTCCTCACCGTCCCGATCATGACGCTGCTCAAGCACGCGGACGGCTACTGGTCCGCCCTCGGCCTCGCCCTGCTCGCGCTGGTGGTGGTCACCGGCTACACCTCCATCAACGCCTGCGTGAAGGCCGAACTGTTCCCGACCGGGGTCCGGGCGCTCGGCGTCGCCCTGCCCTACGCCCTGGCCAACGCGCTCTTCGGCGGCACCGCCGAGTACGTCGCCCTGTGGTTCAAGAAGGGCGGCATCGAGTCCGGCTTCTCCTGGTACGTGGCCGCCTGCGCCGCCGTGTCCCTGGTGGTGTACGTCACCATGCGCGAGACCAAGGACCTGGACCTGGGCCGGGTGAAGAGCGGCGCCGGGACCGGGGACGGCTCCGCGGAGTCCACCGTGACGACCGCATCCTGAGACGGACGGTGAGCCGGGGGCCCGGCTGTGCCAGACTGCCCCCGTGCTCTCGTTCGCCATGATTATGGGCAGCAGGCGCGCCGGTCCGCAGTGACCACCTCGGACGACCAGTGCGGGTGGCCACCGTCGTCCTCGACCCGCGCGCAGACCTCTCGCACCCGCGAGGGGTTTTTTCGTTTTCCGGCCCACCCGCAGCCGGCGGCGAAGCGCGAGGGGGCCACGGAGGAACGGTGGAGCCGGTCCATCCGGTAAGACCGAAGATCCACAACAGGAGCCTTGAGACCATGACCGAGACGGAAAACAGCGAGCTCGACGACTCGTTCCACGTCTTCGACACCACGCTGCGCGACGGCGCGCAGCGCGAGGGCATCAACCTCACCGTCGCGGACAAGCTCGCCATCGCCCGGCACCTGGACGACTTCGGCGTGGGCTTCATCGAGGGCGGCTGGCCCGGCGCGAACCCCCGCGACACCGAGTTCTTCGCCCGCGCGCAGGCGGAGATCGACTTCCGGCACGCGCAGCTGGTCGCCTTCGGCGCCACCCGCCGCGCCGGCGGAAAAGCCGCCGAGGACCCGCAGGTCAACGCCCTGCTGGCGTCCGGTGCCCCGGTGATCACGCTGGTCGCCAAGTCGCACGACCGGCACGTCGAGCTGGCGCTGCGCACCACCCTGGACGAGAACCTGGAGATGGTCCGGGACACCGTGTCGTACCTGCGGGAGCAGGGCCGCCGGGTGTTCGTGGACTGCGAGCACTTCTTCGACGGCTACCGCGCCAACCCGGAGTACGCCAAGGCCGTGGTCCGTACGGCCGCCGAGGCCGGCGCCGACGTCGTCATCCTCTGCGACACCAACGGCGGCATGCTCCCCGCCCAGGTGCACGCGGTCGTCGCCACGGTCCTCGCCGACACCGGCGCCCGGCTCGGCATCCACGCCCAGGACGACACCGGCTGCGCGGTGGCCAACACCCTCGCGGCCGTCGACGCGGGCGCCACCCACGTGCAGTGCACGGCCAACGGCTACGGCGAACGCGTCGGCAACGCCAACCTGTTCCCGGTGGCCGCCGCCCTGGAGCTGAAGTACGGCAAGAAGGTGCTGCCCGAGGGCCGGCTGCGCGAGATGACCCGCATCTCCCACGCCATCGCCGAGGTCGTCAACCTCACCCCCTCCACCCACCAGCCGTACGTCGGCGTCTCCGCCTTCGCCCACAAGGCCGGGCTGCACGCCTCCGCCATCAAGGTCGACCCGGACCTGTACCAGCACATCGACCCCGAGCTGGTCGGCAACACCATGCGCATGCTGGTCTCCGACATGGCGGGCCGCGCCTCCGTCGAGCTGAAGGGCAAGGAGCTCGGCGTCGACCTGGGCGGCGACCGTGAGCTGGTCGGCCGGGTGGTCGAGCGGGTGAAGGAGCGCGAACTCCAGGGCTACACCTACGAGGCCGCCGACGCCTCCTTCGAGCTGCTGCTGCGCGCCGAGGCCGAGGGCCGCCCGCTGAAGTACTTCGACGTGGAGTCCTGGCGGGCCATCGTCGAGGACCGCCCCGACGGCACCCACGCCAACGAGGCCACCGTGAAGCTGTGGGCCAAGAGCGAGCGGATCGTGGCCACCGCGGAGGGCAACGGTCCGGTCAACGCCCTGGACCGTGCCCTGCGCGTGGCGCTGGAGAAGATCTACCCACAGCTCGCCAAGCTGGAGCTGGTCGACTACAAGGTCCGCATCCTGGAGGGCAAGCACGGCACCTCCTCCACCACCCGGGTGCTGATCTCCACCTCGGACGGCTCCGGCGAGTGGTCCACGGTCGGCGTGGCCGAGAACGTCATCGCCGCCTCCTGGCAGGCCCTGGAGGACGCCTACACCTACGGCCTCCTCCGGGCGGGCGTGGAACCGGCGGAGTAGCCACAGTGGAGGTATGACCTCACACACCGGTGACGTGCTGTCCGGGGCCCGCGTCGCGACCCGGCTGCCCGCGCGGGACCTGGACCGGGCCCGCCGCTTCTACGCCGAGAAGCTCGGCCTGTACCCGGTGGACGAGCGGCCCGGCGGGCTGCTGTACCGGTGCGCGGGCGCGGACTTCGTCGTCTTCCGTTCGACGGGGGCCTCGCCCGGCACCTTCACCCAGATGGCGTTCGAGGTGGACGACATCGAGGGCGTCGTGACCGAGCTGCGCCGCCGGGGCGTGGCCTTCGAAGAGGTCGACGTGCCCGGCCTGCGGACCCGGGAGGGCATCGCGGACATCGCCGGCAACTACCCGAGCAAGGGCGCGAGCGGGGAGCGCGGCGCGTGGTTCCGCGACAGCGAGGGCAATCTGCTGGGCATCGGCCAGCTGATCCTCTGAGGCCGCCCGGGCCGGCCGGCGGTGTCCGGGAGGCTCAGGGCGCCCGCCAGATGTTGTCGAAGGCGATGTTCTCGATGCGGCGGCGTTCGCGGACGGCCTCCAGCTCGGTCACCGCGTCGCCGACCGCGACCAGGACGGTGACGACCGCCTCGTCCTCGGGCTCCGGGCCGGCCGGCCGGTCGTCCTGGATGCCGAGGGTCGCAGCGAGCCCGGTGAGGACGGGGTCGCGGGATTCCCAGCGGTCGGTCGCGTGGCGCCGGGCGGCGGTGTCGGCGGGCAGGTCGTGCCGGTTGCGGCCCGGCAGCCGGAGCCGGCGCCTGCCGGTGATCTGCCCGGCGGCCTCCAGGGTGTCCCGGTAGGCCACGGCGAGCCCCTCGCCGCGCCGCCAGAGCCAGTCCTCGACCGTCTCGTACGGCTCCTCCCGGACGAGACGCGCCCCCGCCTCGTCCAGCATCCGGTCGCCCGTGGTCAGCACCGGGCCGGGCACGATGCGCTCGCCGTCCAGGGTGAGTGCCCGGGCCCCGAGCAGGTCGACCAGCTCGGCGCCGGCGAGTGCCAGCGACAGGTCGCCCTGCTCCACGGGGTGCTCACCGGGCACGTCGAGGCTGACGAGGAACAGATCCTGCGGTGTGGTCATACCCCCACCATGGTCCGGCGGCGGCCGATGCGCACCACGCCACACCGCCCTGGTTCAGCACGAGTCGGCGGCGAGCCGCTCGAACGCGCGCGGGCTCATCACCCGGCCGTCCGCCCAGACCTGCCCGGGCCGCAGCCGGCGGATCCGCTCGCCGGTGAACTCCACGAACGCGTTATACGAGTCGCCTGTGACGTAGTGCCCGAACCCGAGGCGGTAGTGGTGCCGGGCCAGCAGTCGCCGTGTGCCCCGGTGCCGGGCCCCCCACTTCGCGGGCGGGTCGAACAGGGGGAACTCGGCGTCCCCGTGCAGCCCCTGCTTCTTCGACTCCCAGCCGGTGGCGGGGCCCGCGCCGTCGCCGCGGGACCGCTCCTCCAGGTACGGGCCCCGGTAGCCGTCGTCACCGCACGGCCGGAACACCGCGTACGGCGTCCCGTCCGCGCCGGCCCGCACCCCCGCGAGCGGCAGGTCGACGGCGGCGCAGCCGCTCAGCAGCAGCATCCCGCCGACGATCCCCGCCGCCACGGCCCCCGTGTGTCGCATGTCCCGCGCTACCGCCTCACCGCAGCGTCCACTTCTGGTTGGCGGCCCCCGTGCATGTCCAGATCTGGGTCCGGGCCCCGTTCGCCGACGAGTTGTCGGTGACGTCGAGGCACTTGTCGGCCGCCGTGTTCACCACATCACCCGTGGCCGTGTCGTACGACCACCGTTGGGCACCGGTTCCGTTGCAGTCGTACAACTGCACCTTGGCCCCGTCCGCGGTCGAACCGGAGGACACGTCCAGGCACTTGCCGAGCGCCTGCACCGACCCGTCGGCCTGCACGGTCCACTGCTGGGCCGCGCTGCCGTTGCAGTCGTAGAGCTGCACCGCCGTACCGTCGGCGGTCGAACCGCCCGCCACGTCCAGGCACTTGCCGGCGAGGCCCGTGAAGGCCCCGGTCCTGGCACCGCCGCCGGACTGGGTGCCGGTCCAGGTGAAGGTGGCGGAGGTCCTGGCGGGAAGCGAGTAAGTGGCGTGCCGGCCGCCCCAGTTCACGGTGAGGGTGCGGGCCGACGCGGAGCCGTTGTACGCGATCAGGGCCTTGCTGCCGTCCGGGTTGCGCCAGGCCACGTTCGGCACCGCGGCGGAGGCGGTGGAGGCGATGCGCTGGGCGCCGGGACGGACGAACTTGGTCAGGTGGCCCATGTCGTAGTACTCGACGGTGTAGTCCACGGTCCCGCTCGCGCCGTCGCCGTTGTGCACGGTGATCAGGCCCGTGCAAGTGCCGCAGCCGCCGTTGTGGGGGCCCATGTTCTGGTCCACGGCCAGCGACCATTTGGTCACCGACTTCGCCCAGTTGCGGGTGTAGTCGATGATGTTCGACATGTCCTCGCGCTGCTGGTCGGCGATCCAGGTGCCGCCGGAGTGCTCGGTGCCGAAGGCGTCCAGCGCCGGGTACCGGTCGTGCACGGACGTCTGCTTGGTGACGTCACCGCCGTAGCCGTGCCAGGCGATCCCGCCGAAGTTGGGGTGGCTGCGCACGGCCGGGTCGTCGACGGTCGGGGCCGCGTAGGAGTCGTACACGTCCCAGTTCCAGTCGTGCGCCAGCACCTTGGTGGCGAGGCCGGCCGCCTGGAGCCTGGGCAGCAGCTCGTTCTTGGTGAAGTAGGCGAGCCCGCCGGCGTTCCAGCTCATCGACGGGTAGCCGGAACAGCAGGTGGGCTCGTTCTGCGCGGTGACGTAGGAGACGTTCACGCCCTGGTCCCGGTACGCCTGGAGGTACTTCACGAAGTACGCGGCGTACGCGCCGTAGTCCTCGGCCTTCAGCCAGCCGCCGTTGAGCGAGCCGCTGTCCTTCATCCAGGCCGGCGCCGTCCACGGCGAGGCCATCACCGTCAGGGCCGGGTTGAGCTGGAGCGCCTGCCGGGTCAGCGGCACGACGTCGGCGAGGTCGTGCCCGATGGAGAACTTCGTCAGGGACGGGTCGCTCTGCCCGGCCGGCACGTCGTCGTAGGTGTAGCCGTAGCGCGCGAGGTCGGAGGCGCCCATCGGGTTGCGCAGGAACGACAGGCCGATGCCGTCCGTCGGCGAGAACAGCTTGCGCATGGTCGCGTCCCGGGTGGCGGGGGACAGCGCCCCGCTGCCGTTCATCAGCCAGGCGGCGGTGTCCGTGAAGGACGCGCCGCCACCGGTGAACGTCTGGTACCGGGTGTTCTCGTCCACGGTGATGTTCTCGCCGCTTCCGCCCGTCCCGGACTGGAACGCGAACGGCGTCTGCGGCTGGAGCCCGCGCACGACGTGCCGGCCGGCGGAGTCGTCGGTCGTGGTGAGCCAGGCGGTGACCTGCTCACCGGCCGCGTGCGCGGGGGGTGCGGCCATACCGGCACCGACGGCGGAGAGCAGTCCGGCGAGCAGCAGCCGGACCGCGCGGGGGGTTCTCCTCATGGTGCGTCGCCCTTCCTTCTCGGATCGGCGGAGCTGACGGGTCGTCTTGACGGGGGTGTGTACCCCTAGTTAACTCACGGCGTGAGCTAAGCCCTGAGTGAACCACGAGAGTCTAGGGAAGGTCCATGCGAAGAACCGCCCTGCTCGCCTCCGCCGCACTCCTCGCCGGTCTGCTGCCCTGGGCGGCGACCGCGCGAGCCGCTGACGAACCCGCCCCGGCCCCCGTCGACCGCTTCGAGGGCGAGGTGCCCTTCGCCGCCCAGCCCGCCGAATCCATCTTCACCTGGGGCGGCGACACCGACGACCCGCCCGCGCTCCGCCTCGCCGACCGCGCCGACGCCCCCGAGGGCGGCAAGGTCCTCGCCGGCACCTACAACATCAGCGGCTACGGCGGCTTCACCCACGACTTCGCCGCCACCGCACCCGCCCACGACTGGTCCGACCGCCAGGGCGTCCGCTTCTGGTGGGAGGGACGGAACAACGGCAGGAAGATCGCCTTCGAGATCAAGGACGGCGGGACGAACGGCGAGGCCTCCGAACTGTGGACGGCCTCCTTCACCGACGACTTCACCGGCTGGAAGCAGATCCGGCTCCCCTTCACGGACTTCGCCTACCGCACCGACTACCAGCCCGTCGGCGGCATCGACCACGTCCTCGGCCTCAAGGAGATGTGGGGCTACGCCCTCACCCTCCCGGCCGGCACCAAGGGCGACTTCGCCCTGGACGACGTGGAGTTGTACGGCAGGGCCGACCAGGCGCTCCGGGCCTCGGTCGGCACCGACGCGCCCGTCCGGCCGGTCGCGGAGGGCGCTACCGCGAAGGTCGGGGTCACCGTGGCCACCACCGGGGAGGCGCCCCTGACCGACCCGGTCACCGTCACCTACGCCACCGGGGACGGCACCGCGACCCCCGGCTCGGACTACACCCCCGTCTCCGGCACCCTCACCTTCCCGGCCGGCACCGCCTCCGGCACCACGCGGACCATCGCCGTGCCCACCCGCCGGGACCGGGCGGCCGAACCCGCCGAGACCATCCCCCTCAAGCTGACGGTCACCGGGGCGAAGGCCCCGGCCGAGACTCCGCAGATCGTGATCGACGCGCACGGGCTGCCCTACCTGGACGCCAAGTTGCCGATCCGCGAGCGGGTCGCCGACCTGCTGGGCCGGATGTCCCTGGCGGAGAAGGCCGGCCAGATGACCCAGGCCGAACGCGGCGCCGTCGGCCAGGGGGCCGACATCGCCGCCTACGGCCTCGGCTCCCTGCTCTCCGGCGGCGGCTCGACACCCACGCCCAACACCCCCGCGGCCTGGGCGAAGATGATCGACGCCTTCCAGCTGCGGACCCGGGCCACGCGCCTGCAGATCCCGCTGATCTACGGCGTCGACGCCGTCCACGGCCACAACAACCTCTCCGGCGCCACCGTCATGCCGCACAACATCGGCATCGGCGCGACCCGCGATCCCCGGCTCGCCCGGGAAACGGGCGCGGTGACCGCCGCCGAGGTCCGCGCGACCGGCATCCCCTGGGACTTCGCGCCCTGCCTGTGCGTGAGCCGCGACGAACGCTGGGGCCGCTCCTACGAGTCCTTCGGCGAGGACCCGGCGCTCGTGGAGTCCATGGAGACCGTGATCCAGGGCCTCCAGGGCCGTGCGAACGGCAAGGACCTGGCGCGCGGCGACAAGGTGCTCGCCACCGCCAAGCACTTCGTGGCCGACGGCGGCACCGCCTACGGCTCCTCGACCACCGGTACGTACACCACCGACCAGGGCGTCACCACCGTCACCCGCGAGCAACTGCGCGACATCCACCTGGCGCCGTACCGCGAGGCCGTCGACCGGGGCATCGGCACGGTCATGCCGTCGTACTCCTCCCTGGACATCGCCGGGGACGGCAAGGGCGCGGTGAAGATGCACGCCCGCGGCGACATGATCAACGGCGTGCTCAAGGGCCGCATGGGCTTCGACGGGTTCGTCATCAGCGACTGGAACGCCATCGACCAGCTGCCCGGGGACTACGCCTCCCACGTCCGCACCTCGGTCGAGGCCGGCGTGGACATGATGATGGTGCCGTACGCGTACAAGGAGTTCAGCACCGCGCTCGCCGACGAGGTGAAGGCCGGCCGGATCAGCGAGCGCCGGATCGACGACGCCGTCTCCCGCATCCTCACCCAGAAGTTCAGGCTCGGCCTCTTCGAGCACCCGTACGCCGACACCGGCGGCGCCGCCGCCATCGGCTCCCCGGCCCACCGGGAGACCGCCCGCCGGGCCGCCGCCGAGTCGCAGGTGCTGCTGAAGAACGCGGGCGGGCTGCTGCCGCTGAAGAGGAGCGAGAAGGTGTACGTCGCCGGGTCCAACGCCGACGACATCGGCAACCAGACCGGCGGCTGGACCCTCACCTGGCAGGGCGCCTCCGGGAACACCGTCCCCGGCACGACGATCCTGCAGGGCCTGCGCAAGGCGGGCGGGAACGTCACCTACTCGAAGGACGCCTCCGCCCCGACGGACGGCTACGACGCGGGCGTGGTCGTCGTCGGCGAGACGCCCTACGCCGAGGGCGTCGGCGACGTCGGCAACGGTCACTCGCTGTCCCTGTCCGCCGCCGACCGGGCCGCCGTCGACAAGGTCTGCGCGGCCATGAAGTGCGCGGTCCTGATCGTCTCCGGCCGCCCCCAGCTCATCGGCGACCGGCTGGCCGGGATCGACGCCCTGGTCGCCTCCTGGCTGCCCGGCACCGAGGGCGACGGCGTCGCCGACGTCCTCTACGGCACACGCCCCTTCACCGGACAGCTCCCGGTGACCTGGCCCAGGTCGCAGGACCAGCTGCCGATCAACGTGGGTGACGCGTCGTACGACCCGCAGTTCCCCTACGGCTGGGGCCTGACCACGCTCACCCCGGTCCCGAAGGGCGGCACGGCCACCCTGCGCGCCCTCGCCGCCCGGGCCGCGGTGGCCGAGCGGCGCGGCGACGACCGGACCGGACGCGCGCTGGTGACCGAGGCGCGGCTGCTCGTCCAGCGGAAGACGGGCGGCCACCTCACCCAGGCGGTGTCCGCACCCTTCGCCGACGCCGACCACCTGCTGGCGACCGGCCGGTACGGGGAGGCGGTGGGGAAGCTGGCACAGGCGTACCGGGCGGCCTGAACCCGGCGCCTGACCGATGACCGGTTTGGGGAGGCTTCGGGTAGTTTCGAGATATGAAGGCCCTGCCGCGGACCCGAAGCCTCCCCGCCCTGCTGCTCGCCGTCCTGGCCCTGGTGCTGGCGACCCCGTACGCACCCGGGGCGAGCGCGGACACCAGCGTCTCCGCGATCGCCCGGGCCCTGCGCCAGGGTCCGGTCTACGTCGACCCGGCGGCCCGCGACCAGCTGTCCGCCGCCGACGCCGACACGCTCGCCGCCCGTATCAAGGACGCCGACAAACCCCTGTTCATCGCCGTCCTGCCCGCCGGATACCCCACCGCGAACCTCTTCGGCGGCCTGCGCGCCGCGACCGGCGTCACCGGCCTGTACGGCATCCGCCTGGGCGACCGCTTCGACGCCCGCGCCGACTCCTCCGTCATGTCGGTCACGGCCCGGCAGAACCTGGTCCGCAGCGTCCAGGGCGAGGACGCCAAGGCCCAACTGGCCGACTTCACCGACCGCGCCCTGGCCAACATGGGCGGCCACGCCCCGCGCAGCTGGGGCGGCCCGGCCGGCGGCGGGGGCGTGTCCGGCACGGCACTGATCACGACGGCCGCGATCCTGGTCGCCGCCGGCGCCGGCGCGTACACGCTGGTCCGCCGCAACCGCAGGCGCCGCGAGGAGGAGCAGCGGGCGGCGCTGGAGCGGCTGCGGGTGGTCGTGGACGAGGACATCACCGCGTTCGGCGAGGAACTCGACCGCCTCGACTTCCACCCCTCGGAGCCGGGTGCCGACGACGCGATGCGCGCCGACTACGAGCGGGCCCTGGACGCCTACGAGACCGCCAAGCAGCGGATGACCACGGCCCGCAGACCGGAGGAGGTCCGGCCGGTCACCGAGGCGCTGGAGGACGGCCGCTTCTCCCTCGCCCAGCTGGCCGCCCGCCGCGCACACCGGCCGCTGCCCGAACGCCGGCCGCCGTGCTTCTTCGACCCCCGGCACGGCCCCTCGGTCACCGACGCCACCTGGACCCCGCCGGGCGGAGCCCCGCGCCAGGTCCCGGTCTGCGCGGCCGACGCCACCCGCCTGGCCGACGGCCGCGACCCCGTCGTCCGCGAGGTCGACACCGACTGGGGCCGCCGCCCCTACTGGGACGCGGGCCCCGCCTACGGCCCCTGGGCCGGCGGCTACTTCGGCGGCGGCCTCCTCCCCGGCCTCCTGGTCGGCACCATGCTGGGCGGCCTGATGGCGGCGCCCGCGTACGGCGCCGACTACGGCACCGGGTACGGAGACTTCGGCGGCTACGGCTCCGGCGGCTACGAGGGCGGCGACGTATCCGGCACCGACTTCGCCCCCGGCGACTTCGGCGGCGGCTTCGGAGACGGCGGCGGCTTCGACGGCGGAGGCGACGGCGGAGGCGACTTCGGCGGCGGGTTCTGAGCGGTCACGTCCCGTGGCGCCGGACGGTCTCTTCTCCTACCGCCGGGACCGCAGGTCGGTACGGCCGGCGAGGGAGTTCACCCGCGAGGCGCTGTCGGACTGGGCCAGGGTCCCGGCCGGGTGCCGTCGTGCCCGCCGGTCAAGTGATCGCCTGCGTCGTCCCGTCGGGCAGCGCGCAGTACTCACCGGCGTAGGGGCGTGCGACGAGCTGTCCGCCGGCGGCCGTGCAGTCGTCCCTGGAGATGTCCGGAGCCGACGCGGCCCCGGCGCTGACGGCGCCGACGGCGCTCACGCCGGCGAGGGTCGCCGCGGCCAGGGCGAGGCCCAGGATCCTTCGTATGCGCATGACTTCCTCCTCCCGGGCACCTTCGTGCGGCCTTCGAGACGGCAGGCCTCGGGAACGAGGGCGCCCTCTTCCTCAGCATGGGCGCTCCGCGGGAGGCGTGCGAGACGAGGGGCTAGCGCGGTTCGTGCGCCGCCGCCCGGCAGGCGCCGGTCGCGGCGCCGGCCGCCACGCCGGCCCCGGTCAGGCCGGTCACACAACCCTGCAGGTCTCCGGTCACACCACGGGTGCAGGCCGCCGTGACGGAGTCGGAGGCGGTGGCACCGGCCAGTTCGGCCATCCGGGCGCAGGCGGGGATGTCCGCCCGGGCCGCGGGAGCGGCGAGGACGGCTCCGCCGAGGGCGAGGGTCAGACCGGTGAGGGCACCGGCGGTACGGGTCGAGGTGCGCATGGGAGGGACCTGCCTTCCGGGTCGGTCGCGGGCCCCTCGCTCCAGCGTCGCACCGCTCCCGTCGCCGCGCCTCACGCCTGCTTGATCGCCGAGATGTCGAAGACCAGCTTGATCTTGTCGGAGACCAGGACACCGCCGGTCTCCAGCGCCGCGTTCCAGGTCAGACCCCACTCGGAGCGCAGGATCTCGGCCTTGCCCTCGAAGCCGACGCGCTCGTTGCCGAAGGGGTCCTGGGCGGAGCCGTTGAACTCCAGGTCGATGGTGAGCGGCTTGGTCACGCCGAGCAGAGAGAGGTCGCCGGTGATGCGGTACGCGTCGCCGCCGAGGGCCTCCGCCTTGGTGGAGCGGAAGGTCATCGCCGGGAACTCGTCGATCTTGAAGAAGTCGGCGGACTTCAGGTGGCCGTCGCGGTCGGCGTTGCCGGTGTCGATGCTCGCCATCTGCACGTCCAGCGTGGCGGTGGACGCGGCGGGGTCGGCGCCGTCCAGGTGCAGCGTCCCGGTGAAGTCGTGGAAGCCGCCCTTGACGTTGGTGACCATGGCGTGCCGGGCGACGAAGCCGATCGAGCTGTGGGCCGGGTCGATCGTGTAGTCGCCGGTCAGCGCGGTCAGGTCGGGGCCGGCCGTGGCCTGCGCGGCGGGGGCGGGGGTGGTGTCCTTGCGGCTGAAGATGCCCATGGCGTGCTCCTGTGGGTGCTTGTTGAACGTTAAACGAACTTGCGACTCCGAAGGTAGACCCATTCGGTTCAGATTTCAACATCATCCGGAACGTGTTTGCGCTCCTACACACAGTCACCCCGTACGGCCCCTGGCGGACGCCCCGCACACTCGGGCACCATCTGCCTGCACCACCTGCACAGCCGACGCCCCGCACCCACGGCCCACCGCAGGAAGGTCCCCATGAAGCCGTCGCAGCCCCGCGCGCTCCTCACCGCGCTCGCCCTCGTCGTCGCCCCCGCCGTCGCCGTCCTCGGCACCGCGACCGACGCCTTCGCCGTCACCAAGATCAGTCACGCCACCGCCACCCAGATGTTCCGCGACGCCGGCATCACCTGGTCGTCCTCCGGCAACTGCTCCGACCGCAACAACTCCACCTGTACGTCCTTCGAGCAGCTCAACCTCGCCACCGCCCAGGGAGCCCAGACCCTCAAGCGGGCCAGCGGCTGCGCCCTGAACATCACCGGCGGCACCGAGACCGGCCACGCCTCGGGCACCTACTCCCACTGGAACGGCTACAAGCTCGACTACGGCAAGAACACCTGCGTGACCTCGTACATCAAGAACACCTTCGGCTACATCGGCCTGCGCGGCGACGGCGCCCCGCAGTACCAGTCCGGCTCCGGCAACATCTACGCCGACGAGGGCAGTCACTGGGACGTCCTCTACTACAACTGCGGCGGCTGCTGAGCCGGGAGCCGGGGAGGGAGGGCGGTGACCGGGCCCATGGACATGACCCGACGCGCGCTGCTGCTGGCCGCCGCCCTCGCCGCCGTCCCGGCGCCGGGCGCCCGGGCGGCCGACGACCCGTACGACACCCTGCGCCGCCGCTGGCTCGGCATCTCCCTCGGCACGGGATACGACCCGGCCGCCGAGCCGTACGCCTCCCGCCTCGCCCAACTCGGCGCACGGGCAAGGGAGTACCGGGAGAGCATGACCCCCGCTCCGGCCTCGCTCTGGCCGGGACACCCCTTCGACCCGCCCTCCGGCATCACCTTCAGCTACGGCCGGCTCTGGACGATGGCCCAGGCGTACGTCCAGCCCGGCACCGGTGCCACCGGCGACCCCGGTCTGCTCGCCGACGTCCTGCGCGGACTCGACCACCTGTCCGCCGCCGTCTACCACCCGGCCACCACCCGCTACGGCAACTGGTGGGAGTGGCAGATCGGCAGCCCCAGGCTCCTGACGGACATCACGGCCGCCCTGTACGAGCGGCTCGGCCCGGACCGGATCGCGGCGGCCTGCGCGGCCGTCGACCACTTCGTCCCGGACGCGACGCTCACCGACTACTCGGGCACCTCCACCGGCGCCAACCGCGTCGACCTGTGCCGCTCGGTCGCCCTGCGCGGCATCCTCGGCCGCAGCCCGCAAAAGATCTCCCTCGCCCGGGACGCCCTCTCGCCCGTCTTCCCGTACGTCACCGAGGGCGACGGCCTCTACGCCGACGGCTCCTTCGTCCAGCACACCTGGGTCGCCTACTCGGGCACGTACGGCCAGGTCCTGCTCGACGGCCTCGGGCGGCTGTTCGCGCTGCTCGCCGGATCGCCCTGGGAGATCACCGATCCGGCCCGGCGGAACATCCTGGACAGCGTCGAGCACGCCTACGCGCCCCTGATCCACGACGGGCTGGTGATGGACTGCGTCAACGGCCGCGCCATCAGCCGGGGTCACCTGCGCTCCGACGACCTGCACGTGCTGCGCGGCGACCACTACCACGGGCAGGCGCTGATCGCCGCTGTCGTCCTCCTCGCCGCCGGTGCGGGCGAGGCCGAGCGCGAACGCTGGTACGGCCGCGTCAAGGGGTGGATCGAACGGGACACGGTCACACCGGTGCTGACGGCACGTCAGTTCACGGTCGCCGACCTCGCGCGGCTGCACTCCGTCACCGCCTCGCCCGGGCCCGCGACCCCCGAACCCCTCGGCCACCGCCTCTTCCCGGCCATGGACCGCGCCGTCCACCGCGCCCCCCGGTTCACCGCCGCCCTCGCCATGGCCAGCGACCGCATCGCGCACTACGAGTGCGGCAACGGCGAGAACCCGCGCGGCTGGCACACCGGATCCGGAATGCTCTCCTGGTGGCCGCGGGGCGACGGCGGCCAGTACACCGACTGGTACTGGCCCACCGTCGACTGGTACCGGCTGCCCGGCACCACCGTCTCCACCCGGCGGCTGCCCGACCGGGCCGGCGGCGAATGGGGCGCGCCCAAGCCGGACGTACGCTGGGTCGGCGGGACCACCGACGGCACGTACGCGGCGGTCGGCCAGCACCTCAAGGGCCTCGGTTCCACCCTGGAGGCCCGCAAGTCCTGGTTCTTCCTCGACGACGCCGTGGTCTGCCTCGGCGCCGGCATCAGCTGCACCGACGGCGTGCCCGTCGAGACCGTCGTGGACAACCGCAACCTCGGCGAGAACGGCACCCCGACCTTCGTGCGCGCGGCCCGCTGGGCCCACCTGGAGGGCCACGGGGGCTGGATCCTGCCGTGCGGCGGCGCGCTGCGCACCCTGCGCGAGGACCGCACCGGCGCCTGGTCCGACATCAACACCGGCGGCACCGACGAACGGCGCACCCGGCGCTGGCAGACCCTCTGGCTCGACCACGGCACCGACCCGGCCGCCGCCGGCTACGCCTACGTGCTGCTGCCCGGCGCCTCCCGCGCGCGGACCGCCGCCCGGGCCGCCGACCGGCGCTGGCTGTCGGTCCTCGCCAACGACACCACCGCCCAGGCCGTCGCCGTGCCCCGGCTGGGCCTGACCGCGTGCAACTTCTGGCGGCCCGGTACGGTGGGGGACCTGACCGTCTCGGCCGGTGCGAGCGTGCTCGTCGTCCGGCGGGGCCGTACGGCCACCCTCCACATCAGCGAGCCGCCCCGCAGCGGCAGCCCGCTGGAGCTGTTCTGGGACCGTCCGGTGCGGGCGGTGGTCCGGGCCGACGACAGCGTGCGGGTCCGGTCGGCTGACGGCCGTCCGAGGCTCCTTGTCACTCCGGGGAGGGCATGTGCCACCCACGAATGTGAGGTGGCTCTCAGGTGACGACTTTGTCGCCCCCCTACAACGTGTCGGCCTTCTGAGCAGTCGGAACGGCTGCATGCCGCCTTGGTTCTGTTCACTGGCACCAGGAAAACGGGCCGGAGACTGTACAGAGTCGACGGCTCGCTTTTCTTCGTGTCCTTCGTAAGGTCGCTACATGACCGTTTTGGAAGAGACGACGGGTGAGCCGACCGGTGAGCCGACGGACGCACGCGGACGGGTCGCCGAACTGCACGGGATCCGTGCCCAGGCCGTGGCCGGTCCCAGCGAGAAGGCGACCGAGGCGCAGCACGCCAAGGGCAAGCTGACGGCACGGGAGCGGATCGAGCTGCTCCTCGACCCGGGGTCCTTCCAGGAGGTCGAGCAGCTGCGCCGGCACCGGGCGACCGGCTTCGGCCTGGAGGCGAAGAAGCCGTACACCGACGGTGTCATCACCGGCTGGGGCACGGTGGAGGGCCGCACGGTCTTCGTCTACGCCCACGACTTCCGGATCTTCGGCGGCGCGCTGGGCGAGGCCCACGCCACCAAGATCCACAAGATCATGGACATGGCCATCGCGGCCGGCGCCCCGCTCGTGTCGCTGAACGACGGCGCGGGCGCCCGCATCCAGGAGGGCGTCTCCGCCCTCGCCGGATACGGCGGCATCTTCCAGCGCAACACCAAGGCCTCGGGCGTCATCCCGCAGATCTCGGTGATGCTGGGCCCGTGCGCGGGCGGCGCGGCCTACAGCCCCGCCCTCACCGACTTCGTCTTCATGGTCCGTGAGACCTCCCAGATGTTCATCACCGGCCCCGACGTGGTCAAGGCTGTGACGGGCGAGGAGATCACCCAGAACGGCCTGGGCGGCGCCGACGTCCACGCGGAGACCTCCGGCGTCTGCCACTTCGCGTACGACGACGAGGAGACCTGCATCGCCGAGGTGCGCTACCTCCTCTCGCTGCTCCCGCAGAACAACCGCGAGAACCCCCCGCGCGTGGAGTCCACGGACCCGGTCGACCGCCGCGGGGACGCGCTGCTCGACCTGGTCCCGGCCGACGGCAACCGGCCCTACGACATGGCCAAGGTCATCGAGGAGATCGTCGACGACGGCGAGTACCTCGAGGTCCACGAGCGCTGGGCGCGCAACATCATCTGCGCCCTGGCCCGGCTCGACGGCCAGGTGGTCGGCATCATCGCCAACCAGCCGCAGGTGCTGGCGGGCGTGCTCGACATCGAGGCGTCCGAAAAAGCTGCGCGCTTCGTTCAGATGTGTGACGCTTTCAATATCCCGATCGTCACCTTCCTGGACGTTCCCGGGTTCCTCCCCGGTGTCGACCAGGAGCACGGCGGAATCATCCGCCACGGCGCGAAGCTGCTGTACGCCTACTGCAACGCGACCGTGCCGAGGATTTCGCTCATCCTGCGCAAGGCGTACGGAGGTGCCTACATCGTCATGGACTCGCAGTCGATCGGCGCCGACCTCACCTATGCCTGGCCGACCAACGAGATCGCCGTCATGGGCGCGGAGGGCGCGGCGAACGTCATCTTCCGCCGGCAGATCGCCGACGCCCAGGACCCCGAGGCCATGCGGCAGAAGATGGTCAAGGAGTACAAGGCCGAGCTGATGCACCCGTACTACGCGGCCGAGCGGGGCCTGGTCGACGACGTCATCGACCCCGCCGAGACCCGCGAGGTGCTCGTGAAGTCGCTGGCGATGCTGCACACCAAGCACGCCGACCTGCCTTCCCGCAAGCACGGCAACCCCCCGCAGTAACCCGGCGGACACCTCTCTCACGGAGACTGACACCCATGAGCACTCCTGACATCCGCGTCGAGAAGGGCCATGCCGAGCCCGAGGAAGTCGCCGCCATCACGGCGGTCCTCATGGCCCGCGCCGCCGCCCGCCCCGAGCCTTCGGTGACTCACCGGCTCCGCGCCAAGGCAGGCTGGCGCCGCCTGGAGCGCGAGCCCGGCTTCCGGGCCCCGCACAGCTGGCACTGAGGCATTTGCGCGCGACCACGGCCCCGCCACTCCGTTCGGGAGGGCGGGGCCGTGGTGCGTTCACTCGATGGTGATGGTGACGCCGGGCAGGTCCGCTGGGGTGAGGGAGCCATGGGAGGGCGTGCAGCTCCGCAGTATCAGCGTCCTCAGGTGGGCCAACCGGGTCAGAACGGGAAGCTGCCGGTGCAGGTCCCGGGCGTCGAAGTAGTAGAGCGTCAGCCCATGCAGGCCGGGAAGCGCGGACAGGGGCGCAAGATCCGGCACACGGGAGCCGCGCACCCCCACGAGATACAGGTACGCCACGCCGCTGTACGGGGCCAGGAATCCCAGCCCGGTCTCCGCCGTGATGCCCGAGAAGGCCAGCTGGTACACCCCTGGCAGGGGCGGGAGGCCGTCGATGCCGTCCGGTGCGGCAAGCGGCAGATTCAGCAGCCCCAGGGCGGGCAGGCCGGCCAGAGCTTCCGCGTGCCGGACCGAGGCGGCCTGGAGCACCTGGAGCGTCCGGAGACCGGGATGCCCTTTCAGCAGGGACAGGTCGGCCGTGTCGCGCACCCAGCAGATCAGCTCCTGGAGCGGAGGGAACTCTGCCAAGAGGGACAGGTCCGGAAGCCTGCACGTGATCTTCAGTGAGGTCAGCGACCTCAGCCGGGCCGCCGGCCGCAGCTGGGCCGCGTGCGTGAGCACCACCGAATGGTGCTCCAGCGGCAGCCCGCTCATCACCCGATCGGCGTAAGCGTCCGCGTCGAAATACGCCCACGCGTCGATGAGCGCGGACACCACGTCCCGGCGACCGTCCCGCGCGTAGCCCTCCAGCAGGCCCAGGCCCTCCTCCCCGCCGATCAGCGCCACCGTGCGTACCGTCTGCACCGCCGCCTTCGACGACAGCTCGGCCAGTGACCGCGGCAGCCTGCGCAGCAGGCTCGTGCCGACCGCCGCCAGCGCGGGCGGATCCGTCTGCCGGCGCGGGGGCAGCAGCGCGGACACCGCCTCCTCCAAGCGCCCCGCCAGCCCGTCGGAGACCTCCGGCACCGTCTCCTGGCAGGCCGCGGCCAGCAGCCGCAGCTTCCTGCCGTACCGGGGTTCCTCCCGGGCCCGGTCCAGGATGCAGCCCAGGAGTTCCTCCCGCTGGGGCCGGTTCGCGTGGCCCGCGGCCATGACGATGGTCTCGCGCCACAGGTCCAGGTGGGCCCGCTCGATCAGGTTGCCGATACGGTCCTCCTCCGCCGCTTCCTCGGCGGCCAGGTATTCCTGGAAGGTGCGGTGGACGAAGTCCAGCCGGCCCTCGGCGGGGGAGCGGAGGATCCCCGAGCGGTCCCGGAGCTGTTCCAGGACCTTGCCGCCGTCCTGCTCGTCCAGGTGCCGCATGCCCGCGAGCCGCTTGCCGACATGCACGGCGGCCTGCTCCAGCCCGATCTCGCTGCGGTTGTTGTCGGACAGCCGCCACGCCAGGTCCCGGAGCAGTACCAGCTTGTCGTTGAGGCTCAGCCGTCCTTCCATCGCGCTGGGCACCTTCCGGTCCGCGTCCCGTTCGTGGACCAGCGTGTGCAGGGCGCCCCGGTACAGCTCCATCCGGTCCCGCGGGAGCCGGCTGCCCCGGTTCAGGTGCATCGCGCACAGCATGGCCGCCAGCAACGGCGTACCGGCCAGGGACCGCAGGTGCGGGCGGTCCTTCAGGCTGCTCAGCAACGACTGTTCGCAGCGCGGGAGTTCCTCCACGGGGCACGGCAGGTCGTCGTCCAGTTCCCGTACCGCCTGGTGCCACTGCCGTACGAAGGCCGCCAGGTCCGGCGGTGCCATGCGGTCCAGGTGGAGCGCGGTGAACTCCTCGCGGCGCAGCCAGTCGGCACGCGCCGCGGCCGGACGCGAGGTGACGACGACGCGGACGTCCCCGTACGCGGCCAGCAGCCGGCGCAGCCACTCCCGCACGCCCCGCCGTTCGCCGTCCAGCAGTTCGTCCACGCCGTCGATCAGCAGCAGGGCGTCGCCGTGGGCGAGCCGGCGTTCCACCCAGGCCTTCGGCATCACCCCGGTGATCTGACCGGCCACCGAGTCCAGCATCGCCTCGGGTTTCGGCAGCTCCCGGCCGCTGTACTCGCGCAGCTTCACGAACACCGGTGTCAGGCCGTTCCAGTCCGCCAGCTCGCCGGTGAAGGCGCCGCGCGCCGCCGTCACCGCCAGCCAGCGCAGCAGTGTCGTCTTGCCCGAACCCGCCTCGCCGCGCAGCAGCACCCGGGTGGCTCCGCCCAGGGCCGCCTCCACCCGCATGCCGGCGCTCTCGCCGCCGGGCTCCTCCCAGTCGCTCATGTCGGGGCGCAGCACCGGCAGGGAGCGGGCCTGCCTGCGCCGGCTGCCGTCGTCCCCCGTGGCGCGCAGGCTGACGTACGCGACCGACAGCCGTACCTGCCCGGCCGCCCGGTCGGACGAGCGCCGGAACAGGTCCACCTCGTCCAGGGTCGTGCTGACCAGCTCCAGGTAGCGGCGCCGGAAGTCGCCGTCCCGGTCCGTCCCCTCGGGTGCGAACAGGGACCGGTCGGGCAGCCGCTCCAGCACCCGCGCGATCTCCGCGCCGAGGGACGTCGTGCGGCCCAGCAGTTCGGTCAGCGCGCGTTCCTCGAAGACCGGCAGCCCCTGCACGATCCGCACGTAGTACTCGACGCACTCCGCGAAGAGCGCCTCGAAGAGCCGGCCCTCGGCCTCGCCGAGCCCCACGGGCCGCGCCACGGTCCTCGTCACCCGGCGCACGATCTCCGCCGGGTTCACGTCGGCGGCCAGCACCGCCTCGTCCGACAGGTCCGCCGCCGCGAACGTGTCGCACACCCCGTCCACCACGGCCTGCCGGCTGCTCTCCTCCAGGCCGGGGAACTCCCGCTCCAGAAACGGCGCCAGCCGGTCGTACACGGCGTCCGCCATCTCCTCGAACTGCCGCTGCACGCCCCGCTGGAAGCGGAGCCCCGACACCCGCAGCCGGATCAGCTCGGCCATCTCCATGCGGCGTTCCTGCTCCCGCCGCCTGCCCCCGAGCCACATCTGGGCCGCCGCCTTCGCCACGGTCGACCCCAGCCGTAACGCAGCCGCTTCGGCAACCATCGCCACCCCCTCCCGTGCCTCGTCCAGTGTGGCACCGGGGTACGACAAAGGGGCCCTCTCCGTGGGAAAGGGCCCCTCGGCACACGGGGACCGGCTAGCGCAGGCGGGCCATCAGGGCGTGTTCCACGAGCGTGATCAGCGCGCTCTTGGCGTCCGCGCGGTGGCGGGCGTCCGTCGTGATGATGGGGGTGTCCGGGCCGATCTGCAGCGCCTCGCGGACCTCGTCGGGCGAGTACGGCTGCTGGCCGTCGAAGCCGTTGAGGGCGATCACGAAGGGCAGGCCGCTGTTCTCGAAGTAGTCGACCGCGGGGAAGCAGTCGGCGAGACGGCGGGTGTCGACCAGGACGATCGCGCCGATGGCGCCGCGGACCAGGTCGTCCCACATGAACCAGAAGCGGTCCTGGCCCGGCGTACCGAACAGGTACAGGATCAGGTCCTGGTCCAGGGTGATGCGGCCGAAGTCCATGGCGACCGTCGTGGTCGTCTTGTCCCCGGTGTGGGTGAGGTCGTCGATACCGGCCGACGCGGACGTCATGACGGCCTCTGTGCGCAGCGGGTTGATCTCCGAGACGGCGCCGACGAACGTGGTCTTGCCCACGCCGAAGCCGCCCGCCACCACGATCTTCGCGGAGGTGGTGGAGCGGGAAGGACCGCCGCTAGAGCTTGCGAAGTCCACTGAGCACCCTTTCGAGCAGTGTCACGTCTGGCTGGCCACCGGCGTTCTCGTCGCCGCCGGGCTGATGGATGGCGACCAGGCCCGCCTCCGCCAAGTCGGCGACGAGAATCCTGGCCACGCCGAGGGGGATCGTCAGCAGGGCCGAGATCTCGGCCACCGACTTGATCTCCCGGCACAGGTTGCAGATCCGCTGATGCTCGGGCAGCTGGCCCTGCATCTGGTGCGGAGCGGCGGTGGTGTGCACCAGTGCCTCGATGGCGAGCTGGTAGCGCGGGCGGGTCCGGCCGCCGGTCATGGCGTACGGCCGCACCAAGGGGTTGTTGGACGCCGTGGCCGGGGCCGGCTCGGGGCGGCGCTGCGGCTGGACCGGCTGGATCCGCGGGGCCTGGGGCTGGTCGTACGGCGACGGACCGGGTCCCTGCGGGGCGTACGGCTGCCGGTGGCGGGGTGTGGAGGGGAAGTCGTACCGGTTCGCCGAACCGTCTCCCTGGCCCTGGCCCTGGGCAGGGCCGTAAGACCAGTTGCCCGAAGACGAACCGCCTGGGGGTGTTGCCACTTTCTCCTCCTCCGACTGCGCCGGGCACCCATCCGTGTGGAGCCGCGTCCCGAAACCTTACGGCCCCGGGACGCGAATACGCACCGTCCGATAATTAGTTGAGAAGGCTTCCCTGGAGCTCCGCACGGAGATCCGGGGTGAGGACCGTGCCCGCGCGGTCCACCAGAAGTGCCATCTCGTACCCGATGAGACCGATGTCCGCCTCCGGGTGGGCGAGGACCGCCAGCGAGGAACCGTCGGAGATGGACATGATGAAGAGGAATCCCCGCTCCATCTCCACAACCGTCTGATTCACGCTGCCCCCCTCGAAGATCCGGGAGGCGCCTGCCGTCAGAGACGTCAGACCGGAGGCGACGGCCGCGAGCTGGTCGGCGCGGTCGCGGGGAAAGCCTTCGGACATCGCCAGAAGGAGTCCGTCGGCGGAGACCACCACCGTGTGGGACACCCCCGGGGTGTTGTCCACGAAGTTGGTGATCAACCAGTTCAGGTTCTGTGCCGCCTGGCTCATCGGGCTCACACTAACGCTCCTGGTTGTAGGTGCTGTCAGGACCGAAGCCCTGGCCGTTCGTTTCACTGCCTGCGCTGCGTCCGCGCTGGACGCCCCGGCGCAGGTTGCTCAGCCTGCCCCGGACGTCCTCCGGGGCGCGGGAGACCTGCGGGCCTCCCTGGGGGGTGGTTTCGGCGGCACCCTCGACCAGATTGGCCTTGGGCACCCGCCGCGGCAGACCGGAGGCGGTGACCCCGCCTGCCTTGGGCTTGCGGAGCTGCGCGGCCTGCTGCCACCGCTCGTCGTTCGCCGAGCGCCAGTTGCTGTCGCCGCTCGCGCCCGGCGCGTTGCCCGGTGCGGGAGCCGGCGCTTCCTGCTGCGCACGCGCCGTTCCGTTCGCGGACCCGGCGCCGTTCGAACCGCTCGCGGTGGACCCGCGGCGGGGCAGCCCGGCGTCGGTCAGCGCGTGTGCGGCGGGAGAAGCCGTTCCCGGACGGTCGAAGCCTACGCCGTTCCGCTCATTCGCGTCACCGGCCTGCGAGGATTCCGCTTCCGGAGCGTACTGGCCCGAGTAGCCGTTCTGGTAGCCGTCCTGCTGCGGCCAGTCGTCCTGGTAGGACGGCGCCTGCGCAGGCTCCGCATACGGGGCCGAGGGCTCCGGGTAGCCGCCGTTCGGGGAGTAGCCGTCGGACCGCGCGTGCTCGCCGTTCGGCGCGTAGTACTGCTCGTCGTACGACTGCTCGTACTGCTGCTCGTACGACGTCTGCTGCCGCTCCTCGTACGGAGCCTGCTGCTGCTCCTCGTACGCGGCCTGCTGCTCGCCGTACGCCGGCGCCTCGTACGCCTGCTGCTGCGACTGCTCGTCGTACGCCTGCCGCTGCTGCTCGCCGTACGCCGGTGCCTCGTACCCCTGCTGGGGCTGCTCGTCGTACGCCTGCCGCTGCTCGCCGGCCTGGCCGTGGTCCTGGGGCTCCAGGGCGGCGCGGCGCTCCTCGCGCATCCGCGAGCGGCCGACCGGGTCCAGGCCGCGGATGTCGTCGGGGGCCTCCGTGTACCGGCTGTCGTCGAAGCCCAGTTCGGCGGCGGTGCGCAGCGGCGGCTGCTGCTGCTGGCCGAAGCTCTCACCCTGGAACTGCTGCTCCGGGATGATCTGCGAGACGGTGAACTCCTCGCGGTCCAGCGGGGCTTCGCCACCGCCGCCGTGCGTGATCGCGTCCGGCAGCATGACCAGGGAGGTCGTACCGGCCTGCTCGCCCGAGGGGCGCAGCTGGACCCGGATGCCGTGCCGGTCGGACAGCCGGCCGACCACGAACAGACCCATGCGCTGGGAGATCGCGGCGTCCACGGTCGGCGGGTTGGCCAGCTTGTGGTTGATGTCCGCGAAGTCCTCGGCGGTCAGGCCGATGCCCTTGTCGTGGATCTCGATCATGACGCGGCCGTCGGGCAGCCGGGTCGCGGTGACGCGGACCTTGGTCTGCGGGGAGGAGAACGTGGTGGCGTTCTCCAGCAGCTCGGCCAGCAGGTGCACGAGGTCGGTGACCGCGCGGCCGTGGATCTCGGCCTCCGGCACCCCGGACAGCTCGATGCGCTCGTACTGCTCCACCTCGGAGGAGGCGGCGCGCAGCACGTCGACCAGCGGGACCGGCTGGTCCCAGCGGCGGCCGGGCTCCTCGCCGGCGAGGACCAGGAGGTTCTCGCCGTTGCGGCGCATACGGGTCGCCAGGTGGTCCAGCTTGAAGAGGTTCTCCAGCTGGTCCGGGTCGGCCTCGTTGTTCTCCAGGTCGGTGATCAGGGTCAGCTGGCCCTCGATCAGCGACTGGTTGCGGCGCGACAGGTTCGTGAAGATCGCGTTGATGTTGCCCCGCAGCAGCGCCTGCTCGGAGGCGAGCCGGACGGCCTCGCGGTGGACCTGGTCGAAGGCGCGGGCGACCTCGCCGATCTCGTCCTTGGTGGTGATCGGGATCGGCGCCACCCGGGTGTCGACCCGGCCGGGGTCGGTACGGGAGAGCTGGTCGACCAGCATCGGCAGCCGCTGCTCGGCGATGCCGAAGGCGGCGTTGCGCAGCTGGCGCATCGAGCGGCTCATCTGGCGGGCGACCGCACCGGCCAGGATGAAGGCCAGCAGCAGGGCGACCACGACGACGGCACCGGTGATGAACGCCGAGGTCTTGGCGTCGTCGGCGATGTTCGAGGCCTCGCTCACCGCCTTGTCGGCCATGTCCGACTCGATCTGCCGGTAGGCCTTGTACTTCAGCGTGTTGAACGCCCACCAGTTGTCGGCGGTGACCCCGCCGGCGGCCAGCTCGTCACGGGTGACCGTGCTGGTGTCCTTCATGGTGGCGAGCGCGCCCACCATCTTCGTCGGGTCGGACGCGGTCCCGTCCTTGGACTTCTGGGCCATGGCCGCGGCGTCCGCCTTGACCTTGTTCTCCAGGTCGGCCAGCTTCTGCGCGTCCGCCTCGGTGCCGCCGCCGAGGTACTCCTCGCGGGCGATGCGCTCCAGGTAGGCGTACGAGGACAGGGAGACCCGCTGGGTCGCCAGGTTCGGCGCGTCCGGGCCGGGCTTGACCAGCAGGTGCGTGCCGATCGACCGCTCCAGGGACAGCGCGGCCTTGGTCAGCGAGATGGCGTAGACGGTACGGCCGTAGGAGGTGATGTTTCCGGTGCCCAGACCGAGTTCGTTGGCGAACTCCATCAGCGGGTGGCTGATCTCGACGTAGCCCTCTTCGGTCTTCACGCCGGTCATCTGCGAGGTGTACGCGGCCTGCCGCAGCTGGGCGAGATGGGGCTCGACCTCGTGGAACAGCGTGAGCCGGCGCTTCAGGCCGGCGTCCGACGGCATGCTCTTGGCCGCTTCGTCGAAGCCGTCGGCGGCTTGGTCGGTGGCCTTGCGGGCGGCGTCGACGGTCTGCTTGCTGGCCGCGTCCTTCTTGTGCAGCAGCAGCGGGGCCGCGGTGACGTCGCGCTCGCTCTCCAGCGCGTCGGCGTAGGACAGGGCGGCGCGGACCAGTCGGGCGGTGTTCTCGGCGTCGCGGGCCTGCTGCCAGGTGTCGATCGAGTTCTTCACCTGGAAGCCGCCCATGACCAGGCCGACCGCCACGGGTATGAGCAGGATCGCGTTCAGCCGGGTCGGCACCCGCCAGTTGCGCGGGGAGAAACGGCCGCCGCTGGGTGCGGGAGTGGCCGCCGGTTCCGCTCCGGGAACGGGGGTGGGCGCCGCAGCGCGCGGCGGCGGGGTGAAGTTGCCCCGTGCCGACGGCTCGGGACCGTTCTTGCTTCGCCTCACTCGACCAACAACCTCTCGGCGGTCGGCACCTACGTCGTGCCGCAGTCTCTCAGAGCCCAGTTCGCCATCGACCACGAGTACGCACTCGGTACGTACTCAGTACGTTGTCGACCATTGGGCAGTTCAGGCATTCCAGCACGTGGACCAGCGCACTTCCAAACAGCAGAAGGCGACGCGGCGGACTGTTGTAAACGCGAGATAAAACGGTCATAAAGAGCGAGCCCCGCCAAAAGGCGGGGCGTTCGTGCGCACAGCGGCACCACGCGACCGCGTCGCGTGGTGATGCCCGGGGGATTCCTCTGCCGAACTGTTATGAACGCCGGAGCCGACCGTGTCAAAGGCCACAGTCGGCTCCGCTCCCCGTACGGCAACTGCCGTACGGCCCGTCGTATTTGGGTGCTACTTCAGCCGCGCCATCAGGGCGTGCTCCACCAGCGTGATCAGGGCACTCTTGGCGTCCGCGCGGTGCCGGGCGTCCGTCGTGATGATCGGGGTGTCCGGCCCGATCTGCAGCGCCTCGCGCACTTCCTCCGGGGCGTAGGGCTGCTGGCCGTCGAAGCCGTTGAGGGCGACGACGAACGGCAGGCCGCTGTTCTCGAAGTAGTCGACCGCGGGGAAGCAGTCGGCGAGACGGCGGGTGTCGACCAGGACCACGGCGCCGATCGCGCCGCGCACCAGGTCGTCCCACATGAACCAGAAGCGGTCCTGGCCCGGCGTACCGAACAGGTACAGGATCAGGTCCTGGTCGAGCGTGATGCGGCCGAAGTCCATGGCCACCGTGGTGGTGGTCTTGTCCCCGGTGTGGGTGAGGTCGTCGATGCCGGCCGAAGCGGACGTCATGACGGCCTCGGTGCGCAGCGGATTGATCTCCGAGACGGCGCCGACGAACGTCGTCTTGCCCACGCCGAAGCCGCCCGCCACCACGATCTTCGCGGAGGTGGTGGCCCGACCCGCGTCAGAGCTTGCGAAGTCCACTGAGCACCCTTTCGAGCAGCGTCACATCCGGAGCGCCGCCGTTGTTCTCGTCGCCACCCGGCTGGTGGATGGCGACCAGGCCGGCCTCGGCGAGGTCGGCCACCAGGATCCGGGCCACACCCAGCGGCATGGCCAGCAGCGCCGAGACCTCGGCGACCGACTTGACCTCGCGGCACAGGTGGCAGATGCGCTGGTGCTCCGGGAGGAGTCCCATGAGCGCTGCCGGGTCGGCCGTGGTGCTGATCAGCGCCTCGATGGCGAGCTGGTAGCGGGGCCTGGTCCGGCCGCCGGTCATGGCGTAGGGCCTCACCAGCGGCTGGTCGCCCTCGTCCCCGTACGGCTCCGCGTACGGATCATGATGGGCGGTGGGCGGGGTCATGAATCCTCCGGGCGGGACAGCAAGTCGGTCAGTCAAGCCGTCTGACGGGGCCGGTGGGGGGATTGTGGCGGCCGGACGGTGTTTTCGTGAGGTGGGTGGTGCCGGGGCGGTCAGTGGAGCAGACTGCCCTGGAGTTCGGCGCGCAGGTCCGGGGTGAGTACCGCACCCGCGCGGTCGACGAGCAGTGCCATCTCGTAGCCGACGAGACCGATGTCCGCATCGGGATGGGCCAGTACCGCGAGGGACGACCCGTCCGAGATGGACATCAGGAAGAGGAACCCGCGCTCCATCTCGACGACCGTCTGCGCCACCGTGCCGCCCTCGAAGATCCGGGACGCCCCGGCCGTCAACGAGGTCAGCCCGGACGCGACGGCCGCCAGCTGGTCGGCGCGGTCCCGCGGGAAACCTTCGGACATCGCCAGCAGAAGGCCGTCGGCGGAGACCACCACCGTGTGCGACACCCCGGGGGTGTTGTCCACGAAGTTGGTGATCAACCAGTTCAGGTTCTGTGCCGCCTGGCTCATCGGACTCAACTAACGCTCCTGCTGGTGAGTGGGGCTCGGGAAGCTGCCGGTCTGGCCGCTGCCGGCCTGACGGCCCTGAGCGATGCCCCGACGAAGATTGGTCAGCCGTCCGCGTACGTCGTCAGGCGCACGCGAGACCTGCGGACCGGCTTGGTGCTGTTGCTGCTGAGCGGTGCCCGGGACGAGGTTCGCCCGGGGCACCCGGCGCGGCAGACCGGAGGTGGTGACCCCGCCGGCCGCGGGCTGCCTGACGCGTTCGGCCTGCCGGACGAGTTCGTCGTTCGGCGAGGTGCGCCAGGAGCCGGTGTTCTGTGCGGACCGCTGCGGAGCGGGCGCGGGCGCCTGCTGCTGCCGCGGTGCGGGAGCGTTCTCCTGCCGTGGTGCGGCGGAGTTCTCCTGCTGGCCGTGGAACCAGTTGGTCTCCAGCGTGTCGTACAGCGGGGTGCGGCCGTCACCCGGGCCGCTGGCCGGCGGCAGTGCCTCCGGCTCCTGGCGGGCCGGACGCTGCTGGGGCGCGGACGGGCGCGGGGCGCCGAAGTCGGCACGGCCGGCCGGCTGCGGACGCTCGAACTGGCCGGTGTGACCAGGGTTCTGGGGGCCCGGGAGGGCGTGCTGCCCGGTGGAGCCGCCGTCGTAACCGCCGTCGTACGCCTGCGGTGCCTGCGGGGCCGGGAACTGGCCCGTGTTCTGCGGGTCGGCGTCCGGACGCCCGGGCGCCGGCGTGCCGAACACGTCGGAGCGGACGTACGGGTCGCCGCCCTGCTGCGCACCGGGGCCGTCGAAGGGGCCCGGCTGCTGCGGCTGGTCGGGACGCGGGAACTGCCCGGTCTGCTGGAGGCTGTCGGGGCGCGCGAACTGGCCGGTCTGCTGGGCGTCGTGCTCCGGACGGGCGTACTGGCCGGTGTGCGGGCCGCCCGCGCCGTTCAGCTCGGCGCGCGGGAACCCGCCGGTCGCGGCCGGACCCTGGGCGTCGATCCGCGGCAGCTCCGAGGTCGAGCCCGGACCCTGCCGGTCGTCCACGCGCGGCATGCGCGCGGTCTGCGTCGGGTCCTGCTCGTCGTGGCCGCGCGGGGTGTCCATCGCGGCACGCGACACCGGGGCCTGGCTCCAGTCCGGGGTGCGGGACTGCGGGGCACCGCCGGGCAGTTCGGCCCGCGGGCCGCCGCGCGGCGGCAGCTGGGGCTGACGGCCCTGGTCCGCCGGTCCGCCGGACCGCTTGCGGCCACGGCCGCCGAAGGCGTCCTGCTGCGGCCCGCCCTGGTCCGCGGCCTGCGGACCCTGCGGGGCACCCGGAGCCTGACCGCCGAAGCCGGCCGGCGCGGGACGGTTCTGCTGCGGGCCGCCGGGGCCGCCCTGGGGGCCGCGCGCTCCGCCCGGCGCACCGGGACGGCCGCCCTGGCCCGCGCCGGGCAGCGCGGCCCGGGGACCCTGGGCGGAGCCGACCTGGCCGCGCGGGCCGGAACCGGAACCGAGCAGACCGCCGCCGGCCGGGGCACCGCCGGGGTTGCCGTTCTGCCGCCGGGCCGCCGCCGCACCGGCCGCGGCCTGCGCGGCGGCGGGACCGCCGGTGGACACGGGCGCGCCGGACTTGCCCGGAGCGGGCTTGCGGCCGCCCTGGGCGACGTCCACGGGCAGCATGACCAGCGCGGTCGTACCACCGGAGTCGGACGGGCGCAGCTGGATGCGGATGCCGTGGCGCTGCGACAGACGACCGACCACGAACAGGCCCATGCGGCGGGAGACGGAGACGTCCACGGTGGGCGGCGAGGCGAGCCGCTCGTTGATCGCCGCGAGGTCCTCGGGGGAGAGGCCGATACCGGTGTCGTGGATCTCGATCAGCACGCGGCCGTCGGGCAGCGCGTGACCGGTGACCTTGACCTTGGTCTGCGGCGAGGAGAAGGAGGTCGCGTTCTCCAGCAGCTCGGCGAGCAGGTGCACGAGGTCGTTGACCACGCGGCCGGCGACCTCGGTGGTGGGCACGGAGGCCAGCTCGATGCGCTCGTACTGCTCCACCTCGGACGCGGCGGCGCGGAGCACGTCGACCAGCGGGACCGGGCGGGTCCAGCGGCGGCCGGGCTCCTCACCGGCGAGGACGAGGAGGTTCTCGCCGTTACGGCGCATACGCGTGGCGAGGTGGTCGAGCTTGAACAGCGAGGAGAGCTGGTCCGGGTCGGCCTCGCGGGACTCCAGCTCGGAGATCAGCGACAGCTGACGCTGGATCAGACCCTGGGAGCGGCGCGAGAGGTTGGTGAACATCGCGTTGACGTTGCCCCGGAGCAGGGCCTGCTCGGCGGCGAGGCGGACCGCCTCGCGGTGCACGTCGTCGAAGGCGGAGGCCACCTGGCCGATCTCGTCCCGGGAGTGCACACCGACCGACTCCACGGAGGTGTCCACGTCCTGCGGGTCGGACTCGGAGAGCTGCTTGACCAGCTCGGGCAGGCGGTCCTGGGCGACCCTGGTCGCGGTCTCCTGGAGCCGGCGCAGCGAGCGGATCATGGACCGGGCCACGACGAACGCGCCGACCAGCGACACGCCGAGGACGAGCAGGATCAGCGCACCGGAGATGATGGCGTCACGCTGGGTGGCGCTCTTCAGCTCACGCGCCTTCTGCTCCATCTCCTCCAGCAGCGTGTGCTCGATCTTCTTCATCTGCTCGATCTTGGTCGAGCTGTCGTCCACCCAGTCCTTGTAGGACCGTGCCGGCAGCTGCTGCAGGCCGTCGGGGGACTCGAAGGAGCGCTTGGCGTAGGTGTCGGCCGCCTCGATCGTCGCGTTGCCCTCGTCGATCGGCTTCAGCAGCTCCTCGGCGTTGTGGTCCGCGTAGATCTTGCGGAAGATCGCCAGCTCGGAGTTCTCGCTCTCGTACGCCGACTGGCCGTAGAGGCGGTCGTTCTCGGAGAGGTCGCCCTTGACGTCGGTGGTCGCGGGCAGCGCGGCGGCGATCATCGCGCGCTGCACGGAGGCGTACTCCTTGGCGGTGGAGAAGGCCGCCAGGGCGCGGGTGCGGGAGATCATCTCCGGGTTGCTGGAGGCCTCGGCCATGTCCTGGGAGAGGCCGATCAGCTGGCTGATGAGGCGGTGGTACGACTCGACCGTCTGGGAGGCGTTCTCCTTGGACCCGTAGGCCTTCTGGCGGATCTTGGCGAGGTCGTCGAGCTGGTTGGCGAGACCGACGAGCGCGTCGCGCACGCCCTGCAGGTTGCCGTCCTTGCTCGCTGTGTCGATCTCCTCCGAGGCGTCGAGGAAGTTCTCGCGGGCCCGGTCGGTCTTCTGCTGGAAGGCCTTGATCTGGTAGTCGGTCTTCTTCAGACCGCCGCGGGACAGCGGGCCGGCGGACTGGTCGCGCTCCTCCTGGAGCGCCATCGCCAGTTCGGTGGCCTGCTTGGTCATCTCCGTCAGCAGCTTCATGTTGTCGAGCTGCTGGATGTCGTTCATGTTCTCGTTGATGCGCAGCGCGCCCAGCGAGGTCGCCGCGACCACGGGCAGCGCGAGCAGCGACACCAGGCGCGTGGAGATGCGCCAGTTGCGCAGCGCCAGCCGCGAACCCGTGCTGGGCGGGCTCTGCGCGGGCTTCGCCGACGGCGTGGGGCCGGCCGAGGGCGTCGCGGTGGTGGAGGCCGATGAAGCGGATCCGCCCGGGCGGCCGCGTTCACCGCCGTCCGAGGCCTGGGGCTGGCCCGGGTTATGGGCGTGCTGGGGCGAGGAGCTGACGGCCTTGGGGCCAGTCCCGCCGTGCGGCTCCGGCTCCGCCGAAGCGCTGCCATCCCTCTTGAAACGTCCCTGCACTAGCGTCGCAACCTCTGGACCAGGCGCCCCTCCGTGAGAACGGAGGGACACGGTGTCGGCGTTGTGGAGAGCGCCCTGAATACGCCCCCCGGGTGGTCTTGAGTGACCGGCGCTGGTTCCCCCCTATCTCGCCGCCACTCGGCGCTGTACGCGCCCCCTGTGCGCCGGCTCGATCCTGCGGCGGTCCGTGGAATTCCAGCACAGTGCAGGATCTCCAACAAGGGCAGTGGACCGAGCTGTGACCTACGTGACGCGCTGTGAGGGGCGGGTCACCGCTCGTGGATCCGGTTGTGGGGCATAACGGGCATAAACCGGTGAGTCGCCGCTCGGTACCCGGTGTCCCAGTCGCCATGATCAGGAGCGGAATGGTGGCTTCAGGGGGTCAATGTCCGTTTCGGCTAGGCGAGTTGTCGGTCGGAATTGACCGATTTGCCCGTGAGGTCGTGAGCAAACTCACATGAACATCGAGGGGAGTTGGCGTCTTCGTCGGGGAATCGGATGTTTAGCCTGACGCTTTACAAGAGCGGCGACCCTGCCAACCACTCGACCGAGGGCACAGGACGACAACGGTGAAGACGACGATGATGTTCCGCAACATAGCCAACCCGCGACGCACGACCCTGGCGCACCTGACGGACGCCGGCGAGCTGCACACGCCCGAGCTGCCGGAGCACTCCGTCGACCTCCCCGCACAGACCGCCAACCCCCGCCGCACCGTCCTCATGGACATCCCGGCCGGCGCGGGCGCCGCGGCCGGCGAGTGAGCGACGGCTCCACCGGGCCGGCCCGTTGCGGTGCCGGCAGCCCCACCGAGCGCGGCCGAGGGATCGGATGAGGTCCTCCGGCCGCGCTCATCCGTGTTCCGGGCGTCCCGGACCTTTGCCCACGGCGGCACGCGAGATCCGGTGACCCGCCTCCGACCTGCGCCGATGCCCCCAGAAGCGAACAACTTCGCATAGCTCCGTTAACCTGGGGCGTCAGTACGCCGGTTCTCAGTGAGGGGCGCAGGATCCCGTGCGCATCGCCAGGTTCTCCATCGACGGGAACGTAGCCTTCGGCGCGGTCGAGGGCGACAAGCAGGACGAACTCGTCCTCGACATCATCAAGGGCATCCCGTTCGCGGACCACGAGCTGTCCGGTACGAAGGTGCCGCTCAGCAAGGTCAGACTGCTCCCGCCGGTGCTCCCCAACAAGGTCGTGGCCTTCGGCCGCAACTACGCCGAGCACGCGCGCGAGCTGGGCAACGAGGTCCCGGACGCCCCCTTCGCCTTCTTCAAGCCGTCCACCTCCGTGATCGGCCCCGGGGACGACATCCAGTACCCCTCCTTCTCCGAGGAACTGCACCACGAGGCCGAGCTGGCCGTCGTCATCGGGCGCATGTGCCGCGAGGTCCCGCGCGACCGCGTCAAGGACGTGATCTTCGGGTACACCTGCGCCAACGACGTCACCGCCCGCGACGTGCAGAAGCGCGAGAAGCAGTGGGCCCGGGCCAAGGGCTTCGACACCTCCTGCCCGCTCGGCCCCTGGGTGGAGACGGACATCGACCTCGCCCGCGCGGGCGACCTCACCGTCCAGCTCACCGTGAACGGCGAACAGCGCCAGCTGGGCCGCACGAGCGAGATGATCCACTCCATCGAGGACCTGATCGTCAACATCTCCGAGGCCATGACGCTGCTGCCCGGCGACGTCATCCTCACCGGCACCCCCGCGGGGGTCGGCCCCCTGCACGTCGGCGACGAGGTCGCCGTCACCATCGAAGGCATCGGCACTCTCACCAACAAGGTTGTCAAGCGTGGCTAGCGCACCCGGCTCCCCCGTACGCGTCCGTTTCTGCCCGTCGCCCACCGGTAACCCCCACGTGGGCCTGGTCCGCACCGCCCTGTTCAACTGGGCGTTCGCCCGGCACCACCAGGGCACCCTGGTCTTCCGCATCGAGGACACCGACGCGGCCCGCGACTCGGAGGAGTCGTACCGGCAGCTGCTCGACGCGATGCGCTGGCTCGGCTTCGACTGGGACGAGGGCCCCGAGGTCGGCGGCCCGAACGCGCCCTACCGCCAGTCGCAGCGCATGGACCTCTACAAGGAGGTCGCCCATAAGCTGCTCGACGCCGGCCACGCCTACCACTGCTACTGCTCCCAGGAGGAGCTGGACAGCCGCCGCGAGGCCGCCCGCGCCGCCGGCCGGCCGTCCGGTTACGACGGCCACTGCCGCGACCTGAGCGCCGACCGGGTCGAGGAGTACCGGGCCCAGGGCCGCACGCCGATCGTCCGCTTCCGGATGCCCGACGAGACGATCACCTTCACCGACCTGGTCCGCGGCGAGCTGACCTTCACGCCGGAGAACGTGCCCGACTACGGCATCGTCCGCGCGAACGGCGCCCCGCTGTACACGCTGGTGAACCCGGTGGACGACGCGCTGATGGAGATCACCCACGTGCTGCGCGGCGAGGACCTGCTCTCCTCCACCCCGCGCCAGATCGCGCTGTACAAGGCGCTGGCCGAGCTGGGCATCGCGAAGCGGACCCCGCAGTTCGGCCACCTGCCGTACGTCATGGGCGAGGGCAACAAGAAGCTCTCCAAGCGCGACCCGCAGTCCTCCCTCAACCTCTACCGCGAGCGGGGCTTCCTGCCCGAGGGCCTGCTCAACTACCTGTCCCTGCTCGGCTGGTCCCTCTCGGCGGACAAGGACATCTTCACGATCGAGGAGATGGTCGCGGCCTTCGACATCTCCGACGTGAACCCCAACCCGGCGCGCTTCGACCTCAAGAAGTGCGAGGCGATCAACGCCGACCACATCCGCATGCTGGACGTGAAGGAGTTCGCCGAGCGCTGCCGCCCCTGGCTGAGGGCCCCGTTCGCCCCGTGGGCGCCGGAGGACTTCGACGAGTCGAAGTGGCAGGCGATCGCCCCGCACGCCCAGACCCGCCTGAAGGTCCTGTCGGAGATCACCGACAACGTCGACTTCCTGTTCCTGCCGGAGCCGGTCTTCGACGAGGCCTCGTGGACCAAGGCGATGAAGGAGGGCTCCGACGCCCTGCTCCGCACGGCCCGCGAGAAGCTGGAGTCGGCCGACTGGTCCTCGGCCGAGTCCCTCAAGGAGGCCGTCCTGGCCGCCGGCGAGGCCCACGGCCTCAAGCTCGGCAAGGCCCAGGCCCCGGTCCGCGTGGCCGTCACCGGCCGCACGGTCGGCCTGCCCCTCTTCGAGTCCCTGGAGGTCCTGGGCAAGGAGAGGACGCTGGCCCGCGTCGACGCGGCGCTGGCCAGGCTCACGGCGTAAGCGAGCGTCCCCGAGGGGCGGTGGCCGTACCGGCCGCCGCCCCTCCGGCTTGTCGGTGGGTCGCACTAGTGTCCCGTCTCACAGTGAGCGAGATCGAGAAGGGCGCCGTCATGCCGATGAGTCCGCGGGACTACACCTGGCTGTTCACCCCGGGCAGCACGTTCAGCTTCGAGACCGGGACCCAGGGCGTGATCCACCTGGCCGAGGGCGGCGAGCTGGACCTGCCCACCGGGCGGGTCGTGGCCTGCGACCCGTTCGTCTACCTCGGCAGCGGCGACATCGAGCCGTTCACGGCCACCGTCGCGCCCGGCCGCTACCGCGTCGACGCGGCCGTCGCGACCCTCACCCGGCCGGACGAGCCCCCGTCCGACCACCCCCACCTGCGCGTGGCCGCGGCCCGCCTGGTCGTCCGCGACGAGCCGGCCGTCACCTGGGAACTGGCCCTGCGCCCCGGCCAGGACCCCGCCGAACTGGGGGACGACGAGTTCTTCGGCTACGGCGTCGACGCCGGCACCGGCTGCTTCTACGACGCCTCGGCCGAGGAGGCGTTCCCGGGGACCGAGGAGGAGGAAGGGCCGCTGTGGGACGCGTTCGAGCACAGCGACTGGTCGCCGGGGCCGCACCTGGTCACGTCCGCCGGCGGCCACACCCTGGCCGCGTTCACCTCGGGCTGGGGCGACGGCTTCTACCCCACCTGGACGGGCCGCTCGGCGGCGGGTGAGATCACCTGCTTCGTGACGGACTTCTTCGTGGCGCCGGACCCCTCCGAGTCCGCTCCCGCCCCGGCCGGTCCGGCGGTACCGTCGGTGACATGACGATCAGAGCCGTGGTCTGGGACGTGGACGACACCCTGTTCGACTACACGACCGCGGACCGTGAGGGCATGCGGGCGCACCTGGTGACCGAGGGGCTGCTCGTCGGGTACGACAGCCCCGAGCAGGCCCTCGTGCGCTGGCGGGAGATCACCGAGCGGCAGTGGGCGCGGTACGCGGCGGGGGAGTGCTCCTTCCAGGACCAGCGGCGCGACCGCGTGCGCGTGTTCCTCGGCACGGAACTGACCGACGACGAAGCCGACGCCTGGTTCCAGCGCTACGTCGGGCACTACGAGGCCGCCTGGAGCGTCTTCCCGGACGTCCTGCCCGTCCTGGAGGCGCTGGCCACCAGCCACCGGCACGCGGTGCTGTCCAACTCCAGCATCACCGTCCAGGAGCACAAGCTGCGCACGCTCGGGCTGCTCGACCGCTTCGAGTCCGTGCTGTGCGCCGCCGAGCTGGGCGTCTCCAAACCGGAGCCGGGCGCCTTCCTGGCGTCCTGCGAGGCGCTGGGGCTGGCGCCGCACGAGGTGGCGTACGTCGGCGACCACCCCGAGATCGACGGGCGGGGCGCCGCGGAGGCGGGGCTGCTGTCCGTGTGGATCGACCGCGGGACGGGCGTCGTGCACGCCGTCGGGGAGGTCGTCTGCCGCCGGATCTCCACCCTCGCCGAACTCCCTGCGCTCCTCGGCGCCGATACCCGTTTTGGAGCCCCGTCCACCTTCGGGTAATGTTCTTCCTGCGCCGAGGGGAGCGGGCCGGAAGGCCGGAGCCCCGAGACGCAGACTAGAACGAGAACCCCGCAGGGGGATTGAGTTCCAGTGGCCTATGGTGTAATTGGCAGCACGACTGATTCTGGTTCAGTTAGTCTTGGTTCGAGTCCAGGTAGGCCAGCTCGCAGAGCTTATCTGCAAAGCCCCCGTTGTGTAGCGGCCTAGCACGCTGCCCTCTCAAGGCAGTAGCGCCGGTTCGAATCCGGTCGGGGGTACTGATCTCGATCTTGTCGGGATCGCTAGGGCCCCCGTTGTGTAGCGGCCTAGCACGCCGCCCTCTCAAGGCGGTAGCGCCGGTTCGAATCCGGTCGGGGGTACTGATCTCGATCTTGTCGGGATCGCTAGGGCCCCCGTTGTGTAGCGGCCTAGCACGCCGCCCTCTCAAGGCGGTAGCGCCGGTTCGAATCCGGTCGGGGGTACTGACTGGTCTAAACCATCATTGGTCTATGGTGTAATTGGCAGCACGACTGATTCTGGTTCAGTTAGTCTTGGTTCGAGTCCAGGTAGACCAGCTCGGACCTGCGGAAACGCAGCGTCCACGCCCCCGTTGTGTAGCGGCCTAGCACGCCGCCCTCTCAAGGCGGTAGCGCCGGTTCGAATCCGGTCGGGGGTACGCACAGGGAAGGCCCTCCACCTCGGTGGGGGGCCTTCGTCGTGCGCCGCTACTCGAAGCCGTAGCGCCGGGCCGACTCCTCCTCCTGGGCGAGGCGGCGCAGGGCCTGCAGCATCGGCTCGGTCAGCACCGCGCCGAGCACCGCCGTCTCCGCCTTCTCCGCCTCGGAGGGGCGGGTCTCCACGAAGTCCAGGTCCAGCTTCGCCGTCTCGTGCATCAACTCCGCGTACGAGACGAGCAGTTCGCTGCCCCAGTCGTAGCCGAGCCGGCGGAACGCGGCCACCGCCACCACCAGGGAGCGGTACGCGGGGGAGATCGTCGTCAGCAGCCTCGCGTTCGACCAGCCCAGTCTCTCCAGCAGCCGGTCCGCCTCCTGGCGCGCGGCCCGGACGAACTCGTCGTCCTCGTCCGGCTCCGGCACCTGCGGCAGGGCCCACAGGGCCGCGCCCAGCCGGATCGTGCGGCCCAGGGACTCGTCGTCGACGTTGCGCAGCACCTCCCGGACGGTGGCCACCGGGAGCCCGCCGACCTGGATCATCGCGCGCACCAGCCGGAGCCGGCGCAGGTGGCCCTCGTCGTACTCGGCCGTCGTCGTGTTGACCTGGCGGCCCGGCGGCAACAGGCCCTCGCGCAGGTAGTACTTGATCGTGGCGGTGCTCACACCGCTGCGTGCGCTCAGTTCGGCAAGCCGCATGTCTTGCGCTCCTCCTTGGATACCGCCACTATCCAAACATCGGTCCTTGGATAGTGCCGCTCGCCGACGAGGGGGAAGTCATGGTGACCCGTACGACCGCCGACGCGAAGGGCGACGTCGTCGTCCTGCTGATCGGCATGCGCATCAACCGCTTCCGGGCCGTCCACCTGTGGCTGCCGGTGCTGCTCGCCATGGGCCGCATGCTGCGGGAACTGGAGCGGGACCCGGCGCGCGGGCTGCGCGCCAAGGTGCTGCTGACGGCGTCGCCGCGCACGTACTACGTCGTGCAGTACTGGGAGTCCAAGGACAAGCTGTACGCCTACGCGACCGCGCCCGACGCCTTCCACCACAAGGTCTGGGCGCGGCTCAACCGCAAGGAGCGCGCCGGGAAGCTGCACGGGGAGGTCGGGATCTGGCACGAGACGTACGTCGTGCCCGAGGGCTCGTACGAGGCGGTCTACGGGGACATGCCGGCATTCGGGCTGGCCGCCGCGCACGGCCAGGTGCCGTTGGAGAAGCGCGGCCGGTACGCGAAGGACCGGTTCGCCCACCGGTCGGCGAACGACACAGCCGCCTGACCGCCCGAGGGGCTCGGGCGGCGGTCCTGTTGCCGCCGAGGGCGCCGCGTCGTCGCCGGAGGCAGGGGACGCGGACGGGGCTCCGTGGCGGTCGCCGACCCGGCTCGCCGAAAGCAGCCACCGCACGGCGCTGCGGCGCAGGGGTCGATCCGGTCCGTGGGGCGGGGTCGCCGTGCGGCGGTGCGGGGCTGCGGCCGG
>NZ_BNBF01000006.1:115719-115936 GCF_014654935.1 Streptomyces capoamus
GGGCCTGTCCGGCCCGTTGGGCGGCTCGGTTCAGCGTGCCGCGGCTGTGAAGCTGGTCCGGTCGGTGGGCCAAGGAGCCCCGGCATGGCGCTGCGGCGGGGCGTGGTTCAGCGTGCCGCAGCCGTGAGGCCGGTCCGGCCGGTCGGTAAGGAGCCGCGCACGGCGCTGCGGCGCAGGGGTCGATCCGGTCCGTGGGGCGGGGTCGCCGTGCGGCGGT
>NZ_BNBF01000006.1:115978-134849 GCF_014654935.1 Streptomyces capoamus
ACGGTGCCGCGGCCAGAGGCTGTTCAGCCCGTTGAGGGGCCCGGTTCAGCGTGCCGCGGTCGTGAGGCCGGTCCGGCCGGTCGGCAAGGAGCCGCCGCGAGGCGCTGCGGTGGCGCGGCCCCGGGGGGCGATTCGGTCCGTGGGACGGGGTGGCCGTGCGGCGGTGCGGTGCTGGGGCCGGGGGCCTGTCCAGTCCGTCGGGGCTCGCGGTTCAGCGTGCCGCGGCCGTGAAGCTGGTCCGGTCGGTCGGCAAGGAGCCGCCGTGCGGCGGTACCGTCCGCGGCTCGGAGGCTGATCCAAGCCACCGGGAACGGGCGTCGCAGGGCGGTGTCGCCCGCGTTCCCGGGGAGGATCCGCCGCGGCGTTGAGGCGGGTCCTTCCCCGGGCGCGGTCTTCGCGTGTGTTCAGCCCGAGCGGCGCAGGGCCTCCGACAGGCGGGCCGCCGCGTCGATGACCGCCTGGGCGTGCATGCGGCCCGGGTGGCGGGTCAGGCGCTCGATGGGGCCGGAGACGGAGACGGCGGCCACCACGCGGTTGGAGGGGCCGCGCACGGGCGCGGAGACGGACGCCACGCCCGGCTCCCGCTCGCCGATGGACTGGGCCCAGCCGCGCCGCCGTACGCCCGACAGGGCCGTCGCCGTGAAGCGGGCGCCCTGCAGGCCCCGGTGCAGGCGCTCGGGCTCCTCCCAGGCCATGAGGATCTGCGCCGAGGAGCCGGCCTTCATGGTCAGCGTGGAGCCGACCGGGACGGTGTCCCGCAGGCCGGACAGCCGTTCCGCCGCGGCCACGCAGATCCGCATGTCGCCCTGGCGACGGTAGAGCTGCGCGCTCTCGCCGGTGACATCACGGAGGTGGGTGAGCACGGGGCCCGCCGTCGCGAGCAGGCGGTCCTCGCCCGCCGCCGCCGCGAGCTCCGCGAGGCGCGGGCCGAGGATGAAACGGCCCTGCATGTCGCGTGCCACCATGCGGTGGTGTTCCAGGGCCACGGCCAGGCGGTGAGCCGTGGGTCGAGCCAGTCCGGTGGCCCCGACCAGACCCGCGAGGGTGGCCGGACCGGACTCCAGAGCGCTCAGGACGAGGGCCGCCTTGTCCAGAACGCCGACGCCGCTACTGTTGTCCATGCAACGATACTCACGTCTCACTCTGTGAAACGCAAGTTCAATTTTCCGTGGAACGCGCCACCCTGGAATCAGACAACGGCCCGCAGACCGACGGGCCTGGCGGTGGACGCCCGGAATCACGACGTCCAGGGGGCCCCGAGAAGGGCAGCCACCGCTCCCCAAGATCTCTAGTTGGGTCGGTGGACGTTTGCCGGCCGGAGGGAAAGCGATGGGTAGGACACTCGCGGAGAAGGTCTGGGACGACCACGTCGTCCGGCGCGCCGAGGGCGAGCCCGACCTCCTCTACATCGATCTGCACCTGCTGCACGAGGTGACCAGCCCCCAGGCCTTCGACGGTCTGCGCAAGAGCGGCCGTACCGTGCGTCGCCTCGACCTCACCATCGCCACCGAGGACCACAACACCCCGACCCTCGACATCGACAAGCCCATCGCGGACCCGGTCTCGCGGGCCCAGCTGGAGACCCTGCGCAAGAACTGCGCCGAGTTCGGGGTGCGGCTGCACCCGCTGGGCGACGTCGAGCAGGGCGTCGTGCACGTCGTCGGCCCGCAGCTGGGCCTGACCCAGCCCGGCACCACCGTCGTCTGCGGCGACTCGCACACCTCCACGCACGGCGCCTTCGGCGCGCTGGCGTTCGGCATCGGCACCTCCCAGGTCGAGCACGTGCTGGCCACCCAGACGCTGCCTCTGGCCCGTCCGAAGACCATGGCGATCACGGTCGAGGGCGAGCTGCCCGACGGCGTCACCGCCAAGGACCTGATCCTGGCGATCATCGCGAAGATCGGCACCGGCGGCGGCCAGGGCTACATCCTGGAATACCGCGGCTCCGCCATCGAGAAGCTCTCGATGGAGGCCCGGATGACCATCTGCAACATGTCGATCGAGGCCGGCGCCCGCGCGGGCATGATCGCCCCCGACGAGACCACCTTCGCCTACCTCAAGGGCCGCCCCCACGCCCCCGAGGGCGCCGACTGGGACGCCGCGGTCGCGTACTGGAAGACCCTGAGGACCGACGAGGACGCCGTCTTCGACGCCGAGGTGGTCATCGACGCCGCCGAGCTGTCGCCGTTCGTCACCTGGGGCACCAACCCGGGCCAGGGCGCACCGCTTTCGGCGAACGTCCCCGACCCGGCTTCGTACGAAGACGCTTCGGAGCGCTTCGCCGCCGAAAAGGCCCTGGAGTACATGGGGTTGGAGGCCGGCCAGCCGCTGCGCTCCATCGAGGTGGACACCGTCTTCGTAGGCTCCTGCACCAACGGGCGCATCGAGGACCTGCGTGCCGCCGCCGACCTGCTGCGGGGCCGCAAAGTCGCCGACGGCGTACGGATGCTGGTCGTCCCGGGCTCCGCGCGCGTGGGCCTGCAGGCCGTCTCCGAGGGCCTGGACGTGGTCTTCAAGGAGGCCGGCGCCGAATGGCGGCACGCGGGCTGCTCGATGTGCCTGGGGATGAACCCGGACCAGCTGGCGCCGGGGGAGCGCTCCGCCTCCACCTCCAACCGCAACTTCGAGGGCCGGCAGGGCAAGGGCGGCCGCACCCACCTGGTGTCGCCGCAGGTCGCGGCGGCCACCGCCGTCCTGGGCCATCTGGCCTCGCCCGCCGACCTGACCGACGCCCCCGCGCCCGCTGGAGTCTGAGAAATCATGGAAGCCTTCACCACCCACACCGGCCGGGCCGTCCCGCTGCGCCGCAGCAACGTCGACACCGACCAGATCATCCCTGCTCACTGGCTCAAGAAGGTCACCCGGGACGGCTTCGAGGACGGCCTGTTCGAGGCCTGGCGCAAGGACCCGGAGTTCGTTCTCAACCGCCCCGAGCGGCAGGGGGCGACCGTCCTGGTCGCCGGCCCCGACTTCGGCACCGGATCCTCCCGCGAGCACGCCGTCTGGGCGCTGCAGAACTACGGCTTCAAGGCCGTGATCTCCTCCCGCTTCGCCGACATCTTCCGCGGCAACTCGCTGAAGAACGGCCTGCTCACGGTCGTGCTGGAGCAGCGGACCGTGGACGCGCTGTGGGAGCTCACGGAACAGGATTCCACTGCTGAGGTCACTGTGGACCTTGAGGCGCGTGAGGTGCGCGCGGCCGGCGTCACCGCCTCCTTCGAGCTGGACGAGAACTCCCGCTGGCGGCTGCTGAACGGCCTGGACGACATCTCCATCACGCTCCAGAACGAGGCGGACATCGCCGTGTACGAGGCGGAGCGCCCCGCCCACAAGCCGCGGACGCTCCAGGCCTGATCCGGAGCCCTGGCCGGGTCGCATTTCGGCCACCCCGACCTCCTCGCCGTACCCCCGGTCGCCACGATCGGGGGTACGGCCATGTCTGCACCCGAACGGCCCTGCGGCTTTGCCCAGCTCAGCCCAACTGCCCGTGTTAAAAAGGTCGTTGTCCGGGTACGCGAGTGCTGTGTCCGCGTCCACCGCAAGTGCCTGGAAGGCCATTTGAGGCGGCAGTTGCCCCTGCGCAGGCGACAACTCGCCCCAGATGGCACAATCTGTGCATGGAACACGACGGCCAACTCCAGCTCTACGCGGCGGTCGCGAACCAACTCAAGGAAGCGCACGCAAAAGTGCGCGCACTGCAAGTCCCGGAGGGCGTACGGATGGCGCTGACCCGGAAGCTGCTGGTCATTACGGCCGCGGCCAAGCACGATCTCGCCGACGCGGCAAGGCGGCTCGATCGGTTCACGGCGGACCTCGACGAGGGCCGGATCCCCGGAGAGGACTGCTGAACCGTGCGGGACGGCCGAGTCCGTTGCGGCACAAGGGTGATAAGCCCGTTTCGTGTTTGATTTGCGGTATATATCTGCCTAACGTGCGAAAAAGCTTGAACACTTTCGTTCTGGCGAAGTCTCCGAAGGGGAAGACGTGAACAAGGCGCAGCTCGTGGAAGCGATTGCCGACAAGGTGGGTGGCCGCCAGCAGGCCGCCGACGCCGTCGATCATGTCCTGGACGCCATCGTCCGCGCGGTCGTCGCGGGCGAACGGGTCTCGGTCACCGGCTTCGGGTCCTTCGAGAAGGTGGACCGCCCCGCCCGCTACGCCCGCAACCCCCAGACGGGCGAGCGGGTTCGGGTCAAGAAGACCTCCGTGCCGCGCTTCCGCGCCGGCCAGGGCTTCAAGGACCTGGTGAGCGGCTCGAAGAAGCTGCCGCGCGGTGGCGAGGTCTCCGTGAAGAAGGCGCCCAAGGGCAGCCTGTCCGGCCCCCCGCCCACCATCGCCAAGGCCGCCGGCAAGAAGGCCGCCGCGAAGAAGACGGCCGGTGCGGCCAAGAAGACCACCACGGCCAAGAAGGCGACGCCCGCGAAGAAGACCACCACGGCGACCGCCAAGAAGACCACGGCGAAGAAGGCGCCCGCCGCGAAGAAGACCACCACGGCGACCGCCAAGACCGCCGCGACGAAGACCGCCGCCAAGAAGACCACCACGGCGAAGAAGGCCCCGGCGAAGAAGGTGACCGCCAAGAAGGCCCCGGCGAAGAAGTCGACGGCCCGCAAGACCACCGCCAAGAAGACCACCGCCCGCAAGGCGACGTCGTAGGACCGCCAGGGCACTCACGCGCCGGGCCGGACTCCCCTGGGGAGCCCGGCCCGCGGTGTGTGCAGGGGGTCAGAAGGTCTGCAGGGTGACGAGGGTGATCCGCAGGGCGTCGTCGCCCCCGCCCTCCGTCTCGATCCGCACGCGCTGCCCGGGACGCAGCAGCCGGAGGTCACCCGCGTCGAAGGCGGCGCGGTCGAACGGCACCGGGGTGCCGTCGTCGAGGAGCACCTGCCCGCTGCGGGTCTCCGGGTCGTAGGTGAACGCGGTGGCTTGCATGGCCGTCAGCGTAGTGGCTCCGGCCGCCGGCCGCCGGGGCCGCACCTCACCGCCGGACGCGGTCCCGCCCCGGCCGGTCCGGCACCCACCGGCAGGGCCGCCGAGACCGCCGCCGTGTACGGCCCCACACCGAGGGCCAGCGCCGCGCGCAGGTCCGGCCCGGTGTCCACGTCCTGCCGTACCGAATCGACCCCCGCGAGCGTGAGTTCCGCCGCGCCGGACGCCCGGTGCCGCATACGGGAATCCGCGCCGAACGCCGGACGCAATGCGCGGTCGCCGCCTGCCGCCAGCAAAGTCGTACCCACCCCGGCCGCGTCCGCCAGAAATGCCCGGGGGAATTCCGCGGCCGCATTCAGCACCCGGGACAGTTCCGCGGCGCGCAGGGCCGGCAGATCGGCGTTCAGGGCCGCGACCGGGGCGCCGGGGCGGATGTCCCGCACGACGGCCGCGCCGTGCGCCAGGGCGGCGTTCAGGCCGCTGCCGGGGGCGTCGGGGACGATCTGCGCGCCCAGCGCCGCCAGCTCCCGGCCGGCCCGCTCGTCGTCCGTGACGACCGCCACATCCGACACCGCCGGGCAGGCCAGGGCCGCGGCCACCGTGTCCTGCGCGAACGCCAGCACCAGCGCCGGACGCACCCCGTCGTCCGCGGTGTCGGCGAGCCTGCTCTTGGCGCGCGTCAGGGGTTTCAGGGGGATGACCAAGGTCCACTGCACCGGCGTACCGTCCCTCTCTCGTCCCGCACATTGTCCCCCGGGCCATCCGGCGCCGCGGGGTGCGGGGCGTACGGTGTTCTCGACAGACCGGCGGCCCGGGGCCAGACTTGTGCGGCCCCCGCCGGGGTGGCAGCCCTAGAGGAAGGTGTCCTTGTGTCCCGCCGCAGAATCGGCTTCTGGTACCGCTTCGCCGCGGTGATCTGCAAACCGCCGCTGGTGGTTCTGATCAAGCGGGACTGGCGTGGAATGGAGCACATTCCGGCCGAGGGCGGATTTATCACCGCGGTGAACCACAATTCTCACCTGGACCCCTTCGCTTACGCGCACTATCAGTACAACACCGGGCGGGTCCCGCGATTCCTGGCGAAGAGCGGGCTTTTCAAGAAGGGATTCGTCGGGGCCGCCATGCGCGGCACCGGGCAGATCCCCGTCTACCGCGAGTCCACGGACGCCCTGAGCGCGTTCCGCGCCGCCATCGACGCCGTCGAGCGCGGCGAGTGCGTGGCCTTCTACCCCGAGGGCACCCTCACCCGCGACCCGGACGGCTGGCCCATGACCGGCAAGACCGGCGCCGCCCGCGTCGCCCTGCAGACCAAGTGCCCGGTCATCCCGGTCGCCCAGTGGGGCGCCAACGAACTGCTCCCGCCGTACGCCAAGAAGCCGAGCCTCTTCCCGCGCAAGACGCACCGCGTACTGGCGGGCCCGCCCGTGGACCTCTCGGCCTTCTATGGCAAGGAGATGACCCCGGAGGTGCTGAAGGAGGCCACCGAGGTCATCATGGCGGCCATCACCCGCCAGCTGGAGCAGATCCGCGGCGAGAAGGCGCCCGAGACGCCGTACGACCCGCGCCGTGAGCGGATCGAGCAGCGCCGCCGCACCCAGGCGCAGGCGCAGACGCAGACGCAGACGCAGGCCAGGCAAGCGGAAGGGCAGAGCAAGTGAGCAAGCCTGTGCGGGCGGCCGTCATGGGCACCGGTTCGTGGGGCACCGCCTTCGGGATGGTCCTCGCCGACGCCGGCTGCGACGTGACCCTGTGGGCCCGCCGCCCGGAGCTGGCCGAGGCGGTCAACTCCACCCGGACCAACCCCGACTACCTGCCCGGCGTGGAACTCCCGGAGAACCTGCGCGCCACCGCCGACGCGGCCGAGGCCCTCGCGGACGCGGACTTCACCGTGCTCGCGATCCCCTCCCAGACCCTGCGCGCCAACCTCGCCGCATGGTCACCGCTGCTCGCCCCGGACACCGTCCTGGTCTCCCTGATGAAGGGCGTCGAGCTGGGCTCCACCATGCGGATGAGCGAGGTCGTCGAGGACGTCGTCAAGGTCGGCGCCGACCGGATCGCGGTCGTCACCGGGCCGAACCTGGCCCGCGAGATCGCCGCCCGCATGCCCGCCCTCGCCGTCGTGGCCTGCACCGACGAGCGGGTCGCCCAGCGGCTCCAGGCCGCCTGCCACACGCCGTACTTCCGGCCGTACACCAACACCGACGTGGTCGGCTGCGAACTCGCCGGCGCGGTCAAGAACGTCATCGGGCTCGCGGTCGGCATCGCCGACGGCATGGGGCTCGGGGACAATGCCAAGGGCTCGCTCATCACGCGCGGCCTCGCCGAGACCACCCGGCTCGGCCTGGCCATGGGCGCCGACCCGCTGACCTTCTCCGGACTCGCCGGCCTGGGCGACCTGGTGGCCACCTGCTCCTCGCCGCTGTCCCGGAACCACACCTTCGGCACCAACCTGGGCAAGGGCATGACCCTGGAGGAGACCATCGCGGTCACCCGGCAGACCGCCGAGGGCGTCAAGTCCTGCGAGTCGGTGCTGGATCTGGCCCGCCGGCACGGCGTCGACATGCCCATCACCGAGACGGTCGTCAGCATCGTGCACGAGGGCAAGTCGCCGGTCGTCGCGCTCAAGGAGCTGATGGCGCGCAGCGCCAAGCCGGAACGCCGCTGACCGCACCCCCGGGCGGCCCCCTCCCGGGCCGCCCGGGCGACGCTGTGCGACCGTCCGCGCGACGCTGAGCGACCGCGGGGGAGCGCGCGCTGACTTGGCCGCTGCCTCCGGGTACTCTCAACGCGATATGAGCACCGAGAACCTTCCCCAGAGCCCTGAGCAGCCGTCGCGCAAGCCGCGCGTGGCCGTCGTGTTCGGCGGGCGCAGCTCCGAACACGGGATCTCCGTGGTCACCGCGGGCGCCGTCCTCAAGGCCATCGACCGGACCAAGTACGACGTCCTGCCGATCGGCATCACCTCGGACGGGCGCTGGGCGCTGACGGCCGACGAGCCGGAGCGGATGGCCATCACCGACCGCCGTACCCCCAGCGTGGCCGAGCTGGCGGAGTCGCACGAGGGCGGCGTGGTGCTCCCCGTCGACCCCGCGAACCGCGAGGTCGTCTACAGCGAGCCGGGCTCCGTGCCCAAGGCGCTGGGCGAGGTCGACGTGGTGTTCCCGGTGCTGCACGGCCCCTACGGCGAGGACGGCACCCTGCAGGGTCTGCTGGAGCTGTCCGGGGTGCCGTACGTCGGCTCGGGCGTGCTCGCCTCGGCCGTCGGCCAGGACAAGGAGTACATGAAGCGGGTGTTCACCTCCTTCGGGCTCAAGGTGGGCCCGTACCTGGTGATCCGGCCCCGCGAGTGGGCGCAGGACCAGTCCGCCGCCCGCAAGCGGATCATCGACTTCGCGGGTGAGCACGGCTGGCCGCTGTTCGTGAAGCCCGCGCGCGCCGGCTCCTCCATCGGCATCACCAAGGTCGACGACCTGTCCGGCCTGGACGAGGCGATCGCCGAGGCGCAGTCCCACGACCCGAAGATCCTGATCGAGGCGGCCCTGCGGGGCCGTGAGATCGAGTGCGGCGTCCTGGAGTTCGAGGACGGCCCGCGCGCCTCCGTCCCGGCGGAGATCCCGCCGCCGGACGCGCACGCGTACTACGACTTCGAGGCCAAGTACATCGACTCCACGCCCGGCGTCGTCCCCGCCCCGCTCACCCCGGAGCAGACCGCCGAGGTGCAGGGGCTCGCGGTCGAGGCGTTCGAGGCGGCCTCCTGCGAGGGCCTGGTCCGCGCGGACTTCTTCCTCACCGAGGACGACGAGTTCGTGATCAACGAGATCAACACCATGCCCGGCTTCACGCCGATCTCGATGTACCCGAAGATGTGGGAGGCCAGCGGGATCGCCTACCCCGAGCTGGTCGACCGCCTGGTGCAGGCGGCGCTGCGCCGCTCCACCGGGCTGCGCTGAGCCCGCCGCGGGTCAGTACCGCATGGAGGCGAGCCCCTTGGGGATCGCCTTCTTGACGGCCGCCGCCAGGTCCATCAGCACCTGGGCGCTGTCGTCGGGCCCGGACAGCTTCTTCGGCAGGGTCACCTGCACGTAAGCGCGCCGCTTGGACGTGGTGAACCGCCACGTCCCGTCGTCCTCCTTCTCCATCAGCCACTCCACCCCGTTGACCCCGCCGGCGACCGCGTCCGGGTCCTCGCCGAGAGCCACCTTGGGGTCCACCATCTTCGGCGGCCGGACGATGCCGCAGCGCAGTATGATCGCCGGGTTTCCCCAGCCCGCCGTGTAGGCGGACCGGGGTTCGGGGTCCTGGCGGCGCCGTCCGTCCACCGTGCGCGGCAGCACCTTGTCCAGGTCCCGGCAGAAGGGGGCGGTCCTCGCGTCGGGGGTGGGGGCCGTCACGGTGTCGCTGTCGTCTGCCGTGGAGCAGCCCGCGACCAGGACGAGCAGGGCGGGCGCGAGCAGGCCGAGCGGCCGGTGACGGAAGAAGTTCACCGGCCCAGCGTAGACGGGGGCTACAGATGCACGACCGGACAGGTCAGGGTGCGCGTGATGCCGTCCACCTGCTGGACCTTGGCGACCACCATGCGGCCGAGTTCGTCCACGGTGTCGGCCTGGGCCCGCACGATGACGTCGTACGGACCCGTCACGTCCTCGGCCTGCAGCACTCCAGGAATCTTGGCGATCGTCTCGGCGACGGTCGACGCCTTGCCGACCTCCGTCTGGATCAGGATGTACGCCTGTACCACGGAACCTCCAGGGCGGCCACGAGGATCATGTGGGGAAAAGGAACGCCACGGTATCGCGTCGCCGCTCCCCGCGGGGAGACCCGGGGGAACCGGGCTTGCGCGCCAGGGTGCAGGCACGACAGGAGTTGACGGTCATCTCGACCGTATCGGGGACACTGGGGACGCGCGACCGGGCAGGGCACGGCAGGGAAGGGGCTTGAGGCAATGAAGGGCACAGTGGGTGAGCTAGGTGAGTTCGGGCTCATCAGGGAGCTGACCTCCCGACTCACCACCACCCCGGCGGTCCGGGTCGGCCCCGGCGACGACGCCGCGGTGGTCGCCGCCCCCGACCGCCGGGTGGTGGCGAGCACCGACATCCTGCTGGAGGGCCGGCACTTCCGCCGCGACTGGTCCACGGCCTACGACGTCGGCCGCAAGGCCGCCGCGCAGAACCTCGCCGACATCGCCGCGATGGGCGCCGTGCCGACCGCCCTGCTGCTGGGCCTGGTCGTCCCGGCCGAGCTGCCGGTCACCTGGCCGACCGAGCTGATGGACGGCCTGCGCGACGAGTGCCAGGTCGCCGGCGCCTCCGTGGTCGGCGGGGACGTCGTACGCGGCGACACGATCATGGTCTCGATCACCGCGCTCGGCGACCTGCGCAACCAGGAGCCCGTCACGCGCGCGGGCGCCCAGCCCGGCGACCTCGTGGCCGTCACCGGCTGGCTCGGCTGGTCCGCGGCCGGCTACGCGGTGCTCGCCCGCGGCTTCCGCTCGCCGCGCGCCTTCGTGGAGGCCCACCGGCGCCCCGAGCCGCCGTACCACGCCGGCCCGGCCGCCGCCGCGCTCGGCGCCACCGCGATGTGCGACGTCAGCGACGGCCTGATCGCCGACCTCGGGCACATCGCCGAGGCCAGCAAGGTCCGCATCGACATCCGCTCCGGCGCCATCGACATCCCGACGCAGATGAACGACATCGGCCAGGCCGTCGGCGTGGACCCGCTGCAGTGGGTGCTGACCGGGGGAGAGGACCACGCGATCGTGGCGACCTTCCCGCCGGACGCCAAGCTCCCGGCCCGCTGGAAGGTCATCGGCGAGGTCCTCAACCCCTCCGCGCTGCCCCAGGTCACCGTCGACGGCGCGCCCTGGACCAGCAAGGGCGGCTGGGACCACTTCGGGGACATCGAGTCGTGATCCCCCGGGTGCTCACCGTGGCCGGCTCGGACTCCGGCGGCGGCGCCGGCGTCCAGGCCGACCTGAAGACGATGCTCGCGCTCGGCGTGCACGGCATGAGCGTGCTCACCGCGGTGACCGCGCAGAACTCCACGGGCGTCCAGGGCGCCTGGGAGCTGCCCGTGGCGGCGGTCCGGGCCCAGTACCGCAGCGTCGTGGACGACATCGGCGTCCAGGCGGTGAAGACCGGCATGCTGGCCTCCGCCGAACTGGTCGAGGCGGTCGCCGAGTTGCTCTCCGGCTCGGACGCGCCGGCCGTCGTGGACCCGGTCGGCGTCTCCAAGCACGGCGACCCGCTGCTGGCCGCCTCCGCCCTGGACTCCGTACGCACGAAGCTGCTGCCGGTGGCGACCGTGGCCACCCCGAACCTCGACGAGGTCGCCCAACTCACCGGCGTCCGGGTCCGCTCCGCGGACGACCTGCGGCGGGCCGCCGGGGCCGTGCTGGAGTTCGGGCCGCGATGGGTGCTGATCAAGGGCGGACACCTCACGGGCGACGCCGTGGACCTGCTCACCGACGGCTCCGAGGAACACCGTCTGTGGGCCCCCCGCCACGACAACCGGCACACCCACGGCACCGGCTGCACCCTCGCCTCGGCGATCGCCTGCGGCCTGGCCCGGGGGCGGACCGTGCCGGAGGCGGTCACCGCGGCCAAGGAGTACGTCACCGGGGCGATCGCCGCCGGGTTCGCCCTCGGTGCCGGGATCGGGCCCGTGGACCACGGGTGGGCGCTGCGGCGGGACGCCCGCTGAGGGCTCAGGCGGGATACTCCGGCAACTCGATGGCGGTCGCCGCCTTCTCCGTCAGCCGCTTGAAGAACCCGGCCAGCGGCCTCGACGCGAGCAGCCGGTACATCCGGTCCCGGCTGCGGATGCGCCGCTCGGTGGGCGGGGCGAAGAACGGCCCCGCGTTCCCGGAAACCTTCTGGCAGCCCTTGGCGAAGTCCCGGATCCGGTGCTCGTAGGCGGCCAGCGCGACCCGGTGGTCGCCGCCCGCCAGGGCCAGCTCACCGGCGAGGACGTAGGCGCCGACGATCGCCACGCCCGTGCCCATGCCGCCCATCGTCGCCCCGTACCCGGCGTCCCCGAGCAGCGCCACCCGCCCCCGGGTGAGGCGTTCGACGTGGATCTGCGCGATGGCGTCGAAGTACAGGTCGTCCGTCTCCGCAAGGCCCGCGAGCACGGCCGGCGTCTCCCAGCCCATCCCGGCGAACCGCTCGGCGAGGATCCGCTTCTGCGCCGCGACGTCCCGGCGGTCGTAGGCCAGCCGCTCGGAGCGGAACACCAGCAGCGCGCCGGCCCGCTCCGGATCACCGTCGTAGTTGCTGAGGCCCACACAGCGGCCGGGCTCGCTGTAGAGGCGGCCGGTGCGGTCCAGGCCCAGGTGGTTGGGAACGGTGAAGCCGGCCACGTAGTGGCCCAGGAAGCGCAGATGCCGGGACTCCTCGCCGAAGACCAGGCGACGGGTGTTCGAGTGCAGGCCGTCGGCGCCGACGACCAGGTCGAAGCGGCGGGGCGCGCCCCGCTCGAACGCGACTTCGACGCCCCCCGCGGTGTCGGTCAGCGTCGTGACGGAGTCGCCGAACACGTACTCCACCGAGTCCTTCGTGCGTTCGTACATGAGCTGGGCCAGGTCGCCGCGGAAGATCTCCACGTCGCCGCTCATCATCTCCGTGGGCAGCTCCACGCGCGGGGTGCCGTCGGCGGCGACGACGCTCTGCGCGCCCATGTACGTCTGACGGGCGTGGACCTCGTCCCAGATGCCCATCGCGGTGAGCACCCTGCGGTGCACGTGGCCCCGGAAGTCGACGGCGAAGCCGCCGGCGCGCAGGGCGGGCGCCTTCTCGACGACCGTGACCCGGGCGCCCCGGCGGGCCAGGTTCAGGGCGAGGGCGGGCCCGGCGACGCTGGCGCCGGAGATCAGGACGGACAGGTGGCCGAGGTGGTGTGTCTTCGTCATGCCGGCCACTGTCCGGGGCCGCGCTTACCGCGCGCCTACCGTTCGCTGACCACCGCCGACCGCAGGCCGCGGCCCCGCTCGTAGGCAGTGGCGTAGGCCTCCGCGGACAGGCACGCGCGCGTGTGCTCCGTCGTCCGGGCGACGTCCGGGTCGCCGGGCAGGGGCGCGCCGCGCAGGCCGGCGGCGGCGCCCAGGAGTTCGGCCGCCCGCTCCGGGCGCGGTGCGAGGGCCGCGAGGGCGTCGGCGAGATCGGCGAGCAGGAGCGCGTCGGGCGACTCCAGGGCCTGCGCGCGGGCCTGCGCGAGCCAGTCCCGGGCGGCGTCCAGGTCGCCCTCGGCGGCGGCCGTACGGCCCAGCCCGACCAGGATCCGCACCGTCTCGCCGACGCTGAACCAGGTGGCCGCACACGCCTCCAGGGCGCTCTCGTAGTGCACGCGCGCGCGTGCCGTGTCCCCGGCCAGCCGGGACACGTCCCCGAGCCCGCGCAGCGCACCGGCCACCTTGTCGCCCGCCCCGGCGGAACGGGCCAGCTCCCCGGAGTGCGTGAAGTGCGCGGCGGCCTCCTCCGGCGCCCCCTGGGCCAGCAGCACCACCGCCCGCGTCCGCAGCAGGTCGGCGGTCTCCTCCGGCGCGTCCAGCTCCCGGACGTGGACCAGGCCCTCGTCCAGCAGGGCCAGCGCCCGCGGGTACGCGCCGCGGCCGTACGCGAAACCGGCGAGCGGATCGAGGCAGTTGGCCATGCCCCAGCGGTCGCCCGTGGCCCGGAAACCCTCCCACGCGCGCGTGAAGCCGGCCTCCGCGTCGGCGGCCCGCCCCGCGAACAGCGCCTGGTAGGCAAGGCCCACGTCCAGCAGGGCCCGCCCCCACGGGTCCTCGCCCAGCTGCACCCGCACACGCTCGTCCACGCTCAGCTGGGGGCCGCCCGTGAGGGACCAGAGGATCACCGTGAACGGCAGCCGCAGCGGACGGTCGAGCGAGGGCATGAGCGCGGCCACGCGTGCGATCAGACCGGCGTCCTCCGGGTCGTCGCCCCGCCCGGAGACGGCGTTCATCAGGCACAGCGCGTACTCCTCGGCGAGCCCGGGCGGCGGCCCGGCGCCGACCGCCGCGAGCAGTGCCCGGGCGCCCGGCACACGGTCCGCGTGCAGTCCGCGCAGCCGCCGGTACCAGGTCAGCGCGGCCGTCAGCCGCAGCGCGTCCCGCGGTTCCGTCCGCGTCAGGTACCGCAGCGCCGCGTCCAGATTCCCCTGTTCGTCCGCCAGCCGGCGCAGCCACCGCACCTGGTCCGCGCCGCGCAGCAACGGCTCCGCCTCCTCGGCCAGCCGCAGGAAGTGGGCGGCGTGCGCCGCGTGCAGGTCCGGGGGGCTCGGCTGCCGGCGGCCGGTGAGCGACTCCGCCGCGAAGGCGCGGATGGTCTCCAGCAAGCGGTAACGGCCGTCGGCGACCTCCACGAAGGACTTCTCCACCAGGGACGCCAGCAGGTCCTCCGGGTACGGCACCCCGCACACGGCGGCGACGGCGTCCAGCGTCGCACCGCCCGCGAAGACGGTCAGCCTGCCCGCCAGGTCCCGTTCCCCGGCGTCCAGCAGCTCCCAGCTCCACTCCACCACCGCGCGCAGGGTGCGGTGCCGGGGCGCCTTGACGCGGTCCCCGCGCGCGAGCACCCGGAACCGGTCGTGCAGCCGGTCCGCCAGCTCGTCCACGGAGAGCGTGCGCAGCCGGGCCGCGGCCAGCTCGATCGCCAGCGGCAGTCCGTCCAGCGTCCGGCAGATCTCCGGTACGCGCGCGTGGCCGTCGAAATCGGGCCGTACCGCCCGCGCCCGGTCCAGCAGCAGCCGTACGGCCGGCTCCTCGGGCAGCGGTGGCACCGGCACCAGCACCTCGCCGGTGACGCCCAGCGACTCCCGGCTGGTCGCCAGCACCCGCACCCCCGGACAGGCGCCCAGGAGCAGCGCGGCCGTCCGCGCGGCGGCGTCGACGAGGTGCTCGCAGTTGTCGAGCACCAGCAGCACCTCACGGTCCGCCAGCACGGCCAGCAGCCGGTCCAGGGCGTCCGTGGCCGGGCTGCGGAACCCGTCCCGCACGCCGAGCGCCGCCAGCACGGCGGACGGGATCAGGCCGCCGTCGGCGAGCGGCGCCAGCTCGACCAGACAGCCCTCCGTACCGGTGCGGGCCCGGGCCGCCTCCAGCGCGAGCCGGGTCTTGCCCACGCCCCCGGGGCCGGTCAGCGTCACCAGCCGGGACCCGGCCAGTGCCCGGCCGATCCGGGCCAGCTCCGCCTCGCGGCCCACGAAGCGGGTGAGCTGGGCCGGGAGCCGGGGCCGGGCCGGTGCACCGGTGCCGTCCCGGAGCAGCCGGACGTGGAGCGCGGACAGCTCGGCCGACGGATCGGCGCCCAGCTCGTCGGCGAGCGTGCGCCGGGCCTCCTCGAACACCGCGAGCGCCTCCGCGGGCCGCCCGGCCGCGTGCAGGGCCCGCATCAGCTGCCCGTACAGCCGCTCGTCCAACGGCCGCTCGCGCAGCAGCTCCCGCAGCTCGGGCACCAGCTCCGGCCCGCCCCCGGTGCCCAGCTCGGCCTCGATCCGGTCCCGTACGGCGGCCAGCCGCTGCTCGTCCAGCCGGGCCCGGTCGGCGTGCGCGTCCGGCAGTCCGGGCAGCGCGGGACCGCGCCACAGCGCGAGGGCGTCCCGCAGCAGGGCCGCCGCGCGCGGGTGGTCGCCGGCCGCCAGCGCCGTACGGCCCTCGGCGGCCAGGCGCGCGAAACGGTGGGTGTCGACCGCGTCCGGGTCGACGGTGAGGGTATAGCCGGCGGGAACGGCTTCGACCCGGGCGTGCGGCGCGAGCCGGCGGCGCAGGCGGGAGATCTGCGACTGGAGCGCACCCAGGGCTCCGGAGGGCGGTTCGGCGCCGTAGAGGCCGTCCAGGAGGCGCTCCACGGAGACCGGGCGGCCGGCGTCGAGCAGCAGCAGGGTGAGCAGGGCGCGGGGCCGGGGGCCGCCGGGGTCGACGGGGGTGCCGTCGTCGGTGCGGATCTGTGTCGGGCCCAGGATGCCGAAGCGCATTCCGTGGATTGTGGCAGGTACGGCTCAGTGGCACGGCAAAAAGCCGGCCCACCCAGAGGGTGGACCGGCTTCGTGCAGCGAACCAGGCAGTGGCCGCGCGCTCAGCTGTAGCGTCAGCGCGAGACCTTGCCGGCCTTGATGCACGAGGTGCAAGCGTTCACGCGCTTCGGCGTCCCGCCGACCACGGTACGCACACGCTGGATGTTCGGGTTCCAGCGGCGGGACGTACGGCGGTGCGAGTGCGAGATGTTGTTGCCGAAGCCCGGCCCCTTGCCGCAGACGTCGCAGTTGGCAGCCACGGGTCACTCCAAAGACTTCAGATGCACTTACGGTTGATCCCGGCATGCCGGGATAGAGATCCTAAGACCTGAATCTGAGTGGCGCTGCCAGGGGGAATGGCCCGATCAGGATCGGGCAACCGGAGCAGCATACAACGACTGCGTCCGTACAGCGAAACTACCATGGCAGCTCAGGGCCCCGCCCCCGGCCCTCTTCCGGAATCCACCGGTCCGGGGTCTACGCTGCGTCCACGTCCGGCCGGTTCAGGGAGGCGCAGGTGGCGCAGGTGCCGCAGACATTCCTCGATGCTCTCGCGGTACGCACCTGGTGCGGTCTGGCGCTGCGGGCCCTGGGGCGGGCCCGTGAGGAGATCGACGCCATCAACGTCTACCCGGTGGCCGACGGCGACACCGGGACCAACCTCTACCTGACCCTGGAATCCGCGGCGACGGCCGTGGAGGCGGTGTTCGCCGGGTACGAGACCGGCCGCGCCGAGCCCGCCCTGGCGGACGCCGTGCGGGCCATGGCCCACGGCGCGCTCATCGGGGCCCGGGGCAACTCCGGGACCATCCTCGCGCAGCTGCTGCGCGGGATGGCACAGGTCCTCGCGGAGGCCGGTGACGCCCCTCACACCGACGGCCCTGCGCTGCGGCTGGCCCTGCGCCGGGCCGCCGACTCCGCCCGGCGGGCCGTCGCCCACCCCGTCGAGGGCACGGTGCTGACGGTCGCCTCGGCCGCCGCCGACGCCGCCGAGGGGGCCGAGGGCGACTGCGGGACGGTCGCGCGGGCCGCCTACGAGGGCGCGCGGACGGCCCTGGCGGCGACCCCGGGCCAGCTGGCCGTGCTGGGCCGGGCCGGCGTGGTCGACGCCGGCGGCCGGGGACTGGTGGCGGTGCTGGGCGCGCTGGTGGAGGCGTGCACCGGGGAGGCGGTCCGCGAGATCCCGCGGGCCCCGGCAGGTGCTCTCCCGCGGACGGCGGGGGACGGTTCCGACGGGCCCGCGCACGCAGCGGCCGAGGAGGCCGCGCAGGACGGCCCCGAAGGCGTCCCGTGCGCGGAGGGGGCCGACGGGCCCGCGTTCGAAGTGATCTACCTGCTGGAGGCCGACGACGCGGCCGTGTCCCGGCTGCGCGCGCGGCTCGACGCCCTCGGGGACTCCCTGGTGGTGGTCGGCGGCGACGGCCTGTGGAACGTCCACGTGCACGTCGACGACGCCGGCGCCGCCGTGGAGGCCGGTGTGGAGGCCGGGCGGCCCTACCGGATCCGGATCACCCACTTCGGGCTCGGCGACGTGCACACCGGCCGGGAGCGTCCGCCGCGCGCGCGGGCCCAGCGCGCGGTCGTCGCCGTCGTACCGGGCGAGGGGCTGGCCGGGCTGTACGCCGAGGCGGGCGCGACCACCGTGCTCGCACGCCCCGGGGAGCCGCCCGCCAGCGGGGAACTGGTCCAGGCGGTACGGCGCGCCCACGCGCGCGAGGTCGTCCTGCTGCCCAACGACGCAGAGCTGCGCCACACGGCCGCCGCCGCGGCCGAGCAGGCCCGTGCCGAGGGTGTCCGGGTGGCCCTGATCCCGACCCGCTCGGCGGTCCAGGGCATCGCCGCGCTCGCGGTGCACGAGCCGGAGCGCCGGTTCGACGAGGACGTCGTCCAGATGACCTCGGCGGCGGGCGCCACCCGGTACGCCGAGGTCGTCGTCGCCGAGCACGAGTCGTGGACGTCGGCCGGCGTCTGCCAGGCCGGGGACGTGCTCGGCCTGATCGACGGGGACGTGGCGGTGATCGGGACGGACGTCACCGCCACCGCCCGCACCCTGCTGGACCGCATGCTCCAGGCCGGCGGCGAGCTGGTCACGCTCGTCGTGGGCGACGAGGCGCCGCAGACCGTCGCCGCACACCTGGAGACCCACGTACGCGAGGCCTACCTGGCCGTGGACACGACGGCGTACCGCGGCGGCCGCCAGGGCACCCTGCTCCTCATCGGCGTGGAGTGACCCGCCCGACCCGTCCGACCTGCCCGACCCACCCGAGCCACCCGACCTGCCCGAGCCACCCGACCCGCCTGGCGGCCCGGCGCCTCCGGCTCGGCATGGCGGGGCCGAGCCGGTGCGGGGCCGGGGGCGTCAGCTCCGTTCCGGCTGGTCCGGTGCCGTTCCCTCCCGGGCCGCCTCCAGCATCTGGGCCGCCTCCTCCCGGCGGGCCCGGACGGTGTCGTCGGTGCCGTCGGCACCCTCGTAGGCCGCGAGGACCGCACGCGCGCGTGCCGCCGCCCGGGCCGGGCGGCCGAGGTCCGCCTCCAGCCAGCCCGCGCCCAGTTCGGCGCCGGTACGGCTGTGCAGCCCGGCGTCGCCGAGCCCGGCGAACACCGCCACCGCCCGGCTCATCTGTTCCAGCGCCGCCTCGAACACGGCCCGGATCGCCGCGTCCTCGGCCTCCTCGGACGCCGAGCGGGCGAGCAGCTCCGCGAACTGCTTGCGGGTGCCGCCGAGTTCCACGGCCAGCTCCTCCCGGTCCGCCCCGTCCGCCGTCGCCAGCGCCGCCTCGCACTCGCGGACCGCCTCCGCCATCAGCGCACGGGCGTGCGCCGCCCCCGCCTCCCCGCCCAGCGCCAGCCAGGCCCGGGCGCGCAGCGAGCGGACCAGGAACGGCGCGTTCCCGAGCGCCCGCCACAGGTCACCCGCGCGCGCGTAGGCCCGGTC
>NZ_BNBF01000006.1:134903-135190 GCF_014654935.1 Streptomyces capoamus
CGCCTCCTCGTCCAGCCCCGCGCTGCCCAGCGACTCGGCCGCGAGGTGGGCGAGGGTGGCGTGGTCCTGCTGCTCGGGCCAGTGCCGGGCCAGGTCGGCCGCCCGGAGCCGCTGTTCGGCGGCGGCCCGGTGCTCGCCCAGCTCGCCCAGGCAGTCCCCGAGCCACCAGCGGGCCTGCACCACCAGCGCGTCGCCGTGCGTCTCGGCGTCCAGGTCGGCCAGCGCGGACTCCAGCACCTCGGCGGCCTCCGCGTACCGGCCCCGGCGCAGCAGGAAGCCGCCCAGCT
>NZ_BNBF01000006.1:135233-166022 GCF_014654935.1 Streptomyces capoamus
GCTGCCGCGCCCAGGCGCCCAGCGTGCCGCTCTCGCCGGCCTCGTCGGCCCAGTGCGCGGCCTGCAGCGCGTGCTCGGCCGCCTCGGCGGGCGCGTCCCGGCCACCGAGCACCTCGGCGAGCTGGAGGTGCAGCTGGGCCCGCCCGACCGGCTCGACGTACGGCCGGCCGTGCTCCAGGGCCGCCCGCAGCGCCCGCTCCGCCCCGGCCGGGTCACCGGCCTGGTGGGCCAGGGCGGCCACCTGCGCCTCGTACTCCACGGCGAACCACGGCAGCCCCGCGGTCACGTACCCGTCGGCGGCCCGCCGGAACAGCTCCGCCGCCCGCTCCGCGTCCCCGGTGAGCCCGGCGAGTTCGGCGAGCATCCCCCGCGCCTCGGCGGCCCGTGCCGCCGGCCGCACGTCGTCCCCGCCGCTGCCGTCGCTCCTGCCGCTCCCGCCGCTCCCGTCGACGAGTGCCAGCACCTCCCGTACGGCCGCCTCGGCGTCCGCGACGGCCTGCCCGGCCTCCCGCTCGGCGCCGCGGCCGACGGCCTCGTGCACCCGCCGCATCAGGATCCGCGCCCGGCTCATCACCACCGCCGCGGTCTGCCGCACCCCGGTGCCCTCGTCGGCGTACAGCGCGAGCACCTCGTCGTACAGGCCGGTGACCGCGGCGAGGGCCGGCTCCACCTCCCCTGCCAGCGCGCGGACGTACGCCGCACGCGCGCGTGCGGCCAGCGCCTCCCCGGGATCGCCCGCCTGCGCGTACAGTGCCGCCGCCCGGTCGAACAGGGGCAGTCCCTCGGGGCCTGCCGCCATCGCCTCGTGGTCGGCGAGTTCCGCGCGGGCGCGCGGGTCGAGACCGGTGCCGTCCGGTGCGGCCCGGGCGACGGCGGCCCATGCCTCCAGGGCGTGCGGCCGCAGCGTGTCCGACAGCCGCCGCGCCTCGTCGAGCAGGGCGGCCACGCCGGGCTCGCCGGGGTCCTCCTGGGACGGGGACGGGGGCGAGGGCGCGGTCGCCGGCGCCGGACCCGCCGTACGCACGCCCAGCGGCAGCCGCTCCGTCCGCGGGGGCTGGTCCATCCGCGCGCGGATCCGGTCGCCCACCGCGGGGGTGCCGTTGCGGCGGTCGAACCGCCCGGCCAGGTCCGTGGCCTCCGCGCGCGCGTGTGCGGCCAGTTCCCGCGCTGTCCAGTTCCGTCCGGCCGGCCCCGGCACCCGCCGGCCGCCCAGGCCCAGTCCGGTCAGCCGGTCCATGAGCAGGGCCACCGCGGCCAGGAAGTCCAGCCGGCTGCGCGGGTGTCCGGTGTCCGTGAAGTACGCCGGCCGCTCGGCCAGCAGCTCCAGACCGCGCGCCTCGTTCCCGGTCAGCGCGCAGAACTCCACGTGGTCGGCGTACGCGCCCCGCATGCTCTCCATGGACCGCACCAGCCGGACACCGCGCAGATGGTGGGCCCGCGCCTCCTCGGTGCGGCCGAGGCGGAGCAGCGGGGCCAGCGAGGAGGCGAGGACGGTGTGGGGTTCGTGGGCGCAGGCGAACTCGCCGTCCAGGACCGGCCGCCACAGCTGGAGGGCCTCGGCGTCCCGGCCGCACCGCACCAGCCAGCTGCCCTGCGCGTGCAGCTCGCAGGCGTGGCAGTCGGCCATCCGGTCCCGGTCGGCGGCCAGCCACGCCGCGTACGCCCGTTCCGCGCGCGGGAGGTCCCCGATGTGCGCGGCCACGCTCAGCTCGGCAGCGCGCACCGCCCGCTGCGAGTACCCGGCGAGCCGGTAGCGGTGTTCCATCTCGCCGAGCCACTTCTCGATCGAGGCGAGCGGGATGTGCGGCTGGTCCAGCATGCCCGCCGACATCCACTTGAAGACCCAGTGCAGCGAGTGCGCCTCGAACGCGTCGAAGTCCTCCGGCCGCTCGTCCCACAGGCGCAGCAACCGCGCGAACGGGACGAACATCTTGTCCTTCTCGGAGCTGTAGTTGTAGACCTTCAGCTGGTGCCCGAGCGCCTCGATCACGGCGAGCGGGACGTCCAGTTTCTCGGCCTCGGCGAGCAGCTGCTCCGCGCGCGCGTTGCGGGCCGGCCCCTCCGGTTCCTCGGCGTTCTCCGCCAGCGCCCGGCGCAGCGCGTCGATGTCGGTGATCCCGCTCATCGCCCGTCCCCCTCCCCGTGGGTCGCCCAGGCGAGCAGCCCGATGAACGCCCGGTTCAGCAGCGCCGAGTCGGCCGGCCGCAGCGGGCGCTGCGCCCTCAGCAGGGCCTGCCCGTACAGCGCCTCGGTGGCGGTGCCGATCAGCTCCGGGTCCCCGAGCGAACCGATGCGCCGGACCAGCGGGTTGAGGTGGTTGAGCACCAGACGCGCGCGCGGGGCGCTGCCGCGCAGCGAGCCCAGGATGCCCGCCCACAGGCCGTCGGCCTGCTCCTCGGCCGCCGCGCGGGCCTGCTCGTGCCGGGCGGCCCGGTCGTCCAGGTGCAGCGCGGGTACGGACAGCGGGTGGAAGGCCCGCAGGACCACGTCGCAGCCCAGGGGATCGAGCGTCGCGCGCGCGGCGGCCAGGAAACCGGTCAGCGCCAGCTCCTCGGCCGGGTCGGCCGCGTCCAGGTGCGCGGTCACGGTGTCCGCGTCCAGCTCGGCGACCACCGTCCCCGGCCGCACCCGCGGCAGCGCCTCGACCAGCTCGCTGTCGTAGGTGTAGCCGCCGTTGACCACGCCGACGCCCTGTGCCGCGGCGATCGGCGCGACCTGCCGGTACTCCTCGACGGTCCGCGTGAAGTGCACCACCGGGTGCCGCCGCGCGAACTCCTCCAGGGACAGCCGGCCGTCGGTCGTCTCGAACGGCAGCCACGGCAGCATCGTGCGCAGCATCTCCGCGTCGTGCCGGGCCAGCGACTTCACGCCCAGGTGGTGCACGGCGAGGAAGGACGACAGCCGCTCCGGGTCGCCGCCGGCGAGCCCGGTCAGCCAGGACCGGATGCGCGTCCCGAGCGCGTCCCGCACGGCGGCGAGCGTCTCGTCCTCGTACAGCGCCTCGCGCGAGGCGGTGGGCCGCAGGCTGTCGGTGTCCAGGACGCAGCGCACGAAGAACGCCCACTCCGGCAGCAGCTGTTCGGCCCGCTCGGTGAGCAGCATGCCCTTCAGGTACACCCGGTGGCCGGCCCGCTGGGCGGGGCTGACCGCCGCCGGCAGCACGTACGCCACCCCGCGGATGCCGGCCAGCGGCACGTCCAGATCGATGGAGTCCAGCGGGGTGAAGCCGAACACCTCGTGGCAGTGCCGGGCCAGCGCCACCCGGCGGCCGGCGGGACTCGGGTGGGCGCGGTCCCAGGGGGCGGGCAGGTCGGTGACCGGCTCGTCGCCGATCCGGACGTCGTGGGGGAGCAGCGAGCCGAAGTCCCGGGCCAGGGCGCGGACCCGCTCGGGTGCCAGCCACTCGGCCGCGCCGGCCCGCGCCGTCAGGTACACGGTCGTGCCCGGCTCGGGCCGCTCGGCGTCGGGCAGGGTGCGCACGGTGTACGAGCCGTCGTCGCGGGCCGTCCACTCCACCGGCGGCGCCCCGGGGGTCAGGGCGCTGCGGCTGACCACGCGGATCCGCTCGGCGACCACGAAGCAGGCCAGCAGCCCGATGCCGAACTGGCCGAGGAAGTCCGTCCGGGCCTCGTGCAGGCTCTCGGCCCGCTTGGAGCTGCGGCCGATGGTCGCGAGCAGGCTGTGCACGTCCGGCTCGGTGAGCCCGACACCGGTGTCCTCCACGCGCAGTCCGCCGTCCGCCGCGTACAGCCGGATGCGGGCCGGGGCGTCCGGTTCGGCGTCCCGGCGGGCGGTGACGGCGTCCACGGCGTTCTGCAGCAGTTCGCGCAGGTAGACCTTGGGGCTCGAGTAGAGATGATGGGAGAGCAGGTCCACCAGACCGCGCAGGTCGACCTGGAAGCTGTGAGGTGGGTGGGGTGACTGGGATGGCGGGGGTGCCTGGGAGGTCTGGGAGTCCATCGTCACTGCGCCGGAGGGGGGAGTGCGTGCGGCGCGGGGTCGGGCGGTCCCGTCGGGGCGGTGACCGCGAAGGATGGCCGGAGCGCGTCATCCTAGGCCGGAACAGCCGGTCTGACCAGGGGTTTCCCCGATGTTTACCGGGCCCCGCACGGACGGCGCGCGGTGGCGTCTACGGCATTGTCAGTGCCGTGGTGTGCAATGGATCCCGTGCCCGCACTGCAAGAACCGCTCAAGAAGGTGCTCGGCCCCGCCACCGCGAAGGTGATGGCCGAGCACCTCGGCCTGCACACCGTCGGCGACCTGCTGCACCACTACCCGCGCCGGTACGAGGAGCGCGGCCAGCTCACCCACCTCGCCGACCTCCCCATGGACGAGCACGTCACGGTGGTCGCCCAGGTCGCCGACGCCCGCCTGCACTCCTTCGCCTCGGCCAAGGCCCCCCGCGGCAAGGGCCAGCGCCTCGAGGTCACCATCACCGACGGCAGCGGCCGGCTCCAGCTGGTCTTCTTCGGCAACGGCGTGCACAAACCGCACAAGGAGCTGCTGCCGGGCACTCGCGCGATGTTCGCGGGCAAGGTCTCCGTCTTCAACCGCCGCCTCCAACTCGCCCACCCGGCCTATGAGTTGCTCAAAGGTGACGGCGAGGAGGCGATCGAGACCTGGGCCGGAGCGCTGATTCCCATCTACCCGGCCACCGCCAAACTGGAGTCCTGGAAGATCGGCAAGGCGGTGCAGACGGTCCTGCCCAGCGCCCAGGAGGCCCTCGACCCGCTCCCGGACTCCCTGCGCGCCGGCCGCGGCCTGCTGCCGCTGCCCGAAGCCCTGCTCAAGATCCACCGCCCGCACACCAAGGCGGACATCGCCGACGCCCGCGCCCGCCTGAAGTGGGACGAGGCCTTCGTCCTCCAGGTCGCCCTGGCCCGCCGCCGGCACACCGACGCCCTGCTGCCCGCCGTGCCCCGCGTCCCCGCCGCGGACGGCCTGCTCACGGCCTTCGACGACCGGCTGCCCTTCACCCTCACCGAGGGCCAGCGGAAGGTCTCGGAGGAGATCTTCGCCGACCTGGCCGCCACCCACCCGATGCACCGGCTGTTGCAGGGAGAGGTCGGCTCGGGCAAGACCCTGGTGGCCCTGCGCGCCATGCTCGCCGTGGTCGACGCCGGCGGCCAGGCCGCCCTGCTCGCGCCCACCGAGGTCCTCGCCCAGCAGCACCACCGCTCGGTCACCGAGATGATGGGCGAACTCGCCGAGGGCGGCATGCTGGGCGGCGCCGAGCACGCCACCAAGGTCGTCCTGCTCACCGGCTCCATGGGCACGGCCGCCCGCCGCCAGGCCCTGCTCGACCTGGTCACCGGCGAGGCAGGCGTCGTCATCGGCACCCACGCCCTGATCGAGGACAAGGTCCAGTTCCACGACCTCGGGCTGGTCGTGGTGGACGAACAGCACCGCTTCGGTGTGGAGCAGCGCGACGCCCTGCGCGGCAAGGCGCACTCCCGGGGGGAGAAGCGGTCCCCGCACCTGCTCGTCATGACGGCCACCCCCATTCCGCGGACGGTCGCCATGACGGTCTTCGGCGACCTGGAGACCTCGGTCCTCGACCAGCTCCCGGCCGGCCGCTCCCCGATCGCCACGCACGTCGTCCCCGCCGCCGACAAACCCCACTTCCTGTCCCGCGCGTGGGAACGGGTCCGCGAGGAGGTCGGAGCCGGTCACCAGGCGTACGTGGTCTGCCCCCGCATCGGCGACGAGGAGGACGACCCGAAGAAGGCCGGCAAGGCCGGGTCCCCCGAGGACGAGGCCGAGAAACGGCCCCCGCTGGCCGTGCTCGACGTCGCCGGCGATCTGGACCGCGGCCCGCTGAAGGGCCTGAAGGTGGAGGTGCTGCACGGCCGCATGCACCCGGACGACAAGGACGCCGTGATGCGCCGCTTCACCGCCGGCGAGACCGACGTCCTGGTCGCCACCACGGTCATCGAGGTCGGCGTCAACGTCCCCAACGCCACGGCCATGGTCATCATGGACGCCGACCGTTTCGGCGTCTCGCAGCTGCACCAGCTGCGCGGCCGGGTCGGCCGTGGCTCCGCCCCCGGCCTGTGCCTCCTGGTCACCGAGATGCCCGAGGCCGCCCCCGCCCGGGCACGCCTGGCCGCCGTCGCCTCCACCCTCGACGGCTTCGAACTCTCCCGCATCGACCTCGAACAGCGCCGCGAGGGTGACGTCCTCGGGCAGGCCCAGTCCGGCGCCCGCTCCAGCCTGCGGGTCCTGGCGGTGATCGAGGACGAGGAGGTCATCGCGGAGGCGCGGGAGGAAGCGGCGGCGGTGGTGGCGGCCGACCCCGAGCTGGAGCGGCTCCCGGGCCTGCGGACGGCGCTGGACGCCCTCCTGGACGAGGAGAGGGAGCAGTACCTGGAGAAGGGCTGAGGCACGGCGCCCCGAAGGGCCGCGGGCCGTACCGGTGCGCGGCTCCGCCGAGCGGACGGGACCACATCCGCGCGGGCGGGACCGTATCGACGCGCGGCTCCGCCGAGCGGGCCCGGGCGCCCGCGCGCCACCGCTGTCGACCGGGGATCGCCGGCGAGCCACCACGGCCGGCCGCCTGCCAGACTGAACCCGTAACCGCCCCCGAACGAGGACTGAAGATGACCCGCGTGATCGCCGGCCGGGCCGGAGGCCGTCGCCTCTCGGTACCACCCGGCACCGGAACCCGGCCGACGTCAGACCGTGCCCGCGAAGGTCTCTTCTCCACCTGGCAGTCCCTGCTCGGCGGCCCCCTGGACGGCGAACGGGTCCTCGACCTCTACGCCGGCTCGGGCGCCGTGGGCCTCGAAGCCCTGTCCCGGGGCGCGGGCCACACCCTGCTGGTCGAGGCGGACGCCCGGGCCGCGCGGACCGTCCGGGAGAACGTGCGCAACCTCGGCCTCCCCGGCGCCGAGGTCAGGGCGGGCAAAGCGGAACAGATCGTCCGGCAGCCCGCCCCGGACGAGCCGTACGACCTGGTCTTCCTCGACCCTCCGTACGCCGTCACGGACGACGATCTTCGCGAGATTCTCCTCACACTCGCCTCGGAGGGCTGGCTCGCTGAGCAAGCGCTCGTCACCGTGGAGCGCAGCACCAGAGGCGGTGAATTCCACTGGCCGGACGGCTTCGAGGCGATCCGGTCCCGTCGCTACGGCGAGGGAACGTTTTGGTACGGTCGCGCCGCCTCTACGTGCGAAGACGCACGATGACCGGACCGGAGAGCGAGGGATCACAAGTGCGCCGCGCCGTCTGTCCCGGGTCGTTCGACCCGATCACCAACGGACATCTCGACATCATCGCCCGAGCCTCCCGTCTGTACGACGAGGTCTACGTCGCGGTGATGATCAACAAGTCCAAGAAGGGCCTGTTCGAAATCGAGGAGCGGATCGAGCTGATCCGCGACGTCACCTCCGAGTACGGGAACGTCCGCGTCGAGGCCTTCCACGGCCTCCTCGTCGACTTCTGCAAGCAGCGCGACATCCCCGCCATCGTCAAGGGCCTGCGCGCCGTCAGCGACTTCGACTACGAACTGCAGATGGCGCAGATGAACAACGGCCTCACCGGCGTCGAAACGCTGTTCGTGCCCACCAACCCCACCTACAGCTTCCTCTCCTCCTCCCTCGTCAAGGAGGTCGCGGCCTGGGGCGGCGACGTCTCCCACCTGGTGCCCGCCCCCGTGCTGGAGGCCCTGAACGAGCGCCTGCGCAAGGACTGATGGGGCTACAGTCGTCCCGTCCGTCTCCAACCCGGCTGTAGAGAGTGGCGAGCACAGGTGGACGTGCAGAAGAAGCTCGACGAGGTCGTCTCCGCGGTCTCCGGCGCCCGGTCCATGCCCATGTCGGCGTCGTGCGTGGTCAACCGCGCCGAGCTGCTCGCGATGCTCGAAGAGCTGCGCCAGGCGCTGCCCGGCTCCCTCGCCCAGGCGCAGGTGCTGATCGGCGACCGGGAGCAGATGGTCGAGCAGGCCCGCCTGGAGGCCGAGCGGATCATCGAGAACGCGCACGCCGAGCGCGGTTCGCTGATCTCCGACACCGAGATCGCCCGCCGCTCCCGGGCGGAGGCCGACCGGATCCTCGCCGAGGCCCGCAAGGAGGCCGAGGAGATCCGTGCCGAGGCCGACGACTACGTCGACTCCAAGCTCGCCAACTTCGAGGTCGTCCTCACCAAGACCCTCGGCTCGGTCGGCCGCGGCCGCGAGAAGCTGCTGGGCACCGGACCCGGTCTGGACGAGAACGGCTACGAGGACGAGGACGCCCCCGAGCGCAGCCACGACCCGCAGACCCTGCGCCAGAACGCCGACCAGTACGTCGACGCCAAGCTCGGCGCCTTCGAGGCGGTCCTCGCCAAGACCCTGGAGGCCGTCGGCCGGGGCCGGCAGAAGCTGCACGGCCGGATCGCCACCGACGACCTCGGCGCCCTCGCCGACGACACCACGACCTTCCAGCACTCCAGCGACGCCGACTACCTCGCCGACCTCGCCGCCCTCGCGGACAGCGACCGCGCGGCGGAGCGGCAGCAGGAGCGCCCGGAGCCGGCCAGGCCGTCGTACGACCCGCAGCCCGCCTACGACTACCCGCACCAGCAGCAGTCGGACCCGTACGCGGGCTTCCCGCAGCAGCCGGAGTACGCCCCGCAGCAGGACCCGTACGGCTACCAGCAGGCCGATCCGTACGCCTACCACGGCTACGACCCCCAGCAGGCCCAGCAGCAGCACCAGGCCCAGCACCAGCAGCAGCCGGACCAGCAGCAGGGCCGGCAGGGCTACGCCCTCGACGAGACCAGCCTCTTCGACACGAGCATGATCAGCGCGGAGCAGCTGAGGGCGTACGAGCAGGAGCGGGGACTGTAGCCGCACCGGATTGGGCGCTGAGCGAAAGGTCCAGTATCCTGGCTCTTCGGTCGCGCTATGCCCGCGATCACCGCTGCCCGGGCACCCATGGGCGGCGTCCCTCCGAGCCTCAGATCGAAAGCAGGAATGGCCTCCAACGCCCGCCTCGACCACCGCAACCCCCTCGTGTTCGACACGCACGAGCTGGGTCGGCGTCCTGGCGCGCTGCAGCGCCTGACCCGCGAGATCGACGCTCCCAGGGATCTCGGTATCCAGGGGGTCATCGGAGTGCCGGAGGGCACCCCGGTGGAACTCGACCTCCGCCTCGAGTCGGTCATGGAAGGGGTGCTTGTCACAGGCACCGCCCGTGCAACGGCCGAGGGGGAGTGCGTAAGGTGTCTGGAGCCGGTCGAGCTGGAGCTCGAAGCGGACTTCCAGGAGCTGTTCTCGTACCCTGACGCCGACGACCGGGGCCGCGTGATCGCGGAACCGGGCGACGACGCCGAGGACGACGAGGACAGGTACTTCATCGAGGACGGCCTGTTCGACCTCGAACCCGTGCTGCGTGATGCGGTGGTGCTCGCACTGCCGATGCAGCCGGTGTGCCAGGACGACTGCCCGGGCCTGTGCTCCGAGTGCGGAGCACGGCTCGCGGACGACCCGGACCACCACCATGACGCCGTCGACATCCGTTGGGCGGCTTTGCAGGGACTCGCCGGTTCGACGACGGACGGCGAGAAGGACGAGATGAGCGGCGGCGCGCCTCAGTCAGCACGCGCCGACGAGAAGCAGGAGAAGTAGCCGTGGCTGTTCCGAAGCGGAAGATGTCGCGCAGCAACACGCGCCACCGCCGGTCGCAGTGGAAGGCTGCGGTCCCCACCCTGGTTGCGTGCGAGCGCTGCCACGAGCCCAAGCAGCAGCACATCGCGTGCCCGTCGTGCGGCACCTACAACAAGCGCCAGGTCCTCGAGGTCTGAGCGGCTGGTGAGAGGCACTGTGTCCACGCCGAAGAAGAACTCAGCGGACAACCAGGCCTCGTCCCACACGCTTCTGGAAGGGCGGCTCGGCTACCAGGTCGAGTCCGCCCTTCTGGTGCGCGCGCTGACCCACCGTTCCTACGCGTACGAGAACGGCGGTCTGCCGACGAACGAGCGGCTGGAGTTCCTCGGGGACTCCGTGCTCGGCCTCGTCGTCACGGACACGCTGTACCGCACCCACCCCGACCTGCCCGAAGGCCAGCTGGCCAAGCTGCGGGCCGCGGTGGTCAACTCGCGTGCGCTGGCGGAAGTGGGTCGCGGCCTCGACCTGGGCGCCTTCATCCGGCTCGGCCGGGGTGAAGAGGGCACGGGCGGCCGGGACAAGGCATCCATCCTCGCCGACACCCTGGAAGCGGTGATCGGCGCGGTCTATCTCGACCAGGGCCTCGACGCGGCCTCCGAACTGGTGCACCGCCTGTTCGACCCGCTGATCGAGAAGTCCTCCAACCTGGGCGCCGGCCTGGACTGGAAGACGTCGCTCCAGGAGCTGACCGCGATCGAGGGGCTCGGCGTGCCCGAGTACCTGGTCACGGAGACCGGCCCCGACCACGAGAAGACCTTCACTGCTGCCGCCCGCGTCGGAGGCGTCTCGTACGGCACCGGCACCGGCCGCAGCAAGAAGGAGGCGGAGCAGCAGGCCGCCGAGTCCGCCTGGCGGTCCATCCGGGCCGCCGCGGACGAGCGGGCCCGGGCGGCCCAGGCGGCCGAGCATGCCCGGACGGCCGAGGCGGCCGTGGAACCGGCTGCGGAGCCCTTCAAGGAGACGGCCGACGAAGCCGTCGCGGGCGGTGGCCCGACCTCCGCCACCGCCTGACAGGCAGTACGCGAGCGCCCGTCCGGCCGTCCAGGCCGGGCCGGGCGCTCGCTCCGTCCACCGGTCCGTACGCTTCCGTACGCTTCTGACAGGGGTCCCGATGCCCGAGTTGCCCGAGGTCGAGGTCGTCCGGCGGGGCCTGGAGCGCTGGGTCGCCCACCGGACCGTCGCCGAGACCGAGGTGCTGCACCCGCGTGCCGTGCGCCGGCACGTCGCCGGCCCGGAGGACTTCACGGCCCGGCTCAAGGGCCACCACGTCGGCACGCCCCGGCGGCGCGGCAAGTACCTGTGGCTGCCGCTGGAGGAGACGAACCAGTCCGTCCTCGCCCACCTGGGCATGAGCGGCCAGCTGCTGGTCCAGCCGCACGAGGCGCCGGACGAGAAGCACCTGCGCATCCGGGTCCGGTTCGCCGACGCCCTCGGCACCGAGCTGCGCTTCGTGGACCAGCGCACCTTCGGCGGGCTCTCGCTGCACGACAACACCCCCGAGGGCCTGCCCGACGTCATCGCGCACATCGCCCGCGACCCCCTGGACCCGCTCTTCGACGACGAGGCCTTCCACCAGGCCCTGCGCCGCAAGCGGACCACCATCAAGCGGGCCCTGCTGGACCAGTCGCTGATCAGCGGGGTCGGCAACATCTACGCCGACGAGGCGCTGTGGCGCTCCCGCCTGCACTACGAACGCCCGACGGCGCACTTCACCCGCCCGGTCACGGCGGAGCTGCTCGGCCACGTCCGGGACGTGATGAACGCGGCCCTGGCCGTCGGTGGCACCAGCTTCGACAGCCTGTACGTCAACGTCAACGGCGAGTCGGGCTACTTCGACCGCTCCCTGGACGCGTACGGCCGTGAGGGCCTGCCGTGCAAGCGGTGCGGCACCCCCATGCGGCGCCGCCCCTGGATGAACCGGTCCAGCTACTTCTGCCCGAAGTGTCAGAGGGCGCCGCGCGTCCCGTCGTAGCGCGCACGGGCCGCCAGGACGTCGTCCATCGCGCCCTCCACGCAGTGGATGAGGGCCAGCAGCCGCTCGGCGACCTGCCGGCCCAGGGGCGTCAGCTCGTAGTCCACGCGGGGCGGGTTCGTCGGCTGGGCCTCCCGGTGCACCAGGCCGTCGCGCTCCAGCGCGTGCAGCGTCTGCGACAGCATCTTCTCGCTCACCCCGTCGACGCGGCGGCGCAGCTCGTTGAAGCGCAGCGAGCCTTCGTACAGCGCGCCGAGCGTCAGCCCGCCCCAGCGCCCCGTGACGTGCTCCAGCGTGCCGCGCGACGGACAGGCCTTGGCGAAGACGTTGTACGCGAGGTCGTCCTGGTCCTCGGTGATGGCGCTCATGACAGCAGGGTACGCCCGGACAGCGCTGACTGCCAGGTTGCACTAACCAGCAGTTAGTGCTTTCCTTTGGTCATTGCCTGCGAGCGCTCACCCACGCATCAGAGCTGCCGCTTCCCGTCCGTTGCCGCCTTCCCAGACCCTTCCGAGGAGTCCGCATGACCACGCCCGTCGTCTCCATCGCCTACCACTCCGGTTTCGGTCACACCGCCGTGCTCGCCGAGGCCGTCCGCGCCGGGGCCCTCGACGCGGGGGCCGAGGTGCACCTGATCAAGGTCGACGAGATCACCGAGGAGCAGTGGGAGACGCTGGACCGCTCCGACGCCATCGTGTTCGGCTCGCCCACCTACATGGGCACCGCCTCCGGCGCCTTCCACGCCTTCGCCGAGGCGAGCTCCAAGCGCTGGTTCGGCCAGGACTGGAAGGACAAGCTGGCCGCCGGCTTCACCAACTCCGCCTCCAAGAGCGGCGACAAGCTGCACACCCTGCAGTTCTTCCAGACGCTCGCCGCCCAGCACGGCATGCACTGGGTCAACCTCGGCCTGCTCCCCGGCTGGAACAGCAGCACCGCATCCGAGAACGACCTCAACCGCCTCGGCTTCTTCGCCGGCGCCGCCGCCCAGTCCAACAACGACCAGGGCCCCGAGGGCGTCCACAAGGCCGACACGGCCACCGCCGAGCACCTGGGCCGCCGGGTGGCCGAGACGGCGAAGATCTTCACCCGCGGTCGCACCGCCGCGTAAGACCGCCACCGCGCCGCCGCCTCCGGGCGACGGCGCGATCACTGAAGTGACTCTCACTATGGTGTGACGATGTCACTGCAGATGAAGCTGACGGCGATCACACTCGACTGCCCTGACCCGGAGGCGCTGGCCGCGTTCTACCAGCAGGCCACCGGCCTCGAGCCGCACCCCGAGTCCAACGGTGACTTCGCCGGGCTCAAGGGCGACGACGGGCTCTTCATCGGCTTCCAACGGGTCGACGGCTATCGGGCTCCGAGCTGGCCCGATCAGACCGTGCCCCAACAGCTCCACCTCGACTTCGCAGTGGACGACCTCGATGGGGCCGAGGCCCTGTTGTTGAAGCTGGGCGCGGCCAAGCCCGAGCATCAGCCGGGTGACGACAGGTGGCGGGTTCTGACGGACCCGGCCGGCCATCCCTTCTGCCTGACCAGGCGGCCGATCTAGGATCCGACGTCTCCGGCCCGCGGTTGCCTCAGTACCCGAAGTCCTGCGTCCACCAAGGGCCGCCCGGGCCGAAGTGGACGCCGACGCCGAGGGTCTTGAAGTCGGGGTTCAGTATGTTGGCGCGGTGGCCGGGGCTGTTCATCCAGGCCTGCATCACGGCCGCCGCGTCGGCCTGGCCGCGGGCTATGTTCTCCCCGCCGAGGTCGGTGACGCCGGCCGCCGCGGCCCGGTCCCACGGTGTCCTGCCGTCCGGGTCGGTGTGGTCGAAGAAGCCCCGCCCGGCCATGTCGTCGCTGAACGACTCGGCCAGCTTCGTCAGCGAGGAGTTCGCCGCCAGCGGGCTGCAGCCGGCCTTCGCCCGCTCCTCGTTGACCAGCTTCAGCACCTCTGCCTCGACGGCGGCCTCCCGCGACACCGTCACCGGCGTCGAGGACGGCGCGGCCGGCGCGGGCGCCTTGGTGGCCGTACGGGACGGGGTGCTCCTCGGCCCGGCGGGCGCGGACGGCGTGGCGTGCCGGGCCGGAGGCGTCTTGGGCGACGGCTTCCCGGCCGCCGTCTTCGACGGGGCCGTGGTCGGGGACGCCGGCTTCACCCCAGCTTTCGGCGCCTGCGACGCCTTCGGCGCCTTCGTCGACTTGGACGGGGAGGGGGTGGCCGACGGGCTCGGGGAACTGCCACTCCCGGTGTCGCCGCCGGTGGGCGCGGCGGCCGGGGCGTCGGCCCGGCCCGAGGTGCCGCCCTGCTCGTCGGCCGTGTTGCCGGGGGAGCGCGGCGCCTGCACCCGCTCCCCGCCCGTGGTCTGCGTGCCGCCGCCGAGCTGGTAGTGGTCCAGGCCCGGAACCACGCCCGCGGCCACCGCCGCCGTACCGAGGGCCACGGCCGCCGACACACCGAGCAGCCCCGCGCGCACCGGGCGCCCGGGACGGCCCCGGCGACGGTCGCGGGACGGCCCGCCGGGCGCGGCCCGGCCGGAGCCGGCGCCCGGGCCGGAGCCGGACGCGGGGTCGTCCTCTGACGCGAACAGGTAGGCCTGAGCTTTCGCGGTGGCCTCGGCGTAGGCCTCCGGGTTCAGATAGGGCGCGATGCCCATGGGTATCTGCCGTCCCCCCGCGGACGAGTGCCAGGGATCCTCGCTCCCGGTGCCCGGGCGCTGGGAGCGGGTGCCCCCCGTGGCGTGGCCCGTGGCGGCGCGGCCGGCGGCGGAGCGTCGGTGGCGTCCCATGTCCTTGCCCTCTTCCTCGTCCTCGCGGTCGGCCTCGCGCTCGTGCTCGACCTCGTGCGCGGTCGGCCTCGCGCTCGCGTCCGACCTCATGCTCGCGGTCGGCCTCGGCTCGTGCTCGGCCTCGCGCCCGGCATCCCGGTCGCGGTCGGTCCGGCGCCGCACGGCGGACGACTCGCCGCCGAGTGACTCCCTCGGGCCGACCCGACTCACTCGATCGAGTGAGTTTCGATCGCGATTCGTTGGGTCCGGACGGTACCCCATGGCGCCGCGGGGCGATGTGTCCCGGACGACACCGGCCGGTTAGGTTGCACCCATGAGCGAGGACGTACGACTGGTCGCCTGGGTCCGTGGACACGTACAGGGCGTGGGTTTCCGCTGGTTCACGCGCGCCAAGGCGCTGGAGATCGGCGGCCTGAGTGGCTTTGCTCTCAATCTGGCCGACGGCCGGGTCCAAGTGGTCGCCGAGGGCTCACGGGCGGGTTGCGAGGGCCTGCTGGACTGGCTTCAGGGCAGCGACACGCCCGGGCGCGTGGACGGTGTCACCGAGATCTGGGACACACCCCGCGGCGGTTACGACGGCTTCGCCATCCGGTGAGCCGGGGCCGCCCGGACCCGTCGCGGGGCGCGCGGCAAGCTGCCGGGGGCATGTGCGGGACCGCAAACGCCCTGGTGGTTGCCAACGGGGGCGGCGCATGGCAGGCTCCGCTGGTACTGCTGGTCGCCACGCCCTGAGGGTCCGGAGAAGTCGCAGCGCCGCCGTTTTTCCGGCCGCGCGCCCCGGTTGCCCGCCAATACAGGGCGTGATCGTGTTGACCGTCAAACTTTTTGGTGAGACGCTGAAAGCCCCGCGCACCTTAGCTGTTTGGCATGGAACAACAGCAGAGCAACACCCGGATGTGCCAAGCACCGCGGGTGCGAATCCCTCACGACCCACACCGCATCGGTCGGTCACTCAGTGTGGAGGACCATCCATCATGGCAAAGGCGCTTCTCGGTTACGTCGGCGGCTCCGACCCTCGACTCCTCGCCGAGATGCGACGGCTGCAGCAGCGCGTCCAGGACCTGGAGTCCGAGCTCGGACGGATCCAGGCGGAGAACGAAGCGCTGTCGGCTGCCGCTTCTCAGGGCAGGATCATGGAGAGCATCGACGCACACCAGGCGGAGCCTGCGCTCACCTGATCACTGCACAGCTCCACAACAGCAGTCAACAGCGATCGGGCTGCCCGTATCAACCGCTCAGTTGATCGGACGGCTGGAACCCAGCCGTCAGAGTTTGCAAGGGACGCTTCGGCGTCCCTTCTTTCTTTCCCCCGCTTTCTTTCCCCCGCGCATCCTTTCACCTTCTTCAACGTCTGGTGTGCCCGGCATGTTCAGTGACGAAACCGCGGGGTTGCGAGGGTTCATGGAGTGAGATAGCGGCGGCGGGTAGAGTCCAGCGGCGTGCACCTCAAGGCCCTGACCCTCCGCGGCTTCAAGTCGTTCGCCTCGGCGACCACGCTCCGGTTCGAACCAGGGATCACATGTGTCGTCGGACCGAACGGCTCGGGCAAGTCCAACGTCGTGGACGCGCTCAGCTGGGTCATGGGCGAACAGGGCGCCAAGTCGCTGCGCGGCGGCAAGATGGAGGACGTCATCTTCGCCGGCACCACCGGCCGCCCCCCGCTGGGCCGCGCCGAGGTGTCCCTGACCATCGACAACTCCGACGGGGCGCTGCCCATCGAGTACGCCGAGGTCACCATCACGCGGATCATGTTCCGCAACGGCGGCAGCGAATACCAGATCAACGGTGACACGTGCCGTCTGCTCGACATCCAGGAACTCCTCTCCGACTCCGGCATCGGCCGCGAGATGCACGTGATCGTCGGCCAGGGCCAGCTCGATTCCGTCCTGCACGCCGACCCCATGGGCCGCCGCGCCTTCATCGAGGAGGCCGCCGGTGTCCTCAAGCACCGCAAGCGCAAGGAGAAGGCGCTGCGGAAGCTGGACGCGATGCAGGCCAACCTCGCGCGCGTGCAGGACCTCACCGACGAACTGCGCCGCCAGCTCAAGCCGCTGGGCCGCCAGGCGGCCGTCGCCCGCAGGGCCGCCGTCATCCAGGCCGACCTCCGCGACGCCCGCCTGCGCCTCCTCGCCGACGACCTCGTCCGCCTGCGCGACGCCCTCCAGGCCGAGATCGCCGACGAGGCGGCCCTGAAGGAGCGCAAGGAGACCGCCGAGGAGGAACTGAAGAAGGCCCTGCACCGCGAGGCCCGGCTCGAGGACGAGGTCCGCCGGCTCACCCCGCGGCTCCAGCGCGCCCAGCAGACCTGGTACGAGCTGTCCCAGCTGGCCGAACGGGTGCGCGGCACCGTGTCGCTGGCCGACGCCCGGGTCAAGAGCGCGACCTCCGCCCCGCCGGAGGAGCGGCGCGGCCGGGACCCGGAGGACCTGGAGCGCGAGGCCGCCCGCATCCGTGAGCAGGAGGCCGAGCTCGAGGCCGCCCTCGAAGCGGCTCAGCGCGCGCTGGACGACACCGTCGCCCACCGCGCCGAACTGGAGCGCGAGCTGGCGGTCGAGGAACGCCGGCTGAAGGACGTCGCCCGCGCCATCGCGGACCGCCGGGAAGGGCTGGCCCGGCTCTCCGGGCAGGTCAACGCGGCCCGCTCGCGCGCCGCCTCCGCCCAGGCCGAGATCGACCGGCTGGCCACGGCCCGCGACGAGGCCCAGGAACGCGCGGTGCGGGCCCAGGAGGAGTACGAGGCCCTGCGGGCCGAGGTCGACGGCCTCGATGCCGGCGACGCCGACCTGGCCGAGCGGCACGAGGCCGCGAGGCGGCGGCTCGCCGAGGCCGAGGCAGCGCTGGGCGCCGCCCGCGAGGCGGTGACCGCGGCCGAACGCCGGCGCGCCGCGACCCAGGCCCGCCACGAGGCGCTGGCGCTGGGCCTCAGGCGCAAGGACGGCACCGGGATACTGCTGGGCGCCCGCGACCGGATCACCGGAATCCTGGGTCCGGCGGCGGAGCTGCTGACCATCACCGCGGGCTACGAGGTCCCGGTGGCCGCGGCCCTCGGCACCGCGGCGGACGCGATCGCCGTGACCACCCCCACGGCGGCGGCCGAGGCGATCAGCCTCCTGCGCAAACAGGACGGAGGCAGAGCGGCCCTCCTCCTGTCGGGCCCCGAGGACACCCCCGAACACGGCCCGGCCGACGACGAGTGGTTCCCGCCCCGCGGGGAGATGCCGGGGACCGGCGCGGCCGGCGCCGACGACCGGCCGGCCGATGGCGCCGGCCGGGCGCCCCTTGGGGGCGCGGGGAACGGCGCGAGCAACCACGACGGACGGCTAGCCGACGACGAGTGGTTCCCGCCCCGCAGGGAGGTGGCGGGGACCGGCGCGAGCCACCCCGACGGACGGCCTGCCGACGACGAGTGGTTCCCGCCCCGCGGGGAGATGCCGGGGACCGGCGCGGCCGGCGCCGACGACCGGCCGGCCGACGACGGCGGCCGGGCGCCCCATGGGGGCGCGGGGAACGGCGCGAGCAACCACGACGGACGGCTAGCCGACGACGAGTCGTTCCCGCCCCGCAGGGACGTGGCGGGGAACGGCGCGAGCAACCCCGACGACCGGCCGGCCGACGACGAGTGGCTCCGGCCCCGCAGGGACGTGCCGGGGACCGGCGCGACCAGCCCCGGCGGCCGGCCGGCCGACGGCGAAGGGGACGACCGCTCCCGCACCCCCCTCCACGCCGTGGACCTGGTCCGTGGTCCGGCCGACCTCATGCCTGCCGTGCGCCGGCTGCTGCGCGGCATCGTCGTGGTGGACACCCTGGACGATGCCGAGGCCCTGGTCCGCGCCCGCCCCACGCTGACCGCCGTCACCGCCGACGGCGATCTCCTCGGCGCCCACTTCGCGCACGGCGGCTCCGCCGGCGCCCCCAGCCTGCTGGAGGTGCAGGCGTCTGTGGACGAGGCCGCCGCCGAGCTGGCCGAGCTGGAAGTGCGCTGCCGGGAGCTGGCCGAGGAGCAGCGGGCCGCCGACGAGCGCCGCGCGCGGGCCGCGGCGCTCGTGGACGAACTGGCGGAGCGGCGGCGGGCCGCCGACCGGGAGAAGTCGGCCGTGGCCCAACAGCTGGGCCGGCTGGCCGGACAGGCGCGGGGTGCCGCGGGGGAGGCCGAGCGCTCGGCCGCGGCGGCGGCCCGCGCGCAGGAGGCGCTGGAGAAGGCCGTACTGGAGGCCGAGGAGCTGGCGGAGCGGCTGGCGGTCGCCGAGGAGATGCCGGTGGAGGAGGAGCCGGACACCTCGGTGCGGGACCGGCTCGCCGCCGACGGCGCCAACGCCCGGCAGACGGAGATGGAGGCCCGTCTCCAGGTCCGTACGCACGAGGAGCGGGTCAAGGGGCTCGCCGGCCGCGCCGACGCGCTGGACCGGGCGGCCCGCGCGGAGCGCGAGGCGCGTGCGCGTGCCGAGCAGCGGCGGGCCCGGCTGCGGCACGAGGCGGCGGTCGCGGAGGCCGTCGCCGGCGGTGCCCGGCAGCTGCTCGCGCACGTCGAGGTGTCCCTCGCCCGGGCCGGGGAGGAGCGTTCGGCGGCCGAGGCCGCCAAGGCCCGGGGCGAGCAGGAGCTGGCCGCCGCCCGTACGGCGGGCCGTGAACTGAAGTCCGAACTCGACAAGCTGACGGATTCAGTTCACCGGGGCGAGGTACTAGGAGCGGAGAAGCGGCTGCGCATAGAGCAGCTGGAGGGCAAGGCGCTGGAGGAGCTGGGTGTCGAACCGGAGGGACTGGTGGCGGAGTACGGCCCGCACCAGCTCGTGCCTCCCTCGCCCCCCGCCGACGGCGAGCAGCTGCCCGAGGACCCCGAGCACCCGCGGAACCAGCCGCGCCCCTTCGACCGCGCCGAGCAGGAGAAACGGCTCGCGGCGGCCGAGCGGGCGTACCAGCGGCTGGGCAAGGTCAACCCGCTGGCGCTGGAGGAGTTCGCGGCGCTGGAGGAGCGGCACAAGTTCCTGAGCGAGCAGCTGGAGGACCTGAAGAAGACCCGTGCGGATCTCCTGCAGGTGGTCAAGGAGGTCGACGAGCGCGTCGAGCAGGTGTTCACCGAGGCCTACCGGGACACCGCCCGCGAGTTCGAGGGGGTCTTCAGCCGGCTGTTCCCCGGCGGTGAGGGCCGCCTGGTGCTGACCGACCCCGGCAACATGCTCACCACGGGCGTGGACGTCGAGGCGCGGCCGCCGGGCAAGAAGGTCAAGCGGCTCTCCCTGCTCTCGGGCGGTGAGCGTTCCCTGACGGCCGTCGCGCTGCTCGTGTCGATCTTCAAGGCCCGGCCCAGCCCCTTCTACGTGATGGACGAGGTCGAGGCGGCGCTGGACGACACCAACCTGCAGCGGCTGATCCGGATCATGCAGGAGTTGCAGGAGGCCTCGCAGCTGATCGTGATCACGCACCAGAAGCGCACGATGGAGGTCGCCGACGCGCTCTACGGCGTCTCCATGCAGGGCGATGGTGTGTCGAAGGTCATCTCCCAGCGACTGCGGTAACTATCTGTTCAAGAAGTGAACACAATCCTCTCGGGCCTATCTGAAAGCTCACAGTCGTCGAGCTATTGACTTCGAAACTTGAAGGCATAGTCTCTGCAACGTTGCTTTTACCTTCAGGTGTCACCACCTGAGAGGGCTCACCCCACACGGCAGCGTTGCCGTGGCCCGAGGAGAAACACGTGACCAGCACAGCGCAGGCACCCCAGTCAGGAGCCAGGACGGCCCACCCCGAACATCTCGGGCACGTCATCTTCATCGCGGCGGCCGCCGCGATGGGCGGATTCCTTTTCGGCTATGACAGCTCCGTGATCAACGGCGCCGTCGAGGCCATCCGGGGCCGCTACGACATCGGATCCGCCGCCCTGGCCCAGGTCATCGCGATCGCGCTGATCGGCTGCGCCATCGGTGCCGCCACCGCGGGCCGCATAGCCGACCGCATCGGCCGCATCCGGTGCATGCAGATCGCCGCCGTCCTCTTCACGATCAGCGCCGTCGGCTCCGCACTGCCCTTCGCGCTGTGGGACCTCGCCTTCTGGCGCATCGTCGGCGGCTTCGCCATCGGCATGGCCTCCGTGATCGGCCCGGCGTACATCGCCGAGGTCGCCCCGCCCGCCTACCGCGGCCGGCTCGGCTCCTTCCAGCAGGCCGCGATCGTCGTCGGCATCGCCATCTCCCAGCTGGTCAACTGGGGCCTGCTCAACGCCGCCGGCGGCGACCAGCGCGGCAAGCTGATGGGCCTGGAGGCCTGGCAGGTCATGCTCGGTGTGATGGTCGTCCCGGCCGTCCTCTACGGCCTGCTCTCCTTCGCGATCCCCGAGTCCCCGCGCTTCCTCATCTCCGTCGGCAAGCGGGACCGCGCCCGTGCGATCCTCGCCGAGGTCGAGGGCGACATCGACCTCGACGCCCGTGTGAACGAGATCGAGCTCGCCATGAAGAGCGAGCACAAGTCGAGCTTCCGTGACCTGCTCGGCGGCGGCTTCTTCTTCAAGCCGATCGTCTGGGTCGGTATCGGCCTGTCGGTCTTCCAGCAGTTCGTCGGCATCAACGTCGCGTTCTACTACTCCTCGACGCTGTGGCAGTCGGTCGGTGTCGACCCGACGGACTCGTTCTTCTACTCCTTCACGACGTCGATCATCAACATCGTCGGCACCGTGATCGCGATGATCTTCGTGGACCGCGTCGGCCGCAAGCCGCTCGCGCTCATCGGCTCGGTCGGCATGGCCGTCGGCCTCGCGCTGGAGGCCTGGGCGTTCAGCTACGACCTGGTCGGCGGCAAGCTCCCGAGCGCGCAGGGCTGGACCGCCCTGATCGCCGCCCACGTCTTCGTCCTCTTCTTCGCCCTGTCCTGGGGTGTGGTCGTCTGGGTCATGCTCGGCGAGATGTTCCCGAACCGGCTCCGCGCCGCCGCCCTGGGCGTGGCCGCCGCCGCGCAGTGGATCGCCAACTGGGCCATCACCGCGAGCTTCCCGTCGCTGGCCGACTGGAACCTCTCCGGCACCTACGTGATCTACACCGTCTTCGCCGCGCTCTCCATCCCGTTCGTCCTGAAGTTCGTCAACGAGACGAAGGGCAAGTCCCTGGAGGAGATGGGCTGAGCCTCCTGACGAGGTCCCCCGCACTCGGGGAGAAGGGCCAAGTCCCCGCTGCCCCTCTCCTCGTACCGTCCGCCGCCCCCGGCCCGGCCACTGCCCGGACCGGGGGCGGCGGTCTCGTACGGCCGGCCCGGCTCACTCCGCCAGTGCCGGCAGGACGCGCCGCGCGAACAGTTCCAGGCTGCGCCAGCCCTCCTCCATCGGCATGCCGCCGGCCAGCGGGTGCAGTACCAGGCTCTGCAGGCCCTGGGCGAGGCACTGCTCGGGGGTGAGGACGCGGTAGACGCCTTCGGCGCGCAGCTGGGCCACGGTCGTGGCGCCGGACCGTACCGCCGAGCGGACCCCGGCGGACTGCCAGGAGGCGTACGTCCGGGCCTCGTGCAAGAAGTGCCCGCCGTACTCGGCCCACGTCCGGTCCGGGTCCTCGGCCAGGTGGAGCAGCGGGGTCTCGGCGGCCGGCATCATCGTCCAGCCCTCGGTGCCGTACGCCGTGAGCTGCTCCTTGTAGTACGCCTCCAGCTCCGGCAGGTGCGCGCTCGGGAAGAACGGCAGGCCCAGCCGGGCGGCCCGGCGGGCGGCGGCCCGGGAGGAGCCGCCGACCAGCAGCAGCGGGTGCGGATCGGTGTAGGGGCGCGGGGTGAGCCGTACCCTGCGGCCCCGGTAGGAGAACTCCTCGCCGGTCCACGCGGCCAGCAGCGTCTCCAGCACTTCGTCCTGCAGCCGGCCCCGGCGCTGCCAGTCCACGCCGAACAGGCCGTACTCCTCGGGCCGGTAACCGATGCCCGCCACGGTCACCAGCCGTCCGCCGCTCAGCAGGTCCAGGACGGCGATGTCCTCGGCCAGTCGCAGCGGGTCGTGCAGCGGGCCGATCACCGCCGACACCGTCACGGCGATCCGGCGGGTCGCCCCGAACACCGCGCCCGCGAAGGTGAACGGCGACGGCAGCCAGTTGTTCTCCGCGCCGTGGTGCTCCTCGGTCTGCACGGTGGCGATCCCGTGCTCGTCGGCGTACGCGGCCATCTCCACGGCGGCCCGGTAGCGGGCGGACAGGGCGGCGGGCGCGGCGCCGGGAGCGACGAGGTTGAAGCGTACGACCGTGACGGGCATGGGAAGGTCCCCCTCCGGTGCTGCGGTGGAGGGGGACCATAATTGACGACACGTCAGATCGCCAGGCTCACGCTTGCGGGATGAGCGAACCCCGACCCGAACCGGCACCCGCACCCCCGACCACGGACGCGCGGGCCGAGGCCGAGCGCGGCCGGGTCGCCCTCTGGCTCGAACCGGACGACCTGCGGTGGCCGGCCTGGCACTGCTGCTGCCCGGACGACGCCGACCAGGAGACCCGGGACCGGTGCGGCCGGCTGCGCTTCCGGGCGAGCGCCGCCCTGCACAAGAGCGGCCTGCCCAGGGAGAGCGCAAGGCCCGCCGAAGAGACCGACGGACCCTCCGGCGAGACCGACGGACCCTCCGGCGAGACCGACGGACCCTCCGACGGGGGCGGTGGGCCCTCCGGCGGGAGCGGCGCGTCCGGCTGAGGCGCCTCAGACGCCGGCGGTCTCGCGCTCCCCGGCCGGCTCGGCCGGCTCGTCCCGACCGTCCCGCTCGGCCGACCCGGCCGGGCGGACCACCACCGGCTTCGGCAGGACCAGGTAGAGCACGCCCGACACCACGATGGTCGCGACCCAGCCGAGGCCGTACTCCCCGATCACGTTGTTGATCGCCAGCGGCCCGGTGAACCAGTCCGAGGTGGTGAACAGCAGGCCCGACACCAGGCCGAGCGCCCAGGCGGCCACGGCCGCGGGGGAGAAGCCGCCCCGGTACCAGTAGGCGCTGGTGCGAGTGGTGTCGGCCATGGCCCGGCCGTCGTACTCGGTGCGGCGCAGCATGTCCGCGCCGAAGACACCGACCCAGGCGGAGAACGCGACCGCCAGCAGCGACAGGAAGGCGATGAACGAACCCATGAAGCTCGTCGCCGCCAGCATCAGCACCCCGCCGAAGGCCAGCGAGATCACCGCGTTGACCGAGACCGCCCAGTGCCGCGGCACCTTGAAGCCGAGCGTCTGCGCGGTGAAGCCCGCCGAGTACATCGACATGGAGTTGATCAGCAGCATGCCGATCAGCGCGATGAACAGGTACGGCACCGCGATCCAGGTCGGCAGGATCTCGCCCAGGAAGGACACCGGGTCGCTCGCCGAGGCCAGGTCCGGCGTGCCGACCGCCATCACGGCGCCCATCAGGACCATGGGCAGCACGACGACACCGGCACCGCCCACCGCCGTACCCACGATCGCCTTCGAGGAGGCCGTGCGCGGCAGGTAGCGGGTGAAGTCCGGGGCGGACGGGATCCAGCTGACACCGCCCGCCGCGATCATGCCGATGCCGGTGATCACCGCGGCCGTGGAACCGGCGCCGTGGTGGAGCACCTTCGTCCAGTCGGTGTTCGCCACCAGGTAGCCCAGCACCAGGACCGAGAAGGCACCGAAGAGGTAGGTCGCGTACGTGTTGCACCTCTGCACGGCGTTGATGCCGAGCCCGGAGATGGCGAAGGTCGCGACGACGAACACCAGCAGCGTCACCATGTCCAGCACGCTGTTGGCCTTCAGGCCGAACAGGATGTCCAGGATGGTGAGCATGGCGTAGGCGCCGGTCACCGCGTTGATCGTCTCCCAGCCCCAGCGCGCGACCCAGATCAGCGAACCGGGGAGCAGGTTGCCGCGCTGCCCGAAGACCGCCCGCGACAGGGCCATGCCGGGCGCGCCGCCCCGCTTGCCCGCGATGCCGATCAGACCGACGAGGCCGTACGACACGACCGGCGCCGCCACCGCGACGACCAGCGCCTGCCAGATGTTCAGGTGGTAGGCCACGACCAGGCTCGCGCCCATCGTCAGCAACAGCACGCTGATGTTGGCGCCGACCCAGGTCGGGAACAGCTCCCGGGTCCTCGCGGTGCGCTCGTGGTCGGGGACCTGTTCGATGCCTCGGGTCTCGAGAGCGCCTTCGGTCTCGACGGTTTTGCTCATGGAAGAGGTGCCAGACGTGGGGGGACAGGGTGACTGTGGGGACTCTACGCGCGTGGACAGAGCCGCCACCATCGTACTTTGCTCCGAGTCCTCGTATTACGTGGCCTTTGTCTCTCGGACGAAGGTACAAACACCGCTCCGGCGAACCCCATGGCCGATACTGGTCCAGTTATGGAAACCGTCATCCTTGCTGTAGTCATCGCCGTGGTCGTGATCGGCGCGCTCGGCGGGCTGATCGTGAGCAGCCGGCGCCGGAAGCCGCTGCCCCCGCCGCCCCCGAAGACGCCCGACATCACCGCGCCCCCGGCCGAGCCGCACGTCGGCGACGAGGCCGAGACGCCGCGCGACGAACCGCGCCGGACGATCGAGGAGGTGGATCTCCCGGGCGGCCCCGCGCCGGTCGCCGTCGAGGAGCCCCCTGTCGAAGAGGCTCCGGTCGAAGCGGCTCCCGCGATCGAGATCCCGGAGCCCACCGCGGGCCGGCTGGTCCGGCTGCGCACCCGCCTGTCCCGCTCACAGAACGCCCTCGGCAAGGGCCTGCTCACGCTGCTGTCGCGCGAGCACCTGGACGAGGACACCTGGGAGGAGATCGAGGACACGCTGCTCACCGCCGACGTCGGCGTGCAGCCCACCCAGGAACTGGTCGAGCGCCTGCGCGAACGCGTCCGGGTGCTCGGCACCCGCACCCCCGAGGAGCTGCGCGGCCTGCTGCGCGAGGAGCTGCTCCAGCTGGTCGGCACCGATGTCGACCGCACGGTCAAGACCGAGCCGGCGGACCGCAAGCCCGGCATCGTGATGGTCGTCGGCGTCAACGGGACCGGCAAGACCACCACCACCGGCAAGCTCGCCCGCGTGCTCGTCGCCGACGGCCGTACGGTCGTCCTCGGCGCCGCCGACACCTTCCGGGCCGCCGCCGCCGACCAGCTCCAGACCTGGGGCGAGCGCGTCGGCGCCTACACCGTGCGCGGACCGGAGGCCGGTGACCCCGCCTCCGTCGCCTTCGACGCGGTGAAGGAGGGCAAGGAGATGGGCGTCGACGTGGTGCTCATCGACACCGCGGGCCGGCTGCACACCAAGACCGGTCTCATGGACGAGCTCGGCAAGGTCAAGCGGGTCGTGGAGAAGCACGCGCCGCTGGACGAGGTGCTGCTCGTGCTCGACGCGACCACCGGCCAGAACGGTCTGGTCCAGGCCCGGGTGTTCGCCGAGGTCGTGGACATCACCGGCATCGTGCTGACCAAGCTGGACGGCACGGCCAAGGGCGGCATCGTCGTCGCGGTCCAGCGCGAGCTGGGCGTCCCGGTGAAGCTGATCGGGCTCGGCGAGGGCGCGGACGACCTCGCGCCGTTCGAGCCGGAGGCGTTCGTGGACGCCCTGATCGGTGACTGACCGACCCCCAGCGAAGTTCCCGGCAGGAGAAGCTCCCGCCCCCGAGGTGCAGTCGGGGACGGGAGCTTCGTCGTGCACGGGTCGGTGGGGTGTGCGGGCCGGTGTGGTGTGCGGTCGGATGGTGCGTGGCCGGGTGAACGTGCGGTGGGGAGCCGTGCGCGGCCGGGTGGCGTGCGGCCAGGTGGCGTGCGGTCGGGTGGCGCGTGGCTCGGGGTGGTCTGCGGTCGGGTGGCGCGTGGCTCGGGGTGGTCTGCGGCCGGGTGGCGTGCGGCCGGGTGGCGTGCGGTCGGGTGGCGTGCGGTCGGGAGCCGTGTGCGGCCGGGTGGCGCGTGGCTCGGGGTGGTCTGCGGCCGGGTGGTGTGCCCCGGCAGCCTTGTGCGGCCGGGGGCTCTCGTTCCTGTTCGGCCCCGGGGCGTGCGGGCCCCGGGGTGCGTTCGCGTCGGGGTCCCGAGCCGTGTCGGCCGGGCGCGTGCGGTCGGGAGCTGTGTGCGGCCGGGTGACGCACGGTCCGGAGCCGTGTGCGGCCGGGTGGCGCGTGGCCCGGAATGGTCTGCGGCCGGGTGTCGTGCGGTCGGGAGCCGTGTGCGGCGGGGGTGCAGTCGCCTTCGGTTCTGAGCCGTGTGGACGAGGGCGTGCTTGGTGCTCGGTCTGAGCCGTGCGCGGACGAGGGCGTGGCTGGCGCTCGGTCCTGAGCCGTGTGTGGACGGCGGAGGGTTCGCGCTCGGTGCCGAGCCGTGCGCCGGCCCGGCCTACGCCCGCGACCGGTGTGCCACGTACGCCAGCGTGCCCAGCAGGAGCCGGGCCGCCGGGGGGCGGGTCGCCGAGTCAAGCGCGGGCGGGCGCAGCCAGCGCACCGGGCCCAGGCCGCCCCGGTCGGAGGGCGGCGCGGTGATGTACGCGCCGGGGCCGAGGCCGCGCAGGTCCAGCGCGGCCGGGTCGTCCCAGCCCATGCGGTAGAGCAGCCGGGGCAGGTCGGCGGCGGCGCCGGGCGCGACGAAGAAGTGGGCGCGGCCGTCCGGGGTGGCGGTCACCGGGCCGAGGGGCAGGCCCATGCGCTCCAGCCGCACCAGGGCGCGGCGGCCGGCCGGCTCGGAGACCTCGATGATGTCGAAGGCCTGTCCCACCGGCAGCATCACCGAGGCGCCCGGCACCTCGGACCAGGCCTTGGCCACCTCGTCCAGCGTGGCCCCGGCCGGCACGGGCGGCGCGAACTCCAGCGGGTGCGCGCCGGGCGCCGCACACGCGGACCGCCCGCAGGAGCAGGCGCCCGCGGCGGCCCGCGCCCCCGGCACCACGTCCCAGCCCCACAGTCCGGTGAACTCGGCGACGGCGGTGCAGTCCGCGGAGCGGCCGCGCCGACGCGTGCCGGAACGGATCTCGCGGATGCCGCCGATCGTGAAGCCCATGCCCCCTCCAACGGGTCCTGCGCGCCGGTGGTTACGTCACGGAACGAGACGGAAGCGGAACGTAACGCTACGGGTCCGCCTCCCCGTCGTGCCGCACGGTGAAGGCGGCGCTTTGGAGCGTGCCCAGTGGAACACCGGGGGGTATGCGCCCCCGCGTGCGTCACTCCGCCCACTTCCGGCCGTCCTATGTCAAGTGAATCGCGCGCGGGCAACCGTGAGTTCATTCGAAGGGGTGGCGAATGGTGGCGTTTCAGGGATCCACGTGGCTGCACCGGTGATCGTAGGATTACTGTGAGTGTGCGAGCCCTGGGGGCACATGCCGCAGCGGGTATGCCGGAGGCAAGTCGTCAACTCGTTCGAAGGGTGAGAACCGGCGGACGGGGAGCCGTATTTACCGGCATTCTGATAGGGCTTGGCGCACCAGGCGACAAGTGGTCTCAGGGATGGGGGCGTTCCAGTGGGCGGCAACGGCGGTAGCGGGACGAACGCTGACAAGCGCCCCAACGAGCTGCTCGGTTCGTGGTTCGTGCGCAGCGGCTGGTCCAAAGGCGAGCTGGCCCGCCAGGTGAACCGCAGGGCGCGCCAGCTGGGCGCCAACCACATCTCCACCGACACCTCGCGGGTGCGCCGCTGGCTGGACGGGGAGAACCCGCGCGAACCGATCCCGCGCATCCTGTCGGAGCTGTTCTCCGAGCGCTTCGGCTGCGTGGTCTCCATCGAGGACCTCGGCCTGCGCGCCGCCCGGCAGTCGCCCGCCGCCTCCGGGGTCGACCTGCCCTGGACGGCCCCGCAGACGGTCGCCCTGCTCGGCGAGTTCTCGCGCAGCGACCTGATGCTCGCCCGGCGCGGCTTCCTCGGCACCTCCCTCGCCCTGTCCGCCGGCCCCTCCCTCATCGAGCCCATGCAGCGCTGGCTCGTGCCCACGGCGGGCTCCCCGGTCCCGGCCGGGCCCGAGCCCGCCTTCGACGCCCGCAGGCCGGGCCGGCTCTCCCGGCCCGAGCTGGAGCTGCTGGAGTCCACCACGCGCATGTTCCGCCAGTGGGACGCCCAGTGCGGCGGCGGCCTGCGCCGCAAGGCGGTCGTCGGCCAGCTGCACGAGGTCACCGACCTGCTCCAGGAACCCCAGCCCGAGGCGACCACCCGCAAGCTGTTCCAGGTCGCCGCCGAGCTGGCCGAACTGGCCGGCTGGATGAGCTACGACGTCGGCCTGCAGCCCACCGCGCAGAAATACTTCGTCCTCGCCCTGCACGCCGCCAAGGAGGCCGGCGACAAGCCGCTCGGTTCCTGCATCCTCTCCAGCATGAGCCGCCAGATGATCCACCTGGGCCGGCCCGAGGACGCCCTGGAACTGATCCACCTCGCCCAGTACGGCAGCCGTGACTGCGCCAGTCCGCGCACCCAGGCCATGCTGTATGCGATGGAGGCCCGCGCCTACGCCAACATGGGCCAGCCCGGCAAGACCAAGCGCGCCGTCCGCATGGCCGAGGACACCTTCGCCGAGGCCGACGAGTGGGACGAGCCGGACCCCGACTGGATCCGCTTCTTCTCCGAGGCCGAGCTGCACGGCGAGAACTCCCACTCCTACCGCGACCTGGCCTACGTCGCCGGCCGCAGCCCCACCTACGCCTCCCTGGCCGAACCGCTCATGCGCAAGGCGGTGGAGAAGTTCGCCGAGGACGCCGAGCACCAGCGGTCGTACGCACTCAACCTCATCGGCATGGCCACCGTGCACCTGCTCCAGCGCGACCCCGAGCAGAGCACGAGCTATGCCGCGCGCGCCATGGACATCGCCAAGAAGGTGCGTTCCGAGCGTGTGAACACGCGTATCCGGAAGACGGTCGACACGGCCGTACGCGACTACGGCGACGTCGCCGCCGTGATCGACCTCTCCGAGCAGCTCGCCGTCGACCTGCCGGAGGCCGCAGAAGCCGTCTGACACCACGACCCCCGGTCCCCGGCCGCGGCCGGTCCTCCCGAACTGCCCGACTCGGCTCCCCCATGCCAGGTCATCGGAAGGCCCGCCGCGGCCGGCCTGTGTCCGCCCCGGCCACCCGCGCCGGAAGGTTGCGCCACCATAACGATCGCGCGGCCGGGCATCCCGCACTTCACCGACGCGTAACACGCAGGGCGCCTTCGTCACCCCGGCGAAACAACGAGGGGCTTCCACCGAAACCGCGCTGCGCCAGTCTCATGGCGCATAACCGGCCCACCCCTCAACCGACCGGACCGCTCAGGCACCGCCCGCACGGGGCCGTACCAACCGACGAGGAGACGCCGATGGCACCAGCCATCATGCTTGCGGCGGACGCGCCCAGACTGTCGTCCGCCAACACAGGCTTCATGCTCATCTGTTCCGCCCTGGTGATGCTCATGACCCCGGGACTGGCCTTCTTCTACGGAGGCATGGTCCGCGTCAAGAGCACCCTGAACATGCTGATGATGAGCTTCATCAGCCTCGGCATCGTCACCATCCTGTGGGTGCTCTACGGCTTCTCCCTCGCCTTCGGCACCGGCAGCGGCCTGCTCGGCTGGAACGCCGACTGGATCGGCCTCAGCAACATCGGCCTCACCGAACTCTGGGACGGCTACACCATCCCGGTCTTCGTCTTCATGGTCTTCCAGCTGATGTTCGCGATCATCACCCCCGCCCTGATAAGCGGCGCGCTCGCGGACCGCGTCAAGTTCTCCGCGTGGTCGCTGTTCATCGCGCTGTGGGCCACGATCGTCTACGTCCCGGTCGCCCACTGGGTCTGGGGCGCCGACGGCTGGGCGTACAAGCTCGGCGTGATCGACTTCGCGGGCGGTACGGCGGTCCACATCAACGCCGGTGCGGCGGCGCTCGGTGTCATCCTCGTCATCGGCAAGCGCGTCGGCTTCAAGCGCGACCCCATGCGTCCGCACAGCCTCCCGCTGGTCATGCTCGGCGCCGGCCTGCTCTGGTTCGGCTGGTTCGGTTTCAACGCCGGCTCCTGGCTCGGCAACGACGACGGCGTCGGCGCGCTGATGTTCGTCAACACCCAGGTCGCCACCGCCGCCGCCATGCTGGCCTGGCTCGCCTACGAGAAGATCCGGCACGGCGCGTTCACCACGCTCGGCGCGGCCTCCGGCGCGGTCGCCGGCCTGGTCGCCATCACCCCGTCCGGCGGCGCGGTCTCCCCGCTCGGCGCGATCGCCGTCGGCGCCATCGCCGGTGTCGCCTGTGCCGCGGCCGTCGGCCTCAAGTTCAAGTGGGGCTACGACGACTCCCTCGACGTCGTCGGTGTCCACATGGTCGGCGGCATCCTCGGCTCCCTGCTGATCGGCTTCTTCGCCACCGGCAAGGGCCAGTCGACCGCCACCGGGGTCTTCTACGGCGACCACACCTTCACCCAGCTGTGGAAGCAGTGCGCCGGTGTCTTCGCCGTCCTCGCCTACTCGCTGATCGTCTCCGCGGTCCTCGCCTTCCTCCTCGACCGGACCCTCGGCATGCGGGTCAGC
>NZ_BNBF01000006.1:166072-170429 GCF_014654935.1 Streptomyces capoamus
GAGGACGAGGAGGTGTCCGGCATCGACCAGGCCGAGCACGCCGAGACCGCATACGACTTCAGCGGCGCCGGCGGCGGCGTCACCGGGACCCTCGCCGCCCCGGCCCTGGCCGCCGCGCAGAACAAGAAGGTGGACGCATGAAGCTCATCACCGCCGTCGTGAAGCCGCACCGGCTCGACGAGATCAAGGAGGCCCTCCAGGCCTTCGGCGTCCACGGCCTCACGGTCACCGAGGCCAGCGGCTACGGCCGGCAGCGCGGCCACACCGAGGTCTACCGCGGTGCCGAGTACACCGTCGACCTCGTCCCCAAGATCCGCATCGAGGTGCTGGCCGAGGACGACGACGCCGAGCAGCTGATCGAGGTCGTCGTGAAGGCGGCCCGTACGGGCAAGATCGGGGACGGCAAGGTGTGGTCCCTGCCCGTCGAGACGGCCGTACGCGTCCGCACGGGCGAGCGGGGGCCGGACGCGCTCTGACGAAATCCGGGGAAATCCGGGGAAATCAGGACGGGAGTCACCGGGTGACGGGTACGGATGTGCGCAAGGAGACGGAAGACTCGGGACCCGGCGGCTACGCGGCGGCCCGGCTGCGCCTGCTCACCGAGCGGGCGCGGTCCGGGCCGCCGCGCCGTACCGCCCTGTCCGCCCTGACCGACGACTGGCTCGCCGGACTGTTCGGCGCGGCGGCGGGAGCGGCGCACGGCGTCTCGCTCGTCGCCGTCGGCGGCTACGGCCGGGGCGAACTGTCCCCGCGCAGCGACCTCGACCTGGTCCTGCTGCACGACGGCTCCGACCCCGCCGCCGTCGCCGCCCTCGCCGACCGCATCTGGTACCCCGTCTGGGACCTCGGCCTCTCCCTCGACCACTCCGTGCGCACCCCCGCCGAGGCCCGCAGGACGGCCGGCGAGGACCTCAAGGTCCACCTCGGCCTGCTGGACGCCCGTCACCTCGCCGGTGACTCCGCGCTCACCGCCGGCCTGCGCACCGCCGCCCTCGCCGACTGGCGCAACCAGGCACCCAAGCGCCTCCCCGAACTGAAGGAGCTGTGCGCCGAACGCGCCGCACGCCAGGGCGAGCTGCAGTACCTGCTGGAACCCGACCTCAAGGAGGCCCGCGGCGGCCTGCGCGACGCGACCGCGCTGCGCGCCGTCGCCGCCTCCTGGCTCGCCGACGCCCCGCGCGAGGGCCTGACCGAGGCCCGGCGGCGCCTGCTCGACGTACGGGACGCCCTGCACCTGGCGACCGGCCGCGCCACCGACCGGCTCGCCCTCCAGGAGCAGGACCAGGTCGCCGCCGAGCTGGGCCTGCTCGACGCCGACACCCTGCTGAGGCAGGTCTACGAAGCGGCGCGCGTGATCGCGTACGCCAGTGACGTCACCTGGCGCGAAGTGGGGCGCGTGCTGCGTTCGCGCGCCGTCCGGCCGCGGCTGCGCGCCGTGTGGGGCGGGGGCAAGCCGGCCACCGAGCGCTCCCCGCTCGCCGAGGGCGTGGTCGAACAGGACGGCGAGGTGGTGCTCGCCCGCGCCGCACGCCCCGAACGCGACCCCGTGCTCCCGCTGCGCGCCGCGGCCGCCGCCGCCCAGGCCGGCCTCCCGCTCTCCCTGCACGCCGTTCGGCGCATGGCCGCGACCGCGCGCCCCCTGCCCACGCCGTGGCCCGCCGAGGCCCGCGAACAGCTCGTCACCCTGCTGGGCTCCGGCCGCCCGACGGTCGAGGTCTGGGAGGCCCTGGAGGCCGAAGGCCTGATCACCCGCCTGCTCCCCGACTGGGAACGGGTCCGCTGCCGCCCCCAGCGCAACGCCGTGCACCTCTGGACGGTCGACCGGCACCTGATCGAGACCGCCGTCCGGGCCTCCGAACTCACCCGCCGGGTCGGCCGTCCCGACCTGCTCCTGGTCGCCGCCCTGCTGCACGACATCGGCAAGGGCTGGCCCGGCGACCACTCCGTGGCCGGCGAGATCATCACCAAGGACGTCGCCGCGCGCATCGGCTTCGACCGGGCGGACGTGACCGTGCTCTCCCTGCTGGTCCGCCACCACCTGCTGCTCATCGAGACGGCCACCCGCCGCGACCTGGACGACCCCGCCACCGTCCGCTCCGTCGCCGAGGCGGTGGGCAGCCAGAGCACCCTGGAACTGCTGCACGCCCTCACCGAGGCCGACGCCCTCGCCACCGGCCCGGCCGCCTGGTCCTCCTGGCGCGGCTCCCTCGTCGCCGATCTCGTACGACGGGTCGGCGCCGTCCTCGCCGGCGGTGCCCCCGACGAGCCCGAGCCGGCCGCGCCCACCGCCGAGCAGGAGCGCCTCGCCATCGAGGCCCTCCGCACCGGCGGACCGGTCCTCGCCCTGCGCGCCCAGACCGAACCGGCCGCCGAGGAGCCGTCCGGCGACCCGGAACCCCTGGGGGTCGAACTCCTCATCGCCGTACCCGACCGGCCCGGCGTCCTCCCCGCCGTGGCCGGCGTCCTCGCGGTGCACCGTCTGACCGTCCGCACGGCGGAACTGCGCGCCATCGGCCTGCCCGACGACGTGCACGACGAGGGCGCGGTCCTCCTGCTCAACTGGCGGGTCGCCGCCGAGTACGGCTCCCTGCCCCAGGCGGCCCGGCTCCGCGGCGACCTGGTCCGCGCCCTGGACGGCAGCCTCGACATCGCCGGCCGCCTCGCCGAGCGCGACGCGGCCTACCCGCGCCGCCGCGGCTGGACCGCCCCGCCGCCCCGCGTCACGGTCGCCCCGGCCGCCTCCCGCCACGCCACGGTCATCGAGGTCCGCGCCCAGGACGCCCCGGGCCTGCTCCACCGCATCGGCACGGCCCTGGAGAAGGCGGCCGTACGGGTGCGCAGCATGCACGTGTCGACGCTGGGGGCGAACGCGGTCGACGCCTTCTACGTCACGACGGGCACGGGCGCGCCACTGCCGGCGCGGGACGCCGGATCGCTGGCGGAGGCACTGGAGGAGACGCTGCGGGGATGACCCTGCCCCGGTGCCGCCGGCGCCGGGATACCCTGGAGGGCGATTCCCTTCAAGACCGTCACCGACCCCGAGGACCGCGAGCGCCGTGTTCGACACTCTCTCCGATCGCCTGTCAGCGACTTTCAAGAACCTGCGCGGCAAGGGACGGCTCTCCGAGGCGGACATCGACGCCACGGCACGCGAGATCCGTATCGCGCTCCTCGAGGCGGACGTGGCGCTGCCGGTCGTGCGCACGTTCATCAAGAACCTCAAGGAGCGCGCGCTCGGCGCCGAGGTCTCCAAGGCGCTGAACCCGGCCCAGCAGGTCCTCAAGATCGTCAACGAGGAACTGATCACCATCCTCGGCGGCGAGACCCGGCGGCTGCGCTTCGCCAAGCAGCCGCCCACCGTGATCATGCTGGCCGGTCTGCAGGGCGCGGGCAAGACCACCCTCGCGGGCAAGCTCGGCCGGTGGCTCAAGGAGCAGGGCCACTCGCCGCTGCTGGTCGCCGCCGACCTCCAGCGCCCCAACGCCGTCAACCAGCTGAGCGTCGTCGCCGAGCGCGCCGGCGTCGCGGTGTACGCGCCGGAACCGGGCAACGGCGTCGGTGACCCGGTCAAGGTCGCCAAGGACTCCATCGACTTCGCCAAGTCCAAGGTCCACGACATCGTGATCGTGGACACCGCCGGCCGCCTCGGCATCGACGCCGAGATGATGCAGCAGGCCGCGGACATCCGCGACGCCGTCTCCCCGGACGAGATCCTGTTCGTCGTCGACGCGATGATCGGTCAGGACGCCGTCAACACCGCCGAGGCCTTCCGCGACGGCGTCGGCTTCGACGGCGTGGTGCTGTCCAAGCTCGACGGTGACGCCCGCGGTGGTGCGGCCCTGTCCATCCGGCAGATCACCGGCAAGCCGATCATGTTCGCGTCGAACGGCGAGAAGCTGGACGACTTCGACGCGTTCCACCCGGACCGGATGGCCTCCCGCATCCTCGACATGGGTGACCTGCTCACCCTGATCGAGCAGGCGGAGAAGACGTTCAGCCAGGAAGAGGCCCAGAAGATGGCCTCCAAGCTGGCGTCGAAGAAGGGCCAGGACTTCACCCTGGACGACTTCCTGTCCCAGATGGAACAGGTCAGGAAGATGGGCAGCATCAGCAAGCTGCTCGGCATGCTCCCGGGCATGGGCCAGATCAAGGACCAGATCGCCAACCTGGACGAGCGGGACGTCGACCGCACCGCCGCGATCATCAAGTCGATGACCCCGGCCGAGCGCCAGGACCCGACGATCATCAACGGCTCCCGCCGCGCCCGTATCGCACGTGGCTCCGGTGTCGAGGTCAGCGCCGTGAAGAACCTGGTCGAGCGGTTCTTCGAGGCCCGCAAGATGATGTCCCGCATGGC
>NZ_BNBF01000006.1:170462-181572 GCF_014654935.1 Streptomyces capoamus
CCAGGGCGGTATGCCGGGCATGCCGGGCCTCCCGGGCATGGGCGGCGGCCCCGGCCGGCAGAAGAAGCAGCAGAAGAAGGCCAAGGGCAAGCAGCGCTCCGGCAACCCCATGAAGCGCAAGCAGCAGGAGCTGGAGGAGGCCGCCCGCCGGGCAGCCGCCGCGGCGGAGGGCGGCAACGCCTTCGGCCTGCCGGGCCAGCAGGCCGGCCAGGACTTCGAGCTGCCGGACGAGTTCAAGAAGTTCATGGGCTGAGTTCCGCGCGTACGACACGAGGGGCGCCTCCTTCCAGCGGGGGGCGCCCCTTGCGCGTGCCGAGGCCCGTCGGGTGTCGTAACGTCCAGATATGAGCGATGCGGCGCCGCCCCGCAAGGACCCTGATCGGCCGTGGCGCGCCGAGGGCACACCGGATGAGCCTCGGCGGTCCGGCCGGCTCCGGGGCGGCAGGTGGTGGGCCCTGTTCGCCACCGCCGTGGTCGTCTTCGTGCTGGCCTACCTCGGACTGCACTACCTCGGTCGGGGCAACGAGCCGACGATCTCGTACACGGAGTTCAGCCGGCAGGTCGGCGCGGGCAACGTCGCCCGGATCTACTCCAAGGGCGACGCGATCCAGGGCGAGCTGAAGAGCCCCCGCGCCAATCCGGAGGGCGGCGGCGACTTCACCAAGTTCACGACACAGCGCCCGGCCTTCGCCGAGGACCGGCTGTGGCAGAACCTGAGCAACCACGGGGTCACGGTGACCGCGCGGCCGGTGGTGCAGGAACGCAGCTTCGTGGCCAACGCGCTGATCTCCCTGATCCCGATCGTGGTGCTGGTCGCGGTGTGGGTCCTGGTCTCCCGGCGGCTCGGCGGGGCGATGCCCGGCGCGGGCGGACTCTTCGGCCGCCGGGCGCCGCCCAGACCGGTCGGTCTGCGGCCGGGCACGGAGCGCACCACCTTCGCCGACGTGGCCGGCATCGACGAGGTCAAGGGCGAACTGGACGACGTCGTCGACTTCCTGGAGCACCCGGACGTCTACCGGAGGATGGGCGCGAAGCTGCCCCGCGGGGTGCTGCTCTCCGGGCCCCCCGGCACCGGCAAGACCCTGCTCGCGCGGGCGGTCGCGGGGGAGGCCGGGGTGCCGTTCTTCTCGGCCTCGGCGTCCGAGTTCATCGAGATGATCGTGGGCGTCGGCGCGTCCCGCGTCCGCGAGCTGTTCGCGGAGGCCCGCAAGGTGGCGCCGTCGATCATCTTCATCGACGAGATCGACACCATCGGACGCGCGCGCGGCGGCAGTTCCTCGATGAGCGGCCACGACGAGCGCGAGCAGACGCTGAACCAGATCCTCACGGAGATGGACGGCTTCTCCGGCTCGGAAGGCGTGATCGTCATCGCGGCGACCAACCGCGCGGACATCCTGGACCCGGCGCTGACCCGTCCCGGCCGCTTCGACCGGGTCGTCACCGTGTCCCCGCCGGACCGCGGCGGCCGCGAGGCGATCCTGCGCATCCACACCCGCGAGATACCGCTCGCGCCCGACGTGGACCTGACCCAGGTGGCCCGGGTGACCCCGGGCATGACCGGTGCGGATCTGGCCAATCTCGCCAACGAGGCCGCCCTGCTCGCGGTCAAGCGCAAACAGGGCGAGGTAACCGGCGCGCACCTGTCCGAGGCGCTGGAGAAGGTGCAGCTGGGCGCCGAACGCACCCTGATCATGCCGGAGGACGACCGCCGCCGCACCGCGTACCACGAGAGCGGCCACGCCCTGCTCGGCATGCTGCAGCCCGGCGCCGACCCCGTCCGCAAGATCACCATCGTGCCACGCGGCCGCGCGCTCGGCGTGACCATGTCCACGCCCGAGGTGGAGCGGTACGCGCACTCCGAGGAGTACCTGCGCGGGCGCATCATCGGCGCGCTGGGCGGCATGGCGGCCGAGGAGGTCGTCTACGGGGTCGTCACGACGGGTGCGGAGAACGACCTCGAACAGGTCACCAACATCGCGCGCGGCATGGTCGGCCGCTGGGGGATGAGCGAGCGCGTCGGCCGGCTGTCCGCCCTGCCGAGCGACGCGCAGCAGGCGTACGGGCTGTCGGCCGCCCCGCAGACCCTGGACGTCATCGACGCGGAGATGCGGCGGATCGTGGACGAGTGCTACGCGGAGGCGTGCCGCAAGCTCCGCGACCACCGGGGCCGGCTCGACGCGCTGGCGCAGGCGCTGCTGGAGACGGAGACGCTGGAGGAGGCCGACGCGTACCGGATCGCCGGGATCACGCGCCTGGCCAAGGACGGCGAGGAGTGAACCCGTCCTGGGGCACGCGCGCGATCAGGTAGCGGAAGACGTTCGGCATCCACACGGTGCCGTCCGGGCGCCGGTGCGGGTGCAGGGCCTCCGTCAGCTCCTTGTCGACCTGCTTGGCGTCGGTCGCCGTGATCGCGGCGTCGAACAGGCCCGTGGACAGCAGCCCGCGGACCGCGCTGTCGAGGTCGGCGTACCCGAACGGGCAGGCGACCCGCCCCGAGCCGTCCGGTCTCAGCCCGGCCCGTGCGGCGACCTCCTCCAGGTCGTCGCGCCGTGCGGCCCGCCAGGTGCGCGCGCCGCCCACCGGTTCGGCCAGTTTGGTGGCTACGCGCAACACCGACGAGGTGGCGCAGCGCTCCGGCGGCCCCCACCCGGCCAGCACCACGGCGGCTCCGCGTCCGGCCAGGGGCAGCGCGCCGGCGAGCAGGTCACCGAGCCCCCCGGGGTCGCCCGCGAGGCTGCCGACCGGCTCGAAGACGGTCACCAGGGTGTACCCGGCCGGGTCCGCCGCGACCGCGTCCGCGGGCGGGCCGGCGAGAAGTCTCGCCGTCGTACGCGCGCGCGTGCCGCCGCCGCGGGGCGGGGGGTCCGGCAGCAGGCGTTCGCGGGCGAGGGCGAGCCGCTCGGGGGAGGCCGGGTCGACGCCGGTGACGGCGGCGCCCCTGGAGGCCGCCATCAGCAGGGCGAGCCCGGAACCGCAGCGCAGGCCCAGCAGCCGGGTGGCGGGGCCCACGTCGAGCCGGTCGTACACCGCTTCGTAGAGCGGTACGAGCATCCGCTCCTGGATCTCGGACCAGTCACGCGCGCGTGCGCCCAGGTCCACGCGGGCTGCGGAGCCCGCGTGAGACAGGCGCTGCCGCACGAGCGTAGGTGTCATAGGTATGCGCCCCAATCCGCCGACAGTTCGCCGCTGCGCCCGGTTGCGTGGCCCCCGTGCCGTGCGCGCACTTCCCACGTATGCCAGGTAACTCCCGGCTCGCGGTGGCGTCCAGGGGTCGTGGGGCCCGGCTTGGGGTGTGGACGCGGGTGTGGCGAGATTTCACATCCCGGCAACCTGGACGGCCCCGCGCCGTGCGGCGCGCGGGGGGAACCGGGGGCGGGCCGGTGACCGGGGGCGCGGGGGTACCGGGTAACGTCACGGACGCCGTGGACGCTGTCCGGGGTGGGGGCCGGCGCCGACAGCGGCCGAAACACCTCTTGCGCGTCGGCCGGCCACCGTCCCACCGGGGCTCCCGGACGGTGCGTAGCGCGGACTACGCACCAGCTTGGCATGAGCTGTGACGCTTCTCCGCAGATCAGCGCACCCGCCCTCGTCACGACGCATCAGCGGCAACTGACGGGTACGTGCAAATTATTTGGGATGCCCCGGAATAGGAACACAGCGGTACCCCCGCTCGTTGTCATTACGTGAGCACGACACAGACACCACCTGTTCTCGCCGCAGAGCTGGCGCAGGCGTGGGCCGACATTCAGCGGTACCACCCCGAGCTGCCGGACCTTGCCGCGCCAGAGTCCCTGATCGGGGAGTCGTCGTCCGCGTGCGGTCACGAACTCTCCTTCGAGCGGCTGCTCCACGAGGCAGTGCACGGCATCGCCGCCGCCCGCGGTATCCGTGACACCTCCCGGGCCGGCCGCTACCACAACCGTCGTTTCCTCGCGATCGCCGAGGAGCTGGGCCTGGACCACCCCGAGGAGCCGCACCCGAGCAGCGGTTTCTCGCTGGTCACGCTCAACGCCGAGGCGAAGCGCCGCTACCGGCCGACGATCGAGCGGCTGCAGCGCGCGCTGAAGGCGCACACCGCGGCCACCGCGGCCGACACCGCGCGCACCTTCCGCGGCCCGGCCGCCCGGCACGGCTCCTCCGGGGGCGGTGTCCGGGTCAAGGCGGTGTGCGACTGCGGGCGCAACGTCCGGGTGGTGCCCTCGGTCCTCGCCCAGGCGCCCATCGTCTGCGGCGGCTGCGGCAAGCCGTTCAGGATCCCGGAGGTCGTGGGCGCGGCCTAGGCCCACGGCTGCTCGTGGCAGCCGTGTGCCCCGGCCGGCACCCGTACCCCGCCGGGCGGCGCACCCGACGTGAGCCCAGCTCCACGCCGGGTGCTCCTCCGGCGTGCCCGGGCACGGCCGCTTGACCCTCGGCCCGAAGCGCCCCGCGCGGTGTGGCAGAATGGCTAGCTGTACTCGACAGCCGCACAGGACCCCTCTCTCCTCCGGCTGACGCGTCCATCGGGCACTCGGGTACCGCAACCCCACGCGGCGTCCTGCCGTGCCCAACCACGTCAAATCCAGGAGAACCCACTCCCGTGGCAGTCAAGATCAAGCTGAAGCGTCTGGGCAAGATCCGTTCGCCTCACTACCGCATCGTCGTCGCCGACTCCCGTACCCGCCGTGACGGCCGGGCCATCGAGGAGATCGGCAAGTACCACCCGACCTACAACCCGTCGGTCATCGAGGTGGACGCCGAGCGTGTGGCGTACTGGCTCGGTGTCGGCGCCCAGCCGACCGAGCCCGTGCTCGCCATCCTGAAGAAGACCGGCGACTGGCAGAAGTTCAAGGGCGAGCCGGCCCCCGCGCCGCTGCTCGTCGCCGAGCCGAAGCCGGCCCGCCCGTCGTTCGAGGCCTTCACCGGTGAGGACGAGGGCAAGGGTGAGGCGATCACCCAGAAGAAGAAGGCTGAGAAGAAGGACGAGGCTGCTGCCGAGTCCGCTTCGACCGAGGCCTGAGCAGCATGCTCGAAGAGGCGCTTGAGCACCTCGTGAAGGGCATCGTCGACAACCCTGACGATGTGCAGGTCGCCTCGCGCGACCTGCGTCGCGGGCGCGTGCTCGAGGTCCGGGTGCACCCGGACGACCTCGGCAAGGTGATCGGCCGCAACGGCCGCACCGCGCGCGCTCTGCGCACCGTCGTGGGCGCCATCGGCGGTCGCGGTGTCCGCGTCGACCTCGTCGACGTGGACCACGTCCGCTGACGCTTCATCGCAACCGGCTCGGGCCGGGGAGGGCCACTGGCCGTCCCCGGCCCGCAGTCGTATGAGCAGGACGTGAGCAGCAGATGACAGGAGAATTGGACACGTGCAGCTGGTAGTCGCACGGATCGGCCGTGCCCATGGCATCAAGGGCGAGGTCACCGTCGAGGTACGTACCGACGAGCCGGAGCTCCGGCTCGGGCCCGGTGCTGTCCTCGCGACGGACCCCGCCTCCGCGGGACCGCTGACCATCGAGGCGGGACGCGTCCACAGCGGCCGCCTCCTGCTGCGCTTCGAGGGCGTCGGCGACCGCAACGCCGCCGAGGCGCTGCGCAACACCCTGCTGATCGCCGAGGTGGACCCGGAGGAGCTGCCCGAGGGCGAGGACGAGTTCTACGACCACCAGCTGATCGACCTCGACGTGGTGACCGAGGACGGCACGGAGGTCGGCCGGATCACCGAGATCTCGCACCTGCCCACCCAGGACCTGTTCATCGTGGAGCGCCCGGACGGCAGCGAGGTGATGATCCCGTTCGTGGAGGAGATCGTCACCGAGATCGACCTGGAGGAGCAGAAGGCGGTCATCGCCCCGCCGCCGGGCCTGATCGACGACCGCGCGGAGATCGCCTCGTCGAGGGACGACAGCGCATGAGGCTCGATGTCGTCACGATCTTCCCCGAGTACCTGGAGCCCCTGAACGTCTCCCTCGTCGGCAAGGCCCGCGCGCGCGGGCAGCTGAACGTCCACGTGCACGACCTGCGGAACTGGACGTACGACCGGCACAACACGGTGGACGACACGCCCTACGGCGGCGGCCCCGGCATGGTCATGAAGACCGACCCCTGGGGCGACGCCCTGGACACCGTCCTCGCCGACGGCTACGAGACCGGCGCGCGGGGCCCCGCGCTCGTCGTGCCCACTCCGAGCGGCCGGCCCTTCACCCAGGAACTGGCCGTCGAGCTGTCCGAGCGGCCCTGGCTGATCTTCACGCCGGCCCGCTACGAGGGCATCGACCGGCGGGTGACGGACGAGTACGCGACCCGGATGCCGGTCTACGAGGTCTCCATCGGCGACTACGTCCTCGCCGGCGGGGAGGCGGCCGTACTCGTCGTCACCGAGGCCGTCGCCCGGCTGCTGCCCGGCGTCCTCGGCAATGCCGAGTCGCACCGCGACGACTCCTTCGCACCCGGCGCCATGGCCAACCTCCTGGAAGGCCCCGTCTACACCAAGCCGCCCGTCTGGCGGGGCCGGGACATCCCCGAGGTGCTGCTGAGCGGTCACCACGGCAAGATCGCCCGCTGGCGCCGCGACGAGGCCCTGAAGCGCACGACCCTCCACCGCCCCGACCTGATCGAGCGCTGCGACCCCAAGGCCTTCGACAAGAAGGACCGCGAGATGCTGTCCATCCTGGGCTGGGAGCCGGACCCGGACGGGAAGCCGTACGGCCGATTTTGGCGGCGGGCCGAGGGCGTGGAAGAATAGACCGCTGTTGTGCGCCGTCCGGCGTGCGCCCCTGCCACAGGGGGACACGACGCTCGCCCCGACCCGCACGGCAGACCTCTTGGAACCCCTAGTTTCCGTTGATGACCTGTGGCATCAGCGAGGAAAGCAGACGAAATGTCTCACCTGCTCGACTCCGTCGACTCCGCGTCGCTGCGCAGCGACATCCCGGCCTTCCGTCCGGGTGACACCGTCAACGTCCACGTCCGCGTCATCGAGGGCAACCGCTCCCGTGTGCAGCAGTTCAAGGGCGTTGTGATCCGCCGCCAGGGCTCCGGTGTCCGCGAGACCTTCACGGTCCGCAAGGTCTCGTTCTCCGTCGGCGTCGAGCGCACCTTCCCGGTGCACACCCCGATCGTCGAGAAGATCGAGCTGGTCACCCGTGGTGACGTGCGCCGCGCCAAGCTGTACTACCTCCGTGAGCTGCGCGGCAAGGCCGCGAAGATCAAGGAGAAGCGCGAGAGCTGAGCGCTTTCCCGGAGTCTCAGCGGGGCCGGATAGCATCTGGCTCCGATGGACACCGAAGCACAGCAGACGGAACGCGACCGCTCCTCCCGACCCGGTGACCCGGGGCCGGAGGGCCGGTCGCGTTTCGCGTTGCTGTCCCGGGTGGCCGACTGGCTCCCGGGCGGTCGGATCACCCTCGCGGTCTTCGCCGGTCTGGGGTTCCTGCTGCTCCTCAACGCCTTCGTGATGCAGCCGTTCGACATTCCCAGCGGATCCATGGAGCGGGGTTTGAGGATCGGTGACCGCGTTCTCGTAAACAAGGTCGCGTACCGTTTCGGTGCCCAGCCCCGGCGCGGTGACGTGATTGTGTTCGACGGCACCGGGTATTTCGGGGACGCCGACTACATCAAGCGCGTGGTCGGTGTGGGCGGAGACCATGTGGTGTGCTGCCACAGGAACGGGAGGATCGAGGTGAACGGCCGGCCGGTCGACGAGACGGCGTTCCTCTACCCCGGGGACAGCGCCTCCAGCGTGCCCTTCGACGTCGTCGTGCCCCCGGGCCGCCTGTTCGTCCTCGGCGACCACCGCGACGACTCCAGCGACTCCCGCGACCACCTCGGTTCGCCCGGCGGCGGCATGATCCCCGTCGACGACGTCATCGGCCGGGCCGACTGGATCGTGTGGCCGTACCGCCACTGGACCCGCCTGACCCGGCCGTCCGCCTACGCGCGCGTGCCCGCCGCCCCGGCGGGGGGCGCCCATGGGTAACCGCGGCAAACCGCGCGGAGTGCCCAGCACGCCCGCCGAGAACCTGCTGCCCACCGGGTCCCGCCGCACCTCCGCGCCCGGGGGCGGACGCACGCGCGCGGAGCGCCGGAAACTGCAGCGCAAGGTCAAACGCAAGCGCAGACGGTCGGCCGTCCGGGAGATCCCCCTGCTGGTCGGTGTCGCCGTCCTCATCGCGCTCGTCCTGAAGACCTTCCTCGTGCAGGCGTTCGTGATCCCCTCGGGGTCCATGGAACAGACCATCCGGATCGGCGACCGGGTCCTGGTCGACAAGTTCACCCCGTGGTTCGGCTCCCGGCCCGAGCGCGGGGACGTCGTCGTCTTCCACGACCCGGGCGGCTGGCTGCAGGACGAGCAGACCACCAAGAAGAACGACCCCGTCGTCGTCAAGCAGCTCAAAGAGGGCCTCGCCTTCATCGGCCTGCTGCCGTCCGACAACGAGAAGGACCTGATCAAGCGGGTCATCGGGGTCGGCGGCGACCACGTGAAATGCTGCGACGCGCAAGGCCGCGTCACCGTCAACGGCGTACCGCTCACCGAGGGCGACTACCTGTACCCGGGGGACGTGCCGTCCACCATGGCCTTCGACATCACCGTCCCCAAGGGCCGGCTGTGGGTGATGGGCGACCACCGGGGCAACTCCGCGGACTCCCGCTCCCACCAGGACACGGCCTACGGCGGCACCGTCTCCGAGGACTCGGTGGTCGGCCGGGCCATGGTCATCGGCTGGCCCGTCGGGCACTGGACGCGCCTGCAAGAACCTAAAACCTTTGCAAGCGTCACCGACTCGGTGTCGGGAACGACCGCTGCCCCCCGGCCGTCGCATAGGGTTGCCCAGGAGAATCCGAACGGAATGACCCAGCTCCCGACCCCTGCGGAACTCCCGCTCGTTATGGGAGTGGTGGGCCTGCACCGCGTGCGGGGCAGGCGGCGGCACAGAGTGAGGAGTTGGCGTGGGGGATGTGGCGGTTGGCGCACGGTCGGGACACGACGGCGAGGAGCACCGCGGGCACCCCGTGGAACCGGACGTTCCCGTACCGGACGGCGCCATGACCTCCGGGAATGACCAGCCCGCAGGCGGCGACGGCACGCCCGACGACGGGCCGCGGACGAGCGCCGAGGGCGCGGGCGAGGCGGCACGCCGGCCGAGGAAGCCGCGCTCCTTCTGGAAGGAGCTGCCGATCCTGATCGGCATCGCGCTGGTCCTGGCGCTGCTGATCAAGACCTTCCTGGTCCAGGCGTTCTCGATCCCGTCGGACTCGATGCAGAACACCCTCCAGCAGGGGGACCGGGTGCTGGTCGACAAGCTCACCCCGTGGTTCGGCTCCGAGCCCGAGCGCGGTGAGGTCGTCGTCTTCCACGACCCGGACAACTGGCTGGCGGGCGAGCCCACACCGACCCCGAACCCGGTGCAGAAGGTCCTCAGCTGGATCGGCCTGATGCCGTCGGCGGAGGAGAAGGACCTGATCAAGCGGGTGATCGGAGTCGGCGGCGACACGGTCGAGTGCAAGGGCAGCGGCCCGCTGAAGGTCAACGGCAAGGCGCTCAACGAGCCGTACGTCTACCCGGGCAACACGCCGTGCAGCGTGGACGAGCAGGGCGGCCAGTTCAAGGTGAAGGTCCCCAAGGGCCACATCTGGGTGATGGGCGACCACCGCCAGAACTCCCGTGACTCGCGGTACAACCAGTCCGACCGGAACCACGGCATGGTCCCCGTCGACAAGGTCGTCGGCCGCGCCATCGTCAAGGCCTGGCCGGTCAACCGCTGGGGCACCCTGCCGATCCCGGACACCTTCGACCAGCCGGGCCTCGGCCGGCAGTCCTCCGCGGCGGCGTCCCTGACGGCGGCCCCGCAGGGCGTCGCGGTCGCGGCCATTCTCCCGGTGGCGCTGTGGCGGCGCCGCCGCGCGGACCGGCCGGAGGCCGCGAACCGCTGACGGCCCCCGGACCGCGAGCGGCGGGATCGCGAACGGCTGACGGTCCTCGGGCCGCGAGCGGAGGGTTGCGAACGGCTGACGGCCCCAGGGCCGCGAGCGGCGGGGTGGCGAACGGCTGACGGGCTTCGGGCCTCGGGCGGAGGGTTGCTAACGGCTGACAGCCCCGGCCGTGAAAACAGGGACTGCCCCCGTCCGGTACCGCCGGGTAGGGTGCGGGTCCATGGGTGGCGAGAGCATGACGCGTACGGCCCCGCAGGGCGGCGGCACCGGCACGGCACCGGCCGGCGGCCGGCTCGGGCAGCGGCTGTCCGGACTGGCGGTGGCGCTGGGTCTGGTGCTGTTCCTCGGCGGATTCGCCTGGGGAGCGCTGGTCTACCGGCCGTTCACCGTGCCCACCAGCTCCATGACGCCCACCATCGACGCCGGTGACCGGGTGCTCGCCCAGCGCGTCGACGGCGACGAGGTGCGGCGCGGTGACGTGGTCGTCTTCGAGGACAAGAGCTGGGTCACCAACGCCAAGGTGGTCAAGCGGGTGGTCGCCGTGGGCGGTGACACCGTCTCCTGCTGCACCGACGGCAAGCTCACGGTCAACGGCAAGCAGATCGACGAGCCGTACCTGCCCGAGGGCAGCCTGGCCGAGATCAAGAACTTCGCCGAGGTCACCGTGCCCGAGGGCCGGCTGTTCCTCCTCGGCGACGAACGCCAGGGCTCCCTGGACTCCACCGCCCACCTCACCGACACGGCCAAGGGCACCGTCGCCCGCACCGCCGTGTCCGCCCGCGTGGACGCCGTCGTCTGGCCCTGGAAGGGCATGCTCGGGCGCCCCACCGGCTTCGAGACGCTCGGCGCCCTGTCCCGGCCCGGTCCGCTGCGCACGATCGAGCTGCTGGTCGTGGCCGGCGCGGTCCTGGTCCTCGGCGGCGGCGCCTACGGCCCGGTCGCCGGGCGCCTGCGCCGCTCCCGCGCCCGTGCCGCCCGCCCGGAGGCGGCCGGTGCCCGCTGACGCCGGCCGGCCGGAGGAGGCGCACGACACCGGGGGCGGGCCGCGCAAGGTGGCCCGGGTGGTGCTCCTGGACCCCGAGGACCGCATCCTGCTCCTGCACGGCCACGAACCGGACGATCCGGCCGACGACTGGTGGTTCACCCCCGGCGGCGGTCTGGAGGGCGCCGAGACGCGCGAGGAGGCCGCGCTGCGGGAACTC
>NZ_BNBF01000006.1:181614-198763 GCF_014654935.1 Streptomyces capoamus
GCCGAGGAGACCGGCATCACCGAGGTCGAACTGGGTCCCGTGCTCTGGCGGCGACGGTGTTCGTTCCCGTTCGCGGGCCGCCGCTGGGACCAGGACGAGTGGTACTACCTGGCCCGTACGACCCGGACGGCGACCGTCACGACGGGGCTGACGGAGCTGGAACGGCGCAGCGTCGCCGGAGCGCGCTGGTGGACGTGTCGGGAACTGACCCGGGCACATGAGACGGTGTATCCGACCAGACTCGCCGAGCTGCTGCGCACGCTGCTCGTCGAAGGTCCCCCGGCCACACCCGTGACCCTCGACACGGAAATCGTCTGAGTGGCCCCGGGACTGGCGCACAATGGGGGGATCGCACGGCTGAAGGGGAACATGCCATGAGCGCCGAGGACCTCGAGAAGTACGAGACCGAGATGGAGCTGAAGCTCTACCGGGAGTACCGAGATGTCGTCGGTCTGTTCAAATACGTGATCGAGACCGAGCGACGGTTCTACCTCACCAATGACTACGAGATGCAGGTGCACTCGGTTCAGGGAGAGGTGTTCTTCGAGGTCACCATGGCCGATGCCTGGGTCTGGGACATGTACCGGCCGGCTCGTTTCGTCAAGCAGGTCCGGGTGTTGACGTTCAAGGACGTGAACATCGAGGAGCTGAACAAGAGCGATCTGGAGCTGCCGGGCGGCTGACGGACCGCTGCCACCCCTGCGGGTGAGGAAGTTGTCCACAACCGCAGAGCAGTCCACCAAGATCAACACCGGGGGACGGGACGCGTGACGGTTGGCGCCTGAGGAGGTGCCGACATGAACGCACGAGAAGCGATCGGCAAGTACGGCGAGGACCTCGCCGCCCGGCGGCTCGCCGAGGCCGGCATGACGATCCTGGAGCGCAACTGGCGCTGCGGACGGTCCGGCGAGATCGACATCGTGGCACGGGACGGGGACGCGCTCGTCGTCTGCGAGGTGAAGACCCGCACCGGCGGGGACTACGAACACCCGATGGCCGCGGTGACCCCCGACAAGGCGGCCCGGCTCCGCGAACTGGCCGCGCACTGGATCCAGGCCCACGGAGGCGCCCCACCGGGCGGCGTCCGCATCGACCTCGTCGGTGTCCTCCTGCCCCGCCGCGGCGCCCCCTGCGTCGAGCACGCGCGGGGGGTGGCCTGAATGGCGTTCGCCCGTACCTGCTCCGTGGCCCTGGTCGGCGTCGAGGGCGTGGTCGTCGAGGTCCAGGCCGACCTCGAACCCGGTGTCGCCGCGTTCACCCTGGTGGGCCTGCCGGACAAGAGCCTGACGGAAAGCCGCGACCGGGTGCGGGCGGCGGTGGTGAACTCGGGCGCGGAGTGGCCGCAGAAGAAGCTCACCGTCGGACTCAGCCCGGCCTCCGTCCCCAAGGCCGGCTCGGGATTCGACCTCGCCGTCGCCTGCGCTGTGCTCGGTGCCGCCGAGCGGATCGACCCCCGGGTCCTCGCCGACATCGTCATGATCGGCGAACTCGGTCTCGACGGCCGGGTGCGCCCGGTCCGGGGCATCCTGCCGGCCGTCCTCGCGGCGGCCGACGCGGGGTACGAGCAGGTGGTCGTGCCCGAGTGCGCCGCCGCCGAGGCCGCACTGGTCCCCGGTGTGTCCGTGCTCGGCGTGCGCAGTCTCCGGCAGCTCATCGCGGTCCTGGCCGAGGAGCCCGTCCCGGAGGAGGCACCGGACGAGCTGGGACGGCCCGACCCCCTGCTGGCGGGGCTGCGGGTACCGGGCACCGGCGCCGCCACCGGCATGCACAGCATCGGCGCCGCACAGCACGACGTCGATCACGACCTGGCGGACGTCGTCGGGCAGACCTCCGCGCGCACGGCCGTGGAGGTGGCAGCGGCCGGCGGACACCACCTGTTCCTGGAGGGACCGCCCGGCGCGGGCAAGACCATGCTCGCCGAACGCCTGCCCGCCGTGCTGCCCCGGCTCGCCCGGGAGGAATCACTGGAGGTCACGGCCGTGCACTCGGTCGCCGGGCTGCTGCCGCCGGGCAAACCGCTCATCGACGTCGCGCCCTACTGCGCCCCGCACCACTCGGCCACCATGCAGTCACTCGTCGGCGGCGGCCCGGGCGTCGCCCGGCCCGGGGCCGTCTCCCTCGCCCACCGCGGCGTGCTGTTCCTGGATAGGGCCTGTAAAACAAGTGGGATGAAGGGACTGGCAGGCTCGGCGGGGCGTCAGTGTGGCGCCCCGCGCGGTCTGTACGGCTCTCTCGCGGCCTGCGAGACGAGCAGGGCCCGCAGATACGCCGACGGCCCCGGCGCTCCGTGATCGGGGCGCCGGGGCCGTCGAGCCGTGCGGGTTACTGGCCGGCTGCGGCCATCACCCGGGAGCGTAGGGGCTCGGCCGTCAGCATGTCCGCGAACTGCCACGAGTAGGCCGTGACCTCTTCCTCTTGCAGCTCGACCGTGTCGGCCGTGGTGCGGAACAGGTACCGGAAGTCGAAGTGCAGGTGTTCCGGTTCGCCCTTGGCGTCGTTGGCGGGGATCGTGTGCACGTCGACGTGCAACGGCAGGCCGCTGTCGGGCTCGACCTGGTCGGGGCTGATGCCGGTCTCTTCGGCGAGTTCGCGCAGAGCCGCGTCGACGAGGGTTGCGTCGCTGTCCTCGACGTGTCCGCCCGGGAGCAGCCACTTACGGAGGGCCCGGTGTTCGATGGTGAGCACGCGGCCGTCGGGGCGCAGCAGTGCGGCCCCGGCGGTCACGTGCCCGCGAAACTCCTTGCGCGAGGCGATCATGTCGCCGGCCTGGTCGAGCGTTGCGGCGAGGGCGGACACGCTGTCCTTCTCGTCGGGGTGCTCGGCGAGGTAGGCGTCGAGGGTCTCGCGCACATGCTGTGCCGTGATCGGCATGGGGTGTCGTCTCCTAGCGGTTGAAGTAGTTGAGCCAGGTTGCGGCGATGGACTGTCGGTCCTCCGCGTTCACCTCGTGCATACCGTGTCCGAGGTCGCCACGGGTGAGCATCCGGATTCCGGCGAGTATCTCGGCCTGCACGAGGAAGATGAACGGGCCGACGCTTGCGCCGTGCAGGAAGTTGACGGCGTTGCCTCGGTTGAGCAGGTAGAAGTAGTGGCCCGTAGTCGCGTAGCGGGTGACGTGCTCGCCGTTGGGCGTCCGCTGGTAGACGTCGGGCAGGCCGGCGAGGTCGAGTTCGTCCTCGCTGCTGGTGACCGTGGCGACGTAGGCGCCGTTCCGCAGGGTGGCGAAGTCCTCGCCCCGGAGTGAGACGGCCCCGGTGGCGCACAGGACCAGGCCGGCGCCGTGCAGGGCGACGTCGCGGTCGCGCGCCACGGTGAAGCCCTGGGAGAGTGCCTGTGTGCGCCGTACGGGGTCCACGTCGTGCACGGTGACCTGTACGCCTTTCGCGTGAAGCAGGCGCGCGATGCTGGAACCGAGCTTGCCGAACCCGATCACGAGTGCGGGGCGTCCGTGCAGGATGTCGCCGCGGCTTCGCATGAGTGCCTCGGTGGAGAACACGACCGACTGCCCTACGAGGAAGTCCTCGGGGTCTTTGAGCGGAGAGCGCGCCACGGAGACGACGGGGCAGGGCAGCTTGTCGCGGTCGGCGTACCTCTTGTGCCCGTTCTCCGTGTCCTCGACGACGCCGAGGATGCGCCCGGAGAACCGGTCACAGATGGCGTCGAGGCAGGGGGCGAAGTAGCCACCCACGTCGAGCAGCACGACGGCCTCGCCGGCGGCGCGCGACTCGATGTACTCGACGGCGGTGTCGGCGTCCTCGAACATTTCGCGCGACAGGGTTTCGCACGGGGTTGTCTTCTCGACGGCGCGGCGGGCGTTGGCGTCGATGGACTTCGGCTTGGGCAGGACGGCCCGCAGGCTGCTGGTCCTGCCCACGGCACCCACGAACGAGGGGCGCTCGGGCAGAAGGTGCGTGATCAGGAAGGATGACGGCCGCTCGGTCGGGGCGAAGTCGTCGGCGATGCGCGCGAAATAGGAGTCGAGACGGGCGCGCTCGAACTGTTCCATGGACTCACTTCCCAGGGTCTTGGGGCGGTGGTTCTGGACAGGTGGTGCACCCGCCCCCGCGCCCGGGGGAACCGTTGTCGGCGCGGGGGCGGAGTCTTAACGGTTGAAGCGCCAACGGGGCTTGCGATGACGGCCCGTCCCCGCCGGGGCATGGGTGCGACGTCCGGCGGGGGCGGGGGACTGGGTGGGCAGGACGTAGACGCGCACGGCGTATTGCGCGTCGTAGTCCGCGACGCTGAGCAGGTAATCCTTACCGGCTTGCAGGGTGCGCAGGGCGTGCTCGTAACGCTCGTCGCTGCCCGCCCATGCGAGCAGCTCGTCGTCGGGGCGCGGGCAGGTCGGCCCGGTGGCGACCAGGAGCACCGACCGGAAGTGGGGCGCGGTTGGTGCGGGGGCGAGCAGGCGGGCGAGGCGCTGCGCCTCGGCGCGCATCCATCGGGCGGCGAGGCGCGGAGATGACGCCCGGTAGTACGCGAGGATGACCTCGCGGGAGCCGCTCAAGTCGTGGGCGGTCACCTCGCATCGGAAGGCGACTGCGGCCTGCCTGAGCGGACGCACGGGGGGCATCGGGCGGTACGTTCCCACGGCCGCGCTCACAGCAACCCGTCCCGGGCCTTCTCCCGGCGCTCGATGAGCCGTTCGAACTGTAGGAAGTACAGCTCAACTTGCGCCGGGGTGAGGATGAGCACCGACTCGGACGTGCCCCCGTCCTCGTGGTGGATCGTGACCGGTAGGCCGGCCTGGTCGGCGCGGACGTCGTACATGGCGTCGCGCTGCTGGGGCGTGACGTGTGTGACCGGAACGGCCACGGGGCGCAGCGTGGTCCCGTCCGACCTCGCACGCCAGTCACCCCCGCCCCCGGGCAAGCGCAGGTGGTACGACTTTGCGGTGTCGCTCGGCAGGTCGACCACGACCCCGATCTGCCCTCCCTGGGCGAGGTCGAGGGCGAGGTCTCCGAGTCGCGGGTGAAACGGGGCGCCTGCGCCTAACTCGACGCCACGCGTGGGGAGTTGCTTCGAGGTCTGTTCGGCCATGCTTGGAAGCTAGGAGCGAGCTACAGGCCGAATATGAACCGGAGGAATATCACCCTCATCCGTCGAGGTGAAAGCGGTCTGACATGCGGCGCAGCTTCTCGCGGGTGCTCGCCCGTTCGGCGTAGACGATGCTGCGCAGGGTTGACCGGGCGATGGGGTGGTTCCGGATGAGCTGCGGCGCGATGCGCTCGGCAGTCTCCAATTCCTTCAATGCCTTGTCGCGGTTTCCGTCCCACAGCCACGCGCGGGCGAGGTCCATGTGGTGATGTCCTTGCCGGGAATTGGGGAGCGCTGCGACCAGGTCCCGGGGGGTGCGCCGGTTTATGGACAGTGCCTTCCGCTGCTGGCCCATCTCCAGGGCGACGCTGATTGCGTGAATCTGGACGTTGCCGGGGGAGAACGTGAGGGAATGCCGGTCGTAGATCGGCGGCCCGATGTGCTCACCCAACCGGGCCGCTGCTGCCTTTGCGTGCTTGATGCGGTCCTCGGCTTCTGCGGTCCGTCCGCCTCGTGCTGCGGACACTGCCGCACGGAGTTGAAGAGATCCCCACGCGCGTACGGCGAGCGGTTCGCCCCGGTCGTATCCCTGCTGCACGCTGCCGATTGCGCGATCCGATAGGGCGATTGCGTCCGCCCAATCGGCGGTCGCCCACATGTCCCATACGCGCATCCAGTCGGCCACGGCCGGCATGACGGCGTCGCCGGACAGGCGCGCTGACCATGCGGCCCGTTCGCAAGCCATGGCGACCAACTCGGGGTGCCCGAGAGCGTGCGCGGATGTGTGGGCGAACTTGCAGCACACGGCATAGATGGCGAACGCTTCCTCGCGTTCGTGGCCGGTGGAGATTTCGGCGAGGGCGCGGGCCTCGCGGAACAGGTCGGGAAGTACCTGCATGATCGCTACGTTCGCCGCAGCGTCGCGCAGGCGGTGCAGTCGGGTTGTCTCCTGCCACAGTTGGCCCGACGGTCGGGGGGTGCCGTCAAAGACGGGAGCGAGGTCATAGCGGCGCAGCTCGCGCAAGATTGACGATGCGGCAACCTGCCATTGGTTCTCGGATGGCGAACTGCTGTACGGGCGCCCGATCAGATCGTTGGGGTGCACATGCAGCTCGGCGGCAACCTGGTTGAGCAGGCCGACGCGGTCGAGTTCGATTAGGCCGCGTTCCATCTTCGACACCCACCCCTGCGACTTCCCCAGGGCGGCGGCGAGGTCTGCCTGCGGCATTCCGAGACGGAGCCGTGCACGGCGCGCGCGGCGGCCGATCTCCTCGGCTTCCTCCAACATCAGCGCGCCCCCCTTGCGGTGAGGCGCCGGCGGCTTCCAAGCGGTCGGCGAGGCATCCGTGCTCCATCCGTCGGGCTCATACCCATGACGGTACAGAGCGTGCACGGTGCGTGTGGAGAGCTACAGGTGAGGAAGTGCCCGGAAACGACAAAGGCGCCCCCGCACCGGCGCGAGGCCGGGCGGGGGCGCGTGCTGCTCGGGTCGAACTACTCGTCGAGGGTGCGGCGGGTGCGCTCGTCGACGCGGTCGACGGCGTCGCGCAGGCTGCCCCCACTGTTCGGGTGCAGTTCGTGCTCGACCGCGGCGAGCTGCTGTTCGATGGCGTCGAGCCGGGTCATGACACCCGGGCGTCCGGGTACGCCAGGGCGGGGCGGGGTGCCCTGCCAGTCGTCGGCGAGGTCGCCGAGTCGCTCGGCGAGGCGCCGCGCGCCCCGGGTCGCTCGGTAGAGCAGGCCCAGGGCGCCGCCCACGGCGGCGACGACGCCACACCAGACGACGGCGAGGTCGACGCCGGGGAATCCAGTGCTCACGCGCCCGGGGTCTCCTTGTCGACCAGGCCCAGGCCGACGCGGTCGAGCAGGGCCTCGACGGCGGGCAGGCTCATCACGCGGGCGAGGCCACCCGCGACGGCGAGGGCGCCGGCGACCCACGGGAGGGACTCCGGGACGCCGGACGCGTCGACGATGGCGGGCAGGGCGAGGGCGAAACCGACGGCGCCCTGAATCAGGGTGCGTACGGTGCGCTTGTTGGCGGGGGTCATGCGGGCCTCGTTTCGTTCGGGGTTTGTGTCAAGGTGACGCGAATACTCGAGTTTTTCGGGGCGCCCGGGCCTACTTGGCGTAGGCGAGGCGGTGCAGGTACGCCCACCCCTTCGGGCCGATAGCGGGGTCGTACGACTTCCCGGCGGCGCGGTAGGACGGGTGGGCGTTGTGGAAGCGTGCGACCGCGGCCTGCGTCTGCGGGCCGTAGGCGTCGGCTTCCTGAACGCTCTTGGGCATGAACCCGGTGGCCTTGAGCACGCGCTGCAACGCGCGGGCGGACGGCTTGGCCTTGCCCGGGGCGAGGCCGGCCGGGAACGCCGGCGGGGTGTACGGCTTCGGCGTCGACGGCGTGCTCGGCGTCTTCTGGTCGAGCAGCTCGGCGACGCGGGCCCGGATCTTCGCCATGGTGAGCGCGGGTCCGCCCGTCTTGCCGATGGGGCCGCGCGGGTCCACCTTGCCCGGCTGCCACTCGTGGTGGCCGATGACGGATTCGGCGCCCCACCCGTGCGCGCGGCAGATGCCGGCGGCGGCCCGGGCGATGGCCTCGACCTGTACCTCGGGCCACGGGTCGACGTTGTCGCCCAGGTTGATGCACTCGAACCCGTAGAAGCGGCTGTTCCCGTCGGTGTTCGCCTCGTTGTCGGCCGGCACGGGGCGCTCGGCGATGACGGCGGCGAGCACGTCGTCGTCGCCGAGGCCGGCGTGATTCGCGCGGCCGTAACCGACCAGGTGCACCGTACCGGCCTTGTCGATCACGCCGTGACAGAGCGGGCCCGGGAGCGAGCTGTACCCGTCGCGGCAGATGGCGACCGAGTTTGCGGTGCCCTCGGTGACGGTGTGGTGAATCATGACGCCGTGCATGGGGCCCCATGCCCCGTGCCCCTCGCGGTTGTGGGTGCGCCACGATCCGACCTCGACGACGTCGACGCCCTCGCCGCGCAGGGCGGACAGGAACGCGGACGCGGTGAGCGGTGTTGCCATGGTGGGTGTCTCCAGACATGAAAAAACGCCCTCGGCGACTGCCGGGGCGTGCGGGGGAAGCGGGGAAGGGTCAGACCATGGCGAGAGCCATGATGGCGGGGTCTAGGCCGACCTCGCCGGCGGCCTGGTTGATCGTGGCCGGTAGCGACGTCTGCGAGGCGAGGCACCATGCGCGCTGGAACGCGGTCCCCATGAAGAAGTTGGCGGGGGCACTCGGCGACTCGTTCTGTACGTGCATGTAATAGAAGTCCGTGGCGGCCCCGGCGCTCATCAGGAACGCGGCCCAGTACCGGCCCGGGGCGAGTGTCGCCGTGGCGGTCAGGGTGATGGGTACGGCCCCGATGTGGTTGTCGTTCGCGCCCGGGGCGGTACCGGTGATCTGCCCGGCGGCCGGGAGGCTGGACACCAGGCCGGACGTTGCGACGCGGTTACCGGCCTCGTTGTAGATGCCGGCGTAGAAGCGTGCGGCAGGGACGGCGGTGGATCCGGCCCACCCTCGGGCGAAGATGACGACGCGGTTTACCTGCGTGCTCTCGGTGATGTTGATACCGGAGAGGTACAGGCGTTGCAGTACCGCGGCCTTGGGCGTGCCGGTGGGGTTGGCGACGTGCGCGGGGTCCACCGACCAGGCCGCGAAGCCGAGGGCCTGCGGGGTCCACATGTTCCGGCCGGCGGCGGCCGGAAGCTGCGCTATGGGGATCTTGCTGGACGCGTCGAGCGAGGCAACGCCGTTCGCGGCGCCCCGGGCCGTGGTGGCGAGGGCGCCCACCTCCGCGGCGGTGTGCGTGTGCGAGGCGGGCGCGGCGCCCACGTCGGCGGCGGTGTGCGTGTGCGAGGCGGTCGCGGCCCCGACGTCGCCGGCGGCGAGGACAACGTCGCCCGTCTTCGTGTTGACGGACGTCACGGCGCCCCCGCCGGACATGGCCGGGAGCTGCGCGGCCGGGACCTTCCCGGTTGCGTCGAGCTGCGCGACGCCCCCGGCGGCGCCTGCTGCGGTCGAGGGGATCGCCCCGACGTCGGCGGCGGCGAGGACGACGGCGGCCTGCGACTTGCCGTTGACGGACTGCACGACTCCGGGGGCGCCGGGGGTGCCCGGTGCGCCCTGGTCGCCCTTGACGCCGGCGACGCCCTGGTCGCCCTTGGGGCCCTTGATGTTCCCGACGACGCTTCCCCATCCGGTCGCGCCGCGCTGCCAGATGTCGCCCGTGTCGGTGCGCAGCAGCAGGTCGCCCGGCTTCGTCGTCGACGACGGGGTGCTCGTGTTGTTCACGTACCAGGCCGCGCCCCGGACGTCCGTACCGAGCTGCGTCCACGCGCCGGCGGCCTTCTGCCACGTCGACACGGTCGTGCTCGTGACGCCGAGGAACGCGGACGTCTCGTAACGCACGTACAGGTCTCCGTCGACGCCGAGGGCGGCGGCCGGGGCGTCGGTGCCGGTGTAGATGCGGCTGCCCGGGGCGCCGGTCGCGCCGGTGTCGCCCTTGGGGCCCTCGACGGGGATGTAATTGGGCTTGCTCGGGTCGGTCGGCGCGATGTCGGCAAGGTCGACCTTGGGGAACTCCGCCGGTAGCAGGATGTTGTACGACCGGTTCGAGGGGACGCCGGCGAGCTGCTCGGTAACGATGTACGACCAGCCGGCCGGGTCCATGCCGGGTGCGTCGGTGGCGGGCAGGACGACAGGGCCCCCGTCGACTTCGAGCTGCCCGGAGGCGTTGAGCGTGGCGACGACGGGCCCGCCGAGGATCACGTCGGAGTCGGGGAAGGTGAGGACGGCCGGCGCGCGAAACGTGACGCTTCCGGTGAGCGGTCGCCCGTTCGGCGCGAGGTATCGCCCGGTGATGGTGACGGTGGAAATGTTCTCGGGCAGCACGCGCGGGGCTCCTTACTCGTCGACGCGGCGCAGGCCGGGCTCGACGGGGCTTTCGGGGGTGGCGGCGAGGTCTGCCTCGAACGCGGCCGGCGCGGCGGCAGCAGCAGCCGTACGGGCGGGTATGTCGGGGGCCTCGCTCGGTGTGAAGGTGTTGCGGGTGTAGGCGTTGAACATGCGCGTCTCAATGGCGCCGGTGCTCGCGCTGTTGCGGTGCTCGATCTGGAACAGGACGGCGTCGCCCCATTCGGCGTCGTCGAGGGGCACCGTGAACGTCTTGTTCACCCATGTGTTCGCGGGCAGGGTCCACGTTTCGAGCAGGCGCGCGTCGCTGCCGGGGGCGACGTAGGTGATACGGACCTGTCCGCCGGCGCTGGCGATGCTGGAGAACTCCAGGACGGCGACGGCGTTCTGTGCGGGCATCCGGCCGACCCATGCGAACTGCCAAGACGTCGTGCCCTCCATGGCCGAGTTGGCGGTCGGGTACATGGGGAGCGGGAGCCACGGGCGGCCGAGGAATCGGTCGCAGTAGTAGTCATCCATGACGATGACTTCCCGGTAATCGCGGTCACGGTTCCACATGCGGATCATCTGCCGGTCGGTGGCGTCGTCGTCGCCCACGGTCAGGGCCGCGGTTCCGTCTTCGCGTCCGATGCCGACGCCCCAGTCGCCTTGCGGGGTCTGGCCGACGATGAACGTGCGCTGCCCGCCGGGAGTCTCGGCAAAGAGCTGTCCGCCCTCGCCGATGACGATGTCTCCGTGCAGAACCTTGTCGAGGGCCGGCCGCATCTGCGAGCGGCCGGTGAGTTCGCGCACCTGCCGTTCGAGTGAGCGGATTCGGTCGAGGATGTCCTGCGGTACTGCTGCCACTTACGGGGCCTCCAGGTACAGGCGGGCCGACTCGGGGCGGCCTCGCTCGGGTGGGGTGATGCCGAGCCCGACGACGCGGTACCGGGCGTCGAGGGTCTCGGGGTGCCACAGGTCCCGGATCCGCAGGCGCACGGTCGCGCCGAGCAGGGCGGGGGACACGGGCGCGCGGGACATGTCGACGGTGACCTCGGGGACGACGGTCCCGGCGCGGGCGGCGGCGAGGTCGGCGGCGGCGTGGCCGTCGAGGGTCGCCTGCTCGTTGACCGTGGTGTAGTCGCTGCTCCCGTCGAGGCGCGGCCACCCGTCGGCGACGTCCTGGTCCGCGAGCTGCAACGCGGAGACGCGCGGGACGCTGTCGGCGGCCTGGTTCTCGTTGTCGGTCGCGCCCCTCGACTGCCACGCGTTCGCGCGCTTGGTGGCGTCGACGGGCCATGTGTACGCGGTGATCGGTCCGGGGTGGTCGAGGACGATGTCGGTGGAGCCGGTACGGATGGTCGGCGAACCGAGTTGCAGCCGCTTGACGCGGCGGCCGTCGGCGTCGCGGAAACTGGAGATGCGCCATTCGAACCCGCCCTCGACGGCGCCGAGTTGGTCGAGCAGGTCGCGGACGACGGGCAGGTCGAATCGGGAGAACGTCCGCTCGCGCAGGGTGCCCGACACGTCGGTCGGGTACTCGATGCCGATGTCTCCGCCCGGGGTGTTCTGCACGTAGTCGAGCAGGCCGCGGACGATGTCGTACTGATCGGTCGGCGCGGTCGTTTGCAGGGTGTCGTACAGCATCCGGTGCGACAGGTACGTATCCCACGTTCCGGCCTGCACCTGTACGCCGAGAAAGCCGCGGCTGTCGGACTGCACGGCGGCCGTCCATAGGACTCCGCCCCACCAGATGTCGCGGCCCCGTTCGAGCCATACGGCCGTACGGCCCGGGACGATGGCGGCCCGGGCCCGGGCGGCAACGGCGGCGTTCGGTATCGGTACGGTGCCGGACATCGCGCCGGCCTTGCCTATGTAGTCGTCGAGGCTGAGCTGCTGCACGGGCAGGGCGTCGAGCACCTGGTCGGAGCGCAGGTCACACAGCAGCAGCCGGTACCCGGGGGAGATCACGCGACCCCCTCACAGGACGTACGCGGCAGAGATCCGGATGTTCCGGCCGCTCTGGATGGATCCGCCCGGTACCCACGTCCGCAGGGTCACGACGCCGTTTGTGGCGATGCGCGCCCCTCCGTCGCCGTACCCGTCGGACGCTGCGCCCTCGACGTCGTACGCGGGGCGCCACCCGGCCGGGAGGGTGGCGACGTTCTGGTCGCTGATGTTCCCGCCGGCCGGGACGCTGATTGCGGTACCGGTCCGGACTACCTCGACGGTGAAGGAACAGACACCCCCGACGCGGCGGGCGTTGTACTGCGTGACGCTGTACCCGCTCGCCGCCGTGGCGCCCGTGCTGATCGTCTCGACGTCGCGCGGCGGCCGGTAGGTCTCCCACTTCCCCGCCGTGGCGTTCCAGCGTTCGAGGACTCCGCCCACGTCGCGGAACTGTCCGTCGTAGGCGCCCGTGAACGACGTCCCCCACCCGCGCGGGATGATCCCGCCGTAAGAGGCGGTGAACCGTCGCCGGTCGGCGAGGGCGCTTGCCCAGTTGATCCCGCCCGTTCCGGCGGACGCGCCGGCCGGGACGGTGATGGACCACAGCCGCAGGGACGACGGGGGCAGGTTCGGCTCGACCGGGGACGGTTGCGCGGTGCCGACGACCAGTTCGAGGGCTACGGCGGTCTTGCCCTGCGCGTCGAACAGGCCGTCGTACACCCTGAGCACGATGGAGTCGATACGGGGGTACTGCGCGTTCCCGTCGCCCACGGTGAGCGTCTCGGGGACGGTCACGGCCACGGGGTAGGCGCCCTGTGCGGTGGTGCCTTGCACCAGGGCGCGGCCGATGCCGACCTGTACCTGCATGGCGCCGGCGCCGGTCGCCATGAGCGGGGCGCCGCCGGCGATCACTCCATCACGGGTGGTCAGTTCCCCCTCGGGCGCGAACGTGCCGAGGGGGGCGAGGCGGGTGTCGGTGCGGGTCTGTCCGTCCGGGGGTCCGGCGAGCAGCCACGCGGCGCGCACGGTCATTCGGGCGCCCTCCTTACCAGTGAGCCGAACGCCACCGGACGGCGACGGATGCGGCGGGGTCGGATGATTCGGGCGCGGCCCGGAAAGCAAGATCGGCGGTCCCGGGCCAGAGCGCGAAACTCTGCTCGGGGACGCTGCGCGCGGTCGCGGTGTAAAGGCGGCTGGCGGTGCCGTTGAGCGTCACCGTGCCCTCGCCGGTGTCCACGACCAGGACGTCGCCGGCGGCGAGGTCGAGGTCGTATTCGAGGACGTCGCCCGTGGCGAGGTTGGTAAGGCTCGGTATGGACACGGGGCCCCGGAACTCGACGACGGGGTGCGCGGGGGCGTTCCCGTCGTTGCGGGCGGTCAGGGTGCCCGTACTGCCCGGCGGCCCGAAGTCGTACGGGTCGAGCAGTCCCTCGGCGCCGAGTCCCGGAATGAGCAGCCGGGAGGGGCCGACGGTGGCCGTGGCGGGCGAGGGGACGGTCGCCCATTGCATGATCGGGCGGACGACCGTTGCGCCGGCCGGGGCGGTCCCGGTGACGCGCCCGTACGTGCCGTTCGTCGCGGAGACATAGGCGCCGGTGTCGTCGAGCCAGTGCAGCAACAGGGTTGTTCCTGGGGGCGGGGCGTCGGCGAGGAACGTCACGGACTGCGCCGGCTCGACGGGGAACCCCGCGAAGGTGTCCGGGCCGGATGTCCACGCGAGGCGGGCCTGCGCCGCGGTGACTGTGACGGTGAGCGCGCCCCCGCTGTTGCCCGTCGTGAGGCCGGACAGGGCCCAGAACGACGACGCGCTCGACGCGCGGCCGGCGGCCTGGTCGTCGGGGAACACCTGCCGCGAGGGGTCGGCGTTCCAGTCGAGGCCCGGTTCGTCGGTGGGCAGACCGACGCGGGCCGTGCGTTCGAGCAGCTCGTACCGGCGCGGGTCGCTTGCGGTGAGCTGCACGGCCGCGCCGCTGATGCTGCCGAGGGTGTACCCGCGCTCGACGGGGACGGCCCGGGCGGTCACCCGGACCCATGCGAGCAGGGGGCCGCGCTCGTCGAGCTGCACGACGAACGGCTGCTCGTCCTCGGTGATCGTGGTGGCGGCGCCGAGCTGCTGCACGACGGCGCCGATCTCCCCCCGGCGGGCCCGTATCTGGATCCCGTCGAGGGTGACGACGCGCGGCTGTGCGAGCAGGCGGCCCAGGATGGCGCCGTGCGCGTCGGCCCGGTTGACGCTCCCGGAGTCGAGGGCGGGCAGGTCTTCCCACCCGGTCAGGGAGCGCCACCGGTAGGGGGTGCCGCGTCCGAGCAGCAGCTCGCCGAGCTGCGCGTGCCCGGACGCGTTCACCTGGTCGCCGATGGCCACCGGTCACCCCCTCGCCTTCATGCGCCACGCGAGGGCGTGCGCGTTCTCTTCGGGGGTCTGCTCGCCGCCGTGCCAGTGCTCGATGTGCACGGCCGCGCCGCTGGTCTGGCCGAACGCGTACGTTCCGCCACCCATGCCGGTGCTTGCGCCTGCGCCTGCGAGGGCGGGCACGGGCGGGGGCGTGACCAGGTTCGCCATGGTGCGGTCGAGTACGCCCGTGTTCGCGCGGATGCCGGCGACGACGCCGGCGGGAATCCACCGGCCGACGCGCTTTGCCATCACCTTGGAAGGTGAATGAATTCCGAGTGCCTTAGCAATCGGGCCCGGAATCATATTCTTGGCAAAGGAAATGAGCTGGCTTTTCAGCCACGATCCCATTGACTTCACGCCGTTGAGCAGGCCGCGTACGACGTCGGTTCCCTTGTCGTACAGGAGATCCTTTAGGCTCCCGATCCCGGATGCGATGCGACCGGGCAGGCCACGCACCCAAGTGACTAGCTCGGTGGCCTTCTTTACTGAACCGTCCTTGATGCTCTGCCAATGCTTAATGATCAGGCCCGGAAGGGTCCAGTTCAAAAAGAAGTTGATGAGCGTCTGCGGGAGTCCCTTGACCCAATTGACAATGGCGTTCCAGACGCGGACGGTACCGGAGCGGATCGAATCCCAATGCTTGATGATGATGCCAACAAGCGTGAAATTCAGGAACAGGTCGAGCAGCCATTGACCAATGGTCTTGATCTTGTTCCAGACCCAATCCCATGCGGCCGTCGTGGCGTCGACGATGGTGTCCCAGTTGGCGACGATCAGCGCGACCAGGGCGACAACGGCGGCGATGATCAGACCGACGGGGCCCATGGAGATAACCCACGCTGCGGCCATTCGCGCGGCCTGAATCATGGACTGTGCGCCCATGAGGACCCACGCGGCGACCACCCGGCCGGCGGCGGCGACGGCCCCCGCGCCCTGCGCGATCCACCCGGCAAGGATGGTCGCGTTGGCGGCGAGGAACGACGCGAGGGCGCCGGCCTGCGCCGTGCCCTGCGTGATCCAGCCGGTTACGACGGCCGTTGTCGTCGTCCACGCCTGCGCGGCGAGGGCAACCAGGGTGGGCAGGAAAAACGCGGTGATGAGTCCGGCCGCGACCGTAAAGGCGGTGCTGTGGTCGGAGACGAAACCGGCGGCGGTGGCGAACCCCTGGCCGAACTTCACGGCGTAGTCGGCGCCCGTGGTGAGCGCCGGGACGACGTACGTTCCCAGGACGTTGACGACACCCTGCATGGCGCCGCGCTTGAACTGCTCGAACTTGGTTGCGGCGTTGTCCCGCATGGCGTTTCCGGCCTTGTCGGTGGCGCCCTTGACGTCGCCGAGTGCCTTTACCGCCGTGCTCGGGTCGAGCTTGAATAGGGCGCCCTGTAGATCCTCGGCCTTGGTGCCGAAAAGGGCGACCGCCGTAGCGTTCCGCTTGGCCGGATCCTCAATGGCCTTGATGCGCGTAAGGACGTCGCCGAGTGCCTTACTGGCTTCCGGTCCACCCTTCGTGAACGTCTTCGCCATGACGTCCGCGTTAAGGCCGATGTCCTTGAAAGCGGCGACGCTCCCGGCGGACATGTCCTTACTGCGGATAGCGAATTCCTTCAACGCGTCCGCGACGGTATCCGCATCGCGCGCGCCGCCCTGCAACCCCTGTTGCATAAGGCCCATTGCGGTCTGAGCGTCGAGGCCCAGGTCGCGGAATTGGGTGGGGTATTCGGTGAAAGTGTCGAGGAGATCCTCGGCGGAATTGACGCCTTTCTGACTTCCTCGTACGAGGACGTCCATAGCCTCATCGGCCGATTTGGCGATGCCCGTTTTGAGCATCGTTCCGACGGCGCGGGAGACGGCCCCGACGTCCTCGCCCATCACGCTCGCCGTGTCGGCGACGCGCTTGGACATCGTCTGTATCTGCGCGTTGGTCGCCTCGGGCGGCAGCAGGCCGTTTTGGGCAATGCCCTTGATGACCTCGGCCCCGTCCTCGACCGAATCGACGACGGCGCCGGCGTACAGGTCGCCGGCGACCTTGCCGTACTTCGCTGCGACGGGGCCTGTCGTGCCGAGCTGCGCCTGCAAGTTGCCGGCGACCTTGCCCTGCTGCATGGCCTCGCCGACACCTGCCATGAGGGCGGCGCCGATGCCGGCCCCGACGGCGGCCCATCCGAAAGCCTTCAACGCGCCGGCGCCGGCGTCGGCGGCCTGGTCGCTCCCGTCGGCCATCCCGTCGCCGAGGGCGGCCCCGGCCTGCTGTCCGGCCCGGTCGGCGTCGGCGACCATGTTGTCGCCGGCCGCGCGCATGGCGGACTCGGCGCGGTTGACGCCGGCCTGCGCGGGGGCGTCGTCAACGGTGATGGTGGCGAGCAGCTCGCCCACGGTGAGCGCCACCGGATCACCTCCTTACGGGGGTCATCCGGCGCGCTCGCCGGTCGTGCGGTGCTAGCCGGCGGGGATGCCGGTGATAGCTGCGATCTCCGCCGGGTCCGAGACGGCCCGGGGTGTGCGCGCCCATGCGCGGGCGAACTTGGACTCGCCCGGCAGGCCGGTCACCAGGACCAGGAACCGCCGGGTGGACATGCGGGCGAGGTCACCCGGGGCGACGCCGTACTCGCGGGCGAGGTCGGACTCGACGGCGGCCCAGTTGGTCAGGATCGCGCGCCAGAACGTTTCTGCTTCTTGGGCTTCGTCTTCGCCCTGCGCGCCGCCCGGTTCGCCGGCGCCGCGGCTTTTCCCGCTTCCTGCTCCGCGTACAGCTCGGCCGCGCGCTGCATGGTCACGGATCCGGGGTTGCGGATGTTCCCGGCGCTGTAGATCAGCACGACGCCGAGCTGCCGGTCGGTCATGCCGTTTTCGGCCCAGGTGTCGAGGAC
>NZ_BNBF01000006.1:198811-200719 GCF_014654935.1 Streptomyces capoamus
GTCGCCCCCGTAGAGGGTGGCGAGCATCTTGCGGACGTCGCCCGGGTCGCTGGAGTCCTGTACGCGCTCCATCTGAAGCGTGAACAGGAGCGGCAGGGACTCGGGGAGGGTGTACGTCGTGCCGTAGAGGGTGAGCTGCTCGCGCGGCCGGGTGGCGGACTCCTCGGCGAAGAACGCGTCAAAGTCCGCGTGCCCGGCGGTCTGGTCGAGCTGCTCGTCGTCCTGGTCGACGACGTCGAGGTCGAGGTCGGTCACGGCGTCACGTCCTTGGTGGTCGCGGCGCCGCACTTGGTGACGGTGGCGCTCCAAGACGTCTTGTCGTTGGTGCCTCCGCCCTGCTCGCCCGGGGTTACGGTGGCGTCCCAGACAACCCACTTGGTCTGTGTGTTGTGGCGCCACCGGACGGGGTTACGGGAGTCGATACCGAGACGCTCGGCCCACACGCGGTCGACGTACGCCTGCCCGGGATCCTGCGCCTTGGTGGCCTTGTCGATGCGGTACTGCCCCTCGACTTCGAGGCTCGCGCCCCTCTGCATCACGTCCTGTTCGTACTGCCCGTCGGAGTCAAACGCCGTGGTGTCGACGGTCTCCTCGTTCTCCCCCGGGTTGTGCGTGAACGTGGTGATACCGCTGATGGGCAACCACGTCTCGGTGTCGGCGTCGAGGTCCTGAACCTCGAATATCCAGCCGCGCGCGTCAATCGGCCGTCCGGCCATGGGCGTTTCCTCCTGTGTCTGTGGTGGGGCCGGCGACGTCGAGGTCGAGGTTTACGACGTGCTCGCATCGGCCGTTGGAATCGGGCCCCAGGGGGGCCGGGGTGCCGCGCGCGGCGGCGAGGATGAGCCACGTACCGTCGGGCAACTCGACGCCCGTAAGGCCGTGCAGGGCCCGGTACAGGGCCTCGGCGCGGGCACGGGATACGCGGGGGTCGGCGGTGCCGCGTACGCGCACCTGTAGGCGCCGCTGCTCGACGTCGTCCCGGGCGTCCGGGGCGCCGGCGTCGTACAGGGCGAGGGATACGGCGCGGTCGGGTGCCGGGGGCATGGCCTCGACGAACGTGTCGCCCGTGCGGCCGGTCGGGTCGTAGGTGAGCAGGCCGGCCGCGGCGAGGTGGCGGGCGATGCCGTCGAGCAGGTCAGCCACGGAGGGACCGCCGTACCTGCGCGGCGATGATGTCCGCGACGGCGGCCTGTTCCTCCGTCAAGGGCCCTTCAAGGAACTTGGCGGTACGGCCGGCGTCGTGCTGCAACGTGAGGTCCTCGTGCTGCCGTACGGCGTACTTCGTGTCGTACGAAACGCCGGCGGTCAGGGCCTCCTCGTCGACCGACGCGACGCCGGACCGTTCGAGGGTGGCCTCTTCGATGGGGACGCGGCGGCGGGAGCGTTCGAGGACGTGCTCGGCGGCGAGGCGCAGGCCGCGCACGGCGCCGGCCCGGGTGCCGCGCAGGGCGGCGGCGCCGTTCCATGTGAGGCGGGCGCGGGCGGTCACTCCGTCATCACCTCCGTACAGGCCGGCACGGGCAGGCCCGGGGCGGTGTGGTCGGCGGTCGAAATGGCGGTCGTCACGCGGCCGTCGGGCAGGGTCACCCGGGATCCGGGCGGGCAGTCGAGGCCCGGGAGCGTGATCACCTGCGCCGTGCTGACGACTTCGCGGCCGTCGCTCGCGCGGCGCACCTGCTTGACGGTGTGGGCGACCAGGGCGCGCACGCCGGCGACGGGCGGGTCGTAGATCGGGCCGTACGCCGAGTCGCCCCGGTACGGCTCGATGGTCACGCGGTGGCGCAGCAGGGAGGCGGGGACCTTCACCAGATCACCCCCGGCAGCAGTCCGGCCGCGCGCAGGGCGCGGTGTGCGCGGGGGGCGAGGTCGACGCCGGACGCGGCGGGCGGGCCCGCCGTGCGCCCGGAC
>NZ_BNBF01000006.1:200765-207015 GCF_014654935.1 Streptomyces capoamus
AGGGACACGGGCCCGATGGACACGGAATCCCACTGGCCGGCCGCTCCCGTGCCGTCGTCGCCCGTGGCGAGCTGCCACTCGACTTGTGCACAGACGGCGTCGCGCAGGGCGGTGACGACGGCCGGGTCGGTGGGGTCTCCGTCGTCGTCGACGTCGTAAACGGCGGTGAGCAGGGCGGCGTCGACGTCCTCGGACGCGCGGGCGAGCAGCCGGTCGACGCCCTCGGGCGCCGAGGTGCCGGTGTAGATGGCGAGCTGCTCGGGGGTCGCGTAGACGCGGCCCATGGCTCACCCCCCGCCGGTCTTCTTGGCCTTGCTCGGGGCAGCAGAACGCCCCGCCGGCTTGTTCGCCTGCGGGGCGCTCTCGGTCTGCTCGGCGGCCGGCTGCTCGACGGCCTGGTCGTCGTCGACGTCCGGCGGCCGGTGGTACCGGCGCAGGATCATGCGGCGGCCCCCTTGGTCTTCAGCACGACGACGCCCTCGTCGTCGAGGCGGTGCGTCGCGTAGTGCACGTTCGTGGTGACGACCGTGGTGCGCGCGAGAATGTCGCGGTCCGTCTCGACGATGGGCCGGCGCTTGTAGAGCAGGCCCAGGGAGCCGCGCCGCAGCAGCAGCGCGTTGTACGTGGTGTCGGCCCCGGTGCCGGCCGTGGTGAGCCGGTTGGAAACCAGGATGTTCACGCCTCCCACCTGGCCGATAACGCCACGCGGGATGACGGCGCCGGCGCCGAGCTTGTCGGCGCTGATGAAGTTCGGGTCACGCAGCAGGGATGCGCGCTGCGTGGAGTGGATGACCAGGCCGGCCATGTTGTCGGGGTCCCACTCGTCGCCGAACTTCTCGATGCCGGACACGACGACGTCCCAGGAAAGGGCCTCGGTCGAGGCGTCCACGGTGATCACGCCGGCGGCCTCCGCGGCGAGGCGCAGGTCGGTGTCGATCTTCCGGGCGATGAGTACGCCGAGCTGTCGCTGCGTCTCCGCGTACGGGTCGCCGAACGCGACCAGCCGGGACTTGTCCGTCAGCTCGACGGCCTTACCGGCTTCCTTGATCGTGGCGGAGTTGCCCGGGTCGGTGCCGAGCTGCTCCGGGGTCATCGGCGTGCCCTCGGTGAGGTCTTCGGCCTCGCCCAGTGCGGTCCACTTCGGGAAGCTGACGGTGTCGCCGGGCTTGCCTTCGAGGGTGTTGTCTTCGGTGGCGAGGGTGCCAAGGATCATGGCGCCCTTGAACTTCGCCTGCACCATGTCGGCCCAGACGTCGGGCACGATCATCTGTGCGGCGGTGGTCTTTCCAGCGGGCATCGCGTGCCCTCCTTACTCGGATGCGGCAGAGAGCTGCCGGTACAGGTCGGGGTCCTTCTGGTGCAGCTCGACGCGCTCGGCGTAGGACATGGCGGCGAACTGCGCGGCGGTCGGGGCCGCGGTCGTACCGGGGGTGAAGTCGGCGCCGCCCTTGGGCGGGCCGGCCGGGGCGCCCTCGGCGCGCAGGTGGGGGTTTGCCTCGACCGCGGCCGTGATGACGGCGGCGAGCTTCTCGCCGAACTTGGCGTCGGTCGGGTCGAGGTCGGCGAGCTGCTTCTCGACGGTGCGGGAGTCGAGCAGGCGGGCGGGGTCGGCGCCGGCGCCGTGCGCGGCCTGGTGCGCGGCGAGTTCCACGCGCAGGGTGCGGGCCTCGGCGAGGGCGGCGTCGCGTTCGCTGGTCGCCTGCGCGGCGAGCTGCGCGGGGTCGGCTTCGGCCGCGGCGCCGTTCGGGTCGAGGACACGGCGCAGGCCGGCGAGCAGCTCGTCGCGCTCGGCCTTGGCCTGCTGCGCGGCCTGCTCGGCGGCGGTCGCGCGCTGCTCGACGGCGGGGTCGACGGCCGGCGCCACGGGAGCCGCGGGGGCAACCGGCGCGGCGGGGGCCGGCGCGGGCGCGGCCGGGGCCGCGGGGGTCGCCGGCGGGGTCGCCGGGGGTGCGGCCGGGTCGGTGGACGGCGCGGCCGGGGCGGCGGGGGTCTGGCTCTCGGGCATGGGTGTTCGGCCCTCCGTGACCGTGTGGGGACATGCGAAAGGGCCCGCCGGTCGGCGGGCCCTTGGGGTGGGTGTCGGTGCGGGGTGCTACTCGGCGGCGGTGTCGCTGGCCTGCCCGTATCCGCGTAGCCACGCGGTCCGTAGCAGCGTGCGGGCGGGGTGCGGGCACTCGGTCGGGGGTGCGCCCTCGCGGGCGGCGGCGCGGCCGGCGAGCAGTGCGCGAGTGAGGTCTGCGCGTGCTCCCATGGCGGCCCCCTCCGGTCATCCGTCGTGCTTCAACCGAGCATCCCACAAAGCCTGTTGAGCTGCACGAACGTCGCTCAAGTTCTGGCCGGTGACCTCGGCGACGAACTGCGCCTGCGTCTTGCGCTCGTGCAGTCGCCAGAACGCTTTCAGCTCGTCGGACGCGTAGGCGTACGCGATGCGGGCGGGCCCGGTGAACAGGCTTCCGGGGTTGATGCCCTGCGCCTGCCCGCGGCGGTTGAGTAGGTACCCGTTCGTCGCGTCCTCGGCGGCGGCGTACTGCTGCATAGCCCACTCGAAATACATGTCGCGGGCCTCGCGCCGGGTGACCTTGTGTACCGGCTCGTCGGCCGGGTGGTCGTCGGCGAGGTGGCGCGCGGCGGTGGGCAGGTCCTCGTCGGCGACGTCCGCGTACTGCTGCCACTGGGACGGCGGCGCCCCCGGTGCGAGGGCGTCGTCGAGGGCGGCGGACGCGGCGAGGACGTCGTCGACGTCGTCGCCCATCGGCAGGGGGTACTCGGGCATCGGCCCGGGGTACCGGCGGTCGAGTTCGTCGGCGATGCGCAGCAGCTCGTCGTCTGTGGCGTGCTGCTGCGCCCACGCGAGGACTTCGTCGCCCACGGTGGACAGGTCGCCGAGCAGGCGCCCCTCGGGGAACACTGCGGCGCGCAGGTCTGCGGCGTCGCGGCGGTCCGCTTCGGTCTCGATCCGGGCGAGGCTGCGCTCGTCGAGGACCCCGGGGCGGATGGCGAGGGCGAGCTGCTCGTCGCTCATCTCGCGCAGGGTGGCGTCGTCGCCGGCGCGCACGCGGGCGGCCTGCATGACGTCGTCGGCCGGCCGGGTGTAGGTGGTGGGCAGGTTCGAGGCGCCGGGCTGCTCGCGGTGGCGCAGGCGGCGCAGGTCGGGGTGTGCGGCGAGGTGCGAACGCATGGCGCCTTGCCACTGGCGCACCTTCGCCTCGGCGGCGCGCTTGCCCTCGGGCGTGGTCGAGGCGGCGGCCCGGTTCTTGAACTTGCGGATCTTGCGTTCGATCTCGCGTTGCCTCTGGCCGGCTTCGTATCCGGCCGGGTCCGGTTCGGCGTCCTCGGTTCGGGTGATGCCCGGCGTGTAACTCGACACGCTGTGGCGGCAGTTGGGATGTTGCAACCCTGCGGCCCGGGCCTCGTCGAGGGATCCGGCGACGTTCACGCGCACCATGCGGCCGTCTTCGACCGCGTGCTCGACGTCGACCGTGCGGGCGCCGGACGGGCCCCCGATGGACAACACCTGTCGTTCCCACGGACGGCAGAGCGGGCACTCGCGCGGCGAGCTGCTGACGACGACCAGGTCGACGCCGGCCGCGGCGAGCGTCGTCATGTGCGCCTCGACCGCGGCGCGGCCCACGGATGTGCGCACGGCCATCTCGGCGTACGACGTGAGGGCCCATCGGCGGCCGGCGCGGTCGCGGAAGCTCGACACGCCCCGGTCGGCAAACCGGGTCATGGCCTGCTGTGTGGCCTGCCTACGGGTGTCGGTACCGAGCAGGGGCGCCGCGGTGACTTCCGCGACGACCTGCCGGTACCCGTCCTCGACGGCGCGCAGGATGCCCCGATGGGTGGCCGTGACGGTCTCGATGGTCTCGGCGGCGAGGCGGTCGACGGCCTGCGCCTGCGGGGTCCGCTCGGCCACGGTGCGCCGGTCGTCGTCCCCCAGTACGCCGAGTTCGGCGAGGGCGGAGTGCCGGCCGCTGTCGTACGCCTCGGCGACGACCTGCCGTACCTCCTCGTCGACGCCCCGGGCGAGGGTGTCGAGCAGGGTGTCGGCCGCGCGGCGCAGGGGGGCGACGGCGGCGAGCTTGGCGACGGCCCACCCGGGCGCCTCCTGCCCGATGGCGAGCTGCCGCGCGCACAGTTCCAGCAGGCGCCGCTCGACGTCGGCGTACAGGTCGGCCGTCGTCGCGGCGAGGTACTCGACCTGTGCGGGAGACACGGGCATCGTGCACCCCCGATCACGTCACGCGGCGAGCGGGAACGATCCGACGGGGTCGGGCGCCGCCTGCCCGGTCTCCTCGTGAATACGGGCGACTTCCTCGGCGACGGCCGTGTCGTCCCAATCCGGATGCAGGGTGCGCACCTTCGTGTCGGTGCTCACGGCCTGCGCCTGCGCGAGCAGGGACAGGGTTTGCGCGGTGCTCCCGGGGTCCTCGGCGACCCCGTCGCCGATGTCGACCGTGGGGCGCTCGTCGGCGTGCTTGCCTCCGAACTGCGCCCGGTCGACGGCGAGCAGGACGTACAGAATCTCGGCTATCGCGCGTCGCCAGTAACGGGCCTTCTTGCCCCTGGTCACCATCGAACGATGGTCACGGGCGGCAATCTCCGTCGCGGTCACGGCGGCCCCGTCTCCGTCGAGTCCGACGGACGTAGGGGAGTAACCGGCCGCTGTTGTGGCCTGCCGCAGGATCGACTCAGCGGTCGAGCGGTGCTCTTCAACACGGATGGCGAACTGCGAAAGTGTGATGCCGTTGCCCTGCTCGCTCGGCGGGATTGCGAGGGACTGGTAAACCTCCCTGTCGTCGTCGAACGTGGCGCCCTTGCCGGGGCCGTTGTTGCGCAGGTACCCGTCGGGAACGATGAGCCGCGCCCGGGCGAGGCGGATGTCGCGGAGCCACGACGTCCACACTTCGTCGAGGGCGTCGAGCAGGTCGTGTATCCCCTGCAAGTCGCTGCGGCCCCACGGTGCGCCCCGGTGCTTCCGGTTCGGCCCGATGTTCGGCACGTAGACGGCGGTAAGCATGTCCACGCCCGTGGTGATGGCGTCGCCCTCTGCGCCGAGGGACGCGGCGAGGCCGGCCGTTTCGGGGTGCTCGGTGAGCGGCACGCGGCGGCCGAGCTGGTCGTCGGTCCCCTCGTACAGGCCGTGCAGGATCTTGCCCCGCTCGTGCCGTTCGAGGTGGCGGAAGACTGCCGATCCGGTGCCGGGCAGGGCCCGCCAGAACGTGACGGCGGTCATGATCCCGAATCGCCACTCGGGTACGGCCTGGTCGGGGTGCACGACGGTGAGCAGGGGCCGGTCGGGTGCGGCGTCACGGTCCCACGTCACGCGCAGGAACACGCCGGACAGGGCCGCGGCGGTCTCCGCGGCGGTGAGCAGCAGCTCGGGCACGCCTCCCTCGTCGAGCAGCTCGTCGAGGCGGTCCTGCGTCCCGGTGTCCCCCACGGTGATCACGGGGGTATCGGCGAAAAGCAGGTCGGCCGACGTCTGCGCTATCTCGCCGGCGAGGGGGATGTGCAGCCGCTGCTCACGCTTGCCCGGCTGTCGGTGGCGCCCCCACAGCCGGCGGCGGCCGTCCTTCCTGGTCTGCGGGCCGTAGCGGTAGACCTTGGCGAGGCGGTCGGCGTCGCCGGAGTACCACGCGTCGTCGACTCGGATGTCGTCGTACAGGGGGGCGATACTGCGCGGCGGCCACATGGTCCCGTTGTCGGGCAGGCTCACGTCGGCGCCCCCTCTCCGTGGTCCTCGGCGAGGTAGGCCGCGGCGGTGCGCAGCAGCTCGGCGACGGCTCCGGGGAGTTCCTCGGGGGTGTCCACGGTGACGGTGCCGATGTCGGCGGCGGTGCTCCCGACGCGCAGGTGCACGGGCAGGGTGATCATGCGGCGGCCTCCCTCGCGGTGATCAGGTGGCGCCACTCGTGCGCGGTGCTGTGCACCACGTAGCGCAGGGCGTCGACGGAGTGGTCGGCGGTCTTGATCGGCTTGTCTTCGCCCTTGGCGGACGCGGCGGGATCCCAGGAGTAACCGGGGATCTCGTCGAGCAGGCCCGTACAGGACTCGTGCACGTAGAGCAGGCCGGCGGCGAGGGCCGACGACACGCTGCGGATGCCGGGCTTCACCTCGTTGTCGGCCCGGGTGACGCCGGGGTGCCCGTCGGCCCATAGCTGCGTCTGAAACGACGCGGCGCTCGGGTCAATGAACGTCCACTCGGGCTCGACGTTCTGCCGGTCGAGCCACGCCCGGACGGCCTCGC
>NZ_BNBF01000006.1:207065-211831 GCF_014654935.1 Streptomyces capoamus
TGTACTGCGCGTCGGTCATCTGCCGGTGAGCGGTCTTGCTGTCGTGGCGCCACTCGCTCACGACGTACAGCCGGTCGTCGGCGCCGAGTCCCAGCACCAGGGCGGCGAACGGGTTCGTGGTCCCGTAGTCGGCCGCGCACCAGTACCGGACCATCGGCGGCAGGGTGTCGACGACGTGCTGCTGCTCGTCCCACATATCGAATACGGCGCCCTCGGCGACCACCCATGCCCCGTCGATCATGCGGCGGCGCCACAGACCGACGTACTCGGCGGTGAGGTCGGTGACGTACTGCCGGGTCAAACTCGGGTTGTCGGCGAGCTTGAAGTGCCAGTGCCGCAGGTTGAGTTCGTGGGCCCGGTCGAGGTACCCCGTTTTGAGCCAGTGGCGCGGAGAGTCGGGGTTCGTGGTGGCGAGCAGCCGCGCGCCCGGGGTGCTCAGTCGGGCGAGTAGCTGAGTCCAGAACGACTCTGGAACGAGGGTCGCCTCGTCGACGTACGCGAGCTGCGCGGTAAGGCCACGCAGGCGGCCCTCGGCGCGGACGTCCGATGCGCCGATCAGGTGCACGGTCCGGCCCAGAATGACGGCCGTGGTGGCGCCCCGGGTGTGGTGGATGTGCCGGGACAACGGGCCGAACAGGGCGGGGTCGGCGAGCGGTTCGAAAACGTTCCGCTCGATGGTCTGCAACGACCGGCCGCATATCAGGATGAGTCCCGACGGGCCGGCGGACGCAACGGCGATGACGAACGCGAGCAACGACGCAACGGTCTTACCCGACCTGACGCTGCCGTGCCACAGGTTGATACGGGCCCGGGCGCGGCCGATGCTGCGCAACTGCTTGCGGGACAGGGGCAGGTCGACGCCGGGGGGCAGGCGCACGGCTCACCCCCCGTCGTCGGCCCCCTCGTCGTCGGCGAACGCGTCGGCGAGGACTTCGCCGAGGGTGCCCAGCATCGAACGGACGTCCTCGGCGTTCTGGCCTCCCTCGGCGGGGGCGAGCTTCAAGGACTTATCCACAGCGGTGGACACGGCGGCGAGGATCTGCCGTTGGTCGGCGAACTGCGGGCGGTCGAGGTCGACCTGCGACCACTCGTTGTCCTTGCCTCCGAACGCCCCCACGGTGCAGGGGGCGAACAACTGCTCGTGCAGCCGCTCGGCGGACTCGTGCAGCCGCTCGGCGAACAGGGCGCGGCGGGCGGCGAGGTCGACGCGGCGGGCGTCCGTCGCGGCGACCACTTCGGGCCCACGCTCGAACGACAGGGGCGGGTCACACTCGGCGGCGATCTTGGACACGGTCGAGCCGCTGCGCCCGATGGTCCGGGCGATCTCGTTACGGCTCTTGCCCACGGCGTGCAGCCGGCGGACCTGGTCGCGGTCCTGGTCGGTGATCGGCTTGCGCACGGCGTCACCTCCCGGACATGGCGACGCCCCGTTGCCGGGGGGGGTGGCAACGGGGCGAAGTGTTGGGGTGTTTCCGGGCACGCCGGGGACGCCCCCCATTAGATCACGGATTGATAACGGGGGCAACGCGGGTTCCGAGGGCCTGCTCGACAGCCGCGCGCAGCTCGCTCCCCCGGGTCCTCTTGACGCCGAGGGCGGCGCCGAGGGCCTCGGCCGTCGGCCGCTTCCCCTTCCCCTCCCTGAGCAGCCGGCGGTACGCGGCGACGGCGTCCGACGACACGACGGCGGCGACGGATCGCGCGGGCGGCGGTACGACGGCCGGGGCGTCGTCGTCGAGGGCGTCGTCGAGCGGCGACGGTGTCGGGAGCGGCGGCGCGGTGAACGTGGCGGCGAGGGGGAGCGGCACGGGGGCGTCGGCCGGGACGTCGTCGACGGCCTGATGCTCCTCGACGGCGGCGACGGCGGCGGCTAGGTCGACCAGGGCGAGCGGCGGCGCGGCGGCGGCGGTGAGGGTCGCCGCGGCCTGCTCGGCACGGGCGGCGGCGGCGGTCGCGGCGGCGGCCGACTCGACGGTGCGCTCGACGGCGTCGGCGACGGCATCGCGGGTGTCGGCCCGGACGGCGAGGGCGGCGTCGGCGACGGTCGCGGCGGCGGTGTCGAGGGCGGCCTGCGCGGCGGCGGCGACGGTGCGGGCGTCGAGGGCGGCCTGCTGCGCGCGGCGGGCGGCGGCGTCGGCCTGCGCGACCGACGGGGCGACGTCGGCGGCGGCGACGGTGTCGGCGGCGGGCAGCATCCGCACAAGTAGCTCGGTGGCGACCAACTGCGCCACCGGTGGGACGACGGCGATAGCGACGCCGAGCAGCGTTCCATCGGAGTGCGCGACGTTGAACGCGAGGGACACGGCGGCGAACGCGGCGACGGTTGCCCAGTAGGCGGCGACGGGGCGGCCGGCGCGCTTGGCGGCGACCACTCCCACGGTGCCGACGACGGCGCCCCCGTCAACCAGTACGGCGAACATCCACCCGACGTCGGGGTCGACGCCGTGCTCGGCGGCGAGGGCGGTAAGGGCCTCGAACGACAGGCGGAACGCGAGGAACGCGAACGCGGCCGTGGCGAGGACGGCGGCGGCGAGGGGCCCGCGCGAGGGGCTGCTCGCCGCCGGTCGGGCGTAGGTAGGGTGGTGCGTAGCCATTGCGGGGTTAGCTCCCGTGGTGGTTAGGGCCCGGTCGGTGATGTGCAGTCACCGGTCGGGCCTGCTGCGTTGGTGGGGTTACTGGTCTTCCGGGTCCGGCCACAGGACCGTTCGCACGGCCTGCTCGTCGGGCTGCTCCTCGGCGGCGGCCGTCCAGATCAGCACGCGCAGGCGCGGCTCGTCGGCTTCGTGGTCGGCGTGCTCGGGGTGCGCGGCGAGGTACTCCTCGATGGCGCGGTGCGCGATCACCTCGGGCTCGTCGATGGGGGCGACGACGTCGGCGGCCTCGAACGACTGCCACCCGGGCCCGGGCGCTCCGTCGCGGACGTCGAGGCGGTACTCGTACGCGGCGTTCGTGCGCAACACGCGGTAGACGTATCCCTCGGACACGTTGAGTTCGGCGGCGATGTCTGGCACGGGGACGTCGGCGAGGTGCCGCGCGTTGTAGATGATCTCCGCTTGCCACGGCTTGTAGTTGTTCTCCCACTCGCGGCGCGCACGGCCGGCGTTGCGCAGGCGGTCGAGTGCGGCGCCGGCGACGAATCCCTCGATGGCCGTGCCGGTGTACTTCCCCGCGGCTTCACCCTCGGCGAGCATCTGCTCGACGGCGCGCTGCTGCATCTTCGGCGTGATGGGGCCGCGGTCGGCCCTGCGGGTGTACGTCGCCCGGGCCTTGGCCTGCTCGCTGCGGCGGGTGCGCTCCCACTCGTCGAGGATGCCGAGCAGGGCCTCGCGCAGTCCCTCGTACGGCTCCAGCCGTGGCGTACCGCCGGCCTTCATCCTGCGGACAAGTTCGGGGCCGGTCCACCCGGGGTGTTCTTCGGGGGTGGCCTGCTCGTTGGGTTCGCTGCTCATCTGCTGCTCTCTCTGGGACGGGCCCGCCCCCGCACGGTCGCGGGGGCGGGCGAGACGGTACCGGTCGTTAGGCGAACAACGCGCCCTGTTCGGCGTCGGCGGGCAGGTCGAGCAGCTCGGCGTCGGCCGGCGCCGCGGCGATCCACTCGCCGCGCCACGTCCCGTCGACGCGCTCGGCCTGCTCGATCATGGCGAGGACGTCGTCGAGTTCGGCGATGTACGCCGCGGTCTTGGCCTTGGCCTGCCGCTTGGCCTCGCGTGCGGCCTCGACCTGCTCGGCCGTCGGCTCGAACTGGTGCCGGCGCTTCGGGTCGTCGTCGCACTCGGCGCCGTGAGTGATGCATCGGGGCCGCTCCTCGACGTCCGGCTGCTCGACCGTGTCGACGGTGGCCTGCTCGGCGGCCTCCTCGGCGTTGCACTCCTCGCACTCGTCGACCGACTGCTCGGCGTCGCGGTGGTCGGGGCACAGCAGGTCCCATACGTACGTCGGGTCGCCGGCCGGGGCGTCCTCCTCGACGTTCAGCTCGGCGGCGCGATTAGCGGCCTGCACGGCGCAGTCGTACGCCTCGACACACCCCTCGTCGCTGAATACGCCGGCGTCCTGGTTGGGCTGCTTACGGGCGCACGCCTTGATCGGGTCGCCGGACACGTTCGGGCGGACGGCGATCCGGTGCAGGCACTCGGGCGCGGCCGGCTCGACGGCGGCCGGCTCGACCGCGGCCGGCGCGGTGCCCTCGGCCGGCAGGTGGGCGAACACGCACTGCGAGGAACGCAGCATCTTCTCGACGGCCCACCCGCGGCGGCGCAGGCGGTCGGCGAGGCAGTCGAGGGCGGGCCCGTGCGGCATCTGGTCGCGGCGGATGATCCGGCCCCCTTCGAGCCAGTACACAGCGACGCGGCCGTGCGTGCGGGGGTCGACCAGGTACCCGCGCACCTGCTGCTCGTCCTCGGTCGGGTCGGTGACGTCGTGGTGCTCGGTCATGGTCGCCACGGCGAGGCCGGCGAGGGCGGCCCGGGCGGCGACAACGTCGGGGTGCGAGGCGTTGCTCGGGGTGCTGCCCTCGGCGACGCCGGCGTGCTCGACGACGACGCCCTCGACGACGCGCTGCTCGGCGGCGGCCGGCTCGACGGCGGCGCGGTCGTTGAACAGGGCGCCCTGTTCGGTGTCGCGCTCGATGGGGAACAGGACGGCGGCGTCGTCCTGCGCGCCGATCCACTCGCCGCGCCACGTCCCGTCGGCGGCCTCGGCTTCGGTGACCAGGGTGGCGGCGTACAGGGCCTCGGCGTCCGCGACGGTTGCGACGCCGGCCTCGACCTGCT
>NZ_BNBF01000006.1:211884-218818 GCF_014654935.1 Streptomyces capoamus
CGGCGTGCTCGACCGCGTCGACGGCACGCGCGGCGCGGTCGAACTGGGCGTCGGCCTGCTCGATGGTGTCGACCAGGTCGACGACGGCGGCGGCGAGGGGGGAGGCGTCGGCGAGGCGGCGGGCCTCGGCGCGCTTCTCGGCGGCGCGGTGGCAGGGCGCGCACAGCTCGTACCCCTTGTCGAACAGGGCGACGGCTTCCGTGGCGTCGAGGTACCGCGTGATGGCACGGCCACACAGACCGTCGTCGTTCGGCGAGTAGTGAACGCGCTTGCCCTTGCCGATCACGGCGTACCTGACGCCGGCCTGCTCGGTGAACGTCTGCTGCTCCATGGGGTTAGCTCCCGTGGTTGCGATGGGTGCCGGTGTGCAGCCGGCGGGGTGAACGATGCTCACTGTACTAGGTTCTGAACTAGGTTCACAAGGGGTTCGCAGAAGGGGCCCGGGATCAACTCCGGGCCCTGCTCTGTGAGTTGGGGTCACGCGGCCCGGGGGGTGCCGGCGTCCGGGGCCGCGGGGGCGAGCAGCAGGGGCAGGCAGGCCGGCCACTCCCACACGCGACGGCCGCGGGCGTCGCGTCCGGTGTCCGCCCCGCACGCCTCGCCCGTCCGGCAGGTCACGGTCGGCGGGTCGGCCGGGGCCGCGCGCACGACCAGGGCGCCCCCGCATGACGGGCAGGGCGTCGGCAGGGTACGGCTCCCGGTGATCGCGTCCGCGGCGACGATGCGGGCGACGCGCTGCTCGCAGGCCCGGGCCACCCGTGCGGCTTCATGCAGTGCCCACTCGGGGAGCGGGGAGAACGGGGCGGCGACCAGGGTGTCGCCGAGCTGCTCGGGCTCGGTGTCCTCGTCGAGCACACGGCCCTCGACGTACACAGCGGCCCAGTGCAGACCGTGTGCGCGGGATCCCGCGGCGGTGCGCGCATCCGGTGCGCCCGGGTCGGCGAACGTCCAGCGGCGGACGTCGTCGGGGCCGGCGTGCTGCACGGCCGCGGCGAGGGTGTCGGCGAGGTCGAACACCTGCTGCTCGACGAACAGGGCGGCGTCGAGGGCGTCGAGATTCGCCGGTGCTGGGTGCTGGCGCAGGGTGAGCGGCGCCCGGTCCTCGACCAGTAGGGCCCCCTCGTCCGCGGCCCCGGTGTTCAGGAACGCGCGCGTCTCGGCCGGCGGCCACGCCGAGGGGGCGGGCGGTGTCTCGACGGCGGCGAGCAGGGCGCCCCACTGCTCCCGGATGGTGCGCAGGCGCTCGGCGGTGCGGATGGCGACGGGGTGCTGCACGGCTGGTGTCTCCTCGACGGGGTGTGGCTGGTGTGCGGGGCGAGGCGGTTACGCGGCCTGGTCGAGCGGCTCGACGTACGGGAGTTCGGCGGCGATGGCGGCCTCTGCGGCGGCGGCGCGTTGCTGCGCCCGGCGTACCGCGGCCTGCTGTCCCCCGGACTCCCGGCGGTACCGGTCGCTCTCGGCGAACTCCTCGTCGAGCAGGGCGCGCAGGCGTTCGGCCTCGGCCGGGGAGGTGCGGGCGTACCGGGCGAGCAGGTTGTCGACCTGCGCGCGGCGGTCGAGGCGGGCCTGCTCCCGTACGGCGCGGGCGGTGCGGCTCATCGTGCGGCCTTCCTGGTGGCGAGGGCGGTACAGGTGGGGCAGGTGGGCGAGCAGGCGCCGCGCGTGTCCGCAGCGTGGCGCCTGCTCGGTCGAGGGGGCCGGATGCTGGGGCGGACGATGCCGAGCAGCCGGTCGAGGAGTCTCACGGCGTGGTGTCCCGGGTGGTCGAGCAGGCCGTGCAGTCGGGCGAGCAGGCGCGGCCGTGGGTGAGCAGGGCGCGCAGTTCGCGGTCGAGGGGGTCGGGCCGGCGGCATACCCGGGCGCAGGTCTGCACGATGCCCGGGGAGAACACGACGACCAGGGCGACCAGGGCGACGCCGGCCGGGCTCATCGGGTGACCACTGCTGCGCGCGGCACGTCGTAGAACGCGAGCAGCTCCCCCTCGACGACGCGCAGCTCGGCGTCGGCGACGGGGCGGTCGGCCCGGTTGAGTTCGGCGCGCACGGTGTCGAGCAGCTCGGCGACGTCGAGCAGGGACGCGGGGAGCGGCAGGGCGTGCTCGGTGCGGGTGAGGTGGACGGTACGACGGGTCGGGCTGCTCACTGCTGCGCCTTTCTCTGTGGCGGTGGGGGAAGGGGTGGGCCGGCGCCACGGTGGCGCCGGCCCGGTCGAGCGGTGGCTGCTACGCCTTGCGGGGGCCCTCGACTCCGCAGGCCGCGCAGATGAAACCGGCCGGCGGCTGGTCGTCGCACTGCGTGCAGGTGTCGAGCGGAACGAGCAGGGCGACGGGCTCGACGTCGAACAGGTACGCGGCGGCCTCGATGTCGTCGGCGGTCCACGCGCGGCCCCCGGGGCGTTCGAGGGCGTACCAGGTCTGCGCGCTCACGGCGCGGCCGGTGACGGTCTCCCACTCCTGCCCGGCCTGCTCCTGCGTCCAGCGCTTGCGGCGGCGCAGGATGCGGACGTTGGCGCTGATGACGTCGGCGAGAGGGAGCGGCGAGGCGGCGAGGGTCTGCTCGGTCATGGTGTCCGGGTCCGTTCGGGAAGGTGGGGAAGGTGGGAAGGGGTGCCGCCCCCTGCGCGCGGGGGCGGCATCGACCGGTCGCGGGCGACGGTCAGTACGGGGGCTCGTCTCCGTATCCCTGCGCCGGGTACTGCTGCTGCGCGTACTGCTGCTGCGGCTGCTGGGCACGCTGTGCGGGGCGCTGCTGCTGCGCGGTGTTCCACGGGTCGTCGGCCGGCTGCTGGCGCTGCTGCTGGCCGTTGCTGGCGTTCTGGCCGGTGGTCTTGGTGACGGTGGCGGTGGCGCGGAGCAGGGACGGGCCGACTTCCTCGACGTCCAGCTCGACGACCGTGCGCTTTACGCCCTCGCGGTCTTCGTACGACCGCTGCTTGAGCCGGCCCTGCACGACGACGCGCATTCCGCGGGCGAGAGACGCGGCGACGTTCTCGCCGAGGGAGCGCCACGCCGAGCAGGTCAGGAACAGGGATTCCCCGTCCTTCCATTCGTTGGCCTGTCGGTCGAATGTGCGCGGGGTGGATGCGATGCGGAACGCTGCGACGGGGGCGCCTGCGGGGGTGTACCGCAGCTCGGGGTCGTCGACCAGGTTTCCCACAACGGTTATGACGGTCTCGCCGGACAACGGCTCTCCTCTTTCGTGCATGAAACGAAACGCGGTGAAACGAATCGTACGTGAAATCTATCGGGCATGGGTCGCCCTGTCCCTCCGAATTCGGGAGGGGGGCTACCGGATTCCGCGACGGCCCACGACGTGTCGGCAGGTGCGACGGCCGCGGTTGTCCCGGCTGGTCGGGGCCTGCCTCATGAGTCGCTCGTACAGGTCGAGGTCGTCGTCGTCCTGGTCGTGCTCGACGGCCTGGTGCTCGACGACGGGCGGCTGCTCGGCGGGCGCGGCCGGGGTGGGCGGCCGGAACGTACGGACGTGGCGCCACTGCCAACCCCCGGCGTCCTCCTCGACGGTGGCCGTGGCTCCGTCGCGGGCCCACCTGCGGGCGAGGGCAACGACGCGGGCCCGGTCGGTCTTCTCGTACCGGCTCTCGGGCGCGGGGGCCGGCCAGACGGCGACGACTCGGTACGTGCGGGGGCGGCTGCTGCGGCTCATGCGGCGGACTCCTGACGGTGCAGTGCGGCGGCGGCGAGGTCGAGGCGGGAGGGGTGCGGCTTCGAGCGTCGGGCGTTGCCCCGTGCGCCTCCGTCGAGGCCCATACGGCGGTTGCGGCACGGTTCGCCGGCGGGGGCCTGGCACCACTCGCACCGGACGGCCAACGGGTCGGGGCGCCCCTCGACGGCCGCGGCTTCCCGTGCGGCCCGGGTCGGGCGGAAGCGGGCGAGGTCGGCGCGCACGGCCGGGGGGATGCAAGAGCCGATGGCGCGCAGGCGGGCCTCGACCGCCGGGTCGACCGTGGCGCCGCTGGTGATGGCGCGCTGCTCGTTCGGGGGTCGCTGCCCGGCGAGGACGGCGTGACGGGTGCCGAGCAGCTCGGCCCGCCACGACTCGACGTCGTCCGGGTCGGCGGTCGGCACGGGGTCGGTGTGCCGGGCGAGGCGGTCGGCGGAGTGCTTCGCCCACTGGCGGGCGACGTCCACGGGCAGAACGGGGTACGGCGAGCTGACGACGTGCGACCGGATCGCGGTCCGGGCGTCCCACCCGTAGTCGGTGGCGAGGGGGACGTCGCCGAGCAACTCCTGCCACTGGTCGACCTGGTCGCGCAGCTCGCCCGGGTCGGTGCGCATCGTGCGGGGGTCGAGGCGGCCCATGTAGGCGAGCAGGCCGGCTATTTCGCGGCGGTCCATGGGGTTACTCCGTTCCGGTCGGGGCGTCGTCGAGCAGGGCGAGCAGGGCGGCGGTGTGGGCGTCGGCCCGGGTCATGCCGGCCGCGGGAGCGGGCGCGGCGGGGGATCCGCCGGGCAGGGCGTAGAGGTTCGGGCGGCCGGGGGCGGGGGTGCGCTCCCGGGTGATCCACGAACGCCAGTCCGCGGCCCATCCGGCGGCGGGGCGGGGCGCAGCAGCAGCTCGGTACGCGCGCCACTTCTCGTCGGCGGCGAGCAGGCCGGCCTCGCCGAGTCGGTCGAGGTGCCCCTCGCGTTGTGCCCACGCGAGGGCGTCGTCGTCGACCTGCCACTCGGCGGCGGGGGAGAGAGCAGCAGCTCTCTTACCGTTCACCTTCGGTTCTCTTCTGTTCTGGGGGTCGGATTCCGGTCCTGCGCCGGGTCGGAATCCGGTCCCCCCGGGGGTCGGAATCTGGTCCCCCGGGTCGGAATCCGGTCCTCCCTCGGACGGGTCGGCAGGGCCGGAATCCGGTCCCCCGGGGGCCGCATTCCGGTCCCCCTCGGCGGGCTGCTCGGCGAGGAATCGAGCGGCGGCCGGCAGGTGGTAATACGTTTCTCCTCGCGGCCCCTTGCGGCCCGTGAGCAGCACAAGCTCGTCGCCGGCGAGCAGCTTGTCGAGGGCGTCGCGTACGGCCGTCCTTGACGCGTTCGCGCGCTTCATCAGGGCGGGGACGGACGCGTACGCCATGCAACGCCGGTCGACGCACCGGTCGGCGATCAGGGCGAGGACCATGCGGGCGGTGCCCTTGCTGCTGCTGTGGTCCCACACCCATTCGCGGGCGTCGTAACTCATCGGGTCGTACTCCTACAGGTCAAGGTCGAGGGCGAGCTGCTCGGCGCGGGGGCGGCAGCCGTACGGCGGGAGCAGGCCGGGACGGTGCGGGTGGTGTCCGCGGGGCGGCCGGCGTCCGAGGGCGCACTCGACGACTTCGCGCGGCGTCATCCGGCGGCCGTTCGGCCGGGTGATGGCGAGGGGGTGCGGGGTCGGGTCGAGCAGGTCGCCCCCCGGCGTGCGGATCACGGGGACTCCGCACGCCGGGCAGGGGATCGTCGGCGGTCTCAGGGCGGGCCGTCCTCGCCTGTCGGCCGCGGCGCCGGCGTACCGGGCTCGGGCTTCCCGGCGAGGCGCGCAGGCGTGTGCAGGGGGCATCGGGGCCCTTGGATGTACGGCCGGGCCCCGGGGATGCGGCAGTACCGCCGGCGGTCGCCGATCCAGTGCGCGCACTTCACGCGGCGGCCCCCTCGACCAGGGCGAGGGCGTCGACCTGCCCGGGGCCGGCCGCGGCGTGCTCGGTCCGCGGCTTGCGCCGGCGACGCTTCCGCGGGACGGCGGGCACGGTCTCGGGGTACGGCCGGTCGTCGCCCCCGATGCCGAGCTGCACGGCCGGCGGCGGGAGCAGCAGGGGCCACTCGACGCGGGCGAGGGCCTGCCGGTTCTTCGCCGGCACGGGGGCGAGGGGCTCGTCGAGCCAGTCGTGCCCCATGGCGAGCAGGGCGTACGCGTCGGCCTGGTTGTCGTCGCGCAGGGCGACCCCGTACCGCGGGCCGACGGCCTCGACGACGGCCTGCTTTCCGGCGCGGCCGTCACCGGTCGCGTACTTCGCCCGGGCGGTCGGGGTGACGACGGCGACGGGGATGTCGCGCGCGGCGAGGCGGTCGACGACCAGCCACCACAGGCCGGCCCGGTCCCACGTTCCGGCCCCCTTCGAGCCGTAGCTCGGGCCCTCGACGACGGCGAGGTCGCACGCCCCGACGGTGTCGAGGATCCGGTCGGCGAGGCGGTGCAGCCGCGTACGGCGCATCGCGTACGTGTCGGTCCGCTTGCCCTTGCTGCCGAGGGTCTGCGCCCACCCGGCGCCGGCGATGCCGGCACCGGTCAGGGACAGGTCGAGTCCGCGAACAATGCGGCTCATGCTGCGGCCTCGCTCTCGTCGGCCGCGGCCGGGGCCGGCGCCGCGGTGGGCGCCGGCGGGGCGAGCGCGGGCAGGACGATGGGGGCGAGGATGCCGGAGCGCCACGCGTCGGCGACCAGTTCGCGGCCGGCGCGCTTCACCTTCGACGCCCGGGTGAAGTTCACCGAGTGCGTGCGGGCGCGGCTCGGCTTGATCTCCACGCCGGGCACGTCGAACAGTTCGCCCGTCTCGGCGTCGTGCACCTGCGCAACGCCGGCGGCCGTCATCTGTTCGAGCAGCAGCGCAACGAACTTGGGCTGCACGGCCTTGACCAGCCGCGCGGGGACGGGCCGGACCAACTTGGTGATGGCCTCGCTCGGGAACGTCTTGTGTGCCCACTCGACGAACGCCTGCTCGTCGGTGATCTTGGCGGCCTTCTCGCCGCCGGACAGGCGGACGTCGCCCACCTTGGTCCCGTCCGGCAGGGTCGCGTCGAACTTCGTTCCGCCGGTCGTGCGCTGCTGCTCGTCGAGCATGGCCTGCACGTCCGCGCGGGCGGCCTTGTACGCCGTGTCGACCTGGTCGAGCAGGGCCTTTAGGACGGCTTCTTTCGTCGTGGCGGCCTTGATCTGCGCCGGGGTGTACTTCGGCG
>NZ_BNBF01000006.1:218864-228325 GCF_014654935.1 Streptomyces capoamus
CCTCGACGGCCTGCTCGGTGCTCACGCGGCGGCCCCCTCGGCGGCGGCGCGCAGGTCCGCGGTAAGGCTGGTGAGCTGCTCGACCGTGCACTCGGCGGCAGGGCAACCGGCCTCGGCCCGGGCGATGTCGTCGAGGTGCGACGGTTCGAGGGCGAGGGCCTGCCCGGCGGCGAGCAGCTCGGCGAGGGCGACGGCGTGCTGCTGCCGTGCTGCGTCGGCTTCCGGGTCCGGGGTGACGGGCCCGGACGGGACGGCCGCGGGACGCGCGGCGGCGGCCTTCTTCCCGGCCGGCTTGTTCGGGGGCTGCTGCCTCGGTGCCTGCTGCTGCGCGGCCTTCTCCTTCTCCTGCGCGACGGCGTCCAGCTTGGCGAGGTACTCGGGCGGGGCACCCTCGGCGACCGCGGCGGCGCGCACCTGGTCGAATTGCTCGCGCGACGCGGCGGCCTGCGCGGCGGCGAGGTAGTCGCGCGACGGGCCCGCCGGTGCGGCCTGCTGGTCGGGCACGGCTCGGGGCCGCTGCTGCTGCCCCTGCTGCGGCGGGGTCTCCCACGGTCCGCCCTCTGCCCGCTTGGTGCGCTGCACCTGCTGCTCGGCGGCCGGGGCCTGGTCCTCGACGACGGGGGCGGGCTCGGGCTTCACCGGGGCGTCGTCCGGTACGGCGGGCGCCTCGACGTCCTCGGCCGGCTTGGGGGCGGTGTGCGCGGCCGACCACAGACCGACGGCCGCGCGGGATCCGTCGTTGTAGAGACTGAGTCCGAACTGATCGCCCAAGTTGACGGCGCAGCGCTTCAACGCCTGCGACAGGGCGGTTTTCATGGCCTGGTCGTGCGCGTCGCCGAGGGACGGCTGATTGCGGCTGTCGCCCATGGCGGCGTCGTCCCATGTGCTGAGCACGCGGCCGTCGGTGGTCTTCACGGCGAGGCGCACCTGCGCCCGGTACACAACGGTCCACCGGCCGGGGTTGATCTCGACCTGTGCGACGCAGGCGAGTTCGAGCGTCTCGTCGGACCACCCGCAGAAACCGAATACGCGGTTGAGCCACCGGCGGACGTCCCACGCTTCGAGGTGCGACTGCCCGCGCAAGTTCTGCACGCGGCTCGGGTTGATCGGGGCAAGAAGGGTCTTGACCTGCTCGACGGCGAGGTCGGCCGGGCCGGCGAGGTCGGCCGGGGTGGTGCGGTGCAGGGGTATGACGGTCACGCGGGGACTCCGTTCGAGGTGGGCAGGTCGAGGACGTCGAGCAGGTCCTCGCGGGCGCGGTCGAGGCCGGCGGCGGCCGACTCGCGCCCGTAGTCGGTGGCGGCGGGCGAGTGCCGCATGTGGTCGGCGTGCGAGCGGGCGGCGGCGAGGTCGAGCAGCAGGTGCTCGACGGTGGCCGGCTCGTCGGCGAATGCCTCGGCGAGGGCGTCGAGGACGGTCTCGGCGGTCACTCGGCGGCGCCCGGGGTGGTGAGCAGCAGGCGACCGGTCCGGACGTCGTAGCGGTACTCCTCGGCCTGCCACTGCGCGCGGGGGAACGCACGGCGCAGGACGTCGTACGCGGCGCGGTGCGTCTCGGCGTCGGCGGCGAGCGGCAGGCGCAGGACGTCGGCGAGGTTGACGCGCACGGCGATACGGGCGCCGCGCGGTCCGGCGTCCGTGAACACGGGGACGGTCCGGACGGTGTCGACGGTGGGGGCGACGCGGCGCAGGTTGCGGGCGACCATGACGGCGCGGACGGCCTCGGCGGCGGAGTTGCGGCGGGCGTTCATCGGGGTGCCTCCGTGGGCGAGTCGGGCGACGGCGTCGGCGAGGGCGGAGAGTCGGGCGGCGGCCGGCAACGTCCGCAGGCGCGACCAGAGTTCGGGCAGGTCGACGGCGAGCGGGGCCTGCTGTCGGTGGGGGTGGGTAAGGTTCACGACGGGACCTCTCGTGTTCGGTACGGGGGTCTCTCTCGCCGCCCCGGTCGCACCCGGGGCGGCTTTTGCGTTGGTTAGGCGGCGCGGGCGGCCGGGGCCGTGGGCGCGGTGGCCTGCTCGGCGAGGGCGGCGCGGCGGAGCCGGCGCAGGGTCAGTTCGATTTCGTCGGCGCTCCGGAACGAGCCGACGGCGGCCTGCTCGGCGGCCTCCCGGATCGGCAGGGAGTCACGGCGGGCCCGGGCGCGGTCGAGGATGCGGCGCGCATTGGCGGCGGCCTGCTCACGGGTAATCACGGTGCTCATGCGGCGGCGTCCTCTCGCATCAGATCGGCGGTGGTGAGTCCGTACGTCCGCTCGATCGCGGCGAGGCCGGACGGCCCGGGGGCGTTGCGGCCGGTCGCCCACCGGTAGACGGCGAGGTACGGCACGCCCATGCGCCGCGCCATGTCGGCGGGCGTCTGGTCGCCCTTGGCCTGCGCGGCGGCGACCAGGGCGGCGGGGGCGAAAGACATGACGGTTCCTTTCACGACACGACCAGGGCCGGTCTCTGTCGTGAAAGAAACGTACCATCAAAATTTCACGCATGAAATCGGTTCGGCGTACAACCTTCTCGGGGTATGTCGGGTCGCAGAATCGGGCGGAACCGGTCCGGACCTGGTCAGCGTCCTGTCAGAGGGTGTTGGGCCCGTTACGGGAGTGACAGGAAGGAAGTTCGGGCCCTATGCTCGGATCGAAGGTTTGTTCGAGGTAGAACGAGCCTGGCAACGCTGCACGGGAGGAACGGGGGAGGGGTGGACTATGCCAAAACCCGGTTCCTGTCGTGCGGATCTTTCACGCGCGATATCTTTCACGCATGACACAAGATGCGCCGAAGCAGCACACGCCCGAAACGTTCGCCGCCTGGCTCCGAGAAGTGATGACCAGGCGTGGTTACCCGGAGCGAGGCGGACAGAAGAAGTTCGCCCAAGACGCGGGCCTCAGCGCCCCGACCGTGTCGCGCCTGCTGCGCGCTGACGGACTCCCGGACACACGGACCCTCGAAGCGCTCGCCACGGCCCTTCGGGTCGGACTCCCGGAAATCCTGGTTCGGGCCGGCGTCGTCAAGCAGGAAGACCTCGCCAACCTTCGACCTATCGACCCCAACCCCATTACCCCAAGAGAAGCCGCGGCCGAACTCGGCATCACCAGTCCCGAAGGTATCGAGGCGTTCGAACGGATGGTGAACGGACTTCGAGCAGTCGAGACAGACGAGCGCAGCGCCAACGGATAGCAAGGAGCCGCACCACATGCACATCACGCGCGATCAGGTCGCCGCAGCAGTCGCCTACGCCGTATTCGTCATCGGCCTTGTCCTGGTGGCGGTCGCATCCGCCAAAGGCGACCGGCCACGCATGGCGGACATCGGCGCAGGCGTCGCCCTCGCGGGACTGCCGTTCGTGATTCTTGCCCGGGTGCGGCGCCAACACCACATGACTGCCGAGGACAAGGAAGCTATCCGCCGAGAGGGTTACCGGCTTGGACTCGACCATGCCGCCCGTGGCCTGCTTAACCCCCCGCCGCATCCGAGCGACGGCACGAGCGCCACCCCCGGCGCCGCGACCGTGCACCGCCTGTACGCAGTACCGCAGGCCAAGGACCGGACTGCGGACCACCACGGAGGGGAACGCAAGGCACGTTGAACATCACAGACACAGACATAGAGGAGTGGACCGCATACCTGCGCGTCTCCACATGGCGCGAGGACAAGATTTCCCTTGACCTCCAACGCGCCGCCCTACAGGCATGGGAGCGGCGCGACCCTCGCCGCCGCATCGTCGAATGGGTCGAGGACCCGGACGTCACCGGCCGAAACTTCAAACGCAAGATCATGGGGTGCATACGCGGCGTCGAAGAACGCGGTAGGCGCGGCATCGTCGTATGGAAGTTCTCGCGGTTCGGCCGAAACGACGTCGGTATCGCGGTCAACCTCGCCAGGGTCGAGCGCGCCGGCGGAGACCTCGCCTCAGCAACCGAAGACATCGACGCCCGAACGGCGGTCGGCAAGTTCAACCGGCGCATCCTGTTCGACCTCGCCGTGTTCGAAAGCGACCGCGCGGGCGAACAGTGGAAGGAAACTCACCAGTGGCGCCGCGCCCACGGTCTACCCGCCACGGGCGGGAAGCGCATGGGCTACATCTGGTACCCCCGGCGCATTCCACACCCCACCCTGCGGGGCGAGTGGACACTGCAAGAGGAGCGCTACGAAGTAGATGAAGCGGCGCGCGAGCACATAGAGACCCTGTACGAACGGAAGCTCGGCAAGGAACTGCCGACACCCGACGGGTACGGGCAACTCGCCGCATGGCTCAACGATCTTGGGTACCGCACGGCGGACGGAAACCCGTGGCGATACGACAGCCTGCGCCGCTACATGCAGAGCGGATTCGCGGCCGGCCTCCTGCGCGTCCACGACCCCCGTTGCCGCTGCGACTACACCGCCAACGGCGGCACCTGCAAGCGCTGGATTCACATAGAGGGGGCGCACGAGGCGATCATCACGCCGGAAACGTGGGAGCGGTACGAAGAACTGTCCAAGGAGCGCGCGGCCCTCACACCCCGGACCAGGAACCCCACGTACCCCCTTACGGGGCTGGTTCGCTGCGGAGGGTGCCGTAAGGGAGCGAACGCCACGTCGGCCCGGAGGAAGGGCGCGCAGGTACTCGGCTACGCCTACGCCTGCGGGGAGTCGCGGCACAAGCTCTGTGACAGTCCCGTATGGGTGCAGCGCGCTCTCGTCGAAGATGAGGTGCACATGTGGCTCGCCCGGGAAGTCGCGGCGGCCGTCGACGCGGCCCCGTCGTCCCCCGTCGCTCTGGATGACGACCAGGAGCGAAAGAAGGCACGGGCGGCCCGCGACCGGGCCCGCCTCGACGCGGAACACACGCGGCTCATGACCGGGCTGTCGAACCTCGCCGCAGACCGGGCCCTCAACCCGGACGCCTACCCGGACGGGGTGTTCGAGCAGGCGCGCGACCGGCTGCTCGAACAGAAGCGGAACGTCGCCGAAGCGCTGGAAGCCGCGGCCGTCGCGGAGGTCGCTCCGAGCCGTACGCAGTTGATCGCCATTGCGGCCGGCCTGCTCGAAGAGTGGGACACGCTCGTGTCGGCGGAGAAGAACGCGCTTCTTCGCTCCCTGGTGCGCCGAGTGGTCGCCACACGGGGCGCCAAGGGCGTGCGCGGGTTGGAGAACAGCGGTAAGACCAAGGTCGAAATTCACCCGCTGTGGGAGCCCGACCCGTGGGAAGACACCCCCGCCTAAGATCACGTCCTCACTGGACGTAACGACTTGTTTTACAGGCCCTGTCCCTGGACGAGGCCCCCGAGTTCCACACCCAGACCCTGGACGCCCTGCGGCAGCCGCTGGAGTCGGGGCACGTCGTCATCGCCCGCAGCGCCGGGGTGGTCCGGTTCCCGGCCCGCTTCCTGATGGTCCTGGCCGCCAACCCCTGCCCGTGCGGACGCTTCTCCCTGCGGGACTCCCTGTGCGAGTGCCCGCCGTCGGCGATCCGCAGGTACCAGTCCCGGCTGTCCGGACCGCTGCTGGACCGGGTGGACCTGCGCGTCGAGGTGGACCCGGTCACCCGGGCCCAGCTCACCGAGCCCGGCGCCCGCGGGGAGTCCACGGCGACCGTGGCCGACCGGGTGCGGCAGGCCCGCGCCCGGGCGGCGGCCCGGCTCACCGGCACCCCGTGGCGGACCAACAGCGAGGTGCCGGGCCGTGAACTGCGCAGCCGGTACCAGGCCGTCGCCGGAGCGATGGACGAGGCCGAACGCAACCTGGAACGCGGCGTGCTCACGGCCCGCGGCATCGACCGCGTCCTGCGCGTCGCCTGGACGGTGGCCGACCTCGTCGGGCACGACCGCCCGGACGCGACCGACGTCGCCCTGGCCCTGCAACTGCGCACCGGTGTCCCCCGGGGGGTACCGATGGCCATCGGGGCCCTGACATGACGAGCGAGGGGAGGCCCGGTGGCGAGCGGCTCGGGCGGGTGTTCCTGGCGCGGGTGATCGAGCCGGGGGACGAGGTCGCGGGGCGGTGGGTGCGCGAGTTCGGCACCGGTGAAGTGGTGCGGCGGCTGCGGTCCGGCACGGACGCGTTGCCCGGGGTCGGCGGCACCCGCTGGGCGGGGCTCGTCGCGCGGGCCCGGCGGGCCGAGCCCGCGCGGGATCTGGAGGCGGCCCGGGCCGCCGGGGCGCGGTTCGTGTGTCCCGGGGACGCCGAGTGGCCCGGGCAGCTCGACGACCTGGGCGACGGGCGGCCCCTGGGCCTGTGGGTACGCGGCCGGCCGAACCTGCGGATGTGGGCGCTGCGCTCCGTGGCCGTCGTGGGCGCCCGCGCCTGCACCGAGTACGGCACCCACGCGGCGGCCACCCTCGCCTCCGGCCTCGCCGAACGCGGCTGGGTCGTGGTGTCGGGCGGCGCGTACGGCATCGACGGGGCCGCCCACCGGGGCGCCCTCGCCGCCCGCGGCGCCACCGTCGCCGTCCTGGCCTGCGGCGTCGACCAGCCCTACCCCCGCGGCCACGCCGCCCTGATCGGCCGGATCGCCGACCAGGGACTGGTGGTGGGCGAGCTGCCGCCGGGCGACCACCCGACCCCCAGCCGGTTCATCCTCCGCAACCGGGTCATCGCCGCCCTCACCCGGGGCACCGTCGTCGTGGAGGCGGCCTGCCGCAGCGGATCGCTGTCCACCGCGCGGGCCGCCCAGCGCCTGGGCCGGTTCACCATGGGCGTACCCGGCCCGGTCACCAGCGCCCTCTCCGCCGGCGTGCACGAACTGCTGCGCGGCGAGGCCACGCTGGTCACGGACGCCACGGAGGTCGTCGAACTCGTCGGGGACATGGGCGACCTGGCACCGGCCCGGCGGGGCCCCGTCCTGCCGCGCGACCTGCTGGAACCGGCCGCCCGAACGGTCCTGGCCGCCCTGCCCGGCAACCGTGCCGCTCGCGCCGACGAGATCGCGCTCGGCGCCCGGACCACACGGGACGAGGCGATCGCGAGACTGTACGAACTCCGAGCACTTGGTTACGTCGAACGACACGGCGACGGCTGGAAGTTGACACGCCAGGCGATGATCTCGGTCCGGGGAGGCCGGTCGCCGTGCTGACCCACCGTGTTCGGCCGTCCGGGGGAACCCCCGACGCCCTTGGAGTTTCCCGGAGTTGGTGTCGGCGGCCGGTCACGGAGCGCAAGCCGTGGCCTGCGGTCATCCTGCCGATGCGAGCGCCCCGCGCACGGGTGGTGCCGCACTGTTCGCGCACCGCGACACCTCAGTCACGCTACGCTCACGAAGGCGGTGGCGCAGATCGCGCCAAGCCGGCACCAGACAGTCACCTCACCCAGGCGGCCCACTTCACCGCACGAGCCCCCACTCCCACCCACTCCGCAGCACTTCACGGCACTTCACGGCAGAACAACACAAGGCGACGAATGCCCCAGCACACCTCCGGGTCCGACCGGGCGGCGATCCCCCCAGCCGCCCGTGACGGTGGCAGCGTGCGACCGCCCGCCCCCTCGACACTCGACGAGCTGTGGCGGTCGTACAAGGCGACAGGGGACGACCGGCTGCGGGAGCAGTTGATCCTGCACTACTCGCCGCTGGTCAAGTACGTGGCGGGCCGGGTGAGCGTCGGTCTGCCGCCCAACGTGGAGCAGGCCGACTTCGTCTCCTCCGGGGTGTTCGGGCTGATCGACGCGATCGAGAAGTTCGACATCGACCGGGAGATCAAGTTCGAGACGTACGCGATCACCCGCATCCGGGGCGCGATGATCGACGAGCTGCGGGCGCTGGACTGGATCCCCCGCTCGGTCCGGCAGAAGGCGCGGAACGTCGAGCGGGCTTACGCCACCCTGGAGGCACGGCTGCGGCGCACCCCGACCGAGGGGGAGGTCGCCGCGGAGCTGGGCATGGAGGTCGACGACCTGCACGCCGTGTTCAGCCAGTTGTCGCTGGCCAACGTGGTCGCCCTGGAGGAGCTGCTGCACGTCGGCGGCGAGGGCGGGGACCGGCTCAGTCTGATGGACACGCTGGAGGACACCGCCGCCGACAACCCGGTGGAGGTGGCCGAGGACCGGGAACTGCGGCGCTTCCTGGCGCGGGCGATCAACACGCTGCCCGAGCGGGAGAAGACCGTCGTCACCCTGTACTACTACGAGGGGCTGACCCTCGCCGAGATCGGCAACGTGCTCGGTGTCACCGAGAGCCGGGTCAGTCAGATCCACACCAAGTCGGTGCTGCAGCTGCGGGCCAAGCTGGCGAGCTTCGGGCGCTGAGTCCTCGCTGATTCCTGATTCCCCCCTTCCGCCAGGGCTCGTCCGTACAGTGGTCGACGTGCCAAGGATTCGAGCGGCCTCCGTGGCCGAACACCGGTCGATGCAGCGAGCCGCCCTGCTGGACGCGGCTCGGTCCCTGCTGTCCGAGGGCGGGACGGACGCGCTGACCTTTCCCGCGCTGGCCGAGCGGACGGGACTGGCGCGGTCGTCCGTGTACGAGTACTTCCGGTCCCGGGCCGCGGTGGTCGAGGAGCTGTGCGCGATCGACTTCCCGGTCTGGGCGGCGGAGGTCGCGGCGGCGATGGAGCGCGCCGAGTCGGCCGAGGGCAAGGTCGAGGCGTACGTGCGCCGGCAGCTGGCGCTGGTGGGGGACCGGCGGCACCGGGCGGTCGTGGCGATCTCGGCGAGCGAGCTGGACCCCGGGGCCCGGGAGAAGATCCGCGCGGCCCACGGGGCGCTGGTCACGATGATCGGCGAGGCGCTGCAGGAGCTGGGCCACGGCCAGCCCCGGCTGACGGCGATGCTGCTGCAAGGGGTGGTGGACGCGGCGGTGCGCAGGATCGAACTGGGAGCGGCGGAGGATCCGGAGGCGGTGACGGACGCGGCCGTCACCATGGCCCTGCGGGGCGTGCGCGGCTGAGCGCGGGCGGGGCGCCCGTCAGGGGCCGGCTCCGTTCCCACCGCCGCAGGCCCCCACCGACGCGCGTTCCCGCTCCCGCGTTCCCGCTTCCCCAGCGCCCCGCCCGCCCCCTCCCGCGTCGCCGTCAAGCCGGTACCGGCAGGAGTCTCGACGGTCCCCGTGCCAGCAGCCACGGCGGGAGCAGCGACAGGGGGTCCAGGTAGGTCTCGCCGCGCAGCAGGCCCCAGTGGACGCACGGTGCCGTACCGCAGTGGGAGCCCGGGGCCTCCACCGACCCCACCACCTCGCCCGCGGACACCTCGTCCCCCTTCTCCACCGAGGGGCGGACCGGCTCGTACGTGGTGCGCAGGTCCGTGCCGGCCAGGGCCACCGAGACCACGCCCCGCCCGGCCACCCGGCCGGCGAACAGCACCCGGCCGGCCGCGACCGCCCGTACCGGTGCCCCGGCCGGGGCGGCGAGATCGACACCCCGGTGCCCGGGGCCGTACACCGTCGCGGGCGGCTCCCAGCCGCGCAGGACCGGCGGCCGTACGCCCACCGGCCAGACGCGGCCGAGGGCCGGGACCGGCGCCCCGGCGGACGGCGGCGGGGCCGGACCGGGCGGGGGAGCGG
>NZ_BNBF01000006.1:228366-251111 GCF_014654935.1 Streptomyces capoamus
GAGGGGGCCCCGCCCAGGCCGGCGGGGTGAGCAGGGCCGACACCGACGCCAGGAGCAGCGCCGTCCACACCATCACGTATCGCATGCCGCACACCGTCGCGCACCCCCGCCCGTCCCGGGCGGACCTGTGGACCACCCGCAGGTTGTGGACGGCGGCGTCACCCGGCACCCCTGCGGTCCCGTACACTTCTTCTGGCGATCCGGGTCACCGGGTCGACTTCGCACGCCCCGGTACGGCAGCCGGCAACGGTTCGTACCAAGCGCCCCTCGGTCCTTCGCGGCACGGCGCGTCGTGGGCGTCAGGCGCGTCCGCCGTCCGGCGGACGCGGCACAACCGAGAGCACCAAGGAGAAACGGCCATGGCCGTCGTCACGATGCGGGAGCTGCTGGAGAGCGGCGTCCACTTCGGTCACCAGACCCGTCGCTGGAACCCGAAGATGAAGCGCTTCATCTTCACCGAGCGCAACGGCATCTACATCATCGACCTGCTCCAGTCGCTGTCGTACATCGACCGCGCCTACGAGTTCGTCAAGGAGACCGTCGCCCACGGCGGCACGGTCATGTTCGTCGGCACGAAGAAGCAGGCGCAGGAGGCCATCGCCGAGCAGGCCACCCGCGTCGGCATGCCCTACGTCAACCAGCGCTGGCTGGGCGGCATGCTCACCAACTTCTCGACCGTCTACAAGCGTCTGCAGCGCCTCAAGGAGCTCGAGCAGATCGACTTCGAGGACGTCGCCGCGTCCGGTCTGACCAAGAAGGAGCTTCTCGTGCTCTCGCGCGAGAAGGCCAAGCTGGAGAAGACCCTCGGCGGTATCCGCGAGATGCAGAAGGTGCCCAGCGCCGTCTGGATCGTGGACACCAAGAAGGAGCACATCGCCGTTGGTGAGGCCCGGAAGCTGAACATCCCGGTCGTCGCGATCCTCGACACCAACTGCGACCCCGACGAGGTCGACTACAAGATCCCGGGCAACGACGACGCGATCCGCTCCGTCACCCTGCTCACCCGCGTGATCGCCGACGCCGTCGCCGAGGGCCTCATCTCCCGCTCGCGCGTCGCCACCGGTGACAAGGGCGAGAAGGCCGCGGCCGAGCCGCTGGCCGAGTGGGAGCGCGACCTGCTCGAGGGTGAGAAGAAGGACGAGGCTCCGGCCGCCGAGGCCGCGCCGGCCGAGGCCGCTGCCGCCGAGGCTGCTCCCGCCGAGGCTCCTGCCGCCGAGGCTGCTGCCGCCGAGGCCGCTCCCGCCGAGGCCGAGCAGGCCGCCGAGGCCGAGCAGGCCTGACGCAGGTCCGTCAGCGATCGACAGCGGGGGCGGTACCGCGAACACGGCGCCTCACGGCGCGGTGAAGTCCGCCCCCGCTGTTCACCCGTAGGTCGGCACGACGTACGCGTTCCACATCCACCCCCCGTGGTACGCGGACCGTGCGGATCCAGAAGATCTTCCAGACTTCGAGAAAGACTCACAGACTCATGGCGAACTACACCGCCGCCGACGTCAAGAAGCTCCGTGAGCTCACCGGCGCCGGCATGATGGACTGCAAGAAGGCGCTGGACGAGGCCGAGGGCAACGTCGACAAGGCCGTCGAGGCGCTGCGCATCAAGGGCCAGAAGGGCGTCGCCAAGCGCGAGGGCCGCTCCGCCGAGAACGGCGCCGTGGTCTCCATCATCGCCGACGACAACTCCTCCGGCGTCCTCGTCGAGCTGAAGTGCGAGACGGACTTCGTCGCCAAGGGCGAGAAGTTCCAGGCCGTGGCCAACGCCATCGCCGAGCACGTCGCCAAGACCAACCCGGCCGACCTCGAGGCCCTCCTCGCCTCCGAGATCGAGTCCGGCAAGACCGTCCAGGCGTTCGTGGACGAGGCCAACGCCAACCTCGGCGAGAAGATCGTCCTGGACCGCTTCGCGCAGTTCGCCGACGGCTACGTCACCGCCTACATGCACCGCACCATGCCCGACCTGCCCCCGCAGATCGGTGTCCTGGTCGAGCTGGACAAGCCGAACGCCGAGGTCGCCAAGGGCGTCGCCCAGCACATCGCCGCCTTCGCGCCGAAGTACCTCTCCAAGGAGGAGATCCCGGCCGAGGTCGTCGAGTCCGAGCGCCGCATCGCCGAGGAGACCACCCGCGCCGAGGGCAAGCCCGAGGCCGCGATCGCCAAGATCGTCGAGGGTCGCCTGAACGGCTTCTTCAAGGACGCCACGCTGCTCGGTCAGCCGTACGCCCTCGACAACAAGAAGTCGGTCCAGAAGGTCCTGGACGAGGCCGGTGTCACCCTGAAGCGCTTCTCGCGCATCAAGGTCGGCATCTGAGTCCGTACCGCGATCGACCGCGACCCGGCGAGAATTCTCGATAGGGTCGAGAGCAGTCGTCCGCGCACACCGCCACACCCGGCGTGAGGCGGACGGCAGCAGATCTGACGAGGAGGCCATTGCCGCGTATGGGAGCGAAAAGCAACCCCGCCGGCAGTGGCCTTCTTCGTATGTGCACCACGTGAAAGAGGCGGGATCCCCATGACCACCAAGGCCCAGAAGAGCGACGACGGCAAAGTACGCGGCCGGTTTCTGCTGAAGCTGTCCGGAGAGGCCTTCTCCGGTGGCGGGGGCCTGGGCGTCGACCCGGACGTGGTGCACAAGATCGCCCGTGAGATCGCGGCCGTCGTGCGCGACGGCGCTGAGATCGCGGTCGTCATCGGCGGCGGCAACTTCTTCCGCGGCGCCGAACTCCAGCAGCGCGGCATGGACCGCGCCCGCTCCGACTACATGGGCATGCTCGGCACCGTGATGAACTGCCTCGCCCTCCAGGACTTCCTGGAGAAGGAGGGCATCCAGTCCCGCGTGCAGACCGCCATCACCATGGGGCAGGTCGCCGAGCCGTACATCCCGTTGCGCGCGGTGCGCCACCTGGAGAAGGGCCGCGTGGTCATCTTCGGCGCCGGTATGGGCATGCCCTACTTCTCCACCGACACCACCGCCGCCCAGCGCGCCCTGGAGATCGACGCCGAGGCGCTGCTCATGGGCAAGAACGGCGTGGACGGGGTCTACGACTCCGACCCCAAGACCAACCCCGACGCCGTCAAGTTCGACGCCCTCGGCTACGGCGAGGTCATCACCCGTGACCTCAAGGTCGCCGACGCCACCGCCATCACGCTGTGCCGCGACAACAAGCTCCCGATCCTGGTCTTCGAGCTTCTCGCGGAGGGCAATATCGCGCGCGCCGTCAAGGGTGAGAAGATCGGCACCCTGGTGGGTGAAGAGGGCAGCCGGGACTGACCCGGGATCAACCCGGCCGGTGAACGTGCGGCCCCGCGAGGGGACCGGACCCCGGCCGGGGGATGGACAATGTCCTGCCGGTCGGGAACCGTGCAGGAAGAAGACGCGACGCAGCCGGCCGCCTACCGACTCCAGGAACAGCGGCCGGGCCTTACTCAAGACACGCAGGAGCAAGTGGTGATCGAAGAGACCCTCCTCGAGGCCGAGGAGAAGATGGAGAAGGCCGTCGTGGTCGCCAAGGAGGACTTCGCCGCGATCCGCACCGGGCGTGCGCACCCGGCGATGTTCAACAAGATCGTGGCCGACTACTACGGTGCCCTGACGCCGATCAACCAGCTGGCCTCGTTCTCCGTGCCGGAGCCGCGCATGGCGGTCGTGACCCCGTTCGACAAGAGCGCGCTGCGCAACATCGAGCAGGCGATCCGGGACTCCGACCTGGGCGTCAACCCCAGCAACGACGGCAACATCATCCGGGTGGTGTTCCCCGAGCTGACCGAGGAGCGCCGCCGCGAGTACATCAAGGTCGCCAAGGGCAAGGGCGAGGACGCCAAGGTGTCCATCCGCTCCGTGCGCCGCAAGGCCAAGGACGCCATCGACAAGCTGATCAAGGACGGCGAGGTCGGCGAGGACGAGGGCCGCCGCGCGGAGAAGGAGCTCGACGACACCACGGCGAAGTACGTCGCCCAGGTGGACGAGCTCCTCAAGCACAAGGAAGCGGAGCTGCTCGAAGTCTGATGAGCGACTCTTCCTGGGGAGCGCCGCCAGCGGCGGGCCAGGCCGGGTACTGGGGGCCCACCGGGGGCGGCCCCGCCCAGCCTGTCCCGGGGGCCGTCCCGGCGGGTCCCGCGTACGATGCGCCTCAGGCGCAGCAGACTCGCCCCATGCCCATCGTGCCCGACGCAGCCGCGTACGGCGGAGACCAGGACGACGACCGGGGGGCCGCTCGGCTGAGCGGCCCCTTGTTCCGAGACGAGACGTTGCAGGCCCGGGAACTCCCGGCCGAGAACCAGAACCCGGAGCCCATGCCCGACGCCCCGCAGCCGGCGCCAGCGCCGCAGAAGAAGAGCGCGGGCCGTGACCTGAGCGCCGCCATAGGTGTCGGGGTCGGGCTCGGTGTGGTGATCGTCGCCTCCCTGTTCATCGTCAAGGCCGTGTTCGTCGGTGTGGTCGCGGTCGCCGTCGTCGTCGGCCTGTGGGAGCTGACCAGCAGGCTCCAGGAGCGCAAGGGCATCAAGGCTCCGCTGGTGCCGCTCGCGCTCGGCGGCGCGGCGATGGTCGTCGCCGGCTACGTGCGGGGCGTCGAGGGCGCGTGGGTGGCCATGGCGCTGACGGCCCTGGCCACGCTGGTGTGGCGCATGACCGAACCACCGGAGAACTACCTCAAGGACGTCACGGCGGGCGTCTTCGCGGCGTTCTACGTGCCCTTCCTGGCCACCTTCGTCGCGCTGATGCTCACCGCGGCCGACGGCCCCTGGCGCGTCCTGACCTTCCTGTTGCTGACGGTCGTCAGCGACACCGGTGCCTACGCGGTCGGCTGGCGGTTCGGCAAGCACAAGCTCGCCCCGCGCATCAGCCCCGGCAAGACCCGCGAGGGCCTGCTGGGCGCGGTGCTGTTCGCGATGGTCGCGGGCGCGCTGTGCATGCAGTTCCTCATCGACGACGGGAGCTGGTGGCAGGGCCTGCTGCTGGGTCTCGCGGTCGCGGGCAGCGCCACGCTGGGCGACCTCGGCGAGTCCATGATCAAGCGGGACCTGGGCATCAAGGACATGGGCACCCTGCTCCCCGGGCACGGCGGCATCATGGACCGGCTCGACTCGCTGCTGCCCACGGCTCCGGTGGTGTGGCTGCTCATGGTGGTCTTCGTCGGCTCGGCGTGAGCGGGTACGGCACCACGCGGTACGGCATGCGGCCCCCGTCCTGAGTTCAGGGCGGGGGCCGCGTCGTCACCGCCACGGGACGGAACCCGTCCCGGCACCGGTGCCGGCACCCGCACCCGTACACGCAGCCGAACCCGGATGCCGCAGCCCGAATCGGCGGCCGGTGCCCGCGCGCGGCAGACTCCCACACAGGACGGCGGTACCGCCGCCCCGGCGACGCAGCAGGGAGTGTGCCCCATGCCTCTCGACCCCGCCTCGGCCTCTCCCGACCCGGTCTGCGCCCGACCTGACGCCAGCCCGGCCCCACCCGGGCGGCCCGCCGCCCCGCCCGTGCGCTTCTGGCCCGTCGAGGACCTGCCCGGACTCGACCCCGACCCCTTCCTGGACGAACTGCTGCGCGAGGAGCCGGTCACCCGGATCAGGCTGCCGCACGGCGCGGGGCACGCCTGGCTGGTCACCCGGTACGAGGACGTCCGCTTCGTCACCTCCGACCCGCGCTTCTCCCGGGAACGGGTCGTCGGCCGCGACGTCACCAGCATGCGCCCGGTGCCGGTGGCCTCCCAGACGGCGGGCCTGCAGTACATCGACCCGCCCCGGCACACGCGGCTGCGCCGGGTCGTCGCCCGCGCGTTCACCGGCCGGAGCATGCGGCGGATACGGCCGCTCGCCGAGCACCGGGCCGCCGAACTGCTCGACGGCATGCGGCGCGCCGGTCCGCCCGCCGACCTCATGGAACACCTGCACGGCCCGTTCCCGCTCGCCGTGCTCCGCGACTTCCTCGGCGTGGAGGAGAAGGACTGGCACCACTGGGCGGAGACGGGCGAGGCCCTGCTGTCCGCGGGGGCCCAGGCCGAGGAGCGGTCCCGGGAGGCCGCCCGCGCCACCCGGGCCCGGATCACCGAGCTGCTCCGGCACCGCCGTACCGAACCGCGAGACGACCTGGCCACCGTGCTGGCGCAGGCCGCGGCGACGGGTGAGATCAGCGACGACGAGGCCCTCTCCCTCGCCATGGCCGTGCAGGTCAGCGGCGGCCACGCGGTCCGCAGCAACAGCGGTTCGATGATGTACGCCCTGCTCACCCATCCCGAGCAGCTGGACCGGCTGCGCCGGGAGCCGGAGCTGCTGCCCCGGGCCGTGGAGGAGCTGTTCCGCTACGTCCCGCACCGCAACGGCGTCGGCATCCCGCGGATCGCCACCGAGGACGTGGAGGTGGGCGGCCGGCTGATCCGCGCCGGTGACGTGGTCTACAACGCCTACCTCGCCGCCAACCGCGACCCCGCGGTGTTCCCCGACCCGGACACGCTGGACTTCGGCCGCGCCGGCCCCGCCCACCTGGCCTTCGGCCACGGCCCGCACCACTGCCTGGCCGCCGTGATGGCCCGTACGGAGGCCGAGGTCATGATCGGCTCCGTCCTCACCCGCTTCCCCGGCATCCGGCTGGCCGTGCCTCCCGGGGAGGTCGAGTTCCAGCGCCGGGGCCTGATCCGCGGACCGAGGACCCTGCCCGTGACCTGGTGAGCCGGTCCATGGCATCGTACGCATGAACCAATGGGGGGAACATGATCTTTCTACTGCTGGGCGTCCTGGCCCTCGTCATCGGCGGCTGCGTCTGCGTGGTCTGGGCGGAGCGGGGCGGCCCGCCCTGGGTCCGCGGCGTCGCCTTCGTCACCCGCACGGCGGGCGAACTGCTGAGCAGCGCGCAGAAGAGCCGGCGCCGCCGATCGAGCTGGGGCAGCAGCAGCGACGACTAGGACACCGCGTCACCGCTGCGGGAACCGCCACCCGTTCTGACGCAGCTTGAAGACGACGAACACCCCGCACAGCACCCACACGACGAGGAAGACCCACACCAGCCAAGGTGGCCCGTCCCAGCGCTCCGCCAGTTGCACCGATGCCGCACACCAAGTGGTCATTCCCCGCGTGTGCCCGCCGGTACGGACGCGAACACCCGCTCGCGCGGGCGCCCGGCGGCACAGCACTACGGCTCAGGCGAACGGCGACAGGCCCTTGCTCTCCAGATGGGCGAGCAACGAGTCGAGGCAAGCGTCCGCCGTGGCCAGGTCGGCCCGGAAGAACGAGTCCTCGCCGAGCGGCCCACCGCTGACGATGACCATCCAGGCCGCGCGTCGCTCCACCATGCGCTCCCCATGGCGGCTGAGATGCGCGAACCACCTACCAATCCCATGGCTGACCCGACGCATCAGGGTGGCTGTCGAGGCGTGCCAACGGCAGTGACGGCAACGTTGACGGCAACGACGACGGACGTCGGCGACACTGGACGGCCCGGCACGGTAGCGGAAGAGTGCTGCCGGGCCGCCCCACCACTGCGTGCCCGCATCTTCTAAGCGCCGGTCCCAAGGCGTCATGATCTACCGGTGGATGAGTACGCCTGGCCCTCGGGTCCCGATGTGCCGGCCGCGGACTTGGTGCGGGACAGCTGGGAGGCAACCGCCGCGGCTCTGCCCGTCGAGGCCCGGATCACCGGCGAGGTCATCGGTCGTCAGCGCTTCGGGGTCTTCATACGTGTAGACGGCGTGCCGTACGCCATAGCGCTGGCGGAGATCACGGCCATGCCGCTCGGGATGGACCTACCGGCCCTCGGGGCCTTCGTCAGTGGGGAGGTCATCTGGCACGTTGCCCACAACTACCAGGTCAAGGTCCGCCTCGATGAGTGGCGGGCAGCCGGCGAGTGATCTTCGCTGGGCCGTCCGAGGCCGCTCGACGGCGGCCGGTGACGACTACCAACGACAGTCGTAGCGAGCGACAGCTGCAGGTCACCCGATTGGATCTGCGACACTGGTAACGCCATGCCTAAGCCCGGAGAACTCACTTTTGTCGCGCCGCGCGGAGCCAAGAAGCCGCCGCGGCATCTCGCCGACCTCACGCCTGCCGAGCGCAAGGACGCGGTGGCCGGGATCGGTGAGAAGCCGTTCCGTGCCAAGCAGCTCTCGCAGCACTACTTCGCTCGCTACGCGCACGACCCGGAGCAGTGGACCGACATCCCCGCCGGTTCGCGTGCCAAGCTCCAGGAAGCGCTGTTCCCGGAGCTGATGACGGTCGTTCGGCACCTGTCCACCGACGAGGGGACCACGCGCAAGACGCTCTGGCGGCTGTTCGACGGGACGCTGGTCGAGTCCGTGCTGATGCGGTACCCGGACCGGGTCACCATGTGCATCAGCTCGCAGGCGGGCTGTGGGATGAACTGTCCGTTCTGCGCCACGGGCCAGGCCGGCCTGGACCGGAACCTGTCCACGGCCGAGATCGTCCACCAGATCGTGGACGGCATGCGGGCACTGCGGGACGGGGACGTGCCCGGCGGGCCCGCGCGGCTGTCCAACATCGTTTTCATGGGCATGGGGGAGCCGCTCGCCAACTACAAGCGGGTGGTGGGTGCCATCCGCGCGCTCACCGATCCCGCCCCGGACGGGCTGGGGCTGTCGCAGCGCGGGATCACCGTGTCCACGGTCGGGCTCGTGCCGGCCATCCACCGCTTCGCCGACGAGGGCCTCAAGTGCCGGCTGGCGATCTCCCTGCACGCCCCCGACGACGAGCTGCGCGACACCCTCGTCCCCGTGAACACGCGGTGGAAGGTGCGCGAGGTGCTGGACGCCGGGTTCGACTACGTCGAGAAGAGCGGGCGCCGGCTGTCCATCGAGTACGCGCTCATCCGGGACATCAACGACCAGGCATGGCGGGGTGACCGGCTCGGGCGGCTGCTGCGGGGCAAGCCCGTGCACGTCAACCTGATCCCGCTGAACCCGACGCCGGGCTCGAAGTGGACCGCGTCCCGGCCCGAGGACGAGAAGGCGTTCGTCGAGGCCATCGCCGCGCACGGGGTGCCCGTGACCGTCCGGGACACCCGCGGTCAGGAGATCGACGGGGCCTGCGGACAGCTCGCGGCCACCGAGCGGTAATCTGAGCCCGTCAGTACAACGTCACATCGGTCTACATCTGCATATTCCGACAGGGGAGCGCCACAGCGCTGAGAGTGCGGCAACCGGGCCGCAGACCCTCTGAACCTCGCCCAGGTCATTCTGGGTAGGAAGTTCGGTCATCACTCAAGCTGTTGCGCCCTGCCCGGGTCCTCCTCGCGGAGCCCGGGCAGGGCCGCGTCTCTTCCTGGCCAACCCCAGGAGGACATCCAGTGCACAACAAGACCCTCGTGGCCGTCGCGGTCGGGCTCGGTCTGATCAGTCTGTCCGCGTGCGGCTCGACGGACGGCGGGAGCGGCTCGGACTCCAAGACCGTCACCCTGGTCAGCCACAACTCGTGGGCCGTCTCGAAGAAGGTCCTCAAGGACTTCGAGAAGCGGTCCGGGTACAAGGTCAGGGTCCTGAAGGACGGCGACGCCGGGCAGGCCGTCAACAAGGCGATCCTGACCAAGGGCAACCCGCAGGGCGACGTGTTCTTCGGCGTCGACAACACCCTGCTCTCCCGCGCCCTCGACAACGGCCTCTTCCAGCCGTACACCGCCAAGGGCCTGGACAAGGTGGGCGCCGCCTACCAGCTCGACAAGGACAAGCACCGGGTGACGCCGGTCGACTACGGCGACATCTGCGTCAACTACGACAAGGCGTACTTCAGCGAGCACAGGCTGACCCCGCCGCGGTCCTTCGCCGACCTGGCCGAGCCGCGGTACAAGAACCTCCTCGTCACGGAGAACGCGGCCACCTCCTCGCCGGGTCTCGGCTTCCTGCTCGGCAGCGCCGCGCGGTTCGGTGACCAGGGGTGGCAGGACTACTGGAAGAAGCTGAAGGCCAATGGTGTGAAGGTCGTCGACGGCTGGGACCAGGCCTACTACCAGGAGTTCTCCGGTTCGTCGGAGGGGAAGAAGGCGGGCGGCGACCGGCCGCTCGTGGTGTCGTACGCCTCCTCCCCGCCCGCCGAGGTGATCTACGCCAAGAAGCGGCCCAGCACCGCCCCGACCGGTGTCGCGACGGGCACCTGCTTCCGGCAGACCGAGTTCGCCGGGCTGCTGAGCAATGCGAGGAACCCCGAGGGTGCCAAGGCCTTCATCGACTTCCTGGTCTCCAAGGAGTTCCAGGAGGACATGCCGCTGAACATGTTCGTCTACCCGGTGCTGCGGGGCGCCGGGGTGCCCGCCGAGTTCACCGCGTACGGGCCGGCCGCCAAGGACCCCGAGACCATGGCCCCCGCCAGGATCGCCGCCAACCGTGACCAGTGGGTCAAGTCGTGGACCTCGCTCGTACTGAAGTAGCGGCCCGCGAGCGCCGGCGCCGGGGGAACGCGGCGCGGCTCGGCCTCATGGCCGTGCCCGTCGCGTTCTTCGCGCTGTTCTTCGCCTGGCCCGTCGCCGCGATCGTCGCGCGCGGGCTGAAGGCGGACGGCACCTGGCGGTTCGGGCGGATCGCGGACGTCGTCACCCAGCCGGACATCCGGCACGTGCTGTGGTTCACCACCTGGCAGGCGCTCGCCTCCACCGCGCTCACCCTGCTGCTCGCCCTGCCCGCCGCCTACGTTTTCGCCCGCCTCGACTTCCCGGGCCGGCAGCTGCTGCGGGCCGTCGTCACCGTCCCGTTCGTGCTGCCGACCGTCGTCGCCGGCAGCGCCTTCCTCGCGCTGGTCGGCCGCCACGGTCTGCTGGACCAGCTGTGGGGGGTGCGGCTGGACACCACGGTGTGGGCGATCCTGCTGGCCCACGTCTTCTTCAACTACGCGGTCGTCGTCCGCACGGTCGGCGGGCTGTGGGCCCAGCTCGACCCCCGGCAGGAGGAGGCCGCCCGGATGCTGGGCGCCTCCCCGCTGACGGCCTGGCGGAAGGTGACCCTGCCCGCGCTCGGGCCCGCCGTGGCCGCCGCCGCCCTGATGGTCTTCCTGTTCACCTTCACCTCCTTCGGCGTGGTGCAGATCCTCGGCGGCCCGACCTTCTCCACCATCGAGGTGGAGATCTACCGGCAGACCTCCGAGGTCTTCGACCTGCCCACGGCCGCCGTCCTCACCCTCGTGCAGTTCGCGGCCGTCGGCGCGGTCCTCGCCGTGCACGCCTGGACGGTGCGGCGCCGGGAGAGCGCCCTCCGGCTGGCGGACCCGGGCACGACCAGCCGGCGCCCGCGCGGCGCCGGCCAGTGGGTGCTGCTCGCCGGCGTCCTCGCCACCATCGCCCTGCTGCTGGTCCTGCCGCTCGCCGTCCTCGTCCGCCGCTCCCTCGACGCGCCCGGCCTCGGCTACTACCGGGCGCTGACCGACGCCGACGGCGGTACGTTCCTGGTGGCGCCCCTGCACGCGGTGTGGACCTCGCTGGAGTACGCCGTCGCCGCCACCGCCATCGCCGTGGTGATCGGGGGTCTCGCCGCCGCCGCGCTGGCCCGCCGGGACGCCGGACGGCTGGTGCGGGGCTTCGACGCGCTGCTGATGCTGCCGCTCGGCGTGTCCGCCGTGACCGTCGGCTTCGGCTTCCTGATCGCGCTCGACGAGCCGCCGCTGGACCTGCGCCAGTCGTGGATCCTGGTGCCGCTCGCCCAGGCGCTGGTCGGCGCCCCCTTCGTCGTACGGACCATGCTGCCGGTGCTGCGCGCGGTGGACGTACGGCTCCGGGAGGCGGCGGCCGTGCTCGGGGCCTCGCCCTGGCGGGTGTGGCGGGAGGTCGACCTGCCGCTGGTACGGCGGGCGCTGCTGGTCGCGGCCGGCTTCGCGTTCGCCGTGTCGCTGGGCGAGTTCGGGGCGACCGTGTTCATCGCCCGGCCCGACAACCCCACCCTGCCGGTCGCCGTGGCCCGGTTGCTGAGCCGCCCCGGTGACCTCAACTACGGCCAGGCGATGGCCCTTTCGACGATTCTGATGGTGGTGTGCGCCGCCGCGCTGCTGGTCCTGGAGCGGCTGCGCACCGACCGGACGGGGGAGTTCTAGATGCTGAGCCTGGACGGCGCGACCGTGCGCTTCGGCGGGCGGGCCGTGCTCGACGCCGTCGGGCTGGAGGTCGCCGCACACGAAGTGGTGTGCGTCCTCGGGCCCAGCGGCAGCGGCAAGTCGACCCTGCTGCGGGTGGTGGCCGGGCTGCAACCCCTGGACTCCGGGCGGGTGTCGCTGGACGGCCGGGACCAGGCGGGGGTGCCCGCGCACCGACGCGGGGTCGGGCTGATGTTCCAGGACCACCAGTTGTTCCCGCAGCGGGACGTCGGTGCGAACGTGGCCTTCGGGTTGCGCATGCACGGTGTGTCCAAGGGCGAACGGGACGCGGAGGTCGCCCAGTTGCTGGAGCTGGTCGGGCTGCCGGGGGCCGCCCGGCGGGCCGTGGCCTCGCTGTCCGGCGGAGAGCAGCAGCGGGTGGCCCTGGCCCGGGCGCTCGCGCCCCGGCCCCGGCTGCTCATGCTGGACGAGCCGCTCGGCCAGCTCGACCGCTCGCTGCGGGAGCGGCTGGTGGTCGAACTGCGGGAGTTGTTCAGCCGGTTGGGCACCACGGTGCTCGCCGTGACGCACGACCAGGGCGAGGCGTTCGCGCTGGCCGACCGGGTGGTGGTGATGCGGGACGGGCGGATCGCGCAGGCCGGCACGCCGCTGGAGGTGTGGCAGCGGCCCGCCGACGCGTTCGTGGCCCGCTTCCTCGGCTTCGAGAACGTGGTGGCGGCGACCGTCGCCGGTACGGCCGCCGACAGCCCGTGGGGCAAGCTGCCGGTGCCGGACGGTTCGGCGCAGGGCGGCCGTACGGTGCTCGTGCGGCCGGCCGGGGTCCGGCTGGTGCCGGCCGGTCAGGGCCTGCCGTGCACGGTGACCGCCCGCACCTTCAAGGGCACCCATGTGGCCGTCCACCTCCAGCCGGCCGACGGCCCGCGCCTGGAGGCGGCCTGCGCCCTGCGGGACGCGCCGGAGCCGGGTGCCTCGGTGGGCGTGGAGTTCGACGTGGCCGAGACCCTCGTCCTGGAGTGACCCCGGGGACGGTGGGGGCGCGGGCCCGCTCATCCCGGTGCCGGCTGCCTCCCGCCGACGCGCACCGGCCCGCCCCCTGGGGACAGCGGGGCGGGCCGGACGGAGCGGTACGGGTCAGCCGTGGCGGTTCGCGCCGCGCCGGCGCATGCCGAGCCAGACCGCGCCGCCGCCGACGGCGACCAGGGCCGCCGCTATGCCGGCGATCAGGCCGGTGTTGGAGTTGGCACCGGTCTCGGCGAGGTTGGAGTCGCCGACCGCCGGGGATGGCGCGTTGTCGGAGGTGCCGGCCGGCGCCGAGCTGGACGCGGAGGCCGACGGAGCCGGGTTCGCGGGCTGCGCCGAGGCGGACTTGGACGGGGACGGGGACGCGGACGCGGGCGCGGCGGAGGACGGCGACGCGCTGGCCGTCGGCTTCGGCTGCCGGCTCTCCCCGGTCTTGCAGGCGGTGGACGGGGTCACCAGGTCGGGCTTGATGTCCTGGTCGACGTTGGCGGCCTTGATGTGGACCCGGTAGGTGGCGCTCGGCTTCCAGTTCTCGGGGAAGGTGACCTCGACGCCCGCCTTCGACCCCTTGACCGGCTGTTCGCCGACCTTGGTCTCGACACCGCCGTCCCCCTGGAGGAAGACGCTGACGGTGCCTTCGGCGGCGGACGGGTCGGTGTCGGTGACGACGATGACACCCTTGTCGCCGTCGCACCTGGCCTCGGCGGCGAAGTCCTTGATGTTGCATGCGAGGGCGGAACCGGACAGGCCCAGCACCAGCGCCGCCGACCCGGAGGCGACACCCAGCACGCGCACGGAACGGCGTACGCTACGGCGAGTCATGGACAACGTTTGTCCTTTACAGAGAGCAATTGCGGGGGGTGGCGGGGGGCATGGGGCGACGGATGAGGCGACGCCCCAGGATCCCCGGGAGGCTCACAGGTTTATAAGCGATCGGTAAACAGTGTCAACGCGTCCGCCGTCAACGGCTGTTGACTTTACCGTCTTATTAACCACCCCTATGTTTGGCGCACTTGCTCTCTCAGCCCTGCACGGCCGCGGGGTCCATCCACATGATCTCCCAGGTGTGGCCGTCGAGGTCGTCGAAGGCCCGGCCGTACATGAAGCCGTGGTCCTGGGTCGGGCCGGTCTCCGTACCGCCCGCCGCGATCGCCCTGTCCAGCAGCTCGTCCACCTTCTCGCGGCTCTCGGCGCTCAGACAGATCAGCACCTCGCTGGTCGTCGTCGCGTCGGCGATCTCCTTCTTGGTGAAGGTCGCGTAGAACGGCTTGGTCAGGAGCATCGCCACGATGGTCTCGCTGATCACCACCGAAGCCGCGTCGTCGTTGCTGAACTGGGGGTTGATCGAGTAGCCGAGCGCGGTGAAGAACTCCTTGGCGGCCTCGAGGTCGTTCACGGGCAGGTTCACGAAGATCATCTGCTGGTACATGCGGTCTCTCCCGTCCGGGTGGTGCGCGGTTCGTCGCGTTCGGTGGGTAGACCGGCGGCCCGCGCCGGACTCATCGGCGCTCGCCCACTTTTTTCCGGCCGACGGTTCAGGCTGCCGTCAACGGCTCAGGGGCAGGACCGCCAGCGTGGCGATCCCCAGGACGAGCGGGACGAACAGGGCCAGCAGCACGGCCGCGCGCAGGGCGGCGGCCACGCGCAGCAGGGCGGCGGGGGCGCCCAGCCGCAACAGGGCGGCGGTGGTCTCGGCCCGGCACTGGCGGGCCTCGACGGCCGTGGTGAGCAAGGTGGCCACCGTGGAGCCGGCCACGACGAGCGCGCCGAGCGCGGACAACGGGCGGGCGGCGGGGGCCGGGCCGCCGTACAGGGCGGTCATGGCGTAACCGGCGGACGCGACCGCGCACACCACGCCGAGGGGCCGCCCGATCCGGGCCGCCTCCGTCATCAGCACCCGGCCGGCGAGCAGCCGCAGCGCTCCCGGGCGGCTGCACTGCAGGAGCCGGCCGCACAGATGGGTCAGGCCGGGGGAGGCGAGGACGAGGCCGGTGGCGGTGAGCAGCCAGCCGAGGAGTACGGCGAGGGCGGGGTCGGGGGCGGGACGGCCGGCGTAGGCCTGCGCGGCCAGTCCGGCGGTGACGAGCGCGACGCCCCAGGGGAGGCCGGCGGGGGTTGCGCCGGGGAGTGCCGCCACGGGGTCCGGGGCGGTGGGCCCGGCGCCGGCCGCGACGCCGGACACCGCTTCGCCGGTGTCGCCGCCCACGGCCCCCCACGCCCGGCTGCGCGCGCGCACGGGCAGTCCCATCGCCTTGGCGGCGGGCCCGGCCGTGGACCGCGGCGCATCGGCCACGCCCGGGGTGCCGTTCGCGGCCCGGGGATCGGTGACACCCGGCGTGCCGCTGGCGGGGCCGGGACCGGACCGCCCCGCGCCGCTCCCCGCCGGGCCGGGACCGCCCCGCCTCGCGCTCTCCGCCGGGCCGGGACCGCTCCCCGCCGGGCCGGGGCCGTCCCCGGCCGCGTCGCCCTGTCCGGTGCCGGCCGGTGTCCCGGCCGGCGGCCGGCGGCCGGCGTGGGTGCCGAACCTGCCGTACGCCCCGAACGTCTCCCGGTCCGCCGGGTCGCCGGAGGCGCCGGAGCGGCCGAAACGGCCGAAGCGGCGGGTGGTCCGCTGCGGGGGGCTGGGGTCCCTCGGGCGGAGGGCCAGGGCGACCGTGGTGGTGGCCGTGGCGGGGAGCAGGGCGAGCAGGGTCAGGGTGGCCGGGACGGGGAGGGGGCGGCCGGCGGCCAGGAAGCCCGCCGCCGCGCCGTCGAACGGCAGGCCCCTGAGGTCGCCGCGCAGGTGCAGGAAGACCAGCAGGGCGAACATCGAGCCCAGCGCGCAGGACAGGGCCGTCGTCAGCGCGGAGACGGCCATGAGCCGGGCGGGGCCCAGGCCCACGGCGGACAGGCCGGGGCGCGGCCGGGTGCCGGGGTCGGTCCGGGCGACCGCGACCGCGAGGTGCACCGTGGCGGCGAGCGGCAGCACGCACCAGGCCAGGCGCAGCGCGGCGGCGTCCGCGGCCTCGGGCCGGTGCAGGGCGTTGCCGAGGCAGGACAGCAGGAGGAAGCCGGTACCCGCCGAGGCCCCGGCCACCAGCAGGCGGCGCAGCTGGACGGCGGGCCGGGCGGCGCGGCTCAGACGGAGAGCGAGCACGCGGCCCGGCCTTCCGCGTCGGGGCTGTCCGGCAGGTGCACGGTGTGCACGCGCCGCCCGTCCAGCAGGTGCACCGTGCGGTCGGCGAGGGCGGCGGTGTCGGCATCGTGCGTGGCGAGGACGACCGTGATGCCGTGCGAGCGGGCCGCCGCGGTGAGGGTGCGCAGCACATGGGCGCGGTCGGCGCGGTGCAGCGGGGCGGTGGGCTCGTCGGCGAAGAGGACCGCGGGCCCGGGGGCGAGGGCGCGGGCGATGGCGACCCGCTGGCGCTCGGCGTGCTGCAGCGCGTGCGGACGGCTGCGGGCCCTGTCGCCGACGTCGAGGCGCTCCAGCCACTCCAGCGCGGCCGCCTTGGCCCGGCGGCGGCCGGCGCCGCGCAGCATCAGCGGGAGCGCGGCGTTCTCCCAGACGTTCAGCTCGGGGACCAGGACCGGTTCGGGGTCGATCCAGCCGAAGCGGTCCCGGCGCAGCCGTTCGCGGGCCATCGGGCCGAGCGTGTGCACCGGGGAGCTGTTGAACCAGACCTCGCCGGAGCGCACCGGCACCAGGCCGGACAGACAGCGCAGCAGCGTGGTCTTGCCGCTGCCGCGCGGGCCGCTGACGGCGAGGATCTCACTCTCCCGCACGCCGAGCGAGATCCCGGTGAGTCCGGGGGAGCCGTCGCGGTGCGTGAAGTGCAGGGAGCGTGCCCAGAGCACGTCGTTGTCCGGCGGGGCCTCCATGGGCGTACACCTCGGTTCTGATCTGTTTTCCCTCTGTCCGATCCCCCGTCCGGGGGAACGAGAGCCGGCCCGATCGGTCACAGGAACGCTAGGCAGCCGCTGCGGGGAGGCCGGACAGCACACGGCCCCGGGCCACCGTTCCCACTCGAACGGACGGCGCCGGGGCCGGGTCGGTCATCCCGTCGGATGATCAGAGCTTCGTCCACGCCTCCGTGAGGGTGGCGCGCAGGATCTGCTCGATCTCGTCGAACGTGTCCTGGTTGGAGATCAGCGGCGGGGCGAGCTGGACGACCGGGTCGCCGCGGTCGTCGGCACGGCAGTACAGGCCGTTGTCGAAGAGCGCCTTGGAGAGGAAGCCGTACAGGACGCGCTCGGTCTCCTCGTCGTTGAAGGACTCCTTGGTGTTCTTGTCCTTCACCAGCTCGATGCCGTAGAAGAAGCCGTTGCCGCGGACGTCGCCGACGATCGGCAGGTCGTGCAGCTTCTGCAGGGTCGACAGGAACGCGCCCTCGTTGTCCAGGACGTGCTGGTTCAGCTTCTCCTTCTCGAACAGGTCGAGGTTGGCGAGGCCGACCGCGGCCGACACCGGGTGGCCGCCGAAGGTGTAGCCGTGCAGGAAGGTGTTGTCGCCCTTGTAGAACGGCTCGGCTATGCGGTCGGAGACGATGCACGCGCCGATCGGGGAGTAGCCCGAGGTCATGCCCTTGGCGCAGGTGATCATGTCCGGGACGTAGCCGAACTTGTCGCAGGCGAACATCGTGCCGAGGCGGCCGAAGGCGCAGATGACCTCGTCCGACACGAGCAGGACGTCGTACTGGTCGCAGATCTCGCGCACGCGCTGGAAGTAACCGGGGGGCGGCGGGAAGCAGCCGCCGGCGTTCTGCACCGGCTCCAGGAAGACCGCGGCGACGGTCTCCGGGCCCTCGAAGAGGATCTGCTGCTCGATCTGGTCGGCGGCCCAGCGGCCGAAGGCCTCGGGGTCGTCGCCGTGGATCGGGGCCCGGTAGATGTTGGTGTTCGGGACCTTGTGCGCGCCCGGCACCAGCGGCTCGAAGGGGGCCTTCAGGGCCGGCAGGCCGGTGATCGACAGGGCGCCCTGCGGGGTGCCGTGGTAGGCGACCGCGCGGGAGATGACCTTGTACTTGGTCGGCTTGCCCTGGAGCTTGAAGTACTGCTTGGCGAGCTTCCAGGCGGTCTCGACGGCCTCGCCGCCACCGGTGGTGAAGAAGACCTTGTTCAGGTCGCCGGGGGCGTGGTCGGCCAGGCGCTCGGCCAGCTCGACGGCCTTCGGGTGGGCGTAGGACCAGACGGGGAAGAACGCCAGCTCCTGGGCCTGCTTGAAGGCGGTCTCGGCCAGTTCCGTGCGGCCGTGACCGGCCTGGACCACGAACAGCCCCGCCAGACCGTCGAGGTAGCGCTTGCCCTTGTCGTCGTAGATGTAGGTGCCCTCACCCCGGACGATGGTCGGTACGGGGGAGTTCTCGTACGAGGACATGCGGGTGAAGTGCATCCACAGGTGGTCGTACGCGGTGCGGCTGAGGTCCTTGCTGCTCACGGTTATCGGGTCCTCACGGTTATCGGGTTCCCCACATGTAGGTCTGCTTCTTGAGCTTCAGGTAGACGAAGCTCTCGGTGGAGCGCACTCCGGGCAGGGACCGGATGCGTTTGTTGATGACGTCCAGCAGGTGGTCGTCGTCCTCGCAGACGATCTCGGCGAGGATGTCGAACGAGCCCGCGGTCATCACCACGTACTCGACTTCCGACATGTCAGTCAGCGCGTCCGCGATCTTCTCGACATCGCCCTCGGCGTTGATCCCGACCATCGCCTGCCTGCGGAAGCCCACGGTGAGCGGGTCCGTGACGGCGACGATCTGCATCACGCCCTGGTCCAGCAGCTTCTGCACGCGCTGGCGCACGGCCGCCTCGGACAGGCCGACGGCCTTGCCGATCGCGGCGTACGGCCGGCGGCCGTCCTCCTGGAGCTGCTGGATGATGGCGAGGGAGACGGCGTCCAGCTGGGGACTGCCGCCGTTCCTGGACTCGCGGGACGAGTCCCTCTGGTCTGCGCTTCGACTGGCCACGACCTCACTGTGCACGACGTCTCAGCAGTTTCGCAAGGCCTGATCGATGAAATTCGTTGTTTACGAGACCTATCTTTGCGGATTTCGCAGAAGCGGTGCCGGTGGGGGTGTTGAAAACGTCGGTACGGCGACTAGGGTGGGTGTCTCAGAGATCGGACAGCTTGAACCAGATCAGGAGGCCGGCAGTGAGCACCGAGCTGCGTCGTCTGCGCAACTACATCGACGGTGAGTTCCGGGACGCCGCCGACGGACGGACCACCGAGGTGGTCAACCCCGCGACGGGCGAGGCGTACGCGACCGCGCCGCTGTCCGGGCAGGCGGACGTGGACGCCGCCATGGAGGCAGCCGCCCGCGCCTTCCCGGGCTGGCGCGACACCACGCCGGCCGAGCGGCAGAAGGCCCTCCTGAAGATCGCGGACGCCTTCGAGGAGCGCGCGGAGGACCTGATCGCGGCCGAGGTGGAGAACACCGGCAAGCCGGTCGGGCTCACCCGCTCCGAGGAGATCCCGCCGATGGTCGACCAGATCCGCTTCTTCGCGGGTGCGGCCCGGCTGCTGGAGGGCCGCTCGGCCGGCGAGTACATGGAGGGCATGACCTCCATCGTCCGCCGCGAGCCGGTCGGCGTCTGCGCCCAGGTCGCGCCGTGGAACTACCCGATGATGATGGCCGTGTGGAAGTTCGCCCCGGCCATCGCCGCGGGCAACACCGTCGTGCTCAAGCCGTCGGACACCACCCCGGCCTCCACCGTCCTGATCGCCGACATCATCGGCTCGATCCTGCCCAAGGGCGTCTTCAACGTCATCTGCGGCGACCGCGACACCGGCCGCATGATGGTCGAGCACGAGACCCCGGCGATGGCCTCCATCACCGGCTCCGTACGCGCCGGCATGTCCGTCGCCGAGTCCGCCTCCAAGGACCTCAAGCGGGTCCACCTGGAGCTGGGCGGCAAGGCCCCGGTCGTCGTCTTCGAGGACACCGACATCGCCAAGGCCGTCGAGGACATCTCCGTGGCGGGCTTCTTCAACGCCGGCCAGGACTGTACGGCCGCGACCCGCGTCCTCGTCCAGGAGTCCATCCACGACGAGTTCGTGGCCGCGCTCGCCAAGGCCGCGTCCGAGACCAAGACCGGGCAGCCGGACGACGAGGACGTGCTGTTCGGCCCGCTGAACAACCCGAACCAGCTCAAGCAGGTCTCCGGCTTCATCGACCGCCTCCCCGCCCACGCCAAGGTCGAGGCGGGCGGTCAGCAGGTCGGCGACAAGGGCTACTTCTACGCCCCGACCGTCGTCTCCGGCCTGAAGCAGGACGACGAGATCGTCCAGAACGAGGTCTTCGGCCCCGTCATCACCGTCCAGTCCTTCACCGACGAGGACCAGGCCGTCGAGTGGGCCAACGGCGTCGAGTACGCCCTCGCCTCCTCGGTGTGGACCAAGGACCACGCCCGCGCGATGCGCATGTCCAAGAAGCTCGACTTCGGCTGCGTGTGGATCAACACCCACATCCCGCTGGTCGCCGAGATGCCCCACGGCGGCTTCAAGAAGTCCGGCTACGGCAAGGACCTGTCGGCGTACGGGTTCGAGGACTACACCCGGATCAAGCACGTGATGACCTCGCTGGACGGCTGACCGTCCCCGCCGGGTCCCGCCCGGGCCGCCGTCGGCCGTCGCCGGCCCGGGCGCGGGGAGCCGATCGCAAGGCTCCCCGCGCCCCTCGGGGTGCCCGGTCGACAAGGTGCCGGATCGGCGGCGGCCCGCTCGACGCAGCGTCGATTGTCCCGCCGCCCGGCGGGACGGCATCCTTCCGGGGTGCCCTCGACTTCCTCGCGTACGCCCGCGCCGTCCCGCCGTTCCCTCCTCGCCGCCCTCGGGGGCACCGCCGCGCTCGGTGCCCTGACCGGCTGCGGAGTGCCCGCCGCCTATGTGGCGCCCGGTGACCGCGCCGCCGCCGACGAGTCCGCCGGGGAGCGACGGCTGACCTGGGCGAACTGGCCGCTCTACATCGACACCGACGACGACGATCCCGGCCGGCGGCCCACGCTGGAGGCCTTCGAGAAGCGCACCGGCATCTCCGTCGACTACGTCGAGGAGATCAACGACAACGACGAGTTCTTCGGCAAGATCAGCCCGGCACTGATGAACCACCGGTCCACCGGCCGCGATCTGATCGTCATCAGCGACTGGATGTGCGCCCGGTACGTCCGCCTCGGCTGGGTGCAGGAGATGGACCGCGCCCGCCAGCCCCACGTGGCCCGGCACCTCGACCCGCTGCTGCGCTCGCCCGCCTTCGACCCCGGCCGCCGCTGCACCGTGCCGTGGCAGTCCGGCATCACCGGCATCGCCTACAACCGCCGCGCGCTCGGCCGCGAACTGCGCGCTGTCGCCGACCTGTGGGCGCCGGACCTCAAGGGCCGCGTCACCCTGCTGTCAGGCCTCGACGAGGCCTTCGCGCTGCTCATGCAGGGCAACGGCGTGGACGTCACCCGCTGGACCGCGGACGACTTCCACCGGATCTGCGAGCAGGTGGAACGCCAGGTGCGGCGCGGCCAGATCCGCCGGTTCACCGGCAACGACTACACCAAGGACCTGGTCAGCGGGGACGTCCTCGCCTGCCAGGCCTATTCCGGTGACGTCATCCAGCTCCAGGCGGACAACCCCGACATCCGCTTCGTCGTCCCCGAGGAGGGCGGCGAGCTGTGGTCGGACTCCCTGATGATCCCGAACCGGGCCCGCCACAAGGCCAACGCCGAACGCCTCATCGACTTCTACTACGACCCCGAGGTCGCCGCCCGGCTGGCCGCCTGGGTCACCTACGTCTGCCCGGTGCCGGCCGCCCGCGAGATCCTGGCCGCCGCGAAGGACCGGGACACCGCGGCCCTCGCCGACAACCCGCTGGTCTTCCCCGACGGCCCCCTGCGCGAGCGGCTCGCCGTCGCCCGGGACATCACGTCCCGGGAGCGGGTGGAGTTCGCCGAGCGCTGGAACAGGATCGTCGGGCTGTAGGCCGCTCACTTCAGGCCGCTGAGCATGACACCCCGGACGTAGTGCTTCTGCAGCAGCAGGAAGAGCAGCAGCACCGGCAGGACGCTCAGGACGAGCCCGGCCATGACGACGGGCATCGTGCGGGCCGGGTCGACGTGGTCCTGCAGCAGCTGGATGCCGACCGGCAGCGTCATCACGCCCGGGTTCGCGGTCGAGACGAGCAGCGCCCAGATGTACTCGTTCCAGGCGTCGACGAAGGTCAGCAGCGCGAGCGTCACCACGACCGGCGTGGTCTGCGGGACCACGATCCGCCACCACACGGTGAACTCCCCGGCCCCGTCGATGCGCGCGGCCTCCAGGACCTCGTCCGGGATCGCCACCATGAACTGGCGCATCAGGAAGATGCCGAAACCGTTGACGAGGAACGGCACGGCGAGCGCCACGATGCTGACGGTCAGTCCCGCGCCGCCGCGTCCGAGCAGGTCGTTGCCGCCGGCCAGCGGCCAGTGCACCAGGATCAGGAAGCGCGGGACGAAGAAGAGGAACGGCGGGAACATCATCGTGGCCAGGACCAGACGGAAGACGAAGTCCCGGCCGGGGAAGCGGAGTTTGGCCAGCGCGTAGCCCGCGAGGGACGACGTGAGCAGCACCGAGCCGGTGATCACGGCGGTGGCGACGACGCTGTTACGGAAGAGCACCGGCAGGTCCAGCTGCTCCATCGCGGCACGGTAGTTGGACAGGTCGAACGCCTTCGGCAGGAACCGGTACGGCAGCGTCCCGGCCTCACCGGGGCCCTTGA
>NZ_BNBF01000006.1:251162-257877 GCF_014654935.1 Streptomyces capoamus
AGGACGTCATCACCATGTCGAGGAACGGCACCACGGTGAGCACGGCGCCGGTCACCACCAGCAGGTACGACAGCCACGGGAAACGGCGCCGGGTCACGCGTCCTCCCCCTTGCGCCCGAAGAACCACAACTGGGCCAGCGTGACCGCGAGGACCACCAGGAACAGCACGAAGGCGGCGGCGCTCGCGGTGCCCCAGTCGCCGTAGGAGAAGGCCTGCCGGTACATCTCCAGCGCGGCCACGTCGGTCGCGTCGCCCGGGCCGCCCCTGGTCATCACGATGATCAGCGCGAACGACTGCAGACCGGTGAGGAACTGGGTGACGCAGACGAACAGCAGGGACGGCCGCAGCAGCGGCAGGGTGATCTTGAGGAACACGGTGACCGGCCCGGCGCCGTCGAGCGCGGCCGCCTCGTAGTACGTCCCGGGGACGGCCTTCAGCCCGGCGGTCAGGACCAGGATCGCCGAGCCCAGCGAGGCCCAGGCCTGCACGACCACGACCGAGGGCAGCGCGGTCGCGGGGTCCGCGAGGAAGGCCACCGAGCCGGCGCCGAGGGCGTTGAGCACGCCGTTGACGAGGCCGCCCGGCTCGTACATGTACTTCCACACGTTGCCGACGGCGACGACGGTCGTCACCATCGGCAGGAAGTACAGCGTGCGCCACACCCCCTGGAACCGCAGCCGGTCGATGCAGGTGGCGACGAGCAGGGAGCCGGCGAGCGCGAGCACCACGGTGCCGAGGGCGAACAGCAGCGTGTTGGTGAGGACCGGGGCCAGGAACGTCGATCCGGCCGCGAACAGCGCGGTGAAGTTCCGCGGGCCGACCGGCTCGATGCCGCCCAGGTCGAAACCGGTCCAGCGGGACATCGACAGCAGCAGCGCGAAACCGAGCGGCAGGGCCAGGAAGACGGTGAAGAACAGCAGCACGGGCGCCAGGAAGAGGTAGGCGACGACGGTCTGGCGGCGCCCGCGCCGGTCACGGACGGCGACGGCGGGGGCCACCGGCCGCGCGCCGTGCTCCGCCCGCCCGGTCGGCTCCGGCGCCAGGGTGTTCACCACGCGCGCGACACCTCCTGGTCGACCTGGCGGCGGATGGTGCGCAGGGCCTGGTCGACCGACTGCTGCCCCGTCCACATCGCCTCGATGTTCGTGCGCAGCAGCGACTTGGCCCGCTGCGCGCCCGGCACGTTCGGCTCCGGCACCGCGTAGCCCAGCGCGTCCAGAAACGGACGCAGGTTCGGGTCCCGGCCGCTGCCGCCGGCGCCCAGCAGCGTCCGCATGTCGTCGGCGCGGCCGGTGAGCGAGCCGACCGACACCTGCAGGGCGCTCATCCGGGTCGCCGCCCCGCCCTTGACCGTCACCCGCCCGGTGTTCAGCCAGCGCAGGAACTCCCAGGCCTCGCGCGGGTGCCGGCTGGCCGTGTTGACCCCGAGCATGAAGCCGGTGCAGAGCGTGGCGCGCCGGTCCCCGGCCCGCGGGACCGGCACGGGCGCGACCCCCACGTCCCGGTAGTCCCGGCCCATCAGGGTCCTCAGGGTGCCCGACCACCAGCCGGCGCTGACCACCATGGCGACCCGCCCGGACGCGAAGGCCCGGTAGACGTTGACGCCCGGATCGCTCGCCCCCTCGGCCACCAGCCGGTGCTCCAGACCGAACACCGCCCGGCCGGCCGGCGAGTCGATGTCGGTACCCCGGCCGTCCGCGGACACGAACGTCCCGCCGGCCGCGTTGAGCAGGGCGAGGGTCTGCCCGACGGTGGTGGAGTCGTCGTACGTCGACAGCCCGAACCCCTGGACCAGCGTGTTGCCGTACCGGTCGCGCCGGGTGGTGCGGTACGCCGTGTCCTCCAGCTCCCGCCAGGTGCGCGGCGGCCCGTCGACGCCGGCCGCGCGCAGCAGCCGCTTGTTGTAGTACAGGGCGTACGTCTGCACCTCGGTCGGATAGCCGTAGACCGTGCCGTCCACCGACGCGGCGCCGACCGCCGCCCGGCCGTAGCCGCGCCGGATCTCCTCAGCGTGCTCGGGCGGGGCCGGCCGCAGGACGCCGGCCCGCACCAGCTGGCCGTTCCACAGGCAGTAGGGGTGGAGGATGTCGGCGCCCTGCCCGGCGGCCTGCCGGACCATGACGGTGGTCAGCAGGTCCGAGAACTCGACGGCCGTCGTGGCGACCTTGACCCGGTCGTGCGTGGCGTTCCACTCGTCGACCGGGCCCCGCAGCGCCTCCTTCAGCTCCCCGCTCGCGTAGTGCGAGAGCAGGGTCAGGACGACCGGGTCCCCGGGCCGCCCGCTGCCCCGGTGCGGGGCGGCGCACCCGGAGGCGAGCAGCGCGGCGGGCAGCGCCAGCGCGAGGTGACGGCGGCTCGGACCGGTGCCGCGGCGGGACCCTCTCACCGGGCGGCCTCCCGGCGCAGCACGCGGAACACCCGGGTCGTGGAGAAACCGGCCGCGCGGTACAGGTGGGCCGCGGGGGAGCGCTCACCGGTCCACAGGAACCACGCGCAGTGCGCGCCGCGCGCCCGCATCCGCTCCAGGACCAGGTGCAGCAGGACCTTGCCGAGCCCGGTGCCGCGCATCTCCGCCAGCACGCCGAACGGGCCGAACCGCTCGTCCGCCGACTCGTACGCGCCGTGCATCGCCCACCCGGCCAGCCGGCCCGAGGGATCCCGTACGACCACGATCCGGTCGAGCGGCGTGCCGGCGGCCAGACACTGCCGGATCGCGCGGGCCCAGTCGGCCCCGAAGTGGTCGCCGGCCAGCGCGACGAGGTCCACCAGGTCGTCGTCGGCGGGGGTGGCGAACCGGTGGCCCAGCGCCGTCAGTTCGGCCAGCCGGTGCCGGACGCCGTCCGGGAGGCGGTAGCCGACCAGGGAGCGGTCCATCGCCGCCGCCTCGTACAGCGTGCGGAAACCCAGGGACGCGAGGAGCCCGGCCGCTTCCGGGTAGGCGTCCGCGTCCAGGCCGGGCAGCACGTAGTGCGGTGTGTACGAGGAGAAGTCCACCCGGGTGCGGCCGTGGCCGTGCAGCCAGTCGAGGGCCTCGGTCAGCAGCCGGCGGCCCAACCCGCGCCCGCGGGCGTCCGGGTCCACGAAGAAGAACGGGATCCAGCCCTGCTCCGGCTCCAGGTCGGTGCCGGCCATCGGGGTCATCCGGCGCACCGCGTAGGCGGCGCCGACGACCCGGTCCCCGTCCACGGCGACCCGCAGCCCCTCGGGGTCGAAGTTGGCGTCGAGCAGCACCAGGGAGCGGAAGCGGTCCGCGGTGACGGGATCGGCCGGCGCGCTCCGGCGCCACGCCTCCACCAGCGGTGGGCCGTCGCCCACGCGGAAGCCGCGGATCCCGGCCTGGGCTGTCGTCGTGCGAACGGTCATCGACGGGGGGTCCTTCCCGGTCTCAGGGGTAGAGCAGCGCGTCGTCGCCGGCCCACCGGCCCGGCGGCGCCGGCGGGTCGCACAGCGGCAGCGGGTCCTCGCCCGCGTCGATCGCGCGCCGCAGCCGGTCGGACCCCCACAGCAGGTCGATGAAGTACCGCTCGCCGGCCTCCGCGGGCTGCCGCCAGGCGAAGTCGGCCGGGTGGAGCCGGCGCAGCGTGGCCAGCATCGCGACGGCGGTGCGCACGGGGGCGAAGGCGGCGCGGTCGGTGAGGTGGAGCTGGACGCCGCGCAGCGGCCGCCCGGCGTACCGGTGGAAGGCGGGTACGAACCGCAGGTCACGGAAGCGCACTCCGGGCAGGGCCAGTTCGGCGAGCGCGGGCGCCAACCGGTCGTCGACGTAGGGGGCGCCGACGATCTCGAAGGGCTGCGTGGTGCCCCGGCCCTCGGAGAGGTCGGTGCCTTCGAACAGACAGGTACCGGGGTAGACGGCGGCCGTGGCGGGCGTCGGCATGTTCGGCGAGGGCGCGACCCACGGCAGCCCGGTGGCCTCCGCGGTCAGGGCGCGCCGCCAGCCGGTCGCCTCGATCACCGTCAGGTCGGCCGCGCCGCCGGCGACGCGGGGCACGACGCGGGTGTTGAGCCACCGGGCGAGTTCCCCGTAGGTCAGGCCGTGCCGGACGGGGATCGGCGCCCGCCCCGTGAAGCTCGCCCACGCCGGGTCGAGCAGCGGGCCCTCGCTGACGAGCCCGCCCAGGGGATTGGGCCGGTCGGCGACCACGAACCGGACGCCGGTGCGGGCCGCCGAGACCAGCAGGTCGAACATCGTCCACACGTAGGTGTAGAACCTCGCCCCGATGTCCTGGAGGTCGTACACCAGGGCGTCGACACCACTGTCGAGCAGCACCTTGTCGAGGCGCTCGCCCTCGCACCGGTACGTGTCGTACACCGGCAGCCCGGTGGCGGGGTCGGTCCGGGCGGCCTCGCTCTCGCCGGCCTGGCCGGTGCCGTGCAGACCGTGTTCGGGTCCGAACAGGGCGGTCAGCCGCACGCCGGCCGCGAGCAGCGCGGGCGCGGCCGGCCGCAGGTCGGGCAGGACACCGGTGTGGTTGGTCACCAGCCCGATCCGGCCGGGCCCGGCGAGGGAGGGCGCCGCGTGCAGCCGTGCGATCCCGGGCGTCACCGCGCGGCGGCCGTCCGTGCCCATGCCATGCCCCCGTCTGCCGGTGACCTCTCCCAAGCGGTGGGGGGAATGTACTGGCATGTCCGGTAATTCCGCAATGACGACGTGCCGTTCCGCGGTTTTGAACATGTTCAATTCAGGCGTAGGCTCCTGCCATGAGCGACAGAGCCGCCCTGCTCAAGGGCATCCGCGTCTGGCTGGCCCTCTTCGTCGTCTGCCTCGTCCTGAGCGGGGCCACCGCCTTCCCGCTGGTGCACGAACTGCGCTGGACCGAGGAGGTCCTGCGGGCGCTGTCCGTCCCGGAGCACCTGCCCGGCCTCGCGGCGTGGATCTCCCGGGTGCGGGAGGGGCTGGACACGGTCGACGCCGAATACCCCTTCGTCCTGTACGGCACCGACTGGCTGGCCTTCGCCCACCTCGTCATCGCGGTCGCGTTCTACGGCCCGTACCGCGATCCCGTCCGCAACGTCTGGGTCGTCGAGTTCGGGATGATCGCCTGCGCCGGCATCATCCCGCTCGCCCTCGTCTGCGGCCCCGTCCGCGGAATCCCCTTCTGGTGGAGCCTGATCGACATGTCCTTCGGAGTCCTCGGGATCGTCCCGCTGTACGTCGTACGGAAGAGGATCGGACGACTGGAGGCCCTCGGCGCCCCGTCCGTCAGCGGTTGAAAGCGGGGAACGCGAAGCGCCGGGCGACGGACAGGCCGTCGCCCTTCGCGTCCGTCGATTCGACCGAGTAGACCAGGGTGCGGGACAGATTCGGCGTCGCGGCGATCACCGTCGCGTAGCCCGGCCGGCTGCCCGTCTTCCCCCAGATCACCTTGCCGTCGACGTCGAACCGCTCCAGCGCCGCGCCGTACCGCGCCCCGGGCACGTCCGGCAGCCTGAACATCTCCTTCAGCTGCGGCTCGGGCACCACCCGGCCCTCGAACAGCCCCACCAGCAACCGCTCCAGGTCGGCGGTGGTCGAGATCAGGTCGCCGGCCGCCCAGCGGTCGGACATGTTCCAGTCGGTCACGTCGACCAGCTTGCCGTCGATCCAGTCGTACCCCCGGTTGTGCGGGCCGTGGATCCGGGGGTCCGGGCCGGCCGGGAAGGAGCTGTGCCGCATGCCGAGCGGCCGGAAGACGCGCACCGCGGCCTGGTGCGCGTACGAGTCGCCGGTCACCTTCTCGATCAGCATGCCGAGCGGCCGGAAGACGCGCACCGCGGCCTGGTGCGCGTACGAGTCGCCGGTCACCTTCTCGATCAGCATGCCGAGCACGGTGTAGTGGATGTTGCCGTAGCTCTGCTGCGTACCCGGCGCGTACGCCGGGCCCTGCGCGACGGAGGAGGCCACGACCTGGCGGGGCGTCAGCGTCTCGAAGCGGTGCGCGTAACCGTCCTCCACGGTGTCGCCGAGGGACGCACCCGGGCGCAGGCCGCTGGTGTAGTTCAGCAACTGCCGCACGGTGATCGGCGCGAAGTCCTCGCCGAGCAGGCCCGGCAGGTACTGCTGCACGGTGCCGTCCAGGTCGATGCGGCCCTCCGCGGCCAACTGCAGCACGATCGACGCGGTCACCACCTTCGTCACCGAACCGGCCCGGAACCGCGCGTCCGGCAGGGCCGGCGCCCCGCTCCGCACGTCGCGCACCCCGGCCGTCCCGCGCCAGGTCCCGTCGCCGCCGACGCGCAGCAGCGCCGCGGTGGCGTCGTGGTCGGGGAGCCCGGCGATCGCGGCGGCGAGGGCCTCGGTGTCGGGGCCCGCCGTGACCGGGGCGGACGCCGGGGCCGCGGGCGCGGCGAACGCGGGTGCGGCCAGCGGGCCGGCGGCCAGCGCGGCGACGACGACGGCGGCGGTCGACAGGACGGAACGGCGGGTGGGGCGCATAGCGGGCTCCTCGATCGACGGTGCGGCGCCGGAAGACGCTTCGTGATCATCCTCGGGCGCCGGTACGCGCTGCGGATCCTCAGCGAGGAGGGCGTACGACCCTTGCTCGACCCCGATCAACCGGCCCGGGAGCTGGGGGAGTTGTCCGGGTCGGCCCCTACGGGTACGCGACACGCGGGGCGGCGGGCCGGTCCGCGGTGCGCAGGGTGTGCAGGACGTCGACCCGGTTCGTCGTGATCGAGTCGACGCCCAGGTCCAGCAGACGGCTCATGGAGCGGCGGGTGTCCGGGGTCCACACC
>NZ_BNBF01000006.1:257919-260202 GCF_014654935.1 Streptomyces capoamus
GACAGCAGCAGGCCGTCGTGGTGGACGCGGGCCGCCAGCTCCCTGCTCACCAGGGAGAAGCGGTAGTTCAGCCAGCGCGGGCGGACGGCGGCCAGCAGCGCGGGCCGGGGCGGCGCCAGCGTCGTCCAGGTCAGAGCGATCTCCGCGGCCGGATCGGCGGCGCGGACGGCCAGCATCGCCTCGGCGTGCGCGCAGTAGTACACACGGTCGCGCGCCCCGCTCTGCCGGACTGCGTCCAGCGTCCGCTCGACCGTACGGCGGCCGACCGGCCCGCACAGGTCCACCATCACCCTGCTGTCCCCGGTCGCGGCCAGCGCCTCCGCCAGCGTCGGCACCCCGCCCGCCGTGAGCCCGCGCAGCTCGTCGGCGGACAGCGCGCCCAGCGGCCGGTCGACCTCCCACAGCCGCCGCAGCGTGTCGTCGTGCAGCAGCACGGGCACGCCGTCGCGGGTGAGCCGGACGTCGACCTCGACGGCGTCCGCGCCCCGCTGGAGCGCGGACCGCAGGGAGTCGAGGGTGTTCTCGCGGAAACGGTAGGGGTCGCCGCGGTGGGCCACGGCGGTCACGGTCTGCATGGCCCCATTGTGGTGGGTGTCAGGAGGCCGGCCAGGCAGCGGTGTAGGCGTCGATCTCCGCCGAGATCCGCGCCTTGCCCGCCGGGTCCAGGAAGGAGGCCTCGACGGCGTTCCTGGCCAGGTCCGCCAGGCCCCGCTCGTCCAGGTCCAGCAGCCGGGCGGCCACCGCGTACTCGTTGTTCAGGTCGGTGCCGAACATCGGCGGGTCGTCGGAGTTGACCGTGACCAGCACCCCGGCCCGGACGAACTCCTTTATCGGGTGCTCCTCCAGAGTGCGGACCGCGCGGGTGGCGATGTTGGAGGTCGGGCACACCTCCAGCGGGATGCGGTGCTCGGCGAGGTGGGCGAGCAGCTTCGGATCCCGCGCGGAACTGGTGCCGTGCCCGATCCGCTCGGCGCGCAGGTCGGTCAGCGCGTCCCACACCGTCTCCGGGCCGGTCGTCTCACCGGCGTGCGGCACGGACCGCAGACCGGCGGCGACGGCCCGGTCGAAGTACGGCTTGAACTGCGGCCGGGGCACGCCGATCTCCGGCCCGCCGAGCCCGAACGACACCAGGCCCTCCGGGCGGATCCGGTCGTCGGTGGCCAGCCGCGTGGTCTCCTCGGCCGCCTCCAGACCGGCCTCGCCGGGGATGTCGAAGCACCAGCGCAGTACGGTCCCGAACTCGGCCTCGGCCGCCTTCCGGGCGTCCTCCACGGCGTCCATGAACGCCCGCTCGTCGATCCCGCGCCGGGTGGAGGAGAAGGGCGTGATGGTCAGCTCGGCGTAGCGCACCTGCTGCCGGGCCATGTCGCGGGCCACCTCGTAGGTGAGCAGCCGGACGTCCTCCGGGGTGCGGATGAGGTCCACGACCGACAGGTACACCTCGATGAAGTGGGCGAAGTCGGTGAACGTGAAGTAGTCGGCCAGGGCCTCGGGGTCGGTCGGGACCATGGAGTCGGGGTGGCGGGCGGCCAGTTCCGAGACGATGCGCGGGGAGGCGGAGCCGACGTGGTGGACGTGCAGTTCGGCCTTGGGCAGCCCGGCGATGAAGCGGTGCAGATCGCGGTCGGCGGTGCCGGTGGCGGGTACGGAGCTGTCGGTCAAGGGGGCCTCCCCGGGACGGGCGCCCGCGGCGGGCACGGTGTCCCGAGGTGCGTGGTGCGGGCGCGGTGATCGGCTGATCGGTGACGCGGGATCATCGTAGGCCCCGGGCCGCCGCGTCCCGCCCTGCCCGTAGCATGACGGGACGTCCAGCGAGGGGGTCCTTCACCATGTCCGACGAGGCACGGCAGCCCATACCTGGCCCGCACCCGTCCGGTGCCCGCCAGGAGCCTCCCCGGCTGTCCCTGGAGAAGGACCCCCAGCCGACGGCGAACCGACCGGAAGCGGCCGCGGGCCCGGCCGAGGACCGTGCGGCGGGGGAGGTGGGTCGGGCGGCGCCGGTCGCGGGGGCGGGGGCGGGCCAGTGGGTGCCGGTCGAGGGCCGGGAGCCGACCCTGGCGGGTCAGAGCGGGCCGGAAGCGGAGTCGGCGACGGCGGCGACGGCAGCCGCAGCGGCGGAGGCGGGCCGGGCGGAGCCGGTCGGGGACCGGGGGAGCGTCCACGACGCCGTCCCGGCCCCTGGAACCGTCCATGATCAGCAGACGCTGACCTCGCTGCCGGCGTCCGCGCCCGTCGACGCCGGCCGTGCGGCCTGGGCCGGCCCGGCCGCCGGGTACACGGCTC
>NZ_BNBF01000006.1:260246-272437 GCF_014654935.1 Streptomyces capoamus
CGGGGCCGACCGGACAGCAGCCGACCCCCTTCGCGCCGCCCGCCCCCGCCCCCGCCCCTCAGCCGAACCCGTTCGCGCCCCCGGCGAACCCGTTCCCCCCGTACGCGGGAGCGGCAGCGGAGCCGGTGCCCCCGCCGCCCATCGCCCCCGACGGCCCCGGCCAGGTGCCGTACGGCTACCCGGGCACCACACCGGCGTACGGCTACCCCGGCCCGCAGGCACCGTACGCCCCCTATCCCGCCGGCCCCGGCTACGCCTGGCCCGGCGGGCAGGCGCCCCCGAGCAACGGGATGGGCACCGCCTCGCTGGTGCTGGGCATCATCTCGGCGGTCGGCTTCGTCATGTGGCCGATCGCCTTCGTGCTGGGAGTCCTGGCCCTGATCTTCGGCGGGATCGGCCGCGGCAAGGCCGGCCGCGGCGAAGCGACGAACCCGGGCGTGGCCCTGGCCGGCATGATCTGCGGAGCCGCCGGGATCGTCCTCGTGCTGGGCCTGGTCGCCCTCGTCATCTCGGTGGACGGCTGACCCGCCGGCCGACCGGCCCGGCCCGGCGGGCCCGAGACCGTACACGGACGGCTGCGCGGGCCGCCGAGCGTGCCCGACCGGTCCCGGGGGAGCCGAGGGGCGACGACCCGGTGCCGCTGGTGCAGCCCACGTCCCGGCGGCCGCCTGCGCGATACCCGCGCCGGCCAGTGACTTCCCCCGGCGGGGTGTCGAGGGCCGGCCCGGTGCCGCCGGTGCAGCCCATGCCCCGACGGGCGCCTGCGCGGTAGAAGCGCCCGACTGTCGACCTCCGCCCCGGCCGGCAGCCGGCACTGACAGCGGCTGCCGGCGCCCTCCGGCACGCAGTCCCCGTCTCACCGCAGCCCGCATCACCCTCGGCACTAGGCCCCCGCCACCCACGGCCGGCACCGCCCCCAAGCCCCACCCCCGACCGGGACCGTTCCCGCCCGGTCCCGCAGGGAAGCGGCCCCTCGGCCTGCTGCGCGCGGTGTCCTCGCCGCTGCCCCAACCGCCCCGCCCGGCCCCGCAGGGCTACGCGCCGGCGCCCGCCAGGTGTTCCCGGGCTTCCATCAGAGCGAAGCCCAGCAGGTTCTCGCCCCGCCAGCGCTCCGGGTCCGCGGCCGCCTCGTCGTCCGCCGCCAGGCCGATGCCCCAGACGCGGTCGACGGGGCTCGCCTCCACCAGGACCCGGTCCCCCGTGTTCAGCAGGAACAGGGCGAGGTCGTCATGGGCGGCGAACTTGTGCAGGCTGCCCTCGACCACCAGCCGGAACCGCTCCCGCTCCCAGGTCTCCTCGTCGAAGCCCCGCACCAGCCGCCCCGCCTTCTTCGCCTCGGCGGGATGCTCCGCGGCCAGCACCTGCCGCTCGGCCTCCGCGTCCCCGAAGAGCCGGGCCTTGCCGGCCATCATCCAGTGCTCGGCCGTCGCGTACTCCACCCCGTCCACCACGAACGGCGCGGGCCACCACTGGCTCAGGCAGCTCGCGCCGACCCGGCCGTCCGGCTGCGGCCGGTGCCCCCAGAAGTAGAGGTACTTGATCCGGGACCCCGCCCGGATCTCACTGATCAGGGATGCCACCCCGTCGATCTTTCCCATGCACGCGAGTGTGTCACGCACCACTGACACTCCGTCCGCCCTTTTCCGCGTCGACTCGACACCTGGTCGACAGATTCCGTTGCGTAACCAAAAGGCAACAACGGAATCACTTGTTCGGGTCCTATGGCTCTGTCAGGATCGGCACTCAAATCGAGCTGGAGCTACGCCACCCGCCCCCCAGGACGGGGTGCACGGCGGAGGAGAGCGACATGCACAACCCGGGCACCGCCACCCCGGAACGATTTCCCGCGCAGGACCGTTTCGCGGAGGGTGCGCAATTCATCGCCGGCCGGCCCGCCAAGGGCACCTCGGGCCGCCGGCACACCGTGATCGACCCCGCCACCGGCGCGGAGGTGTACACCTACGAGACGGCCGGCACCGACGACGTCGACGCGGCCGTGGCCGCCGCGCGCGCGGCCTTCCCCGACTGGGCCGCCACCACCCCGGGCGAGCGCTCGGACGCCCTGCACCGGTTCGCCGCCGTGCTGGCCGACCGCGCGGAGGAGCTCGCCCGCGCGGAGTCCCTCCAGTGCGGCAAGCCGCTCAAGCTCACCCGTGAGTTCGACGTGCCGGGCACCATCGACAACACCGCCTTCTTCGCGGGTGCCGCCCGGCATCTGCAGGGGCAGTCGGCCGGTGAGTACTCGGGCGACCACACGTCGTACGTCCGGCGCGAGCCCATCGGTGTCGTCGGCTCCACCGCGCCCTGGAACTACCCCCTGCAGATGGCCGCCTGGAAGATCCTCCCGGCGGTCGCCGCGGGCAACACCGTCGTACTGAAGCCCGCCGAGATCACTCCGCTGACCTCGTTGCTGTTCGCGCAGGCCGCCACGGACGCGGGCATCCCGGACGGGGTGATCAACATCGTCACCGGCACCGGGAAGGAGGCCGGCGAGCACCTCGTCGGGCACCCGGACGTCGCCATGACCTCCTTCACGGGATCCACCGCGGTCGGCAGGCGGGTCGCCGAGATCGCCACGGCCACCGTCAAGCGGCTGCACCTGGAGCTGGGCGGCAAGGCGCCCTTCGTCGTCTTCGACGACGCCGACCTGACGGCGGCCGTGCACGGCGCGGTCGCGGGCGCGATCATCAACACCGGGCAGGACTGCACGGCCGCCACGCGCGCGTACGTGCAGCGTCCGCTGTACGAGGCGTTCGTGGAGCGGACGGCCGCGCTGATGGAGACGGTCCGGCTAGGCGACCCGTTCGCACCCGGCACCGACCTCGGGCCGCTGATCTCGCACGCCCAGCGGGACCGGGTCGCCGCCTTCGTGGACCGGGCGCGCGCCTACGCGCGCGTGGTCACCGGCGGGGAGGCCCCGCAGGGAGACCTGAAGGCCGGCGCCTACTACCGGCCCACGCTGATCGCCGACGCGGCCCAGGACAGCGAGATCGTCCAGTCGGAGATCTTCGGCCCCGTACTGGTCGTACTGCCGTTCGACGGCGATGATGAGGGAATCCGGCTGGCCAACGACACCCCCTACGGCCTCGCCGCCTCCGCGTGGAGCACGAACGTCTACCGCGCGAACCGGGCCACCCGCGAGATCAAGGCGGGCTGCGTCTGGGTCAACGACCACATCCCGATCATCAGCGAGATGCCGCACGGCGGCTACAAGGCCTCGGGCTTCGGCAAGGACATGTCGACGTACTCCTTCGAGGAGTACACGCAGGTCAAACACGTAATGTTCGACAACACCGCGGTGGCCGAGAAGGACTGGCACCGCACCGTCTTCGGGGACCGCTAGCGACCGACCCGGCCACCCACCAGGCCGATCCCTCCCGAAAGGGCACCATGCGCATGGAGCAGTACGAGCCCGACCGCCTGACCCCGCCCCAAGCGGCCGCCGTGCGGCGCAGCCTCCGCAGCGGCAGGGCCGCCCTGACCCGCCGGTCGCTGCTGCGGGCCTCCGCGAGCGGCGCGCTCGCGGCCGGCGGCCTCGGAGCGCTGAGCGGTTGCGGGATCCCCGCGGCGGGCCAGACCCGGGGCGGCACCTCCGCCCAGGACCACTCGGCCCGCGAGAAGACGGTGAACTTCTCCAACTGGACCGAGTACATCGACGTCGACGACAGCGGCAAGCACCACCCGACGCTCGACACCTTCCGCCGGCGGACCGGCATCACGGTCAACTACACCGAGGACATCAACGACAACAGCGAGTTCTTCGGCAAGATCAAGCCGCAGCTCGCCGCGGGCCAGGACACCGGCCGGGACATCATCGTCCTCACCGACTGGCTGGCCGCCCGGCTGATCCGCCTCGGCTGGGTGCAGAAGCTCGACCCGTCGAACCTCCCGCACGCCTACACCAACCTCTCGGCCCAGTTCCGCAACCCCGACTGGGACCCGGGGCGGGCGTACTCGTACCCCTGGCAGGGCATCTCCACCGTGATCGCCTACAACAAGAAGGCGCTCGACGGCATCGAGGTGAAGTCGGTCTCCGACCTGCTCGACAACCCCCGGCTCAAGGGGCGCGTCGGCTTCCTGTCGGAGATGCGGGACTCCGTCGGCATGACCCTGCTGGACATGGGCAAGGACCCGGCGAGGTTCTCCGACGACGACTTCGACGCGGCGATCGCCCGCCTCCAGAAGGCCGTCGACAAGGGCCAGATCCGCCGCTTCACCGGCAACGACTACACCTCCGACCTCACCAAGGGCGACCTCGCGGCCTGTGTCGCCTGGGCGGGTGACGTGGTGCAGCTCAAGTCGGACAGCCCCGACGTCGACTTCGTCATCCCGGACAGCGGCTACATGACGTCGACCGACAACATGTGCGTCCCCAACAAGGCACGGCACAAGACGAACGCCGAGCGGCTCATCGACTTCTACTACGAGCCCGAGCAGGCCGCCGCGCTCGCCGCGTACATCAACTACGTGACGCCCGTCGACGGCGTGAAGCCCTACCTTGCGAAGATCGACAAGGACGCGGCGGACAACCCGCTGATCGTCCCCGACAAGGCCATGCAGGCGAAGTCCCATGCCTTCCGCTCCCTGAGCCAGAAGGAAGAGACGGCCTACGAAGAGAAGTTCGCGAAGCTCACAGGGGCGTGACGACGATGAAGACGACACCGGACAACAGCGGCGACGTCCGCCTCTCCGGCATCTCCAAGACCTACGGCTCCTTCACCGCCGTACACCCGCTGGACCTCACCGTGCCCGAGGGCTCCTTCTTCGCCCTCCTCGGCGCCTCCGGCTGCGGCAAGACCACCACCCTGCGCATGATCGCCGGCCTGGAGGAACCCACGACGGGCACGGTCCGGCTCGGCGACCAGGACGTCACGCACCTGCCGCCGTACAAACGGCCCGTGAACACGGTCTTCCAGTCCTACGCCCTCTTCCCGCACCTCGACATCTTCGAGAACGTCGCCTTCGGCCTGCGCCGGCGCGGCATCAAGAGCGTGAAGAAGCAGGTGGAGGAGATGCTGGAGCTGGTCCAGCTCGGCGAGCAGGCGCGCAAGAAGCCGCACCAGCTCTCCGGCGGCCAGCAGCAGCGAGTCGCGGTGGCCCGCGCCCTGATCAACCACCCGAAGGTGCTCCTCCTCGACGAGCCGCTGGGCGCCCTCGACCTGAAGCTGCGCCGCCAGATGCAGCTGGAGCTCAAGCGCATCCAGACCGAGGTCGGCATCACCTTCGTGCACGTCACGCACGACCAGGAGGAGGCCATGACCATGGCCGACACGGTCGCCGTGATGAACGGCGGCCGCGTCGAGCAGCTCGGCTCGCCGGCCGACCTGTACGAGAACCCGCAGAGCACCTTCGTCGCGAACTTCCTCGGCACCTCCAACCTCATCGAGGCGGAGGTGGACACGAAGAACGGCGACGACCTCGTGCTCAAGGCGGGCGGCGGCAAGCTGGTGCTGCCCGAGGCGCGATGTTCCGCCCCGACGACGGCCGGCGGCAAGGTGCTGGTCGGCATCCGCCCGGAGAAGATCTCCCTCACGCACGCCGACGACGCGGGGGAGATCCCGGCGGGCCGCAACCGCCTCACCGGCAAGATCGCCGACGCCAGCTTCATCGGCGTCTCCACGCAGTACGTCATCGACAGCCCCGTCTGCGACGAACTCGCGGTGTACGTCCAGAACGTCGAGCGGGACGGCCGGCTCGTCCCCGGAGCCGATGTCGTCCTGCACTGGAACCCGGCCCACACCTTCGGCCTGGATGCCGCCCAGGACATCGACGCCGGCACCGAGGAAGAGGTCGCCGCCTGATGTCCACGCTCACCGAGGCGCCCCCGCCCCTCGCCCCCGCGACACCGGAGAAGAAGCCCGCGCGCCGGCGCGGCCGGTTCACGCCGTACTGGCTGCTGCTGCCCGGCATGCTCTGGCTGATCGTCTTCTTCGCGCTGCCGATGATCTACCAGGCCTCCACGTCCGTGCAGCAGGGCTCACTGGAGGAGGGCTACAAGGTCACCTGGCACTTCGCGACCTACTGGGACGCGCTGGCCGCGTACTGGCCGCAGTTCCTGCGGTCCGTGTCCTACGCCGCCGCCGCGACCGTGCTCTGCCTGCTGCTCGGCTATCCGCTGGCCTACCTCATCGCCTTCCGCGCCGGCCGCTGGAAGAACCTGATCATGATCCTGGTGATCGCGCCGTTCTTCACCAGCTTCCTGATCCGCACCCTGGCCTGGAAGACGATCCTCGCCGACAACGGCGTGGTCGTGCACACGCTGAACTCGCTCCACCTCCTGGACCTCACCAACTGGCTCGGCTGGACGGCCGGCGACCGGGTCCTGGCCACTCCGCTGGCAGTGGTGTGCGGTCTGACGTACAACTTCCTGCCGTTCATGATCCTGCCGCTGTACACCTCGCTGGAGCGGATCGACGGACGGCTGCACGAGGCGGCCGGCGACCTGTACGCCCGGCCGTGGACCACCTTCCGCAAGGTCACCTTCCCGCTGTCCATGCCGGGCGTGGTCTCCGGGACCCTGCTGACCTTCATCCCGGCGGCCGGTGACTACGTCAACGCCGAACTCCTCGGCTCCACCGACACCCGCATGATCGGCAACGTCATCCAGACGCAGTTCCTGCGCATCCTGGACTATCCGACGGCCGCGGCCCTCTCCTTCATCCTCATGGCCGCGATCCTGGCCATGGTCACGCTCTACATCCGCCGGTCCGGGACGGAGGACCTGGTCTAAATGCCCTTCGTCAACTGGCTCAAGCGCCGTCTCGTCGTCATCGCCGGACTGCTGACACTCGCCTACCTCCTGCTGCCGAACGTCGTCGTCACCGTCTTCTCCTTCAACAAGCCGAAGGGGCGCTTCAACTACGAATGGCAGCGGTTCTCCACGGACGCCTGGAAGGACCCGTGCGGCGTCGCCGACATGTGCGGCTCGCTGTCCCTCAGTCTCCAGATCGCCCTGTGGGCCACGGTCGGCGCCACCGTCCTCGGCACGATGATCTCCTTCGCGCTGGTCCGCTACCGCTTCCGCGCACGCGGCGCCGTCAACTCGCTGATCTTCCTGCCGATGGCGATGCCCGAGGTCGTCATGGCCGCCTCGCTGCTCACCCTGTTCCTCAACATGGGGGCCCAGCTGGGCTTCTGGACGATCCTGATCGCCCACATCATGTTCTGCCTGAGCTTCGTCGTCACCGCCGTCAAGGCGCGCGTGATGTCGATGGACCCGCGCCTGGAGGAGGCCGCCCGGGACCTGTACGCCGGTCCCGTGCAGACCTTCCTGCGGGTCACCCTGCCCATCGCGGCACCGGGAATCGCCGCGGGCGCGCTGCTGTCCTTCGCGCTCTCCTTCGACGATTTCATCATCACCAATTTCAACGCCGGTTCCACCGTCACCTTCCCCATGTTCGTCTGGGGGTCGGCGCAGCGCGGAACGCCCGTGCAGATCAATGTGATCGGTACGGCCATGTTCCTCGTCGCCGTGCTGCTCGTCCTGTCCTCGATGGTCATCACCCATCGCCGGAACAAGCAAAAGGCGTAGGCCTTTTCCGAACGTCTTCCGTAGGGAGTTGAAATCATGGCCCCGAGCGCCATGAGCCGTGGTAAAGACAACTGGATCGCCTCTCTCTCCGAAGCCCAGCCGGTCCCGTACTGGCTGGAAGACCCCGGAAAGCCGCACGCCGAACCCGCCCTCACCGGCACGGAGACCTGCGACCTGCTGGTCGTCGGCGGCGGCTACAGCGGACTGTGGGCCGCGCTGAACGCCAAGGAGCGCGACCCACAGCGTGACGTGGTGCTGCTGGAAGGCCGCGAGGTGGGCTGGGCCGCCTCGGGCCGCAACGGCGGCTTCTGCGCCGCGTCCCTCACCCACGGCCTGCCCAACGGCCTGGCCCGCTGGCCCGGCGAGATCCACACGCTGGAGGAGCTGGGCCGGCGCAACCTCGACGAGATCGAGGCCGCCGTCGCCCGGCACGGCATCGACTGCGACTTCGAACGCACCGGTGAGATCGATGTCGCCACCGAGACCTACCAGGCCCGGGAACTGCGCGACTGGCACCGGAAGCTGACGGAGAAGGGCCTCGCCGACGGCATCGAGTTCCTGGACGCCGACGCCGTGCGCGAACAGGTGAACTCGCCCACCTTCGAAGCGGGCCTGTGGGACCGCCGGGGCGTGGCCATGCTGCACCCGGCCAAGCTGGCCTGGGGCCTGAAGAAGGCCTGCCTGAAGCTCGGGGTGCGGGTGTACGAGCACACGCCCGCCCTGACCCTGAAGAGCTACGGCGCCGGGATGGCCGTCCGCACCCCGTACGGCGCCGTCCGCGCCCGCCGGGTCGCCCTCGGCACCAACATCTTCCCCAGCCTGCTGCGCCGGGTGCGCTCGTACACCGTGCCGGTCTACGACTACGCGCTGATGACCGAACCGCTCACCGCCGGCCAACTCGCCGCGATCGGCTGGAAGAACCGGCAGGGCCTCGGGGACTCGGCGAACCAGTTCCACTACTTCCGGCTGTCCGCCGACAACCGCGTCCTGTGGGGCGGCTACGACGCGATCTACCCCTACGGCGGCCGGGTCCGCGCCGAGTACGACGACCGGCCCGAGACCTACGCCAAGCTCGCGGGCCACTTCTTCACCTGCTTCCCGCAGCTGGAGGGGGTCCGGTTCAGCCACGCCTGGGGCGGCGCGATCGATACCTGCTCCCGCTTCTCGGCGTTCTTCGGCACCGCCCACCAGGGCCGGGTGGCCTACGCGGCCGGTTACACGGGCCTCGGCGTCGGCGCGACCCGGTTCGGCGCGGACGTGATGCTGGACCTGCTGGACGGGGAGCGCACCGAGCGGACGGAGCTGGAGATGGTCCGCAAGAAGCCGCTGCCGTTCCCGCCCGAGCCGTTCGCCTGGACCGGCATCGCCCTCACCAAATGGTCCCTGGCCCGCGCGGACGCCCACGGAGGCCGGCGCAACCTGTGGCTGCGGGCGATGGACCGGCTGGGGCTCGGTTTCGACAGCTGACGGTGCTTGTACGCGCCTCTCCCGGTGCCGTCAAGCCACGAGATCCCGGAGCATGATCGCGCTGCCCGGTTCCGGCGTACTGGAAGCACGGCCTCACCACGAGGCACCGACTTCCGTACCGGACCGGCAGGAGACCTCATGACCCGCGAGACTCGTACGCACGACACAGCCCGCTCCCGGCGCCGGCTCGGCCTGGCCGCCGCGGTGGCCTCGGCCGCCTTCGTCACCGGCGGCGTCCTCCTTCCGGCCGCGACCAGCAGGACCCCGGGGCGCAGGACGACCAGCAGTCGGAGTCGCAGTCGCAGCCTCAGTCCCAGCCCCAGCCCCAGCCCCAGGACGATCAGCAGGCTTCCCAGGACCAGCCGGTGCAGGATCCGGCCGCTTACGCCCCGGCCGCCGGCTGACGTCCGGACGGGGGCAGGTCACCTGAAAGAGCGCCCCGAACCCGCGTAATGCCGGCCGCCCGCCTCCCTCTCCCTCGTGACGCGAACCGTGTCCACGAGCGAGAGGGAGGCTTCTCCATGACTGGGGCGAAGACGGCGGTCGAATGGCTCGCATCCGTCGCACCGGACCCCGATGCCTGCCGCCGGCAGTGGGAGCGCAGCCCCCTCGGGGTCGCGCTGCTGCCCGCCGGCCGGGCGTGGGACGTCCTGATCCTGCCGGGTGACCTCGGCCTTCGGACGCTCGACGTGCTCAGCCGCGTCCTCGACCGGCCCGGCCCGGTGCTCGCCGACTTCGGCGACGACCGGGTCGGTTTCTTCGTGCCGCCCGGCACCGCCGCCCGCTGGCTCGGCACCGGGATCCGTGCGGCCGGCAGCGGCACCTGGATCGTCGTGCCGTACCCGGGCCGGGCGACCCGGGGGGTGCGGTGGCTGGTGCCGCCGGACGGCTCGGGCACGCTGACCGATCCGGTGCTGCTGGAACTGGTGATGCACGAGGCGGCCGCGGGGCCGGCCGGGCGGAGGGAGGGGCACGGACGGCGCCCGACGTCTTGACAAGAGGATTGGTCTGGACCAAGTTGTGTGCGCTCCACCCCGCCAACTCCCCGGACCCCGGAGGCCCTTGTGGACCGCGCCCGACGTCCCAGATCCGTCCTCGCCGCGCTCACGGCCGCGCTGCTGGCCGTGCCCGGTGTCACCGCGCTCTCGTCGGCCGCCCGCGCGGCCGACGCGGACGTCGCGGTCAACGGCGGCTTCGAGTCCGGTCTGACCGGCTGGACCTGCACGGCCGGCACGACGGTCGACGCACCGGTGCACAGCGGACGTTCCGCGCTGCAGGCCACCCCGGCGGGCAGCGACAACGCCCAGTGCTCCCAGACCGTGACCGTCCAGCCGGACGCCCAATACACCCTGTCCGGCTACGTCCGCGGCTCCTACGTCTACCTCGGCGCGAACGGCACCGGCACCACCGACGTCTCCGCGTGGACCCAGTCCGCCCCCGACTGGCAGAAGCTGAGCACCACCTTCCGCACCGGACCCGCCACCACCAAGGTCACGATCTACACCCACGGCTGGTACGGCACCGGCGCCTACCAGGCCGACGACATCACCCTCGTCGGCCCCGGCGGCAGCGGCACCGGCCAGCCGCCCGCCGCCCCGTCCGGCCTCAAGGCCACCTCCGTGACCTCGTCCTCCGTCGGACTGTCCTGGTCGGCGGTGACCGGCGCGACGAGCTACGCGGTCTACCGCGACGGGACCCGGGTCCAGACGGCGACCGGCACCTCGGCGACCGTGACCGGTCTCGCGGCCTCGACGGCGTACAGCTTCCAGGTGGCCGCGGTCAACGCCGCCGGCGAGTCCGCGAAGTCCGCGGCCGTCGCCGCCACCACCGGCCCCGGCACCGGCGGCGGATCACCCGGCCTGCCCGCCCACGCCCTCGTCGGCTACCTCCACGCGAGCTTCGCCAACGGCGCCGGTTACACGCGCCTCGCCGACGTCTCCGACAGCTGGGACGTCATCGACCTGGCCTTCGGCGAGCCCACCTCGGTCACCTCCGGGGACATCCGGTTCAACCGCTGCCCCGTCACCCAATGCCCCGGCGTGGAGAGCGACGCCGACTTCAAGGCCGCGATCAAGGCCAAGCAGGCCGCCGGCAAGAAGGTGCTGATCTCGATCGGCGGCCAGAACGGCCAGGTCCAGCTGACGACGACGGCCGCCCGGGACGCCTTCGTCTCCTCCGTCTCGAAGATCATCGACACCTGGGGGCTGGACGGCCTGGACATCGACTTCGAGGGCCACTCCCTGTCGCTGAACACGAACGACACGGACTTCAGGAACCCCACCACCCCGGTGATCGTGAACCTCATCTCCGCCCTGAAGACCCTCAAGGCAAAGTACGGCCCGACGTTCGTGCTGACCATGGCCCCGGAGACCTTCTTCGTGCAGAACGGCTACCAGTACTACGGCACCGGCAAGTGGGGCGGTCAGGACCCGCGCTGCGGCGCGTACCTCCCGGTCATCCACGCCCTGCGCGACGACCTGACCCTGCTGCACGTCCAGGACTACAACTCGGGTCCGATCATGGGCCTGGACAACCAGTACCACTCCATGGGCGGCGCCGACTTCCACATCGCCATGACCGACATGCTGCTCACCGGCTTCCCGGTGGCCGGCGACCCGGACAACGTCTTCCCGCCGCTGCGCCCCGACCAGATCGCGATCGGCATGCCGGCGTCCACGAACGCGGGCAACGGCTACGTGCCCCCGGCCGAGGTCACCCGGACCCTGGACTGCCTGACGAAGAAGGCGAACTGCGGCTCGTACGCCACCCACGGGACCTGGCCGGCGCTGCGGGGCCTGATGACGTGGTCGGTGAACTGGGACCGCTTCGCGAACGGGGAGTTCCAGAAGACCTTCGACGGCTACTTCGGCTGACCCCCGGCACCAGGGACAGGGCCGTCAGCAGCACCGTGCACAGGCACCAGCTGGCCACCACGTCCAGCGGCCAGTGGTAGCCGTGCCGGACCAGTCCGTACGACACCCCGAGGACCAGCACCGCGCAGCAGGCCACCAGCGAGCGGCGGGCGGCCGGGGAGCGGAGCCAGGGCAGCAGCAGCAGGGTCGCCGAGCCGTAGGCGGCCGCCGCCGTGGCCGTGTGGCCGGACGGGAAGTAACCGACGCCCGGGGGCACCACCGGTGTCCCCGGGCGGGCGGTCCAGTCCTTCAGCGGTACGACGATCGCCGGGACCAGCGCC
>NZ_BNBF01000006.1:272644-273127 GCF_014654935.1 Streptomyces capoamus
CCCAGGTCGGACAGCAGCTCGGCGAACCGGTCCGGACGGACCAGCAACCGGCTCAGACGGGCGTCCGGACCCAGCAGCGGGCCGTGCGCCACGACCTGCCAGGTGATCAGCGCGAGGAGGACGGCCGGGAGGCCGAGGAGCGGGGCGCGGCGGACGAAGGTCGACACGGCGCCCAGCTTCGCAGACGTACCCGGAGGTACGGAGAAGGAGGTCGGCCGCCCCGGAACAGGGGGGGTGGTTCCGGGGCGGCCGTCCGGACCGGAACGTCGCTCGCCCCGGGGGGTTTGGGGCGGCGACCGTCCGATCGGTGAGGAGATCCCGGAGCCGCGAGGCGCCGGTTGTGTGCGCGAGGGCACGACCAGGTCGAAGCTGGGGAGGCCCCGGCCCGGCGTCCGCCCACAGTCCCCTGTGGGCGGGTGTATCTCTCATCTGGAGAGAACCTACGGCAGGCAGGGGTGGTTTGGCAGACGGAACCGGCCGCCG
>NZ_BNBF01000006.1:273175-276008 GCF_014654935.1 Streptomyces capoamus
TCATCCACCCCGCACACGTTCTTCACACGGCCTGCCGCAGGCGCTCTCCGCCGTGCGGATTCGCTGCTCAGATGCGCGCGAACGCCTGCTCGATGATGTCGAGGCCCTCGTTCAGCAGGTCCTCGCCGATGACCAGCGGGGGCAGGAAGCGGAGCACGTTGCCGTAGGTGCCGCAGGTGAGGACCAGCAGGCCCTCGGCGTGGCAGGCCTTGGCGAGCGCGGCGGTGGCCTCCGGGTTCGGCTCCTTGGTGGCGCGGTCCTTGACCAGCTCGATGGCGATCATGGCACCGCGTCCGCGCACGTCACCGATGATGTCGAACTTCTCGGCCATGGCGGTGAGGCGCCCCTTCATGACCTCCTCGATGCGCTTGGCCTTGCCGTTGAGGTCCAGCTCCTTCATCGTCTCGATGGCGCCGAGCGCACCGGCGCAGGCGACGGGGTTGCCGCCGTACGTACCACCGAGGCCGCCGGCGTGCGCGGCGTCCATGATCTCGGCGCGGCCGGTGACGGCGGCGAGCGGCAGACCGCCGGCGATGCCCTTGGCGGTGGTGATCAGGTCCGGGACGATGCCCTCGTCCTCACAGGCGAACCACTGACCGGTCCGGCAGAAGCCGCTCTGGATCTCGTCCGCGACGAAGACGATGCCGTTGTCGGCGGCGAACTGGCGGACGGCCGGCAGGAAGCCCTTCGCGGGCTCGATGAAGCCGCCCTCGCCCAGCACCGGCTCGATGATGATCGCGGCGACGTTGTCCGGGCCGACCTGCTTGGTGATCTGGTCGATGGCCTGCTTGGCGGCCTCGGGGCCGGCGTTCTCCGGGCCGGTCGGCCAGCGGTACGCGTACGCCACCGGCACCCGGTACACCTCGGGCGCGAACGGACCGAAGCCGTGCTTGTACGGCATGTTCTTCGCCGTCAGCGCCATCGTGAGGTTGGTACGGCCGTGGTAGCCGTGGTCGAACACCACCACGGCCTGCCGCTTGGTGTACGCACGCGCGATCTTGACGGCGTTCTCGACGGCCTCGGCGCCGGAGTTGAACAGCGCGGACTTCTTGGCGTGGTCGCCCGGGGTCAGCTCGGCCAGCGCCTCCGCGACCTCCACGTAGCCCTCGTACGGGGTCACCATGAAACAGGTGTGGGTGAAGTCGGCGAGCTGGGCGGAGGCCCGGCGCACGACGGCCTCGGCGGAGGCGCCGACGCTCGTCACGGCGATACCGGAGCCGAAGTCGATGAGCCGGTTGCCGTCGACGTCCTCGATGATGCCGCCGCCCGCGCGCGCGGTGAACACCGGCAGCACGGAGCCCACGCCCTGCGCGACCACGGCGGTACGGCGGGCCTGCAGCTCCTGCGACTTCGGGCCGGGGATGGCGGTGACGACGCGGCGCTCCTGCGGAAGTGCGGTCATGGGGGGCTCCCTGATGATCTTGCGTACCGGGCGGTCCCGGGCGGTTCCGGGCGGTGCGTTTTCGGACGCATACCTTCTTTTCTCGCAGGCTAAGACGGGTTCCGGGGGGTGGGCATGCTCCATGTGGGCGTTGTCGGCGGCCCCCGTTGTCCGCCATGGCCATAGCCCACCCGGGCGGGCCCGGCCCCTTACGGCCGCGTAAGCGGTGAACTCCCCTTGCCGGGGCGTTAGATTGGCTCGCTGATGACGGACGGAACGGCGGACGGACGCGCTGGTCAGGGGGCAGGGTCGATGGACGGCGACAGCACGCGGATCCCACACGACACACACACGAACCCTGTACCACGCCCGGCGACGCCACCCGAGGGGGCGGGGGCACCGCCCATGCCGTCCACCGCACCGCCCATGCCGTCCGCCGCACCGCCGGTGCCGCCGATGCCGGACGGGTCCGCTTTTCTGACCTGGTTGCGCGCGCCGCGGCCGCAGGCAGCACCCGGAATCTGGCGGTTCCGCTATCGGCCACGGCCCGAGGTTGAACCGACGGTGACCCCCACGCGGCAACTCCTGGGTGGGGCCGTGATCGCGCTTCTGTGCGGGTGGCTGTTGTGCTCTCTGCTGTGGAACGGCTATCTCGGTGACTTCTGGCAGTGGCCTTGGTACGTGCTGGCGCCGGATTCCTGGGTGAGAGGTGAAGGCGGCCAGGTGGGCGGGGCCGCATCGTGGCTGTACACGTGGCTGGTGTTCGGCGCGATTCTCTCGGTGTTCGGAAGGATCGGCCATTGGGGTGAGTTCTGGCGCCGCTACGGTGCCCCGCTCGTACGCGGTGCCATGCCGGCCCTGCGCTCGGTCCTGCCGGCCGACCGCGGTCCCACGCCCGCCGCCACGCCCCCGCCCGCCCCCGAACAGGACCCCGCCGAATGGCCGCAGCTGCGGCAGGCCGGGGCGGCGGAGGCTGCTGAGCGGTTGGCTGCCGAGGCGAGGGCCGGGCTCATGCGGGATGTGGACCACGCGCGGATCAGCCGGGCCTGGCAGGGTGTACGGTCCGGCCGGCACAGCCTCGCGGGCTTCACCGGAGCCGTCCTGCAGGACGGCTCCGCCGCCTGCCCGCACCCGTCGGGCGACCGCGACCTGCCCGCCCGGCACGCCCGGCACGACCTGCTGACCGGGCAGGTCCGGCTCGGCACCACCGCCGACGACCCCCGCAACCCCTACCACTACCGCGGCGCCGGCCTCGCCCTCGGCCCCGACCTGCTCGGCACTTCGCTGCTCGCCGTCGGCCCGGCCGGCTCCGGTAAGACGGGGGCGCTGGTCCGGCCGCTCGCCGAGTCCCTGTGCCTGCACGCCCTGGCCGGCCGCGCGTCGGTCGTGGTGGTCGGCGCGGCGGGCGCCGGCCTCGGCCCGGCGGAGGCCTACGACGTCGTCGTCCGCGTC
>NZ_BNBF01000006.1:276047-282496 GCF_014654935.1 Streptomyces capoamus
GGCCACCCCGATTCCGAGTACGACCTCGACCTCTACGGCGGTACCACGGACCCCGACGAGGCCGCCGCCATACTCGCCGAGGCCCTCGTCGGCGACCTCGCCGACCCGCACCCGGGCAGCGACAGCCGCCGCTCCACCACCGTCCTCGCCCAGCTGCTCGGTCCCTTCCGTGCCGTCCACGACCGCTTCCCCTCCGTACCGGAGCTGCGGCAACTGCTCGACGGCGCCCCCGGACCGCTGGCCGCGCTGCGCAAGGCCCTGACCGATGCCGGGCAGGCCCCGCTGCTCAGGGAGCTCGACGCCCGGGAGCGGCAGATGGCCCATCCGGGCGACGTGGGCTCGGTCCTCGCCGACCGGATCGCCCTGCTGGACCGACCCGCGTTCGCCGCCTTCTTCGACACCTCCGGGCAGACCCGGCCGTTCTCGCTGCGGGCCCTCGACCACCCGGTACGGGTCCGCATCGACCTGCCCCAGCGCGGCCACGCCGACGCCTCCCGGATCCTGGCCCGGCTGGTGCTGGCCCAGTTCACGACCTCCGTGACGGCCCGCGAGGACCGGTCGCTCTTCGCCTGCCTGCTGCTCGACGACGCCACCGGGGTCGTCACGCCGGAGGCCGTCCGGGGCATCCAGCGGCTGCGCAGCGCCAACGCCGGCACGGTACTCACGCTGCGCACCCTGGACGACGTGCCCCGGCCGCTGCGCGGTCCGCTGCTCGGCGCCGCGGGCTGCCGGATGGCGCTGTCCGGGCTCACCCCGTGGGACGGGCAGGACTTCGCCGAGGTGTGGGGCAAGGAGTGGACGGAGACCCGGGACGTCACCGACCGGCAGATCATCGCCGAGACCCCGGCCGGCAAGGCCGTGCACATGCTGCGCCGGGTCATCACGGGCCAGGCGCCCACCGCGCGCGCCGTCACCGTGCGGCAGGTCGAGCGGGAGCGGTGGTCGGCTTCCGAGTTGGCGCACTCTGTGCCGCCGGGGCACGCCGTGCTGTCGTTGACCACCGTGCAGGGCGAGCACGCGCCGCCGTTGCTGGTGGATCTGCGGGGGTGAGAGGCGGGCGCGGGGTCGTACGGTGAGGCAGAATCTGGGTGGGCCGTTCATACACGGCGGCCAAAAGATCACCGGGATCGACGGATCTCCCTCACCGTGAAGGCCCCATGCCCCCGACTCTCGCCTCGCTCGTCCACCACTCCGCGCTGAAGCTGACCGTGCGCGCGGGCGAGGACCGCCTGGACGTGCCCGTCCGCTGGGCGCACGTCAGCGAGCTGGCCGACCCGGTGCCCTACATGGAGGGCGGCGAGCTGCTCCTGATCACCGCACTCAAGCTGGACGCGGAGGACCCGGAGGCCATGCGGCGGTACGTGCGGCGGCTCGTGGGCGCGGGGGTGGTCGGGCTGGGGTTCGCGGTCGGGGTGAACTACGAGGACGTCCCCGAGGCCCTGGTCGGCGCCTGCGCGCAGGAGGGGCTGCCGCTGCTGGAGGTCCCCCGCCGCACCCCCTTCCTCGCCATCAGCAAGGCCGTCTCCGCGGCGATCGCCGCCGACCAGTACCGCGCGGTCACGGCGGGCTTCGCCGCCCAGCGGGAGCTGACCAGGCAGGCGCTGAACGCCGGCCCCGAGGGCGTGCTCACCGTGCTCGCCGCCCAGGTGGACGGCTGGGCCGCGCTGTACGACGCCTCGGGCGCCGTCGTGGCCGCCGCGCCCGAGTGGGCCGGCCGGCGCGCGGCCCGGCTCACCGCCGAGGTGGAACGGCTGCGGGAGCGGTCCGCGCCGGCGTCCTCCGTCGTCGGCGGCCCCGAGCACGAGGACCGGGTGGAGCTGCACAGCCTCGGCACCGGCCGGCGCCCGCGCGCCGCGCTCGCCGTGGGGACGGCCGCCGCGCTGGGCACCGCCGAGCGGTACGCCGTCCACTCCGCCATCGCCCTGCTGACCCTCACCACGGAACGCTCGCGCTCCCTGCAGGCGGCCGAGCAGCGCGTCGGTACGGCGGTGCTGCGCATGCTCCTAGCCGGGGAGCCCGACCACGCCCGGGCGGTCGCCGGGGACCTGTACGGCGGGCTGCTGGACGCCCCGTTCCGGATGATCGTCGCCGAGTCGGGGCCGGGGTCGGGGCCGGGTGCGGCGGGCGAGCCGCTGGGCGAGCTGGCGGAGGCGGTGGAGTCCGCCGCGGCGCGCGCCGGCGAGGCCGTGCTCGTGGTGCCGGAGGGGGAGCGGCTGGTGGTGCTGGCCGCGGACGAGGGCGCGGCGGTGGCGGCGTGCGCCGCGTACGCGGCGGCGCGGGAGGCCGAGCGCGCGGGGGCCGAGCAGGGCCGGATCGAGGAGGACGTGCCGGTCGTCGGTCTGTCGGCGCCCGCCGGTCCGATCGCGGCGGCGGCGGCCTACAAGCAGGCCGAGCAGGCGCTGTCGGTGGCGCGGCGGCGGGGCCGGGTGTTCGTGGAGCACGAGCAGCTGGCCGCGGGCTCCGTCCTGCCGCTGCTGGCCGACGACGCGGTGAAGGCGTTCGCCGACGGGCTGCTGCGGGCGCTGCGGGAGCACGACGCGACGGGCCGGGGGGACCTGGTGGCCTCGCTGCGGGCGTGGCTGTCGCGGCACGGGCAGTGGGATGCGGCGGCGGCCGACCTGGGGGTGCACCGGCACACCTTGCGGTACCGGATGCGCCGCGTCGAGGAGATCCTGGGGCGCAGCCTGGACGACCCGGACGTGCGGATGGAGCTGTGGCTCTCCCTGAAGGCGACCTCCGCGGAGTAGGGGGCGGCGCCGAGTAGGCCAAACAGTAGTGCCTGGTCGGCGCAGTGCTACGACTCGGACAAACGACCCCCGGCCGCCGCCGACCTACCGTGGACCACGGCAAGCAGCACACCCCCAACGCGGAAGGGCCGGGACTCGTACATGACTTCCACCCATGCCTTCTGGCTCGCCGGCCGCCAGGTCACCGGCGAGGACACCTTCGACGTCACCTCCCCGTGGGACGGCCGTCTCGTGGGCAAGGTCGGCGTGCCGACCGACGCCCAGGTCGAGGAGGCCGTGGCCGCCGCGTACGCCGTCCGCGACGAGTTCGCCGCCACCCCGGCGCACGTCCGCGCCGCCGCCCTGGACCACGTCAGCAAGCGGCTGGCCGAGCGCACCGAGGAGATCGCCCAGCTGATCTCCGCTGAGAACGGCAAGCCGATCAAGTGGGCCCGCGGCGAGGTCGGCCGCGCCGTCTCGGTGTTCCGGTTCGCCGCCGAGGAGGCCCGCCGGTTCAACGGCGGTGAGGCCCAGCGGCTCGACACGGACGCCGGCGGCCAGGGCCGGCTGGCGCTCACCCGCCGCTTCCCGAAGGGTGTCGTCCTCGGCATCGCGCCGTTCAACTTCCCGCTGAACCTGTGCGCCCACAAGGTCGCCCCGGCGATCGCCGCCGGCGCCCCCATCATCCTCAAGCCGGCCCCGGCCACCCCGCTGTCCGGTCTGATCCTCGGCGACCTGCTCGCCGAGACCGACCTGCCGGCCGGGTCGTGGAGCATCCTGCCGGTGCCGAACGACAAGATGCCCGCCCTCGTCCAGGACGAGCGGCTGCCGGTCATCTCCTTCACCGGTTCCGAGAAGGTCGGTTACGCGATCATGGACTCGGTGCCGCGCAAGCACTGCACGCTGGAGCTGGGCGGCAACGGCGCCGCGGTCGTCCTCGGCGACTGGGCCTCCGACGCCGACCTGGACTGGGCCGCGACCCGCATCGCGACCTTCTCCAACTACCAGGGCGGCCAGTCCTGCATCTCCGTGCAGCGCGTCATCGTGGACGCCTCCGTCCACGACCGCCTGCTGCCGCGCATCGTCGCCGCCGTCGAGGCCCAGGTCACCGGCGACCCCGCCGACGACAAGACCGATGTCGGCCCGCTGGTCAGCGAGGACGCCGCCCGGCGCGTCGAGGCGTGGGTCAAGGAGGCCGTCGAGGCCGGCGCCACGCTGCTCACCGGCGGCGACCGTGACGGCGCCTCGTACGCGCCGACCGTGCTCACCGACGTACCCGCCGGCTCCACCCTGGCCTGCGAGGAGGTCTTCGGACCGGTCCTCACCGTGCAGAAGGTGGACGGCGAGGCCGAGGCGTTCGCCGCGGTCAACGACTCCAAGTACGGCCTCCAGGCGGGCGTGTTCACCCACGACCTGCAGGTGGCCTTCCGCGCCCACCGCGCCCTCGAGGTCGGCGGTGTGGTGATCGGCGACGTTCCGTCCTACCGCGCCGACCAGATGCCGTACGGCGGCGCCAAGCAGTCCGGCGTCGGCCGCGAGGGCGTGCGGTTCGCGATGGAGGACTACACCTACGAGCGCGTACTGGTCCTCACCGGTCTCGCGCTCTGACCTGTCACGGACAGGCCGAGAACGGAACGGCCGCAGCCCACTGTGCGGGGGCTGCGGCCGTTCTCGTCCCCGGACGCGCTTGGGCGGGCCCTCAGTCGCGGAAGCCGACGTGGGCGAGCCGTAGCGGGCCGTGCAGGCCGAGGTGGACGTCGTGGACGCCCCCGGCGGTCAGGGCGGTGGTCAGGGTGGTGTAGGTGTAGGCGTCGGCCGTGGGGGTCCCCAGGGTGAGGGCCGCCAGCACGGGGCCGCCGTCCAGGGCGATCTCCAGGGTGCCCTCGCCCGCCACCCGCGCGGTCACCTCGCGCACGCCCGCGCCGAAGTCGCAGGCCCGGTAGACCAGTTCGGCCCGGCCGTCGCGGGCCGGGGTCACCGCGTCGCCCGCCGTGCGCGTCCGGTCCACGATCGCGGTACCGGACTGCTCGTCGAAGTCCGCGCCCCGCAGGCCGCGTCGGAGCACGGGGCGGAGGGCCGGGGGCGCCCCGTCCAGCTGCACGGTGGTGCGCAGCCGCACATCCTCGCTCGAGGCGCCCACCAGCAGCTCGTACGGGCCCCGCTCCAGGCGCCAGCCGCCCAGCCGCACGTCCCAGAACTCCATCGCGGAGAGCGGGACGTCGAAGGAGACGGCGGCCGTCTCACCGGGGCCGAGCGTGATCCGGCGGTGGGCCAGCAGTTCGCGGCGCGGCCGGGGCACGGACGGGTCCACCGCCCGGCCGTAGAGCTGGACCACCTCGTCCGCCGTCCGCCCCCCGGTGTTGGTGACCATGCAGCCGACCCGCACCGAGTCGTCCGCCACCCGGGCCGCGAGGCCGGCGTAGCCGAAGGACGCGTACGACAGGCCGTGGCCGAAGGGGAAGAGCGGGGTGCCCTCGAAGTACAGGTAGGTCTGGCGGCTGCCGATCACGTCGTAGTCGAGGAGGTCGGGCAGGTCGGCGTCGGAGGCGTACCAGGTCTGGGGCAGCCGGCCGGCGGGGGAGACGTCGCCGGCCAGCACCCGGGCCAGGGCCGTGCCCGCCGCCTGCCCGCCGTGCGCGGTCCACAGCGCGGCCGGCACCCGGGCCGTGTCCACCGCGTACGGGTACGCCGACACCAGGACCAGGACGGTGCGCGGGTTGGCAGCGCGGGCCGCGCGCAGCAGCCGGCGCTGGTGCTCCGGCAGCAGCAGGGTCGTACGGTCCTCGGTCTCCCGGCCGTTGATGTGCGGGTCGTTGCCGGCCGCCACCACCACGACGTCCGCCGCGGCCGCCGCCCGGGCCACGGCGTCCTCGCCCCGCTCGACGGTCACCACCTCGAAGACGTCACCGGTCCCGGCAACCTCCGCCCCGTCGGCGGCGACCCGGACATGGCGGCCCGTGCCCAGATGCCTCAGGAGGTGACCCCCGCCGTGCGGTTCGAGACGGAAGGTCTCCTGGACGACCCAGCCACCGGGCTGGTCGGCGGAGGCGCGCAGACGGCCGTCGTCGGCGACCGAGAGGTAGCGGCCGTCGGGGGCGCGCAGGGTGAGCACCCCCTCGCCCCAGTCGGCCAGCGCGAACTCGGTGCCGGTCGCGTCGGCGGTGAGCGGCGGCAGGTCGGTGCGGCCCGACAGCAGGGCGGGGTCCAGCGCGCCCTCGGTGCCGCGCGCCCGGTCGGGGGCGTCCGCCGGCGGCACGGACAGGAAGGCGCCCGCCGCCGTCCGCAGCCGGACGCGGTCCACGCCCTCCGCGAACTCCACGCGCTCGGCGCCGAAGCGTTCGTACACGCCCTCCAGGGGGGTGGAGCGGTGCAGCAGGGTGCCGCTGTACCAGTCGAGTTTGCACTCGTCGGCGAGCAGGCCGACGACCGCGATCCGGGTGTCCGGGGCGAGCGGCAGCAGGCCGTCGTCGTTCTTCAGCAGCACGATCGCCTGCTCGGCGGCCTCCCGCGCGAGGGCCCGGTGGGCGGGGGTGTCGAACTCGCCGGTGGCCGCGTGCGGGTCGTAGCGCGGGTCGAACTCGCCGAGCCGGTAACGGACGGAGAGCTGGCGGCGGACCGCGGTGTCGAGGTCGGCCCCGGTCAGCAGGCCCTGCTCCAGGGCTCCCTTGACCCGCGCGGTGACGAGCGAGGCGTCCGTGCCGTGGTCGGTGAAGCTGTCCACGC
>NZ_BNBF01000006.1:282535-289280 GCF_014654935.1 Streptomyces capoamus
CGGCCAGCAGGGCCGCCGCGGTGGCCTCCTCGTGGGTGTCGAAGTAGTGCTCGGCGTCCACCAGGTTGGACGGCGCGCCCGCGTCCGAGCAGACCAGCAGCTCCTCGTCGGTCCAGGTGCGCAACTGCTCGCGCAGGTAGGGCGAGACGTGGTTGGGGCGGCCGTTGACCAGGTTGTAGGCGGGCATCACCCCGGCCACCGCCCCCGCCTCGACCGTGTCCCGGAAGGCGCGCAGGTCGTACTCGTGCAGCACCCGGGGGCGTACGGAGGCCGACGAGGTGGCCCGGTCGGTCTCGTTGTTGTGCGCCAGCCAGTGCTTGAGGACGGGCGCCGTGCGCCAGTACCGGGGGTGGTCGCCGCGCAGGCCGTGCGTGTACGCCGTGGCGATGGCCGAGGTCAGCGCGGGGTCCTCCGCGTAGCCCTCCTCGTTGCGGCCCCACAGCGGGTGGCGCAGCAGGTTGACCGTCGGCGACCAGACGTTGAGGCCCACCCGGTCGTCGCGGGCGCGCATCGCGCGGGCCTCCTTGGACACCGCCTCCCCGATCCGCCGCACCAGGTCCGGGTTCCAGGTCGCGCCGATCCCCACCGCCTGCGGGAACACGGTCGCCGGGCCCATCCAGGCCACGCCGTGCAGGGCTTCCTGGCCGGTCCGCCAGGCGGCGATGCCGAGCCGGTCCACGGCGGGCGCGTACTGGTGCAGGAAGGAGATCTTCTCGTCCTGGGTCAGCCGGGCCAGCAGGTCGTCGATGCGCTTCTCGAACGGCAGGTGCGCATCCCGGAAAGGCGGGGTGGACGGCGGGTCAACGGTCACGAGTGGGTTCCCTTGGCGGATGGAGCGACGCGACGCTTTCGAAGCGCTTCGATGCTGATTCGACCGCAGCTCGGTGTCAAGGTGCCGTGCGCGAAACGGCGTGCTTGCTTCGTTTCAACCCGTGCAGCAGGCGCAGTTGACCGAACCGTACGGCCGCGGAGGAACTTTGGGGACGACCCTTGTGTGCCCCCAGGTGTTCACTTAACCTCGCACCACATCGAAGCGCTTCGACTACTCGCTGCACAGCCACGCCTCCGCTCAGCCGGATCCACTGAAGACACCGCAGCCGACGGCCCACCGCCGGGTGTCCTGGTGCGCCATGAAGGGTTGACGCAATGACGCCGAACGCCGCCTCCTCCGCTTCCACCGGCACCGGCCGGAGAAGCTTCCTCGCCTCCACGGCGGTCGCCGCCGCGGCGGTCGCGGGCGGGATGCCGCTGCTCTCCGCCTGCGGCGGTGCGGACAACGGCTCGCGGGACGGCACCACCTCGGGCAAGAACGCCAGGAAGATCCTGCCCGCGTACGTGGCCAGCGGCGTGGTGAAGCCGGACATCCCGTCCCGGAACGGCTCCTCGATGGGCTTCACGGCCAAGCTCGACGTCGGCGCCCTCGAGACGTCGGTGCCCAAGAAGCTCGGCAAGGGCGGCCGGGTCACCGTCATGTCGCCGTTCTGGGGCTCCCCGCCCAAGCAGGACAACCCCTACTACACGTCGATGAACGACCTGATCGGCGTGGACGTCCAGTGGCGCAACCAGGACGGCAACACCTACGATCAGAAACTCGGCGCGGTCCTCGCCTCCAGCGACATCCCCGACGTGGTGGTGGTCCCCGGCTGGAACATGACCGGCCGGATACCCAGCGCCATCATCGGCAAGTTCGCCGACCTCGGCCCCTACCTGTCGGGTGACAGGGTCAAGGAGTACGCGAACCTCGCGGCGATCCCCAGCGACGCCTGGCAGCGCTCGCTCTTCGGCGGCAAGCTGATGGGCCTGCCGATGCCCGCGTCCTACGTGCAGAACATCGTGCCCCTCTACCGCCGGGACGTCTTCGACAAGGAGGGCTACGAGGTCCCGAAGTCCGCCGACGAGTTCACCGCCCTGTGCAAGGAGATCACCCGGCCCAGGTCCAAACGGTGGGCCTGCGGCGACATGAAGTGGACCGCGTTCAACACCTTCGGCGTGATCAGCGGCGGGGAGAAGGCGCTCGGCTGGACCGTGGCCGGCGGCAAGATGATCAACCGCATCGAGACCCCGGAGTACCTGGAAGCGCTGGAGTGGGCGCGCAAGCTGATGGCGGCCGGCTACGTCCACCCCCAGTTCAGGCTCGGCAAGAGCCAGATCGGCGACCCGACCCCGCTGTTCACCTCGGGCGAGCTCCTGATCTGGAACAACGACATCTCCAACTGGTACGGGGTGCAGGCCTCCCAGATCACCCAGAACCCCGGCTTCAAGGTGTGGGGCATGGACCTGTGGGCCCACGACGGCGGCGACCCGACGTTCTGGGCCGCGAACCCGGCCTCCGTCTTCGCCTTCGTCAACAAGAAGGCCTCCGAGTCCGTCGTCCGCGACGTGCTGGCGGTCGCCAACGTCACCGCGGCGCCGTACGGCACCAAGGAGTGGATGATGACCAACTACGGCGTCGAGGGCACGCACTACACGCTCAAGAACGGTCTGCCCGTCAAGAACGACAAGGGCAACAACGAGGTCACCAACGCCTTCGTCATGGTCGCGAGCCCCGCCGCGACCATCGCGCACCCCGACCTGCCGGACTACACCAAGGGCATGGTCGAGTGGCAGCAGCGGGTCGGCTCCTTCACCAGGAAGTCGTCCTTCTGGGGCCTGCAGATCACCGAGCCCTCCCGCTACACCAACCTCGCCGACGACTTCGAGCAGCTCGAGGACGACATCGTCCGCGGCCACAAGAAGATCGGCGACATGCAGCAGGCCGTCTCCGACTGGAAGAGGAAGGGCGGGGACCGGCTGCGCGACTGGTACAGCGAACTGCTCGACGAGAACGGCCCGGCGGCGAGCTGACCAGGCTCTGAGGCAAGGAGAACGACCGTGTCCCACAGCACGGTGCCTCGGAGCGGCACCGAGGCCGCAACGCCGGCGAAGACCCCGGCTGCGTCGGCGGACGCCACCGGCGCCCGGGAACGACGAGGCGGCGGCAGGCCGGGCCTGCGACCGCGGTTGCGACGCGACCGCGTGCTGATCCTCATGACGCTGCCCGCCGTCACACTGCTTCTGGTCTTCAACTACCTGCCGATCCTCGGCAACGTCGTCGCCTTCCAGGACTACGACCCCTACGTCAGCGACAACGGCATCGTCTCCATCCTGCACAGCCCCTTCGTGGGCCTGGAGAACTTCCGGCGGATCTTCGAGGACCCCGACTTCTGGGGCGCCGTCCGCAACACACTGGTGCTGTTCCTCCTCCAGCTCGTGCTGTTCTTCCCGGTCCCGATCCTGCTCGCGCTGCTCATCAACAGCGTGGTCCGGCCGCGGGTCCGGGCGGTCGCGCAGGCCGTCCTGTACCTGCCGCACTTCTTCTCCTGGGTGCTGGTCATCGCCGTCTTCCAGCAGATGTTCGGCGGCGCGGGCATGCTCTCCCAGCTGCTGCGGCAGCACGGGTACGACGGCCTCGACATCATGACCGACCCGCACACCTTCCCCTTCCTGGTCACCGCGCAGAGCGTGTGGAAGGACGCCGGGTGGGGGATCATCGTCTTCCTCGCCGCGCTGGCCTCCGTCCCCCAGGACCTGTACGAGGCCGCCGCGATGGACGGCGCGGGACGCCGGCGCCGCATGTGGCACGTCACGCTGCCCGCCCTGCGCCCGGTGATCGCCCTGCTCCTCGTGCTGCGCGTCGGCGACGCCCTGACCGTCGGGTTCGAGCAGATCCTGCTGCAACGCGACGCCGTCGGACCGGACGCCGGGGAGATCCTCGACACCTTCGTGTGGTGGAACGGCGTGCGCAACCAGGACTTCGGCTACGCGGCCGCCGCCGGACTGATCAAGGGCGTGGTCAGCATCGGCCTGGTCCTCACCGCGAACAAGGTGGCCCATCTCATGGGCGAGCAGGGGGTGTACGAGAAGTGACCGCCGTCGTCGACCGGCCGACGGGCCGCCCCGGCCGGTGGGCCGCACCCGCGCGTCCGGCGTGGGAGGAGGAACCCTCGAAGGCCGGCCTCGCGGGCAAGGCCCTGGTCCTCTCGCTCGCCTGTCTGGCGGTCCTCTTCCCGCTGTGGATCGTGGTCGTCACCAGCCTGTCCTCGCGCAGGACCATCGACGAGGCCGGCGGCCTGGTGATCGTGCCCCGGGGCATCACCTTCATCGCCTACCAGGAGCTGCTCGGCGGCGGGCAGGTCACCCGGGCCGCCGTCGTCAGCATCCTCGTCACCCTGGCCGGCACGCTGTTCTCGATGACGGTGTCCGTCCTGTGCGCCTACGGCCTGTCCCGCACCGGGTCCCTCGGGCACCGCTGGATCCTGATGGTGCTGCTGGCCACCATGTTCTTCAGCGCCGGCCTCATCCCCACCTACCTGCTGGTGCAGTCCCTCGGGCTGACGGACACCTATCTCGCGCTGATCCTGCCGAGCGCGGTGAGCGTCTTCAACATCCTGGTGCTGCGCGGCTTCTTCATGGGCATCTCGCAGGAACTCCTGGACAGCGCGCGCATCGACGGCGCCGGGGACCTCCGGATCCTCTGGCAGATCGTCGTGCCGCTGTCCCGGGCGGTCCTCGCGGTGATCACGCTGTTCTACGCCGTCGGGTACTGGAGCGCCTGGTTCAACGCCTCCCTCTACCTGAACGACCAGGACAAGATGCCGTTGCAGAACGTCATGATCCAGCTCGTGCAGAGGCAGCAGCAGCCGGTCGGTCTGGGGCAGGCCATCCGCACCGGCCAGCTGTCGGGGCTGGCCGTCCAGATGGCGGTCATGGTGATGGCGCTGCTGCCGGTCGCCGTGCTGTCGCCGTTCGTCCAGAAGCACTTCAAGAAGGGCATGCTGACCGGGGCGGTGAAGGGGTGACACACGCCGTACGCGCAGGCCGCCGGGTGCGGCCGGGCCTCGCCGACGCCACCCGGGGCCGCGTCCTCTTCGGCGGCGACTACAACCCCGAGCAGTGGCCGGAGGAGACCTGGCAGGACGACGTCCGGCTGATGCGGGACGCCGGCGTCAACTGCGTGACGCTCGGCGTGTTCTCCTGGTCCCGGCTCGAACCCGAGCCAGGGGCTCGCGAGTTCGGCTGGCTGGACCGGCTGATGGACCTCCTGCACGCCCACGGCGTCGGCGTGGTCCTGGCCACGCCCACCAGCTCCCCGCCGCCCTGGATGGGCCGGCTGCACCCGGACACCCTGCCCCGGGACGCCGACGGCCGCATCGAATGGTGGGGCGGCCGGCAGCACTTCTCGCACTCCAGCGCCACCTACCGCCGCTACGCCGCCGCCATCACCGAGGACCTCGCCGCCCGCTACGCCGGCCACCCGGCCCTCGTCCTGTGGCACATCAACAACGAGTACTGCACCGTCGACCACGGCGACGAGGCCGCAGCCGCCTTCCGCCGCTGGCTGCGCGCCCGGTACGGCACCCTCGACGCCCTCAACTCGGCCTGGGGGACCGCCTTCTGGAGCCAGGGCTACGACACCTGGGACGGCATCCTGCCCCCGCGCCACGCCCACTACCTGAAGAATCCCGGCCAGGTGCTGGACTTCCGGCGGTTCACCTCCGACATGCTCCTGGAGTGCTACACCGCCGAACGGGACATCGTCCGCCGGTACACCCCGCACATCCCGGTCACCACCAACTTCATGCCGCTGTGGACGGGGCAGGACGGCTGGCGCTGGGCCGAGGAGGAGGACGTCGTCTCCGTCGACCTCTACCCCGACCCGCGCGACCCGCTGGCCGCGCAGCGCGGCGCTCTCGTGCAGGACCTCACCCGGTCGCAGGCGCGCGGACCGTGGATGCTGATGGAACAGGCCGCCGGGGCGGTCAACTGGCGGGGCGTGAACCACCCCAAGCCGCGCGGCCTCAACCGCCTGTGGTCCTTCCAGGCCGTGGCCCGTGGTGCCGACGCCGTCTGCTACTTCCAGTGGCGCCAGTCCCGGCAGGGCGCGGAGAAGTTCCACTCCGGGATGATCGGCCACGCGGGGGAGCACGGCCGCACCTTCCGGGAGGTCGGGCAGCTCGGCGCCGAACTCGCGGCCGTCTCGCCCGAGGTGACCGGCGCGCGGATCACCGCCGGCCTCGCCGTCCTGCACGACTGGCACTCCTGGTGGGCCGGCGACCACGAGGGCCGGCTGTCGGCCCTGGTGGACCTGCCCGAGGTGCTCACCGCCTGGCACCGGGCCCTGTGGGAGGCGCAGCTGACCACCGACTTCGCGCATCCGGAACACGACCTGTCCGGCTACCGGCTGGTCGTCGCCCCGCAGCTGTACCTGCTCACCGACGCCGCCGTCGCCAACCTCCTCGCGTACGTCCGCGGTGGCGGCACCCTCGTCTGCGGCTTCCACACCGGTGTCGCCGACCAGGACGACCGGGTCCGGGCCGGCGGCATGGACGCCCGGCTGCGCGAGCTGTTCGGCATCCGCACCCTGCACGAGTGGTGGCCGCTGGAGGAGGGGGAGACCGTGGCGTGCGAGGGGTTCCGCGGCACGCTGTGGTCGGAGGAGATCGAGCCGGAGCCCGGCGCCGCCGAGACCGTGCCCTACCGGGGCGGTGAACTCGACGGGCTGCCCGCCGTGCTGCGCCGGGGCCGTGCCTGGTACCTCTCCACGCTGCCCGAGCCCGGCGCCCTGCGCTCCCTGCTGGCCGGCATCGCCGCCGGGGCGGGGGTGCGGCCGGTGCTGGACGGGCTCCCGGCGGGCGTCGAGGCGGTGCGCCGCGGCGAGCTGCTGTTCCTGCTCAACCACGGGCGCGAGCCGGTCACCGTCGCGGTG
>NZ_BNBF01000006.1:289307-304231 GCF_014654935.1 Streptomyces capoamus
CCGGGCACCCATCGCGAGCTGCTCGGCGGCACGGACGTCACGGACACGGTCGCCCTCGGCCGCTACGGCGTGGCGGTGCTGCGGCCATGAGCGCCACCCCGGTCCACGGCACCTGGGAGCCGGCCCCGGCCGCCCGCTGGGAGGACGCCTTCCTGAGCGGCAACGGCCACCACGGCGCCCTCGTGTTCGGGGACCCGGACGACGAGCGGGTGGTCGTCACGCATCACACCCTGGTCCGGCCCAACGGCGGCGAGTACGCCCGGCCGCCCCGGCTGGCCGCCGCGCTGCCCGCGGTGCAGGACCGGCTGCTCGTCGGCGACCTCACCGCCGCCGAGAGCCTCACCGACGGCCGGCCACTGCAGTGGGTGCAGCCCTTCCACCCCGCCTTCCAGGTCCGCGTGCGCCGGAGCACGGACGGCGGGCGTTACGTCCGCCGCGCCGTCGACTTCACCACCGGCGAGGCCACGGCGGTCCGTGCCGACGCCCGCGGCCGGGTCTTCGTCTCCCGCGCGGACGACGTGATCGTGCACGAGGTCACCGGCGGCGACCTCGACATCCGCCTCGACCACCGGCTGCCCGGCGCCCCTGCCGGGCTGCGCGTCGGCCACGGCACGCTGCTCACCCCGGAGGGCGCCGTGCTGAGCCTGCGCGCCCGCTACCCGGGCAGTGACCGCGCCTGCACCGGGGTGACCCTGGTCGCCGTTCGCGGCGGCCGGACCGAACTCGCCCCGCCGGGCGTCCGCGTCACCGGCGCCCGTTCGGCGCTGCTGCTCACCCGGGTGCGCCGGCACACCGGGGAGCGGGACGTGGTCGCCGAGATCCGGCAGCTCCAGGCCCTGCTCGACGGCACCGACCGGCCCTACGACAGCCTCCTCGCCCGCCACCTGGACCGGCACCGCCCCGCCTACCTACGGGTCGGCCTCGACCTCGGGGCCGACCCGGCCGAGCGCGCCCTGCCCGGCTCCGAGCTGCTGACCCGCCCGGACAGTCCGGCCCTGCTGGAGCGGCTCTTCGCGGCCGGCCGCTACCACCTGCTCTCCAGCAGCGGGTACCACCCGCCCCGGCTCACCGGCCTGTGGACCGGCGACTGGGACACCGCCTGGTCGGGCGCGTTCACCACCGACGCCAACCTCACCCTGCAGACCGCCGCCGCGCCCGCCGCCGCCCTGCCCGAGGTCACCGAGGCGCTGGCCGCACTGGTCGAACGGCAGCTGCCGGACTGGCGGGCCAACGCCCGCGCGATCTTCGGCACCCGGGGCGCGGTCGCGCCCGCCCACACCGACGGCGAGTCGGGGTACAGCTACCACTTCAGCCGCGCCCATCCACTGCACCTGTGGACGGCCGGGGCCGACGGGCTGCTCAAACCGCTGGTCGACCACGACGAGATCCGCGGCGAGCGGGACCCGCGCACCGCCGCCGCCCTCGCCGAGGCGGCCCTCTTCTACGAGGACTTCCTCACCCGCACCGACGCCGACGGCCGGCTCGTCGTCGTCCCCTCCTACTCGCCCGAGAACCGCCCCGCGAACGGCAGCTGGGGCGCGCTCAACGCGGCCATGGACCTCTCCGCCGCCCGCCACACCCTGCTCACCGCCGCCCGCTACCACCCCGGACACGCCGACCGCTGGCGCACCCTGGCCGCCCGGATTCCCCCGCACCGCGTCAACGCCGACGGCGCCCTCGCCGAATGGGCCTGGCCCGGCCTGGAGGACACCTACGACCACCGCCACCTCAGCCACCTCCACGGGGTCTGGCCGCTGGAGGAGATCACCCCCTACGACACCCCGCGTCTGGCCGCCGCCGCCCACCGGGCGCTCGTCCTGCGCGGCACGGAGAACGACTCCGCCCACGGCCACCTGCACCAGGCCCTGATCGCCGCCCGCCTGCGGGACCGGGAACACGCCGGGCGGGCCCTGCGCCGGGTGCTGGACGGCGACTTCTTCCACGCCTCGCTGATGAGCGCCCACTACCCGCACCGGGACGTCTACAACGCGGACGCCGCGCACACCCTGCCCGGGGTGCTGATCGAACTGCTCGTGCAGTCCACCCCGGACCGGCTCGTCCTGCTGCCCGCCGTCCCGGACGACTGCCCGCGCGGCGAACTGCGCGGGGTGCGCACCCGGTTCGGCGCGGAGGTCGACCTCGCCTGGGGCCCGGACGGCGCGCGGGCCGTCGTACGGCCGGGCCGCACCCGCCGTGTCGAACTGCGGACTTCCTCCGGCGCCGAGCCGCTCGACCTCGTCGCCGGAGAAGACCGCGTCCTCACCCTGGGGGCGCGGTGACCGGAACGCCTCCCCCCACCCATGGAAGGGACACCATGGCAGCAAGCACGCTCGGCAGGGCCGCCAAGGCCCTGCTCGCCCCCGCCCTCGCCCTCGGCGCCACCGTCGGCCTCGCCTCGGCGCCCGCCTCCGCCGCCGTCTGGAGCTCGTGCGACCAGTGGGGCAACACCGGCCTGAACGGCTACACCCTCTACAACAACATCTGGGGCTCCGGCGCCGGCAGCCAGTGCGTCTGGGCCAACTCCGGCACCAACTGGGGCGTCTGGGCGAACCACCCCGACACCGGCGGGATCAAGTCCTACCCGAACGCCAAGAAGGTGATCAACAAGCCGATCACCTCGCTGACCTCGCTCACCAGCACCTACAACGTCACCGTCCCGTCCACCGGCGCCTACAACACCTCGTACGACATCTGGGACACCGGCCACAGGTACGAGGTCATGCTCTGGGTCAACAGGACCGGGGCCGTCGGCCCGCTCGGCACCGCGCAGGGCACGGTCGCCCTCGGCGGCGCCACCTGGACCGTCCACAAGGGCAACAACGGCTCCAACGACGTCTTCTCCTTCGTCCGCGCCTCCAACTCCGGCTCCGGCACGGTGAACATCCTGCCGATCCTGAAGTGGATCAAGGACACCAAGGGCTGGTTCGGCGACGTCACCATCGGTGACGTCCAGTTCGGCTACGAGATCACGTCCTCCGCCGGCGGCCTGGGCTTCACCACCAACAACCTGACCGTCAGCGCCGGCTGAACACCGGGGGCCGGCCTCCGGCGCGGGGGCCGGCCCCTCCGGGCGGTCAGGACGCGGCCGGCGCCGGCCCCGAACTCGTCCGGACCGTCAGCCCGGGCGCGAGCAGCACGACCTCGTCGCTGCCGCGCCCGCCCAGCTTGGCCACCAGGTGTTCCACGGCGCGCCGGCCCATCTCCTGGGCCGGGATGGCGACCGAGGTGAGCCGTACCGACGCCTGGACGGCGACCTGGTCCGGGCAGATCGCGACCACGGAGACGTCCTCGGGCACCGCCCGGCCCTGCTGGCGCAGCAGCGCGAGCAGGGGCTCCACGGCCGACTCGTTCTGCACGACGAACCCGGTGGTGCCCGGGCGCTCGTCGAAGATCCGGGCCAGGGTGAGGGCCATCGCGTCGTACCCGCCTTCGCACGGCCGGTGCAGGAGCCGCAGACCCCTCTCCCGGGCCCCGGAGCGCAGTCCGTCGAGGGTGCGCTCGGCGAAGCCGGTGTGCCGCTCGTAGACCGCCGGGGCCTCGCCGATGACCGCGACGTCACGGTGGCCGAGCTGCGCCAGGTGCTCCACACACAGCGCGCCGGTCGCGGTCCAGTCCAGGTCCACGCAGGTCAGACCGGTGGTGTCGGCGGGCAGACCGATGAGGACGCAGGGCTGGTCCGTCTCCCGCAGCAGCGGCAGCCGCTCGTCCTCCAGCTCGACGTCCATGAGGATCATCGCGTCGGCCAGCCCGCTGCCGGTGACCCGGCGCACCGCGTCGGGGCCCTCCTCGCCGGTGAGGAGCAGGACGTCGTAACCGTGCGTGCGGGCGGTCGTGGCGACCGCGATGGCGATCTCCATCATCACCGGCACGTACATGTCGGTGCGCAGTGGGATCATCAGGGCGATGATGTTCGACCGTTTGCCGGCCAGCGCGCGGGCGCCCGCGTTCGGGTGGTAGCCGAGTTCCCGGATGCTCTGCTCGACCCGCTGCCGGGTGGAGGCGGAGATGGACCGCTTGCCGCTGAGGACGTAACTCACCGTGCTCGCCGAGACTCCGGCGTGCTGGGCGACCTCGGCAAGGGTGACCATCCAGCTCTCCAGGCTCTGTGAAGCGCTTCGACACTGCGCGTATCCGACAAGGTGGGTGACGGTGTGGTGACAGTAGCCCCAGCGCAGCCGGGGTGTCCAGGGGCTGTCGAAGCGCTTCGACAGTCAACCAAGTGGCCACGATCCTCCGGGAACCGAACCGTCCCCCGGGAGGAACGCCGAACGCAACACCGCGGCCACCCGTTCGGCGCGCGAGGGGTGGTGGGCCCAGCCCGTTTGGGGTACCAACGATCCAGTAGCACTGGTCGGTAACGAACGGTCCCAGTCGTCCCCTTTCGCGGCGAGGTGAGCCACCATGACCGCCACCACCCCACGCACCACCGTCACCGAGCGCGAGGCCCGCCGGGTGGCGGAGGCCGCCCGGGAACAGGACTGGCGCAAGCCCAGCTTCGCCAAGGAACTGTTCCTCGGGCGCTTCCGGCTCGACCTCATCCACCCCCACCCGCTCCCCGACGAGGAATCCGTCCGCCGCGGCGAGGAGTTCCTGGCGAAACTGCGCGCCTTCTGCGAGACGCAGATCGACGCCGCCCGCATCGAACGCGAGGCCCGCATCCCCGACGAGGTCGTGGCCGGTCTGAAGGAACTCGGCGCCCTCGGCATGAAGATCGACCCCAAGTACGGCGGTCTCGGCCTGACCCAGCTGTACTACAACAAGGCCCTCGCCCTGGTCGGCTCCGTCAGCCCCGCCGTCGGCGCGCTGCTCTCCGCCCACCAGTCGATCGGCGTCCCGCAGCCGCTGAAGATGTTCGGCACCCAGGAGCAGAAGGACGCCTTCCTGCCCCGCTGCGCCCGCACCGACATCTCCGCGTTCCTGCTCACCGAGCCGGACGTGGGCTCCGACCCGGCCCGCCTGGCCACCACGGCCGTACCCGACGGCGACGACTACGTCCTCGACGGCGTGAAGCTGTGGACCACCAACGGGGTGGTCGCCGACCTGCTCGTCGTCATGGCACGGGTGCCGAAGTCCGAGGGGCACAAGGGCGGTATCACCGCGTTCGTCGTGGAGGCCGGCGCCGAGGGCGTCACCGTCGAGAACCGCAACGCCTTCATGGGGCTGCGCGGCATCGAGAACGGCGTCACCCGCTTCCACCGGGTGCGGGTCCCGGCCGCCCACCGGATCGGCCCCGAGGGCGCCGGCCTGAAGATCGCGCTGACCACGCTGAACACCGGGCGGCTGTCGCTGCCCGCGATGTGCGCGGGCGCCGGCAAGTGGTGCCTGGGGATCGCCCGCCAGTGGTCGGCGGAGCGCGAGCAGTGGGGCAAGCCGGTCGCGCTGCACGAGGCCGTCGGCTCCAAGATCAGCTTCATCGCGGCCACCACCTTCGCGCTGGAGGCCGTGGTCGACCTCTCCTCGCAGATGGCCGACGAGGACCGCAACGACATCCGCATCGAGGCGGCCCTCGCCAAGCTCTACGGCTCCGAGATGGCCTGGACGATGGCCGACGAGCTGGTCCAGATCCGCGGCGGGCGCGGCTACGAGACGGCCGAGTCGCTGCGGGCGCGCGGCGAACGCCCGGTCCCGGCCGAGCAGATGCTGCGCGACCTGCGCATCAACCGCATCTTCGAGGGCTCCACGGAGATCATGCACCTGCTGATCGCCCGCGAGGCCGTCGACGCCCACCTCTCGGTCGCCGGCGACCTCATCGACCCCGACAAACCGCTGTCCGCCAAGGCGAGGGCGAGCGCGAACGCGGGCGTCTTCTACGCCAAGTGGCTGCCGAAGCTGGTCGCCGGCCCCGGTCAGCTGCCGACGGCGTACAGCGAGTTCAAGCACGGCATCGACCTCTCCGGGCACCTGCGCTACGTCGAGCGCACGGCCCGCAAACTGGCCCGGTCCACCTTCTACGCCATGTCCCGCTGGCAGGGCCGGATGGAGACCAAGCAGGGCTTCCTCGGCCGGATCGTGGACATCGGCGCGGAGCTGTTCGCGATGAGCGCGGCCTGCGTCCGCGCCGAGCGGCTGTGGCGGGAGGGCGAGCACGGCCGCGAGGCCTACCAGCTCGCCGACGTCTTCTGCCGCCAGGCCCGCATCCGGGTCGAGGAACTCTTCGGCCGGCTGTGGAGCAACACCGACGACCTGGACCGCAAGGTGGTCCGGGGCGTCCTCGCCGGCGCCTACACCTGGCTGGAGGAGGGCGTCCTCGACCCGTCGGGCGAGGGCCCGTGGATCGCGGACGCGACCCCCGGACCCTCCACCCGCGAGAACGCCCGCCGTCCGTTCGGGAGCTAGCAGTACGTGTCGCTCGGGTCCCGCGTCGTCCAGGAGCAGGTGTCCACCTTGCTGCCGCTCGCCTTGGTCAGGGTCGCCGTGTCCTTGTCGTTGTTCCAGACGTAGGCGCGGCGGCCCTGGTACTTGTCCGACGCGGTGTCCGAACCGCTGCCGGTGCGGACCTTCAGGTACTTCCCGGCACCGATCTTGACGTTGCCGAAGACGTACTTGTGGTTGGACGCGTCCTTCAGCACCCAGCCCTTGAGCGAGACCGCCGAACCGCCGGTGTTCTTCAGCTGCACCCACTCGGCGTTGAGGCTCTTGTTCGAGCGGTTGTCCGAGCCGGGGCTGTCGAACCACACGTGGTGGATCTTCACGCCCCCGGCGGCCTCGGCCGGGGTGCTGAGCAGTGTGCCGGTGAGCAGGGCCGCGCCGGCGAGAGCGGGCAGGGCCGCGCGAATGCGCACAGTACGCATGGTGAGATCCCCCCAAGGATGTCGTCCGCGAATCGTGTGGAACGAAGTGTTATCACATGATCTTCACGATGAGTCCACAAAGTCCGGGGAGGGCACCCGGCCGGGGGACGCGCTGTCCGGGCCGTCACCGCGTGCCGCCACAATGGGAGGATGACCGACAGTCCCGCCCGTCCGGCACCCCTCGCCGACCCGCACCTCGTCTACGACCCCGCCCCCGGGGACGGCCCCAAGGACGTGGTGATCCTCGGCTCCACCGGATCCATCGGCACCCAGGCCATCGACCTCGTGCTGCGCAACCCCGACCGCTTCCGGGTCACCGCCCTCTCCGCGAACGGCTCCCGGGTGGCCCTCCTCGCCGAGCAGGCGCACCGGCTGCGGGTGCGGACCGTCGCCGTCGCCCGCGAGGACGTCGTACCCGCGCTGCGCGAGGCGCTCGCCGCCGAGTACGGCAGCGGACAGCCGCTGCCTGAGATCCTCGCCGGACCCGACGCGGCCACCGAGCTGGCCGCCTCCGCGTGCCACACCGTGCTCAACGGCATCACCGGCTCCATCGGCCTCGCCCCGACCCTCGCCGCCCTGGAGGCGGGCCGCACCCTCGCGCTCGCCAACAAGGAGTCGCTGATCGTCGGCGGCCCGCTGGTCACGGCGCTCGCCAAGCCCGGACAGATCATCCCGGTCGACTCCGAGCACGCGGCCCTCTTCCAGGCGCTCGCCGCCGGAACCCGGTCCGACGTGCGCAAGCTGGTCGTCACCGCCTCCGGCGGCCCCTTCCGCGGCCGGACCCGGGACGAGCTGGCCCACGTCACCGTCGCCGACGCCCTCGCCCACCCCACCTGGGCGATGGGCCCGGTGATCACGGTCAACTCCGCGACACTGGTCAACAAGGGCCTGGAGGTCATCGAGGCCCACCTGCTCTACGACATTCCCTTCGACCGCATTGAGGTGGTCGTGCACCCGCAGTCGTATGTCCACTCGATGGTCGAGTTCACCGACGGATCCACGATCGCCCAGGCGACGCCCCCCGACATGCGCGGGCCCATCGCCATCGGCCTGGGCTGGCCCGAACGCGTCCCCGACGCGGCGCCCGCCTTCGACTGGAGCAAGGCCTCCAGCTGGGAGTTCTTCCCGCTGGACGAGGAGGCCTTCCCCTCGGTGAACCTCGCCCGGCACGTGGGGCGGCTCGCGGGCACGGCCCCGGCGGTGTTCAATGCCGCCAATGAGGAGTGCGTCGCTGCCTTCCTGAGCGGCGCCCTGCCCTTCAACGGGATCATGGAGACCGTCACCCGGGTGGTCGAGGAACACGGCACCCCGGTCACGGGAACCTCACTCACGGTGTCGGACGTCCTCGAAGCGGAGACCTGGGCGCGGGCCCGGGCCCGTGAACTCACAGCCACGACGGCGACCGCGGAGGCGCGTGCATGACGACCTTGATGTTCATCCTCGGCATAGTGGTCTTCGCGGTGGGCCTGCTCGTCTCGATCGCGTGGCACGAGCTGGGGCACCTGTCCACGGCCAAGCTCTTCGGCATCCGCGTCCCGCAGTACATGGTCGGCTTCGGCCCGACCGTCTGGTCGCGGAACAAGGGCGAGACCGAGTACGGCATCAAGGCGATCCCGCTCGGCGGCTACATCCGCATGATCGGGATGTTCCCGCCCGACGACTCCGGCCGGGTCACCGCCCGCTCCACCTCCCCGTGGCGCGGCATGATCGAGGACGCCCGCTCGGCCGCCTTCGAGGAACTCAAGCCGGGTGACGAGACGCGCATGTTCTACACGCGCAAGCCGTGGAAGCGGGTCATCGTCATGTTCGCGGGCCCCTTCATGAACCTGGTGCTCGCGATCGGTCTGTTCCTCACCGTGCTGATGGGCTTCGGCATCCAGCAGCAGACCACCACCGTCGCCTCCGTCTCGCCCTGCGTCATCGCGCAGAGCGAGCACCGCGACACCTGCAAGAAGTCCGACCCGGCCTCCCCGGCCGAGGCCGCCGGCATCAAGAAGCGCGACAAGATCGTCTCCTTCGACGGCAAGCCCACCAAGGACTGGAACACCCTCTCGGACCTCATCCGGGTCAGCGCGGGCAGGACCGTGCCGATCGTCGTCGAACGGGACGGCAGGCAGCTCACCCTGCACGCGAAGATCGCCACCAACATGGTCGCCAAGAAGGAGTCCGGCGGCGGATACGTCCAGGGCCAGTACGTGAAGGCCGGCTTCCTCGGCTTCAGCGCCGCCACCGGCGTCGTCAGGCAGGACTTCGGCGAGTCCGTGACCTGGATGACCGACCGGGTCGGCGACGCCGTCGACTCCCTGGTCGCCCTGCCCGGCAAGATCCCGGCCCTGTGGGACGCCGCCTTCGGCGACGGCCCGCGCGAGCCGGACTCCCCGATGGGCATCGTCGGCGCGGCCCGGGTCACCGGAGAGATCGCCACCCTGGACATCCCCGCCTCGCAGCAGCTGGCGATGTTCGTCTTCGTCCTCGCCGGCTTCAACCTCTCCCTGTTCCTGTTCAACATGCTCCCGCTGCTCCCGCTCGACGGCGGGCACATCGCGGGCGCGCTGTGGGAGTCGCTGCGGCGGAACGTGGCCCGGGTGCTGCGCCGGCCCGACCCCGGCCCGTTCGACGTCGCCAAGCTGATGCCGGTGGCGTACGTGGTGGCCGGGATCTTCGTCTGCTTCACCGTCCTGGTGCTGATCGCCGACGTGGTCAACCCGGTGAAAATCTCCTAGCCACCCCTCGTTCACGGCGGCCCGGAACCCGGTGGTTCCGGGCCGCCTCCCATCGGGTGGCTTTGCGGGAGGGATGTGCTGACGCCCGGGCCGGTGCCGTAATCTCGAAGCCTGGAGCCCGCCGTTCACGGGACCGGACCTTGATCCACGACTTGGGGTTGCACAGCAGATGACTGCGATTTCTCTCGGCATGCCGTCCGTTCCGACCAAGCTCGCCGAGCGCCGCAAGAGCCGGCAGATCCAGGTCGGAAGCGTGCCGGTCGGCGGGGACGCGCCGGTCTCGGTCCAGTCGATGACCACGACCCGTACGTCCGACATCGGCGCCACCCTCCAGCAGATCGCCGAGCTGACCGCCTCCGGCTGCCAGATCGTCCGGGTGGCCTGCCCCACCCAGGACGACGCTGATGCCCTCGCCACCATCGCGAGGAAGTCGCAGATCCCGGTGATCGCGGACATCCACTTCCAGCCCAAGTACGTCTTCGCCGCCATCGAGGCCGGCTGCGCCGCCGTCCGCGTCAACCCCGGCAACATCAAGCAGTTCGACGACAAGGTCAAGGAGATCGCGCGGGCCGCGAAGGAGCACGGCACGCCGATCCGCATCGGCGTCAACGCCGGCTCCCTGGACCGGCGCCTGCTCCAGAAGTACGGCAAGGCGACCCCCGAGGCCCTGGTCGAATCGGCCCTGTGGGAGGCGTCCCTCTTCGAGGAGCACGACTTCCGCGACATCAAGATCTCGGTCAAGCACAACGACCCCGTCGTCATGATCGAGGCCTACCGCCAGCTCGCCGAGGCCTGCGACTACCCGCTCCACCTCGGCGTCACCGAGGCCGGCCCGGCGTTCCAGGGCACCATCAAGTCGGCCGTCGCCTTCGGCGCCCTGCTCTCCCAGGGCATCGGCGACACCATCCGCGTCTCCCTGTCCGCCCCGCCGGTCGAGGAGGTCAAGGTCGGCCTGCAGATCCTGCAGTCGCTCGGCCTGCGCCAGCGCGGCCTGGAGATCGTCTCCTGCCCGTCCTGCGGTCGCGCCCAGGTCGACGTCTACAAGCTGGCCGAGGAGGTCACGGCCGGCCTCACCGGCATGGAGGTCCCCCTCCGCGTCGCCGTCATGGGCTGCGTCGTCAACGGCCCCGGCGAGGCCCGCGAGGCCGACCTCGGCGTCGCCTCCGGCAACGGCAAGGGCCAGATCTTCGTCAAGGGCGAGGTCATCAAGACCGTCCCCGAGTCGAAGATCGTGGAGACCCTGATCGAGGAGGCCATGAAGCTGGCCGAGCAGATGGAGAGCGAGGGCGTGGCCTCCGGCGAGCCGTCGGTGTCGGTGGCGGGCTGACGCCCGGCGGGGGCCCGTCCGCGGGCCCCGCACCCGCCCGACCGGGGGCGGCGCGCGGGAAACATGGCAGGTACAGTGCGGGAATCAGGCAATGTCCGACCGTGAGGCCCCCACGTGCTGACCCAGACCACCTCCCGGGTCCTGGAACCGAGTGACCTGGACGCCGCGCTCGCCGTCCTCGACCGCGACCCGGTCGCCAACGCCTTCGTGACCTCCCGGGTCCAGGTGGCGGGCCTCGACCCCTGGCGGCTCGGCGGCGAGATGTGGGGCTGGTACGAGGACGGCATGCTCACGTCCCTGTGCTACGCGGGCGCCAACCTCGTCCCCATCAGCGCCGGCCCGCGCGCGGTCCGCGCCTTCGCCGACCGCGCCCGCCGGGCCGGCCGGCGCTGCTCCTCCATCGTCGGCCCCGCCGAGCCCACCGCCCAGCTGTGGCGGCTGCTCGAACCGCAGTGGGGCCCCGCCCGCGAGGTCCGCGCCCACCAGCCGCTGATGATCACCGACCGCATGCCCGCCGGCATCACCCCGGACCCGTACGTCCGCCGCGTCGGCAAGGACGAGATGGAGACGATCATGCCGGCCTGCGTGGCGATGTTCACGGAAGAGGTCGGCATCTCGCCCCTCGCCGGCGACGGCGGCCTGCTCTACCAGGCCCGGGTCGCCGAACTCGTCGGCTCCGGCCGCTCCTTCGCCCGCGTCGACGACCAGGGCCGGGTCGTGTTCAAGGCCGAGATCGGCGCCGCCACCCCGCAGGCCTGCCAGATCCAAGGCGTCTGGGTGGCCCCCGAGTACCGGGGCCGGGGCCTCGCGGCCCCCGGCATGGCGGCGGTGCTGCGCTACGCCCTGGCGGAGTTCGCCCCCGTGGTCAGCCTGTACGTCAACGACTTCAACACGGCCGCGCGCAGGACGTACCGCAGGGTCGGCTTCCACGAGGTGGGCGCCTTCATGAGCGTTCTGTTCTGACCGCCCTGTACGCTCCCGGCATGGACCTCGTGATCGGCCCCCTCGACCTCGTTGCCCACCTGGACGAGGCCCTGGCCGTCCAGGCCCTCGCCTTCGGGCTCGGGCCGGAGGAAGTCGCCGTACGCCGTCAGATCGTCCAGCGCCACATGCAGTACAACGGCGCACGGGCCTACGGCGCCACCAGCCGCGGACGGCTGATCGGATTCGTCTACGGGATGCCCAACAGCCGTACCCACTGGTGGTCCACCGTCGTCGAGCCCTACCTGCGGGCCAACGGCAACGACTCCTGGCTGGACGACTCCTTCGTCATCACCGAACTGCACGTCCACCCCGACCACCAGAACCGCGGCATCGGCCGGCGGCTGATCACCACGATCACCGACACCGCCACCGAACCCCGCTCGATCCTCTCCGCGATCGACACCGACAGCCCCGCCCGCGGCCTCTACCACTCCCTCGGCTACACCGACCTCGCCCGCCAGGTGCACTTCCCGAGCGCACCCCGGCCGTACGCGGTGATGGGCGCCCCGCTGCCGCTGCGCAGGCGCTGACCGATTTCCACCGGCACGGGCGGCCCGGCTAACCTCCATGCCATCACCTTTACCCGGCAGGAGTACGAGAACCATGGCCAACGCACCGGTCCAGCGCATGTCCCAGTTGATGGCGAAGACGCTGCGCGACGACCCGGCGGACGCCGAGGTCCTCAGCCACAAGCTCCTCGTGCGCGCCGGCTACGTCCGCCGCACGGCCGCCGGCATCTGGAGCTGGCTGCCCCTCGGCAAGAAGGTCCTCGCCAACGTCGAGCGCATCGTCCGCGAGGAGATGGACGCCATCGGCGCCCAGGAGGTCTCGCTGCCCGCCCTGCTGCCGCGCGAGCCCTACGAGGCCACCGGCCGCTGGGACGAGTACGGCCAGGAACTGTTCCGGCTCAAGGACCGCAAGGGCGGCGACTACCTCCTCGGCCCCACCCACGAGGAGATCTTCACCCTCCTGGTCAAGGACCAGTGCACGTCCTACAAGGACCTGCCGGTGATCCTCTACCAGATCCAGACCAAGTTCCGCGACGAGGCCCGCCCCCGCGCCGGCATCCTGCGCGGCCGTGAGTTCCTGATGAAGGACTCGTACTCCTTCGACACGGAGGACGAGGGCCTCGCGAAGTCGTACGCCCTGCACCGCCAGGCCTACCAGCGCGTCTTCGAGCGCCTCGGCCTCGACTACCGCATCTGCGCCGCCACCGCCGGCGCCATGGGCGGCTCCAAGTCCGAGGAGTTCCTCGCCCCCGCCGAGGCCGGCGAGGACACCTTCGCGGACTGCCCGAACTGCGACTTCGCCGCCAACACGGAGGCGATCACGTACGAGCTGAAGCCGGCCGACGGCTCGGCCGTGCCCGCGCTCGAGGAGATCCCGACCCCCGACACCCCGACCATCGAGACCCTGGCCGCCTCGCTCGGCGTCCCCGCCTCCGCCACGCTGAAGAACCTGCTGGTCAAGGTGGACGGCGAGATCGTCGCCGTGGGCGTGCCCGGTGACCGTGAGGTGGACATGGACAAGGTCGAGGCGCACTTCGCCCCGGCCGCCGTCGAGATGGTCACCGAGGCCGACTTCGCCGAGCGCTCCGACCTGGTCCGGGGCTACGTCGGACCGCAGGGCCTGGGGGAGAAGGTCACGTACATCGCCGACCCGCGCGTGGCCCCCGGCACCTCCTGGATCACCGGTGCCAACAAGGAGCACACGCACGCGAAGAACGTCGTCGCGGGCCGGGACTTCGAGGTCGACGCCTACGTGGACGTCGTGGTCGTGCAGGACGGCGACCCCTGCCCGAAGTGCGGCACCGGCCTGAAGCTGGACCGCGCCATCGAGATCGGCCACATCTTCCAGCTGGGCCGCAAGTACACCGACGCCCTGAAGCTGGACGTCCTCGGCCAGAACGGCAAGCCCGTCCGCGTCACCATGGGCTCCTACGGCATCGGCGTCTCCCGTGCCGTCGCCGCGCTCGCCGAGCAGACCGCCGACGACAAGGGCCTGGTGTGGCCCAAGGAGGTCGCCCCGGCCGACGTGCACGTCGTCGCCGCGGGCAAGGCCCTGCAGACCGAGCTGGCCCTCGACGTCGCCGGCAAGCTCGCCGCCGCGGGCGTCCGCGTCCTGGTGGACGACCGGGCCGGGGTCTCCCCGGGCGTGAAGTTCACCGACGCCGAGCTGATCGGCGTGCCGCAGATCCTGGTGGCCGGCCGCCGTTCCGGCGAGGGCGTCGTGGAGCTGAAGGACCGCAGGACCGGCGAGCGCGAGGAACTCCCGGTCGAGGAAGCGATCGCCCGCCTCACGGCCTGACCGACGACCCCTCCCCGCCCCCGCCCGCGAGGGCGGGGGCAGTGGTGGGAGGTCGGTGGACCGCGCTATCGGCCCCGGCGGTGACCGGGCACCCGGGCCGAGCCGCTTCCCGGGGCGAGCGTCCGTCGAAGGGAGACTCCGCCACCTCGAACGCCGACCCGCGGCTCGCCCGTCCCGGGCCCCGTGCGGAACTCCGGCCGCCGGGTCGGACGTCGGTGAACGGCGGTGCCGGTCCCGGCGGGTGCGGCGCCGCGGTGCCGACCGTCCGGTTCCCGCCCGCGTGGCCCCGGACGCCCGGGTTCCGTCCGTCCGGCGCCGTCGGCAGCCCGGCCAGGCGACCGGGCACCCGGACCGCGCTCCTTCCCGGGGCGAGCGTCCGGCGAAGGCAGGCTGCGCCATGTCGAACGCGGACCTGCGGCTCGCCCGTCCCGGGCCCCGCGCGGCCCCGGACGCCCGGTTTCCGCCCGTCCGGCGCCGTCAGCGGCCCCGGCCAGGTGACGGGTACCCGGGCCGCGTCCTTCCCGGTGCGAGCGTCCGGCGAAGGCAGGCTGCGCCACCTCGAACGCCGACCTGGCGGAGGTCGGTGGACCGCGGTGCCGGTGCCGGCGGGTGCAGCGTCGCGGGGTCGAGCGTCCGATCACCGCCCGCGCGTGGCCCCGCACGCCCGGTTTCCGCCCGTCCGGCGCCGTCAGCGGCACCGGCCAGGTGACGGGTACCCGGGCCGCGTTCCTTCCCTGTGCGAGCGTCCGGCGGAGGCAGGCTGCGCCACCTCGAACGCGGACCTGCGGCTCG
>NZ_BNBF01000006.1:304272-320891 GCF_014654935.1 Streptomyces capoamus
CCCGTCCCGGGCCCCGCGCGGAACTCCGGCCGCCGCCGGTGACCGGTGCGGGCCCCGACCCGGCAGGTGAGCCGGTCCCGAAGACAGGTGCCGCCCCCGGCGACCGGGTGGGCCGGTCCGTGGCCTACAGCCAGGCCGCGAACTCCAGCAGCAGCTCCGCGTCCTTCTCCCGGCCGACCCGCCGGGCGCGCACCCCGGACTCCACCGCCCGGAACAGCGTCCAGCCGCGCAGCCGTTCCTGGTCCACCTCCAGCGACTCGGCGAGCCGCTTGATCCGCCGCCGGGTGGTGGCCGGCCCGGACGGCGTCGCGATGAGGTCCTCCACCCGGTCCCGGACCAGCCGGGCCAGATCGAAGGCGCTCTCGCCGACCACCGGGTCCGGGCCCACCGCCAGCCAGGGCATCCGGTCCCCGGCCAGTACCTTGCTCTGCCGGAAGGTGCCGTGCAGCAGCAACTGCTCCGGCGGCGCGGCCAGCAGCTCCTCGCGGGCCGCCAGCGCCGACTCCACCAGGGGCGCCGCCTCCGGGTCGGCCCCGGCGCCCGCCCGCATCGCCACCGCCTGCCGTCCGGTGCGCTCGGCGACGGTCTCGAAGGCGTACCCGGCTGGCGGTTCGACCCACAGCCGGCGCAGCGTCCCGGCCGCCTCCAGCAGGGCCTTGGCCTCCGGCAGCGACCGGACCGACACGTCCGGGTGCAGCCGCTCCAGCAGCAGCGCCCCGTCCTGCGCCCCGGTCTCCAGCAGCTGTACGGCGCCCAGCCCGCCCCAGTGCGCCAGCGCCGCCCGCTCGCCCTCCGGCCGGGCCCGCGGCGGCGCCAGCTTCAGTACGGCCGGGGTGCCGTCGGCCTGCCGCACCAGCACGACCAGGCTGCTGCGCCCGCCGGGCACCTGCACCCGCTCGACCGACAACTCGCGCCGGGCGACGGCCCGCTCGGCCGCCGCGGGCAGCCGCGCCAGCCAGTCGTCCCCGGCCGGTGCGGTCTCACCGAGCGCCCGCACCAGGCGCTGCGGTGCTTCGAAAGCCATGCGCGAGTCGTTCCCTTCCTGTCGCGTCCTGCGGCGTCTGCCGCGCCCTGCCGGGACTGCTCCGGGGCCGTCCCCGCGGCGGAGTCGCCCGGCCGGTGGCTAGGGCGTCGTGGGCGTGGGCGTCGCGGGCGAGGGCGTCGTACCGGCCACGCCCGTCCGCCCGTCCGACCGTTCGGCGAGCCCAGGGAAGGCTACGCCCTCCCCGCTCCAGCGCACCGCCCGCACCGCGGCCTCCCGCAGTGCCCCGGCCGCGTCGGCCCGCCGCGCGCCGGTGGCCGCCCGCACCAGGTCGGAGTACGCCCCGGCCAGCCGTTCCTCCAGCCGCGCGGCCAGTCGTACCGCCGCCGTCCCGTCCTGGACCGGGAACGGCAGCGCGTACCCGGCGTCCGCGGCGACCGGGCTGCCGCCCAGGTCGCGCACGGCGCGCACCAGCGCGTCCCGGCGTGCGCGGTGCGCGTCGTAGGCGGCCCGTGCCTCGCTCCGCCGCCGCTCCTCGACGCGTCCGCCGACGACGCCGTACCCGTACACCGCCGCGTGCTCCGCCGCCAGCGCCGCCTGCAGCGCGGTCAGCTCCGTCCCGTCGCTCACCTGGCTCCCTCCGTCAGCAGGTACGCGTGCGCGGCCCCGGCGGCCGCGACCGACGCCAGCAGCCGCGCCAGCTCGCCCGGCACCTTCAGCAGCTCCCCGGCCCGCCGGTCGGCGAGGGCCCGCTCGGCGCCGGCCAGCCCCGCGACGGCCTCCTTCTCACCGGCCGGCACGGCGACGGCGGACGCGGACGCCGTGCCCGTGCCGGAGGCCGTGGCCGTGGCGGACGCCGTGGCCGTGGTGCCCTCCTCGAAGGCCGCCGCGTGCGCCGCGACCTGCGCCCGCAGCGGGCGCAGCCGCTCCGCCAGCCCCGGGTGCGCGGCGAGCACCGCGTCGTAGTGCCCGAGCAGCCCCCGGCTGTCCCGGGCCGCACGCGCGCGTGCCCGGGCGGCGGCCGACGGACCCGTGCCGCCGTCGTCGGACCCGGCCGAGCAGCCCGTGAGGAGGGCGGCCCCGGCGGCCGAGGCGAGCAGGGATCTTCTGCGCGGTCCCGGGGGGATGCGCGACGAAGGGGGGTACGGCACGGCGACGTCCTCGGGGGCTCGTACGAACACACGGGCGGGACCCGGCCCGCCGGTGATCACGGTACCCGCGCGCCCCCTCGCTTCACGTCACCGGCTCACACACCCCTGGAGGGGACAGCAACACCCTCCGCGACCGGATACCCTTTGACCAGACGCGCGACCCATCCCACAACAGCACACGCGGCCGAGGAGTCACCCGGATGAGCACCACCCAGAGCGAGAGGCTGCGAGAGCTGCTCGAACCGCTCGTCACCTCCCAGGGGCTGGATCTCGAAGAGATCGCCGTGGACTCCGTCGGACGCAAGCGGGTGCTGCGCGTGGTCGTCGACTCCGACTCCGGAGCCGATCTGGACGCCATCGCCGATGTGAGCCGTGCGCTCTCGGCGAAGCTCGACGAGACCGACGCGATGGGTGACGCCGCCTACGACCTGGAGGTCGGAACCCCCGGCGCGGAGCGCCTTCTCACCGAGCACCGGCACTTCGTGCGCGCGACCGGCCGGCTCGTGAAGTTCCAGCTCGCCGAGGGCGGCGAGGGCGGCGAGCTGGTCGCCCGGATCGTCGAGGCCGACGACGAGGGCATCGACGTCGAGGTGCCCGGAGTCAAGGGCCGCAAGGCCACGACCCGCAGGCTCGGCTTCTCCGAGATCGCCAGGGCGCGCGTGCAGGTCGAGTTCAACCGCAAGGACGTCAAGGACGTCCAGGACGACAAGGTCGAGAAGGACCTGAAGGAAGAGGAGGAGGCGTAGCCGTGGACATCGACATGAGCGCCCTGCGGGGCTTGGTTCGGGAGAAGGAGATTTCCTTCGACCTGCTGGTCGAGGCGATCGAGTCGGCCCTCCTCATCGCGTACCACCGCACCGAGGGAAGCCGCCGGCACGCGCGCGTGGAGCTCAACCGGGAGACCGGGCATGTGACCGTGTGGGCGAAGGAGGACCCCGAGGACCTCGCCGAGGGGCAGGAGCCCCGCGAGTTCGACGACACCCCGTCCGGCTTCGGCCGTATCGCCGCGACCACCGCCAAGCAGGTGATCCTGCAGCGGCTGCGCGACGCCGAGGACGACGCGACGCTCGGCGAGTACGCCGGCCGCGAGGGCGACATCGTCACCGGTGTGGTCCAGCAGGGCCGCGACCCGAAGAACGTGCTGGTGGACATCGGCAAGCTGGAGGCCATCCTGCCGGTGCAGGAGCAGGTCCCCGGGGAGACCTACCCGCACGGCATGCGCCTGCGGTCGTACGTCGTCCGGGTGGCCAAGGGTGTTCGCGGCCCGTCCGTGACGCTCTCCCGGACGCACCCGAACCTGGTGAAGAAGCTCTTCGCCCTGGAGGTGCCCGAGATCGCCGACGGCTCGGTCGAGATCGCCGCGATCGCCCGTGAGGCCGGTCACCGCACCAAGATCGCCGTACGGTCCACCCGTTCGGGCCTGAACGCCAAGGGCGCCTGCATCGGCCCCATGGGCGGCCGGGTGCGCAACGTGATGGGCGAGCTGAACGGCGAGAAGATCGACATCGTCGACTGGTCGGACGACCCGGCCGAGATGGTGGCGAACGCCCTGTCACCCGCTCGGGTGAGCAAGGTGGAGGTCGTGGACATGGCCGCCCGCTCCGCGCGGGTGACCGTGCCGGACTACCAGCTGTCGCTGGCGATCGGCAAGGAGGGCCAGAACGCCCGTCTCGCCGCCCGCCTCACCGGCTGGCGGATCGACATCCGGCCCGACACCGAGCAGGCCGGGGAGTAGAAGCGGGCGCCGGGGAATAGATCCAAGCCGACCGGCGTTGAGATCACGACAACGACCGTTCGATTCTTGCCCCAAAGGGGTGAGGTCGGTACGGGGAGGTAGACTTAGCTGTGTCTGGCCGGACGCCCACCCGAGTACGCCCGGAACGCACCTGTCTGGGGTGCCGGGAGCGAGCGGCCAAGACCGATCTCCTGCGGATCGTGAAGAGCGGGGACGCGTGCGTCCCCGATCCTCGCGGTACGCTGCCCGGCCGGGGTGCGTATGTGCACCCCGCCCTGGTCTGTCTCGACCAGGCGGTACGCCGCCGGGCGTTCCCGCGGGCACTGCGCGTCCCGGGACCGCTCGACACAAAGGCGTTGCGCCGATACGTCGAGCAGACAACAGTTGCCGAGCAGGCAACGCCGTAAGACGAGCCGTACGGAACCCCGTGCGGCCTGGTACCTCGCGAGTCGAAAGCAGGTCGAGATTGCGATGAGCACTCGATGAGTACGCGATGAGTACGCCCATGAACTAGCGACGGTCCGGCTTCACCCGGACCTCAAAGGAGCGAAGTGGCTAAGGTCCGGGTATACGAACTCGCCAAGGAGTTCGGTGTCGAGAGCAAGGCCGTCATGGCCAAGCTCCAGGAACTCGGTGAATTCGTCCGTTCGGCGTCTTCGACCATCGAAGCGCCGGTTGTACGCAAGCTGACCGACGCCTTCCAGGGCGGTGGCAACGGCAAGTCCGCCGGCAAGCCCGCCCCCCGCAAGGCCGCCCCCAAGCCCGCCGCGCCCGCCCCGGCGCAGGCGGCACGTCCGGCTGCCCCGGCCCCCAGGCCGGCTGCCCCCAAGCCCCCGACGGCGCCCGCTGCCCAGCAGCCGGCCGCCCCGTCGGCCCCCTCGGCGCCCGCGCCGGCCGCTTCCGGCCCGCGTCCGGTGCCGGGTCCCAAGCCCGCGCCGCGCCCGGCCCCGGCCGCCCCGGAGTTCACCGCTCCGCCGGCCGCCCCGGCCGCGCAGACCCCGCAGACCCCGCAGGCTCCGGCCGCCCAGGGTCCGCGTCCCGGCGCCCGTCCCGGTGCCCCGAAGCCCGGTGGCCGTCCGGCCGCCGGTGGCCAGGGCCAGTCCGGCCGTCCGGGCCAGGGCGCTGCGCGCCCCGGTGGCCAGGGTGCCCGTCCGGGCGCCCGTCCGGCCGGTCCGCGCCCGGGCAACAACCCCTTCACCTCCGGCGGCAACGCCGGCATGGCCCGCCCGCAGGCCCCGCGCCCGCAGGGCGGCCCGCGTCCCGGTCCCGGCGGTGCCCCCGGCGCCGGTCCCCGTCCGCAGGCGCCCGGCGCCCAGGGCGGCGGTCCGCGTCCGCAGGCTGCGGGCGGTCCCCGCCCGACCCCGGGCTCGATGCCGCGTCCGCAGGGCGGTCCCCGTCCCGGCGGCGGTCCCGGCGGCCCGCGTCCGAACCCCGGCATGATGCCGCAGCGTCCCGCTGCGGGCCCGCGTCCGGGCGGTGGCCCCGGCGGCCGTGGCCCCGGTGGCGGCGGCGGTCGTCCCGGTGGCGGCGGCGGTCGTCCCGGTGGCGGCGGCTTCGCCGGCCGTCCCGGTGGCGGTGGCGGCGGCTTCGCCGGCCGTCCTGCCGGTCCCGGTGGCGGTGGCGGCGGTTTCGCCGGCCGTCCGGGTGGTCCCGGCGGTGGCGGCGGTGGCCGTCCCGGCTTCGGCGGTCGTCCGGGTGGTCCCGGTGGTCGTGGTGGCACGCAGGGCGCCTTCGGCCGTCCCGGCGGTCCCGCGCGCCGTGGCCGCAAGTCGAAGCGGCAGAGGCGCCAGGAGTACGAGGCCATGCAGGCCCCGAGCGTCGGCGGCGTGATGCTGCCGCGCGGCAACGGTGAGGCCATCCGCCTCTCCCGCGGCGCGTCGCTCACCGACTTCGCGGAGAAGATCAACGCCAACCCGGCGTCGCTCGTCGCGGTCATGATGAACCTCGGCGAGATGGTCACGGCCACGCAGTCCGTCTCCGACGAGACGCTGCAGCTCCTCGCGGGCGAGATGAACTACACGGTTCAGATCGTCAGCCCCGAGGAGGAGGACCGTGAGCTGCTCGAGTCCTTCGACATCGAGTTCGGCGAGGACGAGGGCGACGAGGAGGACCTGGTGGTCCGCCCGCCGGTCGTCACCGTCATGGGTCACGTCGACCACGGCAAGACCCGACTGCTCGACGCGATCCGCAAGACGAACGTCATCGCGGGCGAGGCCGGCGGCATCACCCAGCACATCGGTGCCTACCAGGTCGCGACCGAGGTCAACGACGAAGAGCGCAAGATCACCTTCATCGACACCCCGGGTCACGAGGCGTTCACCGCCATGCGTGCCCGTGGTGCGAAGTCGACCGACATCGCGATCCTGGTCGTCGCGGCCAACGACGGCGTCATGCCGCAGACGGTCGAGGCGCTCAACCACGCCAAGGCGGCCGACGTGCCGATCGTGGTCGCGGTCAACAAGATCGACGTCGAGGGTGCCGACCCGACCAAGGTGCGCGGTCAGCTGACCGAGTACGGCCTGGTGGCCGAGGAGTACGGCGGCGACACCATGTTCGTCGACATCTCCGCCAAGCAGGGTCTGCACATCGACTCGCTGCTGGAGGCCGTGATCCTCACGGCCGACGCCTCGCTCGACCTGCGGGCCAACCCGCACCAGGACGCGCAGGGCATCTCGATCGAGTCCCGTCTCGACCGCGGCCGTGGTGCCGTGGCGACGGTCCTCGTCCAGCGAGGCACCCTGCGGGTCGGCGACACGATGGTCGTGGGCGACGCCTATGGCCGTGTGCGCGCCATGCTCGACGACAACGGCAACAACGTCGCCGAGGCCGGTCCCTCGACGCCGGTCCAGGTCCTGGGCCTGACCAACGTCCCGGGTGCGGGCGACAACTTCCTGGTGGTCGACGAGGACCGTACGGCCCGTCAGATCGCCGAGAAGCGCGCCGCCCGCGAGCGCAACGCGGCCTTCGCCAAGCGCACGCGCCGTGTCTCGCTGGAGGACCTGGACAAGGTGCTCAAGGCCGGCGAGGTCCAGCAGCTGAACCTGATCATCAAGGGTGACGCTTCTGGTTCCGTCGAGGCCCTGGAGTCCTCCCTGCTCCAGCTGGACGTCGGCGAAGAGGTCGACATCCGCGTCCTGCACCGCGGTGTCGGTGCGGTCACGGAGTCCGACATCGACCTGGCGATGGGCTCCGACGCCATCGTGATCGGCTTCAACGTCCGCGCGGCCGGCCGCGCGGCGCAGATGGCCGAGCGCGAGGGTGTGGACGTCCGGTACTACTCGGTCATCTACCAGGCGATCGAGGAGATCGAGGCGGCCCTCAAGGGCATGCTCAAGCCGGAGTACGAGGAGGTCGAGCTCGGTACGGCGGAGATCCGCGAGGTCTTCAAGTCGTCCAAGCTGGGCAACATCGCCGGTGTCCTGGTCCGGTCGGGCGAGGTCAAGCGCAACACCAAGGCGCGCCTCATCCGCGACGGCAAGGTGGTCGCGGAGAACCTCACCATCTCCGGTCTGCGTCGCTTCAAGGACGACGTCACCGAGATCCGCGAAGGGTTCGAGGGCGGTATCAACCTCGGCAACTTCAACGACATCAAGGTCGACGACGTCATCGCGACGTACGAGATGCGCGAGAAGCCGCGGTCGTAACACGACCGACGGTGACAGGGCTGGCCGGCGGCACGCACGTGCCGCCGGCCAGCCCGGCCGTTCCCGGGGCTCCGGCCCCGGGCGCGGCCGCGGCCCACGGTGCCGAAACCCTGTCGAGTCACCGGCGGGTACGCGGTACCGTTCTTGATGTCCCCGGCCACACGGACCCGGGGCCATCGATCCCGTACCGGCGGGTGAACCGGTTACACACATGTACGTGGGGACTCTGTCCTTCGACCTCCTCCTCGGCGACGTCCACTCGCTGAAGGAGAAGCGCTCCGTCGTCCGCCCGATCGTCGCCGAACTCCAGCGGAAGTACGCCGTGAGCGCGGCCGAGGTGGACCACATGGACCTCCACCGGCGAACGATCATCGGCCTCGCCATGGTCTCCGGCGACCCGGCGCACGTCACGGACGTACTGGACCGGTGCGAACGGCTGGTCGCCGGCCGCCCCGAGGTGGAACTGCTGTCCGTGCGACGGCGCTTCCACGGCGACGACGACTGACCACGAAACGCAAGCAAGAAGAAAGAACGGGAGACGGACCAGTGGCCGACAACGCGCGGGCTAAAAGGCTGGCGGACCTCATCCGGGAGGTGGTGGCCCAGAAGCTGCAGCGCGGGATCAAGGACCCGCGGCTCGGCTCACACGTCACCATCACGGACACCCGGGTCACGGGTGACCTGCGGGAGGCGACCGTCTTCTACACGGTCTACGGCGACGACGAGGAGCGGCAGGCCGCGGCGGCGGGCCTGGAGAGCGCCAAGGGCGTCCTCCGCTCGGCCGTGGGAGCGGCGGCGGGTGTGAAGTTCACCCCCACCCTCACCTTCGTGGCCGACGCCCTGCCGGACACCGCCCGGACCATCGAGGACCTCCTCGACAGGGCGCGCCAGTCCGACGAGAAGGTGCGCGAGGTGTCCGCGGGCGCCAAGTACGCCGGCGAGGCGGACCCGTACCGCAAGCCGGGCGACGAAGACGACGAGACGGACGACGCCGCCGAATGACCAGCAAGCCCACCCCGCCCGACGGCCTCGTCATCGTCGACAAGCCGTCGGGCTTCACCTCGCACGACGTGGTCGCCAAGATGCGCGGGATCGCCCGGACCCGCCGCGTCGGCCACGCCGGCACCCTCGATCCCATGGCGACCGGCGTCCTGGTCCTCGGGGTCGAACGCGCCACCAAGCTCCTCGGGCACCTCGCGCTCACCGAGAAGGAGTACCTGGGCACCGTCCGCCTGGGCCATAACACCCTCACCGACGACGCCGAGGGCGAGATCACCTCGTCCACCGACGCCTCGAAGGTGACCCGGGACGCCATCGACGAAGGCATCGCCAAGCTCACCGGCGACATCATGCAGGTGCCGTCCAAGGTCAGCGCCATCAAGATCGACGGCGTGCGCTCGTACAAGCGGGCCCGGGACGGCGAGGACTTCGAGATCCCCGCCCGCCCGGTGACCATCTCCTCCTTCACGGTGTACGACGTCCGGGACGCGGTCGCCGAGGACGGCACGCCCGTGCTCGACCTGGTCGTGTCGGTGGTCTGCTCCTCCGGCACCTACATCCGCGCCCTCGCCCGCGACCTCGGCGCCGGCCTCGGCGTCGGCGGCCACCTCACCGCGCTGCGCCGCACGCGCGTGGGACCGTACAAGCTGGACGCGGCCAAGACGCTGGACCAGCTCCAGCAGGAGCTGACCGTGATGCCGATCGCCGAGGCCGCCACCGCCGCGTTCCCGCGCTGGGACGTCGACGGCAAGCGGGCCCGGCTGCTGCTGAACGGCGTCCGGCTGGAGATCCCCGACGAGTACGCGGGCGCCGGTGCGGTGGCCGTGTTCGACCCCGAGGGCCGTTTCCTGGCGCTGGTCGAGGAGCACCGGGGCAAGGCCAAGAGCCTGGCCGTCTTCGGCTGACCCCGGCCCGGCGGCCCGGGCCGGTCCTGCCGCGGGCGCCGACGCCGGCTGATCCTGCCGTGGAGCGGCGGCCGGCCACCGGTCGTGTCCTTGCCGCCGCTCCACGGTCCCCCCTCGGTTCCCCCACCCCTAGGGTTATCCAGCGGCCCCCGCCGATTCACCCGACCGGGCAGGCGCTCGGAGTGAACGGGGGGAGCGGAAGGGGGCGCGTTCACCGCACGATCTGTCCCGTCGATCATCACCCGCCTACCGTCGGGGACAGGTCACGGGGACAGCGGGCGGGGAGGTATGGCCATGGCGGAACGGGGCCCGCGCACCGGAGGCGGGCGCCGGGAGCAGGAACGGGCGTGCGGGGAGCAGCCGTCCGGGCAGTGCACGCACGGGTACGGGGACGGCGCGGCCGACGGACTGGGCGCGGACCGGGGAGTGCGGGCCGCAGCCGGCGGTGCCGACGCCGACACCGCCCTGGTCCGGATCCGGGACCTGGCCGGGCGCCCGCGCGGGTACGGCTTCCTCGCCGACCACCAGGGCACCCTGCTCACCAGCCACGAGACCGTCGACGGCCTGCCCCGGCTGGTGCTGCACGCCCCCGGGGACCGCACCTGCGTGGTCACCACCGACGCGGTCACCCCGCTGCCCGCCCTCAACCTTGCCCTGGTGCGCACCGAGGGCCTCGGCGTGGACCCGCTGCCGCTGACCGTGCGGGAGCGGATCGCCGCCGGCACCTACGTCCAGGTCGCCGCCGGCTGCTGGCGGGAGGCACGGGTGCTGGCCGCCACCGAGGTCTCCTACACCGCCACCGACGGCTTCCACCTGCTGGACGACGTGCTGGAGCTGGCCATCGGCACGGCCGGCCGGGACGCGCTCCGGCTCGGCGGCGGCGCGGCCGGGGGACCGGTGCTGGACGCCCGCACCGGCGCCGTCCTCGGCGTCCTCGGCACCGCCCTGCGCACCGCCGAGCGCGACGCGGGCTTCGCGGTACCGCTGCGGCCCGCCGACGGCGCCCTCGCCGACGTCCTCGCCCGCAACGCGGCCACCGTCCCCGCCTACGGCGCCGACCTCAACCTCGCCGGCATCCTCCAGCTGACCACCACCTCGGTCGTCCAGGACGGACCCCCGGACACCCTCAGCGGCCACCCGTACGCCGTCGAGCCGCTCGAACGCACCGGTGTCCTCAGCGAGTTGACCGCCTTCACCACCGGCGACCGGGCCGTGCTCGGGCTGGTGGGCGACCCCGGCAGCGGCCGTACGACGGAACTCGCGGCGCTCGCCGCCCGCCGCGCCCGGGGCGAGCGGCCCGCCCCCACGCTGTGGCTGCGCGGCGCCGACCTGGAGGAGACCGACGGCTCGGTGGCCGACGCCGCCCGGCGCGCCCTGGAGCGCGCCGCCCGGATCGTCGCCGCCGCCCGCCGGGTGCGGCCCGAGGACCTCGGCGACATCGGCCCGGAGCACCTGGCCCACCGCGCCGCCCGGGCCGGCCGCCCGCTCCTGCTCCTCCTCGACGGCCCCGAGGAGATGCCCCCCGTCCTCGCCCACCGCCTGCCCGCCTGGGCCCGGGGCACGGCGGACTGGCTGCGCGAGACGGGGGCACGCCTGGTGGTGGCCTGCCGCGAGGAACACTGGGAACACACCGGCAACGCGTTCCCCGCAGACCTCCTCCATCCGCCGACGCCCACGGCCACCGCCGACCCGGTGCCCGACGCCTCCGGGCCGGGGGCCGACGCCTCTGGTCCGGTGGCCGGTGCTTTTGTGCCGGGGGCCGGCGCCGGCGGTCCGGTGGGCGGCGCTGGTGGTCCGGTGCTCGGCATTGGCGGTCCGGTGGCCGGTGCTCACGGCCCGGCGGCCGGTGATTCCCTCCCGGTGGCGGACACCCCGGTCCCGGCGGCTGGTGTTGCTGTCCCGGTGGTGGCCGACCCCTCCGCCCCGCTGGCCGACGCCCCAGTCCCGGTTGAGGACGCCGGCTGGAGCGCCTGGGCCGGGACGCGCGCGCCGACCGGCCCCTGTGCCCCGGCCGCCGGGGACCCGTCGGCCGGCCTCTCCCCAGCACCCCCCGGCGCGCCGGGGCACCAAGGGCGGCCGCACCGCGCTGCGGCGGAGCCGTCCCCCGCTGCGCCGGAGCCGTCCCCCGCTCCGGCGGACCCGCCCCGCGCGCCCGCGGACCCGCTTCCGACCTGCGTCCGGCTCGGTGACTTCACCGGTGAGGAGGCCCGGCGGGCGCGGGCCCGGTACGGGATTCCGGACGGGATGCTCGCCGAGCGGGACGCGGGGCACCCGCTGGCGCTGCGGCTGCTGGCCGAGGTCCGGGCCGCCGTACCCGACGCGCCGCCGGCGGGACCCGTCGACCGGGACGACGTGTTCGCGGCCCACCTCGACCTGATGTGCCTGCGCGTCGCGGTCCGCCTTGCCGCGGCCGCCGGCCTGCGCGGTACGGCCGTACGCCGGCTGGCGGCACGGGTGGCCGGGCAGGTGCACGAGGCCGCCCGGCGCAGCCTCGGCGCGGACCAGGGCGAGCTGGACCGGGAGTCGTTCGAGGAACTGTTCCCGTGGGGACCCGCCCCGGCCCGGCTCGGCGGCGGTACCGGCTGGGCCTCCGCCGTCCTCACCGAAGGCCTCCTGGTGCCGGCCGGCGACGGCTACCGCTTCGCCCACGAGGAGCTGGCCGACTGGATCCAGGGCACGCACCTGGACCTGGACGAGGCCCTGCGCGTCCTGGTGCACCACCCCGCCGAGCCGTCCGGCAGCGGCTGCCCGGTCCCGGTGCCGCACCACCGCGTCGGCCCGGTCGTCCAGGCCCTGCTGCTGCTGGGCCGCCAGCAGGGCCCCCGGCAACTGGCCGGACGGCTGCTGGAGTTGGTCGAGGCGCTGGACCGCGACAGCGGCTCCTGGTGGGCCGCCCGGCTGCTCGCCCGGACCCTGCGGCAGGTCCCGGACGGCACGCCGTACACCGAGGTGCTGCGCCTGCTCGCCGACCGTGTCGTCGCCTGGCGTCACGCCGGGCGGACGGTACCGGCCGACCTCCGTCCCGCCTTCTGGACCGCGCTGCCCGTCCCCGACGCCGAGCGCCTGGACCTGCTGCGCCGCCTCGTACTGGCCGATCCGGCACCCCCCGTGGCCGAAGACCGCCACCTGGACGCCGTGGCCGGGCTGCTCGCCGCCGCCCCCGCCGTCGTACGGCCCCTGCTCACCCGCTGGTTCGCCGACGAACGGCCGCTGCCCGCGACCCCGCACGCCACCGTGGCCACTGCCGCCCAGGCGCTGCTGCACACCCACCGGCACGCCGCCCCGGACGATCTCACCGAGGTGCTGGTCGCCTGCGCCCACCGGCGAGCCGGCGAGCTGCTCGCCGTCCTCGCCGAGGACGAGCCGTCGGCCGTCTGCCGCGCGGTCGACCGCTGGGCGCACGACGAGCGGCCCGCCCGCCGGGTGGCGGCGGTGGCGTACGGGCTGCGCGCCGCCCCGCACGTCCGCTCGGCCGCCGACCGCGAGCTACTGCGCCGGGCGGCCCTCGCCCTGCTCGCCCGCCCCGCCGACCGCACCCTGCACGGCGGCGCCCTGGCCCTGCTGGTCCGCGACCCGCACACCCGCGACCGGTACCTGGCCGCCGCGCTGCGGCACTTCGCCGAGGGCGACCCGCAGTTCCCGCCGGGCGTCCTGGCCCCGGCCCTGGCCACGCACCCGGAACCGGTCCTGGAGGCCTTCCGTGCCCGGCTGGGGGCTCCCGACGCCGGCGGTGCGGGGACCAGGGCGGTGCTGGACGGCCTCGCCGAGGTCACCACCCCGTCCCTCGCCCCCCGGATCGCCGCCCTGCTGCGAGGTGCGGTGCGACTGCGCCCGGACATCGCCGGACACGTCGCGGACCACCTCGACCACCGTCTCGAACAGGGCCCCACCGCCCGCCCGGTCCTGCTGCCCCTCGTCACCGGCCTCCTCGACGGCGGTCCGGAGCAGCTCCGCGCGGCCCTCGCCACCGTCCTCGCCGCCCCCGGTACGCCCGTCTCCCGCCCGCTCCGCCGGGAGCTGCTGGAGTTCCTGCTGGCACGGGAGCGGGACCCGGCCGTCCTGGACGCGGTCCTGCACGCGGCGGTGAAACCCCGGCGCGGCTGCCGCGGCTGCGAGGCCGAGGTCCGCGGCCTCGTCCACCGCACCGGCCTGCTCCTCGTCCGCACACCCGAGGGCGCCACCCGGTTCGACCGCGGCCTGGTCGAGCTGGGCCGGCACGTGCCCGGCTTCGCCGCCCGCATGGCCCGCTGGCTGACGGACGCCCCGGACGACTGGGCCGCCGTGGTCGGCCCCAGCACCCGCCGCATGATCGAGAACCTGGCGGGCGTCCGCGTACCGGCCTGAGCCCCGCCGGAACGTGCGCCCCGTCACAGTCCCCATGCCGATGCCGGTGCCGGTGCGGCGCATCCGGCATGGCACCCTTAGACCTGCACAACGAGGTCAGGACAGACACGGACGAGGGTTCGAGGAGCGGTCACAGTGCAGCGCTGGCGTGGCTTGGAGGACATCCCCGAGGACTGGGGGCGCAGCGTCGTCACCATCGGTTCCTACGACGGCGTCCACCGCGGCCACCAGCTGATCATCAAGCACGCCGTCGACCGCGCCCGTGAACTGGGCGTCCCGGCCGTCGTCGTCACCTTCGACCCGCACCCCAGCGAGGTCGTCCGCCCCGGCAGCCACCCGCCGCTGCTCGCCCCGCACCACCGCCGTGCCGAACTGATGGCCGGGCTGGGCGTCGACGCGGTCCTGATCCTGCCCTTCACCACCGAGTTCTCCAAGCTGTCGCCCGCCGACTTCGTGGTGAAGGTCCTGGTGGACAAGCTGCACGCCAAGGCGGTCGTGGAGGGCCCGAACTTCCGCTTCGGCCACAAGGCCGCCGGGAACGTCGAGTTCCTCGCCGAGCAGGGCAAGGTGTACGACTTCGAGGTCGAGGTCGTCGACCTGTACGTCACCGGTGAGGCGGGCGGCGGCGAGCCCTTCTCCTCCACGCTGACGCGCCGCCTGGTGGCCGAGGGCGACGTCGCCGGCGCCCGCGAGATCCTGGGCCGCCCGCACCGGGTGGAGGGCGTCGTCGTCCGCGGTGCCCAGCGCGGCCGCGAGCTGGGCTTCCCGACCGCCAACGTCGAGACGCTCCCGCACACCGCCATCCCCGCCGACGGCGTGTACGCGGGCTATCTGCACGCCCAGGGCGAGGCCATGCCGGCCGCCATCTCGGTCGGCACGAACCCGCAGTTCGACGGCACCGAGCGCACGGTGGAGGCGTACGCGATCGACCGCGTCGGCCTCGACCTGTACGGCCTGCACGTCGCCGTCGACTTCCTCGCCTACGTGCGCGGCCAGGCGAAGTTCGACACGCTGGAGGACCTGCTGGAGCAGATGGCCGCGGACGTGCGGCGGTGCCGGGAGATCGTGGCGGCGCAGGGCTGAGTCCCGCCGCAGCGCGAAGGGCGGCCGGTGCGGTGAGCACCGGCCGCCCTTCGCCGTTTCCGTGGCCCTACTGCTGCGGCGGCTGCGGGGCCTGCGGGGGCTGCTGACCCGGCTGCGGCTGCGGCTGCGGCTGCGGCTGCGGCTGCGGCTGTTGCTGGGCCTGAGGCTGCGGCTGGCCGGGCTGGGGGTAGCCGGGCTGCTGCGCCTGCGGGTACGGCTGCTGCGCCCCGGGATACGGCTGCTGCGGCGGATACGGCTGCTGCCCCGGGGCGTACGGCTGACCTGCGCCCTGCGGATACGGCTGCCCCGGCGCCTGCGGGTAGGGCTGACCGGGTGCCTGCGGGTGGGGCTGCCCCGGCGCCTGGGGGTACGGCTGCCCCGGCGCCTGCGGATACGGCTCACCGGGTGCCTGCGGATACGGCTGCCCGGCGCCGTACGGCTGGCCCGGTACCGCCTGGCCCGGCATCGGCGGGGCGGCCACCGGTGGCGGGTTGCCGTCACTGGTCCACAGGCCGTGCGCCTGCTGGTGGCGGATGAAGTCCTCAGCGACCATCGCGGCGAGGTTGAAGTACGCCTCACGCGTCTTCGGCCGCATCATGTCGAGGTCGACCTCGGCACCGGCGGCCAGGTGCTCGTCGAAGGGCACGACGATGACCCCGCGGGTCCGGGTCTCGAAGTGCGACACGATGTCCTCGACCTTGATCATCTTGCCGGTCTCGCGGACCCCGGAGATGACGGTCAGGGACCGCGAGACCAGGTCGGCGTACCCGTGCGCGGACAGCCAGTCCAGCGTCGTACTGGCGCTGCTCGCGCCGTCCACGGACGGCGTGGAGATGATGATGAGCTGGTCGGCGAGGTCCAGCACCCCGCGCATGGCGCTGTACAGCAGGCCGGTGCCGGAGTCGGTCAGGATGACCGGGTACTGCCGGCCGAGCACGTCGATCGCGCGCCGGTAGTCATCGTCGTTGAACGTGGTCGAGACGGCCGGGTCCACGTCGTTGGCGATGATCTCCAGACCGGAGGGGGCCTGGGAGGTGAACCGCCGGATGTCCATGTACGAGTTGAGGTACGGGATGGCCTGGACGAGGTCACGGATGGTGGCCCCGGTCTCCCGGCGCACCCGCCGCCCGAGCGTACCGGCGTCCGGGTTGGCGTCGATGGCGAGGATCTTGTCCTGACGCTCGGTGGCGAGCGTGGAGCCGAGCGCGGTGGTCGTCGTGGTCTTGCCGACACCGCCCTTGAGGCTGATGACCGCGATCCGGTAGCAGGAGAGCACCGGCGTACGGATCAGCTCCAGCTTGCGCTGCCGCTCCGCCTCCTCCTTCTTGCCGCCGAGCTTGAAACGGCCGCCCGCCGCCGTGGGCCGCCCGCTCTTCGGCTTCTGCTTCTTGTTGTTGAGCAGCCGGTCCGCGGACAGCTCCACGGCGGCGGTGTAACCGAGCGGCGCGACACCGGGGTTGGTCGGCTGCCGCTGGTCGTGCTGCACGGGCTGCGGCCAGGCGGCACCGGAGCGCGGGTCGACCGGGGGCTGCGGTGCCTGCGGTGCCTGCGGTGTCTGCGGCGGTTGGGCGGCGCCCGGGGCGGCGGACTCCGGAGCCTGCGGGGACTGGGGGAAGCCGTAACCACCGTGCTGCGGCTGCGCGTTGGGCGCCCCCGGCGGCGGGAAACCGTAACCGCTCGGCGGGGTGGGGGCGCCGGGGGCCGGCTGCGGGGCCGACGCCTGAGGGAAACCGTAACCGCCGGGCTGCGCCGGGGGGTTGGGGGCACCGGCTTGCG
>NZ_BNBF01000006.1:320933-331218 GCF_014654935.1 Streptomyces capoamus
GGAAGCCGTAACCGCTCGGCGGGGTGGGGGCGTTGGGAGCCGGGCTCGGCACGGGTGCGCCGGGCCGGTGGGCGGCTGGGCCGGGCTGGTGCGGCGCCTGGTGGGGCTGGTGCCACGCGGCGGGCGCGGGCTGCGGGGCCTGCGGCTGGAACGGCGGCTGCTGGCCGGGCACGCCGGCCGGGCCCTGGGCGGCCGGCGGCTGCGGCTGCTCACCGGGCAACGGCCCGGGCTGCTGCGGGGCGGCCGGCTGCGGCCCGGGCTGTACGGGCCACTGAGCCGCGGGCGCCGGAGCGGCGGGCTGGTACGACGGCGGCAGCGGGGGCAGTCCCTGCTGCGGCGCGGGCGGCGGGGTCCAGCCGGGCTGGGGGGCCGGGGCAGCGGGAGGTGCGGCGGGTCCGGACTCCGGGGCGCCGGGCGGCGGGAAGCCGTAGCCGCCGGGCTGTGCGGGGGCGGACTGCGGGCCGCTGGGCTGCTGGGCCGCGTCGGCGGGGGCGGTGCCGGCCGGGGCGCCGTCCTCGGGCGTGCCCTGCGGCGCACTGCTACGGGCCACGGCGTCCGCCGGCTCCGGCGCACCGGGGACCGGCACGGCCGCGGCAGCGTCCTCCGGCCCCTCGGGATGTACGGCGTCGGCGCCGCCCTCCTCGGTGCCGCCCTGTCCGGCGTCGGCGGTGTCGCCGGCACCCGAGGGCTCCGACCCCTCGGCCGACGCCTGCTCGTGCTCGTCCCCGTCCACGGCGGAACCGTCGGCAACGGAACCGTCGGCCCCTGTCACCGCCTCCTCCGGCGAGGCGGCTTCACCGCCGGACTCGGACACATCCGCGCCCCCGGCGGAGCCCTCCGCAGCGGCCGAGGCAGCCGAGGCATCCACCGCGCTCTCGTCGCCCGCCGCAGCCCCGCCGTCCGCGGAACCGCCGTCCTCGGACCGGGCCGGCGTCCCGGCGTCGGCCGTGCGCTCGGCGATCTCGGCCATCTGGCGCTTCAGGGCGACGGCGGAGAACCGCATGGTCGCCCCGCTCTCCAGATCCCCGTTGTCCGTCTCCGGCTCGACCCCGGCTGAGGCGGCCGCCGCCTCCTGCGGGGTCGCCTGGGGCTGCTGCGCCTGCTGCGGCTGCTGGGGCTCGAAGCCCTCGGGCAGGCGCGGCACCGCGACCGGCTCACCGGCCGGCGGCGCGTACGACGCACCCTGCGCCGGACCGTACGGAGTGCCCTGCGGCGGAGTGCCCTGCGGCGGAGTGCCCGCCGGCGGGGCGGCCGGCGGGGGCGGCGTCACACCCGGAACGGGCGAGCCCGCGGGAAAGGGCACCGCCGGGGCGGCCGGAGCGGCCGGCTCGCCGGCGGTCCCGGCGAAACCGCCGGCACCGCCGCCCCCCACGGCACCGCCCGAGCCGCCGGCCGTACCGGACGCGTTCTGCGTGTACCAGGCGGGGGGAGCGTAGTCGATGGTGAACTCGCCGGTGGTCTCGACGGCCTCCGCGTCGGGCTGGTCATCGCCGGGTGTGTCCCAGCCCCCGCGCATCCCGTCCCGATCGCTGCTCACAGTTCCTCCTGGTGTGGTCGAGCACCCTCATGCCGTGCCGGGGCGACCATGTCGTGTCGTACCGAGTCGTCCGTAGTCGTGCGGGCGGTCCGATGCACCGGCCCTCCCCCGGGGACACCGACGCCCGGCTCACGGGTCCTGCCATCGCGCCCGCTCCCAGCCTAATCACCAAGAGCCGCACCTCGGCAGGCCCGTCCGCCTCTCCGCGCCCGCCCACCAGGTCACCGCGGGCCCGGAAACGCCCCGCCCGTCCCGCACGGCCGCCGTGACGGTGTGAACAAAAGGGACGGGGAAGGGCAGTTCAGTCCATCCGGCGAGGCGTGCCCAACAATCCGATCTCGGCGTCGGTGGGTTGGGTCAGCACATACTGGCGGTCACGGTCGGTGCACCACAGGGTGACACCGTCGGGCAGCGCCGGCAGCGATTCCACCTCGGTCCGCGACAGCCCCATCGTGCGCCCCAGTTCGGCCGCCTCGTCCGGCGAGACCCGCTGGATACCGGCGAGCCGCGCCTGCCGCAACAGCCGGGGCGCGACCGGGCTCAGATACGGCAGCAGCGTCAGCACCGACTGCCAGGGCCCGGACACCACCCGTCCGCGCGGCGGCCGCATCCCGCAGTCCCGCACCACCAGCACCGGCGTACCGGCGGAGGCACCCTGCGGGGGCACCCGCCCCACGTCGTACACGGACAGCCCGTTCTGCCCGCCGCCCATGGCGTGCACCATCTGCATCCACGCCTGCGGCCGGCCGGTCTCCACGGCGACCCGTGCCCCGGTGGCGGCGGACCGCAGCGCCATGACCTGCGCGGTCCACAGGCCGCCGATGAGCACCATGTCGTACGGCGTGGGGCGGTTGACGCCGAGCACGGCGGGCGCGCCCTCGCTGTTGACGCCGACCACCACACCGTCGTCCCCGATGGGCAGGGTCAGCGAGTCCGCCTGCTCCACGGGCAGCGCGTGCCGCGGATGGCGGGGACCCAGCAGGCCGAAGCCGGTGCGCAGCCGCTCACCGAGCCCCGGGGCGGCCGGGGTGGGTGTCGTCGTCGTGGACATCAGCGGGCACCTCCGAGCGGCAGGGTGGCCAGGACGCCGGGGAGTTGTTCCCGGTCCAGGCGTGCGAGCCCGGTCCGCGCCTGCTGCGCCGCACGCTCAAGATCGCGCCGCGCGTCGGTGAGTTCCTGCTTGCTGCGACCGGTGATCCGCACGTGACCGGTGATCGTCACATCCTGCTGCGCGCCCTTGGCCAGCGTCAGGCTGAACGTCGTCGCCAGCGCGGGAACCGCGGTCAGCTGCGCCACCAGTTGGGCCAGCGAACCGCCGGGACCCCCGAGCTGGGGCCAGCGGCGCACCCAGTAGGTGGTGTGCCGGCGGTTGTCGCAACGCCAGCTGCGGCTGGACTCCTCGGTCCTGCGCTGCGGCGCTTCGCCGCGCCCGGCCTGGGCCGTCACCATCGGGTTGGCGCACGCGCTCGTGGCGATCGCGGCCGTCAACTCCTCCTCGGTGAGCACGTTCGCCCGGAACCCGGCGCCGGTCAGCCGGCTCGACAGGTGCTCGGCGGAGCGCGCCAGGCACTTCTGCGCCCCCAGCAGCCCGCCGCCGCGCGCGGCCACCGCCTCCGGGCACAGCTCGGGGTCGAGCTTCAGCGCGATCCAGGTGATGCGGACGGCGGGGGAGCCGGTCTGGGCCTGCAGTGGCGCGTAGTTGCTGACCACGACCGACTGCTGGGGCAGGTGCAGCGCGGGCGCGGGCTGGGTGTGCACCACCACCTGCGCCGACTCCAGCCGGATGCCGTCCACTTCGAGGACGTCCCGGACGAGCGCCAGGGGCAGCGGTCGCCGGCCGCGCTCCGCGCGCAGCGCGTCGACGTCCGACTCCACCTGGAGCACCGCGGTCAGGAAACCGCCGTCGCCCACCATGCCGATGGGCCGCTGGTCGCGGTCGTCGCCGCGGTGGTGACTGAACGTGCGCAGGGCCGGGTCGCACTCCACGGCGGGTGCGAGACCGGAGTCGGTGCCCGGCGGCACCGGTGTGCCCGCGGCCCGCCGTATGCGGGCCCGCATGGCCAGCAGGGTGCCGAGCCATTCCGGCAGGGACCGTCCGCGGCGCCGTACGACGGCGAGCACCAGGAGGACCACGGCGAAGGGGGCGGTCACGATCAGCCCGACCGTGCCGAGCAGCCACCCGCACAGCACGAGCGCGCCCGCGATCTCCAGCAGCACCAGCCGCTGCACCGCGAACGAACCGCCGCGCCCCGAACGGGACTCCGGCCGCGGCGTGAAAGCGCCCTGGGAAGGCGTGGACGCCTGCTGGGCGCCGCCCCGCCGGGAAGAGGAGCCGCGGGCGCCCGGCCGGCGCGCGTCATCCGATCGCGACCCCGATTGCGATCGCGACCGGCTCCGCGTTGCGGAAGCCATCACTTCAAAACCCCCGAACTGTCCCGAAAACCCTTGCGCTCCGGTCCCTTCAAGCCCTGAGCACCCTACCCGTGCCACCAGCACGTCCACGCAACAGGCATAGTAGGGGCCGGGTCTGACAGTCGAGGCACCAGAGGCAGCCGAGGGCGGGGGACGGATCTTCACAGGTCCCCCACGGCTCCGCAACGGGGAGAGAGCGGACACAGATGGCATCACGGCGGGACGAACTCAACGCCTACACCTTCGCGAAGCGCCGTACGCTCGCGTCCTTCCTGCAGCCCTCACCCTCCGGTTCGGAGGAGGGCGCCCCCAAGCCGCTCGGCGCACTGGTCCCCGGTCTTGTCGTCGGTGTCGTGATCCTCGCGGTGTTCGGCGCGATCGGCATGTTCAGCCCCACGGCTCCCAAGGGCTGGGACACACCCGAGGAACACGTCATCGTCGCCAGCAAGTCGACCACCCGGTACGTCGTCCTGAAGACGGGCAAGCAGACGCAGCTCCACCCCGTCCTCAACATGGCCTCGGCCAAGCTGCTGCTGAACCCCGACAAGGCCGACGTCATCACCGTGGACGAGAAGATCCTCGACAGCGGCAAGCCCCCGCACGGCGCCACCATCGGCATCCCCTACGCCCCCGACCGCCTGCCCTCCCCGGACGAGGCCGAGACAGCCAAGCGCTGGGCGGTCTGCGAGCGGCCCGGGGACGGCGGCCGCGCCATCCAGAAGGCGGCGTTCGTCCTCGCGAAGAAGGAATGGTCCAAGACGGAAGGGCGCGACAAGCTCGAGCACGGCGACCTGATGTACGTCGTCGCCCCGGACGGCAAGACGCAGTACGTCGTCGACGCGACCGGCACCGCCTACCGGATCGCCGATCCGGGTGACAAGGAACTCCTCAAGGCCCTCGACACCCGCGGCCGCACCCCGCAGCGCGTCTCCCAGCAGTGGCTCGCCACCCTGCACACGGGCGACCCGATCGCCATCCCGGACATCGACGGCATCCCCGGCAGCAAGGCCGGCGCCGGCATCATGCCCGCGCAGTACGACAAGGTCGGCGAGGTCATCAAGGCGTACGACGGCCAGGTACTGCGGTACTACGTCGTCCTGCGCGGAAAGGTCGCCCGCGTCTCGGAGTTCACGGCCACGCTCCTGCTCAACAGCGGCCGGCTGCTCGACGTGGGCCAGGCCGGCGAGGCCCAGCAGGTCAGCCCCGGCGCCGTCGCCGACAGCACGTCCTTCGACGAGGACAAGGACTGGCCGGCGTACAAGCCCCGGACGGTGAACGACGGCTCCAGTGCCACCAGCGGCCGCAACACGCTCTGCAACGTCCTGCGGTCCGTCGGCGGCCAGGGCAGGACCACCCTGTCCACCTGGGTCGGCAAGGACTTCCCCGCCCAGCTCCCCACGGGCTCCTCCAGCGCCTACGTCACCCCCGGCTCCGGCCAGCTCTACCGCCAGTTCCAGGGCACGGAGACCAAGGCCGGCGGCGTCTTCCTGGTCACCGACACGGGCCTGCGCTACGCCCTGCAGTCCAACAGCGACAGCGCCACCAAGGACAAGGGCATCGGCACCTCCGCCAAGAAGCGCAAGCAGGAGCCGGCCGAGGCCAGGATCGCCCAGACCCGCCTCGGCTACGAGAAGCTGACACCCGCGCCCGTCCCGCTGGAGTGGTCCACCTTCCTGCCGACGGGGCCGCGCCTGTCGGAGGCGGCGGCGCGGCAGCCGCAGGGCTCGTAGCGGCCGGGGAGGAGAACGCATCATGCTCGAGGCAAGGACGCCGGGGCCCGGAACGCGTACGGCCGTAGTGGCCGCCGCCGTGGCCCTCACCGCGACGACCACCGTGTTCGCCCTGCCCGCCGCCCCGGCCCGGGCGGACGACGGCCAGTGCACGTTCCCGTCGAAGCCGTACGCGGGCCGGCCGTGGGCGCTGCAGCGCGTCAACCTGGACGAGCTGTGGGCGCAGTCCACGGGCAAGAACGTCCAGGTGGCCGTGATCGACACCGGAGTGGACGTCAAGAACCCGCAGCTCGCCAAGGCCGTGGACGCGTCGAAGGGCAGCAACCTGCTGCCCGGCGAGAACCGCAAGGGCGAGAAGATAGACCGCGGCAACAAATGGGGCACCACCGACACCGTCGGCCACGGCACCCGCGTGGCCGGCATCATCGCGGCCCGCCCGGTGAAGGGCACGGGCTTCGTGGGCCTGGCCCCGGACGCCACGATCATCCCGATCAAGCAGAACGACGCCGAGGGCGACGGCACGGCGAAGACCCTCGTCGACGCGATCAAGTACGCGGTCCGCGCGGGCGCCGACGTCATCAACATCTCCCAGGACACCTCCGAGCCGCTCGACCCGAAGGACTCGACCCTGAAGGACGCCGTCGACTACGCCCTCGACCGCAAGGTCGTGGTCGTGGCGTCGGCCGGCAACGACGGCCTGGGCGGCAACGAGAAGGCCACGTACCCGGCCTCGTACGAGGGCGTCCTCGCGGTGGCGGCCTCCGACCGCAACAACGAACGCGCCGCCTTCTCCCAGAAGGGAGAATTCGTGGACATCGCCGCGCCCGGCGTCGACATGATCTCCACGGTCCCGGGCAACGGCCACTGCTCGGACAACGGTACGAGCTTCTCGGCGCCCTATGTGGCGGGCGTGGCCGCCCTGTTGAAGTCCAAGTACCCGAAGTGGACGGCCCAGGAGGTCGCCGCCCAGATCGAACAGACCGCGGAACGCTCCATCCCCGGGCATGACGCGCTGGTCGGCTGGGGCGTCGTGGACCCCGTGAAGGCCCTCACGGACGTGGACCCGGCCCACCCCCTCCAGTCCCCCCGGCCCGAGAACGGCATGACCAAGGGCGAGGCCCCGTCGGTCACCCCGCTCCACTTCGGCGAGACGGCCGAGGAACGCGACAGCCGGCTGGCGACCTACACCGTGGTGGGCGGCCTGGTCCTGGTCGCGGGCCTGGCCGGCACGGCGGTGGCGGCCCGCGACGCCCGCCGCCGACGCGGCGGACGAACCAACGGCGCCCCCCGAACGCCCTGACGAGGACCTCCCGCCCCGGTCCGCAGCCACGCGCACGACCCCGGACAGAACGGCTTCCGAGACACACGAACGCGGCCGAACCGGAGCCACACGCAGGCGCACGGCCTGCAGACGCAAGCACCCGGACGGCCCGCAGCCAGCCGACGCGCGGGCAGGCCGGGCACACGTGAGGGCGGCGGCGCCATGGGGCACCGCCGCCCTCCCGAGTCTCCGGCCCGCCCGCCCGCCCGCACGTCGCGGACGGGTGTCAGTTCGCAGGCGGGGACGCCTTGTCGTCGGCCTTGATGCCGAAGTCGACCTGCTTGCCGTCCACGGAGGTGACGGTCACCGTCACCCCCAGCGTGCTGCCGTCGTCCGCGGTAAGAGTGCACCGGGTGGTGGTACCGGCCTTGCCCGCGAGGTCCTCCGGACAGGTGATACGCGGCTTCGGCCGGCCCGTCTGGGCGGCGAGCCTCTCGGACACCGTGGCCGCCAGTTTGTCAGCGGACACCGTCGGCTTCGACTTCTCCACGGTGACCGACCCGGAACACCCACCGAGCAGCACGCCGACGGCAACTGCCGAAAGAACGCTAGCTGTTGCGGACAGGCGGGCTGTGGTCATGAGGACTCCATTCCAAGTCAACAGGGCGAGGGGACGTCCGAAGCATACTGGCAGCCATGAAGCTCCATGATTTCTCCATCCGGTATGCAAATACTTTCACTTGGTCCGCTTCGCATCCTCACCGGGTGCATTATCGCAGCGATGTCAACGGTGATTAGGCGCCGGCGTACGTCATTCCATCCGACGGCTCCAAATTTCTGATGCTCGTAGAAGTCGGTGCTAGACTTCGCGCGCCGATCACTGGGAGCGACAACCAACGTGGCCTCGGCCGGAGTTGATGAAACGGAGGGCAGCCGTGGCTGATCCTGATCTGGGTGCGGATTCCCACATTCTCAAAAAGGGCGCCAAAGACATCGTCGAAGCCCTGCGTCCGACCGAGGGTTTCAACCTGGAGGAGTCCGCAGGGCGGAGCTCCTCCTTCGGGCGTTCATCCGCATCCTCTTCGTTCGTGGCCTTCTGTGCGACTTGGCAGGCGGGCGCGCAGATCCTCAGCGGCAGCACGGCCCACCGTGCGGCCGGTCTCATCTCGGCTTCGGGCACTTTGACGGACACGGACGGACAGGTTCGCGACGCGGCTCACTCCGTCAAGACGGACCACGGCAAGTAAGGCAAGAGCGGGGAAAGCAGTGGCAGCCGCACTCGGGTCGACCAAGGACCCCAAGGAGCTCATTCCCGGTGACGTACACGCGCTGACCGAGCTCGCAGACACCATGCAGCACTGGTCGGACAAGTTCGACAAGGTCGGGTCCAATCTGCGGGATGTGAAGGTCCCCGGCTGGCACGGGGAGGCCAGTGACGCGTTCTGGAAGAGCCTGAACGGCGAGAAGGGGAACTGGTACGTCGCCTCCGACCACATGTCGGGAGCAGCCAGTGCCATCAAGTCGTACACCAGTGTGCTGCACTGGGCGCAGGGGCAGGCTGCTGACGCGATAGAGAAATGGGACAAGGGCGACCATGCTGGAGCCCAGGAGGTCCTCAACACCGCCCGCACCCAGGTGGAGCACGAGGCCGGAACGCTGTCGTCGAAGCTGGAGAAGTTGTCCGGCGGCGCCAAGGACAGCCCGAGTTGGCTCACCCAGGCGCGGCAGCTCGCCAAGGACCTGGGGCTCGGGGAAACCACCGTCAAAGAGGACGAGTTGTGGCAGTACGGCAACAACCCGGCCGACAAGCGGAAGCGGCAATGGGGCCACCAGGACCCCAACGCCACCACGGAAGACCCGAACGCGCCGAAGAAGGTCAGCTGGTCGGTGAAGATCGCCGAGGTCAGTGGTGGTGCCAGCGTCTGGTCCGCTGACGCCAAGGGCGAGACCACGGTGGGCGGCGTCAAGCTGTCCGGCAACGCCGGTGTCTCCTTGCTCGGCTATGACGCCTCAGCGGTCGCCGGTATCACCGACGGGAACCTGGAGCTGAAAACGACCGCCAGCGCGTACCTCGCGAAGGCCGAAGTCGGCGGAAGTGCCGAGTACGGCTTCCTCGGCGTGCAGGCACAGGGCAGCGCCTTGGCCGGGGCCAACGCCGAAGCCAAGGCCACCATCGGCAAGGACGGAGTGCACGGCGGCGCCGAAGCGTTCGTGGGTGCGAAGGCCGAAGGATCGGCCGCCGCGGACGTGGGCGGTGTCGGCGCCGGTGTGACCGGCGAGGCCTGGGCCGGCGCAGGGGCCTCGGCCAGCGTCGACCTCGGCAAGGGCGACGACGGCAAGTATCACATCGGCGGTGAAGTCGGTGTCGGCCTCGGCGTCGGCGGGAAAGTGGGCTTTCAGGTCACCGTCGATCCCGGCGAGGTCGTCGACACGGTCGGTGACGCGGCGGACGCGATCGGCGACGCCGCAGGATCGGCGTACGACCACACGCTCGGCGAGTGGTTCTAGGCTTGCCGTGAGGCACAGCAAGGAAGTGGGTTGACGATGACGGCCACGTTGCCGGTCAAGATCTCGTTCTCGTTGCCGGACGGCTGGCGATCGGCTCCGCCGGACGAGGTGGGCGCGCCGGATGCCGCGTTCGTCGCGCTCCACCCCGCCTCCATCGACGGGTTCACTGCGAACATCACCATTGCAGGCGGGATGCGCAACGACAGCGCCACCATGCGGCAGATCGCCGACGAGTCGGTCCGGCGACTCGGGCAGGCGGGCGCTGTGGAGGTCACCAAGCAGGAAGAGGTGGGCACTCCCGACATCCCCGGGCTGACCGATGCACCGGGCGTCGTGCAGAACCTGCGTTTGGCCACCACTTTGCACGGCGAACCACTCGAACTGGTGCAGAGCCAGGTCTACCTCGGCTTGGAGGACGTGGACCGTCCGTCGCAGCGGGCCGTGATCGAGCTGGTCCTCACCGCCAAGCCCGAACAGTTGGCAGAAGTGCTGGACGACTTCAAGCAGTTCGTCCGCTCCGTGCGGGCGGACGAACGTTCCTGACCCTCGCGCCGCCGTCTCAGACCGTCGACCACACCTGCGGCGGAATCCGTTCCAACACGTCGCAGAGGTGTCCGAGCCGCTCATCGAAGTCCCGCGGGCTGAGCCGGCCCCGGCGCCAGGTGAGCAGCTCGCCGCCCACCAGCCGGATCGGGACATCCTGCGCGGCCTGCGGCTGCGCCGACAGGAAGGGTGCCACCTCGGCGGTCAGAGCGCTCCGGGCGAATGCCTCGTCGTCCGTGATCACACGGAAGGCCTCATCGAACTCCGGCACGCCGAGCTGTACCACGCGGCCGC
>NZ_BNBF01000006.1:331261-333888 GCF_014654935.1 Streptomyces capoamus
GCTGCGTCATCCCGTCGAGCGCCTGCGGCCGTCGCACCACCAGCTCCACTCCAGGGCCCGGCGCGGTGACAGCGAACACCGTCCAGAAGACGGGCTCGTTCCGCCCCGGGCCGTCCTGTACGTCGAGTACACCGGTCACGTACTCGAAGCAGCGGAAGCCGCTGCCCCGGAACTCACCCGTGATGTAGTGCTCCGCCCGCAGGTTCCGGCCGCTGACAGGGAGAGGCGCCATGCCGCAGAGCCCGTCGATCAGCCCGTACGTGACCTTCTGATAGCTGCACCCGCGCTCCTGCACAAGCTGGATCGCCTCAGTTCTCTCCTGCATGCCGCGAGTACGGCTCCGTTGGGCGCGGACCATCATGGTGATGACGAGAGCGAAGATCCCTCCCACGATGAGGACCAGGAGCACGGGCATCAGTACGGTCATGGGAGGCGATTATGTCCGATGGCTTCCGCCACCGGCCGGTGCCGGGTCCACCCACCTCGGGTGATCCATGGGTGTGGAAGTTCAATGAAGATCGACTTAGATGCGGCCGCTGCCGCACACTGGCAAACCGGGCATAGCGTGTCACCCGGTCGGGGTGTTGTAACTGACTGAGTACGTAGGTCGGTTGGACCCGTTGTGCAGGGTGACTACAGTGGTAAACGCGTTGTGAGGCGCGACTCGCTTTGCGATCGTACGGCGAGCGGTTGGTCGGCCCCGACTCCGGACGGGCCGATGGATGTACGGGGAAACGGGGAGGAGCGTCGTGCTTCCGTCAGACATGGTGGGGGGCGTGTCGGCGACCAGGGCGGCGAACCTGGAGGCCAGCGGCGAGGCGCTGGACAAGTTCGTGGGTCAAGTCGACAAGGTGCTGAGCGCCCTCGAGGGGTCCGCGGGCAACCCGGCGAAAGTCGGAGCCCAGACGATCAGGGCTACATCCCTGACATCGGGTGGTGAGAGCGAGTTTCCTGAGGCGCACGGTCTGTACAAGCAGTACACCAGGGTTCATCACGAGCTGACGAACCTGTCCAAGAGCCTGCACTTGCAGATCGAGGCGATCGGCATTGCGGTCACCGGTGCGCACAGGGGCTTTGACAATCTCGAAGAGGAGCAGCGACAGCGGTTCTGGGCGATCCAGACCGAAATCAGTCAGCTCCAGTCCAAGAAGGGCGACAAGCAGCACGCCAGCGGCGGCACCGAGATGAAGGCGTGACGATGACCGACAAGCACCATAAGGGCGATCTGCACCGCGTCTCTCAGCAGAACTCCGCTACGGACATCGTCCGCGGCATAGAGGATGAGCCGCGCGGCGGGTTCCTCAACGGAATGATGCGTTCGGTGGTCGAAGCGACACCCTACGGACGAGCTGTCGCCGCCAGGACCGACTTCGACAAGCGCGATCTCGACCTCAACAAGATGATCGACCTGGTCCAGGCGACCGACCCGGAGGACCTCGAGTCCTCCGGCAAGGCTCTGTGGGACGCACGCGATGCCATCAAGAAGGCCGCCGACGACCTCAAGGCCAACATCGACCAGGTTCACTGGGTGGGCGTATCGGGCGAGGCCTTCCGTAGTTGGGGCGAGAACCTCGTCACCAACACGCACCACTTGAGCGAGTTCGCTGGAGCAGCGGGCGATCAGATCACCGCTGCCGCGGTGGGTCTGGCTGCCGTGCGTGGTGCGATGCCGACTCGTGACACCAGGGCGAACCCGAAACGACCCAAGGACTTCACCGCGGCCGAGAAGACCGCGAACGCGAAGGACTACGCCGAGGCTGTCAGCGTCGAGAAGGACCGCCAAGAGGCGATCAACCAGTTGAACCGGTTGTCGTCGTACTACGCGGTCTCCGAAGAGGTGCTGGCGTCCCTGCCGGCCAAGGACCAGACGCCGAACTTCACGTCGATGCCCGACGTGGGCGTGCCTCATCCGCAGCCCGACGGTTCGTACGGGGTCGGCCGTCCGACGGCCGGTGCGAGCTCGCATACGGCTACCGGGTCGGTAAGCGCCATCGGCCATCACGCAGCTGCGGTGGGGACGGACGATGTCGCCCATCACGTTACGGGCCACACGACCCCAGTACACGTGCCGACGACGCCGAACACGCACACCACACCGCTCCCTGAACAGCCCACCGTCGGCACGAACATCGACAGCACCGGCACGCTGCCTCCGCCGACAACCACGCACACGACCGGCCCCACCCCGCCGGTCACGGGCACGCCTCCTACGGGCAGTGGTCAGGCCGATCCACTGGGCGGCGCCGGTTATCGGGTTCCGTTGCCCAGTCCGACATCAGGCCGAACCTTGAGTGGCTCGGCCGGATACCGTACCCTGCCCATCGCTCAGGGGCGGGCGGGTACGTCCGGGCTTCCCAACTCTCAGGGGCCCGGACGCACCGCGGCACAAGGCCCCATGAACCAGGTGGGACGCACCACGTCGACGGGACAGCCCGCAGGTAGGGGGACTGCTTCCCCGATGGGCCGCGCGGTCACCGGCGGTACACCGCGGCCCGGTGGCTCGGCGGCACCCCGTGGGGGCGTTACGCCGACTACTGGAGCCGGCCGTTCGAACGGAGTTGTCGGCGGGCGCCCGACGAGCACGGGCGGTCCGGCTAAGGGCGGTGCGCGGATTCCCCGTGGCACGG
>NZ_BNBF01000006.1:333938-343474 GCF_014654935.1 Streptomyces capoamus
TCGTCGGGGCTGAAGGACAGGCCAACACGCAGTCGAGAGCGGGTCGACTCGGTCAGCGCGGTGTCTTCGGCGCGCCCGAGTCCGCGGCGCGGCCCGGCGCGAAGCCGGCCGGTTCGACCGGGTCTCGTACCGGTGCGGGCACGCCGGAGGCTGTCACGGGTAGGCCGACCGGGCGAAACTCCGGTGCGGTAGCCGAGCGGAACGGGATGACGCGGGGTGGCGCCGGTCTCGTACGCGGTGCCGGCCGGAAGGGGAAGCCCGAGGACGTGGACGAAGAGACGCATCCGTCCGACAAGCCCCGGCGTGATGTGCCGCCGGTGACGAACTGACCGCGATAAAGGACACGGAAGACGATGAAGTCAGGGATGAGCCGACGAGCCGGGCGGACTTCGCTCCACGGGACGCACAACGGTAGACGTGTGCGTGCCGTGGGCGCGGTCGTCGGTGCCCTGGCGGCTGCGACCGTCGGGCTTGCTCCGAGTGCCGTGGCGGACGATGTACAGGCTAAGCAGTGGTACTTGGGTCCGATGCAGGCCGAGCAGATGTGGAAGGCCAGTACGGGCAAGGGGGTCAAGGTCGCTCTCATCGACACGGGCGTTAACGCAAACACCCCGTCACTCAAGGGTCAAGTCCTGACCGGCGAGACCCCAGCGTCGGTGGCGTACCGTTCGACGGTCGATTACGAGGGTCATGGGACGACCATGGCGGAGTTGATCGCTGGTACGGGAGCTGGTGGCAGTCTTAAGGGACTGGCGCCGGGTGCGAAGATTGTCCCGTATCGCGTGGAGCTCAAGGGTCTGAAGGGCGGCGCGGCGGAGAAGAAGAAGACTCCCGAACCCGCAGAGGCGATCAGGGCGGCAGCTGACACAGATGCGAAAATCATTAATATGTCGTTCGGCAATGCGGCGCCTTTCCCTGAGGTTGAAGAGGCCATCAAGTACGCGGCCTCGAAGGGCAAGCTACTGATAGCGGCCGTCGGCAACAAGGGGCGCTCCTCCGGGGACAACATCGGCTATCCAGCAGGCTTCCCGTATGTAGTTGGCGTCGCATCAGCCGACAAGAGCCTGACGGTGTCGAAGTTCTCCTCATCCGGCAATTCGGTGGACCTTTCCGCTCCGGGCCAGGGCTTCCCAGGGTGGTGCGATACCAATTTCCGCTCGTACTGCGACGACGTGAACGGTACAAGTTCGGCAGCAGCGATCGCATCGGGCGCGGCGGCCCTGATTTGGTCCGCGCACCCCGACTGGACGGTCAACCAGGTCACCCGTGCCCTGATCGACACGGCTGGCCGCACCTGGGCCAAGAACAACCCGAGCAAATACGCCGGTTACGGGTTCATCCGTCCCCGCCTCGTGCTGGAGAACGCAGACTACGAGGCAGGGTCGGCTCATGTGGACCCGCTTCGGGCAGAGAACGGCGGGGACCTGCTCGCTAAGTCCACAGCATCCTCCGCCTCCTCCTCGTCCGCCCCTTCGCCTTCCGCATCAATCCCGTCACAAGCCCCCGAAAAGGGTTCTACCGGCGGGACGTCGGCGGCAGGATCGAGTGCGGAGTCGTCGAACGACAACAGCACCCTCTGGGTCGTGCTCGGCGCCGTGGCCGCGGTCCTCGTGGTCGGTGGTGGGGGAGTGGCCGTCGCTCGGGCGCGGCGTGCCAGGTGACGTCGTCAGCCGTCTGTAGCCCTGTGCTCTTCGGATAGGGATGCAGTACGCGTCCACCGCCGTGGCGCTTCGCGTGGCAGTGGGCCGAGACAGTTGGACCAAGAGACAGACAGAGAAAGGGCTGAGATGGCCGACAACAAGCAGAAGCTCGAAGATGCCGCAGTAATCCACCTGCAGAAGCAGATGCTGGAGAAGTACGAGGGCATCCGCAAGCGCGTGCACGGGCTGCAGGGCGTGATCGACGGCCTGGAGGGCCAGTGGCACGGTATTGGTCGTGCCGCATTCGACTCGAAGCAGTTCGAGATCAACCAGTCGCTGCAGGCCATCGGCGGCATCCTCGGTGACGTCATCGAGGCCATGACCGCGACGCGCAACATCAAGGACAGCAAGGAAGACGAGGTCCGCGCGGCCGTCAACAAGATCGACGTGCGGGACGGCGCCCCGACGGTGTCTCCCCTGAGCTCCTACTGATCCGAGCGGCATTCAGGACTTCTGCCGGACACCCGGCGCACCCACGGATACACATCAGCGAGACGAGGAAACAGGTATGGCCAACAACGCTGACGGCCTGTCAGTCACTTACGACGGGCTCGACATCGCGGCTACCAAGATCGGCAACGAGGCGAGTGAGCTCGAGCGGGACCTCGGCGAGCTGCGCCGGCTGGTCGTGAGCAGCCTGCAGTACTGGGAGGGTGCCGCCCAGGACACCTTCAACGAGAAGCTGAACCACTGGGACAAGGAGGCGAACGACATCCACCAGGCGCTGACGGGTATCGGCCACGTCGTCGCCCAGTCCGGCGGTACGTACATGGAAGGCGACAAGAAGGCCGCCAGCTACTTCCGGTAGGCCGAGGCTCGCGGAAGCGACGAAGCAACTCCAGGGTGGGCGCGCGCGGGAGGCGCCCACCTTGTCGTTGTGCCAGAGTCTTGCACTCTATGGGGAGAGGCTGTCCTCCCACGCACGGCGACCCCTGCCCGACTTCGAGGCCTCAGCCCTCGACTGGCTGCCCACCCGGCCGGCCACGGCGACACGTGCACCTGGACGGCACGGCATTCGAGATCCGGCGGCTCGCTCGGTGGACGCACTGGCCGGCCGTGCGCGAGCGGTCCCTCGCATGCGGACGAGAGGCGTGCGGTACGTCCGTCCTGCTCAAGCGTGGGATGCGGTGCACTGCCGGGACGTGGACACCGCAGCGGTGAACGCGGTGATGGCCTTCTCCATCGCGGTCCCGTCGACTGTGCCCTGTTCCTTCCGGATCACCGTGAAGAGCTCGTGGCCTTCTTTCTGCAGTTTACTGCACGAGGCGTGTGCCACTGCCTTCGAGTCGGAGACGATGTAGCTCGCCCCCTTCTTCTTGACGCTGTCGGACGTCAGACCGTACGTGCTGTAGGCGACGTTGGTGAGACTGGTGCCCGACTCCCATTGGTCGATGATGCTGGTGACGGCGCTCCGTCCGTCGACCATCACCCGGCAACGGGTGAAGCCGGAGGGCCCGCTCTTCACGGAGGAGATCTTTTTCCCTGGTGGAAGGAGCGGTTCAAGAGCCGTGGTCGGCACGGGAGTTCCGCACAGTGACGACGGGACGGCGTACTCCCGTTTCTCCTCCTTGTTTCCCGGAGAGCAGCTCGTCACGGTCAGAGTGGCGGCCACGAGACCGACGACGCGTACCAAGAGGGAGTGGGGTCGGATAGGCGGCATCTCGGTTCCTGTTTAGGAGATCTCGGTCTCAAGGTCATCGGCCATGTGCCGGCCGTTCGTGGACGCGTCGTTGAAGCCATTCTGAGTCGCGTCCATGGCCCATCCGCCGACCTTGCCGGCGTCGGGGAGGTGGTGCGCCTTGGCCGCCTCGACGGCCGCCCGCTGGGCCAGGGCGATATTCCGCTCTCGGCTGTCCTCCCACAGTTTGGCGGAGTCCAGCCCGCTGTCCTCGAGTTTGCTGCCCTCGACGTCCTGGAACAGCTCTCCGAGTACCACGCTGCTCACGGTTCCGGCGACGCCGCCGGCTGCGGCACCGGCAGCCGGCGACGCGACGAAGCTCGTGCCCACTCCGATGCCGGTGCCGACGACGCCGTTCGCGACGTTCTGCCACTGCGACACCGCGTGGTTGTAGGCGTCGTCCTCTTCCTTCGCGGGGCCGAGGACGGCTTCCTGGCGTCCGATGGCCAGGGAGCCGCCGATCTCCGCGGACCGCCGGGAGATCTCCTTGACGGTGTCTTCCACGCTCGCGTCGTACCGCTGACTCACGGGCAGGTCCGGGTTCAGGTGGTGATCCATGAGGTTCGCCATGTAAGCCTTCTGGGCGACCTCCACTGCGGAGTATCCCTCGGGATTCTGTCCGACTGCGATCAGGAAGCGGGACACGTCGGCGTGATTCATCTCGGCGGATGCACCCGTGACGGGGAAGAGCTTCTCGATCTGCTGCCACTGCTCGGAGTGCGCATCAGGCTTCACATCGGTCGTGGCCCGGTTGATGTCCGGAAGATACTCCGACGCCATTTGTCCGATGCTGTCGGACATGTAGCCGTGATCGGTCAGACGGCCGGGGTCGTCACTGATGGACTTGACCACGCTTGCCATGAGCTTGGCCTGCTGGCCGTTGTGCGCCGGGGTGTCCGCGGTCGGCAGCTCACCCGCCGGGTGCCCGGTGGTGGCCGCCTCCATGGCCATGGCCAGGTTGTTCTGGCCGGGGTGGATGTCGTCGCCCTTGAGATCGGCCTCCTTGGGCCACTCCCGGTCCTCGAAGAGATAGGTGAAGTTGGAGACGGCCTCCTTGCGGTCTCCCTCCTTGGGCAGGAAATCTTTGCTGAGGAAGTCGGTGGCCGCGTCCGGACTGCTGGTGAGTGCTCGCAGATAGCCGCTCAGCGGGTCAGAGCCGCTGTCGTCGCCCATGCGGTTGAGCCGTGGGCCGATGGCGATCCCTGTCCGCCGCCAGGCCATGTTCGGGTGCTCGCCGTCGCCCGTGAGTTTGCGCTCGGTGGCCATGAGAGCGGTGCCGTAGCTCCTGAGGAATCCGTCGTCGTAGTCCCCTGCACGCATGAGGTTGCTCATGACCTGGAAACCCATGGGCCCTGTCTGCCCGCCGACGGGGTGATCACCCAGGCTGACCATCTTGCTCTTCCACCCGGTCATAGCGGCCGAGTCGCTCTGCGAGGCACTGGCGAGCGTCAGACTGAGGCTGCGCTGCAGGTCGTCGTATTGGCCGACCCGCTCCTGTCCCAGCTGCGCGGCCTTGTGCGGGTCATTGAGCCCAGCCCAGAACTCGAGCGTCTTCTCCGGCCCGAGTCCGGTGGCGAAGCGCTCTGCGAACAGGGGGTCGTCGGCGTACTTCTTCAGTCCCTCATTGAGCTTGTCGAAGTCGGCGGGCGTAAGTTCCTCGGGATCCTTCTTGGCAAGGGCGGCCAACTCATCCGCTTCCTTGAGGGCAGCATCGGCCGAGTCGCGATTTTTGTAGACCGCATCCGAGGAGCCGTAGTCGGTCTGGTCCACGAGAGCCGTAAGCACGGTCTTCGCCGAGATGTCGCTCTCGGTTGCCTTGCTGAGGATCTTTTCGACCTCGTCCCGGAGGACCGTGACGTCGTGCTCGTCGTGTTCCGGTGGCGTGTACCCGGACGCGGCGCGGTCGGGGTGCACGTTCATCGTCACGGTGAACGTGCCTTTGCCGGTGTCCGTCACCGTCAGATTCTTCTTCAGCCCTCGCTCGATCGCGGCCGCGAGTTGCTTCTGATAGGCCTTCAGTTCCCCGGCCGTGTCGCTCAGGATGGCGTGGATGGACTGCGCCTGGGTGTGGGCGTCCTGGAACTCCCCGGCCGTCTTCCCGACGAACTCCTTGCTGACCCGGCTGTTCTCACCGGCCCAGTCGGCCTTGTTCGCGGCCTGGTGCAGCCCGCTTTCAGCGTCCTCCGCCACATCCTTCAGATTCCGGACGATGCGTCCCCAGTCCTCGACGGCGTCATCGAGCAGCTTGAAGTTGGCGAAGCGAAGAGCGTCAAGGTCCATGAGTCGGCGTCCCCGTCATGCGTCGAGATCATTTCTTCTTCGGTGACTGTGGCGAGCCGTAGACCGGGTTGTGTTCCCCCGGGCGCCCGACTCGCTCGTCGAAGCCGGCGTCCAGGGTGTCGATGCTGCTCATCTGCCGCTGGATGTAGGCGTCGTCGCCTGCGTGGATCTTCTTGGTGACCTGCATGTGGTTGGAGATCTGGGCGCACGCGTCCAACAGCGAGTTGAGCTGTGTCTCCCACTTGTTCGACACGTGCTGCAGGCCGGCGCCAAGAGCGAAGCCCTGCTTGGTCAGGTCGCTCGCCGCCGAGTCCACACTGGTGCCGGCCAGTCGGGCCTTGTCCCAGAGCTGGTTGTAGAGGGTGTGGGCCTGGCTGCCGATCCTCGTCAGGTCGTGCTGCGTGACCTTGAGGTCACCGGTCTGGCCGGGGACCGTGGCCGAGCCGCCGGCGAGGTCCGACGGCAGCTGGTTGAGCCGCATGTGCGTCGACGCATCCTGCTGGCGCGTCAGCGCATCCGTCTTGAGCCGGTCCCATTCATCCCATGCCATGGCTGTGATCCGTCTCCCCGTGCCCCTCCGTCCGGTGACTGCTGTCCGGCACGGATTGTCTAGGTCCGCTCAAACTAGCAACACCGCGGACGCGGGGAGTGACTCTTCCGGCCGTGGACGCGCACGCCGCCCGAGCCACCGCCCGCGTCCGCGGTGCCGATGCTCGTCAGTCGGTTCCGTCGGACACCAACCCCACCTGAACCATCGGCCTCCCCCGCTTCCGGGACACGAAGACGCCCCGGCCCGCCGGCATCGGTCGCGGGCGGACTCCGCCGAGCAGGTCGCCCTCGGTCGGGTCGCCGGCGAGGACGACGCCCTGGGCGCCGAGTTCCTTGATGCGCTGCATGAAGGACTCGAAACCGGCGCGGCCGGCGCCCGCCGTGGAGCGGGCGATGATGAAGCGGACGCCGACGTCCCGGGCGAACGGCAGCAGTTCCGTCAGACCGGCCAGCGGGTTGCCGGTGGACGTGGACACGAGGTCGTAGTCGTCGATGACGACGTACACCGTGGGCCCCCGCCACCAGCTGCGGTTGCGCAGCTGCTCCGGGGTCACGTCGGCGGTCGGGGTGCGGCGCTGCATCAGGTCGGCCAGGGCGTCCATGTGGTGCTGCATCTGGTTCGACATGGGGATGTACTCGGCCAGGTGCGAGTCCGGGGTCACGCCGAGCAGCGAGCGGCGGTTGTCGACGACGAAGAGCTTGCAGGTGCTGCCGTCGTACCGCTCGGTCAGCCGCTTGATGATCAGCTTCAGCAGGTTGGACTTGCCGGACTCGCTCTCGCCGAACACCAGGAAGAACGGGTCCTGTTCGAAGTCGACGTACACCGGCTCCAGGTTGTCCTCGTCGAGGGCGAAGGAGATGCCGCGGTTCGGGTGGCGGTCGCCCGGCGGGAGCTGGGCGGCCGGGAACGCGCGGGGTAGCAGGCGCACTTCGGGGGCGCCGGGTTCCTGCCAGTGGCGGGTGACCTCGGCCGCGAGGGCGGTCGTCGCCTCGGAGAGGTCCGTGTCGGAGGAGAGCCCGTCGATGCGCGGGACCGCCCCCATGAAGTGCTGCTTCTGCGGGGTCTGTCCGCGCCCCGGCACCCCGCTGGGCACGTTCGCCGCGACCTTGCGGTCGATCTCGGAGTCCATGGGATCACCCAGCCGCAGCTCGAGGCGGTTCATCAGGTGGTCCTTGAGGTTCGCGCGGACCTCCATCGAGCGCGAGGCGGTGAGGATCAGGTGGATGCCGTAGCCCAGGCCGCGCGCGGCGATGTCCAGGACCATCGGCTCAAGGGCCTCGTAGTCCGTGCGGAAGTTGCCCCAGCCGTCGATGACCAGGAACACGTCGCCCCACGGCTGGTCGGTCACGGAGATGTCCCCGCGTGCGCGGCGCGTGCGGAACTCCGCGATCGAGGAGATGCCCGCCGAGCGGAAGTACTCCTCGCGGCGGGTCATGACGCCGTACACCTCGGCCGCCGTACGCCGGACCTTCTCCGGGTCCAGCCGGGAGGCGATCCCGCCGACGTGCGGCAGCCCGGCCACCGCGGCCATGCCGCCGCCGCCGAAGTCCAGGCCGTAGAACTGCACTTCCCGCGGGTTGTGGGTCAGCGCGAACGACGCGATGATCGAGCGCACCAGCGTCGACTTGCCGGACTGCGGACCGCCGATGATCTGCATGTGGCCGGCCGCGCCGCCGAAGTCCAGCCAGAGCGGGTCGCGCCGCTGCTCGTACGGCTTGTCGATGAGGCCGGCCGGGACGACGAGCCGGCCCGCGCCCTCGTAGCCGGGCTGGGTCATGCCGCGGCCGGGTACCGGGGCGAGCCCCGGCAGCAGGGCGTCGAGCGAGGGCGGGCTGTCCAGCGGGGGCAGCCACACCTGGTGGGCGGCCGGGCCCTGGGCCTCCAGGCGCCGCACGATGACGTCGAGCACGGTGTCGGCGAGCGCGTCGTCCTGCCGTTCGCCGGGCTCCTCCTGGCGCTGGCGCGGGATCGCCGCGTACTGCACGGGGACCTCGGCCGCGGTGAACAGGACCGGCCTGCGGTCGACGGGCAGCGGGCCGCCGAGCGCCGCGACCTGCTGGGAGCTGGTGCGGTACACCCCGGAGACGTACGCCGCCTTGAAGCGGACCATCTCGTCCGTGCCGTACTTGAGGAAGCCGGAGCCGGGGACGTTCGGCAGTTCGTAGGCGTCCGGGACGCCGAGCGCGGCGCGGGACTCGGCCGCCGAGAAGGTCCGCAGGCCGATGCGGTACGAGAGGTAGGTCTCCAGGCCCCTGAGCCTGCCCTCCTCCAGGCGCTGCGAGGCGAGCAGCAGGTGGACACCCAGCGACCGGCCGATACGGCCGATCTGCACGAACATCTCGATGAAGTCCGGCTTCGCCGTCAGCAGTTCGCTGAACTCGTCGATCACCAGGACGAGGGACGGGATCGGCTGTAGCGGGGCGCCCGCGGCGCGCGCCTTCTCGTAGTCGTGGATGTTGGCGTAGTTGCCCGCGTCGCGGAGCATCTCCTGGCGGCGGTTCAGTTCACCGCGGATGGAGTCACCCATGCGGTCGACGAGGGTCAGGTCGTCGGCGAGGTTGGTGATGACGGCCGCCACGTGCGGCATCTGCGCCATGCCGGCGAACGTCGCACCACCCTTGAAGTCCGCGAGGACGAAGTTCAGCGTCTCGGAGGAGTGGGTCACGGCCAGTCCGAGGACGAGGGTGCGCAGCAGCTCCGACTTGCCGGAACCGGTCGCCCCCACGCACAGGCCGTGCGGGCCCATGCCCTCCTGGGCGGCTTCCTTCAGGTCGAGCATCACGGGCCGGCCGTCTTCGCCGACACCGATGGGCACCCGCAGCCGTTCCGACTGCGAGCGGGGCCGCCAGGTGCGCTTGGGGTCGACCGAGGCGGCGTCGCCCAGGTTCAGCAGGTCGGTGAACTCCAGGTTGGCGAGCAGCGGTTCGTCGTCGTCGCCACCCGACACCATGCGCAGCGGCGCGAGTTGGCGGGCGAGCGCCTCCGCCGCCTCGTACGACAGGACGTCCGGCGTCCCCTCGTAGACCATGCCGTGGGCCGACTCCAGGCGCAGCGACCCGGGCTGCACGACGACCGAGAGGTCGCCGCGGCCGGTGGTGAGGTCACCCGGTACGACCTCCAGGACCGTCACGCCCTGCAGGCCCTCGGGGTTGGCGAGCAGGGAGTCGGGCGGCAGGGAGACCCCGTCCAGGACGACCACCAGGTGGGGCTGCTCGGGCACCGGCGCTCCCCCGGGGTGGAACCGCGGGCGGCCCTCCAGCCGGGCAGCGAGCCGGTCCTCCAGCTCCACGGGGTCGGTGCCGATCAGACGGACGCTGCCGGCACCGTC
>NZ_BNBF01000006.1:343516-346952 GCF_014654935.1 Streptomyces capoamus
GGCGACGCCCGGAGCCTGCACGTGCGGCAGCCACTTGGTCCACTCCCACTCGGGTGTCGAGCCACGGGCGGCGACGACCGCGACGACCAGGTCCTCGGGGGAGTGCAGCGAGGCGAGGGAGGCGGTGACGGCGCGGGCGGTGCCGCGCACGGTGCCCGGCTCGCCGCTGATCGTCACGTGGTAGAAGGCGCGCAGCGAGACCGCCATCGGCAGGTCGTCGAGGGTGCTGTGCGTGGCCAGGAAGCGCTGCATGGCGCCCGCGGTCAGCGGCTCCAGCTCGTCCACGGGGGCGGTCTGCGGCGGGATCAGGGGAGTGGCCAGGGCCTGCGGACCGAGGCCCACGCGCACCTGGCCGAAGTCCTCGTCGCCGGTGCGCCGTTCCCAGACCCGGCTGCCCTCGGCGACCAGCGCCCACAGTTGCTCCGGCGAAGGGTGCAGGTAGTACTGGGTGTCGCGCTGGGACTTCGCCGTCTCCGCGGCGGCACGCCGGGTCTGGGACAGGTAACGCAGGTAGTCGCGGCGCAGGTCGGCCATCTGCCCCTGGTTGCCGCGGCGGTAGCGGACCAGCATCGAGATGCCCATGGCGATGGTCGAGGCCACCATCACCAGACCCATGATCTTCATGAAGGGCTGGGCCTGCGGGTTGAAGAAGAACACCACCGATCCGCCCATGCCCAGCATGGGCAGGAGCTGCATCAGTGCGCCTTCCTGCTGGCCGCGGGGCAGTTCCGGCGGCGCTTGCAGTACGACCTCGTCCGTGGGCACTTCCTTCGGCAGTGCCCGCGGCGGGCGCTTGACGACGATGTGGCTCACTACGCACCAATTCCCTTGCCGGACCGAGATGTTTCGTCCGCCGCCCCGTGTCAGGCGAACGTCGATCGCGAACCGCGATCCTACTGACAACCACGGACGACGACGGGCGGTAGGGTGCCGGTGGAGTGCGTGAGCAGTTGCGAATCGTTCCGGGAGAACCCGGGCAATCCGCAACGGTTCGAAGCGAGCGCCACCCGTGCGTCACGGTCAGGACCGCTCGGTCGGCCGGCACGGCGGGCGGGCGCCGCACAACCTACACAGCATCTTTACGGGCGGAAGGGTGCGCGGTGGCACCGAACGCCGCCCCACCACCGACGAGGGGGAACAGCAGGTGAGCATGACGGCCTCCGCGCCGGCCGGCGCGACCGGCGGACCGGGCACCGGAGCCCCTTCCGGGGCGGGCATGGGATTCGGCTTCTGCCGGGTCACCATCGTGGCGCCCGACAGCCGCATCGACGTGGCGCTGCCCGACGACGTACCGGTCGCCGACCTCTACCCCGAGATCCTGCGCCTGTCCCAGCAGAGTCCCGCCGAGGGCGCGCCGGTCGGCTACCACCTCGTACGGCGTGACGGCACCGTCCTGGACGGGGCCCGGTCCTTCACCGCCCAGCGCATCCTCGACGGCGAGCTGCTCACCCTGCGCCCGTTCGCCGAGTCGCTGCCCCCGGCCGTCCTCGACGACGTCGCGGAGGCGGTGGCCGCCGCCGTGACCCGGGACCGCACCCTGTGGAGCGGCGAGCTCACCCGGGCCGCGGGTCTCGTCGCGGGCGGCATCCTGCCCGCGCTGCTCGCGTTCGTGGCCTGGAGCTCCGAGGTCCGGCACGACATGTACGGCCTGCAGGGCATCATCGCGGGCGTCTGCGGGATCCTCCTCGTCACCATCGCGTGCGTACGCGCGCGGGTGTACGACGACCGGGGCTCCGCGGTCGCGCTGGGACTCGGCGCCCTGCCGAACGTCGGCGTGGCCGGCTCGGGGCTGCTGCGGCTCTCCGGCGGCGAGGGCATCGGGCGCCTGCAGTTCCTGCTCGCCTGCACCGCGGTCCTCGTGGCCTCCGTGGTGCTGACCCTGCTGTCGCCGGGCGGCGACGGGCCCTTCGTGGCGTTCGTCTTCGCCTCCGCCGTCGGTCTGATCACGACCTTCATCGCGATCCTCACCGATCTCCGTCCCATCGAGACGGCCGCCGTCTGCGCCCCGCTGTCCGTCGTGGCGCTGGCCTTCCTGCCCGGGCTGTCCATGCGCTTCGCCCGGCTGCCCATCGGCTTCGAACCGCCCAGCCCGTCCCGCGGCGGCTACGACACCGGCGAGCCCGCCCCGCAGGAGCCCGTGGACGCCGAGCGCGTGGCCGCCCGGGCCCGGCGCGGCCACGAACTCCTCGTCGGTCTCGTCGGCGGCTGCGCCCTGGTCGCGGTGGGCGCGTCGATCGTGCTCGGTTTCTCCAGCAACACGTGGGCCCAGCTGCTGGCCCTCGCGACCGGCCTGGCCATGCTGATGCGGGCGCACCTGTTCCGCTACACCGCGCAGGTCGGCGCCACCCTGGCCGCGGGCCTCGCCGCGATCGTCTTCCTCGGTCTGGGGCTGGCCCTCATTCCGCCCCGGGGCTACCTGATCGACGCCTTCCGGGGCGACACCGCGGCCCTCGACATCCGCAGCATCTGGCTCGCCGCGGCCGTCGCCGCGGCCACCGCCCTGGTCACCGCGATAGCGCTGATCACCCCCCGGCGTGGTGTCACCCCGTTCTGGGGGCGCTTCCTGGAGATCGCCGAGAGCTTCGTCCTGCTGACGCTGATCCCGCTGGCCCTGGCCGTGTTCGACGTGTACGCGCAGGCACGGGCCATGACCAGCTAGGCGGCGCCGGCGGGTGCAGGAAGGGGGCGGCACGCGCGCGTGCCGCCCCCTTCCCGCACCCGGCTCACTGCACGTCCAGCCCCCCGTTGTGAGCCATGGGCTTCAGATCGAACTCCCCGTCCCGGGCACCCAGGACGAACGCCCGCCACTCCGCCTCGGTGTAGCGCAGCACGGTGTCCAGGTCGAGGGAGGACCGCATCGCCACCGCCCCGCCCGGCAGGTACGCGATCTCCACGCGTTCCTCGTGCTCCTCCGTGCCCGGCGCGCAGTGCCACTCGACGCCCGAGATGTCGAGCGCGTACAGCTCGTCCCGCTCCCGCTCCTTGCGCGCCTTGATCTCCGCTTCCGTCTCCGCCATCGTGCAGCGACCCCTTCCCGAGGTAGGTACGGTCCGGCGCTCACCCTAGTGGGCGACACGGTCCCGTCAGGGGTCTTCGGCGACCGGGCGTAAGGGCCCCGCGATCGCCTGGTACCCTGAGTGACGGCCGTTTGTGTACGCACCCCCGGAACCGCCGTGTTCTGGTGGCCGCGCCCAGCGGATCCCCGCCTCCCGAGTTACGGAAGCTCTCCCGAGATGTAGACCGGGGGCACTCGGTGGCACTCACCAGACTATGAGGAGTACGCGTGTCGCTCGACGCCGCTACGAAGAAGCAGATCATCTCCGAGTTCGGTACCAAGGAGGGTGACACCGGCTCCCCCGAGGTCCAGGTCGCTCTGCTGTCCCGTCGGATCTCCGACCTGACGGAGCACCTCAAGACCCACAAGCACGACCACCAC
>NZ_BNBF01000006.1:347000-358001 GCF_014654935.1 Streptomyces capoamus
TCCCGTCGTGGCCTGCTGATCCTGGTCGGTCAGCGCCGTCGCCTGCTGCAGTACCTGGCGAAGAAGGACATCCAGCGCTTCCGTGCGCTGGTCGACCGCCTCGGCATCCGCCGCGGTGCGGCGGGCGCCAAGTAAGTCGCCGTGAGGGAGCGGTTCCCGGAAGCACCCGGGAGTCGCTCCCTTTGCCGTATGCGGGGCCCTGCCGCGCAGACGGAAACCTCCGCCGTGCGTGCGGAGAGGTGCGGAGTGTCACTCACGCTTTGTAGTGTGGTAGCACAACGCAATACGCACGACACGGAACGACGTACGACACAGGTCGTGCGACACAGGTCGTACGACACGCAACGAGGAGGAGCGCACCAGCCGCCGCCGGTCCTCGGTAGTGGCCCCCGGGGGGAAGTGAGCCCCGGGTGCTTCGATCGAAGACCGGCCCGCACCGCACGGAGCGCTTCTCCGCCACCGTCCCCCTGCCACACGGGCAGCCAAGGGACGAAAGACGATAAGTAACGGAGAAAACGCTAGTGGAGAACGAGACCCACTACGCCGAGGCCGTCATTGACAACGGTCCCTTCGGCACCCGCACCATCCGCTTCGAGACGGGCCGCCTGGCCAAGCAGGCCGCCGGCTCCGCCGTGGCCTACCTGGACGACGACACCATGGTGCTGTCGGCCACCACCGCCTCGAAGAACCCCAAGGACCAGCTCGACTTCTTCCCGCTGACGGTGGACGTCGAGGAGCGGATGTACGCCGCCGGCAAGATCCCCGGCAGCTTCTTCCGCCGTGAGGGCCGGCCGTCCGAGGACGCCATCCTCACCTGCCGCCTCATCGACCGCCCGCTGCGCCCGTCCTTCAAGAAGGGCCTGCGCAACGAGATCCAGGTCGTCGCCACGATCATGGCGCTCAACCCCGACCACCTGTACGACGTCGTGGCGATCAACGCCGCGTCCGCGTCCACGCAGCTGGCCGGCCTGCCCTTCTCCGGCCCGATCGGCGGCGTCCGCGTCGCGCTGATCCAGGGCCGCTGGGTCGCCTTCCCGACCCACACCGAGCTGGAGGACGCCGTCTTCGACATGGTCGTCGCCGGCCGTGTCCTGGAGGACGGCGACGTCGCGATCATGATGGTCGAGGCCGAGGCCACCGAGAAGACCATCACGCTGGTCGAGGGCGGCGCCGAGGCGCCGACCGAGGACGTCGTCGCCGCCGGTCTCGAGGCAGCCAAGCCCTTCATCAAGGTGCTGTGCCGCGCCCAGTCCGACCTCGCCGCGAAGGCCGCCAAGCCGACCGGCGAGTTCCCGATCTTCCTGGACTACCAGGACGACGTGTTCGAGGCCCTGACCGCCGCGGTCAAGCCCGAGCTGGCCCAGGCGCTCACCATCGCCGGCAAGCAGGAGCGCGAGGCCGAGCTGGACCGCGTCAAGGGTCTGGCCGCCGAGAAGCTCCTGCCGGAGTTCGAGGGCCGCGAGAAGGAGATCTCCGCCGCGTACCGCTCGCTCACCAAGCAGCTGGTCCGCGAGCGCGTGATCAAGGAGAAGAAGCGCATCGACGGCCGCGGTGTCACCGACATCCGCACCCTGGCCGCCGAGGTCGAGGCCATCCCGCGGGTGCACGGCTCCGCGGTGTTCGAGCGTGGCGAGACCCAGATCCTGGGCGTCACCACCCTCAACATGCTCCGCATGGAGCAGCAGCTGGACACCCTCTCCCCGGTGACCCGCAAGCGCTACATGCACAACTACAACTTCCCGCCGTACTCCACCGGCGAGACCGGCCGCGTCGGCTCCCCGAAGCGCCGCGAGATCGGCCACGGCGCCCTCGCCGAGCGCGCCCTGGTGCCCGTGCTGCCGGCGCGCGAGGACTTCCCCTACGCGATCCGCCAGGTCTCCGAGGCGCTCAGCTCCAACGGCTCGACGTCCATGGGCTCGGTCTGCGCCTCCACCATGTCGCTGCTGAACGCCGGTGTGCCGCTGAAGGCCCCGGTCGCCGGTATCGCCATGGGCCTGATCTCCCAGGAGATCGAGGGCGAGACGCACTACGTCACCCTCACCGACATCCTCGGTGCGGAGGACGCCTTCGGCGACATGGACTTCAAGGTCGCCGGCACCAAGGAGTTCGTGACCGCCCTCCAGCTCGACACCAAGCTGGACGGCATCCCGGCCTCCGTCCTGGCCGCGGCCCTCAAGCAGGCCCGCGACGCGCGTCTCCACATCCTCGACGTGATGATGGAGGCCATCGACCGGCCCGACGAGATGTCCCCGAACGCTCCGCGGATCATCACCGTCAAGATCCCGGTCGACAAGATCGGTGAGGTCATCGGCCCCAAGGGCAAGATGATCAACCAGATCCAGGAGGACACGGGCGCCGAGATCACCATCGAGGACGACGGCACGATCTACATCGGTGCCGCCGACGGTCCCTCGGCGGAGGCCGCCCGCGCCACGATCAACGGCATCGCCAACCCGACGATGCCCGAGGTCGGCGAGCGTTACCTGGGTACGGTCGTGAAGACGACCACCTTCGGCGCGTTCGTCTCCCTGCTGCCCGGCAAGGACGGTCTGCTGCACATCTCGCAGATCCGCAAGCTGGCCGGCGGCAAGCGTGTGGAGAACGTCGAGGACGTGCTCGGTGTGGGCCAGAAGGTCCAGGTCGAGATCGCCGAGATCGACTCCCGCGGCAAGCTCTCCCTCGTTCCGGTGATCGAGGGCGAGGAAGGCTCCTCCGACGAGAACAAGGACGACGCCGAGCAGTGACGTCCCGTAGCTCGAAGGTGACGGCCCGCCCCTCCTCGGAGGCGCGGGCCGTCGCCCGTACCCAAACCCTCATCAAGGGCCAGAACGGCATCGGTACGGTCCGCAAGACCACCCTGCCGGGCGGCCTGCGCGTCGTGACCGAGACCCTGCCCTCGGTCCGCTCCGCGACCTTCGGCATCTGGGCGCACGTCGGCTCCCGCGACGAGACCCCGGCCCTCAACGGCGCCACGCACTACCTGGAGCACCTGCTCTTCAAGGGCACCCGCAAGCGCAGCGCCCTGGACATCTCCTCCGCCCTCGACGCGGTCGGCGGCGAGATGAACGCGTTCACGGCCAAGGAGTACACGTGCTACTACGCGCGCGTGCTCGACGCCGACCTGCCCCTCGCCATCGACGTCGTCTGCGACATGCTGACCGGCTCGCTGATCCGCGAGGAGGACGTCGACGTCGAGCGCGGCGCGATCCTCGAAGAGATCGCCATGACCGAGGACGATCCCGGCGACTGCGTGCACGACCTGTTCGCGCACACCATGTTCGGCGACAACGCCCTCGGCCGCCCGGTCCTCGGCACCGTCGACACGGTCAACGCCCTCACCGCCGACCGCATCCGCCGCTTCTACCGGAAGCACTACGACCCGACCCACCTCGTGGTCGCCTGCGCCGGCAACATCGACCACGCCAAGGTCGTACGACAGGTCCGCGCGGCCTTCGAGAAGGCGGGCACCCTGGGCGACCCGGACGCGCAGCCCATCGCCCCGCGCCAGGGCCGCCGTACGATCCGCACCTCCGGCCAGGTCGAGCTGCTGGCCCGCAAGACCGAGCAGGCGCACGTCGTCCTCGGCATGCCCGGGCTCGCCCGCACCGACGACCGCCGCTGGGCCATGGGCGTGCTCAACACCGCCCTCGGCGGCGGCATGTCCTCCCGCCTCTTCCAGGAGGTCCGGGAGAAGCGCGGCCTCGCCTACAGCGTGTACTCGTACACCTCCGGCTTCGCCGACTGCGGCCTGTTCGGCGTCTACGCCGGCTGCCGGCCCAGCCAGGTGCACGACGTGCTGCGCATCTGCCGCGAGGAACTCGACCACGTCGCGCAGAACGGCCTCTCCGACGAGGAGATCACCCGCGCCATCGGTCAGCTGCGGGGCTCCACGGTCCTGGGCCTGGAGGACACCGGCGCGCTGATGAACCGCATCGGCAAGAGCGAGCTGTGCTGGGGTGAGCAGATGTCCGTGGACGACATGCTGGCGCAGATAGCCGCCGTCACCCCGGACGAGGTCCGCTCCGTCGCCCGCGACATCCTGGGACAGCGCCCGTCGCTGTCGGTCATCGGCCCGCTCAAGGACAAGCAGGCGGCCCGGCTGCACGACGCGGTCGCCTGAAACACCACCGGTTAGGAAGCAGGAACATGAGCAAGCTGCGCGTGGCGGTCCTCGGCGCCGGGGGCCGGATCGGGTCGGAGGCGGTCAAGGCGGTCGAGGCCGCCGAGGACATGGAGCTGGTCGCCGCCCTCGGCCGCGGCGACAAGCTGGAGACGCTGGCGGAGACCGGCGCCCAGGTCGCCGTGGAGCTGACCACCCCGGCCTCGGTCATGGGCAACCTCGACTTCTGCGTGCGCCACGGCATCCACGCGGTCGTCGGTACGACGGGCTGGACCGACGAGCGCCTCGCGCAGCTGAAGGGCTGGCTGGCCCAGTCCCCGGAGACCGGTGTGCTCATCGCGCCGAACTTCTCCATCGGAGCGGTGCTGACGATGAAGTTCGCGCAGATCGCGGCGCCGTACTTCGAGTCGGTCGAGGTGGTCGAGCTGCACCATCCGAACAAGGTGGACGCCCCCTCCGGCACCGCCACGCGCACCGCCCAGCTCATCGCGGAGGCCCGCCGGGCGGCGGGTACGGCACCCGCGCCGGACGCGACCGCCACCGCCCTCGACGGCGCCCGAGGCGCCGACGTCGACGGCGTCCCCGTCCACGCCGTCCGGCTGCGCGGCCTCCTGGCCCACCAGGAGGTCCTGCTCGGCGGCGAGGGCGAGACCCTCACCGTCCGGCACGACTCCCTCCACCACAGCAGCTTCATGCCGGGCATCCTGCTCGGCGCCCGCCGGGTGGTGACCACTCCGGGCCTCACCTTCGGCCTGGAGCACTTCCTGGACCTGAGCTGACAGCCACTGCGATGCGCGCGAAGATCACCTACCTCGTCACGGCCGCCGTCCTGGTCTTCTACTTCGTCCTGGTCGGCAGCCGTGGCGTGCTGCTCATCCAGGCCGGCACGCTCCTGACCGTCACCCTCGGGGTGGCGGTGCTGGTGCTGCCGGTCATCGGCCTGTGGTTCCTGTGGAAGAGCACCCAGTTCGTCCGCCGGGCCAACGCCCTCGCCGCGGAGCTGGAGGCCGAGGGCGGCCTTCCCGTCGACGAGCTGACCCGCCTGCCCAGCGGCCGCATCGACCGCGACTCGGCCGACGAGGTGTTCGCCAGGCGCAAGGCCGAGACGGAGGCGTCCCCCGACGACTGGCGCTCCTGGTTCCGCCTCGCCGTCGCCTACCACGACGCCCGCGACACCCCCCGCGCCCGCAAGGCCATGCAACGCGCGATAGCCCTGCACGACGGCAAACCCCTCCAGCCCTGACGCCCGGGCGCCGGACCCCCGACCGAGGCCGCGCCCCGGACCCGCCGACCCGGTAGGCGACGACCACCCGGAGCCCCGCCCCCGGCCGGCTCACGGAAAGCCCCGCCGCTCGCCATCGGCCGACGACGGCTCACTGAGCGGCCCCGCCCCGCGGGGACCTGCCGTCCTCCGCACACCTAGGGGACGAGTCGGCCCCCCTCCGCCACCCCTACGGGACGAGTCGGCCCCCTTCGCCGATCTGCGTCCAGCCCCGCCGTCGTCTTTCCCGCCGCACCGGACCGGCGCGGTGGCCGTCCGGCTTCCCCGGAGGACGCCTACCCCGTGGCCGTACCGGACCTGGATGCGGCCGGCCGAGCCGGAGCGAGCCGGGGCCTGCCGAAAGCCTCGGCGGCCCTGGCGCCCCGTACCGGACCTGGATGCGGCCGGCCGAGCCGGAGCGAGCCGGGGCCTGCCGAAAGCCCCGGCGGCCCTGGCCCCCCGGAAGTCACCGCTCGGAAGCTGCCCCCAGGCGCCGCTCCTGCCCACGGCTCATGGCCAGGAGCCCCAGCCGCGGAAGGACAGGGGCGACAGGGGACCCAGTCATGCGAGAAGGGGCCGGCCCAACGTGGTGGGGCGGCCCCTTCGCACCGTGCTCCGGGTGTCAGCCCCGGCCGTTTTCCGCTGCCCACGCCTCCACCGCGTCCGCCGCGCGGTCGAAAGCGAGCGGTCGGCCGAGGAAGTCCAGGCTGTGCGTGGTGAGCAGCGGCGGGGTGTCCTCGGACCGCCGGTCCTTGCGGACGAGCGCCAGGGCCTGGCCCTGCACCGTCCGCGGCAGACCCAGCCAGCGCACCGGCTGCTGCACCGTCCGCACCGAGATCACCCGCGCCCACGGCACCGTCCGCGTCACCAGGAACCCGGCCCGCCGCAGTCCGCGCCCGCTCACCCACACCCCCATGCGCAGCAGCCGCAGCGCGCCGACGACGATCGCCAGCCCGGCGCCGAGGACCGCTCCGGCGGTGGTCAGCGAGCCGGTCAGCGCGACCAGCACCGCGGCGAACAGGGCGACGGAGGCGAGCAGCAGGACCAGCGCGGCCACGCCCACCCGCCACGGCCCGGGCCGGTAGGGCCGCCGCCAGCGGTCCGGGTCGTCGTACGGCAGCGCACTCTCGGCCGCCGGTTCAAAGGCGCGGTCGGCCGTCAGGAAGGGCAGGGGCACGGCTGGTCCTCACTCGGCACTCGCGTGGACTGTGCCGTGAGGCTATCCGGCCGTGTTCCCGCTCACCAGCCTTGAGCGTCCGGAAGAGTGCTCAGTGCCCCTGGGACGCCTGGGACTGCTGAGCCGGCGTGCCGGACGTCGTCGAGAGCGCCGGGGTGCCGAGGATCAGGGCGGCGGCGAGCCCGGCGACGAGGGTGAGCCCCAGCAGCCAGCGCCCGGCTATCTCGCCGAAGGAAGCCCGCCTGCGGGGTGGGGGAGTGACATTGCTGCGGAACCTGTCCGCCTCGGCAACGAAGGCGAAGGGTACGGGCTCGCGCCGACGGAACATCTGGATGCCGCTCCTCTCAGGGGCTGTGATCGAACACGCAGTCCTCACCGATACAGACGCACGAGTGACACAAAAGGTGCCCATGTCCGAAAAAATCTCGGGTGGCCCCTATGCGGCGAGGTGGTGGTGCTCAGGGCCCGCCGGGTCCCCCGTAAGGTGGTCGCCAACCGCAGCAGTGATGGAAGGACCCGCACCCCCGTGACCAGCCCCGAGTCGCTCACGTTCCGCAGTGACGTCACCGTCGAGCTGGTGAAGTCCAGCGCTTCCGACGCCGACGTGCTCTTCGCCGCCCGCGTATCCACCGCCGGCGAGCAGTCCCTGGACGAGCTGAAGAAGGACCCCGAGCGCTCCAAGGGCCTGATCAACTACCTGATGCGCGACCGGCACGGCAGCCCGTTCGAGCACAACTCGATGACCTTCTTCATCAGCGCCCCGATCTTCGTCTTCCGCGAGTTCATGCGGCACCGCGTCGGCTGGTCCTACAACGAGGAGTCCGGCCGCTACCGGGAGCTGGAGCCCGTCTTCTACGTCCCCGGCGCCGACCGCAAGCTCGTCCAGGAGGGCCGCCCGGGCAAGTACGTCTTCGTCGAGGGCACCCCGGCCCAGCACGAGGCGGTCAGCGGAGCCCTGCGCGAGTCGTACGAGCAGTCGTACACGGCCTACCAGAAGATGCTCGCCGACGGCGTCGCCCGCGAGGTCGCCCGGGCCGCGCTCCCCGTCGGTCTCTACTCCTCCATGTACGCCACCTGCAACGCCCGCTCCCTGATGCACTTCCTCGGCCTGCGCACCCAGCACGAGCTGGCCAAGGTGCCGTCCTTCCCGCAGCGGGAGATCGAGATGGTGGGCGAGAAGATGGAGGCGGAGTGGGCGAAGCTCATGCCGCTGACGTACGCCGCCTTCAACGCGAACGGGCGTGTGGCGCCGTAGCGAAGCCTTGTTCCCCTGGCGGAACGGATGTACGGGTCAGCCTCGCGAGGTGTCCGTATTGCGGCATTTAGAGAAGTTCATCTAGCCTGATCAAACGGACCCGGCACTGCTTGAACCCCCGAGCAGGCAGTGCCGGGCTCCTTCTTTGTCCTGACTTTCCCGGCACCCCACGGGCGCGTCCCGTATCGAGCACCGAGTAGCGTGTTACCCATGGCTCCGACCTCGACTCCGCAGACCCCCTTCGGGCGGGTCCTCACCGCCATGGTCACGCCCTTCACGGCGGACGGCGCACTCGACCTCGACGGCGCGCAGCGGCTCGCCGCCCACCTGGTGGACGCAGGCAACGACGGCCTGATCATCAACGGCACCACCGGCGAGTCCCCCACCACCAGTGACGCGGAGAAATCGGACCTGGTACGAGCCGTCCTGGAGGCCGTCGGCGACCGCGCCCACGTCGTCGCCGGCGTCGGAACCAACGACACCCAGCACAGCGTCGAGCTGGCCCGCGAGGCCGAGCGCATCGGCGCCCACGGCCTGCTGGTCGTCACGCCGTACTACAACAAGCCCCCGCAGGAGGGCCTGTACCGGCACTTCACGGCCGTCGCCGACGCCACCGGCCTGCCGGTCATGCTCTACGACATCCCCGGCCGCAGCGGCGTTCCGATCAGCACCGAGACCCTCGTCCGGCTCGCCGAGCACCCCCGGATCGTCGCCAACAAGGACGCCAAGGGCGACCTCGGCCGCGCGAGCTGGGCCATCGCCCGGTCCGGCCTCGCCTGGTACTCCGGCGACGACATGCTCAACCTCCCGCTGCTCTCCGTGGGCGCGGTCGGCTTCGTCTCGGTCGTCGGCCACCTCGTCACCCCGGAGCTGCGCGCCCTGGTGGACGCGTACGTCTCCGGTGACGTCGTCAAGGCCACCGAGATCCACCAGAAGCTGCTCCCGGTGTACACCGGCATGTTCCGCACCCAGGGCGTCATGACCACCAAGGCCGCGCTCGCCCTGCAGGGGCTGCCGGCCGGACCGCTGCGTCCGCCCATGGTCGAGTGCTCGCCCGAGGAGATCGCCCAGCTCAAGCTCGATCTTGCTGCCGGCGGGGTACAGCTCTGACAACAGACTTGGCACCACACGGGCTTCACAACTGAAGAACAACAGAAGAGGCGGGCCACCGGTGCCCGCATCCCACAACGACAACTGCTTCCGCACGAACGTCACGCGCGCCACGTGCCTCACCGGTACGTGGCGCGCGTGGTGAGGAGAGTCTTTTGAGTCATCCGCATCCTGAGCTCGGCCCGCCCCCGCCGCTCTCCGAGGGCGGCCTGCGGGTCACCCCGCTCGGCGGCCTCGGCGAGATCGGCCGGAACATGACGGTCTTCGAGTACGGCGGCCGCCTGCTGATCGTCGACTGCGGAGTGCTCTTCCCCGAGGAGGAGCAGCCCGGAATCGACCTGATCCTGCCGGACTTCTCGTCCGTCCGGGACCGCCTCGACGACATCGAGGGCATCGTGCTCACGCACGGCCACGAGGACCACATCGGCGGCGTCCCCTACCTGCTCCGTCTGAAGCCGGACATCCCGCTGATCGGCTCCAAGCTGACCCTCGCCCTGATCGAGGCCAAGCTCCAGGAGCACCGGATCCGTCCGTACACCCTGGAGGTGGCGGAGGGGAACCGCGAGCGCATCGGTCCCTTCGACTGCGAGTTCGTCGCCGTCAACCACTCCATCCCGGACGCCCTGGCCGTCGCCATCCGCACCCCCGCGGGCATGGTGGTGCACACCGGCGACTTCAAGATGGACCAGCTCCCGCTGGACAACCGCCTCACCGACCTGCACGCCTTCGCGCGGCTGAGCGAGGAGGGCATCGACCTCCTCCTCGCCGACTCCACGAACGCGGAGGTCCCGGGCTTCGTCCCGCCCGAGCGTGACATCTCCAACGTGCTGCGGCAGGTCTTCGCCGGCGCCCGCAAGCGGATCATCGTGGCGAGCTTCGCCAGCCACGTCCACCGCATCCAGCAGATCCTGGACGCGGCCCACGAGTACGGCCGCCGGGTCGCCTTCGTCGGCCGCTCCATGGTCCGCAACATGGGCATCGCCCGCGACCTGGGCTACCTGAGGGTCCCGCCGGGCCTGGTGGTGGACGTCAAGACGCTGGACGACCTGCCCGACCACCAGGTGGTCCTGGTCTGCACGGGCTCCCAGGGCGAGCCGATGGCGGCCCTGTCCCGCATGGCCAACCGCGACCACCAGATCCGCATCGTCGAGGGCGACACGGTCATCCTCGCCTCGTCACTGATCCCCGGGAACGAGAACGCGGTCTACCGGGTGATCAACGGCCTGACCCGCTGGGGCGCCAACGTCGTCCACAAGGGCAACGCCAAGGTGCACGTCTCCGGCCACGCGTCCGCGGGCGAGCTGCTGTACTTCTACAACATCTGCCGCCCGAAGAACCTGATGCCGGTGCACGGTGAATGGCGCCACCTGCGGGCCAACGCCGAGCTGGGCGCCCTGACCGGCGTCCCGCACGACCGGATCGTCATCGCCGAGGACGGCGTGGTGGTCGACCTGATCGAGGGCAAGGCCAAGATCTCCGGCAAGGTCCAGGCCGGTTACGTCTACGTCGACGGGCTCTCGGTCGGCGACGTCGGCGAGCCGGCGCTGAAGGACCGGAAGATCCTCGGCGACGAGGGCATCATCTCGGTCTTCGTGGTCGTGGACGCCTCCACCGGCAAGATCACCGGTGGTCCGCACGTCCAGGCGCGCGGCTCCGGTATCGAGGACGCGGCCTTCGCCGACGTCCTCCCGAAGATCACGGAGGTCCTGGAGCGGTCCGCCCAGGACGGCGTCGTGGAGCCCCACCAGCTGCAGCAGCTCATCCGCCGGACCCTCGGCAAGTGGGTCTCGGACACCTATCGCCGCAGGCCGATGATCCTGCCTGTGGTCGTGGAGGTCTGACGACCCGTCGGTGCCCAGCCGGAGCGGGCCGCCTCGATTTGCATCGAGGCGGCCCGCTCCAGTACGTTTACGGCTCCGCCCACCCGGGAACCCCAGCACTTCATGCGCTGGACATGGACGCCCGGGAGCGGGTGGGAAACCGGCTCAGAACTTCTGATAAAGTCGGAACCGCCGGAAAGGGAAACGCGAGAGCGGGAACCTGGAAAGCACCGAGGAAATCGGATCGAGAAAAGATCT
>NZ_BNBF01000007.1:0-1172 GCF_014654935.1 Streptomyces capoamus
TCGTGCGGGAAGCGGTTGTAGTGCTCGGGGTTGAGACCGACGGTCTCCAGCAGCTCGCGCACGCGCTTCTCCCGGCCGCCGGGCGGGTCGATGCCGTTGATCTCCATCGGACCGGAGATGATCTTGCCGACCGTCTGCCGCGGGTTCAGCGAGGCGTACGGGTCCTGGAAGATCATCTGGATCTCGGAGCGGATCGGCGCCAGCTGCTTGCGGCCGGCGTGCGTGATGTCCTGCCCGCGGTAGGAGATCCGGCCGCCGGTCGGCTCCAGCAGGCGGGTGATGAGCCGGCCGGTGGTCGACTTGCCACAGCCCGACTCGCCGACCAGGCCCAGGCTCTCGCCCTCGGCCACCTGGAAGTCCAGGCCGTCGACGGCCTGCACGGCACCGACCGTCCGCTTGATGGGGAAGCCGCCCTTGATCGGGAAGTGCTTGGTGAGCCCGGAGACGTCCAGGAGGGGGGTGGTGCTGCTCATGGTGGTGAAGTCCCGTCTGAAATCCGTCAGTGGGTGCGGGCGGCGGCGTAGTCGGTGAACAACTCCCGCTTCTGCTCCGGCGTGAGGTGGCAGGCCGCACCCCGCCCGTCCACGACCTCCAGCGCGGGCCGCTCGCTGGAGCACCGCCCGCCGGCCACCTGGTCGGCGAACGCGCACCGCGGGTGGAAGCGGCAGCCGGACGGCGGGTTGAGCAGGGAGGGCGGCGAGCCGGGGATCGGCGACAGGGGGACGTCGACCGGACCGTCCAGCGCCGGCATCGAACCGAGGAGCCCGAGCGTGTACGGGTGCTCGGGGTGCCGCAGCACTTCCTTCTTGGAGCCGCGCTCCACGCACCGGCCGCCGTACATCACCAGCACGTCGTCCGCGATGTCGGCGATGACACCGAGGTCGTGCGTGATGAAGATGATGGCGGTGCCGAACTCCTGCTGGAGGTCCTTGAGCAGGTCCATGATCTGCGCCTGGACCGTCACGTCGAGGGCCGTCGTCGGCTCGTCGGCGATGAGCAGCTCGGGGTCGCAGACCAGCGCCATGGCGATCATGGCGCGCTGGCGCATACCGCCGGAGAACTGGTGCGGGTAGTCGTCCACCCGGACGTCCGGCTGCGGGATGCCGACCCGGCGCAGCATCTCGATCGCGCGGACCCGGGCCTCGCGCTTGGTGCAGCCGGTGTGCTTCCGG
>NZ_BNBF01000007.1:1206-8696 GCF_014654935.1 Streptomyces capoamus
TACGTCTCGCCGATCTGCGCGCCGATGGTGTGGTACGGCGACAGCGAGGCCAGCGCGTCCTGGAAGATCATCGACATCTTGTTGCCGCGGAGCCGCTCCAGCTCCTTCTCGGTGGCGGTGATCAGCTCCTTGTCGTCGAGCAGGATCTCGCCGTCGAGGGCGGTGTTGCGCGGGTCGTGCAGGCCCAGGATCGCCATGTTGGTGACGGACTTGCCGGAGCCGGACTCGCCGACGATGCCGAGGGTCTTGCCCTTCTCCAGGTCGAAGGAGAGCCCGTCGACGGCCTTGACGATGCCGTCCTCGGTGGAGAAGTGCACCTTGAGGTCGCGGACGGAGAGGAAGGGGGTGCTCATGGGTCTCTCCTTAAGCGAGGCGCACGCGCGGGTCGATCAGGGCGTAGACGGCGTCCACGATGATGTTGAAGACGACGATCGCGCCGGCGGCGACCAGGACGACGCCGAGCAGCACCGGCAGGTCGTGGTTCTGGACCGCCTTCACCGAGAGCATGCCGAGGCCCTGGAGGCTGAAGGTCGACTCGGTGATGATCGCGCCGCCGAGCAGCACACCGAGGTCGAGGCCGAAGATGGTGATGATCGGGCCCATGGCGCCGCGCCAGGCGAAGCGGAAGAACACCGTGCGGCGGGACAGGCCCTTGGCGCGGGCGGTGCGCACGTAGTCCTGGGTGAGCGACTCGACCAGCTGGGAGCGCGTCATACGCGTGTAGTTCGCGGTGAAGATCAGTGACAGCACCAGCCACGGCACGAGCAGGCCGGAGAACCACTTGCCCGGGTTGTCGGTGAACGGCGTGTAACTGGCCCGGTCCATCAGGTGCAGCTGGTCGACCAGGAGGTAGGTGGCGAAGACGCCGACGACGTAGATCTGCATCGAGGACGCGATCAGCGAGGCCGAGCTGGCGATCTTGTCCAGGGCCTTGCCCTGCTTGACGGCAGCCAGCATGCCGGTGCCGACACCGAAGAACAGGAAGACGACCGCGGCACCCAGGGACAGGGAGACCGTGGTGGGGAAGCGGTCCAGGATGGTGTCCAGCACCGGCTCGCGGCTCTGGAAGGAGAAGCCCAGGCAGGGCGCGTCACAGTGCCCGAACGAGCTGTAGTCCCGCCCCACGAACAGGCCCTTGAGCCATTCCCAGTACTGCACGGGGAGCGGGTCGGAGATCGCCAGGTTCTTCCGCACCAGGGCCAGGGTCTCAGGGGTGCAGACCTTGCCGCACGCGATGCGGGCGGGGTCGCGCGGAGCGGCGTAGAACAGGACGAACACCAGGGCACTGATGATCAGCAGGATCACCGCGGCGCCGAGGATCCGGCGGACGAGGAAGCGGAACATGGCAGTTGGGATTTCCTGACGGATGCCGTAGGGGGGTGAGACGGCGGGGCGGCGCCTGGGCCGCCCCGCCTAGGGGGCCGTACGTCAGGCCTTGACGAAGGTCTTGTACAGCAGGGTCGCGGAGAAGTTCGGGTCGAACTGGGCACCGCCGACCTTGTTGCCGTAGACGTAGAAGCGGCGCTGGTACGTCTCGGGGATCATCGGGGCGACCTCCTCCATGATCCGCTTGTCCAGCGCGGCCCACTCCTTGCCGGCCTTCTGCTGGTCCGGGATGACGGCGTTCTTCTTGATGCCCTCGTTGATCCAGTCGACGTCGGTCTGCGACACGTTGTTCTTGCCGTTGCCGATGGCGTCGCCGTCGAGCAGCGGCTGGATCATCGTGAAGGCGGTCGGCCAGTCCGGGGACCAGCCGCCCCACATCACGTCGTAGCTGTTGTCGATCTGCTGCACCTCGTCGTAGTACGCCGTGGACTCCAGCGGCTTGATGATCGGGGTGAAGCCGGCCGCCTTGAGGGCGTTCTCGATGACGACCTTGGTCTTGTTGTAGGTCGGGTCGTTCGGGAAGGCGTAGACGATCTTCTGGCCTTCCTTGCCGGCTTCCTTCAGCAGCTTCTTCGCGGCCTCCGGGTCGCCCTGCGGCTTCTTCAGCTTGTTGTACACATCGGTCTTCTCGTAACCGATGATGTCGGGGCTGAGGATCGAGGACGCGAAGTCACCGGCGGACGGGCCGCCGTAGATCTGCCGGATCTGCTGCAGCGGCCACGCGTGGATCAGAGCCTGGCGGACCTTCAGGTCCGTCACGCGCTTCATGTTGATCCAGTAGAAGTACGTGCCGGTCAGCAGACCGTTGAAGGTGCGCTTCTTCAGGTCCGGGTCGGTGAGGACCTTCTGGATGCGCTCGGCCGGGACGCCCTTGTAGATGGACACCGCGTAGGCGTCGTCGCCCTGGGAGGAGATGAGGCGGTCGACGCCGTCCAGCGTCTCGACACCGAAGTGGAACTCGAAGCCGTCCGGGTAGGCGTTGCGGATCGAGTCGGTCTTCGGGTCCCAGTGCTTGTTGCGGATCAGCACCATCGACTTGTCGGTGGTGTGCGCCTTGATCTTGTACGGGCCGCAGGCGACCGGCTTCTTGTCGTACTTCTCCTTGGTGTCCAGCTTCGCCGGCACCGCGGCGTAGGAGTGCATGGCCAGGGTGAAGTTGAAGTCCGGCTTCGACTCGGCCAGCTTGAAGGTGATGGTCCGCTTGGCCTTGTCGGTGACGATCGAGTCGAGGTGCTTGCCCTTGTACGGGCCCTCGTACGTGTCACGCCACTTGCCGCCCTTGCCGGTCAGCGCGCGCTGGGCGTAGTCGGCGCCCTCGGTGACGAACGGCGCCCAGGCGCGCTCGAAGCCGTGGCGGACGTCCTCGACGGTCAGCTCGCTGCCGTCCTCCCACTTCAGACCCTCCTTCAGCGTGAAGGTCCAGGTCTTGTTGTCGTCGGAGGCCTTGCCGGTGTCGGTGGCCAGGTCACCGACCAGCTTCTGCTTGCCGGCGGCGTCGATCTTGTAGCCGGTCAGGCAGCGGTGCAGCAGCAGCGCGACGGTGGAGTTGTACGCGAAGTAGATGCGCTGCGGGTCCAGGTGCGAGAAGTCGTCCGGGGCCAGGCCGAAGATCGTGCCGCCCGTCTTCGCGCCGGGGATCTCCGGGGCCGGGCCGGTGGAGTCGGCCGCGGTGCCGACGGTGACCTTGGCGCCGGTGTACTCCGTGGCGCCGGCACTCGGGGTGCCGCCGCTGCCGCCCCCGTCACCGCTGCTGCACGCGGACAGCACGGTCGAGCCCGCGGCCGCGACAGAGGTGGCGATCAGGAAGTTTCTGCGGGAAAAGGACATGGCTGGCCTGTTCTGCTGGAGGAACGAAGTGGTGCAGGACCCCGGCCGGGCCCCGTCGCCGTGGCCGGGGATGACGCGTCAGCGCTTGGTCTTGGGGTCCAGGGCGTCGCGGACCGAGTCGCCGAGGAGGTTGAAGGCGACCACGAAGATCACCATCGTCAGGCCCGGGAAGAGCATGAAGGTGATGTCGTCCTGGTAGAAGTGGGCGCCGTTCTGGATCATCACGCCCCAGTCGGGGGTGGGGTCCGCGAGTCCGACGCCGACGAACGCCAGGCCGGCTTCCGCCGTGACGTACGCGGGCAGCAGAAGCGTGGACTGGATCAGGATCGGCGTCCACAGGTTGGGCAACAGTTCCTTGAAGATGATGCGGGCCGGGGAGGCACCGGTCACCTTGGCCGCCTCGACGAACTCCCGCTCGCGCAGGGCCAGGACCTCACCGCGCAGCAGACGGGCGATGGAGGCCCAGCCGAAGGCCGTCATCACGAGGATGAGGCTGGTAACGATCAGCCAGACCGGCGTGTTCTCCTCGTCGGAGACGAAGATCGCCATGACCACCGGCCAGAAGGCGATGAAGAACAGCGTCTGCGGGAACGCCAGCAGGATGTCGATCACGCGGCCGACGAGGTAGTCCGTCTTGCCGCCCAGGTAGCCCGCGGTGATGCCGATGACGACGCCGAGCAGGGTGGTCAGCAGGGCCGCGGCGGTCGCGATCAGCAGCGAGTTGCGGATGCCGTACAGCAGGAAGGTGAAGACGTCCCGGCCGAGCTGCGGCTCGATGCCGAACCAGAAGTCGGAGCTGATGCCGCCGTTGGGCTTGATCGGGAAGTTGAACTCGTTCAGCAGGCCCGGGGTGTTCATGCCGTAGGTCGTGTACGGGTCCTTGCCGTACAGCTTGGCTATGAGCGGCGCCGCGATGCCGATCACGAAGAAGAAGATCACCACGAAGGCGGATATGACGCCCGTCCGGTCCCGCTTGAAGCGGGTCCAGGCCAGCCGTCCCGGGGAACGGCTCTCGCTGCCCTTGAGGGTGTCGGGCTTCGCCGATGCGGGGCTGTCTTCGTCGGCCACCTCAAGTGGGGCGGCCGGGGAAGGGGTTGCGGGGGTCATGATGCTCCGTGCCTTGTGGGTCAAGGCTCCGCAGGGCGCTCCCCTACGGGCTACGCCGGACTTTTTCAACGCAATTCATTCAAGGTCAATAAATTCTCGGCCGCCTTGGTTGTGTCTTTACCTTCTTTGCTCTTCCTTGATCATTCCGTAGCTACGCGGGTAGCGCGCTGTAATCAATCCGTGCTTCACATCGGACTAACTGGACCATTCGGGCAAGGAGTTCGATATGCGGACGGTGGAGTGTCGAAATGCGTACATCTCCCTGCCTCAATCCAACGTTTCGGCATCGTTGCGCGAAGATCTATTGCGCTCGGCCCGCAAAGATCATCAGGGCGGCGGACGGGCGGTGCCTGCATTCGGATGACCTGTCCCCCCAAAGGCCGCTCAATCGGGCGGCGGACATGCGATACATGGCTTATATGGCGATATTGACCGGTACCGGTCTCGCTGGCGGCCGGTACCGGTCCAGTGCGCACGGAGGAGGCACGGCATGCGGGGAGTCACGCGCGCCCGAGGGGCCGCCTGCGCGCTGGCGGTGGCGCTCGCCGCGGCCGGCTGCGGGGGCGGCGGCCCGGCCGGCGGCGCCGGCGGCGCGGTGCTCAGCTCCTCCTGGGGCGACCCGCAGAATCCGCTGGAGCCGGCCAACACCAACGAGGTGCAGGGCGGCAAGGTCCTCGACATGATCTTCCGGGGCCTGAAGAAGTACGACCCGAGGACCGGCAAGGCCACCGACATGCTCGCCGAGTCCATCGACACCGACGACTCCCGGAACTTCACGATCCGGGTGAAGCGGGGCTGGACCTTCTCCGACGGCGAGAAGGTCACCGCCCGTTCCTTCGTCGACGCCTGGAACTACGGGGCGAGCCTGAAGCACCACCAGAAGAACGCCTACTTCTTCGGTTACGTCGACGGGTACGACAAGGTCCACCCCAGCAGCGGCACGCAGACCGCCGACACCCTGTCCGGGCTGAAGGTGGTGGACGACCACACGTTCACCGTCAGGCTGCGCCAGACGTTCTCCGGCTTCCCCGACACCCTCGGCTACGCCGCCTTCGCCCCGCTGCCCCGCGTGTTCTTCACCCACCACGCGGCCTGGCTGGCGAAGCCCGTCGGCAACGGCCCCTACACCGTCGAGTCCTACCGGAAGGGCTCGCAGATGTCCCTGCGGAAGTGGGCCGGCTACCCCGGACCCGACAAGGCCCGCAACGGCGGCGTGGACCTGGTGGTGTACACGGACAACAACACCGCCTACACCGACCTCCTGGCAGGCAACCTCGACCTCGTGGACGACGTGCCCGCCGCCCAGCTGAAGAACGTCAGGAGCGACCTGGGCGACCGCTACATCAACGCCCCGGCCGGCATCATCCAGACCTTCGCCTTCCCCTATTACGACAAGGCCTGGAGCAAGCCGGGCGCGGAGAAGGTCCGCACCGGCCTGTCCATGGCGATCAACCGCAGACAGATCACCGAGACGATCTTCGACAGGACCCGCACCCCCGCCACCGACTGGACCTCGCCCGTCCTCGGCGCCGACGGCGGCTACCGGGCCGGCCTGTGCGGCAGGGCCTGCTCCTACGACCCGGCCGGGGCGAGAAAACTGATCAAGGAGGGCGGCGGGATCCCCGGCGGCCAGGTCCGGATCACCTACAACGCGGACACCGGCTCGCACAAGGAATGGGTGGACGCCGTGTGCAACTCCATCAACAACGCCCTCGGCGACAGCAAGGCCTGCGTCGGCAACCCCGTCGGCACCTTCGCCGACTTCCGCAACCGCATCGGCCGGCACAAGATGTCCGGCCCCTTCCGGGCCGGCTGGCAGATGGACTACCCGCTGATCCAGAACTTCCTGCAGCCGCTGTACTACACCGACGCCTCCTCCAACGACGGCATGTGGTCCAACCGGGACTTCGACCGGCTCGTCGACCAGGCCAACGCCGAGACCGACCAGGCCAGGGCCGTCCGGCTGTTCCAGCGGGCGGAGGAGGTCGTCCGGGACCACATGGCCGCCATCCCGCTGTGGTACCAGAACGGCAGCGCCGGCTACTCCGAGCGGCTGTCCGGCGTGGCGCTCAATCCCTTCAGCGTCCCCGTCTACAACGAGATCAAGGTCGGCTGAGCCGTCATGGGACGCTATGTCGTCCGGCGACTGCTGCAGATGGTCCCGGTGTTCGTCGGCGCCACCCTGCTGATCTTCCTCATGGTGAACGTGATGGGCGACCCCGTCGCGGGCCTGTGCGGCGAACGGCAGTGCGATCCGGCGACCGCCGCCCAGCTCCGGCACGAGTTCGGCCTGGACGAGCCGCTCTGGCTGCAGTACGCCACCTATATGGGGAACGTCTTCACCGGCGATTTCGGTACGGCGTTCAACGGCCAGCCGGTCACCGAGCTGATGGCCACGGCCTTCCCCGTCACCATCCGGCTCACGGTCGTGGCCGTCCTGTTCGAGGTCGTCGTCGGCGTCACGCTCGGCGTGCTCACCGGCCTGAGGCGCGGACGGCCCGTCGACACCACCGTGCTGCTGCTGACCCTGGTGGTGATCTCCGTGCCCACCTTCGTCACCGGCCTGCTGCTCCAGCTGCTGCTCGGGGTGGAATGGGGCTGGGTCAGACCGTCGGTCTCCGCGGAGGCCCCGTTCGGCGAGCTGATCGTGCCGGGCCTGGTGCTCGCGTCCGTCTCCCTCGCCTACGTCACCCGGCTGACCCGTACCTCCCTCGCCGAGAACAGGCGGTCCGACTACGTCCGCACGGCCGTCGCCAAGGGCCTGCCCCGGCACCGGGTCGTCACCCGGCACCTGCTGCGCAACTCCCTCATCCCGGTGGTCACCTTCATCGGGACCGACATCGGCGCGCTGATGGGCGGCGCGATCGTCACCGAGCGGATCTTCAACATCCACGGCGTCGGCTACCAGCTCTACCAGGGCATCCTGCGCCAGAACAGCCAGACCGTCGTCGGCTTCGTGACCGTCCTCGTCCTGGTCTTCCTGGTCGCCAACCTCCTGGTCGACCTCCTGTACGCCGTACTCGACCCGAGGATCCGCTATGCCTGAGCAGCCGTACGAGCCCGAGCGCGCGATCGCCGGCACCGGCATGGGCGGTGCGATGGACCTGGGCGCGAGCGAAGCGGTCACGCTGGAACCGGCGCCGGGGCCCGCGGGGCCGGCGGGGGCCGGC
>NZ_BNBF01000007.1:8743-10061 GCF_014654935.1 Streptomyces capoamus
GGGCCCGCGGGCAGGCCGCGCTCGCTGTGGTCCGACGCCTGGCGCGACCTGCGCCGCGACCCCGTGTTCCTGCTCTCCGCCCTGGTCATCGTCTTCCTGATCGTCATCTCCGTACGGCCCTCGGTGATCGCCTCCGGCAGCCCGCTCACCTGCGACCTGGCCAAGGCCCGGGAGGGCGCCGGGCCGGGGCATCCGTTCGGTTACGACGGACAGGGCTGCGACGTCTACACGCGCACCGTCTACGGCGCCCGGGCATCGGTCACCGTTGGGGTGCTGGCGACCCTCGGGGTGGCGGTGCTCGGCTCGGTGCTGGGCGGTCTCGCGGGCTACTTCGGCGGGCTGTGGGACTCGGTCCTGTCCCGGATCACGGACATCTTCTTCGCCATCCCGGTCGTCCTCGGCGGACTCGTCCTCCTCTCCGTGGTGACCTCCAATACGGTCTGGCCGGTCATCGGGTTCATGGTCCTGCTCGGCTGGCCGCAGATCTCCCGGATCGCGCGCGGTGCGGTCATCACCGCCAAACAGCACGACTACGTGCAGGCCGCCCGCGCCCTCGGTGCCTCCGACGCGCGCATCCTGCTGCGGCACATCACCCCGAACGCCGTGGCGCCGGTGATCGTCGTCTCGACCATCGCGCTCGGCACCTACATCGCCCTGGAGGCGACCCTGTCCTACCTCGGCGTCGGCCTCAAACCGCCCAGCGTCTCCTGGGGCATCGACATCTCCGCCGCCTCCCCCTACATCCGCAACTCCCCCCACGCCCTCCTGTGGCCCTCGGGCGCCCTCGCGGTCACGGTCCTGGCCTTCATCATGCTCGGCGACGCGGTCCGCGACGCCCTCGACCCCAAGCTGAGGTGAGACGTGCTGACAGGCCGGGACGGCGCGGGGACGGCTGACGACCGCGGGCACGGGCGCCCGGGGGCGGGTCCACCGGACCGAAGCGGAGGTGACGGCGGCGTGCTGCTGGACGTGCGGGATCTGTGGGTGGAGTTCCGGACCCGGGACGGGGTGGCGCACGCCGTCAACGGGGTGAGCTACGCGGTGGACGCGGGGGAGACCCTCGCCGTGCTCGGGGAGTCCGGGTCCGGGAAGTCCGTCACCGCGCAGGCGGTCATGGGCATCCTCGACACGCCCCCGGCCCGGATCACCGGCGGTGAGATCCTCTTCGACGGCCGGGACCTGCTGACGCTGAAGGAGGAGGAGCGGCGCCGGATCCGGGGCGCCGGGATGGCGATGATCTTCCAGGACGCGTTGTCCGCCCTCAACCCCGTCATGACCGTGGGCGACCAGCTGGGGGAGATGTTCGTCGTCCACCGGG
>NZ_BNBF01000007.1:10104-11391 GCF_014654935.1 Streptomyces capoamus
GCATGTCGAGGAGGGACGCGCGGGCCAGGGCCGTCGAGCTGATGGACCGGGTGCGGATCCCGGGCGCCGCCCAGCGGGTGCGGGATTACCCCCACCAGTTCTCCGGCGGTATGCGCCAGCGCATCATGATCGCCATGGCGCTGGCCCTGGAACCGGCGCTCATCATCGCCGACGAGCCCACCACCGCCCTCGACGTCACGGTCCAGGCCCAGGTGATGGACCTGCTCGCCGAGTTGCGGCGCGAGTACCGCATGGGGCTCATCCTGATCACCCACGACCTCGGGGTGGTCGCGGACGTGGCCGACCGCATCGCCGTGATGTACGCCGGGAGGATCGTCGAGTCCGCGCCCGTCCACGACCTCTACAAGGCACCTGCCCACCCCTACACCCGGGGCCTGCTCGACTCCGTCCCGCGCCTGGACCAGAAGGGGCAGCAGCTGTACGCCATCAAGGGCCTGCCACCGAACCTCACGCGGATCCCGTCGGGCTGCTCCTTCCACCCGCGCTGCCCGCTGGCCCGGGACGTGTGCCGCACCGACGAGCCGCCGCTCCACGCGGTGTCCGGCAGCCGGCGCAGCGCCTGCCACTTCTGGCGGGAGTGCCTGGATGGCTGAGCCGATCCTGGAGGTCAGCGGCCTCGTCAAGCACTACCCGCTCACCCGGGGCGTCCTCTTCAGGAGGCAGGTCGGCGCGGTGAAGGCCGTCGACGGCGTCGACTTCACCCTCGGCAGGGGCGAGACCCTCGGGGTCGTCGGGGAGTCGGGCTGCGGCAAGTCGACGGTCGCGAAACTGCTGTGCAGCCTGGAGCGCCCGACCGCCGGCACCATCTGGTTCAAGGGGGAGGACATCACCCGGCTCTCCGGCAAGGCCCTCAAGGCCGTACGCCGGAACATCCAGATGGTCTTCCAGGACCCCTACACCTCGCTCAACCCGCGCATGACGGTGGGTGACATCGTCGGGGAGCCGTACGACATCCATCCCGAGGCCGCCCCCAAGGGGGACCGCCGCCGCCGGGTGCGGGAGCTGCTGGACGTGGTCGGTCTCGACCCGGAGTACGTCAACCGCTATCCGCACCAGTTCTCCGGCGGCCAGCGCCAGCGGATCGGCATCGCCCGGGGGCTGGCCCTGCGCCCCGAGGTCATCGTCGCCGACGAACCGGTGTCGGCGCTGGACGTCTCGGTGCAGGCGCAGGTGATCAACCTGCTGGACCGGCTCCAGGCGGAGTTCGACCTGTCGTACGTCTTCATCGCGCACGACCTGTCCCTCGTCCGGCACATCGCGGACCGC
>NZ_BNBF01000007.1:11435-12105 GCF_014654935.1 Streptomyces capoamus
GTCGCGGTGATGTACCTGGGCCGGATCGTGGAGACGGGCCGCGAGAGCGAGATCTACGACCACCCGACCCACCCCTACACCCAGGCCCTGCTCTCCGCCGTGCCGGTGCCCGATCCGGAGGCCCGCGAGCACCGCGAGCGGATCATCCTGAGCGGCGACGTGCCCTCGCCCACGGACGTCCCCTCCGGCTGCCGCTTCCGCACCCGCTGCTGGAAGGCGCGGGAGCGCTGCGCCCGGGAGGTCCCGGCGCTCGCCGTCCCGGAGGCCTTCAGGGCCGCCCCGGGTCCCGCGGCGCACCCCTCGGCCTGCCATTTCGCGGCGGACGAGCAGCCCGGCCGCCGTACGGAGTCGCAGCTCAACGGCAACGGGCCGGGATGACATGGCGCATCCCGGCCCGTTCACGGCACCCGCACGGCCGTACGCTGATCAGCCTCCCGTGTCCGTATATCGGTCCCGCTTCCGCGAAGTTGCCTGTGCGTTAACGCCGTTCACGCGCGGTCGGCCGGCCGGGACAGGGAGCGCCGGAGGAAGTCCAGCTGCAGCAGCAGGAGATTCTCGGCGACCGTCTCCTGCGGGGTCATGTGGGTCACCCCGGACAGCGGCAGCACCTCGTGCGGCCGGCCGGCGGCCAGCAGGGCGGAGGACAGGCGCAGGGAGTGGGCGACGACCA
>NZ_BNBF01000007.1:12152-18567 GCF_014654935.1 Streptomyces capoamus
CGTTGTCGTCCGCCAGCCCGTGGACGACCATCATCGGGCGGTGCGGCCCGGCCGGGTCGACCAGGCCCGCGTCGTCGATCAGCGAGTTGCGCCGGTAGACCTCCGGCTGCTCGTTCGGGTCGCCGAGGTAGCGCTCCTGGTAGTGGGTGTCGTACAGCCGCAGGTCGGTGACCGGCGCGCCGACCACCGCGGCGTGGAAGACGTCCGGACGGCGCAGCGCCGCCAGCGCGGCCAGGTAGCCGCCGAAGGACCAGCCGCGGATCGCCACCCGGGTGAGGTCCAGCGGGTACCGTTCGGCGAGCGCGTGCAGGGCGTCGACCTGGTCCTGGAGGACGACCGCCGCCAGGTCGTCCCGGACGGACTTCTCCCAGGCGGGCGAGCGGCCCGGGGTGCCCCGGCCGTCGGCGACGACCACCGCGAAGCCCTGGTCGGCGAACCACTGGGAGGTCAGGTGGGCGTTGTGCGCGGCGACCACCCGCTGGCCGTGCGGACCGCCGTAGGGGTCCATGAGGACCGGCAGGGGAGTGTCACCGTGGTAGTCCCGTGGCATAAGCACGGCGCACGGAATTCGGCGTGCGCCCCCTTCCGTGAGGGTCACCCGTGGGGTCAAACCGGGATCTTCCGCGTAAGAACGGACAGTTGTCGTCGCTTTTCCGTCACGCAGCACCTGGGCCCGGGTGCCCGGCCGGTCCAGCGCCGCGGACACCAGGACGGTCACGCCCCCGGACCGCACCGCCGTGTGGACGCCCGGTTCCTGCGACAGGCGTTCCACGCCCAGCTCGTTCACCCGGTACACATGGACTTCGCCAATTTCCGGCGCCTCGGCCTCCGGGCCGGAAGAGGCGGAAACCAGTACGTCGTCCGCACCCACGTCCAGGACCGCCCGAATGTGCAACTGAGCGCTGGTCAGGGGCCGTTCGCCGACCGTCAGCACCCGGGCGCCGCCCTCGTCCGCGATCCGGACAAGCTGCCCGGAGGGGCTCCAGCAGGGCACACCGGCGAAAAGTTCCAGCCAAGTTGGATCTTCGTCGGCGTGCACCATCCGGGTGGCCCCCGAATCCGGGTCCACCGCCAGGAACAGCTGGCTGCGCTGGTCCCGCGCCTGCACGAGCAGCAGCGGTGCGCCCGCCTCTGACCAGTGCACTCGCGCCAGATACGGATAGCGGGACCGGTCCCACGCGACCTCCGTGCGCTCCCCGCCGAGGCCCACGACGAACAGGCGCACGTCCGCGTTAGGGGTGCCCGCCGCGGGGTACCTGACGTTACTTGGCTCACGCTCCGGACGGGCCGGATCCGCGATCCACCACCGCTGTACCGGCGTGTCGTCCACACGCGCCACGAGCAGCCGGTCCGACCGCGGCGACCACCAGAACCCCCGCGAGCGCGCCATCTCCTCGGCCGCGACGAACTCCGCGAGCCCGTAGGAGACGTCCGCCGACTCCGGTTCGGCCAGTGCCCGGTCGCCGTGGCCCTCGGCGCCCACCACGCGCAGCGCGCCCTGGGCGACGTACGCCACGTGCCGTCCGTCGGGGGACGGCCGTGGGTCGATCACCGGTCCCGGCACCGGGAGTTCGCGTGCCGTGCCGGCCCGCAGCTCCGCCGTGAAAAGCCGCCCTGACAAGGCGAAAGAAGCCAACTCCAGGGCGCTGTCGGTGGCGTAGCCGACGATGCCGGCGCCGCCCTCGCGGCTGCGCTCCCGGCGCGCCCGCTCTTCGGCCGACAGTTCCTCGCCGGCGCCCCCAAGGAGCGTGCGCGGGTCGGCCACCGGGCGCTCGGCGCCCTCCGGAAGGTCCATGACCCACAGGGAGTTGGCCCGGTCGATGCCGGAGCCGGAACGCAGGAAAGCGACACGCGAACCGTCGGGCGCCACGGTGAAGGAACGCGGCGCGCCGAGCGTGAACCGCTGGGTCCGGGCGTGCCGACGGGGGAAGGAGTCAGCCTCGGTCGTCATACCCCCGACCATATTGGCCATGCGCCCCCTTGTGCGGCCGTGCGCCGACCGATGCGCGAGTACGGATAGTTATGATCACTACCGCAGAGTGGGTATGAACCTGCTGGCGTCTGCATGGATTTGCTCAACTGATCAGAACCCGCGTCCCTGGGATCTTTGGAGGTGAGCCGCCGTGGCACTCTCGATTTCGGCGGTTGTGCTGCTGGCGATCATCGTCTTCCTGCTGATCAAGAAGTCGGGGCTGAAGGGCGGCCACGCGGTCGTCTGCATGCTGCTCGGCTTCTACCTCGCCTCCTCGACGGTCGCTCCCACGATCAGCGAGCTGACGACCAACGTCGCCAGCATGATCGGCAGCATCAAGTTCTGACGGCCGCCGTCCCGGGTACCCGCGCGGGGACCTCGTAGGGTGGTTCCCATGACGGAACTGCCCTCCCGGCGTCTTCTCCTGGTGCACGCGCACCCGGACGACGAGTCGATCAACAACGGCGTGACCATGGCCAGGTACGCGGCCGAGGGTGCCCACGTGACCCTGGTCACCTGCACCCTGGGGGAGCGGGGCGAGGTCATCCCGCCGGAGCTGCGGCACCTGACGGGCCCCGCGCTGGGGGCCCACCGGCGCGGCGAGCTGACCGCGGCCACGGCCGCGCTCGGGGTCCGGGACGTCCGGCTGCTCGGCGGCGCCGGGCGGTACGGCGACTCCGGGATGATGGGGCTGGCCGAGAACGCCGACCCCGGCTGCTTCTGGCAGGCCGACGTCGACGAGGCCGCCGGCCGGCTCGCCGACGTGATCCTGGAGGTCCGCCCGCAGGTCCTCGTGACGTACGACGACAACGGCGGCTACGGACACCCGGACCACATCCAGGCCCACCGCGTCGCCATGCGGGCGGCCGACTTCGCGGCCGAACGCGGTCACCGCATCGCCAAGGTGTACTGGAACCGCGTCCCGCGCTCCGTCGCGGACGCCGCCTTCGCCCGCCTCCAGGACGAGTTGTCCGTTTCGCCGTTCGACAAGAGCGCGACCGTGGACGACGTACCCGGCGTGGTGGACGACGCACGGATCACCACCACGATCGACGGCACCGCGTACGCCGCCGCGAAGGCCGCCGCGATGCGCGCCCACGCCACCCAGATCGAGGTGGCCGGGCCCTGCTTCGCACTCTCCAACGCCCTCGCCCAGCCGCTGTTCACCACCGAGTACTACGAGTTGGTGCGCGGCCCGGGACAGCCCGGCGAGACCGACCTGTTCGCCGGCCTCGGCCCCGGGGAGGCGTCATGAGCGACGCCCGCGACGGCTCCCTGCTCGCCCAGCCGCTGCGCCCGCCCTCCGCCGGCCGGGCCGCCGCCCTCGTCGGCCTGTTCCTGCTCGGCGCCCTCGTGGGCCTCGCCGGTGCCCTGGTGCAGGGCGGCTGGTTCCCCGGCGGGCTGCTGCTCGCCCTCGCCGGCGCCGCCGGGCTCTTCCTCGGCGGCGCCCACGCCACGGCGGGCCGGGGCGGGGCGGTCGCGCCGGCAGCGGGCTGGATCGTCGCCGTCGTCCTGCTCACCACCACACGCCCCGAAGGCGACTTCCTGTTCGGCGCGGGCGGCGGGTCCTATCTCTTCCTGCTCGGCGGTATGGCGCTCGCTGTGATCTGCGCCACCGTCGGCGCCGGGCGGCAACCTCGCGGCGGTGGGGCCCGACTTGGGAAGTGACGTACCACTTCGCCGTCCGGCGCGCGTGCGAGTCCCGTGTGGGTTTCCCCGGCGGTCATGGGATAAGCGCCAGAAGTGGCCAGTATGGTGGTGCGCGCCGCCGAGCCGCCCGCAGTGAGGTCGTCACGGGCGGTGGAGCCAACTGGGAGAACCTGCCTTGAGTCGTGAAACTGACACTCCGTCCTCCGGGCCCGACGGGCGCGGCGGAGCCGCATACCCCTCCGGCACGCCGCCGTACGGGACCCCCATGGTTTCCGACGACGGTACGGGCGCGGGCCGTTCGGGCTCGCGACCGGAGGAGAAGAAGACCGAGACCACGCTGACGACCCGGATCCGGATCAACATCCCCGGCTCCCGGCCCATCCCGCCGGTCGTCATGCGCAAGCCCGTCGGGGACGGCGAGGGATCCGGGGACGTGGCGCCCGCCGCCGAGCCGCGGCCCGCCGCCGACCGGACCCCCGCCGGACCCGCCGTCGAGGCCCCGGGTGAGCCCGCGGCCCAGGCGGACGAGAAGACCAGCGACTGGTTCGCGCCCCGCAAGTCCTCGGCCCCCAAGGGCGGTCCGGGCGGCGGCGGCACGAACGGCGCCGGGATCCCCGGCGGTTCCGCCGCCCCCGCCGCCTCCACCGGCGCCCCGGGCGGCCGAACGGGTGGTCCGGGGGCGTCCGGAGTGGCCGGTACCACCGGCGCACGCCCCGGCGGCGGCCGGCCCGGTGGTGTGGTCGGCTCCGTCAGCGTGCCCGGCGGCTCCCGCCCCGGCGGTACCAACGGCAAGGGCCTGCCCGGCGCCACCGGCGGCCCCGTCGCCCCGGGCCACGGCGGCGGCACCGGCTCCTTCGACGTGACCGAGGCGCTGGCCGCGGGCCCGCTGGGCGGCTCCCGCCCCGGCTCCGCGGGCTCCGACGAGTCCCGCCGGGACGACCTGCCGTACTTCTCCGACAACGCCGACAACGCCGACCACGCCGACAAGACAGGCGGCGCCGGCAACGGCGGCCGGAACGGCCTCGGTGCGGCCGCGTCCCGCGGGCAGGACGGCTACGGCGGCGCGGCGGCCGGCGCCCACGGGCACGGCGGCGCCAGCGGCTACAACGGGCCCGGCGGACACGGCGGGTCCGGCGGCCCGCAGGGCCCGGCCGGTCCCACCGGCGGCCCGGTCACCGGTGACGGCACTTTCGCCCCGCCGGCCGGCCGCGGCCCCGGCGCGGGCCCGGGCGAGCCCTTCGACGGCCCCTCCGGCGCCGGTTACGGCACCCCGCCCGGCCGCAGCGCCCTCACCGACATCGCCGATCTCACGGCCCCCGGGGGCCCGGCGGCCGGTCCCGCGGGCCGCGGGCCCGGCAGCGGGCTCAGCGACGACACCGCGATCCTCACCCCGCAGAAGCCGGCCCCCGAGCCGGGCACGCCCGGCTACCGCTCCCCGGCCGCCGGCAACGTCTCCGGACACACCGTCACCAGCGGCATCCCGGTCGTCCCGGACCCGGGGAACGCCCCCTTCGGCACCCCCTCCGACGGCCCGGCGGCGCCCAAGCCCCAGCCGGCGGCCGCGCCCAAGGCGGCGGGCAAGCCGAAGAAGAAGGGCCGCAGCAAGCTGATGCTGCTCGGCGTCGGCGTGGTCGTCGTCGTCGGCGGTGCCTACGGCGCCGGCCTGCTGATGAACCACACCGACGTGCCCAAGGGCACCACCGTGCTCGGCGTCGACATCGGCGGCGGCACCCGCGACGACGCCGTCAAGAAGCTGGACGACGCCTTCGGCAGCCGGGTGAACAAGCCGCTGAAGCTGGCGGTGGGCGGCAGGACGGTCACCCTCACGCCGGAGAACGCGGGACTGCAGTTCGACTACCAGGCCACCGTGAGCGAGGCCGCGAAGAGCGACTACAACCCGGTGCACGTGGTCGGCTCCCTGTTCGGACAGAAGCGCGTGGTCCAGCCGGTCATGCCGGTGGACGAGGAGAAGCTGCAGGCCGCCCTCCAGCAGGCCGGCGGCGGCTCCGGCTCGGTCACGGACGGCACCATCAAGTTCGAGTCCGGCAAGGCAGTGCCCGTCTACGGCAAGGCGGGCAAGGCCATCGACGCCGGCCGTTCGACCAACGCGGTCGAACAGGCCTACCGCACGCTGGTGGAGCAGGGCGCCGCGCCCGCGGTCGCCGTGCCGACCACCACCAAGCAGCCGACGGTGTCGAACGCCGAGGTCGACCGGATGCTGAAGGACTTCGCGAAGCCCGCGATGTCCGGCCTGGTCCGGGTGCAGACCGACGCGGCGCACAGCATCCCGTTCGGCCCGGTCTCGCTGCCGAAGATCATCAGCTTCAAGGCCGTCGACGGCACGCTCGTGGACACCTACGACCTGCAGGCGCTCAAGAACGCGTACGGCAGCACCTTCGACGGGGTGCAGATCCAGACCGCGACCGGGAAGCGGGGCGTGCTCCCGCAGGACGTCGTCGCCGCCCTGCGCAAGGCGCTGCGCGGCAGGACGGCCGCTGAGCGCGTCGGGGTCATCGACACCAACCCCAGCTAGCCGCACATCGGCCGGGGGCGCCCTTCCCGAGGGGCGCCCCCGCGCCGTGTCCGTGTCCGTGCCCGTGTCCGTCACCCGATCCGCATGACATCTGTCATCCGGCATCCAGGACCGCCGACACTGCCGCGGCCACCGTCCGCGCGGCCAGCATGGACCCATGACGACGACAGCGGCGCCCGCCACCACCCCGGTGGTCGGGTTCGACCAGGTGACCAAGACGTACGGGAGCGTGCGGGCCGTCGACGGCCTCTCGCTCCGGC
>NZ_BNBF01000007.1:18624-34728 GCF_014654935.1 Streptomyces capoamus
TGTACCCGGGCGAGACCGTCGCCCTCCTCGGCCCGAACGGGGCCGGCAAGTCCACCACCCTGGACCTGCTCCTCGGGCTCAAGCTCGCCGACAGCGGCACGGTGAGCCTGTTCGGCACCGGCCCGCGCGAGGCGATCGTCGCCGGCCGGGTCGGCGCCATGCTGCAGAGCGGCGGCCTGATGGACGGGGTCACCGTCACCGAACTGGTCAGGCTGGCCTGCTCGCTGCACCCGCGGCCGTACCCGGTGTCCGAGGTGCTGGCCCGAGCGGGCGTCACCCAGATCGCCGACCGCAAGGTCGACAAGCTCTCCGGCGGCCAGGCCCAGCGGGTCCGGTTCGCCCTCGCCACCGCCGGCGACAGCGACCTGATCATCCTGGACGAGCCGACCACCGGCATGGACGTCTCCGCCCGCCAGGCCTTCTGGGCCACCATGCGGGAACAGGCCGACCAGGGCCGTACGGTCCTCTTCGCCACCCACTACCTGGAAGAGGCCGACGCCATCGCCGACCGGGTGCTCGTGCTGCACCGGGGGCGGCTGCTCGCCGACGGCACCGCGGCCGAGATCAAGGCCAGGGCGGGTGCGCGGCGGATCTCCTTCGACCTGGAGGGCCAGATCGACGACGGCGCCCTGCGCGGCCTGCCGTTCCTCACCTCCCTCGACGTGTCGGGCCAGACCGTCCGCATCCAGTCGTCCGACGCCGACGCGACCGTGCAGGCCCTGTACGGCCTCGGCGTCTACCCCCGCAATCTCGAAGTCGCCGGGCTCGGACTGGAGCAGGCCTTCGTCGCCATCACGGAGGCCGAGGAGGCCAAGCAGTCATGAACGCCCTCATCGCACTGGAGTTGTCCCGCGCCCTGCGGAACAAGAAGTTCCTGTTCTTCTCGGTGCTCTACCCCTCCTTCATCTACCTGATCTTCTCCAGCAGTGCCGGCTCGACCGAGAAGGTCGGCGACAGCGGACTGACCGTCGCCACCTACCTGATGGTCTCCATGGCCTCCTTCGGCGCCCTGACCGCCGTCCTGATGGGCAACAGCGAGCGCATCGCCAAGGAGCGCGAGAGCGGCTGGGTACGGCAGCTGCGGCTGACCCCGCTGCCCGGGCGCGGCTACGTCCTCGCCAAGACCGCGAGCGCCGCCGTGGTGAGCCTGCCGGCCATCGTCGTCGTGTTCGCCGTCGCCGCCGGCATCAAGCAGGTGCGCCTCGACGCCTGGCAGTGGCTCGCGCTCACCGGGGTCATCTGGGCCGGCAGCCTGGTCTTCGCCGCGCTCGGCGTCGCCATCGGCTACCTCGCCTCCGGGGACGCGGTCCGCCCGATCACGATGATCGTCTACTTCGGCCTGTCGATCCTCGGCGGCCTGTGGATGCCCTCCACCACCTTCCCGCAGGTCCTGCAGGACATCGCCAAGTGGCTGCCCACACACGCGTACGCTGCCCTGGGACGGGCGATCGAGCAGAACCAGGCCCCGCACGCGGCGGACATCGCCGTCCTCGCCGTCTACTTCGTCCTCTTCGCGGGCGGCGCGGCCTGGCTGTACCGGAAGGACACGCTGAAGGCGTGAGCAGCATGACGGAAGACCGGCGGACCGGTCAGGCGCGGCCGGAGCACCAGGTGCGCATCGGCCAGGGGCCCCGCAACCGGCGCGAGCTGATGGTGAAGGTGCTGTGGATCGGCGTCTGGCTGGTCTTCCTCAGCTCCCCGGTGAAGGACCTGGCCTCCGGCCGCCACACCCCGGGCGCCACGGCCGGCGGCGCGATCGGCCTCGCCGCCTTCGTCACCGCCTATCTGACGCTGGTCTTCCGGAACATCGGCCGGCCGTTCTCGCCGCGGTTCGTCGTCTCGGTGATCTCGGTCCTCGCGGTCCTCGCCCCCCTGCTGTCGTACACCCTCGGCGGCGCCTGGCTCGGCCTGTTCGTCTACCTGTCGGTCGCCTGCGGGGCGACCTTGCCGGTCCGGGCCGCGTGCTGGTCGATCCCGGCGGCGACCGCCGTGATGTACCTCGTCGGACTGCGCTGGCACGAGGAGGCGGACGACACCCTGCTCCTGGTCCCGCTGATCGGTTTCGCGATGGTCGGGGTCGGCCAACTGGTCCGCACCACGATCGAGTTGCGCAAGGCCCGGGCCACCGTGGCCCAGCTCGCCGCCAACGAGGAGCGGCTGCGCCTCGCTCGCGACCTGCACGACCTGCTCGGCCACTCGCTGTCGCTGATCACGCTGAAGAGCGAGCTGGCCGGCCGGATGCTGCCCGACCACCCCGGCAAGGCGGCCCAGCAGGTCGCCGACATCGAACAGGTCAGCCGGCAGGCCCTGGTCGACGTCCGGGAGGCCGTGACCGGCTACCGGCGTCCCCGGCTCGCCGCCGAACTCGCCGGCGCCCAGGTCGCCCTGACCGCCGCCGGGGTCACCGCCGAGGTGCCCGCCGACCCCGACCTCGCCGGCGTCCCCGAGGAGGCCGAGTCCGCGCTCGCCTGGGCGCTGCGCGAGGCGGTCACCAACGTGGTCCGGCACAGCGGCGCCGAGCACTGCGCCGTCCAGCTGCTGCACCGCCAGACCCTGGACGGGCCGGTGCTCGAACTCTGTGTCGAGGACGACGGCGGCGGGGGCTCCGGGACGGGGCCGGGCAACGGCCTGACCGGCCTGACCGAGCGGCTGGAGAAGGCCGGCGGCACCCTGGAGGCGAGCCGGGTCAAGCGCGGCTTCCGGCTCGTCGCCCGCGTGCCCACGGCCACCGGGCCGGACGTAGGATCCCGGGCATGACGAGCATGATCAAGGTTCTCCTCGCCGAGGACCAGTCGATGGTCCGCGAGGCACTGGCCGCGCTGCTCGGCCTGGAGGACGACATCGAGGTCGTCGCCCAGGTCGCGCGCGGCGACGAGGTGCTCGCGGCCGTCGGCGCGCACGGCGTGGACGTCGCGCTGCTCGACATAGAGATGCCCGGCTGCACCGGCATCGAGGCCGCGGCCCGGGTGCGCCGGGAGTTCCCGGCGGTCAAGCTGGTCGTCCTGACGACCTTCGGCCGGCCCGGTTACCTGCGCAGCGCCATGGAAGCGGGCGCCGACGCCTTCCTCGTCAAGGACGCCCCGGCCGCCCAGCTCGCGGAGGCGATCCGCAAGGTGCTGGCCGGCGAGCGGGTCATCGACCCCACGCTGGCCGCCGCGGCGCTCGCCGAGGGCGCGAACCCGCTCACCGAGCGCGAACGCGAGGTGCTCCGCGCGGCGGCCGACGGCTCCACCAACGCCGAACTGGCCCGGACGCTGCACCTCTCCCAGGGCACGGTGCGCAACTACCTCTCCACCGCCATCCAGAAACTGGCGGCGCGCAACCGGGCCGAGGCGGTACGCATCGCCCGGGACAAGGGATGGCTCTGACGGGGACGGCCGTGGCCGCCGGGCTCAGTTGAGCTTGGCCCGCGCCGTGCCCGCCTCCTGGCGCACCTTGCGCGCGACCGACTCGTCCACCACCTCGACCAGATCGGCGTAGTGCTCCATCTCCTCGGCGCCGGCGACGAACTGACCGCGCTGCACCAGCAGCTGGCCGCGCTCGTAGCGCAGCCGCGCCGGATGCGAGGGGATGAGCAGGGCCAGCTCCACGGCCCGCAGCGCCACGTCGGACCGTTCCGGCCGCGCCGCCGCCCACGCCCGGATGTTGTTCAGGATGCGCTGGACGACGTCCAGGGGCCGCGCCGGCTCCAGCACCGCGGGGTCGAGCGAGGCGCCCGTCGCACCCGCCACCAGCAACTCGGCGTCCGCCCCGGTCAGCACCCGGCCCCCGTCGAACGGATCGGCCAGCACCTGCTCGGCCGCCGCGCCGAACCCGACCACGAAGTGCCCCGGCAGCGCGACCCCGTACACCGGGGCGCCCGCCCGGCGCGCGACCTCCAGCCACACCATCGACAGCAGGATCGGCAGCCCGCGCCGCCGGCGCAGCACCTCGTGCAGCAGGGAGGACTCCAGCCGCTGGTAGTCGCCGGGCGTCCCGTGGAACCCGTAGCGGGTGCCGAGCAGCCGCCGCACGGCCTCCGCCCACGCGCGCGGGCCGTCCGGCCGGTACGGCAGCTCGCCCGCCAGCCGGTCCAGCTCGGCCTGCGCGGCGTCGATGCCGGTCTCGTCCAGCGAACCGTCCGTCTCCGCGCCGATCAGCAGGCACAGCGCCGACAGGTCGGGCCGCTCGGCCCGGGCCTCCTCGGCGAACCGCTGCCGCAGCTCGGCGGAGCGCTCCGGCGGGGGCGGGTACGGGGGCGGCAGATACGGGTGACTCATGCCTGGCTCATGCCCTTCCGCGGTGTGTTCTACGGGCGCCCGGAGCGGCCGGATGCCTCCGGCTTCCCGGGCGCCCGGTAGTGGTGGTAGGCGTGGTGCGGCAGGAAGCCGAGGGCGCGGTACAGGGCCCGGCCGCCCTCGTTGTCCGCCTCCACCTGGAGCCAGGCCGCCGAGGCGCCCTCGTCCAGGGCGCGCCGGGCCAGCGCGGCCATCACGGCGGTGGCCAGCCCCTGCCGCCGCCGCCCGGGGTCCACCTCGACGGCGGAGAATCCGGCCCACCGTCCGTCCACGACACACCGGCCGATCGCCGCCGGCGGCTCGCCCTCGCCGGCACCGGGCACCGAGGCGAACCACACCGAGGGCCCGCTGGACAGGACGCGCAGGGCCACCTCGCTCAGCCCCTTGCGCTGGTACCGCGCGAGCCACGCCTCGTCCACCGTCCGGGACAGGACCACCTGCGCGCCTTCGGCCCGGTCCGCGACCGGCGCCGGCGCCCCGGTCCACAGCTCGGCGGTCACCTCCCGCACCCAGCCGCGCCGTTCCAGCTCCGCGCACAGCAGTTCCTGCGTGCCGTCGGCGCCGGTCGCGGTCTGCACGTACGCGGGCAGGCCCCGCTCGCCGTACCAGTGGCGCACGGCCGCCAGGGCCGCGTCGAGCGGCAGACCGGGGTCACCGAGCGGCAGCACGCTGTTGGCCCGGCGCGTGAAGCCCGTCCGCCGCCCGGTCACCGTCCCGGCCGGTCGCTCCCCCGGAGCCGCATGCCCGGGGGCAGCCCCCTCGCGCGGCACCTCCTCGACGGCGGCGCGCAGCTCCCATTCGCCGAGCCGTTCGCTCTCCAGCGGCCGCCACGCGCGCGCGGCGACGCGCGCGAGTTCCGGGTAGGTGGCGGCGGGCCCCCGGCGCCGCGCCGGGGCCGCGGGCACCACCTTGCCCGCCACCAGCGTGTTCTGGGGAATCCGTACCGTTTCGCCGTCCCGCCGTGTGATCATGAGCACGCCGCCGTCCCATGATGTGAGAACACCTACCGTGTCAGTGAACTTCTCCGGTCCGGTACCGGGTTCGCCCAAGCGCCGTACGGAGACCCGTTTGCCCACGTCAGCCGGGGTGATCCGGACCTCCAGGCGTCCTTTCGCCGAGATTTCCATCAGTCAGTTCACCCCTCCTGTGCGGATCATGCTCCGGAACGGAGATACTAGGGGCGGGCATCGACGACGCCGCGCTCCCGCGCGCCAGGCGGCGGAGCCTGAGGAGGCCCGCCAGCGCCCTATCGAGGAGGAACGACAGCGTGACCTACGTCATCGCGCAGCCTTGTGTCGACGTCAAGGACAAGGCGTGCATCGAGGAGTGCCCGGTCGACTGCATCTACGAGGGCCAGCGGTCCTTGTACATCCACCCGGACGAATGCGTCGACTGTGGTGCCTGTGAGCCGGTCTGCCCGGTCGAGGCGATCTTCTACGAGGACGACGTCCCCGAGGAGTGGAAGGACTACTACAAGGCGAACGTCGAGTTCTTCGACGAGCTCGGCTCGCCCGGCGGTGCCAGCAAGCTGGGGCTGATCGAGCGCGACCACCCCTTCGTCGCCGCGCTGCCGCCGCAGGGCGAGTGACCGTCTGAGCGCCAAGCGGCCGCCATATCGCGCCGCCTCGGTCCCGTACGGCCCGATCGTCCCGATCACCGCCGTACGGGACCGAGGCGTTTGCCGCACCGTAGGAAAGTGAGCCTGATTCCCGTGTCCGCAGTCTCCGACCGCCTGCCCGCCTTCCCGTGGGACAAGCTGGCCCCGTACAAGAAGACGGCCGAGGCCCACCCGGACGGCATCGTCGACCTCTCCGTCGGCACCCCGGTCGACCCGGTCCCCGAGCTGGTCCAGAAGGCCCTGATCGACGCGGCCGACTCGCCGGGCTACCCGACCGTCTGGGGCACCCCGGCCCTGCGCGACGCGATCACCGGCTGGCTGGAGCGCCGCCTGGGCGCCCGCGGGATCACCCACCACCACGTGCTGCCGGTCGTCGGCTCCAAGGAACTGGTGGCCTGGCTGCCGACCCAGCTCGGCCTCGGCCCCGGCGACAGGGTCGCCCACCCGCGCCTGGCCTACCCCACCTACGAGGTCGGCGCCCGCCTCGCCCGCGCGGCCCACGAGGTCTACGACGACCCGCGCGAGCTGGACCCCACCGGGCTGAAGCTGCTCTGGCTGAACAGCCCGTCCAACCCGACGGGCAAGGTGCTCGGCAAGCGGGAGCTGACGGACATCGTCGCCTGGGCCCGCGCCCACGGCGTCCTCGTCCTCTCCGACGAGTGCTACCTGGAACTGGGCTGGGAGGCCGACCCGGTCTCGGTCCTGCACCCGGACGTCAACGGCGGTTCCTACGACGGCATCGTCGCCGTCCACTCCCTGTCCAAGCGCTCCAACCTGGCGGGCTACCGGGCGGCCTTCGTCGCCGGCGACCCGGCCGTCCTGGGCCCGCTGCTGGAGATCCGCAAGCACGGCGGCCTGATGACCTCCGCGCCGACCCAGGCCGCGGTCGTGGCCGCCCTCGGCGACGAGGCCCACGTGCACGAGCAGCGCGAGCGCTACGCGGCCCGCCGCGAGGCCCTGCGCGCGGCCCTCCTCGCGGGCGGCTTCCGCATCGAGCACAGCGAGGCCAGCCTGTACCTCTGGGCCACCCGGGACGAGTCCTGCTGGACCACGGTCGCCGACCTCGCCGCCCGCGGCATCCTGGTGGCCCCGGGCGACTTCTACGGCGAGGCGGGCCGCAACCACGTCCGCGTGGCGTTCACGGCGACGGACGAGCGGGTCCGGGCGGCGGTCTCCCGCCTCTAAGACAGGCCGACGGGCCCGGGAGCGGATCCCGGGCCCGTCGGCGGCGACAGCGGGGCTCAGCCGCCCAGCGGCAGTCCCTTGGTCGGCAGCGACGAGGTCGGCAGCCCCTGCGTCGGCAGGGACGACGTCGGCAGTCCGCCCTTGGTGAGGGAGTCCGTCGGCAGGCCGCCCTTCGTGGCACCGGAGGCGGCGTCCCCCAGGACGCCCCCCGCGGTCCCGGCCGCGTCCCCGGCGGCCTTCTGCGCCGCGGGTGCCGCCTTCTTCACGGCGCCGCCGCCGGTCCTGCCCGCGGCCGGCACCGCCTGCCTGACCGCCTTGCCGCCCGTGTCACCCGCGACCGAGGTGACGCCGCTCGCGGCGCCGTCGAGGGTGTTGCCGACGTGCGCGCCGTCCAGCGCGGTCAGGCCGCCCAGGTCGGGGGTGGCCGCCGGCAGGTTCGTGGCCGCTCCGGCGGAGCCGGCCGCACCGACCCCGGCGGCCGCTCCCGCTGCGACGAGCAGCGCGGCACGGGCGATCCGGCGGGTCAGGGGGAGGGTCATGATGCTCCATTCGACGGGGAGAAAACGGTGTGGGCCCGAGTCCGTGTCCGGCTCGGACGCCGTGACTACCGCTCGAGACCCTCGAAGGTTGCGGACGCCCCCGGTAAAGAATGGATAACGCATCGCATTATCAGGTGTGGATAAAAACGGGCAAAGGACATTCGCCCGCACGGCGTGCAGAATCCTTCCACCCCTTGTTTCCCAAGGGACCGCCCGCGCGGTGCGCCTTTCGCCCGCACCGCCGCGCCGGACCGCACCGCACAACCCGCCGGAGTGAGCGCCCGTACTACTGTCCGGCCACGATCCGGACCGCCCCCACCGACTTCTCCGCCCCGCCGGCCCCGTGCGCGCCGGCCGGCCGCCACGCGTCGCTGTCGCTGCCCGCGGTCCACACCCGGCCCGCGTACGACACCCGCTCGATGTGCAGCGCAGAGGAGTTGGCGACCGCCCACTGCGCGAGCTGCCAGCCCCGCTCCCGCTCGCCGCGCCCGGCCGCGTCCCGCCGCGCGCCCCGGGGCACCGGAACCGTCACCGTCCGGCCGTGCGCGGTCGCGGTCACGCTCGGCGACGGGGACGGCGAGGGCACGGGTGTCCCGCCCACCTCCGCACCGGTCTCCTGGAGCGCGTCCCGCCCGAAGTCCCGTACCAGGGCCTGCCGTACCGCGTCCGGACCGGTCGCCGAGGCCGTGCGCTGCGGGCGTCCGTCACAGGTCAGGGTGGCCGCCGCCCGTCCGGTCAGGGCCGCGGCGAGCAACGCGGCGTCCGGCTCGTGCTTGGCGTACGCCTCCGGGTAGCCGCTGCGCTGCACCCGCTGCGCGGCCACCGTGAGCGGCAGGTCCGGGTAGTCCGGCACCTTCGCCAGGTGCGCGTAGAAGATGCCCGCCGCGTACGCCGGGTCCATGATCTGCCGCTCGGTGCCCCAGCCCTGCGAGGGCCGCTGCTGGAACAGGCCCAGCGAGTCCCGGTCACCGTGCCCGATGTTGCGCAGCCCCGACTCCTGCAGGGCGGTCGCCAGCGCGATCGTCACGGCCCGCTCCGGCATCCCGCGCCCGGTGCCCACGGCGGCGATGGTCGCCGCGTTCACCGCCTGCTCCGGCGTGAACTCGTACGACGCCCCGCCGCCGGAGGCCGGGACCACCGTGCAGCCGCGCGCCCCGCCCCCTCCGGTGACGTACTGCACCACGAGGTACGCGACGACGCCGCACAGGACCAACAGGGCCGCGCTGAAACGCAGGAGACGACCGCGGCGCTCGGGACGGGTGGGGGACGGCTCTGACACGCGTACAAGGTACTGGAGCCCCGCCGGACCCCCGCCGGGGGTCCGCACGGGCGGGCCGCACGAGCACCCCGGCCCGGCCGGGGCGGCGCGCTAGGGTCGTGGCCATGGCCGACACCTCGCTTGACCTCACGCTGGACGCCGCCGCGCTCACCGCGCAACTCGTGGACTTCCCGTCCGAGAGCGGCACCGAGAAGCCCCTCGCGGACGCCATCGAGACCGCCCTGCGCGCCCTGCCGCACCTGACGGTCGACCGCCACGGCAACAACGTGATCGCCCGCACGGACCTGGGCCGCGCCGAGCGCGTGATCCTGGCCGGTCACATCGACACCGTGCCCATCGCGGACAACGTGCCCTCGCGGCTCGACGCGGACGGCGTGCTGTGGGGCTGCGGCACCTGCGACATGAAGTCGGGCGTGGCGGTACAGCTGCGCATCGCGGCCACGGTCCCCGCCCCCAACCGCGACCTGACCTTCGTCTTCTACGACAACGAGGAGGTCGCCGCCCACCTCAACGGCCTCCGGCACGTGGCCGAGACCCACCCGGAATGGCTGGTCGGCGACTTCGCGGTCCTGCTGGAGCCCTCCGACGGCGAGGTGGAGGGCGGCTGCCAGGGCACGCTGCGGGTGCTGCTGCGGACCAAGGGCGAGCGGGCCCACTCCGCGCGCGGCTGGATGGGCGCCAACGCCATCCACGCGGCGGCCCCGATCCTGGCCCGCCTGGCCTCCTACGAGGCCCGCCGGCCGGTCATCGACGGCCTGGAGTACCGCGAGGGCCTGAACGCGGTGGGCATCGGCGGGGGAGTGGCCGGGAACGTCATCCCGGACGAGTGCGTGGTGACGGTGAACTTCCGCTACGCCCCCGACCGCACCGAGGAGGAGGCGATCGCGCACGTCCGCGAGGTGTTCGCCGACTGCGGTGTCGAGGAGTTCACGGTCGACGACCACAGCCCCGGCGCGCTGCCCGGCCTCTCCCACCCGGCGGCCGCGGCCTTCATCGAGGCGGTGGGCGGCACGCCGAAGCCCAAGTACGGCTGGACGGACGTCTCGCGTTTCTCCGCGCTGGGCGTCCCCGCGGTCAACTACGGCCCCGGCAACCCGCACCTGGCCCACAAGCGCGACGAGCGGGTGGAGACGGCGAAGATCCTCGCGGGCGAGGAGCGACTGCGGAACTGGCTCACGGCCTAGCTTCCGCGACCGTGTCGGCGCACGCCGGACACGCGCGGGTCCCCCCGCCGTAACCCGTGTGGATCTAGTCTGAGATCGAACTACCGGCAAGCGGAGGGAGCGCACATGGCTACCGGAAACCCCGAGGGGAAGAAGCAGCCGCCGGACGAGCAGCGGCTCGGACCGGTCCTCCGACGGCGGGGCCAGGTGACCGCCAGCACGACCGACCAGCGGCTGCTGGACGAGCGTGCCCCCACGGACTGGGTGCACACCGACCCCTGGCGGGTCCTGCGCATCCAGTCCGAGTTCATCGAGGGCTTCGGCACCCTCGCCGAACTCCCGCCCGCGATCAGTGTGTTCGGCTCGGCCCGGACGCCGGTGGACTCCCCGGAGTACGACGCCGGGGTACGGCTCGGCCGCGGGCTGGTGGAGGCCGGCTGGGCGGTCATCACCGGCGGCGGCCCGGGCGCCATGGAGGCGGCCAACAAGGGGGCGTGCGAGGCGGGCGGCACCTCGGTCGGCCTCGGCATCGAGCTGCCCTTCGAGCAGGGTCTGAACCCCTACGTCGACATCGGGCTGAACTTCCGGTACTTCTTCGTCCGCAAGATGATGTTCGTGAAGTACGCGCAGGGTTTCGTGGTCCTGCCCGGCGGCCTCGGCACGCTCGACGAACTCTTCGAGGCGCTCACCCTGGTCCAGACCCAGAAGGTCACCCGCTTCCCGATCGTCCTCTTCGGCAGCGCGTACTGGGGAGGCCTGGTGGACTGGCTGAAGAACACGCTGGTGGCCCAGGGCAAGGCCGCGGAGAAGGACCTCCTGCTGTTCCACGTCACGGACGAGGTGGAGGAGGCCGTCGCCCTGGTCTCCAAGGAGGCGGCCCGCTAGGGCGCGGGGGCCGCGACCCGTCAGGCCAGACCTCGGCGCGCCACGGCAGGGGGCCGGTGGCCGGCGATGGAGGCGACCATGTCCAGCACCTGACGGGTCTCGGCCACCTCGTGCACCCGGTACACCTGCGCCCCGAGCCACGCGGACACCGCGGTCGTCGCCAGCGTGCCGATCAGCCGTTCCTTCACCGGCCGGTCCAGCGTCTCGCCCACGAAGTCCTTGTTCGACAGCGACACCAGCACCGGCCACCCCGTGGCCACCATCTCGTCCAGCCGCCGCGTCGCCTCCAGGCTGTGCCGGGTGTTCTTGCCGAAGTCGTGCCCGGGGTCGATCAGCACCGACTCCCGCGGCACCCCGAGCGCCACCGCCCGCTCGGCCAGCCCGAGGGTCACCCGGAGGATGTCGTCCACGACGTCGTCGTACGTCACCCGGTGCGGACGCGTCCGCGGCTCCACCCCGCCCGCATGGGTGCACACCAGCCCCGCGCCGTAGCGCGCCGCGACCTCCGCGAGCCCCGGATCGACCCCGCCCCACGCGTCGTTCAGCAGGTCCGCGCCCGCCTCGCACACGGCCTCGCCGACCTCGGCCCGCCAGGTGTCCACGCTGATGACCACGTCCGGGAACCGGCGCCGCACCTCCGCGACGAACCCGACCGTGCGGCGCGCCTCCTCCTGCGCCGAGACCTCCTCGCCGGGCCCCGCCTTGACCCCGCCGATGTCGATGATCGCGGCGCCCTCGGCCACCGCCTGCTCCACGCGGGCCAGGGCCGGCTCGTCGCGGAAGGTGGCTCCCTGGTCGTAGAAGGAATCCGGCGTCCGGTTCACGATCGCCATGATCACCGGCTCGTGCGGGCCGAATTCCCGCCTGCCCAGCCTGAGCATCCGCTGTGACCTCTCGTAGTACGTTCCGCAGTACGGCCGCCTGCGACCCTAACTGTCGGACCCGCATGGCACGATCGGAGCCTGACACTTCCAGCTTCCGGCAAGCCGCCGGTAACGAGCGTGGGGACCCTGAGGCGATGGTGATGTTCTTGTTCCTGGTCGTCGCGCTGGCCGTCGTGGTCGCCGCGGTGACCCTGGCCGTGGTGGGGGGCGGTGAGAGCGCCCCGCTGCCCGAGGCGGCGCCGGAGCGGCTCCACGACCCGCTGCCCGCGGACCGCCCGGTGAGCGGCGCGGACGTGGAGGGGCTGCGCTTCCCGCTCGCCCCGCGCGGCTACCGCATGGCCGACGTCGACGACGCCCTCGGCCGGCTCGCCGCCGAGCTGGCGGAGCGGGACGCCCGCATCGCGGACCTGGAGTCCGCGCTGGCCGGTGCCCGGGCCGCCGCGGCGCACGTCCAGCACGCCCCTGGGCGGCAGGGCGAGGAACCGGAGGAGCGGCGATGAGCACCGGAGCGGCCGTCGCCGGGCCGGACGGCGCCCTGCGCTGCCCCTGGGGCCTGTCCACCGACGACTACGTGGCGTACCACGACGAGGAGTGGGGCCGCCCGGTCCACGGCGACGACGCCCTCTTCGAGCGGCTCAGCCTGGAGGCGTTCCAGTCGGGCCTGTCCTGGATCACGATCCTGCGCCGCCGCCCGGGCTTCCGCGCGGCCTTCGCCGGCTTCCGGATCGAGAAGGTCGCCGCCTTCACCGGCGCCGACCGCGAGCGCCTGCTCGCCGACCCGGGCATCATCCGCAACCGGGCCAAGATCGACGCGACCCTCGCCAACGCGCGCGTGCTCGCGGACTGGGCCGAGGGCGACCTGGACGAGCTGATCTGGTCCCACGCCCCCGACCCGGCCGCCCGCCCGGCCCCGCAGACCCTCGCGGACGTGCCGGCGGTGACCCCGGAGTCGACGGCCCTGTCGAAGGCGCTGAAGAAACGGGGGCTCAGGTTCGTCGGCCCGACGACCGCGTACGCGCTGATGCAGGCGTGCGGCCTGGTCGACGACCACCTGGCGGCCTGCGTGGCCCGCGGCGCCCGGTGAGGGGACGCCGGGGCCGCGCCGGCACCGTCGCCCGGGCCTAGGCCCTGTCGTTTGGATCAACCCGGCGTCGCGGCGGAAGGCGCCGCACGCCTCAGCCGGCCTGATCCAAACGACAGAGCCTAGCGGCCCAGGTACTTCGGCTTCTCCTTGTTCACGAACGCCTGCACGGCGATCGCGTGGTCCTCGGACCGCCCCGCCCGCGTCTGGAGTTCGTCCTCCTTCTCCAGCGTCTCCTCCAGCGAGTGCGTCAGCCCGTAACCCACCGCCTCCTTGATCGCCGCGTACGCCACCGTCGGCCCCTCGGCCAGCGCCCGCGCCGTCTTCTCGGCCTCGGCGCGCAGTTCCGCCGCCGGTACGACCCGGTTGGCGATCCCCAGCTCCAGCGCGTCCCGCGCGCCGATGCTGCGCGGGAACAGCAGCAGGTCGGCGGCGCGGCCCGGGCCGATCACCCGGGGCAGCGTCCAGGAGATGCCGGAGTCGGCGGTCAGGGCCACACCGGCGAACGAGGTGTTGAAGGAGGCGGTGTCGGCCACGATGCGGTAGTCCGCGGCGAGCGCGAAACCGAACCCGGCCCCGGCCGCGACCCCGTTCACCGCCGCGACCACCGGCTTGGCCGCCCCGGCGAGCGCGCGCACGACGGGGTTGTAGTGCTCCTTGACCGTGCGCATGGTCTGCCCGGCCCCGGTCTCGCGGTCACTGGCCAGCAGCCCGATGTGCTCCTTGAGGTCCTGGCCCACGCAGAAGGCCCGGTCCCCGGCCGCGGTCAGCAGGATCGCCCGTACGGCCGTGTCGCCGGCCGCGGATTCCGCCGCCTCCCGCAGGGCGTTCTTCGTCGCGATGTTCAGCGCGTTCATCGCCTCGGGGCGGTTCAGCGTGATCGTCGCGAGTCCCTCGCCCACCTCGTAGAGCACGGTGTCGGCCATGGCGCATCCCCTCCGGTGTCGCGGCTGGTGACGTACCGCTCGGTACGCCCCTGTCTGAGGACAGCATGGCGGAGATCGCCGCCCAGGAGCCGGACCGGACGTGTGACCTGCGTCAAAGAAAATGAGAGCGGATCGGCTCGCCCGATCCGCCGGGGGTGGCGAAGTATCGCAGCCACATCGCCGAATTGGGTGGTTTTGCTCGCGCGCGTTGCCCAAGCGATGCCGACCGACGTTGGTCATCGGGTGCTGCGATGCGGGATAATGGCTGGGAAGCAATGTGTTCGATGCCGGTGTCGCGTGTCCGTTGTGGATGGCGGCTGCCCTTGCGGGGCCGTCGGCAGACGATGAGCTGGTTTCAGGAAGGGGAACGAGCATGGCGGCCATGAAGCCGCGGACGGGTGATGGCCCGCTCGAGGTGACCAAGGAGGGGCGGGGCATCGTCATGCGCGTTCCGCTCGAAGGCGGCGGTCGGCTCGTCGTCGAGCTGACCCCTGACGAGGCCGAGGCGCTCGGCGACGCCCTCAAGAAGGTCGTCGTCTGACGTCCCAGCGATCCTGTCCTACCGGCTGCCCCGGCATCGTACGCGGTGCCGGGGCAGTCGCGTCCACGTCCCCCGCCCGCGGGTTCGGCCGCGGGTTCAGCGCTTGACGGCGCACAGCAGGCCGTCGCCCACCGGCAGCAGCGAGGAGACCAGTTCCTGGCTCTCCCGGACGGTGCGCAGCAGCTCGCGCAGCCGCAGCACCTCGGTCGGCTGCGGCCCCGAGTCGACCGTGCGGCCGTTGGCGAAGACACCCTCGAACACCACCAGGCCACCGGTCCTGAGCAGCCGCAGCGATTCCCCGAGGTAGTCCGGGTACTCCAGCCGGTCACCGTCGCAGAAGACCAGGTCGTAGCCGGCGTCGGCGAGACGCGGGAGCACGTCCAGGGCGCGGCCGGGGATGAAGCGGGCCCGGTTGCTGGCGAAGCCGCACACCCGGAAGGCCTGCCGGGCGAACTGCTGGTGGTCCGGCTCCGGGTCCACGGTGGTGAGCACCCCGTCCGGCCGCATCCCGTGCAGCAGGTGCATCCCCGACACCCCGCAGCCCGTGCCGATCTCCGCGACCGCCTTCGCGTCCACGGAGGCGGCGAGCAGTCGCAGCGCGGCGCCCGTGCTGGGCGACACCGAGCGCAGCCCTGCCTCGCGGGCCCGTTCGCGGGCCCAGCGCAGCGCTTCGTCCTCGGCGACAAAGGCGTCGGCGAACGCCCAGCTCGTCTGCCGGTTGCCGGTAATGACCCTCTCCTGTCCCCGTGGTTGCCTGGGCGTGACTGTATCCGTTGGCGTCGGGAACCCGCAGATGGGACCGGGCGTTTACAGGGGAAGAGGCGGTGACCGCAGGCGCGACGGGGGGCGAGAGGTGGATCAGGACGCCGAGCAACTGCTGACGCAGGCGGATGAGCCGTATCAGCGTGTATCAAATTCTCGTAAAACCGCTTATCCGGAGCTAACGGGCGAGGTGGCTATGGTAGGGGCTCCACTGGACACCACCAGAGCCGACAGGGGAGGTGCGGCTGCACCCGAGGACCGGGGCGGAGTGCTGCGGCGCTTCCTCGGGTCGGCGGGCAGGCCGAGATCCGTGACCGACACCGCTGACAGCCACGCCACCCGTCTCGCCGCAGGCGAGACCCAGACCGCGACCTTCGCCACCGACGCGGACGGGCAGGCGTGGACTCCGCCCACGTGGGACGAGATCGTCAGCACGCACAGCGGCCGCGTCTACCGTCTCGCCTACCGCCTGACGGGCAACCAGCACGACGCCGAGGACCTCACCCAGGAGGTCTTCGTCCGTGTCTTCCGCTCCCTGTCGACGTACTCGCCGGGCACCTTCGAGGGCTGGCTGCACCGCATCACCACGAACCTCTTCCTGGACATGGTCCGGCGCAAGCAGCGCATCCGCTTCGACGCCCTCGGCGAGGACGCGGCCGAGCGCCTGCCCAGCCGCGAGCCCACCCCGCAGCAGATGTTCAACGACGCCCACTTCGACGCCGACGTCCAGCAGGCCCTCGACACCCTCGCGCCCGAGTTCCGCGCCGCCGTCGTCCTGTGCGACATCGAAGGACTGTCGTACGAGGAGATCGCCGCGACCCTCGGCGTGAAGCTCGGCACGGTCCGCTCGCGCATCCACCGCGGCCGGTCCCAGCTGCGCAAGGCCCTCGCGCATCGCTCGCCGGAGGCCCGCGCGGCCGAGCGGCGCTCCTTCCTGACCAGGGTCCCCGCTCTGGGGGGAGGG
>NZ_BNBF01000007.1:34767-55665 GCF_014654935.1 Streptomyces capoamus
GGCGCGACCGCGTGAACGGATCACGGCCGAAACCTGTCGAGAAGGCACATCTCGCAGAGCAGCACCTGGGAGACCGGCTCTCCGCCCTGGTGGACGGGGAGCTCGGTCATGAGACGCGTGAGCGCGTCCTCGCCCACCTGGCCACCTGCGCCCGGTGCAAGGCGGAGGCCGACGCGCAGCGCGCGCTGAAGAACGTGTTCGCGGAGGCGGCCCCGCCCCCGCCCTCGGAGAGCTTCCTGGCCCGTCTCCAGGGCCTCCCGGGGGGCGGTGATCCCGACGGCGGCGGCACGCCGTCCGGCCGGGGCGGACTCCTCGGCGGCAGCACCGCGACGCCCGGGGCCGCCGGGACGTTCGGTGTGAGACGCGGCGAGCGCCTCCCGTTCGGGTACGTCCCCGCCCACGCGCCGGGGTACCTCCCGGACGGCGTCCCCGCCCCCGGGGACCGCGGCTTCCGCATCCACCCCGTCGGCCGCCCGGACGACGGCCGCCCCGCCTGGCGCGGGCTGCGGTTCGCGTTCGCCGCCGCCGGCGCTGTCTCGCTGGCCGCGATCGCCCTCGGCGGGGTGACCACCGCCGTGCCCGGCGACCCGACCGCGGACGCCCGGGGCGGCACCGGCACCGGCAGCAATGTCACCCCGGCCCGCTCCGCGGGCACCGGCTCGGTGGGCGGCGCGGTCACGCCGGACAGCCAGCGCCGCCGAACCGCCGGTCCGCTGCTCGCGCAGGGCGGCGGCTCGCTGACCGGCCCGGACCCGGTGGTGCCGACCACCCTGTCCGCGCCGCTGGTGCCCGGGGTGCCGGCCCCCGCCGCCGGGCGGACCCGCACCGACACGGTGCGCGGCCTGACCGCTCCGGTGCTGGCCGGTGCCGCCGCCGTCTCCCCGCTGATACGCCCGCTCGACGACACCGTGGCCCAGCCGCTCGCCGACTGGTCCACCACCGTCGGAGTCACCGGCTCCGGCCTGCTGTCCGCCCCCGTCCCCGACACCGCTTCCACTGCCGACCCCGCCCCGGCCTCCCCGTCGGCCTCCCCGGCCGTACCCCGACCGTCGCCCTGACCGGCCACTGCGCCACGGCCCGCGAACCTGGTTGAATCCGGATGAGGCCGTGCCCGCGGCGACGACCCGGGAGCGGCAGCCGATGATCCACGGCCGTGGCAGCACGCGGTCGTGGCCAGCCGTGGGGAGAGCATGAACGAGGGGAACCGTGTCCCGCCGGTGGACGGACCGGCGGGAGCGGCGGAAGCTCCGGCCGCCCGGACCGCGGACACCGAGCACGCGGAGAACACCGGATCCGGCGGCGACTTCGAGCTGGCCGAGCCGGCGCCGGTCCCGCCGTCCGGCGCCGGTGCGCCGGACACCGTGACCGAGGAGGGGGCCGTAGCCGCCGGGCACCCCCGGGCGGCTTCCGCCGAGCGGCCCAAGCCGCTGCACGACCCCGATCCGTACGGCACCCCGCCGTACGGCGAACCCGGCCCCTGGGCCCCGGCGCCGCCGGTGCAGCACCCGGCGGCGACCCCGGCCCACGGCACGGCCGTCCCCGCCCCCGCGGGCCCGCCGGCGCCCCCGCCCGGACCCGCCGCCCCCGCACTCGCACCGGCTTCCTCGCCCCTGGCACCGCCCGCGCCCGGAGTTCCGTCCGCGGACCGCGTGCCGCAGACCCCCGGCCCCTGGGGGCCTTACGACCCCTGGGCCGCCGGCTCCGCCCAGGAGCAGGCGCTCGCCCGGGGGCCGTTGCAGCAGACCGGTGCCGGGGTGCTCACGGAGCGCCGGCGCACGCGGCGGCTGCCGCTCGTGTGGACCGCGGTCGTCGCCCTGGTCGCCGCGGCTGTCGGCGGAGCGGTCGGCGCCTCCGTCGAGCGCGACGGTCTCGGCGGCGACGTACGGCTGCCGCAGGCCGGGGGCGTGCCGGCCGGCCGGGCGCCGGACAGCGTGGCCGGGATCGCCGCCCGGGCCCTGCCCAGCGTGGTGACCTTGCACGTCAAGGGGGCCGACCAAGCCGGCACCGGCACCGGTTTCGTGCTCGACACCTTGGGCCACGTCCTCACCAACAACCACGTGGTCGAGCCCGCCGGGGCGGGCGGCGAGATATCCGTGACGTTCGGCAGCGGCGACACCGTCAGGGCCGAGGTCGTCGGCCGGGACAGCGGCTACGACCTCGCCGTCGTCCAGGTGCACGGCGTCCGCGGTCTCACCCCGCTGCCCCTCGGCAACTCCGACGACGTCAGGGTCGGTGACCCGGTCGTCGCCATCGGCGCCCCCTTCGGCCTCAGCAACACGGTCACCTCCGGCATCATCAGCGCCAAGGAGCGGCCCATCACGGCCGGCGGGGAGAAGAGCGACGGCAGCGACGTGTCGTACGTCGACGCCCTGCAGACCGACGCCCCGATCAACCCGGGCAACTCCGGCGGCCCGCTGCTCGACTCCCGGGCCCGGGTCATCGGCATCAACTCCGCCATCCGCTCCGCGGGCGGCGGCACGGACTCCGACGGCGGCCAGGCCGGCTCCATCGGCCTCGGTTTCGCCATACCCGTCAACCAGGCCAGGCGCGTCGCCGAGGAACTGATCAACGACGGCCGGGCCACCCACCCGGTGATCGGCGTCACCCTGGACATGGGCTACACCGGCGACGGCGCCCGGATCGAGGACAGGAGCGCCGGCGGCGGCCCCGCCGTCCTGCGGGGCGGCCCCGGGGCGCGGGCGGGGCTGCGGGCGGGAGACGTCGTCACCGGGGTCGGCGGGGAGCGCGTGCACACCGGCGAGGAGCTGATCATCAAGATCCGCGCCCACCGGCCCGGCGACCGGCTGCGGCTCACGGTGGAACGCGGCGGCGCCGAGCGGCAGGTGTCACTGGTCCTGGGCGCGTCGGAACGTAACTGACACAAGTCTCACCTCGGGACGGTACCGGTCGGACAGGAAGGCCGGGTACCGTTGAGCGACCGAGGACATCGCAAGGAGCGTCAGGTGTTCAATGACATAGGACCACTGGAGCTGGTGACCATCATCGTGCTCGCCGTGCTCGTCTTCGGTCCGGACAAGCTCCCGAAGGTCATCCAGGACGTGATGCGCACGATCCGGAAGATCCGCGAGTTCTCGGAGAGTGCGAAGCAGGACATCCGCAGCGAACTGGGTCCCGAGTTCAAGGACTTCGAGTTCGAGGACCTCAACCCCAAGACGTTCCTCCGCAAGCAGCTGGACAACGACGACCTGGGGCTGAAGGAGATCCGCAACGGCTTCGACCTGAAGAAGGAGATGGCCGAGGTCACGGACGCCGTCCACAGCCGGGACGGCCAGGCCTCCGCCCCGGGTCCCTCCGGCGGCCGCGTGGACATGACCAAGAAGCCCGAGACCCCGGGGGACGACGACCGCCCGCCCTTCGACGCGGACGCCACGTAGGTCCCTCCGGGGGCGAGGCGCTCCTCCTCGCAGGCCGGCGACACGCGCACGCGGCACTACGCCGCACACGTGACGCGTTTCATAGCCGGTACCCCCCGCACAGGGCCTGAACAGGCCCTGCGCGCGACCCACGCATCCGGCGCCTGCCCGGCCGCTCCCAGCGGTGTGGATATGCTGCCGAGTTGTTGTGCGGACCGGACACGTACGCCCGAAGGGGGGCGGGCCACGTCGGTCCGACGAGAGCGAGGAGGCGTCCGGGCAGATGGAGACGACGAGTCGGGTGGGCGCGCAGGCGCCGGCCGCGGAGGGCGGACAGCAACTCCCCTCCGCCCGGCGTACGGTCGACGGTTACCTGCGGGCGACCTTCCCGTGGTACGGCCTGGACGAGGCGTTCACGGGGCCCCGCTGGCTGATGCAGGTCGGCACCGCCGCCGACGGCGCCGTCGAGCACGGTTCGATCGGCCACGGTGACGAGCCCTCGGTCCGCGGCGAGACCGGCGCGGTGGGCGAGCCGCGGGAGAAGTTCGCGGTCGTGGTGACCGTCGCCGCGCAGCCGTCCCGGCGCAGCGCCGACGGCACGGGACTGCTGGAGGCCACCTCGGTGTCCTCGGCGGCGTGGCTGGCCGGCGTCGGGCTGCTCTCGTTCACCTGGCCGGGCCAGATGGACCACAGCCTGCGCGACGACTGGCTGGACCAGCAGACCGAGACGGCCTGGGCACTGGCCGACGACCTCGACGGCCCCGAGTGGTCCAGACTCTCCCTCCCGGTGGACGGCGTCGCCGCCTCGTTCCACTACCGGGAGTCCGAGTACGGCTGGGTCCTGGCCGGCACCACGGAGGCGGGGGTCCACCTGGGCGCGTACGGCCGGGGAATGAGCGCGTACGGCCGGGGAATGAGCGCGTACGGCCTCGGCTTCGCCGCGATCAAGGACATCGCGGCGTACGCCTGACGTACCGGGCCCGGGTGTCACCGCTTCCCGGGTCCGGCCGGCCCGCTCAGGGCTTCAGCTTCTGATACAACGCCACGACCGCCGTGAGCTGTGTCAGGAGCCAGGCGATCCGGACCGACAGGCCCCGCAGCTGGTAGATCGAGACCAGCAGTGCGAAGGGGCTGGGCGTGTACTGCCGCTCCTCCCGGAAGGTCGCCATGTCCATCCAGATGCTGGTGAGGGTCAGGACGCCGAGCAGGAGAAGGGTGTACAGAGTCATCTGGCCGGTGTCCGTGTCGGTGAGCCGGACCAGCCCGGCGGCCGCCAGCACGGGGATGCCGTAGGCGGCCGCGAGCATCCACGCCCGGGCCTGGCTCCGGCGCCCGGGCAGCAGACGCCACAGTGCCCCGAGCGTGAAGCCGGCGGCCGTCCACGCCATCTGATAGAGGGCCAGGCTGGCGAGGAAGTCCGGGATTCCGGTGGGGTCCGCTTTGATGTGGCCCCGGAAGTAGGGCTCCTGCATCTGGAAGTAGACGAGGAGCGCGGTGGCCGGCGTGCCGAACCAGAAGGCCAGCCGTGCTGCGCGTGTCGCGTTGTACCACCAGTGCCCGTCGGGTCCCCACGCCAGGGCGACGTCCAGCACCGAGATCTGGTCCGGCGGATTTCCCCTGTCGCAGGCAGTGGTCAGCCACTGGCGGAGCTGCCGCAGCTGTTCCTGCAGTTGTTCCCGGGTGGTCGCACCGGCGCGCCCTTGGTCCAGCAGGTACATCTGGTGGTTGACGTTGCTGTATTGGTGGGCCCTGCTCATCATCTCGCGCCGGTGCTTCTCGGTGCCCAGCCGTTGTACGCAGAAGCGGTCCCCCAGCTCGCTCAGCACGGACGATCGGTGTCCCAGGGCCAGGACGGCGTACACGGACAGAATGTTCAGCGGCAGCCAGACGCCGTACACCGCGCTGGCCCCCGCGAAGGCCGCGGCACGGAGCCCGACGAAGAGGGCGAACATCGCGACGATCAGCAGGAGATCCGGCTTGTCAGGACCCAGGGAGTGGCGCTCGGGCCTGCGGCGGCCACGTGCTCGGCGTGGTCGGTTGCGAGAGGTCAGCAGCGCCAGCAGCGCGATCCCCGTCAAGACCCAGCTGTAGGCGAAAAGCCAGTTCAGGTCGGTGAAGAACAACCTCGTCAGCACAGTGTTCAGGTCTTTGTCGTACGCGGCCGAGTCGGGCCGCGCGACCAGCCAGTTGACGCGCATCCAGCGCTGTCTGTTCCCCCACCAGGCACACACGAGAAGTGCGCCGGCGACGGTCACGAGCAGGCCTCCTGCGACGGCCACGCAATGGGCCGGAGTCCTGTCCCAGCGGGCGGCCCAGCGCTTGCTCAGCAAGTTCCCCTCGCTCGCGAAACGCCATGCCCAGGCGGCCATGGCGGCCAGCCACAGCCATGTGATGGACAGGCCCAGCAGGACCAGCCCGGCGCGGCCGACGACGGTTGCCGTGGTCGGCTGCAGGTTTTCCGGCAGTCCGAAGAGCTCATGGGCCACGATCACCAGCAAGCCGACACCCGCGACCGCACACCCGGTCGAGACGACGGTGCGCGCCTTGCGCGGCTGGACGTCCTCTGGGCGGGCGGGCTCCTGGGGTGCGGCGCCGGGCGCCGTCGGCGTCCCGCCGTGATTCCAGGGGCGGGCGACGAGGAGCAGGGCCAGCCCTGCGGGGATGCACAGAAGGGCTTGCGACCGGGGTGAGAATCGCTTGACGAGCAGGAGCAGCGTCAGGGCGACCGCCCCGCTCAGCAGGGCCCACTGCAGGAGTGTCCGAGGGAGGCTCCCCTCGGCCCCTTCGGCGTTCGAGGGCTGCCCTCCCGGTGGGGAATGCCCGGCCGTCCCGTCGGCGGGGGCTGTCCGGGGGCGCCTGACGCGGAGCGCGGCGAGGGCGAGCAGGACGGAGGCGGACACCCACCACGCGGCAACGCCCACCGTGGCCAGGGACGGCTGGTTGAGGAAGACCGCCAAGGAACGCTGCCAGGACAGATCGACTTGGACCTGGATGCGATCGGGAGGCTGGTTCCTCCAGGTCACGCTTTTCTCGGTCGAGGACCACGCGTGTCCCGAGAAGTCGTTGAAATTGAGGCCGCCCAGATCAGCTGTGATTTCGCTCCACCGGCTCCCCTGAAGCGCCGGCGGCCGCAGGGTGATGTTCCATTTATTGCCGGCAGGAGCGATCTCCCAAGGGCCTACCTTGCGCGGTTTCTCCGAGGTGATCCAGTCATAGGCGACGTAGTGCACCTTGACCTGAGTGGTGGTGGCCATCACGTCCGGGTCGGCGTGCCATTCGGTGCGTGCTGCAGGAGCCTCGTTCCCGCGGAGCAGGCATCGCATCGCCGTGCGGTACTTCTCAGAATCCTCGGAGAACGTCAGGAACTCGGCCAGCTGCCAATGCCGCGGCACCCACACCGTCATGTCCGAAGTGACCAGCGGATGGGCGCGCTTGTGCTGCAGCAAGCGCAACGCGGCCTTCACCGTGCTGCCTTCGAGGCCCTGTACGTGGCAGTCGGGACCGGCATTCCGATGCTGCGCCTGCGCCTGCGCCTGAGCTGTGCCGCACCCCCACCCGCACGTCATCAGCACGACGAGCGACAACAGCCGCCACCACCGAGTCATCACCATCGGGCAGACACCTCTCCCTGTCCCTGGTGAATCTAGGCAGGGCGTCGTTTATGTCATGCACAGACACACGGCGAAGTCACTGACGCACACCCTGTTGGGCGTGCCAATGGCATTTGCGGGGACGGGAGCGGCGGCTGACAATGGAACTAGCTGACCGTCAGCTGATTGACGGAGGAACCATGACCGATATCAAGGTGGGCACCTCCCTGCGCAATCCGCTTCCCCGTTTCGAGGAGGCCGAAGGACTGGGGCCCCAGGACGCCGAGTTCGTCGCGGACCTGGTGGCGGTACTGGCCAAGCACGGCAATCTGAACCGTTTCGGCCTGTGCCTGCTGCACGACCACTTCCCGCTGGGCGCCGACGAGGTGCTGGTGGAGACGAACGACCCGCAGGCCCGCACGCTGCACGCGCAGGTGGAGAAGGCGGACCGGACGCGGCACGCCAAGGCCTCGCAGTGGCGGTTCGTGCCGCACGCCGAGCGGAAGCCGGGTGCCGGGCCGGCGGGCTCCTGCGAGGAGATCATGCTGTGCACCACGCTCGACCTGTGCCCGGGGCGCGGGACCGAGGACGACTGACGAAGGGGCGCCGTCCGCGCAGGACGGCGCCCCTTCGTCGTACCGGAGTCAGCCCTAGAACTTGTTCTTCGGTGTGATCCCCAGCGACAGTCCCGAAAGGCCCCGCTGGCGGCCGCCCAGCTTGCCCGCGATCGCGCGCAGGGCCGAGCCTGCCGGGGAGCCGGGGTCGGTCAGGACCACCGGCTTGCCCTCGTCGCCGCCCTCGCGGAGGCGGACGTCGATCGGGATGCTGCCGAGCACCGGGACCGTCGCGCCCGTGGTGCGGGTGAGGCCGTCGGCGACCATCTGGCCGCCGCCCGTGCCGAAGACGTCGACCATCTCGCCGCAGTGCGGGCAGGGCAGGCCGGACATGTTCTCGACCACGCCGACGATCTTCTGGTGGGTCTGCACCGCGATGGAGCCGGCCCGCTCGGCCACCTCGGCCGCCGCCTGCTGCGGGGTCGTGACGACCAGGATCTCGGCGTTCGGGACGAGCTGGGCGACGGAGATCGCGATGTCACCCGTGCCGGGCGGGAGGTCCAGCAGCAGCACGTCGAGGTCGCCCCAGTAGACGTCCGCGAGGAACTGCTGCAGGGCGCGGTGGAGCATCGGACCGCGCCAGACGACAGGGGCGTTGCCCGGCGTGAACATGCCGATGGAGATGACCTTCACACCGTTCGCGGACGGCGGCATGATCATGTTCTCGACCTGGGTGGGCCGGCCGTCGGCGCCCAGCATGCGAGGCACGCTGTGGCCGTAGATGTCGGCGTCCACGACACCGACCTTCAGGCCGTCGGCGGCCATGGCCGCGGCCAGGTTCACCGTCACCGAGGACTTGCCGACGCCGCCCTTGCCGGACGCGACCGCGTAGACCCGGGTGAGGCTGCCGGGCTTGGCGAAGGGGACCTCGCGCTCGGCCTGCCCGCCGCGCAGGGCCGCCGCCAGCTCCTTGCGCTGCTCGTCGCTCATCACGTCCAGCGTGACGTCGACGCGGGTGACGCCCTCCACCCGGGCGACCGCCTCGGTGACGCGCTGCGTGATGGTGTCGCGCATCGGGCAGCCGGACACCGTCAGGTACACGGTGACCGCGACCGCTCCGTCCGCGCCGATCTCCACCGATTTGACCATCCCGAGTTCGGTGATCGGGCGGTTGATCTCGGGGTCGTTCACCGTCGCCAGTGCCTCGCGCACCGCGTCTTCCGTAGCCATAAGGACGATGGTACGGCGCACCGAGGGGCCTGAGGGATGCCCCTCAGCGGTCGTCTGTGTCACGTCCGGGCGGGCGTTCCGTCCGTTCCGCCGGGAATACGACCTGGCCCGGGTGCCCGTCGTGCCGTCGGCGCTCCTCCAGCTCCTTGACCAGGTCCTGGAGCTCCGAGCGGATCCAGTCCCGGGTGGCGACCTCGCCCAGACCGGTGCGCAGCGCGGCCACCTCCCGGGTCAGGTACTCGGTGTCGGCGATGGACCGCTCGTTCTGCTTGCGGTCCTGCTCCAGGTTGACCCGGTCCCGGTCGTCCTGCCGGTTCTGCGCGAGCAGGATCAGCGGGGCCGCGTAGGACGCCTGCAGGGACAGCATCAGGGTGAGGAAGATGAACGGGTACTGGTCGAAGCGCAGGTGACGGGGCGCGGCGACGTTCCACACCACCCACAGGATGATGACGACCGTCATCCACACGATGAAGCGTCCGGTCCCCAGGAACCGGGCGATCTTCTCCGACAGCCGGCCGAAGGCCTCGGGGTCCCACTCGGGCAGGAACCGGCGGCGCGGCGGCCGCGGCTGGTCCAGCCGGGCCGCCCGGGGCCGTCCGGCGGCCGTGGCGCCCGCCGGGTTGCGTTCGCGGGTCGCGGTCTCGCGCTCAGGAGCCATGGGCGGGCGCCTCCTCTCCCTCGTCCAGGTGGAACTCGGTCTCCCGCCAGTCCTCGGGCAGCATGTGGTCCAGGACGTCGTCCACGGTCACCGCGCCGAGCAGGGAGCCGGACTCGTCCACGACGGGTGCCGCCACCATGTCGTACGTGGCGAAGAACCCGGCGACGACCGGCAGCGCGGCGTCCGGGTCCAGGGCTTGCAGGTCGTCGTCCACGAGCGAGCTGACCAGGGTGTACGGCGGGTCCCGCAGCAGCCGCTGGAAGTGCACGGTGCCCAGGTACTTGCCGGTCGGCGTCTCGTCGGGCGGCCGGCAGACGTAGACCTGGGCGGCGAGGGCGGGGGACAGGTCCGGGTTGCGGACCCGGGCGAGCGCGTCGGCGACGGTGGCGTCCGGCCGCAGCACGATCGGCTCCGTCGTCATCAGACCGCCGGCCGTGTGCTCCTCGTACGACATCAGACGGCGCATGTCGGCCGCGTCGGCGGGCTGCATCAGGCTCAGCAGCCGCTCCTTGTCCTCCTCGGGGAGTTCGGAGAGCAGGTCGGCCGCGTCGTCGGGGTCCATCGCCTCCAGCACGTCCGCCGCGCGCTCCTCCTTCAGCTTGCCGAGGATCTCGATCTGGTCGTCCTCGGGGAGCTCCTCCAGGACGTCGGCGAGCCGGTCGTCGTCCAGGGCCGCGGCGACCTCGGCCCGCCGCTTCGCGGACAGGTGGTGCAGCACATTGGCGAGGTCGGCGGGGCGCAGCTGCTCAAAGGTGGCGAGCAGGCTCTCCGCGCCCTGTCCGTGCTCCTCCAGGGAGAACCCGGTGACGGCCGACCACTCGGCGGTCAGTGTCTCGCCCTTCGCCCGCCGGAAGGCGCCGCCCTTGCGGCCCTTGCGCAGGAAGACGCGGTCGACCTCCCAGTCGCGGCGGGCGGGCAGCTGCTGCACGGACATGTCGAGGACGGTGACCTCCTCGCCGGTCTCCACCAGGGTCACCCGCCGGTCCAGCAGCTCGCCGAAGACCAGCCGCTCGGTGGGACGCTGCTCGAAGCGGCGGACGTTGACCACGCCGGTGGTGATGACCTGGCCCGATTCGATGCCCGTGACCCGGGTCATAGGCAGGAAGATACGGCGCCTGGTGGACAGTTCGACCACCAGCCCGAGAACGCGCGGGGGCCGTCTCCCGACGCGCAGCATGACGACCATGTCGCGTACGCGGCCCACCTGGTCGCCGGTCGGATCGAAGACGGGGACCCCGGCGAGGTGCGAGACGAAGATCCGGGGGGCGCCGGCTGCCATGGCTCTGCTTCCTTTGCCTGGGAGACGCTGGGAACTGCGGTGTGGGGAATCTGCTCGGATTTGCCCGCTCGGGTGCGCTTCAGGCTAGCCCGTACCGGTCGGATACGCCCTGGTGGGGGGTCCGGACGGACTGGCTCCGCCGGGTGGGCGGGACACCGGTACGCTGCGGTACGCCGCTCAGGAACCGTCAGAAAGGCGACCCCACCTGTGACTGCGATGCCCCAGGGCCGTACCCGCCGGTCCCTGCTGGTGACCGCGAGCTGCGCACTGGCCGTGACCGGAGCGATGGTGCTGTCGGGGTGCGGCGGCGACGATCCGGACGCGGGCACCAACGGGGTGGGCAAGCTGCCCGCGGCGAAGATCCAGGCGAGGACGCGGGCCGCGGCGGACGCGGCCCCCGCCGTGCGGCTGTCGGGGACGGTGGTCACCAGCGGCCGTACGTACCGCCTGGACATGCGGCTCAAGGCCGACGGCGGCACTGGCTCGGTGACCTCCGAGGGGGCGACCTTCAAGCTGCTGCGGATCGGGCGGGAGCTGTACCTCAAGGCGGACGCGGGCTTCTGGAGCCACGCCGACGGCGGCGACGGCGGCACGGGCAAGCCGGACGGCACGGGCAAGCTGGACGGCAAGTACGTGAAGGTCCCCCGGCGCGACCCCGCGTACAAGAAGTTCAGCGGCTTCACGGACAAGGACGTCCTCCTCGACGGTCTGCTGACACTGCACGGCGCGCTGGCGACCGAGGGCCACCACGCCGACCAGTCGGGTACCCGCACGATCCGCATCACCGGCGACGGCGGCGCCGGCGGCACGCTGGACGTGTCCCTCCAGGGCACGCCCTACCCCCTGCGCCTGGTCCGGGCCGGCGACGCCGGGACGCTCCGCTTCTCCGACTGGGGCAGGAACTTCACCGTCGAGAAACCGGCCGGGTCGGAGACGGTGGACTACGGCAGACAGCTGCCCACGTCGTAGGAGGGCCGCCGGGTCACCCGCCCGGTGCCGCTCATTTCCTCCTGCGGCGCTTGAGCAGCAGCTTCGGCAGGTGCGCCGGGACCGGGCCGCGCGTGGTGGCCGGGGTCGGGACCGGGCGTTCGGCCAGGTCACCGGAGGGCAGCGGGGCCACGGATCCCGTCGGCACCAGGCGCAGCACCCGGCACTCGCGGGCCCAGCGGGCCGGCATCTCCTCGCCGTCGGGGGCATTGAGCCGCTTGCCCTTCAGCTCGGCGACGGCCGCCTCCCACTCCGGCGAGCCCGACGGCAGCCGGGACACGGTCACCGCGAACGTCACCAGCCGGCCGCCCTTGTCCTTGCTGCGCACGCTGACCTCGGCGGAACCGCCGTCGGCGAGCCCCTCCAGCGGCTGCTCACCGGGACCGTCCCCGACCACGCACACCGCGCCCTCGTGCCACACGTGCCACAGCGCACGCGCGGCCGGGGCCCCGGCGCCCCTGACCCAGATCAGGCCGGACTTCTTCGCGGCCTCCTCGATGAGGGCCCGGTCGAGCAGCTCGCTTGTCATGCGCCCCAGCCTAACCAGGCCGGACCGGCCCGCTCACAGCCAGCCGTTGCGCTTGAGCGTGCGGTGGATGCCCAGGCACAGCGCGACGGTGACGCCCATGATGGCCGGGTAGCCGTACTTCCAGTGCAGCTCGGGCATGTACTGGAAGTTCATCCCGTACACCCCGCACACCATCGTCGGTACGGCGATGATCGCGGCCCAGGCGGTGATCTTGCGCATGTCCTCGTTCTGCGCGACGGACGCCTGCGCCAGGTTGGCCTGGAGGATGGAGTTGAGCAGTTCGTCGAAGCCCAGCACCTGCTCCTGGACCCGGGCGAGGTGGTCGGCGACATCGCGGAAGTACTTCTGGATGTCGGGGTCGATCAGCCGCATCGGCCGCTCGCTCAGCAGCTGCATGGGCCGCAGCAGCGGTGCCACCGCCCGCTTGAACTCCAGTACCTCACGCTTGAGTTGGTAGATCCGGGCCGAGTCGACACCGCGCGAGACCCCGCCCTTGCGGCCGGGCGAGAAGACCTCCGTCTCCACCTCGTCGATGTCGTCCTGCACCGCGTCGGCGACCGCGATGTATCCGTCCACGACGTGGTCGGCGATGGCGTGCAGCACGGCCGAGGGGCCCTTGGCGAGCAGCTCCGGGTCGTCCTGGAGGCGGTGGCGCAGGGCGCGCAGCGAGCCCTGGCCGCCGTGCCGGACGGTGATGAAGAAGTCCCGGCCGGTGAAGCACATGACCTCGCCGGTCTCCACGACCTCGCTGTTGGCGGTGAGCCGGTCGTGCTCGACGTAGTGGATGGTCTTGAAGACGGTGAACAGCGAGTCGTCGTACCGCTCCAGCTTGGGCCGCTGGTGGGCCTGCACCGCGTCCTCGACGGCCAGCGGGTGCAGTCCGAACTCCCCGGCGATACCGGCGAATTCGGCCTCGGTGGGCTCGTGCAGCCCGATCCAGACGAAGCCGCCGTCGCGGCGCACCAGCCGCATCGCCTCCTGCGGGGTGAGCGGGCCCGTGCTGTGCACGCGGGCGCCGTCGCGGTAGACGGCGCAGTCGACGACGGCCGAGGAGGTGCCGGGGGCGCGCGTGGTGTCGTACGAGGGGCCGGTGTCCTTGCGCAGCGAGACACGGGAGGACGGGCGGACCACGGCGCGCAGGTCGCGGATCATCGACATGGGCAGGCTCCTTCGCGGGCGGGCAGCGAGAGCGCGCGGCAACGGGTGGAACTACCCGGAATGGGGACGTCCTGGCTGTGTGTGTTTGGCACGTCCACAAAGCGGGGAGCACCGCACCGTCGCGGTGGCGACTTCACTGCTGATGCAGAACTGATTCAGATCAGACAGATCAGGCAAAGCGAGACGAAGTGCTCTTCCGAACGACGAAGCGCAAGGGAAGGCGGCGGCCAGCCGGGAACTGCATCAGCAGCCGGAAGAGCGAGTGGTACTGCACGGTCGACTTCGATCCATGACAGCCCCACCTCCTCCGGCCGGTCCCTCGTAAGGGAGTCTCGTCGGCGTCGGGACCCGATAGCCACGCTTGGCGTGCTGCCCCGAACCACCGGCTCAGACTACCAGCCGCCCGTACTGTCAAGGCGCCGCTTTGCCCGCCACTGACGAGTTCTATGCTCGGCGCATGGCTGATGTTCTTCCTCTGGTCGAAGCCCGGTTGACCACCGCGCTGGGCGACCCCGACGCCCGGGCCGCGGTCACCTTCCTCGGCACGGACCGCATCGAGGTGCTCCGCTTCCAGGAGGGGGACGTCGTCCGCTACGCCACCCTCGGCATGTCCCGGCACCCCATGACGGATCCCGCCGCGATGCTCGCCGACCCGGTCGAGGGCCCCCGCGCCGAACTGGTCCTGTCGGTCCGCGCGAACCTCGCCGACACCGACAAGGTGCTCCGCCCGCTCGCCGTGCTGGCCGCGACACCGCAGGTGGAGGGGCTGGTGGTGACGCCGGGCGCTTCGCTCGACGTGGGCGATCCGCTGTGGCCCGGAGCGCCTTTCACCTCCGTCCTGGTGGGCGAGCCCGGCGGGCTGGTGGAGGACCTGGAGCTGGACGCCCCGATGGACCCCGTACGGTTCCTGCCGCTGCTGCCGATGACCCCGAACGAGGCCGCCTGGAAGCGCGTGCACGGCGCCCAGGCCCTCCAGGAGCGCTGGCTCGGGCACGGGACGGACCTGCGGGACCCCGCCCGGGCGTCCGTCGCGCTGGACTGACACGCACCCGGCACGGGGTGACCGAACTCACCAACACAAGGCCGGTTCCGGTCAGTTGACGCCGGCTCCTCGGCCTCCTGGGTGGCGCCGGTCAGGCCCGCGAAGACGACCACGGAGGCGGGGCCGAGCAGCAGGGTCCAATCAATGCGCATTACATCGAAACTGCCGGACGGGTGATCGTCCTTGACGCGGGCGGGCCGGGGTAGGACCGTGGGGCCCTATGAGGGGCGAACCCAGTTGCCCGAGGTGCGGCGGCCGCGTCAGGGCTCCCGGACTCTTCGCCGACGCCTGGCAGTGCGACGCGCACGGCCCGGTGTATCCGCTGCAGCCCGTGATCCCGCCCAGCGTCGAGGCGCTCAATGTCGTGGTGCACCGCACCCAGGTGCCGGTGTGGATGCCCTGGCCGCTGCCGGTCGGCTGGCTGTTCACCGGGGTGGCCTACGCCGGGGACGACCGCAGCGGCGGCCGGGCGACCGCGGTCGCCTGCTCGGGCCCCGGCCCGCTCGGCGGCCCGGGCGAGATGATCCTGATCGCCGAGGAACTGGGCGTCGGCCTCGGCGCGCACTACGCCGGCATCGACGGCCCCGATCCCGGGTCGTACATGAACGTCGAGAAGCCGCCGCAGGCCAAGGTGCTGGCAGCGGGCCGCCCGACTCCGCTCTGGCACGTCTACCGCACCCCCGACGACCGCGCCGTCTTCGCCGGGGAGGCGCTGGGGATGTGGCTGTGGGCGGTGATGTGGCCGGAGCAGGCCGGACTGCTGATGTACGACGAGCTGGTGCTGACCGATCTGCGGGACGCGGGGGCGGAGATAGACCTGGTGCCGTGCGGGGCGTTGTCGCCGCGCCTGCTCCAGCCGTAGCGCCCACCGGGGTGCCGGGTCCCGTTTCGTGGGCGGCCCGCATCCCTCCACGGTAGGGGGTGCTCGGCGGGTGCGGGTGTGACAGGCGGCGCGGAAAACACCGCTATCCTTAGGTGTCCCCTTCTTCCGCCGTCCCGCCTGGAGCTCGCGTGCGTATCGATCTGCACTGTCACTCCACGGCGTCCGACGGTACGGACACCCCTGCCGAGCTGGTACGCAAGGCCGCTGCCGCGGCGCTCGACGTCGTCGCGCTGACCGACCACGACACCACCCGGGGCTACGGCGAAGCGGTCGCCGCGCTGCCCGAGGGGCTGACGCTGGTCACCGGAGCCGAGCTGTCCTGCCGGATCGACGGCGTCTCGATGCACCTGCTGGCCTACCTCTTCGACCCCGAGGAGCCGGCCCTGCTCGCCGAACGCGAGCTGGTCCGCGACGACCGGGTGCCCCGGGCCAGAGGCATGGTCGCCAAGCTGAACGCGCTGGGCGTGCCGGTCACCTGGGAGCAGGTCGAGCGGATCGCCGCCGGCGGCTCGGTGGGGCGCCCGCACGTGGCCTCGGCCCTGGTCGAACTGGGTGTCGTACCGACGGTGAGCGACGCGTTCACCGAGGAGTGGCTGGCCGACGGCGGACGGGCCTTCGTGGCGAAGCACGAGACCGACCCCTTCGAGGCGATCCGGCTGGTCAAGGGCGCGGGCGGGGTCTGCGTGTTCGCGCACCCGGCCGCCGCCAAGCGGGGCCGTACCGTTCCGCCGTCCCGGATCGCGGAGCTGGCCGAGGCCGGTCTGGACGGCATCGAGGTCGACCACATGGACCACGACGCCGACGCCCGGGACCGGCTGCGGGGCCTCGCGAAGGAGCTGGGACTGCTGGTCACCGGCTCGTCCGACTACCACGGCAGCCGCAAGCCCGTGACGCTGGGCGCGTACACGACCGACCCCGAGGTGTACGGGGAGATCACCCGGCGGGCGACGGGCGCGTTCCCGGTGCCGGGGACCGGCGGAGCCTGACGGTTCCGAGGAGACCGGCGGAGCCGACGGCCCGAGGGCCGGTCCGCCGTGACGCTTCACCCTGCTGTGGCCCGCACCCGTCATATCCGCGGTGCGCACCGCCTCACTCCCGCGGTCCGCGCCGCCTCATGTCCGCGGTCCGTGCCGCTTCATGTCCATGGTCCGTACCGCTTCACGCCCGTAGTTCCCGCCCGTAGTCCCTCTTCCCGCAAGGCCTGTACTTCCTCATGTTCGACATCGCCGTCTTCGGCTCCCTGTTCCTGACCCTCTTCGTCATCATGGATCCCCCGGGGATCACCCCGATCTTCCTCGCCCTGACCGCCGGACGGCCGGCCAAGGTGCAGCGGCGGATGGCCTTCCAGGCGGTCTGCGTGGCGGGCGGGGTGATCGCCGTCTTCGGCGTCCTGGGCCATCAGATCCTCGACTACCTGCACGTCTCCGTCCCCGCGCTCATGATCGCGGGCGGACTGCTGCTCCTGCTGATCGCGCTGGACCTGCTCACCGGCAAGACGGACGAGCCGAAGCAGACCAAGGACGTCAACGTGGCGCTCGTACCGCTGGGCATGCCGCTGCTCGCGGGGCCCGGCGCGATCGTGTCCGTGATCCTGGCCGTGCAGAAGGCCGACAGCGTGTCCCTGCAGATCTCGGTGTGGTCCGCGATCCTCGCGATCCACGTCGTGCTGTGGCTGGTGATGCGTTACTCGCTGCTGATCATCCGGGTCATCAAGGACGGCGGTGTCGTCCTGGTGACGCGCCTCGCGGGCATGATGCTCTCCGCGATCGCCGTGCAGCAGATCATCAACGGGGTCACTCAGGTGATCCGGGGGAGCTGAGCCGTCGTCGGCTCGGCTCCCCCGGAAAGCTCGAGTGGCGGGAAAGCCCGTGTGCGGGTTACGAGGCCGGGGTGTCGGCCGGGCGGATCCACAGGCGCTGTCCGATGGCGGCGGCCTGCTGAACGATCCGGTTGACGGAGGCGGCGTCCACGACGGTGCTGTCCACGGTGGTGCCGTCGACCTCGTCGAGTCGCATGATTTCGAAGCGCATGGGCTTCTCCCTTCGTCTGGTCATCCTCCTGCGGAGAACTACTTGATGTGACCTCTGGTGTATCCAGCGTCGTAAGGAGTCAACGCGATGTTTGTTACAAACATTCCCTACGCTAAAGAAATTTTTCGAACGACTAATTACTGACCGGTAAGTCGCCTCCGAGGAACCGACCGGGACCGGTTGTGTTCGTACGGTGACCGCCGGGACAATGAGGGTGATGAACGACGACCTGGCCGCCCTGGGCGCCCGTATCGAGCGCACGAACGAGCTGCTGGAACGCATGCTCGCCGAGGTGGCGAAGACACCCTCGACCCACGCGATCTTCGTCGACGCGGGCTACCTGTACGCGGCCGCCGGCCGGCTCGTCGCCGGAACCGAGGACCGGCGCGCCTTCGACCTGGACGGCGAGGGCCTGATCGACGCGCTGATCGACAAGGCCCGCCAGATCTTCGCGGACAGCCGCCTGCTGCGCGTGTACTGGTACGACGGCGCCCGCCGCCGCATCCACACCGCCGAGCAGCAGTCCATCGCCGAACTGCCCGACGTCAAGGTCCGCCTCGGCAACCTCAACGCCAACAACCAGCAGAAGGGCGTCGACTCGCTGATCCGGACGGATCTGGAGTCACTGGCCCGGCACCGCGCGATCAGTGACGCGGCGCTGCTCGGCGGCGACGAGGACCTGGTCTCAGCGGTCGAGGCGGCCCAGGGCTACGGCGCCCGCGTCCACCTCTGGGGCATCGAGGCGTCCGAGGGCCGCAACCAGGCCGAGCCGCTGCTCTGGGAGGTCGACAGCCAGCGCACCTTCGACCTGGAGTTCTTCAAGCCGTACGTCTCCCGGCGCACCGCCACCGCGTACGAGGCCGCCGAGGGCGCCCGCCCCACCCGCGAGGACGTCCGTTTCGTCGGCGCCCAGATCGCGGCCCGGTGGCTGGCCGCCCGGGGCCGCGAAGCGCTGGTCGAGCTGTTCCCGGGCCACCCCTACCTGCCCGGCTCCGTCGACCAGGACCTGCTCGTCGAGGCCGAGGCGCTGCTCCAGTACTCCCTGCGCGGCCAGGCGGACCTGCGGCGGGTGCTGCGGGACGGCTTCTGGGAGCACCTGCAGTCGCAGTACTGAGGGCTTCGTCCCGGACCGGGCGCCCGACCGGACAGCGGTGCCGGTGCCCGCGACCCGGGCGTGCCCCACAGGACGGACCTCGGGTCCGGCGCGGCCGCTACGCCCCGGCCGGCACGCCGTCCCAGAAGTCGGCGAGCGCGCGGGCCGTCTCCAGGGGGCGGTCGGTGTTCGGGGAGTGCTCGGCGCCCTCGACGACCGTCCGGCGCGCCGCCAGTCGTACCGCCATGTCGTCGAGCAACGGCAGCGGCCAGGTGTCGTCCCGCTCGCCCGACAGCACGTGGAACGGCAGCGGTACGGCGGCCAGTTCCGCGACCCGGTCCGGTTCAGTGCACAACTGGCGCCCGGTGGCCAGCAGTTGGGCGCGCTTGGTGCCCAGCCAGCGGCGCCGCAGGTCGTCCCGGTCGTCCAGACCCGCGTCGAGCGCCGGCGTCTGCGTCTCCTCCGGTGGCTCCATCGCCTGGATCGCCTCCCACACCTCCGCCATGCCCAGCACCGCGAGCGCGTCCCTGAGGAGCTTCACGCGCTCCTGCTGGGGCGGCGAGATCTGCGCCGGGCCGGAGGCCATCAGGGTGAACGACAGGAACGGCGTGTGGTCCAGCAGGACGGCCGCGCGCGCGATCTGGCCGCCGAGGGAGTGCCCCAGCAGATGCACCGGTCCGCCGACCGCCGCCGCCTGCGCCAGTACGTCCCGCGCCAACTCCTCCTGCGCGTAGGCCGACTCGTCCGTCGCGGGCCCGTCCGACTCGAACTGGCCCCGCCCGTCCACGGCGACGGTCCGGTACCCGCGCCGGGCCAGCGGCACGTGCAACGGGTTGAAGTCCTCCTTGCTCCCGGTGAATCCCGGCAGTAGCAGCACGACGCCCCTCGGCTCCACCCCGGCGGCCACGGGGGCGTCGACCACGGCGAACTCCCCACGCGCCGTGCGCAGCGCGTACGCACGGGCGCCGGGAGGCGGGACGAAGGTGGCGGGCCTGCTCATGGGGAGAGGCTATCGGGCGGGCCTGAGCTGCGCTTTCGAGGGTGCGGCGGAGGGGCGGTGAAACACCGATGGCCGGGCCCACTCGTGTGGACCCGGCCATCGGACCGGTCGTCGTCACCGCCGTGCGGCGAAGCCCGGTCAGGCCTCGGGGGCCTCCGCGGCCACGGCCGTCTTGCGCGAACGGCGCGGCTTGGGCGTCGCCTCGGCGTCGGCGGTCGCCGGTGCCGTCGCGGCGGTCTTGCGCGTGCGGCGCGGCTTGGCCGCCGGCTCCTCGGTGGCCTGCGCCGGAATCTCCGCAGCGGGCGCCTCGGCAACGGCCTTGCGGGTCCGTCGCACCTTCGGAGCGGCGACCGCTTCCCCGTCGACCGCGGCCTCGGCGGTGGCCGCGGTCTTGCGGGTGCGGCGGGGCTTGGCGTCGGCTTCGGCCTCGGTCGCCTCGGGGGCGGCGGTCGCCGTCTTGCGGGTGCGGCGGGGCTTGGCCTCGGCTTCCGGTTCGGTCGCCTCCGGCGCGGTGGCCGCGGTCTTGCGGGTGCGGCGGGGCTTGGCCTCGGCTTCCGGTTCGGTCGCCTCGGGGGCGGTCGCCGCGGTCTTGCGGGTGCGGCGGGGCTTGGCCTCGGCTTCCGGTTCGGTCGCCTCGGGGGCGGTCGCCGCGGTCTTGCGCGTCCGGCGCGGCTTGGCCTCCGTGCCTTCGGCGGTGTCCACGGCGGCCTCGGCGGTGGCCGCGGTCTTGCGGGTGCGGCGGGGCTTGGCGTCGGCTTCGGCCTCGGTCGCCTCGGGGGCGGTGGCCGCGGTCTTGCGGGTGCGGCGGGGCTTGGCGTCGGCTTCGGCCTCGGTCGCCTCGGGGGCGGTGGCCGCGGTCTTGCGGGTGCGGCGGGGCTTTGCCTCGGCTTCGGCCTCGGTCGCCTCGGGGGCGGCGGTCGCCGTCTTGCGGGTGCGGCGGGGCTTTGCCTCGGCTTCGGCCTCGGTCGCCTCCGGCGCGGTCGCCGCGGTCTTGCGCGTCCGGCGCGGCTTGGCCTCGGCCTCGGGGGCGTCGGGCGCGGCCGGCTCCGCTGCCTTGCGGGTGCGGCGGCGCGGCTTGGCCTCGGCGGCCTCGGCCGTGTCGGCGGCCGGCTCGGCGGTGGCCGCGGCCTTGCGGGTACGGCGCGGCTTGGTCTCCGCGGCCGGGGCCGCGGCGGCCTCGGGCGCCGCGACGGCGCTGTCCGCGCTCACCGGCTCGCTCACGGCCTCGGCCACCGGGGCCGTGTCCGTGGCCGGCTCGGCCGGCTGCCCGGTCGCCGGCGTCTGCGCCGCAGTCCTACGGGTGCGGCGACGGCGCGGCTGCTCCGGCGTCTCGGCGGCGCCCTCCGCCGTGACCACCGTCTCGGCGGTGTCCACAGCGGTCACCGTCGGCGCCGCGGCGGCCGCCACCTGCTCCGCCGGTGTTCCGCCGCGGGTGCGGCGACGGCGGCGCGGCGTACGGGTCGCGGCCGGGACCTCCTCCGTGCCGGCGGC
>NZ_BNBF01000007.1:55699-61519 GCF_014654935.1 Streptomyces capoamus
CTCGGCGGCCGGTGCGGCGGGGGAGGCGTCCAGCGGCGTACCGCCACGGGTGCGGCGGCGCCGGCGCGGCGTACGCGCGGGACGCTCCCGCTCGGCGGGGGCCGGCTCGGTGCGGCCGCCGCGGCCGCCGCGGCCACGGGCGCCCCGTCCGCCGGTCTCGCCCAGGTCCTCCAGCTCCTCCGCGTCCAGCCCGGCGCGGGTCCGCTCCGCGCGCGGCAGGGTGCCCTTGGTGCCCTCGGGGATGCCGAGGTCGGAGAACAGGTGCGGGGAGCTGGAGTACGTCTCCACCGGGTCGTTGAAGTTCAGCTCCAGCGCCTTGTTGATCAGCTGCCAGCGCGGGATGTCGTCCCAGTCGACGAACGTGATCGCCGTACCCTTCGCGCCCGCGCGGCCGGTACGGCCGACCCGGTGCAGGTACGTCTTCTCGTCCTCGGGGGACTGGTAGTTGATGACGTGGGTGACGCCCTCGACGTCGATGCCGCGCGCGGCGACGTCGGTGCAGACGAGGACGTCGACCTTGCCGTTGCGGAAGGCCCGCAGGGCCTGCTCGCGGGCGCCCTGGCCGAGGTCGCCGTGGACCGCGCCGGCCGCGAAACCGCGGCGCTCCAGCTGCTCGGCGATGTCGGCCGCCGTGCGCTTGGTCCGGCAGAAGATCATCGCCAGTCCGCGGCCCTCGGCCTGGAGGATGCGGGCGACCATCTCCGGCTTGTCCATGTTGTGCGCGCGGTAGACGAACTGCTTGATGTTCGCGACCGTCACGCCCTCGTCGTCCGGCGCGGTGGCGCGGATGTGCGTGGGCCGGGACATGTAGCGGCGGGCGAGGCCGATGACCGCGCCCGGCATGGTCGCCGAGAACAGCATGGTCTGGCGCTTGGCCGGGAGCATGTTGACGATCTTCTCGACGTCGGGCAGGAAGCCCAGGTCGAGCATCTCGTCGGCCTCGTCGAGGACCAGGCACTTGACGTGCTTCAGGTTCAGCTTCTTCTGGCCCGCGAGGTCGAGCAGCCGGCCCGGCGTGCCGACGACCACGTCGACGCCCTTCTTCAGGGCTTCGACCTGCGGCTCGTAGGCCCGGCCGCCGTAGATCGCGAGGACGCGCACGTTACGGACCTTGCCGGCCGTCAGCAGGTCGTTGGTGACCTGGGTGCACAGCTCGCGGGTGGGGACGACGACGAGCGCCTGCGGGGCGTCGGTCAGGTCCTCGGGGGCGGCGCGTCCGGCCTCGACGTCGGCGGGGACGGTGACGCGCTCCAGGAGCGGGAGGCCAAAGCCCAGCGTCTTGCCGGTGCCGGTCTTGGCCTGGCCGATGACGTCCGTGCCGGAGAGGGCGACGGGGAGTGTCATCTCCTGGATGGGGAAGGGGTTGACGATGCCGACGGCTTCGAGGGCCTCGGCGGTCTCGGGGAGGATTCCGAGTTCGCGGAACGTCGTAGTCAGGGTGCTGCCTCTTCTGTGTGCGCGGTGCGAGGCGAGCGCGGGGGGTCATGTCTGACCGTGCCGGGGACGTCGGCTGCCGTACGGACGAACCACTCGGGCAAGCCGTATGACACGGGACCTCTGCCGACGCTCTAGCGCTCGTACCGCTGAGGGTCCCCTCCTGCCGTCGTACGGTCATCGCCGTACGGCCTGGGAGGGCTGTCGGGTCGGAGCCGATCGGGCCACCGACCGGGCATCCTCATGCGTGCGGCCTGTCGGGCCACGTCGAGCATCGTCGACGCACTCTGGCAGGCGCAATACCACCATACCCCGGATTCGCGCACATGCGATGGCCGATTTGGTCACGTCGTCGTGGTCACACTGGCTGACCAGGGCTTGAGCGGGGCGTCGAGCGGACTATTGTGCGCCTCATGACTAGCTCTGACAAGCCTGAGAACGCGTCCGTCGAATCCGCCGAGCCCACCGGTGTCGCCGCCCAGGACTGGGCGAGGGCGTCCGCCGACCCGCAGTACCGTGCCGCGGTCGTGGACCTGCTCGGCGCGCTCGCGTACGGGGAGCTGGCGGCGTTCGAGCGGCTCGCGGAGGACGCCAAGCTGGCGCCGACCCTCGCGGACAAGGCGGAGCTGGCGAAGATGGCCTCGGCCGAGTTCCACCACTTCGAGCGGCTGCGGAACCGGCTGACCGAGATCGGCGAGGAGCCGACGGCCGCGATGGACCCGTTCGTGGCCGCGCTCGACGGCTTCCACCGGCAGACCGCGCCCTCTGACTGGCTGGAGGGCCTGGTCAAGGCGTACGTCGGCGACTCGATCGCGAGCGACTTCTACCGGGAGGTCGCGGCCCGTCTCGACTCCGACACGCGCGAGCTGGTGCTGGCCGTGCTCGACGACACCGGGCACGCCGAGTTCGCGGTGGAGAAGGTGCGGGCGGCCATCGACGCCGATCCGCGCGTGGGCGGCCGGCTGGCGCTGTGGGCGCGGCGGCTGATGGGCGAGGCGCTGTCGCAGTCCCAGCGCGTGGTCGCCGACCGGGACGCCCTGTCCACGATGCTCGTGGGCGGAGTGGCCGACGGGTTCGACCTGGCGGAGGTCGGCAGGATGTTCTCGCGGATCACCGAGGCGCACACCAAGCGGATGGCCGCGCTGGGCCTCGCTGCCTGAGCGGCGGGGCTCTCCGCGGGCGGCGAGCCCGTCGTCCCGCGGCGGCGGGAGCGTGAGGCGGTGGGAGCGTGAGGGGTGGCTCGCGCTGTTCCCCCGCGCCCCTCGCGGACGCGGCCCTTACGCCGTCGCGGAGCGGCGGCGCAGGCGGCCCGTCGGGCGCAGGAGCAGGGACAGCGACGCCACCGAGATGACCGCCGCCCCCAGGAGGCTGAGCAGTGCGGTGCCGGGGTCCAGGGCGGTGTGCGTGACGAAGTCGCCGAAGAGGGCTCCGGCGCCGCCGGTGCACAGCACCAGCGGGCGGGCCGGCAGCCGGTGGCCGAGCCGGTGTGTCGCCGCCCACGCCAGGATCAGACCGAGCACGGCGGAGCCGAGTGCTTCGAGGATCATGTCGGGGTCCCTCCCACGGCCGGGTCTGGCTCGACGGTCGTAGCCCGTATTACCCGTGACCTGCGGATGGCAATCATGCGCCGGGAAGGGCCTGTGCTCCGTCCGAGTGCCCGCGGCATGCGCAAGGGCCCGGCGGCACACGGCCGCCGGGCCCTTCGCACACGTGTCGCCTACAGCGCGCCGAACCCGACCTTGCGCACGGTCGGCTCACCGATCTCGACGTACGCCAGACGGTCCGTCGGCACCAGGACCTTGCGGCCCTTCTCGTCCTGGAGGCTGAGCAGCCCGGTCTTGCCGGCCAGCGCCTCGGCCACGATGCTCTCGACCTCCTCGACGCTCTGACCGCTCTCCAGAACGATCTCGCGGGGCGCGTGCTGCACGCCGATCTTGACCTCCACGGCTATGTCCCTCCGACGGTCAGTGATGTGCGCGATCAACGCGCCGTACCCAGCACACATTAGCCCGGTGAGGGGACGGACACCGCGTGGGCGGGAACGCCAGGAGCGAACACCGCGCGGGAACGGACGGCCGGCGAACGGCCCTCAGTGGTGATCGGTGCCGTGCAGCGGGAAGCCGGCGATGCCCCGCCAGGCCAGCGAGGTCAGCAGCTGCACCGCCTGGTCGCGCGGGACGCTGCGGTCACTGTGCAGCCACGAGCGGGCGACCACCTGGGCGAGCCCGCCCAGACCGGAGGCCAGCAGCATCGACTCCGCGCGCGACAGGCCCGTGTCCTCGGCGATGACGTCGCAGATCGCCTCGGCGCACTCGTTGGTGACCTTGTCCACGCGCTCGCGCACCGCGGGCTCGTTCGTCAGGTCCGACTCGAAGACCAGCCGGAAGGCCCCGCCGTCGTCCTCCACGTACGCGAAGTAGGCGTCCATGGTCGCCCGGACGCGCTGCTTGTTGTCGGTCGTCGACGCCAGCGCGCTGCGCACCGACTGGATCAGCGACTCGCAGTGCTGGTCCAGCAGGGCGAGATAGAGGTCGAGCTTGCCGGGGAAGTGCTGGTAGAGCACCGGCTTGCTCACGCCGGCCCGCTCGGCGATGTCGTCCATCGCCGCCGCGTGGTAGCCCTGCGCGACGAAGACCTCCTGGGCGGCGCCCAGCAACTGGTTCCGCCGGGCCCGGCGCGGCAGGCGCGTGCCCCGTGGGCGTGCCGCCTCAGTTTGCTCGATGGCTGTCACGCCGCCTCCCAAGTTCGTCCACATGCGGTGTCGGCCGCGCGGCCATCGTACTTTTCGGTAACCGTGGTGTGCGCGGTGAGAGCGCAGAATTTCACGTACCGGACGACGGCGGAAGCCGTGCGGCCCGTCCGGTGCCGCCGGCCGGGCCCCGCGAGGACCTGCGAGGTCAGCGGTAGTCGTCCTCGTCGAGCGAGACCACGCGCGCCTGCTCGACCAGGTCGGCCACGTTCCCGCGGTCCGGGTCCATTCCGGTCAGCGGGTCGTCGCGGCGCGGTGCGATGTCCGTGTGCTGCTCGGCCGCGTCCACCTCCGGCGCCTCGACGTCGCGCTCCGGCGCCGCCTCCGCGTCCAGGTCGTCGAGGTCCTCGATCGCGTCGGGCTCGATGGGGTCGTACGCCATGACGGGCTCCCTTCCTACGAACGTCCCTGGATACGGCAGGGGCCACACGCGGGTGCCCTCTGTACGAGCCTAGGAGACAGCTGATCCGGACGCCATGCCGTCAGGCCCGTTTCGCCGCACCGGGTCTCCGGTCCCGTACGGGGTCAATCTGTGACGGCGAACACATGAGCCCCTGCCTGCGTGATCACCTCGTAACATTGCCGCATGTCTTCGACCGAGTCGCCGTCCGTGCCGGCCGCCAGTGTGCTTCCCCGGGTGGCACCCGTCCGGGTCGGCGAGGGCGAGCGGCTGCGGTCCGTCGGCCTGCCCGGTGTCACCCTGTCGGTCCGCTCCCGGCCCCCCGCGCGCGAAGGACTGCCGCCCGCGCTGTACGTGCACGGACTCGGCGGCTCCTCGCAGAACTGGTCGTTGCTCATGGCCGAGCTGGACGGGGTCGTCGACGGCGAGGCGGTCGACCTGCCGGGCTTCGGCGACTCCCCGCCCCCGGACGACGGCGACTACTCGGTCACCGGGCACGCGCGCGCGGTGATCCGCTATCTCGACGCGGCGGGCCGCGGCCCGGTCCACCTCTTCGGCAACTCGCTCGGCGGCGCCGTCACCACGCGCGTGGCCGCCGTACGGCCCGACCTGGTGCGTACGCTCACGCTCGTCTCGCCGGCCCTGCCCGAACTGCGCGTGCAGCGCAGCGCGGTGCCGACGGGGCTGCTCGGCGTCCCCGGCATCGCCGCCCTCTTCACCCGGCTCACCCGGGAGTGGACGGCCGAGCAGCGGGTGCGCGGGGTCATGGCGCTCTGCTACGGCGACCCCCAGCGGGTCTCGCCGGAAGCGTTCCGGCACGCCGTGGAGGAGCTGGAGCGGCGGCAGCGACTGCCCTACTTCTGGGACGCGATGGCCCGCTCCGCGCGCGGGATCGTCAACGCCTACACGCTCGGCGGTCAGCACGGGCTGTGGCGCCAGGCGGAGCGGGTGCTGGCCCCCACCCTGCTCGTGTACGGCGGCCGGGACCAGCTCGTCGGCTTCCGCATGGCCCACAAGGCCGCCCGGGCCTTCCGCGACTCCCGGCTGCTGTCCCTGCCGGACGCCGGGCACGTCGCGATGATGGAGTACCCGGAGCTGGTGGCCGGCGCGTTCCGGGAGCTGATGGCACAGGCGGACGGCTCCGGTGAGGACGCCGGCGTCGCGGACGTGAGGGGCTGAGGGCCGGGGTGGGACGTCACAGCCGCCGCGGACCGGCCCCGAAGGGCGACTCCGCGGA
>NZ_BNBF01000007.1:61569-66192 GCF_014654935.1 Streptomyces capoamus
CATAGCCGCCGCCGGCCGGGCGGACCGACGGGGCGCAGGCTCCGGTGAGGGCAGCGAGGGCGGCGTGCCGCGGACTTCCGCAGCCTCTCCGGTGCGGGAGGGCGCCGCCACTCCGGTGCGGGATGCCGCGCCCACTCCGGCGCGGGATGCCGGCGGCGCCCCCGTGCGGGGTGTGCAGCGGCCGGCGGGCGGTGCCCCGGCACACGGGGGGCCGAGGCCCGGTGGAGGTGGCGCGCCGGCCGCGGGGACGCGGGGCGGACACCCGGAGCAGCGGGAAACCGGGGGCGGCTGGGGCGAGTTGGCCGGCCGGACGGCCGGCGGCGGGTCCGGTGTCGTGCTGCCCCGGCAACGGCAGGCGGAATCGGAGGTTCCGGGTTCGGGTGCCCCGCGCCCGGGAGGGGTACGGCGCCGTTCCGGCCCCCGGCAGGAGTACCTCGAGGCCTTCGAGGGCACCGGCGACCGCGGCGGCCGGGACGCGCGCGCCAGGACGGGCGCGCCCGCCAGGGCGGCCGAGGGCGCCGGGACGGCCGAGGGTGCCGGGACCGCCGCGGTCTCCGCGTCCGGCGCCGGCGTGCCCGCGCAGCGCGGCGGGACCAAGGGGCGCACCTTCACCGGCATCGCGGCGGCCGCCGTCACCACCGTGCTCGCGGTGGTCGTCGCCGGCCAGGTGGCCAAGGAGCAGGACGGCGGCGCGCGGTCGCGGTCCGTCGCCGGGCAGGCCGCCGGCACCGGGGTCCACGGCGACGCCTCCGGCGCGTCGGCGCCCGCCACCGCGCCGAGCCCGGTGGCGCTGACGTACGACCAGAAGATGGCCGAGAAGTACCCGCTGAGCGCCAAGCTGACCGGGCCGGGGAGGTTCGACGCGGTGCCCGGTTTCGACAAGGCACCCGGTGCCGGGCAGAAGTATCGTTACCGCGTCGACGTCGAGCAGGGCCTGGGACTGGATGGCGCGTTGTTCGCCGAGGCCGTGCAGCAGACCCTGAACGACCGGCGCAGCTGGGCCCACGGCGGCGCCCTGGCCTTCGAGCGGATCTCCTCCGGCAAGCCCGACTTCGTGATCACACTGGCCAGCCCCGGCACCACCGCCAAGTGGTGCGCCAAGTCCGGGCTGGACACGACGGAGGACAACGTCTCCTGCGACTCGGCCGCGACCGAACGCGTCATGATCAATGCGTACCGGTGGGCCCAGGGAAGCAAGACGTACGGTGACCGGATCCATGCGTACCGGCAAATGTTGATCAACCATGAAGTCGGCCACCGGCTCGGCCACGGCCACGTCAGCTGCCAGAAGGACGGCGAGCTCGCGCCGGTCATGCAGCAGCAGACCAAGTTCCTCGACCACGACGGGATCCACTGCCGGGCCAACCCGTGGCCGTACCCCGGGAGTTGACAGGCGCCACTTATGTCACATTGACACAGTGCCGGATGGTCGTTCATATTTCTGCGCATGTGGTCTAGTCATGCCGTCTGCAGCAGCGCCGCCATCGAGCTGGCGCTCATCGGCGTGACCGCGCTCTGCGTGGCCGACATCCACTGTCGCTGACGCCGCCACCCCGGCGTTCGCGTCGCGACTCTTCTCCCTTTCGCCTCCGTGACCGTGTCACGGATTTTTCGACGACCCGACGCCGGGGCCGACGTCTGCCCGCAGTCGTCTCACTCCTCGTCCACATGTCTCACCTGTCGAGAAACCCTCGATCAACTCCGCCACGTCACCCCGAGAGGTCGTCATTCCGATGCGTCAACCGTCCGTCATAGCGCGCCGCGTGGCAGCGGCATCCGTCAGCCTGGTCGTGGCAGCGGGCGCCGCCGCCTGCGGCCCGGAGGACAGCGATGCCAAGGGCGCCGGCGGCGACTCCACGCCCCACAAGGGCGGCACGCTCACGGTCCTGAACGCCCAGCCGCAGTCCGACTTCGACCCCGCGCGTCTGTACACCTCAGGCGGCGGAAACGTGCCCTCCCTGGTCTTCCGCACCCTCACCACGCGCAACCGCGAGAACGGCGCGGCCGGCGCCAAGGTCGTCCCCGACCTCGCCACCGACACCGGGCGCCCCAACAAGGACGCGACCGTGTGGACGTACACCCTGAAGAAGGGCCTGAAGTACGAGGACGGCACCCCGATCACCTCGGCCGACATCAAGTACGGCATCGAGCGCTCCTTCGCCCCCGAACTCTCCGGCGGTGCTCCCTACCTGCGGGACTGGCTGGTCGGCGCCGCCGGCTACCAGGGGCCGTACAAGGACAAGAAGGGCCTGTCCGCGATCGAGACGCCGGACGCCCGGACCATCGTCTTCCACCTGGTCAAGCCCGAGGGCGAGTTCCCGTACCTCGCGACGCAGACCCAGTTCGCCCCGGTGCCCAAGGGCAAGGACACGGGCACCAAGTACGAGTCGCACCCCGTCTCGTCCGGCCCGTACAAGGTCGTCAAGAACGAGAACGACGGCGAGCACCTCGTCCTGGAGCGCAACACCCACTGGTCGGCGGCCACCGACGAGGAGCGCAAGGCGTACCCGGACACCATCGACGTGCGCTCCGGCCTCGACTCCTCGGTGATCAACCAGCGGCTGTCCGCCTCCCAGGGCGCGGACGCCGCCGCCGTCACCACGGACACCAACCTCGGCCCGGCCGAACTCGCCAAGGTGAGCGGCGACAAGGAGCTGGCCGCGCGCGTGGGCACCGGCCACTTCGGCTACACCAACTACCTGGCCTTCAACCCGAAGGTGAAGCCGTTCGACAAGCCCGAGGTGCGCCAGGCGATCGCCTACGCCATCGACCGGTCCTCCGTGGTCAACGCGGCCGGCGGCAGCGCCCTCGCCGAGCCCGCCACCACCTTCCTGCCGAACCAGAAGTCCTTCGGCTACACGGCGTACGACCCGTTCCCGGCGGGCGCGTCCGGCAACCCGGCGAAGGCCAGGGAACTGCTCGCCAAGGCCGGCCACAAGAACGGCCTCACCCTCACGCTGACCCATTCCAACAGCAAGGACTTCGAGACCAGCCCGGAGATCGCCACCGCCGTCCAGGACGCGCTCAAGAAGGCCGGTATCACGGTCAAGCTGCAGGGCCTGGAGGACAACGACTACCGGGACAAGATCCACAGCGTGAAGACCGAGCCCGGTCTCTTCCTCGCCCACTGGGGTGCCGACTGGCCCTCCGGCGGCCCCTTCCTCGCCCCCATCTTCGACGGCCGGCAGATCGTCAAGGACGGGGCGAACTTCAACACGGGCCAGCTCGACGACAAGTCGGTCAATGACGAGATCGACGCGATCAACAAGTTGACCGACCTCGATGCCGCCGCCCGGCGCTGGGGCGCGCTGGACAAGAAGATCGGCGACAAGGCCCTCGTCGTGCCGCTGTTCCACCCGGTCTACAAGCGCCTGTACGGCAAGGACGTCAAGAACATCGTCATCAGTGACTGGACCGGTGTGCTGGACATCTCCCAGGTCGCGGTGAAGTAGCACCGTGAGCGAGGCACTCGCCGTCGTCGGGACCGCCGGGACGGACACCTCCGTCCCGGCGGTCTCGGGGGCACGTCAGTTCTGGCGGCGGCTGCGGGCGCAGCGCGCCGCCCTGGTCGCCGCGGCCGTCGTCGCGCTGCTCGTCCTGGTCGCGCTCGCCGCGCCGCTGCTCACCGCCCTGGAGGGCCAGGACCCCACCACCTACCACCCCACCCTGATCGACTCCGCGCGCGGGGGCGTGCCCCTCGGCTCCCTCGGCGGCGTGAGCGCCGACCACTGGCTGGGCGTCGAACCGCAGACCGGACGCGACATGTTCGCCCGGCTGGTCTACGGTGCACGGGTCTCCCTGGGCGTGTCGCTGGCCGCCACCCTGATCCAGGTCCTGCTCGGCGTGGCCATGGGCGTGGCCGCCGGCCTGGGCAACCGCTGGGTCGACCTGGTCATCAGCCGCGTCACCGACATCTTCGTCTCCATGCCGCTCATGATCATGGCGCTGGCGCTGCTGGCCATCGTGCCGAGCGGCTTCCCGCGGCCCGTGCTCGTCGCGCTGATCATCTCCCTGGTCGCCGGCTGGAGCACGGTGGCCAAGATGGTGCGCGCGCAGACCCTCGCCCTGAAGAACCTCGACTACGTCTCCGCGTCCCGGCTGAGCGGCTGGAGCACCTGGCGCACCGCCACCCGCGAGCTGCTCCCGGGCCTGGCCGCGCCCGTCATCACGTACGCCGCGCTGCTGGTCCCCTCGGACATCAGCGCCGAGGCGGCCCTGTCCTTCCTCGGGGTCGGCGTACAGCCGCCCACCCCCTCGTGGGGCCAGATGCTCACCTCCGCCGACGTCTGGTACCAGGCGGCCCCGCAGTACCTGCTGCTGCCCGCCCTCGCCCTGTTCGTCACCGTCTTCGCGATGACCGTCCTCGGCGACGGCGTCCGGGTCGCCCTCGACCCGCGCGCCGCCTCCCGCCTGCGCGTCGGCACCGGACGCAAGCGCGAGGCCCGCGCCCGGGCGGCCGTACCCGGCGACGCACCGCGGAAGGAGGAGCGGCCGTGAACGGCTTCACCGGCTTCGTCCTGCGCCGGGTCCTCGGCGCCGTGATCACCCTCTTCGTGCTGTCGGTGATCATCTACGTCGTCTTCTACGTCACCCCCGGCAACGTCGCCCAGATCACCTGCGGCC
>NZ_BNBF01000007.1:66241-69682 GCF_014654935.1 Streptomyces capoamus
CGCGCTGCTCCCCGGCCCAGGTCCACCAGGTGGCCCAGCAACTCCGCCTCGACGACCCGCTGTACGTGCGCTACGGGCACTTCCTGCAGGGCATCTTCGCCGGCCAGGACTTCTCCACGGGCACCTCCGTGGAGCACTGCGCGGCGCCCTGCCTCGGCCAGTCGTACCGGACCGACCAGCAGGTCACCGACATCATCCTGGCCAAGCTGCCGGTCAGCCTCTCGCTCGTGCTCGGCGCGATGGTGATCTGGCTGCTGCTCGGCATCGGCACCGGCGTGCTGTCCGCCTGGCGGCGCGGCCGGCCCTCCGAACGCCTCCTGACCGCGGTCACCCTCGGCGGCGTCGCCACACCCGTGTTCGTCATCGGCCTGGTGCTGATGATCGTCGTCTGCGGCGAACTGCAGCTGCTGCCCTTCCCGCAGTACGTGCACTTCACCGACGACCCCGAGCAGTGGGCCTGGAACCTGCTGCTGCCCTGGCTCTCCCTCGCCCTCGTCGAGGCGGCCAACTTCGCCCGGCTGACCCGGGCGTCGATGCTGGAGACGCTGGCCGAGGACCACATCCGCACCTTCCGGGCCTACGGCGTCAGCGAGCGCGCGGTGATCGCCCGGCACGCGCTGCGCGGCGCGACGGCCTCCGTCATCGCCCTCAACGCGGTCACCTTCGGCTCGGCCGTCGGCGGCGCGGTGCTCACCGAGACCCTGTTCGGGCTGCCAGGCATCGGCCAGGAGCTGGTGCACGCGGTGAAGGTCGTCGACCTGCCGGTGGTCGTCGGCATGGTCCTGGTGACCGGCTTCTTCGTGATCCTCGCCAACACCGTCGCGGACGTCCTGTACGCGGTGGCCGACCGACGGGTGGTGCTCGCATGAGCCTGGCGGAAACGACGGACCCCGGCCTCGTGGACGTGCGGGACCTGACCGTCGAGTTCGGCGCCCTGCGCGCCGTCGACGGGCTCTCCTTCAGCCTGGCCAAGGGCGCCGCCCTCGCCCTCGTCGGCGAGTCCGGCTCCGGCAAGTCCACGGTCGCGGGCGCCCTGCTCGGCCTGCACCGGGGCACCGGGGCCCGGGTCGGCGGCTCGGTACGGGTCGCCGGCACCGACGTACAGGCGGCCTCCGACGAGGAGCTGCGCCGGCTGCGCGGCGCCGGGGCCGCCATGGTCTTCCAGGACCCGCTGTCCTCGCTCGACCCGTACTACGCGATCGGCGACCAGATCGCCGAGGTCCACCGCGTCCACGCGCGCGTGTCGCGGCGGGCCGCACGCGCGCGTGCCGTGGAAGTGCTGGACCGGGTCGGTATCCCGGACGCGGCACGGCGGTCGCGCTCGCGCCCGCACGAGTTCAGCGGCGGCATGCGCCAGCGCGCCCTGATCGCCATGGCGCTCGCCTGCGAGCCGGACCTGCTGATCGCCGACGAGCCGACCACCGCGCTCGACGTCACCGTGCAGGCGCAGATCCTCGACCTGCTGCACGGGCTGCGCGCGGAGACCGGCATGGGGCTGCTGCTCGTCACCCACGACGTGGGCGTGGCCGCCGAGAGCGTGGACGACATCCTCGTCATGCGGCACGGCAGGGCCGTCGAGCGCGGCCCGGTCGGCGCGGTCCTCGCGGCGCCCGCCGAGCCCTACACCCGTGAACTGCTCGACGCCGTCCCGCGCGTGGACGCCCGCCGGACCGGTTCCCGGGCCACCGGCGAGGTGGTCCTGGAGGCCGTCGGGGTGCGCCGCGAGTTCGGGCGCGGCAAGCGGGCGTTCGCGGCCGTGGACGACGTCTCGGTGACCGTGCGGCGCGGGGAGACCCTCGGTGTGGTCGGCGAGAGCGGCAGCGGCAAGACCACCCTCGGCCGCATGCTCGTCGGACTGCTGGCGCCCACCGCCGGCGAGATCCGCTACGAAGGAGGCCCGCACACCGGGGTGAACCCGGCCGTCCAGATGGTCTTCCAGGACCCCGTCTCCTCCCTCAACCCGCGCCGCAGCGTGGGGGAGTCCATCGCCGACCCGCTCCGCGCGCGCGGGACGGGGGTGTCCTCGCGCGAGCGCGACCGCGCGTCGGGGAGCGACGAGGAGCGCATCCGGGGGCGGGTGCGGGAGCTGCTGGAGCGCGTGGGCCTGGACGGGGCGCACTACGACCGCTATCCGCACGAGTTCAGCGGCGGGCAGCGCCAGCGCATCGGCATCGCGCGGGCGCTCGCCGCCGAGCCGCGCGTCATCGTCTGCGACGAGCCCGTCTCCGCGCTCGACGTCACCACCCAGGCCCAGGTGGTCGGCCTGCTCGGCGAGCTCCAGCGGGAACTGGGCCTCGCGCTGGTCTTCATCGCGCACGACCTCGCCGTCGTGCGCCAGGTCAGCGACCGGGTCGCGGTGATGCGGCGGGGCCGGCTGGTCGAGTACGGGCCCGCCGACGAGGTCTACGACAGCCCGCGCGAGCCGTACACCCGGCAGCTCCTGGCCGCCGTACCCGCGCTCGACCCGGAACTGGCGGCCCGGCGCCGTGCCGCACGGCGCACCCCGGCGGCGGCATAGCGCCCCGCGCGCGGGCGACGGGCCCGCCCGGCGTAACGTTTCGCGCTCGCACGATCACCCGCTGAGCTCTTAGCGCGGCGGAACGCGGCCCGCACGCGAAAGTTACGACCGTTCACCCCTTTTGGTGGTGCGACGGACAACCGTCCGTCGCACCACCGCCTTGTGCCTCTACGTTCGTCCCGCTGCGAGCCGCCGGGCACCGGCGGCTCCCCAGACGGGAGATCGGGGGTGCACACGTGCGCATAGGACTGCTCACCGAGGGTGGCTATCCCTATGTGAACGGTGACGCCGTGCTCTGGTGCGACCGGCTCGTGCGCGGGCTCGCGCAGCACGAGTTCGACGTCTACGCGCTCGGCCGCGGCCCGCGGGACGACGGCCTCCTCCCCCTGCCGCCGCAGGTCGGACGGGTGCGTACGGCGCCGCTGAGGTCGGCCGGGGACGACGGGGCCGCCCTCGGACGGCGCGCGCGCCGGCGCTTCGCCGAGTGCTACGGCGAACTGGCGGCGGTGGTTTGCGGCGCGGGTGCGGGGGCCGCGAGTGCCGGAGCCGTGAGTGCCGGGACCGCGGTCGCCGGGGCTGCGGGTGCCGGGGCCGCGATCGCCGGGGCTGCGGGTGCCGGGGCCGTCGGGTTCGGGGAGGCGGTCGGGTTCGGTGGGGCCGTGGGGTTCGCTGGGGCCGTGGGGTTCGGTGGGGGGCCGGACGCCGCTGCCGGGGACACCTCGGACGATCTGGCGGACCGTTTCGCCAGCGCCCTGTACGGACTCGCCGAACTCGCCCGCGAGACCGGCGGACTCGACGGCGCCCTGCGCTCCGACACCGCCGTGCGCGCCCTGGAACGCGCCTGCCGCACCCCGCACGCCCTGCGCGCGGCGCGCCCGGCGCGCGTGCCCGATCTGCTCGCCGTCGCCGCACACCTCGCACGC
>NZ_BNBF01000007.1:69721-71173 GCF_014654935.1 Streptomyces capoamus
GCCCTGCGCCCCCTGTCCCTCGACTGGTACGGCGACGACGGCCTGGGCGCGGTCGACCTCTGCCACGCCACCAGCGGCGGCCCCGCCGCCCTCGCCGGCCTGCTCGCCCGGCACTTCAGCGACGTTCCGCTGCTCGTCACCGAGTACGGCGTGCACCTGCGCTCCCACCACCTGACTCACGCCCCCGGCACCACCGCCCCCGCCGTACGCGCCCTGCTCGGCAGCTTCCACGGCAGGCTCGCCGCCGAGGTCTACCGCGCGGCCGCGCTCCTCACCCCGGGCAACGCGCACGCCCGCCGCTGGCAGGAACGGTGCGGCGCCGACCGCGGCCGGATCCGCACGGTGTACCCCGGCATGGCGGCCGACCGCTTCACGGAGGTCGGCGAGGCCCCGGACCGGTCCGACCCGGGCACCCTCGTCTGGGTCGGCCGCGTGGAACCCGCCAAGGACCTGGTCTCCCTGCTGCACGCCTTCGCCGGGGTGCGCAAGGAGGAGCCCGGGGCCCGCCTGCGGATCGTCGGCACGCCCGCCGACGCCGAGGGCGCGGCCTACCTGGGCCACTGCCGGGCACTCGCCGCGCAGCTGTTCCCCGACGAGGCGGAGGGCGCCCACGCCGTCGGTGACAATCCCGTCTCCTTCGAGGAGATCGGCGCACCGCAGGCACCGACCCTGCAAGACGCGTACGCCGCCGGCGCGGTCGTCGTCCTCTCCAGTGTCGTGGAGGGCTTCCCGGTCAGCCTCGTCGAGGCCATGCTCTGCGGCCGGGCCACCGTCTCCACGGACGTGGGCGCGGTCGTCGAGGTCATCGGCGGCACCGGACTGGTGGTGCCGCCGCGCAACCCCAGGGCGCTCGCCGAGGCGTGCGTGGCACTGCTGCGCGACCCCGGGCGCCGAGAGCGCCTCGGCGCGGCCGCGCGCGCCCGCGCGCTCGAACTGTTCACCGTCGAGCAGAACATCGCGGCCTTCCACGCCCTCTACCTGGAGGTCGTCTCGCACTGCCCGGTCCGCCGCGTGGTCCTGGACGCCTCCGGCGAGCCGCTGCCGTTCGCCGCCCCGGCCGAGTCCCACGTCCCCGGCCGCTGGACCGGCCCCACGGCCGGCGTCCTGCCCCGCGCCATGCCCGCCTGGGCCACCGACGCCCCGGTCGTCGCGACCCCGCTGGCCACGGAGGGCGTCCGATGAGCCGCCCGGGAGGCCACGCCTCCGCCGGGGGACCGGATGCGTTCGGGGTTCTGGATGCGTTCGGGGTTCCGGAGGAGTCCGGCGTGTTCGGGGTTCCGGACGAGTCCGTCGCGCTCGGGGTTCCGGAGGAGTCCGTCGTGCTCGGATCCCCGGAGCACGGTGCCCCTCGCGAGCCGGCCGCCGGAGCCGACCTGCCCGGGACGCCCAGCGGTGCCGGTCCGTGGGACACCCGGTCGGGGGAGTGGCTGACCGGCGATCCGGCCGGGCACG
>NZ_BNBF01000007.1:71221-75466 GCF_014654935.1 Streptomyces capoamus
ACGCCGGGCACGACCCCGGGCTCCCTGCCGTACCCGCCCCGCCCGGCTCCCGCCCCGCAGCGGACGCCGGGGCCGGGCGCAGGTCCGTCGCCGGCCGTCGCCGCGGGACCGGCGACCCGGTGAAGGCCCTGCTGCACCGCCACCGCGAGCTGTGCGAGCGGGCCGTGGACCCGCTGGAGATCGCGGCCGGGCTGGAGGCACATGGCGTCACCGACCGGACCGCCGCCCGCTTCCGCCACCGCGACGTGTTCTCGCTCGCCGAGGAGCTGTACGCGCGCGCCCCCCGCACCACCGAGCCGCACCCGGAGCCCGAGTTCCTGCCGGTGCCCCGGCTCCGCGCCGGCGGGGTCCTGCTCGCCTTCCTGCCCGGAGCGCTCGGCGCCGCCACCGTGGCCGCGCTGCGGCTCACCCACGGACAACCCCGCGCGCTGACGGCCCTCGGCGGCCTGCTCGCCGTAGCCCTGGCCGTGCGCGCCGCACTGCGCCACGGCCCGCTCGCAGGCCCGCCCGGTCAGCTCACCGGTCCGCCCGGCCCGCGCGCGTGGCGCACCGCGGCCGCTGCGCGCGCGGGAACGCTCTGGCTGCTCGCGTACGCCCTCGTCGGCGACGGCCTCCTCCACGCCCTCCGCACGGACGGCCCCGGCGCCCTGCCCACCGGGACGGCGGACGGCCCCTGGTCCACGGCCGGCGCGCCCGTCCTGGCCCTCCTGCTGGCCTGTGCCCCGGCGGCGTGCTGCGCCCACCTCCTCACCGCCGGCGCCCGCCGCAGGCTCGCCCGCAGCCGCGCACTGGAGGACTTCACAGCCGCCGCCAAGCCACTGCTGTCCGGGGTGTTCGCGTCGTTCCTGGCCGCCCTCGGCGCACTGCTCGCCCTGTGCGGAACCGTCCTGGACCAGCCCGCCGCGTTCCCGCAAACCCTCGCCTTGGGCGCCCTGCTCCTGGCCGCCCGCCTGCTCACCGTGCACCGGCACCGGCGCGCCGCCGCCCTCGCGCTGGGCGCCGCGGCGGCCACGGAGGCGGCGGCCCTCGCGCTGCTCACGGCCGCCCGGCTGCCCGGCTGGGCCTTCCTGGCGGTCCCCGTCGAGAACCTCGCCGGTGCCTGGGGCGAGGCCGCCGTACCGGGCCTCGCCTGCGGCACCGCGGCCCTGGCCCTGCTGTGGCACGCGGGCCGCACCCTCACCCGGGCCGCGGCCCACGCGCCCCCGGGAGTCCCCGAATGAACCTTCCGCCACCGGCCCGGCCCACCGCCGGCGGCAACCGCACCACCCCCTTGAAGGAGAACACCAAGATGACCACCTCCCGAGCCGGAGCCTCCGGAGCCTCGGCGACTCCCCGAGCCGGAACGTCCGGAGCCCCGAAGGCCGCCGGAGTCCGAGCCGGAGCGTTCGGGGCCCCGGCGGCCGCCGGAGTCCGGGCCGGAACGGCCGCAGCAGCCGTCGGAACGGCCGCACGAGCCGCCGGAGCGGCCGCACGAGCCGCCGGAACGGCCGGCACGACCGCCGCGCACACCCCGGGAGCCGCCCGATGAGGGTCCTGCTGATCGGAGCCAACGGGTTCATCGGCCGCTTCGTCGCCGACCGCCTGCTCGCCGACCCGGCCGTCCAGCTCACCGCGCTCGGCCGCGGCGACGACGCCGACGTCCGCTTCGACCTCGCCACCGGCAGCCCGGGCGCGCTCACCCGCTTCCTCGACGCGGTCCACCCCGGGGTCGTCGTCAACTGCGCCGGCGCCACCCGCGGCGGCGCCCGCGACCTCACCCGGCACAACACCGTGGCCGTGGCCACCGTCTGCGAGGCCCTGCGCCGCAGCGGCTGCGGTGCCCGCCTGGTGCAGATCGGCTGCGGCTCCGAGTACGGCCCGAGCCAGCCCGGGTCCTCCACGGCCGAGGACGCCGTACCGCGCCCCGGCGGCCCGTACGGCGTCAGCAAGCTCGCCGCTACCGAACTCGTCCTCGGCTCCGGCCTGGACGCCGTCGTACTGCGCGTCTTCTCGCCGGCCGGCCCCGGCACCCCGGCCGGCTCCCCACTGGGCCGCCTGGCGGAGGCCATGCGGCGTGCGATGCAGTCCGGCGACGGCGAGCTCAAGCTCAGCGGCCTCGGCGTCCAGCGTGACTTCGTGGACGTACGCGACGTCGCCCGGGCCGTGCACGCGGCCTCGCTCTCCGCCGCGCAGGGCGTGATCAACATCGGTTCCGGCCGAGCCGTCCGCCTCAGGGACGCCGCCGCCGTCCTCGCACGCGTGGCCGGCTACGGCGGTGCCCTGCACGAACTCGACGCCCCGCCCGTCCCGCTGCGCAGCGCCATCGGCCACCCCCGCGCCGACTCCGAGCACCCGGTCCCGGTGGCCTACCCGTACCCGGACGGCTGCGGCAGCTGGCAACAGGCCGATGTGCGCACCGCCCGCGACCGGCTCGGCTGGCGGCCCCGCATCAACCTCGAAGAATCCCTGGCCGACATCTGGATGGAGGCGGCATGCCGCATCTGACCAGCACCACCGCGGGCACCACAGGCACCGGCGCCGGCACCGGCGTCCGTACCGCACTCGGCATCCCCGGCTACGCCCACCCGCTCGTCGCCCCGGCCCAGTGGGCGGAACTCGCCCGCCCCGGCACCCCGGTGGACTGGGTGGTCCTCGACGTCGCAGCCGGCCCCGGCAGCCGCCCCGACCCGCACTGCCTGGCAGCCGCGGCCCGGCTGCGGGCCGCGGGGGTCCGCGTCCTCGGTCACCTCGACCTCGGCTACGGGGCCCGCGACTTCGGCGCCCTGCTCACCGACGCCCACCGCCACCTCGACTGGTACCGGGTCGACGGCTTCCTGCTGGACCGCTGCCCCGACGAGCGCGCCGCGCTGCCCGAGGTCCGCCGTGTGATCACCACGCTCCGGGCGCTCGGTGACACCGCCCACATCGTCCTCGGGCACGGCCGCCACCCGCACCCCGGGTACGCCGAGAACGCCGACCAGCTGGTGACCTTCTCCGGCTCCTGGTCCGAGTACCGCTGGTCGCAGGTGGCCGAGTGGACCGCCGACTACCCGCCCGACCGCTTCTGCCACTTCGTGCACAGCGTGCCCCGCGGCCATCTGGACGAGGCGCTGCGGATCGCCCGCTGGCAGGGCGCGGCCACGATCTACTTCACGGACCGCACGGACCGGGGCGGCCGAGTGGACCCCTGGGAGACCATGCCCGGCTACTGGGACGACATCGTCTCGCGTGTCGGGACAGGTGTCTCGGAATGAAGAAGGGCGTGGCAGTGTTACGAGGAGAACAACTGTAGTGATTGACCGACCAACGGAGTCCCCGTGTCGCTGCCACCCCTGGTCGAGCCAGCCTCTGAGCTCACCGTAGACGAGGTCCGCAGGTACTCCCGCCACCTGATCATCCCCGACGTGGGCATGGACGGGCAGAAGCGGCTGAAGAACGCCAAGGTGCTCTGTGTCGGCGCCGGCGGCCTGGGTTCGCCGGCGCTGATGTACCTGGCCGCCGCGGGCGTGGGCACCCTGGGCATCGTGGAGTTCGACGAGGTCGACGAGTCGAACCTGCAGCGCCAGATCATCCACAGCCAGGCCGACATCGGCCGCTCCAAGGCCGAGTCCGCCCGTGACTCGGTCCTCGGCATCAACCCGTACGTGAACGTGGTCCTTCACGAGGAGCGGCTCGAGGCCGACAACGTGATGGACATCTTCAGCCAGTACGACCTGATCGTCGACGGCACCGACAACTTCGCGACCCGCTACCTGGTCAACGACGCCTGCGTGCTGCTGAACAAGCCGTACGTGTGGGGCTCGATCTACCGCTTCGACGGCCAGGCCTCGGTCTTCTGGTCCGAGCACGGTCCCTGCTACCGCTGCCTCTACCCGGAGCCCCCGCCCCCCGGCATGGTCCCCTCCTGCGCGGAGGGCGGCGTGCTGGGCGTGCTGTGCGCGTCCATCGGCTCCATCCAGGTCAACGAGGCCATCAAGCTCCTCGCCGGCATCGGCGAGCCGCTGGTCGGCCGCCTGATGATCTACGACGCCCTGGAGATGCAGTACCGCCAGGTCAAGGTCCGCAAGGACCCGAACTGCGCGGTCTGCGGCGAGAACCCGACCGTCACCGAGCTCATCGACTACGAGGCCTTCTGCGGCGTCGTCTCCGAGGAGGCCCAGGCGGCGGCGGCCGACTCCACGATCACTCCCAAGCAGCTCAAGGAGTGGATCGACGACGGCGAGAACATCGAGATCATCGACGTCCGCGAGCCGAACGAGTACGAGA
>NZ_BNBF01000007.1:75525-76988 GCF_014654935.1 Streptomyces capoamus
TCGTCTCCATCCCGGGCGCCCGGCTGATCCCCAAGAACGAGTTCCTCATGGGCACCGCCCTGGAAGGCCTGCCGCAGGACAAGAAGCTCGTCCTGCACTGCAAGACGGGCGTCCGCAGTGCGGAAGTCCTCGCGGTCCTGAAGTCCGCGGGCTTCTCCGACGCGGTCCACGTCGGCGGCGGCGTCATCGGCTGGGTCAACCAGATCGAACCGCACAAGCCGGTCTACTGATCACCGGTCCCGCCGACCGGCGAGGCTGACGAAGCCCACGGCTCTGACCTAATCGGATGCCGTGGGCTTCTGTCGTTGTCGGCCGACGTCGGGTGACCTCGCACGGCCGCAGGACGGCCCAGCCGCTCGTCGGCCTCGCGGAGATGTTGCAGCATCGTGGCCGATCATCGGCTGTCGCGGCTGAGGAAGTTGCGGATCGTCCGGCGAAGTGCTGCACCACGGTCGAGAACTGATCTGGGCTTGATGGGTCCCTGCCCGGTTGACTCTTCATGTGGCGGAGGCTCGGTCTGAGCTGGTGTGGTGTTCATAAGCGCCGCCGCTACGTCGTCCGGCATGTGATTGTCGAGGATGGACCGGAAAGCGTCGTCGCCGAGGAGAGCCCTCTGCCGGCCGAGCCAGTAAAGGCTTCTACCGGGCGGGCTTCCAATCTCCAGTTGAAGCGCCAGCGCCCGCAGCGTGTACGGCACGCCTTCGGCGGGGCGTTGCTGCTCGATGCGGAGCACGCCCAGCTGACCTGTGGTCTCAGCGATACCGGCGCGGTCGCCGAGCTCCTCCTTGATGGTGAGGGAGGCGCGGTAGCGTTCCTCGGCCTGCTGGTAGTCCCCCCGTTGCTGCGCGAGGATGCCGAGCTGGTGGTAGCTGATGGCGATGCCGGAGCGGTAGCCGAGCTCCTCGGCGATGGTGAGGGAGGCGCGGTAGCGTTTTTCGGCCTGCTGGTAGTCCCCCCGTTCCTGCGCGAGCCTGCCGAGTTGGTGGTAGCTGGAGGCGATGCCGGAGCGGTCGCCGAGCTCCTCGGCGATGGTGAGGGAGGCGCGGTAGTGTTCCTCGGCCTGCTGGTAGTCCCCCCGTAGCTGCGCGAGGATGCCGAGTTGGTGGTAGCTGGAGGCGATGCCGGAGCGGTCGCCCAGTTCCTCGGCGATGGTGAGGGAGGCGCGGTAGTGTTCCTCGGCCTGCTGGTAGTCCCCCCGTTCCTGCGCGAGGATGCCGAGCTGGTGGTAGCTGGAGGCGATGCCGGAGCGGTCGCCCAGCTCCTCCTTGATGGTGAGGGAGGCGCGGTAGCGTTCCTCGGCCTGCTGGTAGTCCCCCCGCTCCTGCGCGAGGATGCCGAGCTGGTGGTAGCTGGAGGCGATGCCGGAGCGGTCGCCCAGCTCCTCCCTGATGGTGAGGGAGGCGCGGTAGCGTTCCTCGGCCTGCTGGTAGTCCCCCCGCAGCTCCGCGATCATGCCGAGCTGG
>NZ_BNBF01000007.1:77037-77270 GCF_014654935.1 Streptomyces capoamus
TGGAGGCGATGCCGGAGCGGTCGCCGAGCTCCTCCTTGATGGTGAGGGAGGCGCGGTAGCGTTCCTCGGCCTGCTGGTAGTCCCCCCGCAGCTGCGCGAGGACGCCGAGCTGGTGGTAGCTGGAGGCGATGCCGGAGCGGTCGCCCAGCTCCTCCTTGATGGTGAGGGAGGCGCGGTAGCGTTCCTCGGCCTGCTGGTAGTCCCCCCGCAGCTCCGCGATCATGCCGAGCTGG
>NZ_BNBF01000007.1:77550-82394 GCF_014654935.1 Streptomyces capoamus
TGCTCCTCGGCCTGCTGGTAGTCCCCCCGCAGCTGCGCGAGCCTGCCGAGCTGGTGGGAACTGCCGGCGATGCCGGAGCGGTAGTCGAGCTCCTCGGCGATGGTGAGGGCGGCGCGGTAGTGCTCCTCGGCCTGCTGATAGTCCCCCCGCCCCTGCGCGATGAGGCCCAGCTGGTGGATATAGGCGGCAGCAATGCGGGAGCCGGCCGGGACCCAGGTGAGGGATTCCTCCACCAGGTGTTGTTCCCAGTCCCAGGCTCCCCAGGTGTGCAGCTGGGAGCACACCCCCTGTGTGACAGTGTCGGCTTGGTCGAGGTCGCCTGCCTGATGGTGGTGATGGCGTACCTCGATGAGCTGGGTGATGTCGTCGGTGAGAGGTTGGGACCACGTGCTGACGCGCCACTGCCAGTAGGCGGCGGCCCGCTGGTGAGCGGCTTTGAGGGTGTCGGGGTGGGCGCGCCTGCGGAGTGCGTCGGCGGTCCAGTGGTGCACCGTCAAGCCGGTCGGCTCGCTGCCCGGTTCGTCCTGGGGTGCGGGGGCCGGCGAGACCAGCCCGAACTCAAGCAACCGCTTCAAGGCGTTACCGCCCTGGCCGTCCAGGTCGACAGGAGGCCGCCGGAGCTCCTTCACAATTGCCATGTATTCGGTGATCGTCTCGGGTGTCAGGCCGAAGTTGTCGTCCGGTCCTGCTCCGGCCGCGTGCGCCTCGGTGATGCGCGCGCCGATCGTCTCCAGACTTTGCAGGAGGGCCGGCTCGGGTTCGGGGGGTGTGGTCAGCTGGGACAGCTGCCAGGCGGCCCCGGTGTAGTCGACCGGGGTGCGGTAGACGGCCATCCCGTCCAGCAGCCGCCGTGCGCCGGGCACGTCTTCGAGCTGGTCGAGGAGGGTGTCGAGAAGGATGTCGTCGACCGCGAGGGTGACGGTCTCGGCCAGTGCCGTGTCCAGGTCGCCCTCGACGTCCGCCAGCCAGCGTTCGGGATCGGGAATGCCGCGGTTCTCCAGGGCGGCTTCCATGCGGTTGGCGATGTCGGGGAAACGCGCTCGGCCGCCGCGCAGCAGGGCGTCGAGGTACTCCAAGGCGCGCGGGTGGCCCCCGACGTCGGTGTACGCGCGGTGCTGGTCGGCAGGGGAGAGGGTGTCGAGACCGGGCAGGCGCCAGATGAGTTTGCGGGTCTCGGCCAGCGACAGCGGTCCCAGGTGATGGGTGGTGAGCCGTTTGTGGGCGCGCTGGGGGAGGCTGAAGGGGTAGCGGCTGGTGACCAGCAGCTTCGTCTGCGGGCTCGCCGCCGCCCACGTCGCCAGGAAGGCCGCCAACGCCGGGTCGGCCAGCTCCCAGCCATCGCCTGACCGAACGAGCAGATCTTCGGCATTGTCCACGATCATCAGCACCGGGAGCCGCGGCAGCACGGTCTGGCGGACCAGCTCCCACCGGTCCCGCCAGGGCGTGCGGGCGTCCGTCAGGGCCAGCGCGGCGCGCCGCAAAGCGTCTGTCTCCGCCAGGTCTTCGGTCATGCAGTAGGTGTTCAGGCGTTGTCGCAGGGTTGCCAGGACGGCGTCGACGGTACGGGTCGTACCTCCCGAAACCGGCACGATCAGCCGGTCCTGGGCGCCGTAGTGGTGCAGGAGTTCGGCGGCCAGTGTGGATTTGCCGACCCCGCCGATGCCATGCACCAGCACCCCAGCCCGCTGGGGGTCCCGCAGGGCGGACAGCAGCCGGCGCAACTCGCCGCGCCGGCCGACGAACTCGCCGACCTTGCGCACCACCATGCCCTCGTCCAGCACCGTCTCCGGCACGACTGGCACCCGGTCGGCGCCGGGGGCGCGGTCGAACAAGGGCAGCGGGGGGCCTGCCAGGAACAGCGCCGGGGTCGCCCACTCCGGCCACGCGGCACGCGGATCGTTGTCCGGCAACTGCCGGCGCCGGGTCTCCAGGGTGCGGCGGGCCTGGGAGAGAGCGGTCAGCGGGTTGGGGTGCTCGGCCCGCGCCAGCGCCTCGTACATCTCTGCGGCCAGTTCGGTGGCGTAGTGGTCCGTGACGGAATCGGTCATCGCCAGCACCGCCGGCACCCCGCGCTCCAGCAAAGCGCGCGCCAGCCCGGCCCGGACCCGCCCCACCTCACTCACGACATCAGCACCGGGCCCTTCAGCGTCGGGGCTCGACCCGCTCTCTTCACCTGAGGGCAGCTCTTCCGGTATCTCCGCATCCTGTGTCACGGGGGTGCGGGCGGTGGAACAGCCGGCCAGCACCACCAACGGAATCCCGCGATCGGTGGGCAGGCCCTCTGCCATGAACCGCTGCGCATCGACCTCGTCGACCTGGCCCTGCTCGCCCTCCAGCAGCAGGATGCCCGGCTTGGCATGGCAGGACAGGTGCAGGATGTGGAAGCGTTCCCGCTCCAGAGCCGCGCGGATCTCGGCAAGACTGCCCCAGTTCAACACCCTCACATACGCACCCTGCCCGGACCGTGCCGGGTCTACGGCGTCCAGGATCCGGCCCAGTTCCCGCTCGTAGTCGAGGAGTTCACCCCCGCCGGACTCCGGGCCGGCCACCACCGCCAGAATCCGCAACGGACCCGGCACCTGCACCGCTACCGGCGGACTCCGGCGCCGCACCGTGCGGTACAGCTCCACCTGCTCCGACAGCACCAACGGCCGTACCGCACCCGGAACAGTCAGGGTCTCCCACGGCAGATCCACCCACCCCGGGTCATCCACTGCCAGCCCGATCCGCAACGACGCATGACGCGCCTGGGCCAGCTGCTCCTCCCGGGCCAGAGCTGCCGCCATCTCACCGCATACGAACCGCTCACCCAGCGCCCCACCCACGGCAACCAGCGCCCCTGTCACCCCTCCGGAAGCGGTTGCCTCCTCCGGGGACGGCGATCGCCGCGTGGCCAGGCCGCTCGTGGCCCGGGCACGGGCTCGCTGCAGCGTCCACAGCTGCTGCTCAAGGCCGCGATCCACCCCGCGCGGCACACAGGACGTCTCGCCGCTCACGGTGGAGAACGCCACTACCCCCGTGCCGACCCGTAACTCCGCGTGCGTGGGTCCGTCCGGCCGGTAGGCCACCGCATCGGGCACCACCAGCGCCCCACCCCGCTCCGGGCGCTGCGCCGACGACAGCCCCCGCACCGCCCGCTCCACCTGCCTCACCCGCTCCCCGTACTGGGCCGGGGAGGCAACGTGACGAAAGTCGATGTACAGCCGCGATGCGATGAAAGGCGGCAGCTCCACCTCGCCCACCAGGACCGGGATCAGGCGCTGTCCTCGCTTCACTGCGGCGGCCACGGCGGCATCGAACTCCTCACCGCACCACCCGGACTCCACCCAGTGCCGGCTGACGACGGCCACCACGGCACCAGCTGCCGCCAGCCCGTCCTGCAACCGCGACGCAACCCGCTCGCCGCCGACCAGCTCCCACTGATCCAGCCACACATCACGACCCAGCCGATGCAGATTCTCCGCCAGGGTCCTCGCCCACGGCTCGTCCTCATGCGCATACGACACGAACGCGTCGAACCGATCGACCTCAGCCACACCGCACCCCCCGAGCCGGGCGCCCCTGCACCAGGTGAGCGCCCCGGCAACTGGTCTTCACGCCGACCACACGCTAGAGCACCCCAGGACCCCCTACGCCCGGAATGGCCTCATTGCCCCCTGCAGCCTTGGCTCGGTCGAGGTTGTTGCGGCGCCCGGCCGGCAGCAGGACGCCGCAACCGCTCACGTCAGGCCGACGCGGTGCCCGCACCACCGAAGTGCCGGGCGAAGAACCGCACCGCGCTGTCGGCCTCGAACCTGGGCAGCTCCTTGCGCTTGCCGGAGTTCACGTGCAACGACTTCTCCTTCGAGGCGAAGGCGTCGAACAGCGCGAGACCCTCCTCGCGCGAGATGTGCTCGTCGTCCCACTGCAGGTCGAACTCGATCGGGACGGTGATCTCCTTCGCCTTCTCCGCCAGAACGTCGGGCCAGTGCTGACCGAAGACCGCAGCGGTGATCCTGGGCTCGATCGCCACGAACGGTATGCCGATCGCGGTGCCCATGTTGATGCCCCAGAAGCCGACCGGCCCACCGGTGCCGATCTCCGGGAGTTCCTGGAGGGCGTCCAAGGTCGCCTGGTACTCGGGCACGGCGAGCTCCGCCAGGTGGGCGTTGTAGCGGACGACGATCGGGCCCTCCGGCTCGCCCGCCGCCCGCGCACGGAACAGCTCGGCGATTTCCGCCTCGTCGTGTGCCGTGCGCGGCCGGTCGCCGTGACCCGGCGCGTCGATGACGGCGACATGGAAGCCGCAGCCAGTCACCAGCAGCCGCGCACGGCCCGCCATCGCCGGGTGCTTCTTGTGATTGCCGCCGCCGTGGGCCATCAGGATCAGAGGCGCGCGATCGGACGCGTTCGAGGCCGGCGACCAGAGGACTCCAGGGACTCCACCCACGGTGAAGTCGCGTTCGAGGACGCCGTTCGACGAGGACTCAGCGGTGAACTGCAGAGAGTGCATGGTGTTGCCTTTCGGGAGTGCCTTGTTGTCGAGGCGCTCCCGGCGACACCTAGGTCAATCGCCGGCCGTGACGGAAAGGGGGAGCACCCACGTCGATACAGCGTTCATGGGTCTCACCTCCTCGGACGGTGTCACGGTCGACTGGAAGCTACCAGCTTGATCATCATCCCTTCAACGTTTTTTCCCGCGACGTGATCACCACTCGGTCGTGGTGCTGGGAGCGTCACGTGGAGCAGGTCGTGCCGTCCTTCGGGACCGTTCCCTTCAGCAGGTAGGCGTTCACCGTCGCGTCGACGCAGTCGCTCCCGTTGCCGTACGCGCCGTGGCCCTCGCCCTTCCACGTCAGTTCGAC
>NZ_BNBF01000007.1:82437-88947 GCF_014654935.1 Streptomyces capoamus
GCCCACACCCCGGCCCAGTTCGCCGGCCATTCTGCGGGTGCCTTCGTACGGGGTGGCCGGGTCGCCGGTGGTGCCCACCAGCAGGATCGGGGCCGCGCCCGGGGCGCTGACCTCCGGGGTGTCGTACTGGCCCGGCACCGGCCAGTCGTGGCACCAGCCCGCCGTGTCCCAGCCGAGGTAGTCGCCGAACACCGGTGAGATCCGCTCGAACTCCGCCAGCCGCCGCCGTGTCTCGGCGAGCGTCGGCCGCTGCCTGTCGTCCAGGCAGGATATGACCCGCTGCGAATGGGTCGTCGTGCCGTAACGGCCCGAGGCGTCCCGGTCGTTGTACTGGTCGGCGAGGGCGAGCAGCCCGGAACCGTCGCCCTTCTGCGCCGACGCGAGGGCGCTGGTCAACCTCGGCCACATCGATTCGCTGTACAGCGGCAGGATGATCCCGGTGACCGCGAGCGTCTGGGTCAGCTTGCGTCCGGAGGACGTCGGCAGCGGCTCGGCGTCGAGCCGTGCCAGCAGCCCGGCTATCTGCCGGGACCCCCGCCGCGGGTCCCGGCCGGTGGACTTCAGGTAGTCGTCGAGGGCCCGTTGGAAGCCGCGGGCCTGGTTCTCGGCGTGGCCCACCGTGTCCGCGGTCGGGTCGACCACCGCGTCGAGGACCAGTCGGCCCACCCGCCGCGGGAACAGGTGGGCGTAGACACCGCCGAGTTCGGTGCCGTAGGAGATGCCGAAGTAGTGCAGTGTGTCGTCGCCGAGGACCTGGCGCATCAGATCCATGTCGCGGGCGGTGTCGGTGGTGGAGGCGTGGGCCAGCAGGGGGCCGGCGGCCTTCTGGCAGCCCTTGCCGAAGTCGGTGGCGTCCTGGAAGTACGCCCGCTCCTCGGCCGGGGTGTCCGGTGTGGCGTCCACCGACTCGGCGGCCTCGGTCTCCCGGTCGCCGCGGCAGCGGACGGCCCCGCTTCCGCCGACCCCGCGCGGGTCCCAGCTCACCAGGTCGTAGCGCTCGCGGAGGGCGGAGACGGAGTCCGCGAAGTACGGCATGGTTGACAGGCCCGAGCCCCCGGGGCCCCCGAAGTTGAACAGCAGCGAGCCGATGCGGTGGCCGCCGGTGGCCCGGGCACGGATGAGGGCGAGGCCGATCGTCCTGCCGTCCGGCTTCGACCAGTCGAGCGGCACCTCGAGGGTCGCGCACCGCCAGGCGTCGCTCGGCGCGGTGGACGCACTGGTGGCCTTGCAGCGCCGCCAGTCGAGGTGCTGGGAGGTGAGGGAGGACGGCAGAGCCGTCGGGGACGGTGCTGCCGGGGTCCGCGACACCGGAGGGGAGGCCGGGCCGGTCCCCTTGCCCTCGTCCCCGTCGCCGCCCCCGCCGGACGAGCCGCCGCAGCCGGCCAGCAGCAGGCCTGCCGTCACCGCGGCCGTCCACCGCAGGAATCGCATCATGCGCACCCCCCTGACAGGCCCGCCGCATCGTGCCGCGCCGGGCGTTCAGGCCATGGTAGGCGTAGGCGGCAGAGCCCGGAGTGGCCTGTGGATAACCCGCTGACCTGCTGTTTCTTCTCATCGCCGGGTGATGTCGGCGGCTGTCGGGGATCTCTCCGGAGCAGCTGTCGGGGATCTGGGGCGAGCAGCTGTCGGAGGTCTGTCACGAGCAGACCGTGCCGGCCTTCGGCACCTTGCCGTCCAGCAAGTAGGCGTTCACCGCGCTCTGCACGCACTTGTTCTTGCTGTCGTACGCGCCGTGCCCCTGACCCCTGTACGTCAGCTCGACGCCGACGCCCTTGCCGAGCGCGTCCACCATCGCCCTCGCGCCCTGGTACGGCGTGGCCGGGTCGCCGGTGTTGCCGATGACGAGCAGGGGCGCCGACCCCGGGGCGCTGACGTCGGGATGATCGGCGGCGCCGGGCACCGCCCAGTCGGTGCAGCTCACCATGCCCCAGGCCAGGTAGGCGCCGAACAGCGGGGAGGCGGCGTGGAACTCGGGCAGCTTCCGCTGGACGTAGTCCGCGTCGTAGCGCTGCTTCTCGTCGGAGCAGTTGATGGCGATGTTGGCCGCGGTCAGGTTGCTGTACTCGCCGTTCTCGCTGCGGCCGTTCATGGAGTCGGACAGCAGCATGAGGACCTTGCCGTCCCCGTCGTAGGCCTGCTCGAGTCCCTCGGTGAGGTACTCCCAGAAGTCCTTCGAGTACAGGGACTGCGCGATGCCGTTGGTGGCGGCGGTCTCGGTCAGCTGGCGCGGGAAGATGCCCGGGATCGGCTTCTTCTCCAGGTTGCCGAGGAGGGTGGCGATGCGGTCCTTGACCTCCTTCTCGGTCGAGCCGATCGGGCATTCCGTGCTCTTGGAGGTGCAGTCCTTCGCGAAGTTGTCGAGCGCCAGCTGGAAGCCCTTGGCCTGGCCGAGGGCGCCCTGCTCCGGCGTCTGGGTGGGGTCGACGACGGCGTCGAGGACGGCCCGGCCGACGCGCCGCGGGAAGAGGTGGGCGTAGACGCCGCCGAGTTCGGTGCCGTAGGAGATACCGAAATAGTGGAGTTTGGCGTCGCCCAGGACCTGACGCATCAGATCCATGTCGCGAGCGGCGTCCGTGGTGCGCACGTGCGGCAGGATCGTCCGGGAGTTCTTCTCGCAGGCCGCGTTGAACTGCTTGGTGCGGGTCACGAACTGGGTGCGTTCGGCGCTGTCGTCCGGGGTCGCGTCCTGCTGGAAGTAGTCGTCGAGCTGGGCGTCACTCTCGCACTGCACCGGTGCGCTGCGGCCGACCCCGCGGGGGTCGAAGCTGACCAGGTCGTAGCGGGTGCGCAGGGCGGTGTAGTCGGAGCCGAACGCGGGCAGCGTGGTGACGCCGCTGCCGCCCGGGCCGCCGAAGTTGAACACCAGGGAGCCGATCCGCCGGCTCGCCGGGCCGCTGGCCTGCGCCCGGATCAGGGCGAGGTCGATCGTGTCGCCCTTCGGCCGGCTCCAGTCCAGCGGTGCCTTCATGGTCGCGCACTGCCACCTGGTGCCGCTCGGCAACGGGGACGGGGCGCTGCCGCCGCCCTCCGCCTCGGAGGGGGCCGGGCAGTCCTTCCAGTCCAGCTTCTGCGCCGTGAGGTCCCCGTCCTTCGCGCTGCCGCCGCAGCCGGCCAGTACAGCGGAGAGCAGCACAGCGGTGGTGGCCAGCGCGGAGACGCGCAGCCGGGAGGGGTTCGCCATACCCCCATCGTGGGGGCCTGTACGCCGGGGCGCGCGCCGGGCGCGGTCCGTACGAGCTACAGCACCGACCGGGTCGGCCGGAGGGCTCCGTCGCGGTCGGGTCGCCGGAGGGATCCCTTGCGGTCGGCCTCGGCCGGAGGGATCCCTTGCGGTCGGGTCGGCTCGTGGGCTCCCTTGCGGCCGGGCCGGCTAGAGGGCTCCCTTGCGGCTGAGGTGGTTGAAGGCCAGCCAGCCCGGCAGGACCGGCAGCCACAGGGTCAGCAGCCGGAACAGCAGCACGGCCGGGGCGGCGACCTCCTTGGGGAGTCCCACCGCGATCAGACCGACGGTGAGGGTGGCCTCGACGGCGCCCACGCCTCCGGGGGTGGGCGCCGCGGAGCCGAGCGCGTTGCCCGCCAGGAACACGACGGCGACGCTGGCGATGCTGAGCGACACCGATCCGTCGCCGAAGGCCCGGATGGACGCGTCCAGGCACATCACGAAGCAGGCGGTCAGCAGGAGCATGCCGCCGATGCCGGTGATGAGCTTCTGGGGCCGCTGCAGCACGTCGAGCATGCGCGGCACGACACCGGCGAACAGCGACCTCACGCGCGTGACGACGAACTTCCGCAGGAACGGCACGGAGGTGACCACGAGGACCAGCACGGCCACGGTCAGCAGGCCCGCGATGACCGTGCGGGACGGCGACAGCGACGGGGTCTTCTCGGTGCCGGTCAGATAACCGAACGACAGCAGCATCAGGATGTGGCAGCCGAGCCCGAACAGCTGCGAGGCGCCGACGCTCGCCACCGCGAGCCCCGGACGCACCCCGGAGCGCTGCAGGAACCGCGTGTTCAGGGCCACACCGCCGACCGCGGCCGGTGCCACGATCTTCACGAAGGACCCGGCGACCTGTGCCGCCACGGTCCGCGGGAACGGCACCCGCTCCGGCACGAAGCCCAGCAGGGCCATCGCCGCGGCGACGTAACTGAGCGCGGAGAACAGCACCGCGGCGATCACCCAGCCCCACTGCGCCTGCGCGAACAGAGTGCCGAACTCGATGTGGGTGAGCTGCGTCAGCAGGTAGTACGCGCCGATGGCACCGGCGATGAAACTGATCAGCGTGCGTGGCCGGACGCGTTCCAGCCGGGCCGGCTCCACGGGCGCCTGCGGCCGGATCCGCAGCACCTCGCGCCGGATCTGGGTGAGCAGGTCCTCCTCGCGGGCCTCTTCGAGGGCCTCGTCGATGGCCCGCTTCTCCGCGCGCTGCTCGGCACGGACCGTCTTCTTGTCGGGCTTGTCCAGGACGGGCGGCGCCGTGTCGGACGCCTCCTCGGCACGGACGGGCTTGGCCTGCTGGGAGGCCTCCAGGACCGCCTCGCGTTCGCGCTGCGCCCGCTCCCGGGCCAGCCGGCGCAGCGTCGCGCGCGTGGAGCGCGTCAACGCGATCGGCTGGAGCATCGGCAGGCAGTCGGCGACCGCGTCCGGGCCGAGCACGCCGACCGCCGAGGCCACCGCCCGTTCGGCGCCGACCCGCAGGCCGAGCGTGGTGACCAGCTGGGCGACGTCCATGCGCAGCAGCAGCTCGCCGGCCGCGATCTCGCCGCCGCGCAGCTCGGTGAGGATCACCCTGCCGGAACGATCCACCAGAATCGCGTCCCCGGCCAGCCGGCGGTGCGCGATGCGCCGCGACTGCAGCGCCCTCACCTGGTGCCAGGTGTTGCGCAGCAGCTCGTCGGTGATCTCCTCGTCGGCCAGCGAGTCCAGCGTGCGCCCGCCGGTGTGCTCGTAGACGAGCATGACCGCGTCGGGGCCCAGCTCGGAGGTGGCGATCAGCTTGGGCGCGTTGGCGCCGGCCGCGATCGCCGCGTACGCCAGCAGCGCCTCCTGCTCCAGCGCCTGGCGCAGCGACTGCAGGCTCGAACGGGTGGCGAAGCCGCGCAGGGTCAGATTGCGCCACGCGCGGTAGAAGAATCCCTGGGCCTGCTGCTCGCGGTCGACGACCGTGACGTCCAGCGGCGGGCCGTCCTCCAGGGTGACGAAGTAGCGCCGGCCCCGGTCGCCGTTCTCCGACTCCACGGCCTCCTCGCGGGCCGCCGAGACGGGGTGGAAGCCGACGTGCCGCAGGCCCGCCATCAGGGTCTGGCCGGTGGGGCGGACGTTGGGGGAGCCGACGGCGTACAGGGTGCCGTAGGCGATGGTCCAGCCGATCAGAACCGTCAGGATGATCGAGAAGGGGGTCGTGTAGCCGGTGACCAGCATCGAGAAGGCGTCGAGGAGCAGCACGATCCACAGCACCGCGCGCCATCTGGGCCTGCGGGACATGCCGACGGCCGTCATGTAGGCGATCACCGGCGCCAGATAGCCGTGCACCGGGTCGGTCAGGGCGTGGATGTCGCCCGGCGAGGGCTGGGTGAGGGCTTCCTGGATGGAGTCCGGGGCGGCGCGGGCGACCCACAGGTCGGTGGCGAGCGTCACTCCGTGGGCCAGGACGGCCGCGAGGACGCCGTCGGCGATGCGCAGGCCGTCCCGTTTGATCAGCCGTTCGATCGCGAAGGCGACCGGCACCAGCAGGATCGCGATGCTGGACGCCAGCCCCGCGATCTTGATCAGCAGGTCCGGGGCCTGCCCGGTGCCCTTGTTGATGTCCTGTTCGAGGCCCGAGGTGGTGCCGTGCGCGAACGCGGCGATCGCGAGCAGTACGACGATGGCGAGGACGCCCACCAGGAGCCGCATGAGGTCCGAGGGCCGGTGCACGCGCGCGGGGAGCAGCGGTTCGTCGCCCTCCACCTGCTCGGCGTGCGGGTCGTCGTCGGCGGGGGCGAGGTCGTCCGGGGGCGGGTGACCGGGACCGGGTGGCGCCGCCGCGTCGGCAGCGCCACGCGCCCGGGCGCCGCCGCTCCCGTCGGGCTCGGATCGGCCGTCCCGCGCGCGCGTGCCGTCGGCCACGTCCGGCTCTGTGTCGCCCTCGCGCGCGGGCGGGCCGTTCTCCCGGAGTCCGGGCTCGCTCTCCCGGAGTCCGGGCTCGCTCTCCCGGAGTCCGGGGCCGTTCTCCCGGAGTCCGGGGTCGCTCTCCCGTGCGCGCGTGCCGTCGTTCTCATGCGCTCCGGTGTGGTCGTGATGCGCGCCGGCGCCGCCCTCGTCCGCACGGGCGGGACCGGGGCGCGCGGAGGCGTCAGGGGTGCCCGCCGCTCCATCGGGGTGCACGCCCTGCTCCTCAGTGGTCTCTTCTCGGTCTCGTATCACCAGTCACCGCCCGCACGATGGTGGCATGCCCCACCGACAGACACGGGCATCAGGGTCCGGATGCGCGGGCGCACAGTCTGCCCGAAGCGGCGTCCGGGTGCGAG
>NZ_BNBF01000007.1:88978-100686 GCF_014654935.1 Streptomyces capoamus
GGGGCCGTTCCCCGCGCACCCGCCGGGACGCCTTCGGCGTGCGGCAGGATGGGGGGAATGAGCGAGCAGAGCCCCCTCGAGGACGCCTCCGCGGGACAGGCGGACGAGCTGCCGGAGTACGCCGAGCGGGTCCTCGACGTCGCCGAGCGCATTCCACCGGGCCGGGTCATGACGTACGGCGATGTCGCCGAGTGGCTCGAGGAGGGCGGCCCCCGTCAGGTGGGCCGCGTGATGGCCCTCTACGGCGGCGCGGTCCCGTGGTGGCGTGTGGTGCGCGCCGACGGGGTCCTGCTGCCGGGGAGCGAGCTGCGCGCGCTCGCCCACTACCGCGCGGAGGGCACGCCGCTCCGGCAGTCCGGCAGGAGCAGCGGGGGCCACCTGCCACGGCTCGACATGCGGCGGGCCCGGTGGGACGGTGGCGCGGACGCGGGGGGTCACACCTGACAGCTTCCGCCATCGGATGCCCGCGGGGCAGACCCGTGATCCGTTCGGGGGACATGGGGGACGTCCGTGGCATGCCGTACGTTCGAGGGGTGTGGGACCCGCGTGGCCCGAGCGCCCCGAGGGAACGACCGGAAGCCCCGCTTCCGGCCCGGGCGGCGGCGTAGCGTCGGCGGCACGGGTCCCGCTCACCCCGCGGTCACCGCCGCACGCGTGCGACCGCACACCCGCCAGCACACCCACCAGGACCGGCCAACCACGTGAGCTCCTCTTCCTCCACCAGGCACCTGCCGCACCCTCCGGTACGGCAGGGGAGCCGTGGCGCTTACCGACTGGTCCGAACCCCGCCGGCCGTCGTCGCCCCCCCATCACTGGACGCGACGCAGCGCAGGGTGGTTGACCACCGCGGCGGACCGCTGCTCGTCCTCGCCGGTCCCGGCACCGGCAAGACCACCACCCTCGTCGAGTCCGTGGCCGCGCGGATCGCCCGGGGTGCGGACCCCGAGCGGATCCTCGTGCTGACGTTCAGCCGCAAGGCCGCCGTCGACCTGCGCGACCGCATGGCCCTGCGCATGGGCGCCGCCCGCGCGCCCAGGGCGACCACCTTCCACTCGTACTGCTACGCGCTGGTCCGCGCCCACCAGGACGGCGACCGGTTCACCCAGCCGCTGCGCCTGCTCTCCGGCCCCGAGCAGGACGTCGCCGTCCGCGAGCTGCTCGCCGGCCATCCCGAGCTGGAGCGGCTCGGTCTGACCCCCGTGCGCTGGCCCGACGAACTGCGCGCGTGCCTGACCACGCGCGGGTTCGCCGACGAGGTCCGCGCGGTCCTCGCCCGCAGCCGTGAACTGGGCCTCGGCCCGGACGCCCTGGACGCCTTCGCGCGCCGCATCGGCCGTCCCGACTGGCGGGCGGCGGCCGCGTTCCTCGCCGAGTACCTCGACACCCTCGACCTCCAGGGCGTGCTCGACTACGCGGAACTGGTCCACCGCGCGGTCCTGCTCGCCCGCCGCCCGGACACCGCCACCCGGCTGGCGAACCAGTACGACGCCGTGTACGTCGACGAGTACCAGGACACCGACCCCGCCCAGGTCCGGCTCCTGCGCGCCCTGGCCGGGGGCGGCCGCACCCTCGTCGCCTTCGGCGATCCCGACCAGTCGATCTACGCCTTCCGGGGTGCCGACGTGAACGGCATCCTGGACTTCCCGGCCGCCTTCCCGCGCGCCGACGGCCACCCCGCCCCCGTCGAGGTGCTGCGCACCTCCCGCCGCTCCGGCGCCGCCCTGCTGGCAGCGACCCGTCTGATCACCCGGCGCATGCCGCTGCCCCGGCTGCCCGCCGACAAGGTCCGCGCCCACCGCGAGCCGGCCGCCGTGCGCGACGGCGGCCGGGTCGAGGTCCACACCTGTCCGACGCCCGGCACGGAACTGGACGACATCGCGGACCTGCTGCGCCGCGCGCACCTGGAGGAGGGCGTGCCCTGGAGCGACATGGCCGTCCTGGTGCGCGCCGGCTCCCGCCTGCCGACCCTCCGCCGCGCCCTCACCGCCGCCGGCGTCCCCGTGGACATCGACGGCGACGACCTGCCCCTGCGGCACGAACCCGCGGTGGCACCGCTGCTCACGGCCCTCCGCGCGGTCGCCACGACCGAAGCCGTCGAAGCGCCCCACCGCGCGGACCCGGCATCGCAGGACCCGGCATCGCAGGACTCGGCGGTGCAGGACCCGGCGGTGCAGGACCCCGCGCCGCAGGACCCCGTGGGGGCGCAGGCCGGTGCCGCCGTCGTGGAGGAAGCCGCCGACGACAGCGGACCACGGGCTCCCGACGCCTGCTGGCTGGACACCGAGACCGCCCTCACCCTGCTCACCTCCCCGCTCGCCGGCATGGACGCCGCCGACCTGCGCCGCCTCGGCCGGGCCCTGCGCGAGGAGGAGCGGGCCGCCGGGAACCCGCTGCCGCCGCCGTCCGACGAACTGCTCGCCCGCGCGCTGGCCGAACCGGAGCGCCTCGCCGTGCACGACCCGGTGTACGCACGCGGCGCGCAGCGCCTGGGCGCGCTGCTCCGCAAGGCCCGCGAGCGCCTCGCCGGCGGCGGCACGGCCGAGGAGGCCCTGTGGGACCTGTGGGAGGGCACGCCGTGGCCCGCGCGTCTGGCGCGGGCCGCCCGGCGCGGTGGCGCGGCCGGCCGCAACGCCGACCGGGACCTGGACGCCGTCTGCGCGCTGTTCGCCACCGCCGCGCGCGCGGAGGAGCGCACCGGAGGCCGGGGCGCCCTGAACTTCCTGGCCCAGATCGAGGCCGAGGACATAGCCGCCGACACGCTCACCCGCCGCGCGGTACGGCCGGACGCCGTCCGTGTGATGACCGCGCACCGGGCCAAGGGCCTGGAGTGGCAGCTGGTCGTCGTCGCCGGCGTCCAGGAGGGCCTGTGGCCCGACCTGCGGCGGCGCGGCTCGCTGCTGGAGGCCGACCGCATCGGCCGTGACGGACTGGCCGAACCACTGTCCCCGGGCGCGCTGCTCGCCGAGGAGCGACGGCTGTTCTACGTCGCCGCCACACGCGCGCGTGACCGGCTCGTCGTCACCGCCGTGAAGGCACCGGCCGACGACGGCGACCAGCCGTCCCGGTTCCTGACCGAGCTGGGCGTCGAACCCAGGGACGTCACCGGCCGCCCGCGGCGCCCGCTGTCCGTCGCCGCGCTCGTCGCCGAACTGCGCGCCACCACCGTCGACCCGCGCGCCTCCGCCGCGCTGCGGGAGGCCGCCGCCGGCCGGCTCGCCCGGCTCGCCGCGCTCGCCGACGAGGACGGCCGTCCGCTGGTGCCGTCCGCGCACCCCTACCGCTGGTGGGGCATGTTCGAGCCGACCGAGAGCAAGGTGCCGCTGCGCCACCGCGACCAGCCCGTGGTGCTCTCCGGCAGCGCCCTCGACCAGCTCGCCAACACCTGCGCGCTGCAGTGGTTCCTGGGCCGCGAGGTGAAGGCCGACGCCCCCGCCACCGCGGCGCAGGGCTTCGGCAACGTCGTCCACGTCCTCGCCGACGAGGTGGCCTCCGGCCGTACCCCCGCCGACCTCGACGTCCTCATGGAGCGCCTGGACTCCGTGTGGAACGCGCTCGCCTTCGACGCGCCCTGGAAGTCTCAGCAGGAGAAGGAGAACGCGCGCGGGGCGCTCGAACGCCTGCTGAACTGGCACGTGCTGGACCGGGCCGGCCGCACCCCGGTGGCCAGCGAGCAGGACTTCGACGTCACCCTGGAAACGGGTGGCTACCAGGTTCGTGTCCGCGGTCAGATCGACCGCGTGGAGACGGACGCCGAGGGCCGGGCCTACGTGGTCGACTTCAAGACCGGCAAGCAGGCGCCCACCGCGCGCGAGGTGGAACGGCACCCCCAGCTCGCCGTGTACCAGCTCGCCGTCCGCGAAGGCGCCGTGGACACCGCCTTCGACGGCGTACGCCCCGAACCGGGCGGCGCCGAACTGGTCCACCTGCGGCAGGCCGCCGCCCAGCGCGACGGCGGTGAGGGCCTGCCCAAGGTGCAGGCCCAGGAGCCGCTGGCGGGGGAGTGGGTCGGTGAGCTGCTGGCCACCGCCGCCGGAAAGGTCCTCGACGAGCGGTTCACTCCGAGCACCGGCCAGCACTGCACGCACTGCGCGTTCCGTGCCTCCTGCAGCGCACGGCCGGAGGGACGGCACGTGGTGGAGTGACCACCAAGTGGTCGGCGTGACCTACGGCACCACAGGGGCTGACCTGCGTTTCTTCCGTCCCGGCGGTCGATCGGTCCTCGGCTGTCAGTGCCCGCCGCTAGCCTTTTTCGACATGTCCGCCCGTATCACCCACCCCGAGCAGCTCAAAGAGCTCCTCGGCATCCCCTTCACCCCGGAGCAGACGGCCTGCATCACCGCGCCGCCGGCCCCGCAGGTGATCGTGGCCGGCGCCGGGTCGGGCAAGACCACCGTCATGGCGGCCCGCGTGGTGTGGCTGGTCGGTACCGGACAGGTCGCCCCCGAGCAGGTCCTCGGCCTGACCTTCACCAACAAGGCCGCCGGCGAGCTGGCCGAACGCGTCCGCAAGGCACTGGTCAAGGCCGGCGTCACCGACCCCGACGCCCTCCCGTCACCCGACCGCCGGTCTTCCCCGGCGACGGCGCCGCGCGCCGACACCCTCTGGCCGGACCCCGACAACCCCCCGGGCGAGCCCGTCATCTCGACGTACCACGCGTTCGCCGGCCGCCTGCTCACCGACCACGGCCTGCGCATCGGGCTGGAACCCAGCTCGCGGCTGCTGGCCGACGCCACCCGCTACCAGCTCGCCGCGCGCGTGCTGCGCGAGGCCCCCGGCCCCTACTCGGCGCTGACCCGCTCCTTCGCCGACCTCGTCAGCGACCTGCTCACCCTGGACTCCGAACTCGCCGAACACCTCGTCGACCCCGAGGAACTGCGCGCCTGGGACGGCGTCCTGCTGCGCACCCTGGAAGGCGCCAGACTCACCAACGCCGACCTGCGCAGGATCCCCGAGACGGCCGCGGCCCGCCGGGAACTGGCCGACCTCGTCCAGCGCTACCGGGCCGGGAAACGCCGGCGGGACCTGCTCGACTTCGGCGACCAGATCGCCCTGTCCGCGCGCCTGGCCGGCGTCCCCGAGGTGGGCCGTCTGCTGCGCGAGGAGTTCCGGGTGGTCCTCCTGGACGAGTACCAGGACACCTCCGTCGCCCAGCGCGTCCTGCTCGCCGGGCTGTTCGGCGGCGGCACCGGCCACCCGGTGACCGCGGTCGGCGACCCCTGCCAGGCCATCTACGGCTGGCGCGGCGCCTCCGTCGCCAACCTGGACGACTTCCCCGACCACTTCCCGCACGCCGGCGGCCGGCCCGCCGCCCGGCAGGCACTGAGCGAGAACCGGCGCAGCGGCGGTCGCCTGCTCGACCTCGCCAACGGCCTCGCCGCGCCCCTGCGGGCCATGCACGCGGGCGTGGAGGCCCTCCGCCCGGCCCCCGGCGCCGAGTACGACGGCACGGTCCGCTGCGCCCTGCTGCCCACCCACGCCGAGGAGCTCGACTGGCTCGCCGACTCCCTCGCCCACCTGGTGCGTACGGGCACCCCGCCCGGCGAGATCGCCGTACTGTGCCGTACCGCCACCGACTTCGCCGAGATCCAGGGCGCCCTCGTCGCCCGTGACGTCCCCGTCGAGGTCGTCGGCCTCTCCGGGCTGCTGCACCTGCCCGAGATCGCCGACCTCGTCGCCGTCTGCGAGGTCCTGCAGGACCCCGGCGCCAACGCGGCCCTGGTGCGCCTGCTGACCGGACCGCGCTGGCGCATCGGCCCCCGCGACCTCGCCCTGCTCGGCCGTCGGGCCCGCCGGCTGGTCGCCCACGCGCGCGCGGCCGACGGCGCGGACGCGGACCGCCGGCTCGCCGAGGCCGTCGAGGGCGTCGACCCGTCCGAGGTGATCTCGCTCGCGGACGCCCTGGACACCTTCCTGGAAGCCCCCCTGGACGGCGGCGACGACGACGGGCTGCCGTTCTCGCCGGACGCACGCGTGCGTTTCGCCCGGCTCGCCGCCGAACTGCGCGACCTGCGCCGTTCGCTGTCCGACCCGCTGATGGACGTCCTGCACCGCGTCCTCGCCGTCACCGGCCTCGAGGTGGAGCTGTCGGCGTCCCCGCACGCGCTCGCCGCCCGCCGCCGCGAGACCCTGTCCAACTTCCTGGACATCGCCGCCTCCTTCGCCGCGAGCGACGGCGAGGCCACCCTGCTGGCCTTCCTCGGCTTCCTGCGCACCGCCGCCCAGTACGAGAAGGGCCTCGACAACGCCCTGCCCGGCGGCGAGAACACCGTCAAGGTGCTCACCGCCCACAAGTCCAAGGGCCTGGAATGGGACGTCGTGGCCGTCCCCGGACTGGTCACCGGCACCTTTCCCAGCGCCCAGGGCCGCGAGAAGTGGACCGCCCAGGCCAAGGTGCTGCCGCACGCCCTGCGCGGCGACGCCGACACCCTGCCCGACGTGGACAGCTGGGACGCGCGCGGCATGAAGGCCTTCCACGAGGCGATGAAGGACCACCAGCACACCGAGGAGCTGCGCCTCGGCTACGTCACCTTCACCCGCCCCCGCTCCCTCCTGCTCGGCTCCGGGCACTGGTGGGGGCCCAGCCAGAAGAAGCCGCGCGGCCCCTCCGTCTTCCTCCAGGCCCTGTACGACCACTGCGCCGCCGGCCACGGCGAGATCGAGGCCTGGGCGGAGGAGCCCGCGGAGGGCGAGGAGAACCCCGCCCTGCACACGGCCGGCGCCGACCAGGTGTGGCCGCTCCCGCTGGACGCCGCCGCCCTGGCCCGCCGCCGCGCCGCCGCCGAGACCGTCCTCGCCCACCTGGACGCCCTCGCCGCCGAGCCCGCCGGCCACCGCCCGGCCCTGCACGACCCCGCCGGGGACGAGCACCCGGACTGGCCGGCCCCACCGGACGACGACCCGTACGGGGAGCCGTACCCCGACCCGTACGGCGAGGAGCCGCACGAGGACGTGCCCTACGAGGACGCGTCCTACGACGACATGCCCTTCGAGGATGCGCCCTTCGAGGACGTGCCCTTCGAAGACTCCCCCTACGAGGAGGACCTGCCGCCCTACGCCGAAGCCCCCCACGGCGAGGACCCCATGGGCGATGCCCCCCACGGCGAGAACTCCATGGGCGAGGCCCCCGACGGCCAGGCGCCCCACGGTCAGGCCTCCCACCCCCAGGCACCCCCCACCGGCGCCCCCGCCTCCGCGCCGGACGCCCCCGCCGGCCGGGACTCCCGGAGGACGCGGCGGCCCGTGGTCCCCCACCAGGCGCCCGCCCCGCGGCACCGCCCCGAGCCGCGGCCCGCCGCCGGACCCGCCGCGCTCACCCCCGAAGAGGCCCGTACCGTCGCTTCCTGGGACCGCGACCTGGACGCCCTCGCCGGGGAGCTGCTGCGCGCCCGGCGCTCCGTCACCGACGTGCCCCTGCCCGCCACCCTCACCGCCTCCCAGCTGCTGCGGCTCGCCGAGGACCCCGACGGGCTCGCGCAGGAACTCGCGCGCCCCATGCCGCGCCCCCCGCAGCCGGCCGCGCGCCGGGGTACCCGCTTCCACGCCTGGGTGGAAGCCCGCTTCGAGGAACTGACGCTGCCGCTGCTGGAGCCGGACGAGCTGCCCGGCGCCGACGCCGAGATCGCCGACGAACGGGACCTCGAAGCACTGAAGGAAGCCTTCGAACGCACCGAGTACGCGCAGCGCACCCCGTACCGGGTCGAGGCCCCCTTCCAGCTCACCCTCGCCGGCCGGGTCGTCCGGGGCCGCATCGACGCCGTCTACCGGAACGGCGACGGCGACGGGACGACGTACGAGATCGTCGACTGGAAGACCGGCCGCGCCCGCACCGCCGACCCCCTCCAGCTCGCCGTGTACCGGCTCGCCTGGGCCGAGCAGCAGGGCGTGCCGCCCGAGTCGGTCACGGCGGCCTTCCTGTACGTGCGCACCGGCGAGGTCGTACGCCCCGAGGGCCTGCCGGACCGGGCCGCGCTCGAACGGCTCCTCACCGGTGAGACGGAGAGCACACAGGAGGCGACCTCAGTGTGACGAATCGCCCGCCGAGCATGCCGGTGCGGGCCGATAGGCTCAGGAGCATGAGCCAGACCCCGGACAGCGCCGTCCGCACGTACATCGAGCAGCACCGCGCCGCCTTCCTCGACGACCTCACCGCATGGCTGCGCATCCCGTCCGTGTCGGCCCAGCCCGACCACGCGCCCGACGTACGGCACAGCGCCGACTGGCTCGCCGCCAAGCTCAAGGAGACCGGTTTCCCGACCGCCGAGGTCTGGCAGACCCCCGGCGCCCCCGCCGTCTTCGCCGAGTGGCCCTCGGACGACCCCGGCGCCCCCACGGTCCTGGTCTACGGCCACCACGATGTGCAGCCCGCCGCCCGGGAGGACGGCTGGGACAGCGACCCCTTCGAACCCGTCGTCCGTGGCAACCGCCTCTACGCGCGCGGGGCGGCCGACGACAAGGGCCAGGTGTTCTTCCACACACTCGGCGTCCGCGCCCACCTCGCCGCCACCGGCCGCTCCACTCCGGCCGTCCACCTCAAGCTGCTGATCGAGGGCGAGGAGGAGTCCGGCTCGCCGCACTTCCGCGCCCTGGTCGAGGAACAGGCGGAACGGCTCGCCGCCGACACCGTGATCGTCTCCGACACCGGCATGTGGTCCGAGGACACCCCGACCGTGTGCACCGGTATGCGCGGCCTCGCCGAGTGCGAGATCCGGCTGTACGGCCCCGATCAGGACATCCACTCCGGCTCCTTCGGCGGCGCCGTACCCAACCCGGCCACCGCCGCCGCCCGCCTGGTCGCCGCCCTCCACGACGAGCACGGGCGCGTAGCGGTCCCCGGCTTCTACGACGGCGTCGTCGAGCTGACCGACCGCGAGCGCGAGCTGTTCGCCGAGCTGCCGTTCGACGAGGAGCGCTGGCTGCGCACCGCCAGGTCCCACGCCGCCCACGGCGAGGCCGGGCACACCACCCTGGAGCGCATCTGGGCCCGCCCGACCGCCGAGGTCAACGGCATCGGCGGCGGCTACCAGGGCGCCGGCAGCAAGACGATCATCCCCGCCACGGCCCTGGTGAAGCTGTCCTTCCGGCTGGTCGCCGGCCAGGACCCCGGCCACATCGAGCGGGCCGTCCGCGCCTGGGCCGCCGGCCAGGTGCCCGCGGGCATCCGCTGCGAGATCGACTTCGGCTCGGCCACGCGCCCGTGCCTGACCCCGCTCGACCACCCCGCGCTGCAGTCCGTGGTCCGCGCCATGGGCCGCGCCTTCCAGGCACCGGTCCGCTTCACCCGGGAGGGCGGCTCCGGACCCGCCGCCGACCTCCAGGAAGTCCTCGGCGCCCCGGTCCTCTTCCTGGGCATCTCCGTCCCGTCCGACGGCTGGCACGCGCCCAACGAGAAGGTCGAGCTGGATCTCCTCCTCAAGGGTGTCGAGACCAGCGCCTACCTGTGGGGTGACCTGGCCGCGAACTGGCGTCCCGCATCCTGACCGGCCGGAGCCGTACGGAAGGGCGGCGCGCGCGGGGCACACTGGAAGGACCGCCCGCCCGCCCCGGCCACGCCCGGCCCGGTGCCCTCCCGCCCTGTATCCCGCCGAACCGCCCGCCGAAAGATCCGCTGCACTGGGGGAGTTGGAAGCACCCGTGACCACCTGGACCGACCACACAGCCGACCGACCCATCTCGCTGACCGCCCCGAGCGGCATCGACCGCGCCGCCCACCACCGGCTGGACGAGGCCTGGCTCGCGGCGGCGTGGAGCCACCCCACGACCCGCTGTTTCGTGGTCTCCGGCGGCCAGGTGCTCATCGACGAGACCCCGGACGGCCGGACGGAACTCGTCATGACCCCGTCCTTCGAGGCCCCCCTCACCGAGGCGCACCGCTACTTCCTCGGCATCGACGAGGACGGCGTCAGCTACTTCGCGCTCCAGAAGGACTCGCTGCCCGGCCGCATCGACCAGTCCGCCCGGCCGGCGGGGCTCCGCGAGGCCGGCCTGCTGCTCTCCCCGCGCGACGCCGGACTCATGGTCCACGCGGTCGGGCTGGAGAACTGGCAGCGCACCCATCGCTTCTGCTCCCGCTGCGGCGAGCGCACGGTCATCGCGGCGGCCGGCCACATCCGCCGCTGCCCGGCCTGCGGCGCGGAGCACTATCCGCGCACCGACCCGGCCGTGATCATGGCGGTCACCGACGAGGACGACCGCATCCTGCTCGGCCGCCAGGTCCACTGGCCGGAGGGCCGCTTCTCCACGCTCGCCGGATTCGTCGAGCCCGGCGAGTCCATCGAGCAGGCGGTGCGCCGCGAGGTCTGCGAGGAGGTCGGGGTCAGCGTCGGCCAGGTCGAGTACGTGGCCAGCCAGCCCTGGCCCTTCCCGTCCAGCCTCATGCTCGGCTTCATGGCCCAGGCCACCTCCACCGAGATCGACGTCGACGGCGACGAGATCCACGAGGCCCGCTGGTTCTCCCGCGAGGAGCTGCACGCGGCCTTCGAGTCCGGCGAGGTGCTGCCGCCGTACGGCATCTCGATCGCGGCCCGTCTGATCGAGATGTGGTACGGCAAGCCCCTGCCGACCCGCGGCTTCGTCTGATCCGGTCGGCGGCTCCGCGGCGATACGGCGAACGGCGGCTCCCGGGTCCGCGAAGGGACTCGGGGCCGCCGTTCGGCGCAGCTCGGACTACGCGGCGAGCTTCTGCTTGACCTGGGCAAGCGACGGGTTCGTCAGCGTGGAGCCGTCCGCGAAGAGCACGGTCGGGACGGTCTGGTTTCCGCCGTTCGCCTTCTCCACGAAAGCGGCGGAATCCGGGTCCTGCTCGATGTTGATCTCGGTGTAGGCGATGCCCTCCCGGTCCAGCTGGCTCTTCAGCCGCCGGCAGTAGCCGCACCAAGTCGTGCTGTACATCGTCACAGTGCCCTGCATCTCTTTCGCTCTCCTCAGACAGCTCGGAAAAGGTCGTCCGGGGGGAGAACGCGGGCGGCCGGTCCGCCATTCCCGGCCGTGACCCGGAGGGACCGGGATCGCCGATCCCCGATGCGTACGGCCGCGAGGCCCGTGATTCATATGACTGCGAGGCCCCGCCTGTGGACAACCGGCACGGCCGTCCCGGGCGACCTGGCAGCATGGCTGTGTGACAGCAGCAACGCACTCCACCCTCTTCCCGCAGGGCACCGGCGGCTCTCCGTACCCGGGGCCGCCGAGCGACGCCGACGCGGTGCTCGAAGGGCTCGACCCCGAGCAGCGCGAGGTGGCCACCGCGCTGCACGGTCCGGTGTGCGTCCTGGCCGGAGCCGGCACGGGCAAGACCCGGGCCATCACCCACCGGATCGCCTACGGTGTGCGGGCCGGCATTCTTCCCCCCTCCAGCGTTCTCGCCGTCACCTTCACCAACCGCGCCGCCGGGGAGATGCGCGGCCGGCTGCGCCAGCTCGGCGCCCAGGGCGTCCAGGCCCGCACCTTCCACTCCGCGGCCCTCCGCCAGCTCCAGTACTTCTGGCCGAAAGCGGTCGGTGGCTCCCTGCCCCGGATCGTCGACCGCAAGATCCAGCTCGTCGCCGACGCGGCCGCCGCCCTCGGCACCCGGCTCGACCGCAACGAGCTGCGGGACGTGACCGCCGAGATCGAATGGTCCAAGGTCACCCAGACCGTCCCCGCCGACTACCCGTACGCGGCCGCGAAGGCCGGCCGTGAGACGCCCCGCGACCCGGCCGAGATCGCCCACCTCT
>NZ_BNBF01000007.1:100734-101531 GCF_014654935.1 Streptomyces capoamus
ACGCCGCCTACGAGGACCTCAAGCGCGACCGCGCGGTCATCGACTTCGAGGACGTGCTGCTGCTCACCGTGGCCATCCTCCAGGACCGGCACGACATCGCGGAGCAGGTCCGGGCGCAGTACCAGCACTTCGTCGTGGACGAGTACCAGGACGTCAGCCCGCTGCAGCAGCGGCTGCTGGACCTGTGGCTCGGCGACCGTGACAACCTGTGCGTCGTCGGGGACGCCAGCCAGACCATCTACTCCTTCACGGGAGCAACGCCCGACCACCTCCTCGACTTCCGCCTCCGCCACCCCGGAGCCACCGTCGTCAAGCTGGTCCGCGACTACCGCTCCACCCCCCAGGTCGTCCGTCTCGCCAACGCCCTGCTCGCCCAGGCCCGGGGCCGCGCCGCCGACCACCGGCTGGAACTCGTCTCCCAGCGCCCCTCCGGCCCCGAACCCGCCTACACCGAGTACACCGACGAGCCCGCCGAGGCCGAAGGCGCCGCCCGCCGCATCCGCGAACTGATCGACGCCGGCGTCCCCGCCGCCGAGATCGCCGTCCTGTTCCGCACCAACTCCCAGTCCGAAACCTACGAGCAGGCGCTCGCCGACGCGGGCGTCCCCTACCAGCTGCGCGGCGCCGAACGCTTCTTCGACCGGCCCGAGATCCGCAAGGCCGGCATCGCCCTGCGCGGAGCGGCCCGCTTCGGCGGCAACGACTCCCTCCTCGACGACGTCGTCGACCTGCCCTCCCAGGTCCGCGCCGTACTGTCCGGCGAAGGCTGGACCAGCGAGCCCCCGGCCGGCTCCGGT
>NZ_BNBF01000007.1:101580-109872 GCF_014654935.1 Streptomyces capoamus
GCCGTCAGGGAGCGCTGGGAATCCCTGGCCGCCCTCGTCGCCCTCGCCCACGACCTCGCCGCGGCCCGGCCCCGGGCCACCCTCGCCGACTTCGTGACGGAACTGGAGGAACGGGCAGGCGCCCAGCACGCCCCGACCGTCCAGGGCGTCACCCTCGCCTCCCTGCACGCCGCCAAGGGCCTGGAATGGGACGTCGTCTTCCTCGTCGGCGTCGCCGAGGGCATGCTGCCCATCACCTACGCCCGCACCGACGAGCAGATCGAGGAGGAGCGCCGCCTGCTCTACGTCGGCGTCACCCGCGCCCGCGAACGCCTCCATCTGTCCTGGGCGCTGTCCCGCTCACCCGGCGGACGGCCCAACCGCCGGCCCAGCCGGTTCCTCGACGGGCTGCGCCCCGGCACCACTCCCACCGTCGGCCGCACCGGCGCCGGCGCGGCCGGAGGCGTCGAGCGCGGCACCCCCGCGAGCGCCGCCGGCACCCCACGGCGCCTCCAGCGCACCCCGGCCCGCTGCCGCGTCTGCGGCCGCACGCTCACCGACGCGGGCGAGATGAAACTGATGCGTTGCGCCGACTGCCCCTCGGACATGGACGAGGGACTCTACGAACGGCTCAGGGAGTGGCGCGCGGCCCAGGCGGAGCGCAGCGGGCAGCCGGACTTCTGCGTCTTCACCGACCGGACCCTGATGGCCATCGCCGAGGCGTGCCCGGAGACTCCCGCCGAACTGGCCCGCATCCCCGGCGTCCTCAGCCGCAAGCTGCGCAGTTACGGGGCCGATGTCCTGGCCATCTGCGCAGGCCAGGAGCCCGGCCAGGAGGACGGCGGCGACTGATGCCAACTCGTCGAAAAAATAGTTTGCACATGCCCCGGCAATCCCCATAGGTTCTAGGCACGGAAGCGGCGGCCTTCTCGAAGGCCCGGTTCCGTGTTGTACTTGCACATCCCAACGGACTGGCTCAGCCCAGTCCCAGAGACGCCGAGAGGAGGCGAGTCCAGTGATCAGCATCAACATCAGCTCCACCGTCAGCACGGCCAAACTGACCGATCGCTCGGCCGTCTCCACGTGCATGCTCGGCGCCTCCCACCAGGGCACCGGTCTGTCCGGCATCCGTGCCGTGCGTCCGGCGTCCTCCGTCGCCCTCGCGGGTCTTCCCGTCCGTGAGCGCGACGAGCGACCGACCAAGGCACTGGAAGCGGTAGTGGCACAGGCACACGCCTATGCCTTTGCGGCGGCCGGTGCCGGATTCCGGAATCAGACGACGCAGCACCACCTGATGTGGGCCTTCCGTGGGCCAGAACCCTGGAGTGATCCAGCCTGATCGACGATCAGGCCGGCGCCTTCAGGGCCGCGGAACCCCATCCGGGATCCGCGGCCCTTCTGTTTTCCCCGAACGGGGACGACGGAGCGAAGGGGCCTCGGGACAAGGAAAGAACCCGGTACCACGCCGACACCCGGTCAACCGGCCGGAACGACCAGACGAGGAAGACCGATCGTGCAACTCGAAGCGCACGCCCCGTCCGTACCGCCTTCACAAACGCTCCCCCCGCCCGGCCTCACGGAGGACCCCACCTTGATCCCCCTCACCGCGCTCACCGCGCTCGACGACGCCATCGAGAACCTCGGCGTACCCGTCCCCTGCCGCTCCTACGACCCGGAGGTCTTCTTCGCCGAGTCGCCCGCGGACGTGGAGTACGCCAAGTCCCTCTGCCGCACCTGCCCGCTGATGGAGGCCTGCCTCGCCGGCGCCAAGGAGCGGCGCGAGCCCTGGGGCGTCTGGGGTGGCGAGCTCTTCGTCCAGGGTGTCGTCGTCGCCCGGAAGCGGCCGCGTGGTCGCCCGCGCAAGAACCCGGTCACAGCATGAACACCGCAGGAACGATCGATCGCCCCCTCACGCACGACCCCAAGAAGCAGGCCCCGATGAAGCCGTCCACCACCGAGCCCGCCGGCTCCGCGACCTCAGACTTCACTCCCTCCGGCGCGACCGGAACGCGTCAGAACAGGAACCGCGAGATGCAACTCATGCAAGAAGCCCTGGCTCGTGCGCATATGCACGAGCGACTCCATGACGCCGTACGCGAACGCCGGGCCGTGCGCCTGGCCACCGCCCGGCGGATGCAGCGCCGGGCCGAGCGCGCCTCGCTGCGCGCCCGCCGTGCGCTCGCCATGGCCGTCATGCAGTAAGGAACACACCCGAGCAGCGGTGGCCTCCCCGGACGAGGGAGGCGAAGGCTCCCCGCGGGGGCCGGTCCGGCCGAACGGACCGGCCCCCGCGGTGCGTTGCGCGGGCGATCGGCCGGATGCGGAGTTATCGTCACCGGGTGACGAGTCTTCCCGTCGGAAGTGATCAGGGCGGCTCCACCGCGGAGCGCCACCGCCTGCTGTGTGCCCGCTGCGGCACTCCCGCCGACGGCCCCCCGCCCGTCACCTGGACCTGCTCCGTCGAGAACGGCGTCCGGCAGTACTTCTGCGACGCATGCTCGCGGGAGAACCTGCGGTCCATCGAGGGGCGGCTGGACTCGGCCTGGTGGTGACCACGGGCCGGCACAGGTGCTCGTGCCCGCCCTTCTAGGCTGGCGCCATGGACGACCGGCTCGCTCACGCAGGAAGCGCCTTCATCAATTTCCGGCACTACGCCCCGGATCCGAAGGACCACGGGTACCGGTGGGTCGACATCAAGGAGTTCCACTTCCCCGCGGAAGGTGCCGAATCCGTGGACGGCGGGGAACTGCTTGCCGCGCTGATCGGGCATGAGCAGTTCCGGGACGACTACGCGGGCGGTGGGGTTCTGGCGGAGGGGACCCGGCACGGTCCGTACTGGCTGCGGCTGATCACCCCCCGCCTCTACGAGCCCGTCGGCCAGGAGAAGGCCGTGCGGATCCTGCGCGACTGGGTGGGTCCGCTCGGGGACGCATCCAGCGACCTGGAGGCGGATCTGCGGCGCGAGGTGTTCGACCGCCTGGCCGCAGCCGATGCCGTCCACTGCCTCGGCGAACTCGGCGACGAGGCGATTCACGACTGGGGGCGTGTACACGACTGCTTCCACGAGTTCGTGCTCATCGAACGGTCGGCCGCACGGCTCACCCTCGTCGTGGCGGCCGACGACTGAGCCGGCCGCCTCGCCGCACGGCCCCTACCCCGCGTCGCCCTCGGCCAGGCCCTCCACGCCCCTCTCCTCCTCGGTCAGGTCCTCCTGGGCCTCCTCCGTCACGAAGCCCGGCAGCCACTCCTGCAGTTCCTCGCGCAGCCGTACGGTGGCGCCGAGTTGGCACAGGACACCGATGGTGCTCAGGGTCACCCGGTGTATGAGGAGGTAGGCCGGCGGCAGGTTGAGCTGCTTGCCGAGCTGGTAGGCGGGGGAGCGTGGGTCGGCGATGCGGGCGGCCTGGCCGCGCATCCAGGAGCGGGTGAACGTGAACGCCTCCACCCGGGCCGGTTCGATGATCGGCAGCAGGTAGTCGAGGACCGCGTCGGGGTCGAGGGCGATGGTCTCCTTGACGAAGCCCTCGGCGCGCAGCAGCTCGTAGACCCCCTCGGCCTCGCCGTCCAGCGTCATCCGCAGGGAGACGCCGATCGGGGCCGGCAGGCCGCCGGGGAGGCGGTCGACCGTGCCGAAGTCCAGGACGCCGAGGCGCCAGTCGTCCGCGCCGGCCGGGCCGCCGGGCAGCAGCCGGAAGTTGCCCGGGTGCGGATCGGCGTGCAGCAGGCCGGTGCGGGCGGGCCCCGAGAAGAGGAAGCGGGCCAGGAGCTGGCCGGCCCGGTCGCGCTGCTCCGGGGTGCCGTCCGCGATGATCTCGGACAGCGGGATGCCGTCGATCCACTCGGTCACCAGGACCTGCTCGCACTGGTGCACGACGGCCGGGACGACCACGTCCGGGTCGTCGGTGAACTCCTCCGCGTGCGCGGCCTGGGCCTGGGCCTCCAAACCGTAGTCCAGTTCCTCGGAGACCCGGTCCCTCAACTCCGTGATCAGGGGCTTGATGTCCATGCCCGGGATCAGCGGGCCCAGCAGCCGGGCGAAACGGCTCAGCTGGCCGAGGTCGGACAGGAGCGCCTCGCCGGCTCCCGGGTACTGCACCTTGACCGCCACCTCACGGCCGTCGTGCCACACCGCCCGGTGCACCTGGCCGATCGAGGCCGCGGCGGCCGGCTTGTCCTCGAACTCCTCGAACAGGTCGCGCCAGTCCGCTCCGAGCCGCTCCTCCAGGACGGCGTGCACCGTGCGGGTCGGCATCGGCGGGGCCGCGTCCTGCAGCCGGGTCAGGGCCGCGCGGTAGGGGCCGGCGATCTCCTCCGGCAGCGCCGACTCGAAGACGGACAGCGCCTGCCCGAACTTCATCGCGCCGCCCTTGAGCTCGCCGAGGACCTTGAAGAGCTGCTCGGCCGTGCGCTGCTGCAGCTCGCGGCCGACGATCTCCGCGGACTCGCCCACGATCCGCTTTCCCAGCCCCCAGGTGGCCCGGCCGGCGATGCCGAGCGGGAGCGCGGCGAGCTTGGCGGTACGGGTGACCGCCTTCCGGGGAAGATCAGACATGCGCCCTCCAAGTCCCAGTCGGCCGTGCCGCGACCGCTTCGCGTCGCCGCACCGTCGACGGCCGTTGCACCGCCATTGTCGCGCGCTGCCGCCCGTCGGTTGAGGAGTGCTCCCGATTACCCCGCTGCGCTGCCCCGCAGTCGCACTCCGGATGCGGCCGGACCGGCCGGGCGCACCAGCGCAGACCGGGCAGGGACGCTTCCCAGCGGGTGCCCGCTGCGGACGGTGCACCCCCGTCGAGGAAGGCCAGCGCATGGGCCGCCGCGAGTCCGGCCACCGTCGTGGCCAGGGCCAGGTCGCAGGCCCCGCCCCGGCGGGCCCGCCCGGACTGCCACTGGGCGACCAGCCGGGGCCAGGCCTCGTCGCGGTCCGCGCGGTCCCGGTGCAGACAGCCGGTGCAGCCCGACTCGCCGGGCAGCACGAGCGGGCCGACGACGCCCGTCCCCTCCACGACACCGGCGTACAGGTGAGGAGTGCCGGCGGCCATGAGCGGTGCGGCGGTGAGCGGGTCCGGGGCGTGCACGGCGACGTCGTCCCGGGGCGCGATGACGACCAGGGAGAGGCCGGGGTCCTCGGCGCCGGACCCGGGGGAGTGGGCGTGGCGGGGCGGGCGGTCCGGTGCCGCGCGGCGGACGGCGGCCCGCGCCGCCGTGTCCCGGCGGTCGCCGACCGACTCGGCGGGCAGTCCGCCCGGTGCCACGTCCCACGGCTCGACGCGGCCCGCGTCGCGTACGTCGACCTCGCCGACGCCGGCGCCGGCGAGGACCGAGGCCAGCAGGGCACCGACCCGGCCCGCTCCGTGCACCCGCACCCGCTGGGCGCGCCGGGCCGCGAGCCGGGCCGGTGCGCCACCCGGCTCGGGCGTGAGGAGGGACAGTGCGGCCAGGTCGGGGCGCAGCCGCTCCAGGACGCCGGGTCTGCCGCGCAGCGCGTCCGCGGCCGGCCCGCCGCCGCGCGCGTCGTCGACGAGGCCGGCGCGGGCCAGCCGCTGGACCAGCGCGTCGACCTGGCGTGGCGGTACGCCGGCGCGGCGGCCCTCCTCGCGCAGCAGCGGCAGGCCGCGGGTGCCGTCGAGCAGGTCGAGGAGGCTGCCGGTCGCCGTGTCCACCGGGCCCAGCGTGACGGCGTGCGCCGGGGTCATCCCGAACTGCACGGTATGGAGATCGCGCCAGCCGCGCCGCAGCGCGGGTTTCACCACCGGATGCATCCCTGTCCCCCGTCTCCCTCGGTGTCCGGTGCCGGCGGGAAGCGGTCGCGGTCCGCCGACGCCTGCCAGCATGCCCGGCCCGGGCGCCGGGTGTCGTGAGTTGTCCACAGGCGCGGGATGTTCGTCATACCGGCTAGTTGGGCGAAAGGGTGCAAAACGGATGTACGGATCGGTCCTACGAATCAAACACATGGTGGGGGATCGGCGGCCGGCCGCCCCGGAGCCGCGACTTCGCCCACGGCCACCGGGTAACGTCGGGGCGTGCCCGCCGACCCACTGCACCGCGCCGTCGAACCACAGCGCAGCACGACGAGCCAGCCGCCCGGCGGCCCGCGGGCGAGCGCGATCGAGGTCCGCAGGAGCGCCCGGCGCCGCCGGACGGTCTCCGCGTACCGCGAGGGCGATCGCACCGTCGTGCTGATCCCCGCCCGGATGTCGAAGGCGGAGGAGCAGCGCTGGGTGACCGTCATGCTCGACAAACTCGCCGCCCAGGAGAGCCGGCGGGTGCTGGGCGACGCCGAGCTGGCCGAGCGTGCCGAGCGGCTGTCCGCCCAGTACTTCGACGGCCGGGCCCGGCCCGCGTCGGTGCGCTGGGTGACCAACCAGAACACCCGCTGGGGTTCGTGCACCCCGGCCGAGGGCAGCATCCGGCTCTCGCACCGCCTGCAGGGGATGCCGGAGTACGTCGTGGACTACGTGCTCTGCCACGAGCTGGCGCACCTGCTGGTGCCCGGGCACGGCCCCGGCTTCTGGCGGCTGCTCGAGGCCTACCCGCGCACCGAGCGGGCCCGCGGCTACCTCGAGGGCGTGGTCGCCGCCGCGCGCCTGCCGCACGTGCCCGGCGCGCGGGACGAACAGGAGCCCTGAGCGGCCCGGCCGGGCGGCCCGTGTCCCGGGTCGGCGGCAGGGCGTGGTTGTGTACCGGGTCTGTACCGACACCGGCCCTCCGGGGTCGTCGCCGGGCTTTGCCGTTAGCCTGGCGCGACGCACTCACATTCGGGATGGGGGACGGTCGTAACGCATGGCCAGGGAATTCCAACGCGGCCACAAGGCCAGGATCAGTGACCTCACGGCGGGCACCGATCTGTACGTAGGCGTGCAGATCTCCGCCCCCGGACTGACCTTCGACATCAGCTGCTTCGGTCTGGACGCCGACGAGCGTCTCTCGGACGACCGGTACTTCGTCTTCTTCAACCAGCCGAAGTCCCCGGAGGAGTCCATCCAGCTGCTGGGCGCCCAGGCGGGTGACACGGAGTCGTTCCGGGTCACGCTCGACCGGATCCCCTCGCACATCCGCAAGCTGTCCTTCACGGCGACCCTCGACGGCGCCGGGCAGATGTCCCAGATCGCCCCCGGCTACCTGCGGATCGTGGCGGGCGGCGAAGAGGTCGCACGGTACTCCTTCAGCGGCGCGGAGTTCTCCACCGAGCGGGCCGTGATGCTCGGGGACTTCTACTTCAAGGACGGGTGGCGGTTCGCCGCGGTCGGGCAGGGCTTCGACGGTGGTCTGGACGCGCTGCTGAAGAACTTCGGCGGCGAGGTGCTGGACGAGGAGCCCGCCGCCGCGCAGCAGCCGCAGCCCGGCGCGGCCCCCGGCTTCGCCCCGCCCGCGTTCGGCGCCCCGGCGGCCCCCGCACCTGCGACGGCCCCCGCCCCGGCACCGCAGGGTTTCGCCCCGCCGCCCGGCCACACGCCCCCGCCGCCGGCGCCCGCGCCGAACGTGCACGGCGCACCGACGATCGTCGCCCCCCTCACCCCGCCCGCCGGCGCCACCGTCCCGCCACCGGCCGCCCCGGCCCCCGCGCCCTACGGCCAGCCGCCCCAGCAGCCGTCGTACGGCGGCGGGCCCGGCGCGCCGCTGCCCCCGGGCTACGGCGCGCAGCCCGCCACCTACGGCGTGGCCCAGCCGGCCCCGCCCATGCCCCCGGGCCACGGGCAGGTCCCCGGCCCGCAGACCGCCCCGTACGGAGCGCCGCAGGGCGCCCCGCAGACCGGTGCCGGTGTGACGGCCGCGCTCCAGGCGTTCAAGGAGACGCCGACCGGGCAGCGCTGGACGCAGCAGAACAAGAAGCTGATCCGCGTCGACCTCGGCGTCGGCGGCCAGCCGGTGCTGGCCAAGCAGGGCAGCATGGTGCTCTACCAGGGCAAGGTCGACTTCAGCTACAAGGGCGCCGGGTTCGCGGGACGCATCGTCGGCAACGCCACCGGCCAGGAGATGCAGCTGATGCGCTGCACCGGCCAGGGCCAGGTGTTCCTCGCGGAGAACTCCACCCACCTGCACCCGGTGGAACTGCAGGGCGACGCGATCTGCGTGTCCGCCGAGAACGTCCTCGCCTTCGACGAGAGCCTGCAGTACGAGGTGCGCCGCGTCGAAGGCCACGGCATCCCGGGCGGCGCGCTGTTCACCATGCAGTTCCAGGGCACCGGCACGATCGTGGTCAAGACGCACGGCACACCCGTGGTGCTGCCGGTCACGCCGACCACGTTCGCCGACTGCAACGCCGTCGTCGCCTGGTCGGCCGCCTCCCAGGTGATCGTCTCCAGCCAGGTCCGC
>NZ_BNBF01000007.1:109906-120625 GCF_014654935.1 Streptomyces capoamus
GCGCGCCGCAACGCGTACGCCGGCGACACCGGCGAGAGCGTCAACCTCCAGTTCCGGGGAGCTCCCGGCAACTTCATCGTCGTCCAGCCCTACGAGGTCTAGAGGGAGCCCGTCATGAACCAGCCGCTCGCGGGCTTCGCCCCCGCACCCGTCACCGCCCGCATGGAGAACCACGGCAACCACATGCTGAAGGTCGCCCTGCAGACCGGCAACGACCTCCTCGCGCGCGTGGGGTCGATGGTCGCCTACGAAGGCTTCATCCAGTACGAGCCGAACCCGCCGGCCGTACGCCAGATTGCCCGCGACTGGGTCACCGGCGAGGGCGCCCCGCTGATGAAGTGCTCCGGCGACGGTCTGCTCTACCTCGCCGACTACGGCGCGGACGTCGTCGTGATCAACCTCAACGGCGACGGCATCTCCGTCAACGCCACCAACCTCCTCGCCTTCGACGCGCACCTGACCTGGGGCGTGGAGCGCGTGAAGGGGCTCGCGAAGTTCGCCGGACAGGGCCTGTGGAACACGAAAATCTCCGGGCAGGGCTGGGTCGCCCTGACCTCCCGGGGCAAGCCGATCGTCGTGGACTGCGGCGGCGGCGAGGACGAGACGTACGTCGACCCGGACGCGCTCGTCGCCTGGTCGCCGAACCTGAAGGTGAAGGGCAAGCGCAGTTTCAAGGCCCAGTCGCTGATCGGCCGGGGCAGCGGTGAGGCCTACCAGATGGCCTTCTCCGGCCAGGGCATCGTCGTCGTCCAGCCCAGCGAGGACAGCACCGACCGCCTCCGGTTCCGGGGCTGAGGGGGAGCCAGAACACCATGCAGAGCCCGCTTTTCGCGCACAACGACCTCCAGACCCAGGAGCGCTGGAGCCTGCAGAACGCGCAGATGCTCCGGATCACCCTGGAGGGCCACGACGACCTCCTCGCCCGCAAGGGCACCATGGTCGCCTACCAGGGCCTGGTCGAGTTCGACGCCGAGTACCGCAGCAACAACCAGGCACGCGCGCGAGCCTGGACCGGCGAGGGCCTGGACCTGATGCGCTGCCACGGCCAGGGCACCGTCTACCTCGCCAACCTCGCCCAGCACGTGCACATCATGGACGTCGAGCAGGACGGACTGACCGTCGACAGCTCCTACGTCCTCGCCATGGACTCCTCGCTGCACCACGAGGTCATCGCCGTCGACAGCCTCTACGGCATCTCCGGCTCCGGGAAGTACCAGCTGAACATCACCGGGCGCGGCAAGGTGGCCCTGATGACCTCCGGGGCGCCGCTGCTGATGCAGGTCACGCCCGACAAGTACGTCAACTGCGACGCCGACGCGATCGTGGCCTGGTCGACCGGGCTGCGCGTGCAGATGCAGGCCCAGACCCACTCCTCCGGCGTGTGGCGGCGGCGCGGGAACACCGGCGAGGGCTGGGAGCTGAGCTTCATGGGCTCCGGGTTCGCGCTGGTGCAGCCCAGCGAACTGCTGCCGCCGCAGAACGCCGTGATCGGACAGGGCCTGGCCGCCCAGTTCGGCATGGGCCAGCAGGGCGCGCGCGGCCAGAACCAGGGCAACGTCTGGAGCTAGGGCACGTGTGCGGGGTGACCGTCTGGAGCTAGGGCACGTGTGCGGGGTGACCGCCCAGGCGGCCGCCCCGCACCGCGTCAGAGTCTCGCGCGCGTGGCGTCCAGCAGGCGTACGACGGACTCGTCGGCCACGCCCGCGACCTCGTCGTAGGTGTACCAGCGCAGGTCGAGCGACTCGTCGCTGATCTCGTGCACCGCGCCGGGCGGGGCCAGGACCGCGTACTGGACGTCGAAGTGCCAGTGGCAGGGCGCCGGGATGGCATGCCGGTCCAGCCGCACCGGACCGCCGGGGAGCGGCGTGAGGCCGGCGATGCCGGACTCCTCGGTCGCCTCCCGCAGGGCCGCCGCCTCGAGCGTCGGGTCGCCCGGTTCACAGTGACCGCCCATCTGCAGCCACATCCGCAGCTTCCGGTGCAGTGTGAGGAGCACCTGGCCGCGCTCCGGGGCGACCACCAGGGCACTGGCCGTGAGGTGCCCCGCGGGGCAGCCCTTCCACAGGCCGTCCGGGTGGGCCGCCAGATGGTCCAGGTAGGCCTGGCGCAGCTCCGCCTGGCCCTCGTACCCCTTCAGGACGAGGACCGCGTCGTCGTACAGGCTCACTCGGTGTCGTCGCCCTTGCTGCCGTCGCCTTCTCCGGCGGAACCGTTCGCCGCCTCGCCGAGCATCTTGTCCAGCTCGGAGAAGTCCAGCTGCTCGCGGTGGACGAAGCCGTCGGGGTCGTCCAGGTCGGTCGCGGTCGGCAGCATGTCCGGGTGGGCCCACAGGCCGTCCCGGCCCTCCACCCCGCGCGCGTCCGTCAGCGACGCCCACAGGCGGGAGGCGTCCCGCAGCCGGCGCGGGCGCAGTTCCAGACCGATCAGCGTGGCGAACGTCTGCTCGGCGGGACCGCCGGTGGCGCGGCGGCGGCGCAGCGTCTCCCGCAGGGCGTCGGCGGACCCCAGACGCGGCTTCGCGGCGGCGTGGACCACCGCGTCCACCCAGCCCTCCACGAGCGCCAGAGCGGTCTCCAGACGGGCCAGGGCGGCCTTCTGCTCGGGCGTGTCCTCGGGCTGGAACATGCCCTGCTGCAGCGCGTCCTGCAGCTGCTCGGGGTTCTCCGGGTCGAACTGGCCGACCACGTCCTCCAGCTTTGCGGTGTCGACCTTGATGCCCCGCGCGTACCCGTCGACCGCGCCGAACAGATGCGAGCGCAGCCACGGCACGTGGGCGAACAGGCGCTGGTGGGCGGCCTCGCGCAGGGCCAGGTAGAGCCGCACCTCCTCCTGCGGCACGCCGAGGTCCTTGCCGAACGCCTCGACGTTGGCCGGCAGCAGCGCGGCCTTGCCGGCCGGGCCCAGCGGCAGCCCGATGTCGGTGGAGCCGACGACCTCGCCCGCGAGCACGCCCACGGCCTGCCCGATCTGGGTGCCGAACATGGCACCGCCCATCGAGCGCATCATGCCGATCAGCGGGCCCGCCATGGCCTGCATCTCCTCCGGCAGGACGTCGCCCATGGCCGCGCCGACCCGCTCGGCGACCGGGTCGACCAGCTCCTGCCAGGCCGGCAGGGTCGCCTCGACCCACTCCGCGCGCGACCAGGCCACCGCCGAGCCGGAGCCCGACGGCAGGGAGGTCGCGTCGTCCAGCCACAGGTCGGCCAGGCGGACGGCCTCCTCGACCGCCTTGCGCTCGGCCGGGCCGACGCTGGCGTCCTTGGAGCCGTCCTGGGCGCCCTGGGCGACCGTCTGGCGCGCGATCTGCTTGGCCATGTCCCAGTTCACCGGGCCGCCCTCGTAGGAGAGCATCTGGCCGAGCTGCTGGAACGCGGCGCCCAGGTCGGTGGGGTTCAGGGAACCGAACATGGCTGCGAGCGGGTTGTCGGCGCCGGGGCCGCCCAGGCCGCCGGCTCCGGGCAGGCCGCCGAAACCGAACGGATTGGCCGGTCCCTGCCCACCACCGCTCTGCTGGTCCTTCTTCTTGCCCTCGTCGCCGTCCTCCGGCTCCTCCGGCGGAAGGCCGAAACCGAATGGGGTGTCACTCACGGGATTCCTCGGCTGGTAAGGCCACCGGTTGCGATCCGGTGGCGCGGCTGCCCGACAACACCACCCAGCCTAGACACCCGGACCCGATCGGGCCTCGGTGCTTCGCCTGCGGAGGGCCTGCGGCAGGATGGATGCACCTGGTACGCACGCGTCACTCGCGCCCGTACTGAAGACAACCGCTGGAGACGCCCGGTGAGTTCCCCAGATCCGCAGGTTCGCGCAGCGCGAAACCCCTCAACCCCTCCCGCCGTGCGCGGGCCCGTCGTCGCGGTGACCGGCGCCGCCACCGGGGTCGGCGCCCTGCTCACCGAGCGGCTCGCCGCCTCCGGGGAGATCAGACGGGTCCTCGCCATCGACGAGCGGCGCGGCGAGTGCGCCGACGCCCAGTGGCACATCCTCGACGTGCGCGACCCCGTCATCGCGGACAAGCTGCGCGGCGCCGACGTCGTCGTCCACCTCGCCCTGGACCTCGATCTGGAGACCGATCCGGCGGCACGCACGGCTTACAACGTCCGGGGGACCCAGACCGTCCTGACCGCCGCCGCGGCGGCCGGGGTGCACCGCGTGGTGCTGTGCACCTCGGCGATGGTCTACGGCGCGCTGCCGGACAACGAGCTGCCCCTGTCGGAGGACGCCGAGCTGCGCGCCACCGCCGAGGCGACCGGGGTCGGCGACCTGCTGGAGATCGAGCGGCTGGCGCGCCGGGCGCCGCGCGCGCATCCCGGACTCAACGTCACCGTGGTCCGGCCCGCCGTCCTCGTCGGAGGCACCGACACCGCGCTGACCAGGTACTTCGAGTCACCGCGGCTGCTGGTGGTGGCCGGGTCGCGGCCCGCCTGGCAGTTCTGCCACGTCGAGGACCTGTGCAGCGCCCTGGAGTACGCCGTCCTGGAGAAGGTCGAGGGGGAACTGGCCGTCGGCTGCGACGGCTGGCTCGAGCAGGAGGAGGTCGAGGAGCTGAGCGGCATCCGGCGGATGGAGCTGCCCTCGGCGGTCGCGCTCGGCGCGGCGGCCCGGCTGCACCGGATCGGCCTCACCCCGTCCCCGGCGGGCGACCTCGCCTACACGATGTACCCGTGGGTGGTCAGCGGCAGCCGGCTGCACGACGCGGGGTGGCGGCCGAAGTGGAACAACGAGGAGGTCCTCGCCGAGCTGCTGGAGGAGGTGTCCGGGCGGCACACGGTGGCCGGCCGGCGGCTGGGCCGCAAGGACGCGACGGCGGCCGGCGCGGCCGGCGCGACGGTCGCCCTGCTGGGCGCCGCGGCCGTCGTACGGCGGGCCCGCAAGGCCCGCCGGCGCTGACGCGACCGGCCCCGGCCGGAGCGGGGACGGTCGTACGCGTGTCGTAGGACGCTCCAAGACGTCCCGCGCGTGTGCCTGGTGAATCTCGCATTCCCCGGTGCCCGGCGCGTACGGCACGATGGACGCATGGCACACACGAGCGACCACCCCGGTGAACGGGCGGCCCAGGATCCCATCAAGCTGATCGCCGTCCGCGACACACCGCTCTCCGTCGACGAGGTGTTCCGGGCCGTCGGGGACGCCGCGGCCGGGGGCATCGCGCTGTTCGTGGGCACCGTGCGCAACCACGACGGGGGCGCCGACGTGGACGCGCTCGGGTACTCGTGCCATCCCAGCGCCGAGGCCGAGATGCGGCGGATCGCCGAGAAGGTCGTCGCGGACCACCCCGTGCGGGCGCTGGCCGCCGTCCACCGGGTGGGGGACCTGGGCGTCGGGGACCTCGCCGTCGTCGTGGCCGTGGCGTGCCCGCACCGCGCGGAGGCCTTCGACGCGTGCCGCAAGCTGATCGACGACCTCAAGCACGAGGTGCCCATCTGGAAGCACCAGCGGTTCTCCGACGGCACCGAAGAGTGGGTGGGCGCCTGCTGAGGCAGTCCGACTGAAAGCGGTCCGAACGGGTCACTCGCGGCACACGACCCCTTCGGGTTGCGTAACCGGCACCCTGGCGTGAGCGTTGTCCGTGCGGATGGTTAATCTGCTGATCAGTCAGTTGCGGACGCTCATGGCGTAGGGAGGTCGGCATGGGGGTGCTTGTCTGGCTGCTGATCCCGCTGGTGGCTGCGGTCGGCGGCGGACTGTGGGGCACGTGGGCGAACCGGACCCGGAAGGCCCGCAGTGACGGTCCCGAGCTGGACGGGTACGCCCGGTTCCGGGCAGCCATGGAGAAGTCCGGTACGGGTGCGCCCGGGGCGTGACCGGGGTGCCCTGACGGTGCGCTGACAGGGACGTCCCGTACTGTCGTGCCATGCCACGCCGCACCGCGACGATGCTCGCCTCGACCCTGATGCTGATCGCGCTCCTGTGCGCGGGAGTGCTCATCCCCGTGCCGTACGCGGAGATGTCCCCCGGCCCCACTGTGAACACGCTCGGGGAGCACGACGGCGAGCCGGTGCTGCAGATCTCCGGGCACAAGACCTACCCGGCGGACGGCCACCTCAACATGACCACCGTCCGGGTCACCAGCGCCGACTACCGGATGAACCTCGTCGAGGCCGTGTACGGCTGGCTCGCGCACGACAGCAGGATCGTCCCGCACGACACGCTGTACCCGGACGGCAAGACGGAGGAGCAGTCCACCCAGGAGAACGCCGAGGAGTTCAGCCAGTCCCAGGAGAGCGCCAAGGTCGCCGCCCTGAAGGAGCTGGGCATCCCGGTGCGGTCCTGGGTGATCGTCTCCACGGTCGTCAAGGGCTCCCCGGCCGAGGGCAGGCTGCACGCCGGTGACGTGATCAAGGCCGTCGACGGCGCGGCCGTCAAGCAGCCGGCCGACGTCGCCAAGCTGGTGACCAAGCACCAGCCCGGCCAGAAGGTCGTCTTCACCGTCGTCCCGGCCAAGGAGCAGGCCGCCGCCGAGAAGGCCGACAAGACGGCGACCGGCACGCGGAAGGTCACGATCACCACCAGGACGTCCGACGACAGCGGCGCCAAGCGGGCCGTCGTCGGCATCTCCGCCGGGACCGACCACACCTTCCCGTTCTCCATCGACATCAAGCTCGCCGACGTCGGCGGCCCCAGCGCCGGTCTGATGTTCGCCCTCGGGATCTACGACAAGCTCACCCCGGGCGACCTCACCGGCGGCACGTTCGTCGCCGGCACCGGCACCATCGACGACAACGGCACGGTCGGCCCGATCGGCGGCATCGAGATGAAGACCGTGGGGGCGCGGGACAAGGGCGCCCGCTACTTCCTGACCCCGGCCGACAACTGCGCCGCGGCCGCCAAGGACACCCCGGGCGGACTGACCCTGGTCAAGGTCAAGACCATCGGCGACGCGCTCGACGCGCTGAAGGACATCCGCAGCGGCGACACCGCCGCCCTGCCCAGGTGCACCACCAAGGGCTGAAGCCGGCCCGGGCACGGCGGGGGGCGCTCCCCGGTCACCGGGGGCGCCCCCGTCGTCGTACCGCGGGAGGGGGTCAGTCGGCGAAGGTCGCCGCCAGGGCCTCCGCCAGGCCCGGCACCAGGTCGGGGCCGGTCAGGACCTCCGTGGCGGAGTCCTTCTCGCGCAGCCGCAGCGCCGACTCGCGGCTGCCGTCGCGCAGCACGGCCACCGTCATCCGGACCTCCTGGCGCTCCGGGTGCTCGGCCACCCACCTCGCCAGCCCGGCCTCGCCCAGACCGGAGGGGACCTGCGCCTCGGCGGACGGCGGCAGCATCAGGCGCTCCACGGCCAGCGCGCAGCCGACCACCGCGCCGGGCCAGGCGATGGTGCCGAGGAATTCGTCGAGCGGTTTGCCGGACGGGATCTCGTCCTGCTCGATCGGGGTGAGACCGGCGGACTCGGACTCGTCCTCCAGGCCCAGCTGGGCCGCGAGCGACGGTTCCTGAGCCCGCAGCCGTGCGGTGTCTACGAGGGCGAAGAGGCGAGCGGGCTGGTCCCAGCCGAGGCCGGAGACGTACTCGTCGATCTCGAGTACGGCCCGGGTGAGCGGGCTCGCTGCCATGGGAGTGTTGGACATGGTCACAATCCTGCCTCGTTGGGGGCCGGAATCGGGAACCGAGTAAACCGTGAGTAAGTTGCATAGGGTGTGGGCCCGCGATCACGGGGGGCCACGGCGGGCCCGCGAACCCGAGGGTCTGACGGATCGACAGCGAACTTCGAGGTGCGCACCTTGGCTTTCCAGATGCCGGACCGCGGCGGAGGCCCGACGGGGCCACGGATGAGAGCGGGCCGCCCGTCCCGGCGGGTGAGGACCCTGCTCGTGACACTGGGCGTCCTCGCCGTCCTCGGCATGGCGTTCACGATGTTCGCGGGCTTCTGGACCGAGTGGCTGTGGTACCGGTCGGTGCACTACTCGTCCGTGTTCACCACGACCCTGTCGACCAAGATCGGGCTGTTCTTCGTCTTCGGCCTGCTGATGGCGGCCGCGGTCGGCGTCAACATCTGGCTCGCGCACCGGCTGCGGCCCCCGCTGAGCGCCATGTCCATGGAGCAGCAGAGCCTCGACCGTTACCGCATGGCCATCGCGCCGTACAAGAGGTGGCTGCTGTTCGCCGTCACCGCCCTCGTCGGACTGATCGCGGGCGCCTCCGCGTCGAGCCAGTGGCGGACCTGGCTGATGTGGGTGAACGGCGTGCCCTTCCACGAGCGGGACCCGCAGTTCCACCTGGACGTCTCGTTCTACGCCTTCGACCTGCCCTGGTACCGCTTCCTGCTGGGCTTCGGCTTCGCCGCCGCCATCCTGTGCCTGATCGCCGCCGCGCTCACCCACTACCTGTACGGCGGGCTGCGCGTCACCAGCCCCGGTGCGCGCGCCACCGCCGCCGCGACCGGACACCTCTCGGTGCTGCTCGGTCTCTTCGTCGCCCTCAAGGCGGTCGCCTACTGGCTCGACCGCTACGGCCTGGCGGTGAAGTCGAGCGACTTCAAGGCGACCGACAACTGGACCGGCCTGCGCTACGTCGACGCCAACGCCTACCTGCCGGCCAAGACGATCCTGTTCTGCATCGCCGTGATCTGCGCGCTGCTGTTCTTCGCCACGCTGTGGCGGCGCACCTGGCAGCTGCCGGTCATCGGCTTCGGCCTGATGGTCCTGTCGGCGATCCTGATCGGCGGCCTGTACCCGGCCATCGTGCAGAAGTTCCAGGTGCAGCCGAACGAGCAGGCCAAGGAGGCGCCGTACGTCCAGAAGAACCTGAAGGCGACCCGCGAGGCCTACGGCATCGACGACGCCAAGGTCACCGAGTACGCGGGCCGGTCCACGACCCCGGACAAGACGAAGCTGCGTGACCAGGTCGACGCCACGGCCAGCATCCGCATCATGGACCCCAACGTCGTCTCACCGACGTTCCAGCAGCTCCAGCAGATCAAGGCGTACTACGGGTTCCCGAACAACCTCGACGTCGACCGGTACACCAAGGACGGCAAGGAGCAGGACACCGTCATCGGCCTGCGCGAGCTGAACCTGGCCGGCATCCCGAAGAACAACTGGATCAACGACCACTTCCGCTACACGCACGGCTTCGGCGTGGTGGCCGCCAAGGGCACCGAGGCGGACTCCGAGGGCCGGCCGGTGTTCACCGAGAAGAACCTGCCGTCCCAGGGCGACCTGGGGTCGTACGAACAGCGGGTCTACTACGGGGAGAAGACCACCACGTACTCGATCGTCGGAGGCCCCCAGAAGGAGGTCGACTACTCCGACAACGAGCGTGAGATGACCACCAGCTACCCGGCCAAGAGCGGGGTCAACCTCGACAACCCGATCAACCGGGCCGCGTACGCGGTGGCGTTCAACGAGCCGCAGATCCTCTACTCGGGCGCGATCGGCAAGGGCTCGCGGATCCTGTACAACCGCACGCCCAAGGAGCGCGTGGAGGCGGTCGCCCCCTGGCTGACCATCGACGGCGACGCGTACCCGGCGGTGGTGAACCACCGCATCCAGTGGATCGTCGACGCCTACACGACGTCGAACGGCTACCCGTACTCCTCCCGTACCACCCTCGGTGACACGACGGCCGACTCGCTGACCGCGACGAACAACTCGCGCGCGGTGGTGGCCCAGCAGAACCAGGTCAACTACATCCGCAACTCGGTGAAGGCGACCGTCGACGCGTACACCGGCGAGGTCAAGCTGTACCAGTGGGACACCGAGGACCCGGTGCTGAAGACCTGGATGAAGGCCTTCCCCGGCACGGTGGAGCCGCGTGACGCGATCTCCCCGCAGCTGATGGACCACCTGCGCTACCCGCAGGACCTGTTCAAGGTGCAGCGCGAACTGCTCACCCGCTACCACGTGACGGACGCGCAGACCTTCCTCACCGGCAGCGAGGTGTGGCAGGTGCCGGACGACCCGACGAACAACTCGGGCAGCGCGGTGCCGCCGTACTACCTGAGCATGAAGATGCCCGGCCAGAGCGACCAGGCCTTCTCGCTGACGACGACGTTCACGCCCAACGGACGGGACAACCTCAGCGCCTTCATGGCCGTCGACTCCGACCCGCGCACCAGCGACTACGGCAGGATCAGGGTCCTGAAGCTGCCGACGAACACGACCGTCGACGGCCCCAAGCAGGTCCAGAGCCAGTTCAACTCCGAATCGGCGATCGCCGAGACCATCAGTCTCCTCAGCCGCGGTCACTCCAAGGTCGAGTACGGCAATCTGCTGACCGTGCCGCTGGACGGGGGCCTGCTGTACGCGGAGCCGGTCTACGTCCGGGGTGGTTCCCTCAAGTACCCGTTGCTGAGGAAGGTTCTGGTCACCTACGAGGGCAGGACCGCCTTCAAGGACACCCTGGACGAGGCCCTGAACGAGGTGTTCGGCGTGGGCAGTTCGACCAGACCGCCGGAGACCGGCACCAAGAACCCGCCCAATACCGGCAACCCGACGGTCAGGCAGGCCCTCCAGGACGCCCAGAAGGCCTTCGACGCCGGGCAGCGGGCGCTGAAGGACGGGCCCGACTGGGACGCGTACGCCAAGGCGCAGAAGGACCTCCGGGACGCACTGAAGCGTGCCGAGGAGGCGCAGTCCAAGGCCGGCGCGGGCAAGAGCTGATCCCGCCGCCCCCGCGCCGTGGTACGGTTGACCTGCAACGGCGCGGGGTGGAGCAGCTCGGTAGCTCGCTGGGCTCATAACCCAGAGGTCGCAGGTTCAAATCCTGTCCCCGCTACTG
>NZ_BNBF01000007.1:120677-122823 GCF_014654935.1 Streptomyces capoamus
TCGAAGGCCCGGATCCAAAAAGGATCCGGGCCTTCGTGGTGTGCGAACTCATGTACGCCGGGAGGGGACGGCCGCGCCGTCGTGGGTAGTCGGGTGGTGTGTGTTTGACTTGTCTCCCTGTGGGCATGTCGACAAAACGCTGAAGTGACCTCACGGGCTGCGGTATACCGGGTGTACCCAGGTTGCAGGTGGTGCGACGATGGACGTTATGGGGGACAAGGCAACTCTGTTCGAGTCAGGGCGATTTGTGCAGCCTGCCGGTACGGAGCCGGCCCGCGACGAGATGGTGGACCTGGGGGAGGCCGCCGAGGAGGAGATGCGCCTCGCGCTCGCCGCGCAGAGCGGCGACGCCGAGGCGGCGAGCGTCCTCGGAGCCATGCTGCTGCGCCGCGGCGACCTCGACGGAGCCGAACCCCACCTGCGCGCGGCCACCGCGGCCGGTGACCGGGCCGCCGCCAACAACCTGGGCGTGCTGCTGCACCAGCGCGGCTACCCGGAGGAGGCGGCCGGCTGGTGGCGGATCGCGGCCGTGGCCGGTTCCGCCGCCGCCGCGCACGCGCTGGGCCGCCACCACCGCGAGCGCGGGGACGAGCCGGCCGCCGAGTACTGGCTGCGCCAGTCCGCCGAGCAGGGGCACGTCCTGGGCGCCTACGCCCTCGCCGACCTGCTGGAGCACCGCGGGGACGTCGCCGCCGAGCACTGGATGCGCGCCGCCGCCGAGCGCGGGCACCGGGAGGCCGCCTACCGGCTGGCGCGCGCCCTGGACCGGACGGCCGGACCGGGGGAGGAGACCGCCGGCGACAACGCTGTCGCGGAGGCCGAGCAGTGGTACCGGCAGGCCGCCGCGCGCGGCCACCGGCGGGCCGCGCTGCACCTCGGGGCGATCCTGGAGAGGCGCGGCGAGCTGAAGGAGGCCGGCCGCTGGTACCTGACCTCCGCCAAGGACGGCGAGCCGCGGGCCGCCTGCGCGCTGGGCTTCCTGCTGCGCGACGCCGGCGACAGCGAGAGCGCGGCCGTGTGGTGGCTGCGCGCCGCCCAGGAGGGCGACGGCAACGCGGCCAACGCGCTGGGCGCGCTGCACGCCGAGCGCGGCGAGACCCAGACCGCCGAGCGCTGGTACCGGGCCGCGCTCGACGCCGGTGACGACAACGGCGCCTACAACCTCGGGCTGCTCTGCGCCGAGCAGGGCCGCACCGCCCAGGCCGAGCAGTGGTACCGGCGGGCCGCCTACGCCGGGCACCGGGAGGCCGCGAACGCGCTGGCCATCCTGCTGCTCCAGGGCGGCGACACCACCGGGGCCGAGCCGTGGTTCTCCAAGGCCGCCGAGGCCGGCAGCGTGGACGCCGCGTTCAACCTCGGCATCCTCTACGCCGGGCGCGGCGAGGAGGGGGCGGCACTGCGCTGGTACGAGCGGGCGGCGGCCGCCGGACACGCCGAGGCGGCGCTGCAGGTCGGCATCGCCCGGCTGCGCGACGGCGACGAGCCGGAGGCCGAGCGGCACCTGCGTTGTGCGGCGGGCGGCGGCAGCGCCGAGGGCGCGTACCGGCTGGCCGCCCTGCTCGACGCGCGCCGGCCGCCGGAGCCCGCGCACGAGCTGGGCGAGACCGTGCAGGAGAAGACCGAGTGCGAGGAGTGGTACGAGCGTGCCGCGGCCCAGGGGCACCGCCGGGCGCAGGTCCGGGTCGGCATGCTCGCGGCGGCCCGGGGCGACGTGGTGGAGGCGGCGCGGTGGTACCGGGCGGCGGCCGAGGCCGGCTCGCGCAACGGCGCCTTCAACCTGGGGCTGCTGCTGGCCCGCGAGGGCAGCGAGCCGGAGGCGGCGGTGTGGTGGACGCGGGCCGCGGACGCCGGTCACGGTCGGGCGGCGCTGCGGCTGGCCCTTGTCTACGCGCGTCGCGGCGAGCTGGCGGAGGGGCAGCGCTGGGCCGACCGGGCGGTGGCGCTGGGACCGCCGGAGGTGGCCGAGCGGGCGGGACGGCTGCGGGACGCGCTGCGGGAGGAGCTGTCGGCCTGAGCGCGCGGGAAGCGATTTGCATCCCGGCGCCGGCGTCACGTAGTGTCGTGTTCACCGACGCGGGGTGGAGCAGCTCGGTAGCTCGCTGGGCTCATAACCCAGAGGTCGCAGGTTCAAATCCTGTCCCCGCTA
>NZ_BNBF01000007.1:122873-133909 GCF_014654935.1 Streptomyces capoamus
CGAGGGCCGGAATCCAGAGATGGGTTCCGGCCCTCGGTTTTTTGCGTGTGCTTTTTGCGTGTGCGCACGGCGAGAGCCCCGGCGGTCGCCGGGGCTCTCGGGGAAGCGGGGGGTGCTAGGCGCTCGCGCAGTCCGGGCACAGCCCCCGGTACGTCACCTCGACGTCGGAGACCGTGAAGCCGAAGCGTTCGGCGTCGGGAAGGTCGGCGAGGGGGTTCCCGGTGGGGTGGACGTCACGGATCGCGCCGCACCGGGCGCAGACCAGGTGGTGGTGCGGGCGGTGCGCGTTCGGGTCGTACCGCTTGGCGCGCTTGTCCGTGGTGACTTCCAGCACCTCGCCGAGCGAGACCAGCTCGCCCAGGGTGTTGTAGACGGTCGCCCGGGAGATCTCGGGCAGCTTGGCGACGGCCCGGGAATGGACCTCGTCCGCGGTCAGGTGGACGTGCTCGCCGTTCAGGACCTCGGCCACCACGCGCCGCTGCGCGGTCATCCGCCATCCGCGTCCACGCAGCCGTTCCAGAAGGTCGCTCATGGCCACCAGCCTAACAGGAAGAGTCACCAGATCGGGAATAGGTGTGACTTTGGATCGTCGTTTGACTTAGACAAAGTCCATTGTAGGATCGAGAACGGTTTTGGCCGCAGGACAGGACTAGTCAGTGATGACGCAGGAGGCGCACGTGACGCAGGGACCGCTCACCACGGAGGCCGGTGCCCCGGTCGCCGACAACCAGAACAGCGAGACGGCGGGCGTCGGCGGGCCGGTTCTGGTCCAGGACCAGCTGCTGCTGGAGAAGCTGGCCCACTTCAACCGGGAGCGCATCCCGGAGCGCGTGGTGCACGCCCGCGGCGCCGGCGCCTACGGCACCTTCACGGTGACCGCCGACGTCACCCCGTACACGCGCGCGGCCTTCCTCTCCGAGGCCGGCAAGCAGACCGAGGTCTTCCTGCGCTTCTCCACCGTGGCCGGCAACCTCGGTGCGGCGGACGCCGTCCGGGACCCGCGCGGCTTCGCGCTGAAGTTCTACACCGAGGAGGGCAACTACGACCTCGTCGGCAACAACACCCCGGTCTTCTTCATCCGGGACGCCATCAAGTTCCCGGACTTCATCCACACCCAGAAGCGCGACCCGTACACCGGCTCCACGGAACCGGACAACGTGTGGGACTTCTGGTCCCTGTCGCCGGAGTCGACACACCAGGTGACCTGGCTGTTCGGCGACCGCGGCATCCCGGCGTCCTACCGCCACATGGACGGCTTCGGCTCGCACACCTACCAGTGGAACAACGCGGCCGGCGAGGTCTTCTGGGTCAAGTACCACTTCAAGACCGACCAGGGGATCAAGAACCTCACCGCCGAGGAGGCCGACGTCCTCGCGGGTCAGGACCCCGACTCCCACCAGCGCGACCTGCGCGAGGCGATCGAGCGCGGCGAGTTCCCGAGCTGGACCGTGGGGGTGCAGATCATGCCGGCGGCGGACGCGGCGGCGTACCGCTTCAACCCCTTCGACCTGACCAAGGTGTGGCCGCACGCGGACTATCCGGTCATCGAGATCGGCAAGCTGGAGCTGAACCGCAACCCGCGGAACATCTTCGCCGAGGTCGAGCAGTCGATCTTCTCCCCGGCGCACTTCGTGCCCGGCATCGGCCCGTCCCCGGACAAGATGCTCCAGGGCCGGCTCTTCGCGTACGGCGACGCGCACCGCTACCGCGTCGGCATCAACGCCGACCACCTGCCGGTGAACCGCCCGCACGCCACCGAGGCGCGCACCAACTCCCGGGACGGCTTCCTCTACGACGGCCGGCACGGCGGGGCGAAGAACTACGAGCCGAACAGCTTCGGCGGACCGCAGCAGACCGGCCGCCCGCTGTGGCAGCCGGTCGACGGCCTCACCGGCGGCACCGGCAACCACCCGACGCCGCTGCACGCCGAGGACAACGACTTCGTGCAGGCCGGCAACCTCTACCGGCTCATGACGGAGGCGGAGAAGGAGCGGCTGATCGCCAACCTCGCGGGCGCGATCTCCCAGGTGTCCCGCGCGGACATCGCCGACCGCGCGATCGGCAACTTCGCGAACGCCGACGCCGACTTCGGCAAGCGGCTGGAGGCGGCGGTGCGGGAGCTGCGCGGCTGAGCCGGCCGCCCTCGCGGCCGGGCGGGCCGGACCGCAAGGTGCTCATGGGTCCGGCCCGCTCCGCGCGTTCAGGGCACGGGGGCCGGATCGCGGGCCGGGACCCAGCTGCGGATGATGTCACGGACCGAGACGATCCCGGCCACGTCGCCGCGGTCGAGGACGACCAGGTGGCGGAAGCCGCCGTGTGCCATGGCGCGGGCCGCCTCCTGGAGGGTCCAGTCCGGGGCGGCGAAGACGACGTCGGTGGTGGTGTGGGCGTGGGTGCGTTCCGTGTCCGGGTCCTGGCCGAGGCCGACGGAGTTGAGGATGTCGCGTTCGGTGAGGATGCCGATGCCGCCGGCGTCCGGGTCGAGGACCACGGCCGCGCCGACGCGGCGGGCGGACATCAGGGCCGCTGCCTGACGGAGGGTGTGGGCGGGGCCGAGGGTGAGGATCACCGAGCTCATGGCGTCACGGACGAGCATGGATGGGCCACCTCCTTGAATCCGTGCTTGGTTCACGGATTCACAATTTCACAAGTGGGGGTGGACCCACAGTGCCAGGTAAAGGAAGAGCCAACAAGGGGGAGCGCGACGCGAGTCGAGGGCGTGCGCGGGCTTCTCCCTCGCCTCAGTGGCGCCCGCCGAGATACCCCAGCAACTCGTCGTGCAGCAGGCCGTTGGACGCCGCCGCGTTGCCGCTGTGCGGGCCCGGGCGGCCGTCGAGGCCGGTGAAGGTGCCGCCGGCCTCCGTCACGATGATCGCGTTCGCGGCCATGTCCCACAGGGACAGCTCGGGCTCCGCGCAGAGGTCGACGGATCCCTCGGCGACCATCATGTACGGCCAGAAGTCGCCGTACGCGCGCGTGCGCCACACCTGACGGGTCAGCTCCAGGAAGCCGTCCAGGCGGCCCTGCTCCTCCCAGCCGGACAGCGAGGAGTACGCGAAGGAGGCGTCCGCCAGCTTGCCGACGCGGGAGGCGTGGATCCGGGTCGCCGAGGTGAGGTTGCGGCCGGTGAAGGCGCCGTGCCCCTTGGCGGCCCACCAGCGGCGGCCGAGGGCGGGGGCGGAGACCACGCCGACGACGGGCTGGTAGCCCCCCTCGCCGGCCTCCATCAGGGAGATCAGCGTCGCCCACACGGGGACGCCGCGGACGTAGTTCTTGGTGCCGTCGATCGGGTCGACCACCCAGCGGCGGGGACCGGTGCCCTCGATGCCGTACTCCTCGCCGAGCACGGCGTCCCTGGGACGGGCGCGCTGGAGCTGGCCGCGGATCAGTTCTTCCGCCGCCTTGTCCGCCTCGCTCACCGGGGTCATGTCCGGCTTCGTCTCCACCTTCAGGTCGAGGGCCTTGAAGCGGGCCGTGGTGGCGGCGTCGGCCGCGTCCGCGAGGACGTGGGCGAGGCGGAGGTCGTCCAGGTAGTCGGGCATGCAACGAACGGTATCCGCCGTGGCCGGTGCGGGGCCACCAGGGGCGGGCCGGTGAGAGCGGGCGCCGGGGGCGGCCGAACACACCCCCGTACTTCCCCCGAACCCTTGACAGTGCATACAAGGGCGTCAAATCTGGGCGCACTGTCGCTCTGCTCTGGTTCAGGGAGGCACGGATGCCCGCTGCCCGGGAGTCGCTGCTGGACGCCGCGTACACGGCGCTGACGCGCCGGCCGTGGTCGGCGGTGCGGATGGTCGACGTGGCGGCGTCGGCCGGGGTGTCCCGGCAGACCCTGTACAACGAGTTCGGCAGCAAGGAGGGCCTGGCCCGGGCGCTGGTGCGGCGGGAGGCCGACGGATACCTGGCCGGCGTCGAGCGGGCCCTGGCCGGCTCCACCGCGCCACGCGTCCGGCTGACCGCCACCGCCGAGTGGACGGCCGCCGCTGCCCGGGACAACGCGCTGGTCCGGGCGATGCTCACCGGATGCTGGACCGAGCGGCTGCCGAGCCCGCCGCTCACCGCCGCACCCTCCGCCTCCCCGGTGCCGGCGCAGCGCCGGGCGGACGCGCCGCTGCCGGCGCCCCGGGACTTCGTACGGATCGTCCGGGACCGCGCGGCGACCGCGCTGGCCGGTCCCGGCGCCACCCCCGCGTACACCGCGGAGCTGCTGCGCCCCTGCGAACTGGTCGTCCGCCTGGCCCTGTCCTGTGTGGCGGCGCCGCCGGGGGAGGGCGGGATGGCGGAGCTGGTCCGGGCGGTGCTGCCGCGGCACCTGGTGTGAGCCAGCCTCGGGCGCCGTCCTCGTGAGCCTCTAGTGCGCCGACCCCGACAGCTGCAGTCCGATGACCCCGACGATGACCAGGCTGATGGAGACGATCTTGAGGGTGGAGACCAGGTCGCCGAGGAAGACCATGCCGTAGATCGCGGTGCCCGCCGCGCCGATGCCGGTCCACACGGCGTAGGCGGGGCCGACGTCCAGTTTCCTCAGGGACAGGGTGAGCAGGCCGAAGCTGCCGAGCGCGAACGACGCGAAGGCGATCGTCGGCCACAACCGGGTGAACCCGTGCGAGAGCTTGAGGCACACGGCGAAGCCGGTCTCCAGCATCCCGGCCACTATGACCAGCAGCCACGCCATGTACGGTCCTCCCGTTGGGTCCGGATCTCCGGCTCGGTGCGATTATGCACTTACCCGACCCCCGCCACACCGCACAACGCCAGGCTCAGTCGCCTTCCTTGCGCTCCCGGGTGGCCAGCAGCCGGCGCAGCGAGTACAGCCGCGCCGGATCCGCGTGCCCCTCCGCCACCCACGCGTCCAGCGCGCAGTCCGGCTCGTCGTGGCTGCACGCGCGCGGGCAGCCCTCCGTACCGGGTTCGAGGTCCGGGAAGGCGTGGATCACCCGCGACGGATCGACGTGCGCGAGTCCGAAGGAACGGACGCCCGGCGTGTCCACGACCCAGCCGTCCGCGCCCGCCAGCGGCAGGGCCAGGGCGGAGGTGGTGGTGTGCCGGCCGCGGCCCGTCACCGCGTTCACATGTCCCGTCAGGCGCCGGCGCTCCTGCGGTACCAGCGCGTTGACCAGGGTCGTCTTGCCGACCCCCGAGTGCCCCACGAATGCGGTGATCTTGCCGGCCAGGTGGGCGCGCACCCGGTCCGCCGCGCCGCCGTCCGCAAGCTCCTCCCGGCTGGTGACGACGTAGGGGATGTCCAGGTCGCCGTACAGCTCCAGCATCTTGTCCGGCGGGGCCAGGTCCGACTTGGTCAGCACCAGCAGCGGCTCCAGGCCGCCGTCGTAGGCCGCGACCAGGCAGCGGTCGATCAGCCGGGGCCGCGGCTCCGGGTCGGCCAGGGCCGTCACGATCGCCAGCTGGTCGGCGTTGGCGACGACCACCCGCTCGTAGGGATCGTCGTCGTCGGCGGTGCGGCGCAGCACCGACGACCGGTCCTCGATGCGGACGATCCGCGCGAGCGTGTCCTTCTTGCCGGACAGGTCGCCGACCAGGGCCACCCGGTCGCCCACCACGGCCGCCTTGCGGCCCAGTTCCCGGGCCTTCATCGCCAGGACGGCCCGGTCCTCCACCAGGCAGGTCAGCCGCCCCCGGTCGACGGTGAGGACCATGCCCTCGGCCGCGTCCTCGTGCTTGGGCCGGATGTTCGTCCGCGGCCGGTTGCCCTTGCGGTTGGGACGGCTGCGGATGTCGTCCTCGTCGGTGTGCTTGCCGTAACGGCGCATGACGTACGTCCCTACTGCCCGAGCATCCCGGTCCACAGCTCGGGGAAGTCCGGCAGGGTCTTCGCCGTCGTCGCCACGTTCTCGATCCGCACGCCCTCGACCGCCAGGCCGATGACCGCGCCGGCGGTCGCCATGCGGTGGTCCTCGTAGGTGTGGAAGACCCCGCCGTGCAGCGGGCGCGGGCGGATGTGCAGGCCGTCGGCCGTCTCGGTGACGTCACCGCCCAGCTCGTTGATCTCCTTGGTGAGCGCGGCCAGCCGGTCCGTCTCGTGCAGCCGCAGGTGGGCCACGCCCCGCAGGGTCGAGGGTGAGTCGGCGAGCGCGGCCACCGCCGCGATCCCCGGGGTCAGCTCGCCCACGTCGCCCAGGTCCACGTCGATGCCGTGGATCCTCCCCGAGCCGCTGAACTCCAGCCCGTACTCGGTCAGTTCGCAGGAACCGCCCATCTCGGTGAAGATCTCGCGCAGCCGGTCGCCCGGCTGGGTGGTACGGGCCGGCCAGTCGGGGACCAGCACCCTGCCGCCGGTGACCAGGGCCGCCGCCAGGAACGGCTGCGCGTTGGACAGGTCCGGCTCGATCGTCAGGTCCCGGCCGAGCAGCGCGCCCGGCGTCACCCGCCACACGTTCGGCTCGCCGCCCGACTCCGGGGTGTCCACCTGGGCGCCGACCGCGCGCAGCATGTCCACCGTCATCCGGATGTGCGGCATCGAGGGCAGCGTCGCCCCGGTGTGCCGGACCTCCACCCCCTGGTTGAAGCGCGGGCCGGACAGCAGCAGCGCCGAGACGAACTGGGACGAGGAGGAGGCGTCGACCGACACCGGACCGCCGTCCAGGGCCCCGCCGCCGTGCACGGTCAGCGGCAGCGCGCCCCGCCCGTCGTCGTCGATGCGCGCGCCGAGCACCCGCAGTGCGTCGATCACCCCGTTCAGCGGCCGCTCGTACGACCGCGGGTCGCCGTCGAACCGGATCGGACCGTCGGCCAGCGCGGCCACCGGCGGCAGGAACCGCATCACCGTGCCCGCGTTGCCGACGTCGACCGTGGCCGGGCCGCGCAGCTCGGCGGGCAGCACCCGCCAGGCCTCGCCGGTGCCGTCCGGGCCCACGCCCTCCTCGATCTCCACGCCCAGGGCCCGGAGGGCCCCGGCCATCAGCAGGGTGTCCCGGGACCGCAGCGGCCGGCGCAGCCAGCCGGGCTCGGAGGCCAGGGCGGCCAGGACCAGGGCGCGGTTGGTGACCGACTTGGACCCCGGCACGTGGACCGTCGCGTCGACGGCTCCGCTCGCGTGCGGGGCGGGCCAGAGGGCGGTGGAGGAGGTGTTCGGGGCCATGGGCCCCACTTTATAAGGAGGGCCCGGTCTCAACCCTCCAGCAGCCAGCGTCCTGCGCCGATCAGCGAGCACAGGGACACCGCGTGGAACAGGAACAGCCACAGGCCCGCCGGGACGTGCGTCAGCCGGGACAGCTGGTCCGCGTCCGAGTCCCCGGCCCCGCCCCGGGACCGCTTGGCCTGCAGTTCGAACGGCGGCCGTACCCCGCCGAACAGCAGGAACCACACGACCGCGTACGCGAACGCCGCCTGCACCTGCGGTCCCGCCAGCCAGGACACCAGCAGGAACGCACCGCCCGTGAGGAGCACGGTCAGCACGCCGTACGCGTTGCGGATCATCACCAGCATCGCCACCAGCAGGGCGGTGGCCGCCCACAGCAGCAGGGTGATGCGCCCGGTGGCCAGCAGCGCGGCCCCGCCGAGGCCCAGCAGCGAGGGGGCGGTGTACCCGGCGGCGGCCGTGAGGATCATCCCGAGCCCGTACGGCTTGCCCCGGCTCACGGTCAGCCCGCTGGTGTCGGAGTGCAGGCGGATGCCGGTGAGCTGCCGGCCGGTGAGCAGGGCGACCAGGCCGTGGCCGCCCTCGTGCGCGATGGTGACCGCGTTGCGGGATATCCGCCACAGCGGGTGCGGGACGACCACGGCGAGCGCCGCGACCGCGGTGGCCAGCACCACCCACAGGTCGGGATCGGGCTGGGTGCCGGTGAGCCGGTCCCAGAGGTCGGGCAGCGCGGTGGCGGCGAGGCTGTCCATGTGTGCTGACGGCTCCGTTTCGCTGGGCGGAATCTGGCAGTGTTGCACGTATGTGCGGACGGTATGCATCGAGTCGTGGGCCCGAGGATCTCGCAGGAGTCTTCGAGGTCGAGACGTGGGAGCCCGAGGAACGCCTGGAGCCGGACTACAACGTGGCGCCGACCAAGGAGGTCTACGCCGTCCTGGACCGCCCCCTGAAGGACGCGGACCCGTCCCGTCCGGTTCGCCAGCTGCGCAGGCTGAAGTGGGGCCTGGTCCCGTCCTGGGCCAAGACCCCGGAGGGCGGTGCCCGGATGATCAACGCCCGTGCGGAGACCGTGCACGAGAAGCCCGCCTACCGGCGCGCCTTCGCCGCCCGCCGCTGCATCCTGCCGGCCGACGGGTACTACGAGTGGGTCACCGGCAGCCAGGAGCGCGAGCTGGAGGTGGAGGGCCGCAAGAAGCGGCCGCGCAAGCAGCCGTACTTCGTGCTGCCCGCCGACGGCTCGGTGTTCGCGATGGCCGGCCTGTACGAGTTCTGGCGCGACCGCACGCTGCCCGACGACCACCCGCGGGCCTGGTGGGCCACCTGCTCGGTGATCACCACCGAGGCGGAGCGGACCCCGCTGGCCGTCGCCCCCGCCGAGGGCCCGCACTCCCTCGCCGACATCCATCCCCGGATGCCGCTCATGCTCACCCCGGACCGCTGGGACGCCTGGCTCGACCCCTCCCGTACCGACCCCGACGGCCTGCGCGAGCTGCTCGCCCCGCCGCCGGCCGGCCTGATGCGCGCCCACCCGGTCTCCACCGCCGTCAGCAACGTCCGCAACAACGGCCCGGAGCTGCTGAAGGAACTGGAGGCACCGGAAGAGGGCACACTCTTCTGACGTGACTACACAGACGGTCGGTACGGACGCCGGGGACGCCCGGATCACCTGGCACCCGGCGAGGAACGCACGGCTGGTGCTGGCCGTCGGCCACGGCGCCGGCGGCGGCATCGAGGCCCGCGACCTGACGGCCCTCGCGGCCGCGCTGCCCCGGCACGGCGTCACCGTCGCCCTCGTCGAGCAGCCCTGGCGGGTCGCCGGCAAGAAGGTCGCGCCCGCCCCGAAGACCCTGGACACCGGGTGGCGCGGGGTGTGGCCCGCGCTGACCGGACCCGGCCTGCCGGTGATCTCCGGCGGGCGCAGCGCGGGCGCCCGCGTCGCCTGCCGCACGGCCGCCGAACTGGGCGCGCACGCGGTGCTCGCCCTGAGCTTCCCGCTGCACCCGCCGGGCAGGCCGGAGAAGTCCCGCGCCGCGGAACTGCTGGGCGCCGGGGTGCCCACGCTCGTCGTGCAGGGCGGGAACGACCCCTTCGGCAGGCCGGCGGAGTTCCCGGAGGGCGGCTTCGAGCTGGTCGAGGTGGCGTACGGCGATCACGGCTTCGCGGTGCCCAAGCGCGCGGGACTCACCCAGGAGCGGGCGCTGGAGATCATCACGGGCGCGGTGCGGGAGTGGGTCGTGTCACTCGGGTGACCCGGGAATGCCGGGTGGTGGCGTGCTGTTGATGCCCACAGAAGTGCTGGAGGCCTCGGCACCGACGTCGTGGGAGAGGAAGTCCGCCGCATGGGTTCGACCGCATGCCCGAGCCGTACGCGTAGCGCTGACCTGGACTGGACGGTGCTCCACGCGGCCAGGACCACGCCTATTCGAGGGGCGGCAGGCACGGGTGGTGTTCTATCCTCCGAAACGAGTGGGACCGGTTTCGGTCCCGCCCGGGATCTTGAGGAGGTGGGTCCGGTCACTGGGACCGACGCAGGGACCGACAACGGCCAGGCGGAGCTGCCCGAGGGCCAGGGCGCCGGCGCGGACGCGTCCGACGAGACGACCGCGGAGCGCAGCGCGCGCTTCGAGCGGGACGCGCTCGAATTCCTCGACCAGATGTACTCGGCCGCCCTGCGCATGACGCGCAACCCGGCCGACGCGGAGGACCTGGTGCAGGAGACGTACGCCAAGGCGTACGCGTCCTTCCACCAGTTCCGCGAGGGCACCAACCTCAAGGCGTGGCTGTACCGGATCCTCACCAACACCTTCATCAACTCCTACCGCAAGAAGCAGCGCGAGCCCCAGCGCTCCGCCGCGGAGGAGATCGAGGACTGGCAGCTCGCGCGCGCCGAGTCGCACATGTCGACGGGTCTGCGCTCCGCCGAGTCGCAGGCGCTCGACCACCTGCCCGACTCGGACGTGAAGGAAGCGCTGCAGGCGATCCCCGAGGAGTTCCGCATCGCCGTCTACCTCGCGGACGTAGAGGGCTTTGCGTACAAGGAGATCGCGGACATCATGGGGACACCCATCGGTACGGTGATGTCCCGGCTGCACCGGGGCCGCCGCCAACTGCGCGGCATGCTGGAGGACTACGCCCGTGAGCGCGGCCTGGTCCCGGCCGGCGCCGGAGAGTCGAACGAAGCGAAAGGCTCGGGCTCATGAGCTGCGGAGAGCCGCACGAGACGGACTGCAGTGAGGTCCTGGACCACCTCTACGAGTTCCTCGACAGCGAGATGCCGGACGTCGACCGCGACAAGTTCCAGCACCACTTCGAGGAATGCTCGCCGTGCCTGGAGAAGTACGGCCTGGAGCAGGCCGTGAAGAAGCTGGTGAAGCGGTGCTGCGGGCATGACGACGTGCCCTCCGATCTGCGGGCCAAGGTCATGGGCCGGATCGACCTGATCCGCTCCGGGCAGACCGTGCCGGAGCACGACGTGACCAAGGCCCCGGCGGCACCGCAGGAGTCCTGACCCCCCGGGGACCACCGGACGGACCCGCCGAAGGATCACCGGAAAGGATCACGGAAGGGTCGTATCACCCGAACGTGCTAATCCTCAGGTCATAAGCCCCGAACCCCCCGGTCCCGCCCTACGCTCCGAGCCTGACAGGCACGGTCGGCGCATCGGGGAGGGGCGTGATGGACGCGGTACCGGCGCGGGCGCGCGGCTACGTCGCCGCCGTCGCCCTCCTCGCCGTCCTCTGCCTGCTGCCGCTGCCGGCGACACCCACCCCGTGGTGGGCGCTGGGTCTGCTCGCCGCGCTCTGCGCGGCCAGCGAGCACGCCGTGCGGCGCCGCTGCGGCGGCACCTTCTACCCCGTCCTGCTCGCCGGCGCGTTCCTGCTGCCCCCGGCCGCCGCCGCGCTCGTCCCGGTGCCCGCCGGGCTGCTCTCCCCGGTCG
>NZ_BNBF01000007.1:133949-141443 GCF_014654935.1 Streptomyces capoamus
AGCACCGGCCTGCCCTGCCCCGCCGGGTGTGGCGGGCCGCCCAGCCCGCGCTCGCCGTGTGGGCCGCCGCCCGGGTGCACGGCACGCTCGGCGGCGAGGACGCCGTCGCCGGCTCCGACTTCCCCTACGCCCTGCTGCCCGCCGGCGTGGCCGTGCTCGCCTTCTGCCTGGTGCTCACCGCGCTCGACGGCGGGCTGCGCGCGGCGGTCGGCCTGATGCCGGTGCGCCGTGCCTGGCGCGGGCTGCTGGCCCGCACCCTCGGGCCCGTCGCGGTGCACGGACTCGCCGGCCTGATGATGGCCGTGCTGTGGCGCAGCCCCTACGGCCCGGTCGCCGCCCTGCTCGTGCTGCTGCCGATGTGCGTCTCCTGGTGGGTGTTCGCCCAGTACCACCGCGAACGCGCGGCCCACCAGGCCACCATCCGCGCCCTGGTCCAGGCCGTCGACATCAAGGACGGCTACACGCGCGGCCACAGCGAACGCGTCGGGCACGCCTCCGTCCTCATCGCCCGTGAACTCGGCATGGACGACGAACGCGTCGAGGTGCTGCGCTTCGCCGGCATCCTGCACGACGTCGGCAAGCTGGGCGTGCCCACCCGGCTGCTGCGCAAGAACGGCCCGCTCACCCCGGAGGAACGGCGGATCATCGAACTGCACCCCGAGTACGGCCACGAGATGGTCCGCGGCATCTCCTTCCTCGGCGAGGCCCGCGCGGCCATCCTCCACCACCACGAACGGCTCGACGGCAGCGGCTACCCGTACGGCCTGGCCGGCGACCGGATCCCCGAGTGCGCCCGGATCGTCGCCGTCGCGGACGCCTTCGACGCCATGACCTCCACCCGCTGCTACAGCCGGGCCCGCCCGGTCGAGGCCGCCCTCGCCGAACTGGAGCGCTGCGCCGGTACGCACTTCGACCCCCGCATGGTCGGCGCGTTCGTCCGCGCCCTGGCCCGTTCCGGCTGGCACCCGGCGGTCACCGCCGACGAGCCCGACCACGACACCCCGGCCACCGGGCGGGCCGCCGGCACCGGGACGCCCCGGTGACCCCGCTGCGGCTCATCCACGGCGCCGCCGGCCTGGTCGCGGCCGGCTCCCTCGCCGCCACCGTGTGGACCGGCCTCGCCGACCGCGGCGTCGCGCTCGCCTTCGGGGCGCTCATGACCGCCGGCGAGCTGACCCGGTGGAGCGACGCGCAGGCACGGCGGCAGGCCGCGCCCCTCGGCGCCGCAGGCTCCCTGGCGTACGCCCTGCTGGGAGCCGTCGCCGGGCGGCCCGGCCACCAGGACGCCGCCCAGGTCGTCACCGTCGTCCTGGTCGCCACCGTGCTCGGCGCCGTCCCCCACATCTGGTCCGGCCACCCCACCGCCGACCACCTGGCCCGCCGCGTCCTCACCGTCGGCTTCGCCGCCGTCTGCTTCCAACCCCTCTACAGCCAGGGAGCCTTCGCCTCCTGGGGCGGCCCCGCCTACGCCCTCCTGCTGCTCACCCTGCTCGCCCTCACCTCCCTGTGCGGCGCCGTCCTGGCCGCCGCGCTCGCCCACAGCCGCACCCGCTGGCCGTTCGGCCCGCTGCTGCGCGAGGAACTGCGCGGACTGCTCGGCATCGGGTCCACCGTCTGGGCGACCGGCGCGGTGATGGCGCTGGCGGTCGCCGTCGTCGGCCTGTGGGCGTTGCCCGTGTTCTGCCTGCCCATGCTGCTCGTCCAGCACTCCCTGCGCCGGTACACGGCCGTCCGCGCCACCTACCGGCAGACCATCGCCTCCCTCGCCCGCGCCACCGAGATCGCCGGCTGCACCCCCGCCGGACACGCCCACCGCGTCGCCGCGCTCAGCCAGGCCGTCGGCCGGGACCTCGGCCTGACCGGCTGTGCACTGACCGTCCTGGAGTACGCGGCCCTGATGCACGACATCGGCCAGCTCAGCCTGGTCGACCCGGTGCCCGGCGGCGCCACCGCGGACCTGCCCGTCGCCGAGCAGCGGCGCATCGCGCTTCTCGGCGGAGCCGTCGTCCGGCAGACCGGTGTGGACGCGGCCGTCGCCGTGGTCGTGGAACGGCAGGCCGACCCCTGCCGGGAGCAGCCGCTCGCCGCCCGGATCATCCGGGCCGTCAACGCCTACGACGAGATGACCCGGGACGCCGGCCCCGACGGCCCGCTGCGCGCGCTGGAGAGGCTGCGCCTGGGGACCGCGGACGACTACGCTCCCGAGGTCGTGGAGTCGCTCGCCCGGGTGCTGGCCCGGCCCCCGGGCGGCCGTGAGCGGGCACCGGTGCGGCGAACCGCACTGTCTGACCCCGTGCCCGGCTGGGTAACCCATGGGTAATGAGCGCCTTTCCCGCCGTACGTGGTTGGATGCGAGGGAGAGGGTGTTCGGGGGCACAAGCCAGCCCACAGCGGGAAATGGAACTGGCAGGCGGGAATCGTGAGGATCTTCGGCAAGGGACGGCACCGGCCCTCCGCCTCCTGGCGGCAGGCCACGGACCGCGCGTTCACACTCATCGGCGACGGCCGGTACGAGGACGCGGGCGAACTGCTGACACGCGCCGCCGACCTGGAACCCTGGCTGTCGGAGTCCTGGTTCAACCTGGCGCTGCTGCACAAGTTCCGCCACGACTGGGAGCAGGCCCGCGCGGCCGGGCTGCGCGCGGTCGCCCTGCTCGACCGGGAGACCGGGGCGCCCGACTGGTGGAACGTGGGCATCGCCGCGACCGCCCTGCAGGACTGGCCGCTGGCCCGGCGCGCCTGGCAGGCGTACGGGCTGAAGGTGCCCGGGGGCTCCGCGGCCGCCGCGGAGCCCGTCGGCATGGAGCTGGGCAGCGCCGCCGTACGCCTGTCGCCCGAGGGTGAGGCCGAGGTGGTCTGGGGCCGCCGGCTGGACCCGGCCCGGCTGGAGGTGCTGTCCATCCCGCTCCCCTCGTCCGGGCGGCGCTGGGGCGAGGTCGTGCTGCACGACGGCGTCCCGCACGGCGAGCGCACCACCTCCACCGGGCACTCCTACCCGGTCTTCGACGAGATCGAGCTGTGGGCGCCCTCACCCGTGCCCACCTGGGTGGTCCTGCTGGAGGCGGCCACCGAGGCCGACCGGGACGCGCTGGAGCAGCTGGCCGCCGACGCGGGGTTCGCCGCGGAGGACTGGTCGTCCTCGGTGCGGTTGCTGTGCCGGATGTGCAGCGAGTCCCGGATGCCGTCGGACGAGGGCGACGGCGTGCACCTCGACCCGCACGACCACAGCGAGCCGGGCCACCCCGGGCCGTTGGGACACCGGACGGACGGGCAGCTGTGGGTGCCCGAGCGGGAGTGCGGGGTGGCCGCGCCGGCGTCGCTGGTGCGGGGCCTGCTGGACGGGTGGGTCGCGGACAGCCCGGACTCGCGGGACTGGCGCGATCTGGAAGAGGTCTGCTGAGCGGGCGCCGTACCCTGTATCAGCAACATCTCCCCGGTTCTTTGAGGAAGGCGTACGTCGGTCATGGCGCAGCAGGACACCGATCAGCAGCACGCGGGCGTGCTCCCCGTCGACGACGAGGGCTATGTCGTCGACACGGAGGACTGCGAGGAGCGCGAGAGGGCCTGGCGCGAGCGCGGCACCTCCCGGCCGATCACGGTCGTCGGCAATCCGGTGCTGCACAAGGAGTGCCAGGACGTCACCGAGTTCGGCGAGGAGCTGCAGCAGCTGGTGGCCGACATGTTCGCCAGCCAGCGCACCGCCGAGGGCGTGGGCCTGGCCGCCAACCAGATCGGCGTCGACCGGAAGGTCTTCGTCTACGACTGCCAGGACGACGAGGGCGTCCGGCACGTCGGCGTGGTGTGCAACCCGAAGCTGGTCGACCTGCCCGCCGAGCGGCGCCGGCTGGACGACAGCAACGAGGGCTGCCTGTCCGTCCCCACGGCCTACGCGGCGCTCGCGCGTCCCGACTACGCCGAGGTGACCGGGCAGGACGAGCGGGGCAACCCGGTGAAGGTGCGGGGCACCGGCTACTTCGCGCGCTGTTTGCAGCACGAGACCGACCACCTCTACGGCTACCTGTACATCGACCGGCTCTCGAAGCGGGACCGCAAGGACGCCCTGCGGCAGATGGCCGAGAACGAGCCCCGCTACCCCGTCGTCGCCAACGACTGACGAGCACGGCAGCACGAAGGCGCCCGGCCGCGGAGGATCCCCGGCCGGGCGCCTTCGTGCTGCCGTGGCTCGTTCGGGTGTGCGTCGTACACCCGATCCCTTACGGGCCTCTGGTGATCCCTAATCGGTCAGCGAGGGGGGATTCTCGGCACCTTGGGGTAGTGAGTGAAGCAAATCCGTTCCCACGGCGGTCAGTTGTGGTGCTGAATGGAAGTGCGGGGATACGCAACGGCGCACGCCCGGCACACGGTCGGGGGTGCGCGCTTCCTGGCGGCTGAGAGGGGTTTGTTCTGTGCAAGCTTTCCCACACAGCACCACGGTGACGGCGACGGCGGTCGTAGTCCCGCCTTCACTGGCACTCCCGGTGATCGAGTCCGCCTTTCCCCGGCAACTGCATCCCTATTGGCCACGACTCCAGGAGACAACACGCCGCTGGCTCCTGGAAAAACGGCTCATGCCGCCGGCCAAGGTGCAGGAATATGCCGATGGTCTGTGCTACACGGACCTCATGGCGGGCTACTACACCGACGCCTCCGACGAGGTCCTGCAGGCCATAGCGGACTACAGCGCCTGGTTCTTCGTCTGGGACGACCGCCACGACCGCGACATCGTGCACGGCCGGACGGGCCACTGGCGGCGGCTGCGCCACCGGCTGCACGCGGCTCTCGACGCGCCCAGGCACCACCTGCACCACCCCGACCCGCTGGTGGCCGGGTTCGCGGACAGCGTGCTGCGGCTGTTCGGCTTCCTGCCGCACACCTGGAACCAGCGGTTCGCCCGGCATTTCCACGCGGTGATCGAGGCCTACGACCAAGAATTCCGCAACCGCGTCCGGGGCCACATACCCGGCGTCGAAGAGTATCTCGCCCTGCGCCGCCTCACGTTCGCCCACTGGATATGGACGGACCTGCTCGAACCCAGCGCCGGATGTGAACTTCCGGCGTCCGTGCGGAGAAATCCGGCGTACCGCCGGGCGGCCCTGCTCAGTCAGGAATTCGCCGCCTGGTACAACGACCTGTGCTCGTTGCCGAAGGAAATAGCGGGCGACGAGGTGCACAATCTCGGAATCAGTCTCATCACCCACGCGGGGCTGACCCTCGAAGAAGCGGTGGACGACGTCAGGCGGCGCGTAGAGGAATGCGTCAGCGCATTCCTCGACGCCGAACGGGAGGTGCTGGAATTCGCCCGGGACCTCGACGACGGAACCGTCCGCGGCAAGGAACTGGGCGCGGCCGTCCGCTCCTGCGTCGGCGCCATGCGCAACTGGTTCAGCTCCGTCTACTGGTTCCACCACGAGTCCGGCCGGTACCGGGTGGACAACTGGGACGACCGGTCCACGCCCCCGTACGTCACGAACGAAACGGCAGGTGAGAAATGACCGTCGAGTCGGTGAGCCCCCGGACCCCCGCCGGCCCCGGGACGTCCGCGCTGCGTGAACCCCCGTCGGCCGGAGGCGCCGTACCGGTCCTCGGCCACGGCCTGCACCTGGTCCGCGACCCGCTCGCCTTCATGTCCGGGCTGCGCCGGTACGGAGACGTCGTACGCCTGAGGCTCGGTCCCAAGACGGTGTACGCCGTGACCACCCCGGCCCTCACCGGGGCCCTCGCCCTCAGCCCCGGCTTCTCGATCGACGGCCCGCTGTGGGAGTCGCTGGAGGGCCTGCTCGGCAAGGAGGGCGTGGCCACCGCGAACGGCCCCCGGCACCGCCGGCAGCGCCGCACCATCCAGCCCGCCTTCCGGCTCGACGCGGTACCCGGCTACGGCCCGGTCATGGAGCAGGAAGCGCACGCGCTCACCGAGCGCTGGCGGCCCGGTGAGACGGTCGACTGCACCTCCGAGTCCTTCCGGGTCGCCGTGCGCATCGCCGCCCGCTGCCTGTTGCGCGGCGAGTACATGGACGAGCGCGCGGAGCGCCTCAGCACCGACCTCGCCACCGTCTTCCGGGGTATGTACCGCAGGATGGTGATCCCGCTCGGGCCGCTCTACCGGCTGCCGTTCCCGGCCAACCGCGAATTCGACCGGGCGCTGGCCGATCTGCATCTGCTGGTGGACGAGATCGTCGCCGAGCGGAGGTCATCTGGTCAAAAGCCGGACGATTTGCTGACGGCATTGCTGGAGGCGAAGGACGACAATGGCGAGCCCATCGGGGAACAGGAGATCCACGACCAGGTCGTCGCGATACTCACCCCCGGCAGCGAAACAGTCGCCTCCACGATCATGTGGCTGCTCCACGTCCTCGCCGAACACCCGGAACACGCCGAGAAGGTACGGACCGAGGTCGAATCCGTGACCGGCGGCCGACCCGTCGGATTCGAGCACGTCCGCTCACTCACGCACACCAACAATGTCGTCGTCGAGGCCATGCGGCTCAGGCCCGCCGTATGGATTCTGACGCGGCGCGCGGTGACCGACACCGCGCTCGGCGGCTATCGCATCCCGGCCGGGGCGGACATCGTCTACAGCCCGTACGCCATCCAGCGCGACGGCCGCTCCTACGCCCGCCCCCTCGACTTCGACCCCGACCGCTGGCTGCCCGAGCGGGCCAAGGAGGTACCGAAGTACGCCATGAGCCCGTTCAGCGTGGGCAACCGCAAGTGCCCCAGCGACCACTTCTCCATGGCCCAGCTCAGCCTGATCACCGCGGCGGTCTCGGCGAAGTACCGCTTCGAGCAGGCCGGCGGATCCGACGACTCCACCCGCGTCGGCATCACGCTGCGCCCGCAGAACCTGCTGCTGCGGGCGAACCCCTGGTAGATCGCGGTACCGGCGCGCGCTCAGGCGGCCTGCGGGCCCCGGAACGCGCGCCGGTAGGCGTTCGGGGTCGTACCCAGCGCCCGGACGAACTGGTGGCGCAGCGCCGCGGCCGTACCGAACCCGGTGCGCCAGGCGATGGCGTCCATCGTCTCGTCCGTCCCCTCCAGCAACTCCTGTGCCAGCAGCACCCGTTGGCGCAGGATCCAGCGGTAGGGCGTGGTCCCCGTCTCCTGCTGGAAGCGCCGGGCGAAGGTACGCGGCGCCATGTGGGCGCGGGCGGCGAGCTGCTCGACGGTGACCTCCTGGTCGAGGTGGGCCTCCATCCAGGCCAGCACTTCCCCGACCGTGTCGCAGGGGGCCTTCGGCAGCGGCCGTTCGATGAACTGCGCCTGCCCGCCGTCCCGGTGCGGCGGCATCACCATCCGGCGGGCGATCTTGTTGCCCACCTCCGGGCCCTGCTCCTTGCGCACCAGGTGCAGACAGGCGTCGATCCCCGCGGCGGTGCCGGCGGAGGTGATCACCGGGTCCTCGTCCACGTACAGCATGTCGGGCTCGACCGTGAGCCGGGGATAGCGCCGGGCGAGCTGCTCGGCATGGTGCCAGTGCACCGTGCACCGCCGCCCGTC
>NZ_BNBF01000007.1:141484-144892 GCF_014654935.1 Streptomyces capoamus
CAGCAGCCCGGCCGCGGCCAGCACGAACACCCCGGAGCAGACGCTCAGCACCCGTGAGCCGCGGTCCACGGCCCGCCGCAGCGCGGCCAGCAGCTCCGGCGGATACTCGCGCTCCGCATAGGTCTCCCCGGCCGGTACGGCGATCAGGTCGGCCTCCTCGAGCCGGTCCAGGCCGTACGGCGTGGACACGGTGAACCCGCAGTGCGTGCTCAGCTCGGGCCCCTCCGCCGACACCACGGCGAAGTCGTACACGGGCAGCCCCTCGTCGCTGCGGTCGATGCCGAACACCTCGCACACGACACCCAGCTCGAAGGGGTGCACCCCGTTCAGCAGCACGGCGGCCACGTTCTTCAGCATGCGGCCAGTGTGCCCCACCGTTGGCAGTAATTCGAGGGTCCACGGCAGTACTGCCACTGCCGGTAAGGAGCATCCGGCGCGACAGTGGTGTGCATGAACGGAAACCAGATCGAAGGCCTGATCGGAATGCTCACCACCCTCGGGATCCTGGTCCTCCTGATCCTGCCCTCCCTGCTCGGTGCCCTGCGCGAGCGGCGCATCGACCGGCAGCTCAGGCAGGCCGCCCGGCAGCCGGGGCCGCACGCCGAGCCGGCCCCTCAGGACCGGCCCCGCACGAGGCGTCACGGCGCGGCCCGCCCCGCCTGACGGCCCCGGCGCTCCCGGCACGACGGACGGCGCCGCCCGGGGCCGCACGGCCTGGGCCGTGCGGACGGGCGGCGCCGGGGAGCCGGAGGCGGCGGTCGCTCAGAAGTCCTCGTCCAGGTCGACCGTGCCCTCCACGGCCACCTGGTACGCCGACGGGCGGCGCTCGAAGAAGTTCGTCAGCTCCTGGACGCCCTGCAGCTCCATGAAGGAGAAGGGGTTCTCGGAGCCGTAGACCGGGGCGAAGCCCAGGCGGGTGAGGCGCTGGTCGGCGACACACTCCAGGTACTGCCGCATGGAGTCGGTGTTCATGCCCGGCAGGCCGTCGCCGCACAGGTCACGCGCGAACTGCAGCTCGGCCTCGACGGCCTCCCTGAGCATGTCGGTGACCTGCTGCTGGAGCTGGTCGTCGAAGAGCTCGGGTTCTTCCTTGCGGACGGTGTCGACGACGTCGAAGGCGAAGCTCATGTGCATGGTCTCGTCGCGGAACACCCAGTTGGTGCCGGTGGCGAGGCCGTGCAGCAGGCCGCGGCTGCGGAACCAGTAGACGTAGGCGAAGGCGCCGTAGAAGAAGAGGCCCTCGATGCAGGCCGCGAAGCAGATCAGGTTCAGCAGGAACCGGCGGCGGTCGGCCTGGGTCTCCAGCCGGTCGAGCTTCTCGACCTCGTTGATCCACTTGAAGCAGAACCCGGCCTTCTCGCGGATGGAGGGGATGTTCTCCACGGCGGCGAAGGCGGCGGCGCGGTCCTCCGGATCGGGCAGGTAGGTGTCCAGCAGGGTCAGGTAGAACTGGACGTGGACGGCTTCCTCGAAGAGCTGCCGGCTGAGGTAGAGGCGGGCTTCGGGGGAGTTGATGTGCTTGTAGAGGGTGAGCACCAGGTTGTTGGCGACGATGGAGTCGCCGGTGGCGAAGAAGGCCACGAGGCGGCCGATGAGGTGCTGTTCCTCGGGGGTGAGCTTGGCGAGGTCGGCGACGTCGGAGTGGAGGTCGACCTCCTCGACGGTCCAGGTGTTCTTGATGGCGTCCCGGTAGCGCTCGTAGAAGTCGGGGTAGCGCATGGGGCGGAGAGTCAACTCGAAGCCGGGGTCGAGCAGGTTGGTGGTGCGGCTGGTCATTACTGGCAGGCCTCGCAGGACTCGGGGTTTTCCAGGGAGCAGGCGATCGCGTCGGGCTCGGCGACCTGCTGCACGGGGAGGGGCTTGGCGGCCTGCGCCTGGCCCTGGGCGGCGCGGGCGATGCGCGTCGCGGGCCGCGAGCGCAGGTAGTACGTCGTCTTCAGGCCGGACTTCCAGGCGTAGGCGTACATCGAGGAGAGCTTGCCGATGGTCGGCGTCTCCAGGAACAGGTTCAGCGACTGGGCCTGGTCGAGGAACGGTGTACGGGCGGCGGCCATGTCGATGAGGCCGCGCTGGGGGATCTCCCAGGCCGTGCGGTACAGCGCGCGCACCTCCTCGGGGATCCAGCGGAACTCCTGCACGGAGCCGTTGGAGTCGCGCAGGGCCTCGCGGGTACGGGCGTCCCAGACGCCGATATCCTTCAGGTCCTGCACCAGGTAGGAGTTGACCTGGAGGAACTCACCGGAGAGCGTCTCGCGCTTGAACAGGTTGGACACCTGCGGCTCGATGCACTCGTACACGCCGGCGATGGACGCGATGGTGGCCGTCGGCGCGATCGCGAGGAGCAGCGAGTTGCGCATGCCCGTCTCCGCGATGCGCCGGCGCAGGGCGTCCCAGCGCTCGGGCCACGTCAGCTCGACGTCGTAGTGGTCGGGGTGCAGCACGCCGCGGGCGGTGCGGGTCTGCTCCCAGGCGGGCAGCGGGCCGTTGCGCTCGGCGAGGTCGGCGGACGCCTCGTAGGCGGCGAGCATGATCCGCTCGGCGATCCGCGTCGAGAGCGCCTTCGCCTCGGGGGAGTCGAACGGCAGGCGCAGCTTGAAGAAGACGTCCTGCAGACCCATCGCACCCAGGCCGACCGGACGCCACTTGGCGTTGGAACGGCCCGCCTGCTCGGTCGGGTAGAAGTTGATGTCCACGACCCGGTCGAGGAAGGTCACGGCGGTCCGGACGGTCTCGTCCAGGCGCTCCCAGTCGATGTCCCCGCCGCGCACGAAGGCGCCGAGGTTGACCGAGCCGAGGTTGCACACGGCCGTCTCACCGTCGCTGGTGACCTCCAGGATCTCGGTGCACAGGTTGGAGGAGTGGACGACGTTGCCGGGCAGGGCGGTCTGGTTGGCGGTGCGGTTGGCGGCGTCCTTGAAGGTCATCCAGCCGTTGCCGGTCTGGGCCAGGGTGCGCATCATCCGGCCGTACAGCTCCCGCGCGGGCAGCGTCTTCCTGGCCAGCCCGGCGGCCTCGGCCTTGCGGTAGGCGGCGTCGAACTCCTCGCCCCACAGGTCGACCAGCTCGGGCACGTCCGAGGGGGAGAACAGCGACCACTGCCCGTCGGCGTTCACCCGGCGCATGAACTCGTCCGGGATCCAGTGCGCCAGGTTGAGGTTGTGCGTGCGGCGGGCGTCCTCGCCGGTGTTGTCCCGCAGCTCCAGGAACTCCTCGATGTCGGAGTGCCAGGTCTCCAGGTAGACCGCGGCCGCGCCCTTGCGCCGGCCGCCCTGGTTCACCGCTGCGACGGAGGCGTCCAGGGTCTTCAGGAACGGCACGATGCCGTTGGAGTGCCCGTTGGTCCCGCGGATCAGCGAACCCCGCGAGCGGATGCGGGAGTACGACAGACCGATGCCGCCGGCGTGCTTC
>NZ_BNBF01000007.1:144946-146976 GCF_014654935.1 Streptomyces capoamus
GACAGCCGGGCCACCTGGTGGTAGCGGTCGTAGAGGGAGTCCAGCTCGTCCAGCGGCGAGTCCAGCAGGTAGCAGGACGACATCTGCGGGTGCCGGGTGCCGGAGTTGAACAGGGTGGGGGAGGACGGCAGGTAGTCCATGCGGCTCATCAGCCCGTACAGGGCCGCCACTTCGTCCACCGAGCGGCTCGTGTCGTCCTCCGCCAGACCGCTCGCCACCCGCAGCATGAAGTGCTGCGGCGTCTCGATCACCTTGCGGGTGATCGGGTGGCGCAGCAGGTAACGGCTGTAGACCGTGCGCAGGCCGAAGTAGCCGAAGCGGTCGTCGGCCGAGGCGTCGACCAGCGCGTCCAGCCGCTCGGCGTGCAGCCGCGCGAACTCGGCGGTGCGGTCGGCGATGAGGCCCTCGCGGTGCCCGACCACGATGGAGCCGGTGAAGGACGTCACGCCCTGCGAGGCGGCCTCGTCCCGGATGGTGAGGGTCAGCAGCCGGGCGGCCAGCTTCGAGTAGGCGGGGTCCTCGGAGATCAGGCCGGCGGCCGCCTCCGTGGCCAGCTCACGCAGCTCCGCCTCGTCGGCCCGCGAGGACCGGCCGCGCAGCGCGGCCGCGGCGATCCGCCCCGGGTCGGCGTCGGGCAGGTCGGCGGTCAGCTCGGTCAGGGTCCGCAGCAGTGCGGTACCGGGACCGTCGGTCTCCAGCTCGCTGACTGAAGCCGGGTCGGCTGGCGCGATGGTCACGTGGGGCTCTCCCTCGCTCGGCACGGGGGCCCGGCGGAGGGCAGGGGGCAGCCACGAGCGCGCACGGCGCCGCGTCCACCGGCCCACTCCGCGAGGCCCGGACGTTCACAACCCACCCGGACCGGACGTCCGGGTGTGCTGCCGGCAGGTCCTCGGACTCAACAGGCGCGCGGGCGCGCGCAGGTACACCGTTGCGGGACAGTTCCGGATTCGCACCGGATTCCCCTGCGGCGACAGCGATCACGAGCATACATCTAGTGCCGGGTTCTCATGGCACCCCCAGATGTTGTGCCGGTCCGGTGTCGGAGAGGTGACGCGTACGCCGGCCCCGGCCGGCCCGCAGGTACGCCGACGGGCCGCCGGAGGTGTCTCCGACGGCCCGTGGAGCGGCGGTCGCCTAGTGACCCGCGCCCGCGGTGGCCGGTGGCAGTTCCACCTGGACACCCGGGTCGCCGGCGTCGGCCGTGTAGTCCTCCGGCCGGGTCTCGTCGACACCGTCGGGGGCCTTCGCGGCCCGCAGGACGACCGTCAGGACCACGGTCACCACGGCATTCAGGACGAACGCCGTGAGGCCGATGTAGCCGATCTCGCCGATGCCCGGGATCTCCTTGGCGTTGCCACCGAAGTGCTCCTGGGTCGGCGAGGCGATGCCGTACGCCGCGGCCGTGCCGTAGATCATGCCGGCCGCCCAGCCGGCCAGCAGCGCCCAGCGGTGGAACCAGCGGGTGAACAGGCCGCCGACCAGGGCCGGGAAGGTCTGCAGGATCCAGATGCCGCCCAGCAGCTGGAAGTTGATGGCGACGGTCTTGTCCATGGTGAGGACGAAGACCAGGGCACCGACCTTCACCAGCAGCGAGACCAGCTTGGAGACCTTGGTCTCCTGCTCGGCCGTCGCGTCGGGCTTGATGAAGTCCTTGTAGATGTTGCGGGTGAACAGGTTGGCCGCCGCGATGGACATGATCGCCGCCGGGACCAGGGCGCCGATGCCGATCGCCGCGAAGGCCACGCCCGCGAACCAGTCGGGGAACATGTCCTCGAACAGCTGCGGGATGGCCAGCTGGCCGTTGGTGACCTTGACCCCGGCCGCGATCGCCATGAAGCCCAGCAGCGCCAGCAGGCCCAGCATGAGGGAGTACAGCGGCAGGATCGTGGTGTTGCGGCGGATCACCTCACGGCTCCTGGACGACAGGGTCGCGGTGATCGAGTGCGGGTACATGAACAGCGCGAGCGCGGAGCCGAGGGCCAGGGTGGCGTACGTCCACTGCTTCGCCTCCCCCGGCGCCAGTGCGCCGC
>NZ_BNBF01000007.1:147010-149209 GCF_014654935.1 Streptomyces capoamus
GGGGCTCTCCGGTGGCCTTGTTCACCTGGCTGAAGGCGTGACCCGCCTTGGCGAAGATGTCGTCGAACCCGCCCAGCTTGATCGGGATGTAGATGATCGCCACCGCGATCACGAGGTAGATCAGCGCGTCCTTGACGAACGCGATCAGGGCGGGGGCGCGCAGGCCCGACGAGTAGGTGTAGGCCGCCAGCACGCCGAAGGCGATGAGCAGCGGCAGGTCCTTGACGAACCAGTTGGTGTTCTCGCCGCCGCCGACGCCCATCACGTCCAGCACCGCCTGGATGCCGACCAGCTGGAGCGCGATGTACGGCATGGTCGCCAGGATGCCGGTCACCGCCACCGCCAGCGACAGGCTCTTGGAGCCGAACCGGCCGCGCACGAAGTCGGAGGTGGTGACGTACCCGTGCCGGTGCGAGACCGACCACAGGCGCGGCAGGAAGGTGAAGATCAGCGGGTACACCAGGATCGTGTACGGCACCGCGAAGAAGCCGGACGCGCCCGCCGCGTAGATCGCCGCCGGTACGGCGACGAAGGTGTAGGCCGTGTACAGGTCACCGCCGAGCAGGAACCAGGTGATCCAGGTGCCGAACGACCGGCCGCCCAGGCCCCACTCGTCCAGGGAGTGCTCGTTCTCGGCCCTGCGCCAGCGCGCGGCCAGGAAGCCCATGACCGTGACGGCCAGGAAGAAGAAGATGAAGACGCCGAGCGCGACGCCGTTGACGCCGTCCTTCACTTCGCCGCACCCCCGTCCGCGCCCTTGCGGGAGCGCTGGTCACGCCGCCAGAGCTGGTACGCCAGCATGGTGAGCGCGGTGGAGATCAGCACCCAGAGCATCTGGTACCAGTAGAAGAACGGGATCCCGATGAACGCGGGATCGGTCTTGGCGTACGAGCCGACCCACAGCATCGCCACGAAGGGCGCGATCAGACACAGGGCGATGATCACCCGGCCCGGTGTCACCACCGGTGGTCTCACTTCAGGCGTTTCGGACATGCCACGGCTCCGTCCCCTCGCTGATCACCTGTGTCACGGGCAGGCAATCTAGGTGACGCCGTCGCGGGAGTGGAAGACCTCGTCCGCGTATCGGTATATCGATTCAGCGAACGTGCCCGCGGGTCACTCCACGGGCCGCTTCAGCCGGGCCACGAACTTGTACCGGTCCCCGCGGTACACCGAGCGCACCCACTCCACCGGTCCGCCCTCACGGTCCAGCGAGTGGCGCGAGAGCATCAGCATCGGCAGGCCCACGTCGGTGCCCAGCAGACCCGCCTCGCGCGGGGTGGCCAGGGAGGTCTCGATGGTCTCCTCGGCCTCGGCGAGGTGGACGTCGTAGACCTCGGCCAGCGCGGTGTACAGGGAGGTGTACTTCGCCAGCGAGCGCCTGAGCGCCGGGAAGCGCTTGGCGGACAGGTGGGTGGTCTCGATCGCCATCGGCTCGCCGTTGGCCATGCGGAGCCGCTCGATGCGCAGCACGCGCCCGCCCGGGGTGATGTCGAGCAGCTCGGCGAGCCGGTCGTCGGCGGTGATGTACCCGATGTCCAGCAGCTGTGAGGTCGGCTCCAGGCCCTGGGCGCGCATGTCCTCGGTGTAGGAGGTCAGCTGCAGGGCCTGGGAGACCTTGGGCTTGGCCACGAAGGTGCCCTTGCCCTGGATGCGTTCCAGCCGGCCCTCCACCACCAGCTCCTGCAGGGCCTGGCGCACCGTGGTGCGGGAGGTGTCGAACTCGGCGGCCAGCGTGCGCTCCGGCGGGACCGGTGTGCCCGGCGCCTGGGTCTCTGTCATGTCGAGCAGGTGCTTCTTCAAGCGGTAGTACTTGGGCACGCGCGCGGTACGGGTGGTGCCGGTCTCGTTCTCCGCACTGCTGACGTCGGTGCTCATGCTCTGCCTTCCCGGCTCCGGATGCCGAAGCGACCGACATCCCCGTCGGCCACGGCCCATCGTGGCACGGGTTGTCGTCCCAGCACTCCACCCCGCACGCTCCGTGATCTCCTCTATATACCGTCGCACCCGCTGCTGGTCTAGTCCATCGTGAGGGTGAGCGTTCCCCACGGTCCCGCGGGCGCGACGGCGGCCGGGGTCAGATGCCCTGCCAGGCCGGCTTGCCGGCATAGGTGTGGCGGAAGTAGTCGGCCAGCTTCAGCTTGGACGCGGCGGCCTCGTCGACGACCACCGTGGCGTGCGGGTGCAGCTGGAGCGCGG
>NZ_BNBF01000007.1:149260-150755 GCF_014654935.1 Streptomyces capoamus
AGGCGGGGCACACGGCGGCCACCGGCCCCTCGACGGTCGCGGCGACCGCGTCGGCCTTGCCCTCGCCGGTCGCCAGCAGCACCAGGTGCCGGGCCTCCAGGATCGTCCCGATGCCCTGGGTGATGACGTGGTGCGGGACCTGCCCGATGTCGCCGTCGAAGAAGCGGGCGTTGTCGATCCGGGTCTGTTCGGTCAGCGTCTTGATCCGGGTGCGCGAGGCGAGCGAGGAGCACGGCTCGTTGAACCCGATGTGCCCGTCGGTCCCGATGCCGAGCAGCTGGAGGTCGACCCCGCCGGCCTCGGCGAGCGCACGGTCGTACGCCTCGCACGCCGCCTGGACGTCCTGGGCCGTGCCGTCCGGCCCCAGGAACGCCGCCATGTCCATCCCGAGCGGCTCCAGCACCTCGCGGCGCAGCACCGAGCGGTAGGACTCCGGGTGGTCCGCGGGCAGTCCCACGTACTCGTCCAGCTGCGCTATCCGCGCCCGTGAGACGTCCACGGCACCGGAGCGGACCTTGGCGGTCAGCGCCTGGTAGACGGGCAGCGGGGTGGAGCCGGTGGCCACACCGAGCAGGGCGTCGGGCTTGCGTCGCAGCAGCTGGGCCATGGCCTCGGCGATCAGCTCGCCGCCGGCCGCGGCATCCGGAACGATGACAACTTCCACGCTGGGCCTGCCGTTCTGAAGAGGGCTCTGTGCGTCTCTATGTGGTTTAGACCAATCTAACAGAACCGGGGTCCTGGAGGGCGGGGACCGGAGGGCGAAATCGGGCAGGCGTCGGGCCAGGGAGGCCGCCGGTGCGCCGGGACGGCGTACCGGGCACCATGTCCGGGATCGGGGCCTACCAGCGCGTAGGTCGCCGGGTTGACCTGCACCTTGGGGGAGCCCGCAGCATCAGTGGAGGGGCCGGGCCGGTGATGCGCCCGGCCACTGGCTCGCGGCGCCGCCCCCCGGCGGGCTGCGGGTGAAGCCCTCCGGCACGGCGAGGGAGAAACCGGCCGGGTCCGGGTCAAGGGCACCGACTACATCTGGGCCGCCGGCGACAACGCCCAAGGTACCTGGTGGCGCACGGTCCGCAGCGGTTCCGCACCGGGGGCGGGGCCAAGGGGCACGGGCAGGGTCGTCCCGCGCAGTTCGACCTGGGCTGTCGGCGCGCTGCCGGGGCGCCGGGCCCGGGCGCCGGACCCCGGCCGGATCCGCGCGGGCGCCCCGGCCGGATCCGCGTGGCCGAGGGCTGCTCCGGCCCGGCCGTCCACCGCGCGCTGATCCGGTCGGCGGGGTCGTCGCCGTCCGCGCCCTGCGGGTTCGGGGGCGGAGGCGGGGGGCGGTGGGGAAATTGGCACGGGCATCCGGCCCCACGAGTGACCCGGGCGGGCTAGGCTGCGTGGCATCGAGTGCCGTGGATGCGCCCGCGCGGGACGCCTCCACGCCATGGACACGCCCTCATGGTCTAGTCCACAATCGAAGAGAACAAGCCTCCGTCTTCCCCGCACAGGA
>NZ_BNBF01000007.1:150809-160246 GCF_014654935.1 Streptomyces capoamus
AGGCGGATCGAGGAACCGGAGCTCTCTGCCCTGACTGCCCCGGCTCCTCGACCTTCGGCCGACCGGGACCGCACACCCCACGGCCGATGATGCTCCGGGCTGCGGTGCCGGGAGGGTTGAGGGTCCCTTCCAGGCGCCGCGGCCCGCGGGTGTTTTTTCAGCCACCCGTGAGGCCCCGGGTACGCTCGCACACGTGCCCTCCATGAACGAACTCGTACGCCAGCACACCGCCCTCGACGACTCCGACCTCGAGTGGCTGCACCTGCTGGTCTCGGAGTGGCAGCTGCTCTCCGACCTCTCCTTCGCCGACCTGGTGCTCTGGGTCCCGACCCGGGACGGCACCCGGTACGTCTCGGTCGCCCAGATGCGGCCCAACACCGGCCCGACCTCCTACCAGGACGACATGGTCGGCCACCTCGTCCCGCGCGGCCGGCGGCCCATGCTGGACGCGGCGCTGGACGAGGGCCGGATCGTGCGCGAGGGCGACCCGGAGTGGCGCGAGGAGGTCCCCGTACGGGTCGAGTCCATCCCCGTACGGCGTGAGGGCCGCGTCCTCGGCGTGATCGCCCGGAACACCAACCTGCTCACCGTGCGCACCCCGAGCCGCCTGGAGCTGACCTACCTCCAGAGCGCCTCCGACCTGGCGCAGATGATCGCGGCCGGTTCCTTCCCGTTCCCCGACCAGCAGGTCGACATGGACGCCTCCCCGCGCGTCGGTGACGGCCTGATCCGGCTGGACGCGGACGGCATCGTCCAGTACGCCTCCCCGAACGCCCTGTCCGCCTACCACCGCCTCGGCCTCGCCGCCGACCTGGTCGGCCACCACCTCGGGCAGACCACCGCCGAACTCGCCCCGACCCGTGGCCCGGTGGACGAGGCGCTCGCCAAGGTGGCCAGCGGCTGGGCCCCGCGCGAGTTCGAGATCGAGTCCGGTGACGGCGTCATCCAGTTCCGGGCCATCCCGCTCAAGCCCAAGGGCACCCGCATCGGTTCGCTGGTGCTGCTCCGGGACGTCACCGAACTGCGGCGCCGCGAACGTGAGTTGATCACCAAGGACGCCACCATCCGGGAGATCCACCACCGGGTGAAGAACAACCTCCAGACGGTCGCCGCGCTGCTCAGGCTCCAGGCCCGGCGCATCGACTCCGAGCGCGGCCGGGAGGCGCTGGAGGAGGCGGTCCGCCGGGTCGGCTCCATCGCCATCGTCCACGAGACGCTCTCCCAGAACCTCGACGAGCGGGTGGAGTTCGACGACATCGCCGACCGCGTGCTCGCGATGGTCGCCGAGATCTCGCCGGGCAAGGTGACCGGCCGGCGCAGCGGACGGTTCGGCATACTCGACGCCGAGGTCGCCACCCCGTTGTCCATGGTTCTCACCGAGATCCTGCAGAACGCCCTGGAGCACGGCTTCCGCGAGGGCGACACCGGCACGGTCGAGGTCTCGGCCGTCCGGGGCGGCACCACCAAGGAGGCCCGGCTGCTGGTCACCGTCCAGGACGACGGCGTCGGCCTGCCCGAGGGCTTCGACCCGCACCGCTCGGGCAACCTCGGCCTGCAGATCGTGCGGACGCTGGTGGAGGGCGAGTTGGGCGGCACGTTCGACATGGTGCCGGCGCCCGAGCGGGGGACCCGGGTGATCCTCGACATTCCGGTGCGCGCCCAGAAGTGAGCCGGCGGCTTCACGGGGGAGCGGGCATCACGGGGCAGCGGGCATCACGGGGGAGAGGGCACAGCAAAAAGCCCCGGACCGCCGTTGGTCCGAGGCTGATGCTCGTTGATGTACTGCGCGCTGCGGCTCGGGGGCGGGAGATGCGTACGTGCTGTGCGCGCCGCCAAGCTCAGGCTGTCAGCAGGGGTGGGTATGTCAGGCGGAGGCCTGACGAGCCCGGTTGCGAGCGGCGCGGCGCTTCATGGCGCGGCGCTCGTCCTCGCTGAGACCACCCCAGACGCCGGAGTCCTGACCGGACTCGAGCGCCCACTGCAGACACTGCTCGATCACCGGGCAGCGACGGCAGACGGCCTTGGCTTCCTCGATCTGCAGCAGCGCAGGACCGGTGTTGCCGATGGGGAAGAAGAGCTCGGGGTCTTCCTCGCGGCAAACGGCGTTGTGACGCCAGTCCATGGCTGCTACCTCTCCTTGGTATTACGTGCAAGTTGCTTGTGAATGTGAACGCTTTCACGAATCCCTCAACAAGTGAAGGGCCGACCGCCGAGTCTTCACCCGGCGTGGTCCTGTGTTTTGTAGAGGGGTTCCGGTGATCAGTGGAGGCTGGTGTTGCGGGCCGTCCCGATCGCCACGTAGAGACTCGCAAACCTCAGCGGCGGATACAACCCCTTCCGGAAAGTTTTTTTTGATTCCTCGGTGTCGACTAGGTCACAGCCGTACTTCCATGGGGTGGATCCTGGCCTAAACGTTCGAGTGAAAGGACTTTGGCCCGTTCCGCTCACACAATCACACGCAGTGCACGGCGTACGCCTGTGAACGTCACGCTAGTACGCAGCCCCAGGTGGTCACCGTCCATCTGCAGGGGCAGGGGTGCCTTCGAATGCAAGGTGAACTGGTCCAGATCGTGCAGGGCGAGGGCATGCTTGCCCTGCGGTCCCCGCTCGGGGGACGAAGTGAGCAACTGGGTGCCATACCGGGCAACCGCGGCGGTCGACAGACGGCTGAGACCGAGCACGTCGATCCCGGTGTCGAACGAGGCCTTAGGCGACGTATACATGGGGCGATTGCCGAGATAGGTCCACGGCGACGTGTTCGAGACTATGGCGACCACAAGGTCCTCGACCGGATCCGCGCCGGGCCGTTCGAGCGTGATCGTGCCGTGCCGGCGGTGCTGCTCGCCGAGGAACTGCCGGACCACCTGGCGGACGTAGAGCGCGTGCGTCGACTTCTTCCCGCGCTCGCGCTGCTGCTCGACCCGGCCCACCACGCCCGCGTCGAACCCGAGCCCGGCGTTGAAGGTGAACCAGCGGGCCGGCACCGCCTCGTCCTCCGTGCCCGGGGTGCCCGAGGTCAGCCCGAGGCCGACGACCCGTTCGCTGCCCTCCCTGAGCGCGTCCAGCAGGGCGCCGGTGGCCTCGACGGGATCGTTGGGCAGCCCCAGGGCGCGGGCGAAGACGTTCGTGGAGCCGCCGGGCACGACGGCGAGGCCGGGGAGGCGGTCCGGGGCGGGGCCGGCGTGCAGCAGGCCGTTGACCACCTCGTTGACCGTGCCGTCGCCGCCGAGGGCCACCACCATGTCGATGTCGTCGCTCTCCGCCGCCTGCCGGCCGAGGTCCCGGGCGTGGCCCCGGTACTCGGTGGTGACCGCCTCCAGCTTCATCTCGCTCGCCAGCGCGTGGATCAGCACGTCACGTCTGCGTGCGCTTGTGGTGGTTGCCGCCGGGTTGACCACGAGGAGTGCACGCATGCAAGGCAGCGTACCTACTGGGGGGTACAGGGCCCAGACCGAGGTAGGGATCCGGTAAGAGACCAGGGCGTGAGCCTGGACACCCAGGAGCGCGGGCCCCGGCGGTGGGCCCCCGGGGGAGAGCTACCCTGCTGGGGTGAGCAGTCAGCAGAACCCCGCCCCGGACACCGCCGAAGCCGCCGCGCCCGCGGCACCGCGCCCGCGCCGGCTGACGTACGCGGCGGCGCTGGCCGCGCTGGAGGGAACCGCCCTGCTGGCCGGCGGCCTGTGGGTGCTCGTCCTCGGGCTCACCGGCGCCCCGGACGACCGGCAGCAGGCCGTGACCCTCGGGATCACCCTGGCCGTGCTCGCGCTGCTGCCGCTGCTCGCCGCGCGCGGCCTGCTGCTGCGCCGCGGCTGGAGCCGGGGCCCCGCGGTGATCACCCAGGTCATGGCCCTTCCGGTGGCCTACAACCTGCTCCGGGCCGACAGCATGGCCATCCCGGCCGGCATCGCCCTGGCGGTGGTCGCCGTCGCGGCGCTGGTGCTCCTAGTCAACGGCGAGACGACCCGGGCCCTCGGGATCAAGGGGCCCGGCCGGTCCGAGTAGGGCTCAGTAGGGCTCAGTAGGGCTCATTCCTCCACGAGCAGCTTCTCCCGCAGCTGGGCCAGCGTGCGGGCGAGCAGCCGGGAGACGTGCATCTGCGAGATGCCGACCTCCTGCGCGATCTGCGACTGGGTCATGTTCCCGAAGAAGCGCAGCAGCAGGATCCGCTTCTCGCGCGGCGGCAGGTCCTCCAGCAGCGGCTTGAGGGACTCGCGGTACTCCACGCCCTCCAGCGCCTCGTCCTCGGCGCCCAGGGTGTCGGCGACCGCCGGCGACTCGTCGTCCGTGTCGGCAACGTCCAGGGACAGCGTGGAGTACGCGTTCGCGGACTCCAGGCCCTCCAGGACCTCCTCCTCCGAGATGGCGAGCTTCTCGGCCAGCTCGTGGACCGTCGGGGAGCGGCCGTGCAGCTGGGACAGCTCGGCCGTGGCGGTGGTCAGCGAAAGCCGCAGCTCCTGCAGCCGGCGCGGCACGCGGACCGCCCAGCCCTTGTCGCGGAAGTGGCGCTTGATCTCGCCGACCACGGTCGGGGTGGCGTACGTGGAGAACTCCACGCCGCGCTCGGGGTCGAACCGGTCGACGGACTTGATCAGACCGATCGTGGCGACCTGGGTGAGGTCGTCCAGCGGCTCGCCGCGGTTGCGGAACCGGCGCGCCAGGTGCTCCACGAGCGGCAGGTGCATACGGACCAGCCGGTTGCGCAGCTCCGCGTACTCCGCGCTGCCCGCGTCCAGCTTGCGCAGCTCCACGAACAGCGCCCGCGCCCCGCTGCGGTCCTGCGGGCCGTGCTGCACGGCCTGCACGGCCTCCGCACCCGGCGCCTCGTCCTCGGCGTATCGCTCGTGCTCGCTCATCGTCCCGCCCGTAGCCCTTCCCCGAGCCGTGGCCCCCGCGCGGACGGCGGGACCGGCGCCGTCGCGCGCCTCCGGCGGCGTGCCCTCCGGGGCACCGTCACCGTCGACCCGCGCGGAGTCGTCCTCCGGGTGCGGTCTGGCCTGCTCGGGGATGCCGTCGATGCCGTCCGCCATGCGCCGGGAACCGCCCTGGGGACCCGCCCCGGAGGTCTCGGCGCCGCTCGACCAGGAGGCACCCCCGTCCCCGGTCGGCAGCTCTCGCGTGCCGCGCTCTTCGTCCCGCACCGGCCCGTCCCCGTTCCTCACGCCGGCCCGGGGCCGGCGCCACGCTGTTTGTAGAGGCTGATCGACACCGTCTTGTCCTCGTCCACGGCGGACGAGACCTTGCCCGCCAGAGCCGACAGCACGGTCCAGGCGAAGGTGTCCCGCGAGGGGGCGTGGCCGTCCGTGGTCGGCGCCGACACCGTGACTTCCAGTGAGTCGTCGACGAGCCGGAAGACGCAGCTGAGCACGGAGCCGGGCACGGCCTGCTGGAGCAGGATGGCGCAGGCCTCGTCCACCGCGATGCGCAGGTCCTCGATCTCGTCCAGGGTGAAGTCCAAGCGGGCCGCGAGACCGGCCGTGGCCGTCCGCAGCACCGACAGGTAGGCACCCGCAGCCGGCAGCCGGACTTCCACGAAGTCCTGGTTCGCCGCGGGCTCGCCTGCGATCTGGGACACCCTCACCTCCATGGTGGTACAAGCTTTACGGGGCCGAGGGTCGCCCCCCGGGGTAACGCGTACATGGTTCAAGCGGTGACGCTATCGCGCTCCGAACGTTCCTGTCCCGGGACCCCAACCCCCTGGCGTCACTCACAGTAAAGCTGTGGATACGCTCCGTGTCTAGAGGGTGGGCGGGCCCAAAAGGGAAGAGCGCGCGCCGGGTTGACGTACCCAGACGTCAGACGCTCGAACCGTCGTGCGGCAGCCGCCGCATGCAGTGTCACACGAGAACACGGTCGGACGGGAACGGTCGGACGGCAACACTCAGACGAGCACGTGGTCGACGAAGCACCACCGCCAGTCCTCGCCGGGCTCGAAGGTCCGCATCACCGGGTGGCCGGTCCTCGCGTGGTGCTCCGTCGCGTGCCGCCCCGGCGACGAGTCGCAGCAGCCGACGTGGCCGCAGGTCAGGCAGAGCCGCAGCTGCACCGGGTGCGTCCCGTCGCGCAGGCACTCCGGACAGGTCTCGTCGAGGGGCTCCGGTTCCGGGTGCGGCAGCGCGTCGGCGTGCGTGCACTGTTTCATGATTGCCAGATTACGACGGGCGTGCGGGTGGCCGCGCGGAACACGAGGGTGGGCGAGGACCATGGACGTGATGCCCCTGCTGTTGCTGGTGGCGGGCAGCGCCGTGGTGGCCGCGGCGGCCCGGCGCACCCCCGCGCCGGCGCCGCTGCTGCTGGTCGCGGTCGGGCTGGCGGTCTCCTACATCCCCGGGGTGCCGTCGTACACCCTCGATCCGCACGTCGTGCTGCCGCTGCTGCTGCCCCCGCTGCTGTACACCTCCGCCGTCGACAGCTCCTACCTCGACCTGCGGGCGCAGCTGCGGCCGGTGGCGCTGCTGTCCGTGGGCTACGTGCTCTTCGCGACCGTCGTCGTCGGCTGGGCCGCCTATCTGCTCGTCCCCGGGCTGTCGCTGCCGGCGGCCCTGGTGCTGGGCGCGGTGGTGGCCCCGCCGGACGCGGTGGCCGCCACGGCGGTCGCGCGCCGGGTCGGCCTGCCCTCCCGGATCACCACCATCCTCCAGGGCGAGTCCCTGCTGAACGACGCCACCGCGATCACCGCCTACAAGGTGGCGCTCGGCGCCGCCGTCGGCGAGGGGGCCACCTGGGCGGGCGGCATCGGCGAGTTCGCGCTCGCCGCGGTCGGCGGTGTCGGCATCGGCCTCGTCCTCATGGCGCCCCTGCACTGGCTGCGCACGCACCTGACCGAGCCCCTGCTGCAGAACACGCTCTCGCTGCTGATCCCGTTCGTCGCCTACGGGGTCGCCGAGCAGGCGCACGCCTCCGGGGTGCTCGCCGTGGTGGTCGTCGCCCTCTACCTCGGCCACCGCGCGTGGGAGGTCGACTTCGCCACCCGGCTCCAGGAGGAGGCGGTGTGGAAGATGGTCGCCTTCGTACTGGAGTCCGCGGTGTTCGCCCTGATCGGCCTGCAGCTGCCGATCGTCCTCGAGCGGCTCGGCCGGTACGAGGGCGGCTCCGCCGTCTGGTACGCGGCCGCCGTCTTCCTGGTCGTGGTGGTGGCCCGGTTCGTCTGGGTGTACCCCGCCACCTTCCTGCCCCGGCTGCTGTCGGCCCGCATCCGGGAGCGCGAGCAGAACCCCACCTGGCGGGGCGCGATGGTCACCTCGTGGGCCGGGATGCGCGGGGTCGTCTCCCTGGCCATCGCCTTCTCCATCCCGTCGTCCATGGCCGACGGCCCCCGCAACCTGGTCCTCTTCCTGACCTTCACCACCGTCATCGGCACCCTCGTCGTCCAGGGCGTGACGCTGCCGCCCCTGATCCGGTTGCTGCGGTTCCCCGGCCGCGACCGGCAGGCCGAGACGCTCGCCGAGGCCAACGCCCAGGCCCAGGCCTCGCGGGCCGCCGAGACCCGGCTCGACGAGCTCCTCTCCGACGAGCGCAACGCCCTGCCGCCGCCGCTGGCCGACCGGCTGCGCAATGTCATGGAGCGCCGCCGCGACGCCGTCTGGGAGCGGCTCGGCCAGGTCAACCCGGTGACCGGGGAGTCCGTGGACGACACCTACCGCCGGCTGTCCCGCGAGATGATCAGCGCCGAGCGCGAGGTCTTCGTCAGGCTGCGCGACCTGCGCTACATCGACGACGAGATGCTGCGCGCGCTGCTGCGGCGCCTGGACCTGGAGGAGGCGGCGGCCTACCGGGAGGCCGGCTAGCGTTCCGGGACGGCCGTCCCCGGCTCCGGGAAGGGCCGTCCCGTGACGACGGCGGCGACCGTCGTCCCGCGCGCGAAGGCGCCCTCCTGTGCGAGGGCGGCGAGCCCGTACAGCAATTTGGCGACATAGAGACGCTCGACGGGCACCGCGTGGAGCTGCTCGAAGTCCTGTGCGAACTCCTCCAGTTCCGGGGGGATGCGGGCGTAACCCCCGCAGTGGAAGCGCTCGTCGAGGGACCAGGTGCCGCTGCGGGCGCCGAAGGCACGTTCCTGCAGGGCCTGTACGTCGGCGGCCAGGAAGCCGCCCTTGAGCACCGGTACGCCGAGCGCGCGCTGGCCGGCCGCCAGCCCGGCGGCGAGGCCCGCCAGGGTGCCGCCGGTGCCGCAGGCGACCGCGACGACATCGGCGTGGCCGCGCAGTTCCGCGCCGAGGGCACGGCAGCCGCGGACCGCCTCGGCGTTGCTGCCACCCTCGGGCACGACATGGGCGTCCTCGGCACCGGCCGCGCGCAGCACGCGGGCCAGCGTCTCCGGCTCGGTCTTGCGGCGGTACGTCGACCGGTCGACGAAGTGCAGGCGCATGCCGTCGGCCGCGCACCGGGCCAGGGACGGGTTCAGCGGGCGGCCGGCCAGCTCCTGGCCGCGGACCACGCCCGTGGTCGGCACGCCCAGCAGGCGGCCCGCGGCGGCGGTGGCCCGCAGGTGGTTGGAGTAGGCCCCGCCGAAGGTGACCAGCGGGCGTCCGGAGGCCGCCGCGAGGTTCGGCACGAGCTTGCGCCACTTGTTGCCGATGAGGTCGGGGTGGATGAGATCGTCGCGCTTGAGCAGCAGCCGGAGCCCACGGCGCTCGAACCGGGCGTCCCGCACCTCCTCCACGGGGGAGGGCAGACGGGAGTCGAGCGGGTCCGGGCTGGTCACGGCTTCATTGTCCCCCGCCCCTCGACCGCGGTCCCGCCGCCCGCCCCGCGCTCCCGCCGCGGCCACGCCCCCGAGCCGCGCTCGCGCCCATGCCCCCAGGCCTGTGTCAGGCGCTCCCGCCCGTGACCCCGGGCGCCTTGACCCGAGTTCCCGCTCCCGCCCATGCCCCCAGGCCGCAGTCAGGGTGCTCCCGCCCATGTCCGCAGGTCCGGACCGGCGCTCTCGCTCCCGCTCCCGCCCCTTGGCCCGAGTTCCCGCTCCCGCCCATGGCCCCAGGCCCGTGCCAGGCGCTGTCGCCCATGACCCCAGGCCGCAGTCAGGGCGCTCCCGCCCATGTCTGCAGGCCCGGACCGGCGCTCCCGCTCCCGCCCTCGCCCCTTGGCCCGAGTTCCCGCTCCCGCCCGTGACCCCGGGCCCGTGTCAGGCGCTGTCGCCCATGACCGCAGGCCTCTGTCAGGGTGCTCCCGCCCATGTCCCCGGGCCCGGACCGGCGCTCCCGCTCCCGCCCTCGGCCCCTGGTCCGCGCTCCCGCACCTCCGCACCCGCCCCCGCGGTGCTAGTCCTTGAGGCGTTCCCTTACCCGTTCCCGCAGCCAGGCCATCGTGAAGCCCCGGGGATCCACCTTGCCCGGCTGCCACTCCAGGTGGCCGATGACCGATCGTTCCGTCCACCCGTGGTGCCGGCACAGCGCCGCGGCGGCCCGTGTGATCGCCTCCAGCTGCTCCGGCGGCCACGG
>NZ_BNBF01000007.1:160305-182834 GCF_014654935.1 Streptomyces capoamus
ATCCTCGCCGTCGCCGAGGTTCTCGCACTCGAAGCCGTAGAAATGCCGGTTGCCGTCGGTGTTCGCCTCGTTGTCCGGCGGCAGCCCCTTCTCGGCGATCACCGCGCGCAGCACCTCGTCGTCACCGAGCCCGGCGTGGTTGGCGCGGCCGTAGCCGACCAGGTGGACCGTGCCGTCCTTGGTGATCACGCCGTGGCACAGCGGCCCGGGCAGGTCCCCGGAGCCGTCGCGGCACAGCTCGACCGTGCGCGCGCTGCCCCGGGTCACCGTGTGGTGGATCATCACGCCGTGCACCGGCCCCCAGGGGCCCTTGTGATTGCGGTTGTGGTGCCGCCAGTCGCCGACCTCGGCGACCGTGAGGCCCTCCGCCCTGAGCGCGTGCAGGAATCCGTTCGCCGACATGGGTGGGGCCATGCCCGACTCCTTCGTGCCGTGCCGTCCGGCCGCCGAACCGGGGCCGGGTGTCCTTCCCCGTTCAACGAGGCCGGACGTCGCTCCGTTCAACGAGGCCGGACGCCGGGGGACGCGCCGTTCGTACGGTGTGCGAGCCGATCCGGACAACCGGAGGGGACCCGGGGCCGGAACGGGATCCCTCTTCGTGCCCAGTTATCCGATGATCCATTCCCGCTCTTTCGGGTAATGGCGCCACCACCGTGCGTACTGGAACGCTCGAAGGTGAGACCGGTGCCCGTGCGATCCCGCACCGGGCATACATGGGGAGGCAGTTCTTTATGTCGGTAGGCGAAGAGGTCCGCACGGATCAGGGCAAGCCGCAGCAGTCCCTCGGGACGGCGGCCGCGCGGAACCTGGCCACCACCACCAAGTCCGTTCCGCAGATGCAGGAGATCAGCTCCCGCTGGCTGCTGCGCACGCTGCCCTGGGTGGACGTCCAGGGCGGCACCTACCGGGTGAACCGGCGGCTGACCTACGCCGTCGGCGACGGCCGGATCACCTTCGTGAAGACGGGCGACCAGGTCGAGGTCATCCCGAACGAACTGGGGGAGCTGCCGGCCTTGCGGTCGTACGAGGACGAGGAGGTGCTGACGGAGCTGGCCCGCCGGTGCCGCCAGCGCGACTTCGCGGCCGGAGAGGTGATCGCCGACTTCGGCAACCGGACGGACGAGGTGTACCTGCTCGCCCACGGCCGGGTGGAGAAGGTCGGCACCGGCCCCTACGGCGACGACGCCGTGCTCGGGGTCCTCGCCGACGGCGCCTACTTCGGCGAGCAGGCGCTGCTCGACCCGGAGGCGATCTGGGAGTACACCGTCCGCGCGGACACCCCGACCACCGTGCTCATCCTCGGCCGCCAGGACTTCGAGCAGGTCGCCGAGCGCGCCGACTCGCTGCGCGCCCACCTCGAACGGCTGCGGTCGATCCCCGAGCAGCGGACCAACAAGTACGGCGAGAAGGAGGTCGAGCTGGCGGCCGGCCACTCCGGCGAGCCCGACATCCCGCACACCTTCGTGGACTACGAGCCGCGGCCCCGCGAGTACGAACTGAGCATCGCCCAGACCGTGCTGCGCATCCACACGCGCGTGGCCGACCTGTACAACCAGCCGATGAACCAGACCGAGCAGCAGCTGCGGCTCACGGTCGAGGCGCTGAAGGAGCGCCAGGAGCACGAGCTGGTCAACAACCCGGAGTTCGGCCTGCTCAGCAACTGCGAGTACGACCAGCGGATCCAGCCGCACGACGGTGTCCCCAGCCCGGACGACCTGGACGAGCTGCTCAGCCGCCGCCGGGGCACCAAGCTGCTGCTGGCCCACCCGCGTGCGATCGCCGCGATCGGGCGGGAGCTGAACAAGCGGGGACTGGTCCCGGAGACCATCGACATCGCCGGCAACCGCATCCCCACCTGGCGCGGGGTGCCGATCTACCCGTGCAACAAGATCCCGGTCAGCGAGGCCCGTACGACCTCCATCATCGCCATGCGTACCGGCGAGGCGGACCAGGGTGTCATCGGACTCAGGCAGTCCGGCATCCCGGACGAGATCGAGCCGAGCCTGTCGGTCCGGTTCATGGGCATCAACGAACAGGCCATCATCAAGTACCTGGTCACGGCCTACTACTCGGCCGCCGTGCTGGTCCCCGACGCCCTCGGCGTGCTGGAGAACGTCGAGATCGGCCGGTGGAGGTGACGTCTGCGCACGTCGTGGCCGTGTCCCCGCCCGTCGGCGCGGGTATGCCCTCGGGGTATGCGTCCGGCGGGGCCGGCGGCGCCGGCCTCCGCGGACCCGGCGAGGGGGAGGCATGGCCGAGTTCATGACGGAGACCGAAGAGCGTTCCTCCGGTGTGCCGCGACCCGGCACGGCGGAGGAACCGCGGCGGAAGACCGACGACCCGCCCCACGCGCAGGGCACCGACGACCCGCCCGACGCGCAGGAGGCGGCGGTACAGCTGGAGCGCGCCCGGGCGCTGGTCGACCCGGAGCTGCGCGCGGCCGTGGAGTCGCTGCCCGGTGCCATGCGCCGGATCGCGCTGTACCACTTCGGCTGGCAGCACGCCGACGGCAGCCCGGCGGCGGGCAACGCGGGCAAGGCGATCAGACCGGCGCTGGTGCTGGCGGCCGCAGCCGCGCTCGGCGGTCCGGCGGCCCGTACGGCCGCCGTGCGGGCCGCGGCGGCGGTCGAGCTGGTCCACAACTTCACGCTGGTGCACGACGACCTGATGGACCGGGACACCACGCGCAGGCACCGGCCGACGGTGTGGACCGTGTTCGGCGACGCCGACGCGATCCTCGGCGGGGACGCCCTCCAGGCCCTGGCCCTGCGGCTGCTCGTCGAGGACCCGCACCCGGCCTCCGTCCCGGCCGCGGCCCGGCTCGCGGCCTGTGTCGTGGAGCTGTGCGAGGGCCAGCACGTCGACACGGACCTGGAGCGGCGCGCGCCGGAGGCGGTCACCCTGGCGGAGGTGCTCGCCATGGCGGAGGCGAAGACCGGTGCCCTGCTGGGCTGCGCCTGCGCGCTCGGCGCGCTGTACGCGGGCGCGGACGACGAGGAGGTGGCGGCGCTGGACGGCTTCGGCCGCCAGGCCGGGCTCGCCTTCCAGCTGATCGACGACGTCATCGGCATATGGGGGGACCCGCGGCACACCGGCAAGCCGGCCGGCGCGGATCTCGCCGCCCGCAAGAAGTCGCTGCCGGTGGTGGCGGCGCTGACCTCCGGCACCCCGGCGGCGGCCGAACTCGCCGCGCTGTACGGCAGGCCGTACCGGGAGGGGGAGGCGGCGGCCGGGGAGATCGCCCGCACGGCACTGGCGGTGGAGCGGGCCGGCGGCCGGGACTGGGCGCAGGCCGAGGCGGCCGACCGGATGGCCCGGGCGATGCAGGAGCTGGCCCGTGCGGTCCCCGACCCGGAGGCGGCGGGCGGGCTGCTGGCCCTCGCCGAGTTCGTGACCCGGCGCACCAGCTGACGGCCGCCCGTCCCGGCGGCCGAGAAGGACCCGGAGTCCCCGGTCCGCGCGGCTCCTGACCCCGCGCGGGCCCCGGGGACTCCGGCCAGGCGGCCCCGCACACCTGCCCGGTGTGCGGGGCCCCGCTCTGCCCGCGGCACGGATCGTCGGAAGGAGTTTCCGAAAAACTCTTGCACCACGACAGTTGGAGTACTACAAATGAACCACTACAGATGGAGCGGTCAGCGGAGTACCCGCCGCGGCCGCTCCCCGCCCCCGCCACCCCACGAAAAGAGTCCCGCTTGCGCAAGCTGTCGTACGTCGTCGCCTGTTCGCTCGACGGATTCATCGGCGACGAGCGGGGTGACGCCTCCGCGATGTACCGCTACCTGGACGAGGAGTTCACGGCCTTCCTCGCCGCGGAACTGCCGGAGACCCTGCCCACCCACGTCCGCGAGGCGCTCGGCGTCGACCACCTGGAGAACCAGCGGTTCGACACGGTCGTCCAGGGCCGGGCCAGCTATGAACTGGCCCTGCGGGAAGGCATCACCAGCCCCTACGGACACCTGCGCGAGTACGTCGCCTCCCGGGGTCTCGGCGCCTCGCCCCATCCGAACGTCGAGATCATCGCCGACGACCTGGTCGGCCGGGTCCGCGCGCTGAAGGCGGAGGAGGGCGGGCTCGGCATCTTCCTGTGCGGCGGCTCGCAGGTCGCCGGGGCGCTGCTCGACGAGATCGACGAACTCGTCGTCAAGAGCTACCCCCTCGTCTACGGCAAGGGCATGCCGATGTTCGGCACCGGCCTGGACCTCAAGGAGTTCTCCCTGGAGTCCGTGCGCACCTTCGGCAACGGCGCGCTGGTGCGGACGTACGGCAGGGAGCGCTGAGACCGCCGCCGACCTACCCTGAGGGCATGGACAGCGACGAACCGGCCTGTCCCGTCTGCGGACAGCCCGTCGAGACGGTCGTCAAGCGGCACAAGACACTGGGCGCCTGGGTGCCGGTCTGGGGCTCCGGGCCGTGCCGCAACCCCGACTGCGCGAGGTACGAGGCGACCGGCCGGACCGCGGAACCCCGCCGGGCCGCGCCCGACGACGGATCCGCCGCACCGCCGGTCCGGCCCGGCACCGGCGGCCCCGGGCACCCGCCGGCGGCCGGCGGGACGCCGTAGCGTGGGCGCATGCCGAAACTGCCGTACATCCTCCACATCACCGAGCGCCGCCTGTGGGAGGCGGCGCTCGAACGCGGCGCCTACGAGATGTCCACTCGGGGCCGCACCCTCCAGGAGGAGGGCTTCATCCACTGCTCCACCCGCGAGCAGCTCCCGGCCGTCGCGGGCTTCCTCTACGGCGGCTACGACGGCCCCGACCAGCTGGTCGTCCTGGTGGTCGATCCGGCCAAGGTCGGCGCGCCGGTGAGGTACGAGACCGCCGAGCCGGGCGGGGAGGAGTTCCCGCACGTGTACGGGCCGCTGCCGGTCGAGGCCGTGGTGGACGTGGAGCGCTGGGGCTGACCCGGCCGCGGGCCCCGCTCCGGGGTCACCCGGCGGCGCGGGCGCCGCGGGCCGGCAGACCGCCCGTCTCCGGGTCCCGGCCGGTCAGGCAGTACGTGCCGCCGGCCGGGTCGCGCAGCACTGTCCAGTGGGCGCCCTCGCGCACCACCGTGGCGCCCAGCCCCTCGTGCCGGACGCGGACGGCCGTGACGTCCGCGCAGGCGAGGTCGAGGTGGGCGGAGGCCGGCCGCTCCTCGTCCAGCCGCTGGAGCAGCAGCCGTACCGGAAAGCCCGCCGGCGGGCGCAGCACGCTGAACTCCGGCCGGGAGCCCGCCTGTTGCTCCCACCCGGTCAGCCCGGCCCAGAACGCGGCCTCGGCGGCGTACCGGGACGGCGGGATGTCGAGGCACACCTGGTCCAGCCGGCTGCCGGAGACCACCGGCGGCCGTACCGCCTCCCCCTGCCAGGGCACGGCACAGAACAACTGCCCGCCGGGGGAGCGCAGTACGGCCCAGTCGCCGTGGTCCGCCACGAGGGCGGCGCCCAGCCGCCGGGCGAGCGCGACCACGTCCCGTACGTCCTCGGCGCACAGGTCGATGTGGGCACCGCCGTCCCCCTCGGCGACGCCCTGCAGCTTCACACTCGGGTCCGTCCCCTCGGGCAGCAGCGTCACGAACTCGCCGGCCCCGCCCGGAACGCGGACAGCCGGGTGCCGGTGACGGCCGTCCAGAAGGCGCACGCGTCGGCGAGGCGCGTGGCCGGGCGGTCGGCGAAGGCGTAGGTCCAGCGGATCGTCATCCGGGGAGTGTACGGGCGGGCGGGGCTCAGCCGGCGGGGCGTTCGAGGAAGCGGAGCTGGTTGCCCGCCGGATCCCGGAAGGCGCAGTCGCGGACCCCGTACGGCTGGTCCATCGGCTCCTGGAGGACGTCGGCCCCGGACTCCCGCACCCGCGCGTACAGCGCGTCGCAGTCGGGCGTGGTGAAGATGACCCCGCGCAGCAGGCCCTTGGCGAGGAGTTCGTTGAGTGCCTGCTTGTCCGCGGCGGAGGCGTCCGGACTCGCGTCCGGCGGCTCCAGGACGATCTCGACGTCCGGCTGGAGCGGGGAGCCCAGGGTCACCCAGCGCATCCCCTCGAAGCCGACGTCGTTGCGGATCTCCAGGCCGAGCACGTCGCGGTAGAAGGCGATGGCCTTGTCGTGGTCGTCCACGGCGAGGAAGCATTGCGCGAGTTTCACGTCCATGGGCTCACCCTAGAACCGCCCCGCGCGCCGCGCCTCAGTACAGGCGTCGGCGCGGCCGGGTCAGCCGGCGGGCCACGCACGGCGGGATCGCCGCGCTCTCCTCGTGGTCGCGGGCGCGGTAGGCGCTCGGCGTCTCGCCGACCAGCTCGGTGAAGCGGGAGCTGAAGGAGCCGAGGGAGGTGCAGCCGACGGCGAGGCACACCTCGGTCACGCTGAGATCGCCCCGGCGCAGCAGCACCTTGGCCCGCTCGATGCGCCGGGTCATCAGATAGCTGTACGGCGTCTCCCCGAACGCCTTGCGGAAGCTGCGCTGGAAGTGGCCCGGGGACATCAGGGCGTCACGGGCCAGGACGGTCATGTCGAGCGGCTCGGCGTACTCGCGGTCCATGCGGTCGCGCACGCGCCGCAGCCGTCTCAGATCCTCCAGGGCGGTCACCCGCCCAGCTTCGCACAGCGCCCCGCCGGCCCGACGCCCGTCAGCGTGAACGCCCCGGCGCGCTCACGGACCGCCGCACGGGACCGCCCGCGGCCACCGGTACGCGCAGACGCCGGAGCGGCCCGCCCGGGGGCCGGGCGGGCCGCTCTCACCGTGACCCGGGCCTGCGGCGGCCGACGGCCGCGGGAACGGGATCAACGGGCTGAGATCAAGGGAAACGAGATCAAGAGAGGCCGGGTCAGGCCTTCTTGGTCTCCCAGAAGATCTTGTCGATCTGGGCGATGTAGTCCAGCGCCTTCTGGCCCGTCGCCGGGTCGGTGGACGCCTTGGCGGCCGAGAGGGCCTTCAGGGTGTCGTTGACCAGCTGGTGCAGCTCCGGGTACTTCTCGAAGTGCGGGGGCTTGAAGTAGTCGCTCCAGAGCACGGAGACGTGGTGCTTGGCCAGCTCCGCGCGCTGCTCCTTGATGAGGGTGGCGCGCGTCTGGAAGTGGGGGTCGTCGTTGCCGGCCATCTTTTCCTGGACGGCCTTCACCGACTCCGCCTCGATGCGGGCCTGGGCCGGGTCGTACACGCCGCAGGGCAGGTCGCAGTGGGCGCTGACCTTGACCTTGGGGGCAAACAGGCGGGAAAGCATGGAGCATTCCTTCCTCGTGATCGTCTTCTCAGGTGCGACATTACTCCCTGTGGAAGGCGATTTCTCGGGTGCCCCCTAGGGCTTAGGACAAAAGTCCAGGGTGAGACTGAGACTGGTGGAGGAACGGACCGGGGAGGTGCCGGGGATGCCGGAGCCGTCGCAGGAGACCGAGCGGGACAGGGCGGTGGCGCCGTTCGGACTGGCCGAGGTGACCGGCCCCTCGATGGTGCCCACGCTGCACCACGGGGACCAGCTGCTGGTGCGGTACGGGGGCGTGGTCAGGCCGGGGGACGTCGTGGTCCTGCGGCACCCGTTCCAGCAGGACCTGCTGGTGGTCAAGCGGGCCGTGGAGCGGCGCGAGGGCGGCTGGTGGGTGCTCGGGGACAACCCGTACGCCGGCGGCGACAGCACGGACTACGGGGTGGTGCCCGAGGAGCTGGTGCTGGGCACGGCGTGGTTCCGGTTCCGCCCGGTGAAGGCGGGTCAGCGCTCGCCGCTCGCGCTGCTGCGCTGGGCGCTCTCGGCCGCGAGGCCGCTGCTGCCCGACCGGTCGGCCTCCAGGCGCTTGCGGGCCCGGTAGGCGGCCACGTTGGCGCGGGTCGCGCAGCGGTCCGAGCAGTAGCGCCGGGAGCGGTTGGTGGAGGTGTCCAGGTAGGCGTTGCGGCACGGGGGCGCCTGGCACAGGCCGAGGCGGTCCACGCCGTACTCGGTGAGGTGGAAGGCCAGGCCCATCGCCGCGATCGCCGCGTACCCGGCGGTGGCGTTGGACGGGTGGTCGGCCAGGTGCATGTGCCACAGGGGGCGGTCGTCCTCGTCGCGGTGATCGTGCCCGGAGATCTGCGGGCTGACCGGGAACTCCAGCAGGAGCGAGTTCAGCAGGTCCACGGCGAGGGTCTCGTCGCCCTGGTCGGCGGCCTCGAAGACCCCGCGCAGCCGGGCCCGGACCGAGCGGAACCGCGTGACGTCGGCGTCGGTGGCGCGGCGGGCCGCCGACGCGTTGTCCCCGAACAGGTCGCGGACGGCCTCGACCGTGGTCAGGATGTCCTTGCCCCGGGCCGGTTCCTCGCTGTTGACGAGGCGGACGGCGTAATCCGAGTAATAGGCCAGTTCCACTTGTAGTCCTTACGGAGGCGCATTATCGTCGTGTCTGCGGTCGGCGGGTAACAGCCGGTCGTGCTTCCAGGGTATTACGTGAACCGAGGGGAATCGGGGTTTCCATGACGACCACCGCCGGAACCGACTGGGCAGCGTGGCAGGAGAGCTGGGACCGGCAGCAGGAGTGGTACATGCCGGACCGCGAGGACCGTTTCCGGATCATGCTCGACATGGTCGAGGCGCTCGTCGGCACCGCCCCGCGCGTGCTCGACCTGGCCTGCGGCACCGGCAGCATCACCGCCCGGCTGCTGCGCCGCTTCCCCGGGGCCACCAGCACCGGCGTCGACCTCGACCCGGCGCTGCTCGCCATCGCGGACGGCACCTTCGCGGGCGACGACCGCGTCACCCTCGTCGCCGCCGACCTCACCGACCCCGACTGGCCGGCGAAGCTGCCGTACGACTCCTACGACGCCGTCCTGACCGCCACGGCCCTCCACTGGCTGCACAGCGAACCCCTCGCGGCCCTCTACGGTCAGGTCGCGGGGCTGGTCCGCGACGGCGGTGTCTTCATGAACGCGGACCACATGATCGACGACACCACGCCCCGGATCAACGCGGCCGAGCGCGCCCAGCGCCACACCCGCATGGATCAGGCCAAGCGGGACGGCACCCTGGGCTGGGCCGAGTGGTGGCGGCTGGCCGCCCAGGACCCGGTCCTGGCCGAGCCGACCGCCCGCCGCTTCGAGATCTACGGCGAGCACGCGGACGGGGACACCCCGCCGGCCGCCTGGCACGCCCGGGTGCTGCGCGAGAAGGGGTTCGCCGAGGCCCGGCCGGTGTGGTGCTCGCCCTCCGACACCCTGCTGCTGGCCCTCAAGTAGGGCGCGCGGGCGTCCCGCCGGCACGGCAGGTGGCAACGGCGAAGGGCGGTACGGGTGAGCCGTACCGCCCTTCGCCGTGCGGAGCGTCGGAGGACCTTCGTCAACAGGGCGTCGCAGGACCTGCGACGAGGCGTCAGAGGACCTTCGACAGGAAGGACTGCGTCCGTTCGTGCTGCGGGTTCGTCAGGACGTCCCGCGGGTGGCCGGATTCGACCACCACACCGTCGTCCATGAACACCAGGCTGTCGCCCACCTCGCGGGCGAAGCCCATCTCGTGTGTCACGACGACCATGGTCATGCCGGACTCGGCGAGGTCCCGCATCACGTCCAGGACGTCACCGACCAACTCCGGGTCCAGGGCCGAGGTCGGCTCGTCGAACAGCATCAGCTTCGGCTCCATCGCCAGGGCCCGGGCGATCGCCACGCGCTGCTGCTGGCCGCCGGACAGCTGGGAGGGGTAGTGCCCGGCCCGGTCGTCCAGGCCCACGCGCTCCAGCAGCTGCATGGCGCGCTCCCGGGCCTGCGCCCGGCTCACGCCCTTGACCTGCACCGGCGCCTCCATGACGTTCTCCACGGCCGTCATGTGCGGGAACAGGTTGAAGCGCTGGAAGACCATGCCGATGTCCCGGCGCTTCATCGCGACCTCGCGGTCGCGCAGCTCGTACAGCTTCTCGCCCTGCTGGCGGTAGCCGACCAGCTCGCCGTCCACGTACAGCCGCCCGGCGTTGATCTTCTCCAGGTGGTTGATGCACCGCAGGAAGGTCGACTTCCCGGAACCGGAGGGGCCGATGAGGCAGAACACCTCGCCCGGCTTCACCTCCAGGTCGATGCCCTTGAGGACCTCGACGTGCCCGAAGGACTTGTGGACGCCCTCGGCCTTCACCATCGGGACGGTGCCCGCGGTCGGGGTGTCCTGCGTCTTGTTCAGCTTGTCCGTCATGCCATGCCTCCCTTGGGCCGGCCCAGAGAGAGCATGTTGGTCTTCACCTTCTGCCACGGGGTGGGCGGCAGCTGGCGGCTGGAGCCGCGGGCGTAGTACCGCTCCAGGTAGTACTGGCCCACGCTCAGCACCGAGGTCATGATCAGGTACCAGGCCGCGGCGAGGAAGTACATCTCCACCGGGGCACCGGAGTTCTGGCCGATGTCCTGGGCGTAGCGGAACAACTCGGGATACTGGACGGCCGCCACGAGCGAGGTCGTCTTCAGCATGTTGATCACTTCGTTGCCCGTCGGCGGCACGATCACGCGCATCGCCTGCGGGATGACCACCCGGCGCAGGGTCTTGGCGTGGCTCATGCCGAGCGCGTGGGCCGCCTCGGTCTGGCCCTCGTCCACCGCCAGCAGGCCGGCGCGGCAGATCTCCGCCATGTACGCCGCCTCGTTCAGACCCAGGCCGAGCAGCGCCGTCAGCAGCGGCGTCATGAAGTTCGACCACTCGTCCTTGTAGAGCGGCATCAGGTTGATGTAGCGGAACACCAGGCCCAGGTTGAACCAGAGGAACAGCTGGACCAGGACCGGGGTGCCGCGGAAGAACCAGATGTAGAACCAGGCGATCGCCGAGGTCACCGGGTTCTTCGACAGTCGCATCACCGCCAGGACGATGCCGCCGACGATGCCGATCAGCATCGACAGGACCGTCAGGAGGAGCGTCTTGGAGACACCGGTCACGATCCGGTCGTCGAAGAAGTAGTCCGGTACCGCGTGCCAGTTGATCTGACCCTGGGCGAACGCGTAGATGATCGCGACGAGGAGCGCGATCGCGATGACGGCGGAGACGTACCGTCCGTAGTGCCGGACCGGGATGGCCTTGATGGCCTCCGCGCCGGCCGGGGGCGTGTCCGTCGGCTCCGCCGTCTTGTCGATGTCAGTCACGGGTATTGCCTCTCAGTGGCCGCTGGGTGCCGCGGGTCACTTGCCGCCGTTGATCACGGACTGCTTGACGGCGCCGTCCTGGGCGCCCCACTTCTCGAGAATCTTCTGGTACTCGCCGTTCTTGATGATCGCGTCCATCGCGGCCTGCAGCGCGTCGCGCAGCTGGGTCTCCTTCTTGGACACCGCGATGCCGTACGGAGCCGCCTCGACCTGGTCACCGACGACCTCGAAGTCCTTGCCGCCGCCGGAGGTCTTCACCGCGTACGCGGCGACCGGGAAGTCGGCGGACACGGCGTCCGCGCCGCCCGAGCGCAGGCGGGTCTGGGCCTGCTGGTTGTCGTCGAAGGCCTCGATGGCGAGCTTCTTGCCGGCCGGACACTTCTTGGCCTGCTGCTTGGCGAGGTCCTCGGAGGTGGTGCCGCGCTGGACGGCGAGCTTCTTGCCGCACAGGTCGTCCCAGGTGCTGATGCCCTTGGTGTCGCCCTTGCGGGTGTAGATCGACACACCGGCCGTCAGGTAGTCGACGAAGTCGACGCCCTCGCCGACCTTCTTGCCGGTGTCCGGGTCGACGCCCTCCTGACGGTTCTTGTTGTCCGTCATCGCCGACATCGCCATGTCGTAGCGGTCCGAGCGCAGACCGGTGAGCAGGGCGTCGAAGGTGCCGTTCTGGAAGTCGAACGTCACGCCGAGCTGCTTGCCCAGGGCCGCCGCCAGGTCGGGGTCGAGGCCGACGACCTTGCCGGAGGAGTCCTTGTACTCGACCGGGGCGTAGGCGATGTCCGAACCGACCCTGATCTTGCCCTTGCTCCGGATCTCCTGCGGGAGCTTGTCGGCGAGCGGCGCGTTGCTGACGGACGCGCTGCCGGAGTTCTCGTTCTTGTCCTTCGTCTGGTCACCGCAGCCGGTGAGCAGCAGGGCCCCTGCGACCGCGATCGCACCGGCCGCGGCCAGAGGGGAGCGCGCTGCGGTCGTACGACGGGTGGAGCTTGCGGTCATCGTGGTTCCTCCGGCGGATGGGAAGAGTTGCCGATGGGTCGACGGAAACACACACCTTCGGGTGTCGCGACCTCGTGGGTTTACGGCATCTTGCCATTCGGACTACGCCATTCAGGGGCGTCGCTATGTCAAAATCGGATAACGGGTGACCCCCGAACCGCATCAGGTCGGTACAACCCTGGTGCGTCACCGCCGAACATCTGCGGGAATCCAGCGCTCCGGCCGGAAAATCTTCGGCGTGTCTCAGGATGTGGTCACCCCTTCGCCGGGCCCCACGAGCCTCCTCGGGCGCATTCGTGCCCTTACGGCCCACCGGCCGCGCGTCGGCCGGGCACCATTCGCCGGCCGATCCCGGCCGATCCCGGCCGGTCTCCGGCCGGTCCACCGGGCGGCCGCCCGTTTCCGGATGTGACCTTGCACCTATTGGACTCGTCGCGGGTGCCGTCCGTCCGGTATGAAGGTTCTTTACACCCCTCATCCGGGGCTCAGGGCGCGTGTGCGGCGCGCCCGTCGCGCAGCAGCTCGTACGTATCCGCAATCGAGCCCTGCGCGGTGCCCGCCCACCCCTCACCAGGAGTGGTCGACCCTCAAACCATGCATAGCTAAGGGGTAAAACAAAGTGGCAGCGGAGATCGTCAATCCTCGCAGCGACAGCAGTACGGATCAGGACGGCGGGGCCGAGCCCCTCGATTCCTTCGATCCGGCGTTCGCGCTGCACCGCGGCGGCAAGATGGCCGTGCAGGCCACCGTGCCGGTCCGTGACAAGGACGACCTTTCCCTCGCGTACACGCCCGGTGTCGCTCGCGTGTGCACCGCGATCGCGGAAACGCCGGACCTGGTCAACGACTACACATGGAAGTCCAACGTGGTCGCCGTCGTCACCGACGGCACGGCCGTGCTCGGACTCGGGGACATCGGTCCCCAGGCCTCCCTCCCCGTGATGGAGGGCAAGGCCATCCTGTTCAAGCAGTTCGGCGGCGTCGACGCGGTGCCGATCGCGCTCGACTGCACCGACGTGGACGACATCGTCGAGACCGTCGTCCGGCTCGCTCCCTCCTTCGGCGGAGTGAACCTCGAGGACATCTCGGCACCCCGGTGCTTCGAGGTCGAGCGCCGGCTCCAGGAGCGACTGGACATCCCGGTCTTCCACGACGACCAGCACGGTACGGCCGTCGTGACGCTCGCGGCGCTCAGGAACGCGGCGCGGCTCAGCGGGCGCGAGATCGGACAGCTGCGGGCCGTCATCTCGGGCGCCGGCGCGGCCGGTGTCGCCATCGCCAAGATGCTGGTCGAGGCCGGCATCGGGGACGTGGCCGTGGCGGACCGCAAGGGTGTCGTCTCGGCCGACCGGGAGGACCTGACCCCGGTCAAGCGCGAGCTGGCCGGCTTCACCAACAAGGCCGGCCTCACCGGTTCGCTGGAGGTCGCCCTCGCGGGCGCGGACGTCTTCATCGGCGTCTCCGGCGGTACGGTCGCCGAGGAGGCCGTCGCCTCCATGGCCGAGGGCGCCTTCGTGTTCGCGATGGCCAACCCGAACCCCGAGGTGCACCCGGACGTCGCGCACAAGTACGCGGCGGTCGTCGCCACGGGGCGCTCGGACTTCCCGAACCAGATCAACAACGTGCTGGCCTTCCCCGGCATCTTCGCGGGCGCGCTCCAGGTGCGGGCCACGCGGATCACGGAGGGGATGAAGATCGCCGCGGCGGAGGCGCTGGCCTCCGTGGTCGGTGACGACCTCGCCGCCGACTACGTGATCCCCTCGCCGTTCGACGAGCGCGTCGCCCCCGCGGTCACCGCCGCGGTCGCCGCCGCCGCTCGGGCGGAGGGTGTCGCGCGTCGCTGACGTCACCCCGAACGGCCCCGCCCCCCAAGGGCGGGGCCGTTCGCGTGCGCGCCGGCGTACCGCTGCGCCGCAAGGGTGCCGTCGCGCAAGAGGGCATGTGTCACAGGCGGCCCTGGTTCCGCCGGCCGCGGCGCGCCCCTATCGTCGGCAGCATGTTCGCTGTCTACGCCGCCCGAATCGACCGCGACCAGCCGCTCAGCGGCCTCGAGTTGGGGGAGCGCCCGGCTCCCGAGGCCCCTCCCGGCTGGAGCACCGTCACGGTGCGGGCCGCTTCCCTCAACCACCACGACCTCTGGTCCCTGCGGGGCGTCGGCCTCCCGGAGGACCGGCTGCCGATGATCCTCGGCTGCGACGCCGCCGGTGTCGACGCGGACGGCAACGAGGTCGTCCTGCACTCCGTCATCGGCCAGACCGGCCACGGCGTCGGCCCCGACGAGCCGCGCTCCATCCTCACCGAGCGCTACCAGGGCACCTTCGCCGAACAGGTCGCCGTGCCCACCTGGAACATCCTGCCCAAGCCGAAGGAGCTGTCCTTCGCCGAGGCCGCCTGTCTGCCGACCGCGTGGCTGACGGCGTACCGGATGCTGTTCACCAACGCCGGGGTACGGCCCGGCGACTCGGTCCTCGTGCAGGGCGCGGGCGGCGGTGTCGCCACGGCCGCGATCGTCCTCGGCAAGGCGGCCGGGCTGCGGGTCTTCGCCACCAGCCGGGACGAGGCCAAACGCAAGCGGGCCCTGGAGCTCGGCGCCGTGGAGGCCGTGGAGCCCGGGGCGCGGCTGCCGCAGCGGGTCGACGCCGTCATCGAGACCGTGGGCGCGGCCACCTGGTCCCACTCGGTGAAGTCCCTGCGGCCCGGGGGCACGCTCGTCATCTCCGGGGCCACCAGCGGCGACCGGCCCTCGCACGCCGAGCTGACCCGGATCTTCTTCCTGGAGCTGAAGGTCGTCGGTTCCACCATGGGCACCAAGGACGAGCTGGAGGATCTGCTCGCCTTCTGCGCGGCGACGGGAGTGCGGCCCGTCATCGACGAGGAGCTGCCGCTGGACCGGGCCCGCGAGGGCTTCGAGCGGCTCGCGTCCGGGGAGCAGTTCGGAAAGATCGTGCTGACGAACTCCTGAGGCGCCGGCCGGGAGGCCGGGCGAGAGGCGGGTCGAGAGGCGGGTCCGGATGCCGGGCCCGCCTTCTTCGCACCCGTCTTGTCAACTTGGGTTGACTGCTGGGGTGTGTCAACCTACATTGACAGCATGAGTGAGGCAACCGATCTCGCCGAGCGCGCCGGTGACCGGGATCCCCGGGTCGGGCTGCGGGCCGTGGCCGCGCTGCGCCGGCTGCTGGAGCAGTTGGAGGCGGTACAGGTGCGCAACGCGCGCAATCAGGGCTGGTCGTGGCAGGAGATCGCCGCGGAGCTGGGTGTCAGCAGGCAGGCCGTGCACAAGAAGTACGGGAGGCGTTGATGTTCGAGCGGTTCACGAAGGACGCCCGGGCGGTGGTCGAGGGCGCGTACGCCCACGCGGAGGAGGGCGGGTCGGCGTCCGTGGACGCCGGGCACCTGCTGCTCGCGCTGCTCGACCGGGAGGAGAGCCGGGCGGCGTCCGCCCTGGCCGCCCTCGGGCTCGCCCGGCCGCCCGAGCGCGAGGCGGTACGGCGGGCCCTGCGCGAGGCGCGGCGGCGGGCCGGGCTCACCCGGGCCGAGGCGGACGCGCTGGCAGGGCAGGGGGGGAAGGGGGCTCGTTCCGGGCCTCGGGGTGTTCGCCCGCGTGTCGGTTCGCTCGCTCTGCCGGCGCCTGCTGCCCCCTGCGGTCTGTCTCGGACTGCGGGTGTTCGCCGGCCCGCCGACTGACTCTGCCAGAGCATGGCCCCGGGGGCTCGTCCCGGGCCTCGGGGTGTCCGCCCGCGTGTCGGTTCGCTCCTCTGCCGGAATCTGCTTCCCCCTGCGGCCTGTCTCGGCTGCGGGTGTTCGTCGGCCCGTCGGCTGGCTCTGGCGGAGCCTGGCCCCAGGGGCTCGTCTCGGGCCTCGGGGTGTTCGCCCGCGTGTCGGTTCGCTCGCTCTGCCGGGGCCTGCTGCCCCCTGCGCCTGTCTGGGACTGCAGGTGTTCGCCGGCCCGTCGGCAGGCTCTGTCGAGGCCTGACGGGGGGCTCGTTCCGGGCCTCGGGGTGTTCGCCCGCGTGCCCGGCTCGCTCGCTCTGCCGGAGCCTGCCCCCCTGTAGCTCGTCCCGACTTTGGGGTGTTCGCCCGCGCTTCGGTTCGCTCTGCCGGGCCTGCTCCCCCCGGGACCCGTCCCGGACTCCGGGTGCTCGCCCGCCCGTCGGCTCGTTCGCTCTGCCGGAGCCTGATCTCTCAGGGGCCGCCCCGGACTCCAGGTATTCGCCCGCCCGTCGGCTCGCTCTGTCGGAGGCGGGTGGTGGGGGAGGTCAGGGGGTGTGCAGGAGTGCTGTGATGCGGGCCGCGGTCGTGGCCAGGTGGCGGCGGGCCTCGTCGAGCTGGGCGGGGGTGACGCCGTGGTCGCGGGCCGCGTCACGGATGCCGTCGCGGAAGCGGTCCAGGATGCGGTCCAGGTCGCGGGCCGGGTCGCCGGTGGGGGTCTCGTGCGCCCACGAGGGTGCGTACTCGGCGGGGACCTCCTCCGGCGGGGCGGTGTGGTGCGGCTCCCCCGACGGGCCGGATCCGGTGCTGCGGGGAAAGCCCCACTCCCTGCCGGCGTCCTTGCCGAAGTCGCCGAACTCCTTGGCCAGTTCCGTCAGGCCCTCGCGGACGCCCTTCGGCCAGTCGCCGCGCGTGAAGTGGTCCTGCACCCGGTCCTGGACGCGGCGCGCGATGCGCTGGACCTCCTCCTGCGCCTGGGCGCGCGCCCGGGCCTGCGCCTCCTGGGCCTGACGGCGGGCCCGCTCGGCCTCCTCGCGGGCCCGGCGGCTCTCGTCCTTGGCGCGCCGTGCCTGCTCCTTCCACTCCTGCTTGACCCGGCGCATCTCCTCCTTGGCGGCCTTCCAGGCCTCCTTGTCGCCCGGCTCGCCGTACTCCCCGCCCCCGGACGTCTTCGCGTCCCGGCGGGCCTCCGTGGCGGCGGCGCGCATCTCGCGGCGCAGGTCGCCGGCCGCACCCCGCACGTCGGCCCGCATCTCCGCGGCCAGTTCCGCGACCGACTCGCGGATTTCCAGCTCCAGGTCGGCCAACTCCCCGCTGCGGTCCGCGAGTTCCGCCCGGCCGGCGTCCGTGATCGCGTACACCTTGCGGCCGCCCTCGGTGGTGTGCCGCACCAGGCCCTCCGCCTCCAGCTTGGCCAGGCGGGGGTAGACCGTGCCCGCCGAGGGGGCGTAGAGGCCCTGGAAGCGCTCCTCCAGGAGCCTGATCACCTCGTAGCCGTGGCGCGGGGCCTCGTCGAGCAGCTTGAGCAGGTACAGGCGGAGGCGGCCGTGGGCGAAGACGGGAGGCATGTCAGAGCACCTTCTTGTCGGTCGTGCCGTCGGCCGGGTCGCCGCTGCCGCCGGGGGCTTCGGCGGCGGGGGCGTCCTGGCCGGGAACGGAATTGTCTCCCGGGGCGGCCGGGTGGCGGTCGGCCGGGTGCGGTGCGCCGGGGGCGGAGGTCCTCGGGGGCTCGGTCTCCCAGGGGGTGCTCTCCTCGTCGTCCCGGGGCGGGCGGCGCAGCAGGGCGATCGAGCCGGAGACCGTGGTGGCGCGCAGCTTGCCGGTGCCCGCGCCGAGGCGGCCGGTGATCTTGTGCGCGCCCCACTGGCCGTGCACCCGCAGTCCGTCGAACGCGTTGGAGATCGTGCCGCTCGCGGTGTTCGCCTCCACCTCGGCGTCCGCCGGCTGCGGCAGGCGGATGGCGATCTCGCCGGAGACGCTGGTCAGTCCGATGTCCGTGGGGCCGTCCGGGTCCAGGTCGACGATCATCGAGCCGCTGACGGAGTCGGCCCGCACCGAGGTGCCGGAGCCCTCGACCACGGTGAGATCGCCCGAGACGGAGTGGAAGCGCAGGTCGCCGGTGACCGCCTGGGCCTCCAGGCTGCCCGAGACGGTGTCCGCGCGGACCGGTCCGGAGACGCCGACCAGGGTGGTGTCGCCGGTGACGCCCTTGATCACGGCGGAGCCGCGGATGCCGGAGACGACCGCGGCGGCGCCGACCACGCCGACCTCGACGCGGGTGTCGGCGGGGACGGCGAGGGAGACGACGGCGCTGCGGCGCCAGCCCTTGCGGTCGAGCCACTTGAGGAAGCCCTTCCAGGGCAGGTCGTCGTAGCCCACGGTGAGGGTGGTGCCGGACTGGACGACCACCAGGGGCGGGCCCTCGACCTCGGAGACCTCCAGGCGGGCGGTGGGCTCGTCCGTGCCCACCACGTTCACCGTGCCGTTGACGACGCGGACCTGGAGGTCGCGCACGGGAGCCTCGAAGGTCAGCTTCTGGGGTTCGGTGACGGACCACTCGGACATGGGGCCTCCTGAGCCGGGCACGGTCGTGACGCGCCATATCGCGTCCTCCTGCAACCCACGATATATCGCGTTCCGGCGAAGTCAAGGGACCTCCGGCCGGCGGCCGGAGGACGCGGTCCCCCGCCTCCCGCGGGGCGCTTACGCTGGTGGTTGTTGTCGGTTGCCGGATGTTTGCTCAGGAGACGTGGCCCTATGTACTTCACCGACCGCGGTATCGAGGAGTTGGAGAAGCGGCGTGGCGAGGAAGAGGTCACTTTCGAGTGGCTCGCGGAGCAGCTGCGGACGTTCGTGGACCTGAACCCGGACTTCGAGGTGCCCGTGGAGCGGCTGGCCACCTGGCTCGCGCGGCTGGACGACGAGGACGACGAGTGAGGCCCGCCCGGCGCGCCTGACCGCCCCGCCCCGCCGGACAGGCGAAGGGCCCGGTACCGAGTGGGAACTCGGTACCGGGCCCTTCCGCGGGGCCGCGGGGCTTACGCCTCGAAGACCTCGCGCACCAGCTGCTCCTGCTCCGCCTGGTGGCGCTTGGCGGAACCCACCGCCGGCGACGAGGAGTGCGGGCGCGAGATGCGCCGCAGCCGCTCGCCGGCCGGGATGTCCGCGCCGACCGCCAGGTCCAGGTGGTCGATCAGGTTGAGCGCGATGAACGGCCAGGCACCCTGGTTCGCCGGCTCCTCCTGCGCCCAGAGGTACTTCTCGGCGTTCGGGTACTTGTTGACCTCTGCCTGGATCTCGGCACCCGGCAGCGGGTACAGCCGCTCGATGCGGATGATCGCGGTGTCCGTGACGCCCCGCTTCTGCCGCTCGGCCTCGAGGTCGTAGTACAGCTTGCCGGCCACGAACACGACCTTGCGGACCGCGGCCGGGTCCGCCGCCGTGTCCCCGATGACGGGACGGAACTGACCCGACGTGAACTCCTCCGTCTTCGACGCGGCGGCCTTCAGGCGCAGCATCGACTTCGGGGTGAAGACCACCAGCGGCTTGTGGTGCGGGTTGTGCACCTGCCACCGCAGGAGGTGGAAGTAGTTCGACGGCAGGGTCGGCATGGCGACCGTCATGTTGTTCTGCGCGCAGAGCTGGAGGAACCGCTCGACACGGGCCGAGGAGTGGTCCGGGCCCTGGCCCTCGTAGCCGTGCGGCAGCAGCAGGGTGACGCCGGAGGTCTGGCCCCACTTCTGCTCGGCTGCCGAGATGTACTCGTCGACCACCGTCTGGGCGCCGTTGACGAAGTCACCGAACTGCGCCTCCCACATCACGAGCGCGTCGGGGCGGGCCAGCGAGTAGCCGTACTCGAAGCCCATGACCGCGTACTCGGACAGCAGGGAGTTGTAGACGTTGTAGCGCGCCTGGTCCTCGGCGAGGTACTGCAGCGGGGTGTACTCCTCGCCCGTCTCGCGGTCGATGAGGACCGCGTGGCGCTGGCCGAAGGTGCCGCGCTGGGAGTCCTGGCCGGACAGCCGGACCGGGGTGCCCTCCAGCAGCAGGGAGCCGACCGCGAGGGTCTCGCCCATGCCCCAGTCGATCGTGCCGTCCTCGACCATCGTCGCGCGGCGCTGCAGCTGGGGCAGCAGACGCGGGTGGACGTGGAAGGAGTCCGGGATGTTGACCTGGGACTCGGCGATGCGCTTGACGACCTCCGAGGAGATCGCGGTGTTCACCGCCACCGGGAAGTCGGCCTGCGGGTCCGGGGCGGGGCCGGCGGCCTGCTGGGTCGTGACGGCCTCGCGGACCTCCGTGAAGACCTTCTCCAGCTGGCCCTGGTAGTCCTGCAGGGCCTGCTCGGCCTCTTCCAGGGTGATGTCGCCGCGACCGATCAGGGACTCGGTGTACAGCTTGCGCACCGAGCGCTTCTTGTCGATCAGGTCGTACATCAGCGGCTGGGTGAAGGCCGGGTTGTCCGACTCGTTGTGACCGCGGCGGCGGTAGCAGATGAGGTCGATCACCACGTCCTTGTTGAACGCCTGGCGGAACTCGAAGGCCAGACGCGCGACGCGGACCACGGCCTCCGGGTCGTCGCCGTTCACGTGGAAGATCGGGGCCTCGATCATGCGGGCCACGTCCGTCGCGTACATGGAGGAACGCGAGGACTCGGGGGCCGCGGTGAAGCCGACCTGGTTGTTGATGACGATGTGGACCGTGCCGCCGGTGCGGTAACCGCGCAGCTGCGACATGTTCAGCGTCTCGGCCACCACGCCCTGGCCCGCGAAGGCCGCGTCGCCGTGCAGGGCGACGGGCAGCACGGTGAAGTCCGTCCCGCCCTTGTTGATGATGTCCTGCTTGGCGCGGGCGATGCCCTCGATGACCGGGTCGACCGTCTCCAGGTGGGAGGGGTTGGCGGCCAGCGAGACCTTGATCTGCTCGCCGTCCAGGCCGGTGAAGGTGCCCTCGGCGCCCAGGTGGTACTTCACGTCGCCGGAGCCGTGCATCGACTTCGGGTCGAGGTTGCCCTCGAACTCGCGGAAGATCTGCGCGTACGACTTGCCGACGATGTTCGCCAGCACGTTCAGGCGGCCGCGGTGGGCCATGCCGATGACGACCTCGTCCAGGCGGGACTCGGCGGCGGAGTCGATCACCGCGTCGAGCAGCGGGATGACGGACTCGCCGCCCTCCAGCGAGAAGCGCTTCTGGCCGACGTACTTCGTCTGCAGGAACGTCTCGAAGGCCTCCGCGGCGTTCAGCCGGCGCAGGATCCGCAGCTGCTCCTCACGCTCCATCTTGGCGTGCGGGCGCTCGACGCGGTCCTGGATCCACTTGCGCTGCTTGGGGTCCTGGATGTGCATGAACTCGATGCCGGTGGTGCGGCAGTACGAGTCGCGCAGCACGCCGAGGATGTCCCGCAGCTTCATCATCGACTTGCCGGCGAAGCCGCCGACCGCGAAGTCGCGCTCCAGGTCCCACAGGGTGAGCCCGTGCTCGGTGATGTCCAGGTCGGGGTGCTTGCGCTGCTTGTACTCCAGCGGGTCGGTGTCGGCCATGACGTGGCCGCGGACCCGGTAGGAGTGGATCAGCTCGAAGACGCGGGCGGCCTTGGTGACGTCGTCGTCGTGGCTGGCGTCGATGTCCTTGAGCCAGCGGACCGGCTCGTAGGGGATGCGCAGCGCCTCGAAGATGCCGTCGTAGAAGCCGTTTTCGCCGAGCAGCAGGTTGGCGACCTGGCGGAGGAACTCGCCGGAGGCGGCGCCCTGGATGACCCGGTGGTCGTAGGTCGACGTGAGCGTCATGACCTTCGAGATGCCGAGCTTGTTCAGGGTGTCCTGGCTGGTGCCCTGGAACTCCGCCGGGTAGTCCATGGAGCCGACGCCCATGATCACGGACTGGCCGGGCATGAGGCGCGGCACGGAGTGGACGGTGCCGAGGCCGCCGGGGTTCGTCAGGGAGACCGTGACGCCGGTGAAGTCGTCCATCGTCAGCTTGCCGTCGCGGGCGCGGCGGACGATGTCCTCGTAGGCCTGCCAGAACTCGAAGAAGTTCAGCGTCTCGGCCTTCTTGATGGCGGCCACGACGAGCTGGCGGTCACCGTTCGGCTTGACCAGGTCGATGGCCAGACCGAGGTTGACGTGCGGCGGCTTGACCAGGGTCGGCTTGCCGTCCTTCTCGCCGAACGACCAGTTCATCGCCGGCATGGCCTTGATGGCCTGCACCATCGCGAAGCCGATCAGGTGCGTGAAGGAGATCTTCCCGCCCCGGGCGCGCTTGAGGTGGTTGTTGATGACGATGCGGTTGTCGAACAGCAGCTTCACCGGGACGGCGCGGACCGAGGTCGCGGTCGGCAGCTCCAGGGAGGCGTTCATGTTCTTGGCGACGGCGGCGGCCGGGCCGCGCAGCGTGATCAGCTCCGGGCCGTCGGGGGCCTGGTCCGCCGGGGCGGACTTCGCCTTGGGCTGAGCGGGCGCCTGTGCGGGCTGCGCCGGCTTGGCCGGGGCGGGGGCGGCCTTGGCCGCGGGAGCCGGGGCAGGGGCCGCGGCGGGCTTCGCGGGAGCCGGGGCGGCGGCCTGGGGGGCCGGGGCCGCGGGCTGCGCCTGCGGGGCCGGGGTGGGGGTCTCTGCGGCCCCCGTGGCCGCAGTACCCGCCGGAGCCGGGGTGGCAGGAGCACCCGGCTTGTAATCGGCGAAGAAGTCCCACCAGGCACGGTCTACCGAATTCGGGTCCTGGAGGTACTGCTGATAGATCTCGTCGACGAGCCACTCGTTCGGACCGAACGCCGCGGCGGGGTTCTTCCC
>NZ_BNBF01000007.1:182873-184546 GCF_014654935.1 Streptomyces capoamus
GGCTTGGTCGTCGGTGGAGATGCTCGAGTTACTGGGGGACTGTGGCGACACGGCGGCAACCGCCCTCTTCCGCTTCACAAGGTGATGGACAGCGGGAATAAAGGCTACGCCTCCCCGGCGGGGAAGGTCAGGTCGGGCAAGGTCATCGTCGCGTAAGTCACATCAAGAATCTTGTTTCAGGGCTTGAAATGGCGGGAAACAAGCGTGGTTCCGCATGTGAGAGGGTGCGCCGGCGCGGGCCCGGCGCGTCTTCGTTCGACGGGTGGCGCGGGCCTGGCCTGATCACACGGGTCCGGGTCGTGCGGAGCGGCGGCGACCGACGTGGATCTTGTCCTTCCGGTTCGGACTTTACGTCAACTTGGCACGGAAGTCAGGCCCGGGAGGGTGACGATGATCCGGCAGCCCCGCTCGGATTCGGCCACACCGATCCGGCCGCCGTGCAGGTCCACCGCCCACCGGGCGATCGCCAGCCCCAGCCCCGTACCGCCGTCGCTGCCCGGGCCGTGCGGCCGGGTGACGGCACCCCGGTTGAACCGCTCGAACACCCGGTGCCACTCGGACCGGGGGATGCCGGGACCCTCGTCCAGGACCTCCAGCTCCAGCGACTCCGGCTGCGGCCCGCGCCGCGCCCGTACGGTCACCCGGCCGTGCGGCGGGCTGTGCTTGACCGCGTTGTCGATCAGGTTGGCGACGACCTGGTGGATGCGCTCGGGGTCCGCGTGCGCGGTCAGCTCCGGCGGGGAGACGTCGAGGTGCAGGTGGACGTCGGTGCGCGTGTGGCTGCCGGAGCCGGTGGCCATGGCCGCGCGCGCGGAGGCGACCATGTTGGCCTCCTTCAGCACGCCCGACAGGTACGGCCACACCTCGAACCGGCGCAGCTTCAGCGGGACGACGCCGTTGTCGAGCCGGGACAGGTCCAGCAGCGTCTCCACCAGCCGGCCCAGCCGCTCGGTCTGCTTCAGGGCGGTCCGCATGGTCTCCGGGTCGGCCTCGGTGACGCCGTCCACGATGTTCTCCAGCACCGCGCGCAGCCCGGCGATCGGGGTCCGCAGCTCGTGCGAGACGTTCGCGACCAGCTCCTTGCGCTGGCTGTCCTGGGCCTCCAGCTCGTCGGCCATGACGTTGATCGTCTGGGCCAGGTCGCCGAGTTCGTCCCGGCGGTTCTCGCGGACCCGGCGGGTGTAGTCGCCCTGGGAGATGGAGCGGGCCACCGCGTTCATCTCGTCCAGCGGCATGGTGAGCGAATGGGCCACGAACTGCGTGATGAGCAGTGTGGCGATCATCGAGAAGACCGTGATGAAGCGCAGTTCCGTCTTGGTGTGCACCGCGACGATCGACAGACCGGTGGTGATGAGCACCGAGATGACGACCAGCGCGCCCAGCTTGGTCTTGATCGAGAACGGGCGTACGCCGCCCCAGGGTTCCTCGGCGAGGGTCCCGGGGCTCCTCCGTGCGGCCTGACGCCCGTCGGTGCTCACGGGTTCGGCGTCTCCAGCGCGTACCCGACCCCGTGCACGGTGCGGATGCGCTCGGCGCCGATCTTCCGCCGCAGCGCCTTGATGTGGCTGTCGACCGTGCGGGTGCCGGAGGCGTCCGCCCAGTCCCAGACCTCGGCCAGCAGCTGCTCCCGGGACAGCACCGCGCGCGGGGTGTTCGCCAGGCACACCAGCAGG
>NZ_BNBF01000007.1:184583-186005 GCF_014654935.1 Streptomyces capoamus
TCGAACTCGGTGGGCGTCAGGTGGACGTCCTCGGACTTCACCCGCACCCTGCGCTGCGCGTGGTCGATCTCCAGCTCGCCGAGGCGCAGGATGCCGGAGCGGGGCGTGGCGGCGGCGATCGTGGCCCGCTCCACCCGGCGCAGCAGCACGTGCACGCGTGCCGCCAGCTCCCGCATCGAGAACGGCTTGGTCATGTAGTCGTCGGCCCCGACGCCGAGTCCGACCAGCATGTCCGTCTCGTCGTCCCGGGCGGTGAGCATCAGCACCGGCACCGGCCGCTGCGCCTGCACGCGCCGGCACACCTCGAGCCCGTCGAAGCCGGGCAGCATGATGTCGAGGATCAGCAGGTCGGGCTGCCAGGCCTCGGCCGTGTCCACCGCGGCCGGACCGTCGCCGGCCGTTTGCACCAGGAACCCCTCGGCACGGAGCCGGGCCGCGATGGCGTCGACGATCGTGGGGTCGTCCTCGACGACCAGCACCCGGCGCTGTGCGCCCGGGGTGGTCGTCGCCGCGCCGCTCTGGGAGGTGTGTGTCTGCTCCATCGCCCGCCCCTGTTGTTGCTTTCCGGAATCAGTGGGGTGATCCCATGTCTGCGTTTGACGCTTGAATGATCCGCGTCAGGGCAGCACATTACGGGGACTCCCCGCGCTGTCGCTATCCAGGTCGGACGCCGAGGTGGACGGCGTCCGGAACGCCCCGGGCAACGGGGACCTCTTCGGTACGCACCTGCCGGAACCCGGCATTCCGCAAGCTTCCTTCAAATTCCGGAGAGGGCTCGGCCGACCACACCGCGAGCACCCCGCCGGGCCTCAACACCCGTGCGCAGGCGGCGAGTCCGGCCGGTGCGTAGAGGCTGCCGTTGTCCTCCGTGACGGTCCAGCCGGGGCCGTTGTCGATGTCGAGGCACAGCGCGTCGAACGTGTCCGATGTCTCATTGACGTACGTCACGAGATCCGCTTCCACGACCGAGGTCCGCGGATCGGCGAGCGCGCCCGCCGACACCTCGGCCAGCGGGCCGTCCCGGTGCCAGTCGATGACGGCGGGCTCCCGCTCCACCACGGTGATCCGCCCCCAGCGGGGGTCGGCGGCCGCGTGTGCGAGCGAGAACCCCACGCCCAGCCCGCCGAGCAGCAGTCCGGGAGCCGGGCGGCCGTCCAGCGCGGCGCGGGCCGCGTCGACCAGCAGCCGCTCCGAGCGGCCGTCGGAGGTGTCCATCAGGAAGCAGCCGTTGGCGATGATCTGCAGCAGTGCGCCGTGCCGGCGCAGCACCACCTCGCCGTACGGGCCGTCGCGCCGGTCCAGGACCACGGGAGTGTCGTACACGGCAGTCATGGGCCCATCCTGCTGGAACCCGGCCCCGGCCACACGGGAATTACGGGTGACGCCCCACGGACGGGTGGTGCGGGCCGGCCGGGGCGCGGC
>NZ_BNBF01000007.1:186044-194045 GCF_014654935.1 Streptomyces capoamus
CCGGGGGGTGAGAGCTTGCTGTGAATCCGCTCCCGCGTGGCGCCGGTCATGGACACCGGCGCGCCGAGCACGAAGGGTGGGGCGCGACGGAAGGAGCGCTTCGGCGTGGAACGCGGTACGACGGACCCGGCGCGGGACGCCGCCCTCCCGGACGGCACGGCCGCCGTGCCGCCCCCGGCCCTGGGCGGCCTGCTGGACGGCCTGCCCCGCCCGCGCGCGGGTGCCGCGGGCCCTGCCGCTGCCCCCGCCCCGCCGGGCCTCTCGCCGGCGCGTCCGCGGCGCCTGGTGCCGCCCCGGGCACGTCCTCGGTGCCTGCTGCCGACCCGGGCACGTCCCCGGTGCCTGCTGCCGACCCCGGCCGGCACCCCGTTCACCGTCGCCTACGCGGCCGTCCTGGCCGTCACCTCCCTGGTCGCGGCCCTGGCCGACCCCGCCCTGGTGCACGCGCTCCAGCAGGGTTCCAGCACGGACGTCGCCCACCTGGTGCGCACACCGCTGCTGGTGCTGCCGGCGAGCGCGCTGTGGATCGCGGGCGGGGTCGTCTCGCCGTATGCGGCCCTGTTCGTGCTGGTGCTCACCGCGCTGGAGCGGCGCATAGGCGGAGTGTGGGCCGCCGGCGTCTTCGTGGCCGGTCATGTACTGGCCACCCTCGCCACCGAGGTCCCGGTGGGTCTCGCCGTCCTCGCCGGCCACCTGCCCGGCTCCTCGCTGCACCGCCTCGACTACGGCATCAGCTTCGGCGTGGCCACGAGCACCGGCGCCCTGGCCGGCCTGCTCCGCCCCCGGCTCCGCTGGCCCGCCCTGGCCCTGACCTCCTGGGTCCTGCTGACCGGCCTCGTGTCCGGTACGGACCCGCTGACCGGCTGGGGGCATGTGATCGCCCTGGTGGCAGGGGTGGCCGCCTGGCCGCTGGTCCGGCGCCGGCACCGGGCGGTCCGGACCCCGCCGCCCCTCCGGCACACATGATCGCTCCTAGCGAACACCTGCCCGGGAACAATGGGCCGCGCCAGAACATTGAGTCGGCATAGCTCAAGTTGACTGCCTAAGGGGAAATCATGGCTGCTGAGTCACCGGCGTTCACGCTGACCCTGCCCGTGCTGCCGCTCGACGACGAGGTCGTGCTGCCCGGGATGGTGGTTCCGCTGGACCTGAGCGACGCCGAGGTGCGGGCCGCGGTGGAGGCCGCGCAGGCCGCCGCCCGCTCGGAACCCGGCAAGCCCAAGGTGCTGCTGGTGCCGCGCGTCGACGGCACGTACGCCAGGACCGGCGTCCTCGGCACGGTGGAGCAGGTCGGCCGGCTGGCCGACGGTGACCCGGGGGCCCTGATCCGCGGCCGGAGCCGGGTGCGCATCGGCGCCGGCACCACCGGCCCGGGCGCCGCGCTCTGGGTCGAGGGCGCCCGCGTCGAGGAGGACGTCCCGGAGCCGCTGCCCGGCCAGGTCGCCGAGCTGGTCAAGGAGTACAAGGCGCTCGCCACCACCTGGCTCAAGAAGCGCGGCGCCTGGCAGGTCGTGGACCGCGTCCAGGCCATCGACGACGTGCCGGCGCTGGCCGACAACTCCGGCTACTCGCCGTTCCTGACCACCGAGCAGAAGCTCGAACTGCTGGAGACCGCCGATCCGGTGGACCGGCTCAAGCTCGCCACGCAGCTGCTGCGCGACCACCTCGCGGAGCAGGAGGTGGCCGAGACCATCGCCAAGGACGTCCAGGAGGGCGTCGACAAGCAGCAGCGCGAGTTCCTGCTGCGCCGTCAGCTGGAGGCCGTCCGCAAGGAGCTGCGCGAGCTGAACGGCAAGAACTCCAAGGATTCCGCCGAGGAGTCCGACGACTACCGTGCCCGCGTCGAGGCCGCCGGCCTGCCGGAGAAGGTGCGCGAGGCCGCCCTCAAGGAGGTCGACAAGCTGGAGCGCGCCTCCGACCAGTCGCCCGAGGGCTCCTGGATCCGCACCTGGCTGGACACCGTCCTGGAGATGCCGTGGAACGAGCGGACCGAGGACGCGTACGACATCCAGGGCGCCCAGGCGGTCCTCGACGCCGAGCACGCCGGTCTGGAGGACGTCAAGGAGCGCATCACCGAGTACCTGGCCGTGCGCAAGCGGCGCACCGACCGCGGGCTCGGCGTCATCGGCGGCCGGCGCGGCGGTGCCGTACTCGCCCTGGTCGGCCCGCCCGGTGTCGGAAAGACCAGTCTGGGGGAGAGCGTCGCCCACGCGATGGGCCGCAGGTTCGTCCGGGTCGCCCTCGGCGGCGTCCGCGACGAGGCCGAGATCCGCGGCCACCGCCGCACCTACGTCGGCGCGCTGCCCGGCCGGATCGTGCGGGCGATCAAGGAAGCCGGTTCCATGAACCCGGTGGTCCTGCTCGACGAGATCGACAAGGTGGGCTCGGACTTCCGGGGCGACCCGGCCGCCGCCCTCCTGGAGGTGCTCGACCCGGCGCAGAACCACACCTTCCGGGACCACTACCTGGAGGTCGAACTCGACCTGTCCGACGTGGTCTTCCTCGCCACCGCCAACGTCCTGGAGGCGATCCCGGAGGCGCTCGCCGACCGCATGGAGATCGTCCGCCTGGACGGCTACACCGAGGACGAGAAGGTCGTCATCGCCCGCGACCACCTGCTCCCGCGCCAGCTGGAGCGGGCCGGCCTGGACGCGCAGGAAGTGACGCTGGAGGAGGGCGCGCTGCGCAAGCTCGCCGGCGAGTACACCCGCGAGGCGGGCGTGCGGACCCTGGAGCGGTCCATCGCGCGACTGCTGCGCAAGATCGCCGCCCAGCACGAACTGGGCGAGCGGGAGCTGCCGTTCACCGTCACCGGCGGCGATCTGCGCGCCCTGATCGGCCGGCCGCACCACGTGCCCGAGTCCGCCCAGGACCCGGCCGAGCGCCGTACGGCCGTGCCCGGTGTGGCGACCGGCCTCGCGGTCACCGGCGCCGGCGGTGACGTGCTCTACGTGGAGGCGTCCCTGGCCGACCCGGAGACGGGCGCGGCGGGTCTGACCCTCACCGGGCAGCTCGGTGACGTGATGAAGGAGTCGGCGCAGATCGCGCTGAGCTTCCTGCGCAGCCACGGCGCCGAACTCGAACTGCCGGTGGCCGACCTGAAGGACCGGGGCGTGCACATCCACTTCCCGGCGGGCGCGGTGCCGAAGGACGGCCCGAGCGCGGGCGTCACGATGACCACGGCCCTCGCCTCGCTGCTCTCCGGCCGCCTGGTCCGCACGGACGTGGCCATGACCGGCGAGGTCTCGCTGACCGGCCGGGTGCTGCCGATCGGTGGGGTGAAGCAGAAGCTGCTCGCCGCCCACCGCGCCGGGGTGACCACCGTGATCATCCCCAAGCGCAACGAGCCCGACCTGGACGACGTGCCGGCCGAGGTGCTGGACAAGCTGGACGTCCACGCCGTCACCGACGTCCGCCAGGTCCTGGAACTGGCGCTCGCGCCCGCCACGAGCGACGCGGCGCCGGAGGTCCCGGCCGCGGCGTGACGGACGCGGCCGGAAAGGGCGAGGCCCGGGTCCACCTAGGGGCCCGGGCCCCGGCCGTACATCCGAAGAACGGGGACACTCGGTGGAAGCCAGGCGTGAGCCGGCCTGCCGAGCAGCCTGCGGCCCGATCGGGGCCAAGATCCCCGACGACCGCTACGGCAGCTGCCTGGAGTTCGTGGCGGCCCTGCGCGGCGCCGTCGCCGGGGCCGGCCCGCGCGGTCCGGGACCGGCCCGCGCGGTCCGGGACCGGCGCCCGTGCCGCCGCCCGCGCACCCGCGGCCGGCCGCGGCCCCCGGGCCCCCGCCCGAGCCGCCCGCCTGGGCCGGGCCCGTGCTGGGGGCGCCCCGCTAGCGGGGGCACGTCCGGCCGCGCCGCGCCCCCGGTCGAGTCCGCGGATCAGAGCGCGGTCAGCGACTGTTCCGCCCACACCGTCTTGCCGACCCGGTCGTGCCGGGTGCCCCAGCGCTGGGCGAGCTGGGCGACCAGCAGCAGGCCCCGGCCGCCCTCGTCGAAGATCCGGGCCCGGCGCATGTGCGGGGTGGTGCCGCTGGCGTCGTAGACCTCGCTGATCAGCTTGGTGCCCTGGTGGATGAGCCGGAGCCGGATGGGCGGGCGGCCGTAGCGGATGGCGTTGGTGACCAGCTCACTGACCATCAGCTCGGTGGTGAACGCGGCCTCGTCCAGGCCCCAGGCGGACAGCTGCTCGGTCGCGTACCGGCGGGCCAGCGCGACCACGGCGGGCCGGTCGTCCAGCTGCCAGGAGGCGACCAGGTCCGCGTGCAGCGCCCGGGTACGGGCCACCAGCAGGGCGATGTCGTCGTCGGGGCGGTGGCTGAGCAGCTCCGTGAGGACCCGGTCGCACACCGACTCCAGGGACGTCGCGGGGCGGCCGAGCGCGGCGAACATCTTGTCCAGCGCCACGTCGATGTCGTGGTCGCGGGCCTCCAGCAGCCCGTCGGTGTACAGCGCGAGCAGGCTGCCCTCGGGAAGTTCCGTCTCGATCGCCTCGAACGGCAGCCCGCCGAGCCCGAGCGGCGGCCCCGCGGGCACGTCGAGGAAGCGGACGGTGCCGTCGGGGCTCACCACGGCGGGCGGCGGATGCCCGGCCCGGGCCGCCGAGCACCGGCGCGAGACCGGGTCGTAGACGGCGTACAGGCAGGTGGTGCCGATGCCGCCGGCGGTGTCGGCACCCGGGTCCGCGCTGCCCTCGTCGGCGGCCAGCCGCAGCACCAGGTCGTCCAGGTGGGTGAGCAGCTCGTCGGCCGGCAGGTCGACGTCGGCGAGGGTGCGCACCGCCGTGCGCAGCCGGCCCATGGTGGCGGACGCCCGGATGCCGTGGCCCACCACGTCTCCCACCACCAGCGCGACCCGCGCCCCGGACAGCGGGATCACGTCGAACCAGTCGCCGCCCACACCGGCCCGGGTCGCGGCCGGCAGGTACCGGGTGGCGATCTCCAGCGCCTCCTGCTCGGGCAGGGTGTGCGGCAGCAGGCTGCGCTGCAGGGTCATGGTGGTGGTACGGGACCCGGAGGAGCCGTGGGCCTGCTCGACACCGGTGGCCGCCTTCGCGGTGAACTCCTCGGCGAGCCGCAGCTCCTGGGGCCCGAAGGGCCCGCGCTCGGGGCGCCGGCCGAACAGGGCCACGCCCAGGGCGCCGTCCGGCACCAGCAGCGGCACCGCCAGCAGGGAGCGCACGCCGGCCGCGCGCAGCCACCCGGCGCCCGGGTCCAGCGCCGCCCACTCGGCGATCTCCGGGTCCGTCGTGTCGTACAGCTGGGGGCGGCCCGCCGCCAGGCAGCGGGCGGGCGGCGAGCCGGCCGGGCAGACGACGGTCTGGCCGACGCCGGTGCCGTGGCCGGGCCGGTCGCCGTGCGGGACCGCGCGCAGGGCGGCCCGGCGCAGGACGACCTGTTCCGGTGCGGCGGCACCGGAGACCGTCCGCGGGGAGTCGAGCAGGTCGACCGTCATGACGTCGGCCAGCCGGGGAACCGTGACCTCGCCGAGTTCCTGGGCGGCGCGTGCCTGGTCGCCCAGGGTCCCGGCGGCCGGGCCGGAGCCGTCGGGGGGCCGCGGCCCGGCGGTGGTCTCCGGGGACGGCTGCGGCACGGACAGGCAGACGGCCCGCACCCGGCCGTCGGCGTCCTTCAGCGGGGTGAGGACGGTGGGCCGTTCCAGATCCGGACCGAGCCGGCCCCGCGCCTCCTGCGGCCGGCCGGAGTCCAGCGCCAGCCGCATCGCCCGGTCGGCCTCCTCGCTCGCCGCCCCCGGCACGATGTGCGCGAGGCGCAGCCCGCGCATCGCCGCCTCGGGCAGGGCGAGGGCGTGCTCCAGCCGGCGGTTGGCGCGCACCAGGCGCAGGTCCGCGTCGAAGATCGCCAGCGGGAAAGGGGACTGGAGGAACGTCCACTCCTCCAGCGGTTCGCCGCGCGGCGGCTGGGCGCGGGCCGTCACGGCGCTCACCACGAGCCAGTCGGCGGCCCCGGCCGGGGAGCTGCGGCGGTGGGCGAGCACGCCCAGTTCCAGCAGCCGGCCGTCCCGGTGGCGCAGCGGGACGGTGCCGTTCCAGCGGGTGCGTCCGGCCAGCGCCCGCCGGACCGCCGTGTGGCCGGAGGCGAGCAGCGCGGTGGCGGGCCGGCCGACCACCGCCGGGGAGTCGTAGCCGAGCAGCTGCCGCGCGCCCTCGCTCCAGCCGGTCAGGATGCCGTGCTCATCGATGGTGGCCGTGGCCGTGTACGTCGACTGTCGCTCCATCGCCGCTCATCTCGCCCTTGCTCGGCAGGCTCTCCCTGACCAGCATGATCCCGGGCGGCGCGGAGCACCAACGCAGCGCGGCGGACCCGGCGGACCCGGTGGCCGCGGCCGGCGGGGGCCACCGGGGGCACCTCAGCCGAGGGCCAGCGCCTGCACCCGGTCGAGCGCGCCGTTGAACTTGTCGTGGTCGCCGACGGTCGGGCCGGAGGAGGTGTACTGCCACATCGTGTAGAACGCCCAGCCGGCCGGCAGCGTCCCCGGGTCGGCGGCGTAGCGGGCGATCCACAGCGGGTCGTTCGCCGCGAAGCCGCCGTAGTTGCCGGTGCACTGGGTCCACCAGCTGGTGGCCGTGTAGATCACCGGGTAGCGGCCGGTGCGTGCCTTGTAGGTCGCGACGAAGTCGGCGATCCAGCCGACCATCTGGCTCGCGGTCTTGCCGTAGCAGGCGGCGCCGTACGGGTTCCACTCGATGTCGAGGGCGCCGGGCAGGGTCCGGCCGTCCCGGGACCAGCCGCCGCCGTGGTCCACGAAGTAGGCGGCCTGGGTGGCACCGCTGGTGGTGTCGGGGGTGGCGAAGTGGTACGAGCCGCGGATCATGCCGACGTTGTAGGAGCCGTTGTACTGCTGCGCGAAGTACGGGTTGGTGTAGTAGGTGCCTTCCGTGGCCTTCGTGTACGCCCAGCGCACCCCGCTGTTCCACAGCGTCGACCAGGCGACGTTGCCCTGGTACGCGGCGACGTCGACGCCCTCGGTCTGGGTGACGTAACCGGGCGCGGGCGTGCCGTCCTGGCCGTCGTGGGCGAGGACGCCCATGCCCATGTGGGCGGAGCCGCGGGCGGGTGCGCTCGCGGCCCGTGCGGAGGTGAGCGGGAGGCTGAGGGAGAGCGCCGCGAGGAGTGCCGTGAGGAGGACGGCGAGGGGGCGGGGGCGGGCGGGACCGGGTCTGAGCACGGGCATGGCGTGCCTCCGGGGGAGCGAAGTGGGGGGGGGGAGCTGTGGGGGGCTCATGGCGCGGAACGCCGACCACTGGCGTGGGCATGCCAGTGGGGGCGTGGTAAAGAAGCTACGCACGTAGATACGGAGTGGGAAGGGGATCCGGGCGACGCCGTTGGTCTACGCCTGCGAAATACTGACGGAGCTGCGGCAACGACGACTTTTGACGGAAACTTTCACCACCACGAAACCGAGCAGGGGTGCTGACGTGCACGAGGACGGAAACGGTGGCGCCCAGGGCGTCGTCGGCCAGGTGACACCCAGTGGTGCAGACCAGGAATTCCTGTCACTGGAACGCGAGTTGACCGTGCTGCTGCGGCGGGCCCGCGCCAACCAGGGCGAGATGGCCCGCGAGGTCCACCCCGACCTGGAGTCCTCCGCCTACGGACTGCTCATCCGGCTGGACGAACTGGGCGGCCAGCGGGCCACGGCACTCGCCGCCTACATCGGCGTCGGCAAGGCCACCATGTCCCGCCAGCTGCGCGCCCTGGAGGAGCTGGGCCTCATCGCCCGCGAACCCGACCCCGCCGACGGCCGCGCCTGGCTCGTCACCCTCACCGAGGAGGGCCGCCGCCGCGTCGGCACGGTCCGCGAGGCCCGCCGCGCCCGCTACGTCCGCCAGCTCGCCCACTGGGACCGCAGCGAGGTCGCCGAGCTGGCCCGGCTGCTCCACGAGCTGAACGGCGTCATGGCCAAATGAGCGCCGTCAGGGACGCCGGCGCGGCGGCGTAGCCGTCACACGGTCGCAGCCGTCGCAGCGGTCGCAGCCGTC
>NZ_BNBF01000007.1:194084-194847 GCF_014654935.1 Streptomyces capoamus
GCAGCGGTCACAGTCGTCACAGCTCCACGAACACGACCGTCGCGTCGTCGTGCGTCTTGCCCCGGCCCAGGAACGCCCGCTCCTGCCGGTCCGCCGCCTCCAGCTCCCGCACCCGGTCCACCAGCGACCGGGCGCCCTCCTTCGCGACTACGTCGAACAGCGCCGTCCAGTCGCCCTCCCGGAACCTCTCCGTCCAGCGGGTCGCGCCGTCCGTCAGCGCCGCCAGCGCCCGCACCTCGCGCCGGGGCAGTACGCCGGTGACCGCCCGGGCGGCCACGGCCGGGTCGGCGGCGGCCGTGAAGAAGCCGCCCTCCTTGTTCCGCAGGTGCGCGTCGACCAGGGCGTCCGTGGCGAGCGCGGCACGGGGCAGCCGATCCAGCCGGTCGTCCAGCACCGGGGTGACCGCGCCGTCGGGCCCCCGCAGCAGCAGCACCGAGTCGGACAGCACCAGGTACTCGACCTCGGTGGCGGACCAGCGGACGAGAACGACGGTTGCCTGGGGAGTTCGCGGGTGAGAAAGGTCACAGCTGTCCGCATGGGCCCCGGCGGTGCGCCGGATCGCCCGTGCGAGGATCTCCGACAGTGTCAGATCTCGGTCCGAAACGGTCAGTTCGGTCAGCGCACCGCCCAGTCGGGCCGTGAACCAGGGGACGGAATGCAGACACCCCGTCCCGTCGGCGGGCGGAGTGACCCCGTCCAGGACGATCACGCAACCTCCCTGTCCGGAGGCGGGTAGTCCGACACCGGCGAAGTCCTCGTTGGG
>NZ_BNBF01000007.1:194887-216798 GCF_014654935.1 Streptomyces capoamus
ACGGGTCGCGTCGCCGGGGTCCGAAACGAGATCAGTGCGCATCCGGCCAGTCTGCACGAGGCCTCCACACCGTGCGCCAAAGGCTGGCAAGGGCCGGTGAAAACTCACGGCCCCGCAGGTCAGGCGCCTGGTTTGCGCAAGAATGATCCACTCCGGGAAGGCGTGGCGGCGAATACTGCCAAAGCCTGCCGCGCGCGTCCAACCGGCCCACCGCGCAACAGCGCGGCACGCGCCACCGGAACTTGCCCGCCAACTCCCCTCCGATGTTCACTCCTTCGGGTGGCGGGTCAGGTGATGCGCGACCACTGCCCACCGGCGCTGGGAGGGTCGGGAACCGTACGAACCGGGTGTACGCACCACTTGGCCCCGAGCTGACGGGGCGCCACCCGGCCCCTGGGTAGACGAGTTCAGGAATGCGAGCACCGGTGCAGATGAAGCGGCCTCGGCGCACAGGCAGGCAGACGGCCCCCGAGGGGACCGTCCCCCAGACCCCCGTGGGCTCCGGCCGCCCCACCCATGTGCGCACCCGGCTGATCGTCGCCGTCGCCGTGGTGGCCGCGGCCGTGGCGGGGGCCGGTGCGCCCGCCCTGCTGAGCGCCTCCGAGGACGTCAGCGACTCCCAGGACCTGGTGACGCTCGCCGGCCGCACCCAGGACGCGCTCACCCTCGCGCACTCCCTCGCCGACGAACGCGACGAGGTCACCTCCTACGTCGCCGCCGGCCGCCCCAAGTCCAAGGCGCCCTCCGAGGACCGCAGCGCCCGCGTGGACCGGGAGGTCGAGGAGCTGCGCGCCGACCCCGACACACCGGCGCGCCTGCGCACCGCCCTCGACGGCATCGACACGCTGCGCCGGGCCGCCCTCACCGGCAAGACCGACGCCCTGCGCACCCACCAGGCGTACTCGGCGACGATCGCCGAACTGCACCGGCTCGCCGAGCAGCTGGCCGAGCAGCTGCCCCCGCGGGCCGGTTCCGGCGCCCACGCGCTCGCCGAACTGGACTCCGCCGTCCAGCAGTCCGCCGCCGCCCGCGGCCTGCTGCTGGCCGCGCTGAACATCCCCTCCGGCACCCGGACGGTGATCGACCCCACCACGGGCCTGCCCACCACGTCCGCCACCGGCACCGCCGCCGAGCGCAAGCAGCGCGACGCGCTCACCGCCGCCGCCCAGCAGGCCCGGCTGCGCTCCGACGCGGCCCTCGCCGGCTTCCGCGAGACCGCGCCCAAGGCCGCCGTCGACTCCTACGACTCCACCGTCACCGGCCCCGAGGTCAACTCGGCGGACACCTACCTGTCCGCGCTCACCGACCAGCCCACCCTGGCCGACAGCGAGCTGACCACCAGCACCAAGAAGCTGGACGCGGCCCTGTCCGCCCGCGTCGACCGGATGCGCGGCGCCGAGTCCGCGCTCTACGACCACCGGACCAAGGACCTCGCCCGCCTCCGGGACGACGACGTCACCGCCCTGGAGATCCGGATCGCCGTCCTCGGCGTGCTGATGCTGGTCGCGGTCGGTGTCGCCACTGCCATGGCCCGCAGCCTGACCCGCCCCCTGTCGGTGCTGCGCCGCGGCTCGGCCCGCCTCGCGGAGGCCGAGGACCCGGCCGGCCAGGAGCCGATCGCCTTCACGGGCCGCAACGACGAGTTCGCCCAGGTGGTCCGCTCGGTCAACGCCCTGCACGCCCACGCCGTGGCGCTGCACGAGCGGGTGGCCACCCTGGAGACCGACCGCAGGCACCTGGTGGGCCAGCGCCAGAAGATGGCCGACGCCCGCGAGGAGCTGCGCGCCGAACTCGCCGACTCCGCGGCCCAGCTGGAGCGGCTGCGCACTAGCATCGGCACCACCTTCGTCAACCTGGCCCTGCGCACCCTCGGCCTGGTCGAGCGCCAGCTGGCGGTCATCGAGGGCCTGGAGGACCGGGAGCAGGACCCCGAACGCCTCGCCACCCTGTTCAAGCTGGACCACTTCGCCACGGTCATGCGCCGGCACAGCGAGAACCTGCTGGTCCTCGCCGGCACCGAGCACGTCCAGCAGCACCCGGGCCCGGTGCCGCTGGTCGACGTGGTCCGGGCCGCGGTCAGCGAGATCGAACGGTACGAGCGCGTCCGCATCGCCGCCCTGCCGCCGCACGCGCACGTGGCCGGCTTCGCCGCCGACGACCTCTCCCACCTGCTGGCCGAACTCATGGAGAACGCCACCGCTTTCTCCCCGCCGGACCTGCCGGTGGAGGTCTCCGGCTGGCTGCTGGAGTCGGGCGAGGTCATGCTGTCGGTCCAGGACGAGGGCATCGGCGTGGCCGAGGACCGCCTGACCCGCCTCAACGCCCGCCTCGCCGACTTCGACCCCGAGTCCCTCTACGACCAGGAGGGCGACGACGGCCTCGGCCTCGGCCTGTACGTCGTCGCGCGCCTCGCCCACCGCCACGGCGTCCGCGTCCAGCTGCGCGAGCAGAAGCAGGGGGGCATCGCGGCGGTGGTGGTTCTGCCGGCCGGCCTCCTCGTCGAGGCCCCGCCCGCCGCCCTCCCGCCGCAGACCGCCCCCGGCGCCGCCGGCACCTTCACCCTGCCCGGTGCCGACGCGGAGGCCAACTCCAACGTGCTGCCCGCCCGCAAGCATCAGGACGCCCTGGTCACGCTGGCCGAGCAGGCGGTACGGGAGGCCGCCGGGAAGGCACCGGAACCGGCATCCGGGCCGCCGTCGGGCCACGCACCGGAACCGGCCGCGGAACGCGCGGCGAACCAGCCTTCGGAGCGCGCACCCGAGCCGTCACCGGAGGAGGCGCACCAGCAGGCCGCCCAGCCCGCCCAGGACACGGAGACCCGCCCGAAGGCCCCGGCGGAGACCTACGCCGAGACCACGATGGAGCTGCTCCTCCCGGACGCGCCGGAGGAAACGGCGCCCACGGCGCCGGACCACCCGCACGACCAGGCCACCCACGACCAGGCCACCCACGCCCCGGGCACCCACGCCCCGGCCACCCACGACACGGCCACCCACGACGCCGCCGAGCCCCTGCGCGAGCCCGAGCCCGAGGCCGAGCCCGAGCCCGAGGCCGAGGCCGCTGACGCCGGGGGCGAGGCCGAGTCGGAGGAGCGGCTCACCAGCAAGGGCCTGCCCAAGCGCACACCCAGGATCACCGCACCCACCGCCCCGCCCCGCCAGCGCAGCGCGTCCGTGGACGCGGAAGCCCTGCGCCGCAGGCTCGGCGGCTTCCGCCGCGGTGCCGAGGCCGGCTACCGCGACGTAGAGGCGGAGATCGCCGAACAGACGGCCGGCATCCAGCGGCCGACCAGCCACGCACACGCCGAAGAAGCCACGGGGGGCACAGCCGAGGAGGCAAGCAGTTGACCGCGCCCACTACCTACGGACTGAGCAGCGAAGCCCGCAACCTGCACTGGCTGCTGACCAACCTGGTCGAGGAAGTACCCGGCATCCAGTCCGTCGCCGTGGTCTCGTCCGACGGCCTGCTGCTGCTCTCGTCCGACCCGGGTCACACCGAGCAGTCCCGTACGGCCCGCCCGGCGAAGGGCCCCCGGGGCTCCGCCGCCGACCTCGCCACCATCGTCTCCGGCATCGGCAGCCTCACCGTCGGTGCCGCCAAGCTGATGGACTTCGGCGGGGTCCGGCACACGATGGTCGCGATGGAGGAGGGCAGCCTGTTCGTGATGTCGATCAGCGACGGCTCGCTGCTCGGCGTCCACGGTTCCGCCGAGTGCGACATGAGCGTCGTGGCGTACCACATGGCGCTCTTCGTCGGCCGCGCCGGCCACGTGCTGACGCCCGAGCTGCGCAGCGAACTGCGCAAGTCCCTGGAGGCCGAGTCGACGGGGAGCAGCCGATGAGCGGCACACCGAAACTGCCCGTCCGGGGCGGCGGCCGCAAGCCCGCGCGCGTCCGCCCCTACTCGCTCACCGGCGGCCGTACCCGGTTCGGCCACGTCCTCCTCGTGGAGACGTTCGTGGCCGCGCTGGAGGCCCCCGAGGAGCGCAAGGAACTGACGAGCGCGCCGCTGTCCGCCCGGGTCATGCCGGAGATGCGGGCCATCGTCGAACTGTGCCGCCGTATGCGCACGGTGGCCGAGATCGCCGCGCTGCTGAAGATGCCGCTCGGCGTGGTCCGCGTCCTCCTGAGCGACCTCGCGGACCAGGGAAAGATCCGTGTGTACGGCACCGGAACCGGTCACGGCACCGGCCGTCCGGACCGCGCTCTGCTGGAAAGGGTGCTGAGTGGACTCCGCCGTCTCTGACGCCACCGCCTCCGTCGGGGGCACCCCCCTCGCCGCCTTCACCGAGCCGGACGAGGACCTGAAGTCCTGGCAGACGGACCGGACACGCGCCCCCGTCGCCACGAAGATCGTGGTGGCGGGCGGCTTCGGCGTCGGAAAGACCACCCTGGTCACCTCCGTCTCGGAGATCACGCCCCTGCAGACCGAGGCGCTGATGACCGAGGCCAGCGAGGCCACGGACGACCTGTCGGCCACGCCGGGCAAGCTCACCACCACCGTGGCCATGGACTTCGGCCGCATCACGCTCGACGACGACCTGGTGCTCTACCTGTTCGGCACGCCGGGCCAGCAGCGGTTCTGGTTCATGTGGGACGACCTGGTGCGCGGCGCGATCGGTGCCGTCGTCCTGGCCGACACCCGCCGGCTGAAGGACTGCTTCCCCGCGCTGGACTACTTCGAGAGCTGCCGGCTGCCGTACGTCGTCGCGGTCAACCACTTCGACGGCAGCGAGCGGTTCGAACCGGAGGACGTCCGGGAAGCGCTGACGATACCCGCGCACGTCCCTGTCATGATCATGGACGCGCGGCGGCGGATCTCGGTGATCGAGACCCTCCTGGCCCTGGTGGCCCACGCGCTGGACGAAACCCCCGAGTAGTCCAGGAACCGTCCCCAGTCCCCGTAGGAGACACCACCCGCATGCGGAAGATACTCGTCGTCGGAGCCGGCCAGTCCGGCCTCCAGCTCGCCCTCGGCCTGCAGTCGCACGGCTACGAGGTCACCCTGATGTCGAACCGGACCGCGGACGAGATCCGCTCGGGCCGGGTCATGTCCACCCAGTGCATGTTCGGCACGGCGCTGCAGCACGAGCGCGACCTCCAGCTGAACTTCTGGGAGTCCCAGGCCCCGCGGATCGAGGGGCTCGGCGTCTCGGTCGCCGCCCCCGGCTCGCACGACCCGGGCCCCACCCAGCGGGCCATCGACTGGGTGGGCCGGCTCGACGGATACGCGCAGTCGGTGGACCAGCGGGTGAAGATGGCCGGCTGGATGGAGACCTTCGCGCAGCGCGGCGGCCAGCTGGTCATCCACGGCGCGGCCGTCGGTGACCTGGACTACTTCTCCCGTGCCTACGACCTCGTCCTGGTCGCGGCGGGCAAGGGCGAACTGGTGTCGATGTTCGCCCGCGACCCGGAGCGCTCCCCGTACAGCGAGCCGCAGCGGGCGCTGGCGGTGGCGTACGTGCACGGGCTCGGCCCGCGCCCGGAGCACCCGGAGTTCGACGCGGTCCGCTGCAACCTGGTCCCCGGCGTCGGCGAGCTGTTCGTGATGCCGACCCTGACCACGTCCGGCCGCGCCGACATCCTGTTCTGGGAGGGCATACCCGGCGGCCCGCTCGACGTCTTCAAGGGCGTGAAGGACCCGGCGGAGCACCTCTCCCTGACCCTGGAGCTGATGGAGAAGTTCACGCCCTGGGAGTACGCGCGGGCCACGAAGGTGGAACTCACCGACGCCGGCGGCACGCTGGCCGGCCGGTACGCCCCGACCGTCCGCAACCCCGTCGGCCGGCTCCCCGGCGGCGGCCTGGTCCTCGGCGTGGCCGACGTGGTCGTCGCCAACGACCCGATCACCGGCCAGGGCTCCAACTCCGCGGCCAAGTGCGCCGCCGCGTACCTGGCGTCGATCCTGGAGCGCGGGGACCGGCCGTTCGACGAGGAGTGGATGCGGCAGACCTTCGACCGCTACTGGGCCACGGCGCAGCACGTCACCAAGTGGACCAACGCCATGCTGGCGCCGCCGCCGGAGCACGTGCTGAACCTCATCGGCGCGGCCGGTCAGCTGCAGCCGGTGGCGGATCGATTCGCCAACGCCTTCGACAACCCGGCCGACTTCGAGGACTTCTTCTACGACCCGGAGAAGACGTCCGCGTACCTGGGCTCGGTCGCCGGGGCCTGACGGGCTCCTGACCTGGCACGGCCCACGGACGGCCCCGGAGACGGTTCTCCGGGGCCGCCGGCGTTCCTGGCGTTCAGGTCGCAGCCGTGCATGTTGTAGGAGTCGTCCGTGTCCGTGCTGTCCTCGGAGTCGCCCGGGCCGGCCTCATGATCTCGGCCTTCCCGGGCACACGGCCAGTGAGACCCGAGGAGGTAACGAGATGAGCGCCGGAGAACGGGCCAAGGCAAAGGCCGAACAGATCGTCGGAAAGACCGTGCGGACGGCAGCCCACGCGATGCACAAGGAAACGCTCGCGGCGAAAGGCGCCGCTCTCGAAGCACGAGGCAAGATGCGGGGCACGAAGGAACAGGCCAAGGGTTCCTTCAAGCGCTGAGCGCGCTGCCGTCCGTCAGGGAGTGCCCACCTGGGTCGCGCCGATGTGGGACCAGTTGCCGAACTGCCCCGCGGGGAAGCTCTTCAGGTGCACGTACTTGCCGCTCTCGTCGAGTTCGCCCGAGGCGGCGACCCGGGTGTCCCTGTTGTAGAAGAAGAGCCGGCGGTTGGTCGGCACGATATGGGTCCAGTTGCTGAACTGCCCCGCGGGGAAGCTCTTCAGGTGCACGTACTTGCCGCTCTCGTCGAGCTTGCCGGACCCGGCGGCCCTCGTGTCCCGGCTGTAGAAGAAGAGACGGGAGGGCCCTTCGTCGAAGGCGACGTGGCTCCAGCTCCCGAACTGTCCGGCCGGGAAGTCCATCAGGTTGACGTAACCGCCGCCGTCGTCGAGTTCGCCCGACGCGGCGGCGCGCGTGTCGCGGCTGTAGAAGAAGAAGCGGGCGAAGAGGTCGCCGCCGGCCGAGAGGACGTGGGTCCAGCTGCTGAACTGTCCGGCCGGGAAGTCCTTGCGGTTGATGTAGTCACCGCCGCCGGTGAGTTGGCCCGACGCGGCGGCCCGCGTGTCCCTGTTGTAGAAGAAGACCAGGGAGCCGTCGGGAACTATGTGCGTCCACGTGCTGAACTGCCCGGCCGGGAAGTCCTTCAGGTTGACGTAGTTGCCACTGGCGTCGAGCCGGCCCGTGGCGGCTGCCCGCGTGTCCCGGCTGTAGAAGAAGAGCTGGCCGCCGCCCGGCACGATGTGCGTCCACGTGCCGAACTGGCCGGCCGGGAAGTCCTTCAGGTTGACGTAGGAGCCCTCGTAGTCGAGCTTGCCCGTCGCCGCGGTTCGCGTGTCTGCGCTGTAGAAGAAGAGCATGGCGCCGCCCTCGCGCTTTCCCTGCTGGATCGTTCCGCCCGTGCCGGCGCCGACACGCCGAACGGACGACCGGACACGGCGTCCGGGGCCTCCGGGCCAGCTTGCGCGCGACACCTCCCCGCGGCACGCGAGACTGGGCCGTACGGGTGAACGAGGTCACCCGGGTGGTCTCGGAAGAAGCCGAGCACTTGCGGCCACGGGCCGGCCCCGTGCCCTTTTGACACCCCCAGCCGGCGGAGAGACGCTGGACGGCAGGGGCCGGGAGGGGGACGAGCCACGTAGGAGTTCCCATGGACGGTCGACGCGTACGCCTGGCGGTGCTGGCACCCCTGGTGCCGGCGTTGGCGGCGGGGACGGTGGCGCTCGCCGCACCGCCGGCCGCGGCGGCGTCGCCCAGCTGCGGTGTCTCCCGGGCCGACGGCCCGGCGTACCTGGAGGTCGTCGGCGAGGACTTCACGCCGGACAAGGCCGTGTTCGTCGAGTCCGCCCACGGGGCCCACGGCACCGTGCGGACCGGTGCCGACGGCGCCTTCGCCGTGCGGATCGGCCATGCCGCCGGCACCGTCACCGCCCGGCAGGCCGGCGGCCCCGAGGTCAGCTGCGGCACGGCCGGGCAGGGCGCGCGCTGGAGCGCCCAGGAGCAGTACGCGGCGGGCTACAAGGCCGGTTACGCGGCCATGAAGAACGACTGCGACGTGCGCGACCTCCAGCGGGTGCCGGTCGGCGACACCTTCCGCAAGGGCTTCGAGGACGGCGCGGCCGCGGCACGGAAGACGTTCTGCTCGGGCTAGGGGCTGTCCGGGCCGGGGCGGACCGCGCCGAGGATCGGGTGGCCGGCGATCGGGGAGACCGTGACCTTTCCGCCCGGTCTGGGCGCCTGCACGACCCTGCCGTCACCGACGTACATCGCCACGTGGGTCGCCTCGGGGAAGTACACGACCAGGTCGCCGGGGCGGAGCCGGTTCAGCGGCACCCGCTTCAGCCCCTCCCACTGCTCCTGGCTGGTGCGTGGGATCGGGGTCCCCGCGTGGGACCACGCGTCCGAGGTGAGGCCGGAGCAGTCGTACGCGTCCGGGCCCTGCGCCCCCCAGGCGTACGGCTTGCCGACCTGGTCGAGGGCGTAGCGGACCGCGCGGTCGCCCGCCGGTGAGGCCGGGCGGTCGTTGGGCAGCGCACCTGCGGTGGCCAGGTGCTCCTGCGCGGTGGCGACCCCCTGCTGTTCGAGGCGGGCGATCGCGGCGAGCTGCTCCGGGGTGAGGCCGGCCAGCAGCCGCTCCACGCCGGCCAGCCGGGTCCGGACGTCGTCGCGCTGCCTCTTTTGCCGGCCGGCCAGGACGAGCTGGGTGTCGAGGGCCTTGCGGGCCGCGCGGGCCAGCGCGGCCCGGTGCTTCTCGGCCGCGGCCAGGCGGCCCACCGTGCGGGCCCGTGCGCGGGCCAGTTCGCCGATGACGTGGCCCTCGTCCAGTGCGTGCTGCGGGTCGGGTGCGAGGAGCAGCCGCACGTACGGGCCGAGGCCGCCGCTGCTCTGGTACTGCTGCCGGGCCAGGCGCCCGGCGTCGGTCCGGCTGTCCTGCAACGCCAGTTGGGCGCGCGCCAGTTCACCGTCGAGCCGGGCGACCTCGGCGCGCTGGCGCCCCAGCTGCTCGGTCGTGGCGTTGTAGGTCTCGGTGGCCTGTTCGGTCCGCCGGTACAGCTGCTGCAGATCGGTCAGCAGCTCCGCCACGGACCGCTGGGGTTCCGGTGCGGCCACGGCGGGTACGGGCGCGAGGACGGCCTGGGCCGCCACCGTGGCCGTGCAGGCCAGGCGCAGGAGGGTTCCTGACACGTCATCACCTCTGCTGGTCGGATAGTCGCAAAGGTGATAATCAGACGTGCCGGTGGGCGGTGCGGGGCAGGCCTGCGCGGTTCGGCGCGGCGGTTTCACCCGTTCGGCCGCGACCAGGGCCACCTGGGCCGGCCGCCGGACCTGTCGTCCGGGTCGTACGCGTACTTCCAGCCCTGGATGAGCCCGAGCCGCCGGCTGTGCCCGCGCGGCACGCGCCGGTAGACCAGCACCGCGGGCGGGCCGCCCGCCGGGTCCGGGACGGGGATGCGGTACGTCTTCGGGGGGTGCCCGGTGGGGCCGAGCAGGACGGGCAGCACGCGCCCGTCCATGGGGCCGCCCTCGAAGGGGGTGTCCTGACTCTTCACAAGGTCAGTGTCGGTCATCCCCGGCGAGCGCGCCGAGGAGCCCGGCGGTCTGCGGATCCCGGCCGGCGGTGACCGTGAGCGCAGCCACGAACTCCTCCACCAGCCAGTCCCGCAGTTCCGCGGCCGGGGGCCGCTTGTCCTCGTCCAGCCACATCAGGGAGGCCGCCTCGACGGAGGTGATCCACACCCGGACCGTCATGCGCAGCCACGGGCCGGGAGCGGTGACGCCGAGGTGCTGGTGGATGTGCTCGGCGGCGGACCGGCGCACCTGGTCCACGATGGCGGTGGTGCGGGAGGTCTCCACCACGCTGCCGCCCTGCAGCAGCGCGCTGAAGCCGGTGTCGTGCCCGTCCACGAAGGCCAGGTAGCGGTCCAGGGCGCGGGACAGGCGGGACAGCGGCGGGCCCTCGCGGGGCTCGTCGAAGCAGTGCCGCAGCTCCTCGGCGGCGGAATGCAGCGCGGCCTCGTACAGCTGCTGCTTGCCGCCGGGGAAGTACCGGTACACCAGCGGCCGCGAGACCCCGGCCGCCTCCGCCACGTCGTCCAGGGAGACGTCCTCGGGTGCCCGGTGCGCGAACAGGCCCAGGGCGGCGTCGAGGAGCTGGCTGCGCCGCTCCTCGACGCTGAGCCGGCGGTAGGCGGGGGTGGCCGACGGGGTCATGGCCGGCAGCCTAACCGGCGCCGGGCCCCGGCCGCCGCCCCGCCGCCGGTGGCCGGGGCCTACGCCAGCAGGCCGGACGACCTCCACAGCCGCCTGCCGACGCCCCGCAGCACGCCGATGTCGTCGAGGAAGTCGGTCAGGCGCTTCGCGCCCGTCTGCATGACCTCCCGGCGGTGCGCGCTGGCCTTGACCTGGGCCATCGCCTCCCGTTTGTCCAGGCCCACGTTGGCGTAGACGTCGGGGTTGACGAAGGCCACGGAGAACACCCGCGCGAACTCGCCCGACGTGACCCGGGTGAACTCCTGCGACCACTTCGGCGCGGTCACCATCTGGCGCCGCAACTCCTCACGGGCGTACCGGACGTGCCGGGCCTCCTCGACCACGTGGATGCGGGTGACGCCCCGGACCAGCGGCTGGACCCGCTCGTCGGGGAAGGTCAGCCGCTGCATCCAGTCCAGGACCTCCTCGCCGAGCAGCGTGGCGGTGAAGGAACCGGGGGTGGTGGAGATGGTCTTGAACACGCGCCCGAGGTTGCGGTGGGCGCGGCTCACCGGGTACCAGGGCGTGCCGCCGTGCGAGATCAGCCGCGCGAACATCTTCGAGTGCCGGCACTCGTCCTCGATCTCGGTGAGCGCGTACCGCACGTGGGCGCTCGTCGCCGCCTTGTCGTAGATGTGCCGGACCAGCAGCTGCATGAGGATGATCTCGAACCAGATGCCGAGCGAGGCCAGCGCGGCGGCCTCGTGCTGGGAGAGCAGGATCCGCTGTTCCTCGCTCATCCGCTTCCACATCGGGGTGTCGTACAGCGAGACCAGCTCCGGCGGCCAGAACCACTTGCCCGCCTCGAAGGGCGCGTCCCAGTCCAGTTCCTCGTCCGGGTCGAAGGAGTGCTTGGCGGAAGAGACGAGCAGCCGTTCGGCCACCTGTTCCCGGTCCTTGAGCAGGCCGAGCGCGTCGCGCAGCCCGTCCAGCGCGTCATCTTCCGTCAGGGTCGTCATGGCTCCCTCACCTCGTTACCCAGGGGTAGTCGTCCGGCTCTTATGAGACTGCTTGTCAGCAAGGCCGTCAATCCCTCGCGCACAACTTGTTGCCCGGGCCGCCGCGTGTGAGCCTGCCGGGTATGCCGACGCACGACCTGTACGCCGACCGCCCCGGGGACTCCCCCTGGCAGGTGCCCGCCACCGGCGCGGCCCGCTTCAGCTGGGAGTACGACGACGGGCGCGAGCGCCTGCTCGCCCTGTACCAGAAGGGCAAGGACAAGCAGTGGGACGCGCGGACGCGCATCGACTGGGACCTGGAGGTCGACCCGTACGACGCCCTCGGCACGCCCGAGGAGGCCATGTCCCTGTACGGCACCCCGCACTGGGCCAAGCTGTCGGAGAAGGACAAGGGCGAGCTGCGCCGGCACTACGCCTCCTGGCAGTTCAGCCAGTTCCTGCACGGCGAGCAGGGCGCGATGATCTGCGCCGCGCGGATCGTGGAGTCGGTGCCCGACCTCGACGCCAAGTTCTTCTCCGCGACCCAGACCATGGACGAGGCCCGGCACGCCGAGATCTACGGCCGGTTCCTGCACGAGAAGATCGGCCTCGTCTACCCGATCAACGACAACCTCCGGTCGCTGCTCGACGACACCCTGCGCGACAGCCGCTGGGACATGCCCTACCTCGGCATGCAGGTGCTGATCGAGGGCCTGGCGCTGGCCGCCTTCGGCATGATCCGGGACACCACGAGCAAGCCGCTGCCCCGGCAGATCCTGACCTACGTCATGCAGGACGAGGCCCGGCACGTCGCCTTCGGCCGGATGGCGCTGCGCGACTACTACAAGCAGCTCACCGAGGCCGAACTGCGCGAGCGCGAGGAGTTCGTCATCGAGGGCTGCTACCTGATGCGCGACCGGCTGCGCGGGGTGGAGGTGCTGGAGAACTTCGGTGTCCCGAAGGCCGAGGCGGAGGCGCTCAGTGAGCGGTCGGAGTTCCTCCGGCTCTTCCGGAAGCTGCTGTTCAGCCGGATCGTCCCGTGCGTCAAGGACATCGGCCTGTGGGGCGAGCGGCTCCAGCGGGCCTACGTGGACATGGGCGTCCTGGAGCTGGGCGACGCCGACCTGGAGCTGCTGATGACGCAGGACGAGGAGCTGGCCGAGCGGCTGGACGCCGAGCGCTTCGCCGCCGAGGAGCGGGCCCGGGTGGCCGAGGTGGAGGCGGCCATCGAGTCGGGGGCCGCCGGGGACTGACCGGACGCGGGCGCGGTGCCGGGGGTGTCACCCGGGTGCAGTAGCGTGCTGGCGTGTCCATGCCTCCGCCGCACCAGCCGCCGTACCCGCAGCAGCCCTACCCCCACGGCCGGCAGGCCCCGGGGCCGTACGGCCCGCCCGGCCCCCCGCAGCAGCCCTACCCGGCGCAGCAGCCGTACCCCCCGCAGCAGCCCTACCCCCACCAGCAGCCGTACCCCGCGCAGCAGCCCTACCCCCAGCAGTCGCCGCACCCCCAGCAGCCCTACCCCGGCTGGGGTGCGCCGCCCATGGTGCCGCCGCCGAAGAAGCGGCGGGTCGGGATGGTGCTCGGCATCGTCGGGGGTGCCGTCACGCTCGCGATCGTGGCGCTCGTCCTGGTCGGCGCCGCCGCCGAGAGCGGCTTCCCCGCGGCGGAGCACGAACTGGCCCTGCCGCACAGCCTGCTCGACGCCAAGTACACCCTCGCCGAGGACCTCTCCCGCACCGAGGGCAAGAAGATCGAGGAGGAGGCCGACGGCGCCTGGGACGCCCGGGACATCCACGCCGCGGTCGGCCGCTACTCGCCCGCCGACGACTCCGGGGCCGTGCTGCTCGTGTCCGGCATGTACGGCCGGTTCAAGAACGCGGCGTCGGTGCGCCGCAGCATGCTCAAGGGCGCCGCCGAGTCCGACGGGGTCACGGTCGCGGAGCCCGCGCGGGACCTGACCCCGTCCGGCGCGGACACCCCGGTCCGCTGCCAGGTCCTCACCCAGAGGAGTGCCGGCGTGACGGTCACCTACCCGGTGTGCGCCTGGGCGGACGGCAACACGGCGGCCGTCGTCGGCGCGGTCGAGCGCGATGTGCGGGACGCCGCCGACGTGGACCTGGACGCGGCCGCCCGCGACACCCTGCGGATCCGCTCCGAGATGCTCCGGCCGGCCGGCTGATCCTCATCGCCCGAGCACGGCCCGCATCACATCCCGCGCGATCGGCGCCGCGTCCCCGCCGCCGCTGATCTCGCCCCGGTCCGCCGAGGCGTCCTCCACCACCACCGCGACCGCCACCTGCGGCTCCGGGGCGTCCTCGGCCTGCGCCCAGGAGACGAACCAGGCGTAGGGCACCCCGGCGTTGCCGACCCCGTGCTGCGCGGTGCCGGTCTTGCCGCCGACCAGCGCGCCGGGGATCGCCGCGTTGGTGCCGGTGCCCTCCTCGACCACGCCGGCCATCAGCTCCTTCAGCCGGGCCGCGGTGTCCGGCCGCATCACCTGCCGCCCCGGCCGGGCCCCGCTGCCGGTGACCGTCTCGCCGCCGTGCCGGGTGGTCCGCTCCACCAGGTACGGCGGACGCAGCCGGCCGCCGTCCGCGACCGCCGCCGCGACCATCGCCATCTGCAGCGGGGTGGCCCGCGTGTTGTACTGCCCGATCGAGGACAGCGCCAGCTGCGCCCGGTCCACCCTCGTGTCGAAGGTGGACGGCGACACCGCGAAGGGGATGCGCAGGCCGGTGTCGTTGAAACCGAACGCCTGGGCCGTCGTCGCCATGTCCCGCACGCCCACGTCCACGCCCAGCTTGGCGAAGACGGTGTTGCAGGACCACTGGAAGGCGTCGCGCACCGAGGCGTCCCGGCAGCCGTCGCCCTCGTTGGTCAGCCGGGTGGTGGTGCCGGGCAGCCGGTAGGGGTCGGGGGAGTCGGTGCGCGCGTCCAGGTCCGTGACCACCCCGGCGTCCAGCGCCGCCGCCGCGGTGACCACCTTGAACGTCGAACCCGGTGGATAGGTCTGCCGTACCGCCCGGTTGAGCATCGGCTTCTCCGGGTCGTGGTTGAGCCGGGCCCACGCCGCCGACACCGCCTCGTTGTTGCCCGACAGTTCGGCCGGGTCGTACGACGGGCTGCTCACCAGCGCCAGGACGCGGCCGGTGGCCGGCTCGACCGCGGCCACCGCGCCCTTGCGCCCGGCGAGCCCCCGGTACGCGGCCTCCTGCGCCCGCCGGCTGAGGGTCGTCACGACGTCCCCGCCGCGGTCCGGTGCCCGGGTGACGTCGCCCCACAGCGGCAGCGGCGCGAGCATCGGATCGGTCCCGGAGAGCACCCCGTCCTCGGCGTGCTCCAGGAACGCGGTGCCGTAGGTCTGCGAGGAGAACCCGGTGACCGGCGCGTACAACGGGCCGTCCGTATAGGCGCGTTCGAAGCGCAGCTGCTCACCGGTGTCCACCGACCCGGTGACGGGCGCGCCGTCCACCAGGATGTTCCCGCGCGGCTGCTGGTAACGGGCGATGGTGGCCCGGCGGTTGGCCGGGTTGCCGTCGTACTCCCCGGACTGCACGACCTGCACGCGGGCCGCGTTGGCCAGCAGGGCCGCCAGCAGCAGGGCGCAGAAACCGCAGGCGTGCCGGATGTACCTCCCCATCGGCCGCCCGCCCTCCGGGATCCGGTCGTAGTCGCTCACGGTGCCTCCCGGCCGTCGTACTGGCTGCGAGCCGAATCGCTCACCCGGACCAGCAGCGCCACGATCGCCCAGTTGGTGACCACCGAGGAGCCGCCCTGGGCGAGGAACGGCATCGCCATGCCGGTCAGCGGGATCAGCCCGGTGACCCCGCCCGCGATCACGAACACCTGCAGCGCCACGATCGAGGCCAGCCCGACCGCCAGCAGCCGGCCGAACGGCTCGCGCAGCGCGAGGCCCGCCCGGTAGCCGCGCTCCACCAGCAGCGCGTACAGCAGCACGATCCCGGCGAGGCCGGCGAGGCCCAGCTCCTCCCCGGCGGTGGCCAGGATGAAGTCCGACTTGGCGGCGAAGCCGATGAGGATGGAGTGGCCGAGCCCGAGCCCGGTGCCGAGGACCCCGCCGGCGGCGAAGGCGAACAGCGACTGCGAGAGCTGGTTGGGGCCCTGCCCGGCCTCGATGGTGGCGAACGGGTGCAGCCAGTCCTCGATCCGCCCGCCCACGTGCGGCTCCAGGCGCCCCACGGCGAAGGCGCCCAGCACGGCCAGCAGCAGCCCGACCGCGATCCAGCCGGTGCGCCCGGTGGCCACGTACAGCAGCACCACGAACAGCCCGAAGAACAGCAGCGAGGTCCCGAGGTCGCGCTCCAGGACCAGCACGCCGACGCTCACCAGCCAGACCGTCAGGACCGGCCCGAGCACCCGCCCGGTCGGAAACTGCAGCCGCCACAGCCGCCGGCCGGTGTGGGCGAGCGCACTGCGGTTGGCCGCCAGGTAGGCGGCGAAGAACACCGCGAGCAGCACCTTCGCGAACTCGCCGGGCTGGATGGAGAACCCGGCGACCCGGATCCAGATCCGGGCGCCGTTGACCGCCGGGAACAGGATGGGCAGCGCCAGCAGGGCGAGCGCGGCCACCACGCAGACGTACGCGTACCGCTGGAGCACCCGGTGGTCGCGCAGCACCAGGACGACCGCGATGAACAGGCCCACCCCGAGCGTGGACCACACCAGCTGGGTGGGGGCCGCCTGGTCGCCCGGGGTCTCCAGGTCCAGCCGGTAGATCAGCACCAGCCCGAGCCCGTTGAGCAGCACACCGATGGGCAGCGGCAGGGGATCGGCGTACGGCGCCCGGATGCGGACCGCGATGTGTGCGAACAGGGCGAGCACGCCGAGGCCGGCCCCGTAGCCGGCGGCACCGGGAGGGACGGTGCCGGTCCGGGCCAGACCCACCGCGCAGTAGCCGTACACGGACAGCAGGACGGCCAGCACGAGCAGGGACAGTTCGACGCCCCGGCGCCGGGGGAGGCGTGCGGTCCGCGCGGGTGCGGGGACCGCCGCCGTGGTGGTTCCGGCGTTCGTCATGCCCGGAACCTATCCAAAGGGGGCGTGTTGTTCCGGGATGAGGGACTTTCAGGGGTTTGTCGGTTTCGCCGAAGGCAGCACCAGCGTCGCCACCGCGCCCCCGTCCCCCGCGTTGGCGAAGGTCAGCGCGGCACCCAGCACCTCCGCCTGCCCCGCCGCGATGGTCAGCCCCAGCCCGTGCCCCTTGGCCCCGCCCTCGGTGCGGAACCGCTGCGGACCGTGCGCCACCAGGTACCCCGGGTACCCGGCCCCGTGGTCCCGCACGGTCACCACCGGCCCGTCCACCGTCAGCACCACCGGCGGCGCCCCGTGCTTGTGCGCGTTGGCCACCAGGTTCCCCAGCACCCGCTCCAGCCGCCGCCGGTCGGTCTCCACCCGGACGTCCCGCAGGATCCGCACCTCGGTGTCGGTGCCCGAGGCCCGTACCACCCGGGCGGCCAGCGCCCCCAGCCGCTCCGCGCCGACCTCCAGCCGCTCCCGCCCGGTGTCCAGCCGGGAGATCTCCAGCAGGTCCTCGGTGAGCGTGCGCAGCGCCGCCACCCGGTCCCGCACCAGCTCCGTCGGCCGCCCGGGCGGCAGCAGCTCGGCCGCCGCGTGCAGGCCGGTCAGCGGAGTGCGCAGTTCGTGCGCCACGTCCGCGGTGAACCGCTGCTCGCTCAGCAGCTTGCTCTGCAGGGTCGACGCCATCGTGTCCAGGGCCGCGGCCACCGCCGCGACCTCGTCCTGCGGGCGGGTCGGGTCCTGCGTCCGCGGGTCGTTCACCCGGGCGTCCAGGTCGCCGGCGCTGATCCGCCGGGCCGCCTGCGCGGTGAGGTCCAGCCGCCGGGTCACCCGGGTCACCGCGAACGCGCCGACCAGCACGGTCGCGCCGATCGCCAGGCCCGACGACCACAGGATCGACTGGTCGAGCCCGGCGATGGTGCGGGACTGCTGCGCGTAGTCGACCTCCACGGCCAGCGCCCGGTGCCCGGCCACCGGCCCCGCCGCCCACATGACCGGCCGGCCCTGGTGGGCGGCGACCATCGTGCCGCGCTTCCCGGCCGTCGCCAGCGCCCGCAGCGGCGCCGGCAGGCCCCGCGGGTCCACCCCGGCACCCGGCAGCAGCGTGTCCCCGGCCTCGTACGCCCGGGTGGCGTCGGCGAGCCGGGACAGCGCCAGGTCGCGGGCCTGGCCGACGGTCTGGTCGGTCACCGAGACGTGCACGAGCACACCGAGCAGCGCGGCCAGCGCGCAGCACATCACCGTGATGAACACGGCGGCCTTCACGGCGAGGGCCCCGGCCCAGTGGGGCAGCGCGAGCCTCATCGCGGGGCCGCCGGGGTCGCCGCGGGGGAGGCCGACGGGGACGGGGTCCTGCTGGTGCGGCCGTCACCGACGTGCAGGTACTCGTCGCGGGAGAACACCATGGCGCGCTGGCCCGGGTCCCACTCCCAGGTGGTGCGGTACTCGTAGCCGGAGATGTCGGCCGGCGAGCGTTCGATCAGCGACCGGCCGGCCAGCTCCACCCCGATGATCGCGTCGTTGTCGGCCAGCACCTGCACCAGCCGGTGCCGCTCCACGGTGTACACCCGTACCGCCGTCTGGTTGGTCGGGTACAGCCGGAAGCCGAGCGTCAGATCCGGCCGGCCGTCACCGGTGAGGTCCCGGTAGTACGGCTTGAGCAGCGGGCACCGGGCCCGGTCACCGCCCGCCCGGCACTGCGCCATCCGCTCCACGGTCGCGTGGTACGCCCCCTTCGACCCGTAGTCGGCCGGGTGGGCCCTCAGCTCCGCCTCCACGACGTCCACCGGATCGACCCGGCGGATGTCGTCACCGGGGACCGTGACGCCCTTGACCGTCTCCCGGGTCGCCACGTCGTAGGGGTACGCCGGGCTGGACGCCGGGCGCAGGTCCGGCCAGAGCTTGGCGGGGCTGGCGGCGGTCCGGATCGGCCCGGCGCCGCGCAGCGCGCCGGTGTCCCCGCAGGCCGCCGCCGTCGCCGACAGCAGGGCGACGACGAACGCGGCGAGGGCGGTGCGCACGGGACGACGGACTGGCATCCCTACATTCTGACGGACGCCTGCTTTGTACGGCTTCGGGTGCGCGGTGCGGCGCGGGGCGGCCCCGCGGACGGGCGGCGGAACGCCGGGTGCGGCTGCCGGGCCGCGGGCCCCCGCGCGCGGGCCCGGCCGGGCACGGTCTCCCTCCGCGGGCCCCGCGGAACCGGTCCGCCGGGCCGCCTCCCGCGGGTACGCGACCGCGCCCGCCCAAGTCCCCCTCGCGGGGCCTTCCTCCACCGAAAACCGGTCTTGCCCCGGGTGCACCCCGCCTGTTCCCATGGTCGAGGGGTGATGGCGCATGAGCGGACTGCGCGTGGTGCCGGCCTTCCGGCACGGCAGGGAGCGGCTGTACGTCTGCCGCGAGGACGGGTACGGCGTCGCCTGGTACGACCGTGAGACGGGCCGGGTCAACCTGCTCGGCGAGGACAGCAGGGACGACGTGCTGCACGCCCTGCGCCCCTTCCTGACCGGCCCGGTCACCGTGGGCCCGCCCCCGGTGCCCACCCCCGCGGAACTCGCCCGGCTCACCCTGCACCCGGACGACGACCTCGCCCCCAACCGCCCCGGCGAGGCCCTGCTCGTCGCCCTCGACCGCGATCCCGGCCCCGCGCACCGGCTGCGCCCCGACCCGCGCCGGCGCGCCCTGACCGCCGAGCAGGCCGTCGGCGAGGCCCTGGACGGCCTGGAGGGGGCCGGCTGGCACACCCTGCACTCCCTCCCGCTGCCCGGCGGCGACCGCATCCACCACCTGGTGATCGGTCCCGGCGGCCTGTTCGCCGTCCACGCCCTGTACGCCCGCAGGAGCCGGGTCCTGGTCGCCGACCCGATGGTCGCCCTGGGCCGCCGGGAGGCCGAGCCGCTGCTGCGCCGGCTGCGCGCCGACGCCGACCGGGCCTCCTACGCCCTGACCGCCGAGGTCCGCCCGCTGCTGGCCCTGGTCGGCCCGGCCGAGGTGAGGGTGCCGGCGCGGCCGCGCGGGGTACGGATCGCGACGGACGCCGAGCTGGCGGACCTGGCCCGGCTGGGCGGGGTGCTCAAGCCGGCGGACGTGGAGGCCCTGCACGGGATGGCCCGGAACCGGAACACCTGGGGAAGGGTCTAAGGCGTGTCTTTCGGATCATCCCGGGGCCGCGGGGCTCGGCACGCACGTCCGCCGCGTTGTCGTCGGTCGCCGACGCTCCGCGTCGACTCCCTCCTCCGCCTTGCGGCCGCACGCACCGAGCCCCGCTCACCGGCACTGACAAGGCACCGCCGATCCGAGTCGGGCTGATCCGAAAGACACGCCCTAGCGCGCGGGGGCGCTACGGCAGCGGTACGGCCCGCTCCGGGTCGGTCAGGTCCGCCATCAGGTCGCCGAGGTCCTGCAGCCGCGGGGCGATGTCCTCCGCGCGGAACTCCAGCTGCGCGGGGCCGCGGCAGTCGGCGACCTCCTCCCAGGTCACCGGCGTCGACACCAGCGGGGCCCGGCGGGCGCGCACGGTGTACGGGGCGGCCGTGGTCTTGCGGGCCGCGTTCTGGCTCCAGTCGACGAACACCTTCCCCGGTCTGAGGCTCTTCGTCATCCGGTGCACCACCAGCCGGGGCATCGCCCGCTCGGCCTCCACCGCCAGCGCCTTCGCGTACTCGGACGTCCGTTCGGAGGAGCTGCCCCGGACCGGCGCCAGCAGGTGCAGGCCCTTGGAGCCGGCGGTCTTCGGGTACGCCTCGATGCCGTCCGCCGCGAGCCGCTCGCGCAGCCAGAGCGCGACCTCGCAGCAGTGCACGACCGTCGCGGGCGCGCCCGGGTCCAGGTCGAAGACCAGCCGGTCCGCCTCCTGCGGGGACTGCACCAGCCACTGGTGCGTGTGGAACTCGGCGACCAGGTTCGCCGCCCAGACCAGGCTCGGCAGGTCCTGCACCAGCACCATCCGGGCGGGACCGTCCGCCGACGACCGCGGCACCTCGGCGGTGGTGACCCACTCGGGCGTACCCGGCGGCACGTTCTTGGCGAAGAACAGCTGTCCCTGGGGGCCGTCCGGGTAGCGCAGGAAGGACACCGCCCGGTCCCGCAGGTGCGGCAGCAGCACGGCGGCGGCGGTCGCGTAGTAGTGCAGCAGCTCCCCTTTGGTGAAGCCCGTCTCCGGATACAGCACCTTCTCCAGGTTGCTGAGCGCGACCCGGCGCCCCTCCACCTCTGCGATAGGCGTCATAGGATGACAATCCCAGACAAACCGGGGAAAAATGCAACGGAAGGGTGCGGCACGTGCGATCGATCTGGAACGGCGCCATCTCCTTCGGCCTCGTCAGCATCCCGATCAAGCTGGTGAACGCCACGGAGAGCCACGCCATCTCCTTCCGGCAGATCCACACCGAGGACAACGGCCGCATCCGCTACCGCAAGGTGTGCGAACTGGAGGAGCGCGAGGTCACGCAGGCCGAGATCGGCAAGGCGTACGAGGACGCCGACGGCACGATGATCCCGATCACCGACGACGACCTCTCCCACCTGCCCATCCCCACGGCCCGCACGATCGAGATCGTGGCGTTCGTCCCGGCCGACCGCATCGACCCGCTCCAGATGGACGCGGCCTACTACCTCGCCGCGAGCGGAGCGCCCGCCGCCAAGCCGTACACCCTCCTGCGCGAGGCCCTCAAGCGCAGCAACAAGGTGGCCATCGCCAAGTACGCGCTGCGCGGCCGGGAGCGCCTCGGCATGCTCCGCGTGGTCGGCGACGCCATCGCCATGCACGGCCTGCTCTGGCCGGACGAGGTCCGGGCCCCGCAGGGTCTCGCCCCCGACACCCCCGTCACCATCCGCGACAAGGAACTCGACCTCGCCGACGCCCTGATGGACACCCTCGGCGAGGTCGACCTGGAGGACCTGCACGACGAGTACCGGGAAGCGCTGGAGGAGGTCATCGCCGCGAAGGCCTCCGGCGAGAGCCCGCCCCAGGCTCCGGCCCCCGCCGCCGGCGGCAAGGTGCTGGACCTGATGGCCGCCCTGGAGAACAGCGTCCGCGCGGCCCGGGAGTCCCGCGCGGCGGCCGGTGCGGAGGCCGAGGTCAGACCGCTGCGGCAGGGGCGGGCCGCGCCCAAGGAGCCGGCCGGGAAGAAGTCCACCTCCACCGCCGCGAAGAAGCCGGCCGCCGCGAAGAAGGCCGCACCCGCGCGCAAGTCGACGTCCAAGGCCGGCGAGGGGGCCAAGAAGACGGGAGCCGCGGCGGCCGGGAGAGCGACGGCGAAGAAGACCCCGGCGAAGAAGTCCACGCCGCGCAAGCGCTCGGCGTGAGACCCGTGGTTACCGCGTGCTTTCTGGGTACCCGCCCGGCGAACCGTACCAAAGCCATATTTCGGAGGTAAGTGACATGGCGACCTCTCCTCGGTCCGACATGGCGACCCACCCGGACATCCTCGCCATGCGCGAACGCCACGAGATGGCCGAGCGCACCACGAGCACCCCGAAGGCGCAAGCCATCGAGACCATGGCCCTCCTCACCGGGCTCTACCTCGCCGCCTCCCCCTGGATCACGGGCTTCAACGGCTTCTCCACCCTGGCGGTCAACAACCTGATCACCGGCATCGCCTACGCACTCCTCATGAGCGGTGGCTTCGGCCGGGCCTACGAC
>NZ_BNBF01000007.1:216832-219000 GCF_014654935.1 Streptomyces capoamus
CGCGTGCACAGCATGGCGTGGGCCGCCTGCGCGCTGAGCGTGTGGACGATCATCGCGCCGTGGGCCGTGGCGGGTGACGTCTCCACGACGAAGACCATCGTCAATAACGTCATCGTCGGCATCATCGGCCTGCTGCTGGCCCTCGCCGCCGCCGCGATCGGCCGCCCCACGGACCGGGAGCAGTCAGCCGCCGGCCGCATGTCCGCGCCGTACGCGGGTGGCCGCGGCTGACCGGACGCGGGGACCCGGCGTCCCCGCCCCGCATCCCGGCGGCCCCGCGCACGCGACGACCCCGGAGCCGGCGTCTGTGCTGGTGACGGGGTCTTCGCATGCGCGCGGGGCGCTGGGCGATTCCACGCTGTGATCCGGCTATGCGGGTGAGAGGATGGAGCGCGGGGGGCCAGGAGACGCCGATGCGAGGGGGGCCATGCTGAAAATTCTGATCGCCGAGGACATGGCGATGCTACGGCGGGCGCTGGCCGAACTCCTGTCCCTGGAGGCGGACTTCGACGTGGTGGCAGAAGTCGATCGCGGCGATGAGATCGTTCCGAAGGCGCTCGCCGTGCGCCCGGACGTGGCCGTGCTCGACATCGGACTCCCCGGCATGGACGGCATCACCGCCGCCGCCGCCCTCGCCACCGCCGTACCCGACTGCCGGGTCCTCATGCTCACGGGGCTCGGCAATCCCAGCACGCTGCGCCGGGCGCTGGCCACCCGCGCGACCGGATTCCTGTGCAAGGACGCCAGCCCCGACCAGCTGGTGAGCGCGATACGGACGGTGGCCGCGGGCAAGCGCTTCATCGACCCCCAGCTGGCCGTCGCCGCGCTGGAGGACGTGACCCAGCCGCTGGCCCCGCGCGAGCTGGAAGTCCTGCGGCTCGCCGCCGCGGGCGAGGGCACCGCGGCGATAGCCGACCGGCTGTTCCTCTCGGCCGGAACGGTACGGAACTACCTGAGCAGTGCCGTGGTCAAACTGGGTGCCCGCAACCGCATGGACGCGGTACGGATCGCCCGTGAGGGCGGCTGGATCTGACGGCGCCGGGTCCCGCCGGGGCCCGGACCGCGGTCAGGCCACCGTGGTCGAATCGTGCACCCCCCGGTCGGCGGAGTACAGGGGACGGACCAGCCAGTGCCGGGGCGCGGGTGCCTCCGCCGGGACCGGGACGACCGCCGTCAGGGAGAACATCCCGTCCTTCACCTCCGTGGTGAGCCGGCCCTCCACGGCCTCGATGCGGTCGCGCAGGTTGTTCAGGCCGCTTCCGGGCCGGGCGTTGCTGAACGCGGCGGCCGGGCGGTCGTCGAGCCCGTCGTTGGCCACCGTCAGTCTGACGGCGTCCCGTTCGCGCTGGAGCCGCACGACGCAGGTGCCGACCCGGCTGTGCCGCAGCATGTTGGTGACCCCCTCGCGCAGCACCGTGGCCAGGGTCGTCTCGATGTCGGGCGGCAGCGGCCCGGCGCTGCCCGCGAACTCCACGTCCACGCCCATGCTGCGGAGGGTGGCGAAGACGGTGTCGACCTCCGTGGCCAGCGACATGGCACGGTAGGTCTGCGAGACCGCGCGCACCTCGGTGAACGCCCGCTGGGTGGTCTCCAGGATCTCCGTCAACTCCTGCTGGACGCGCGCGTGTTTGGAGGCCGGCAGCCGCCGTGCCAGTTCGCACTTGAAGGCGATGGTCGTCAGGCTCATGCCCAGCAGGTCGTGCAGGTCGCGCGAGAGGCGCAGCCGTTCGGCCTCCACGGCCATCCGGGTCAGCTCCATGCGGGTGCGGTGGGCTTCCTGGACGAGACGGGTCAGCTCGGAGAGGCCGAACACCACCAGCCCGGTCAGCGTGGTGGCGACGGTCCCGTACAGGAGCGAGCCGCGGCCCACCCCGCTTCCCAGGACCAGCAGGCTGGACGATCCCACGATCGCCGCGAACGTCGGCCACATCCAGTGGGGAGGCAGCACGAGCAGGGCGGAACCGGCGAGGAAACCCGGAGTGGCGAGCCAGGCGTCGGCGAAGGTGAGGAACGGCAGATAGGTGAGGAGTATCTGCAGGCCGAAGGTCCAGTACCGCAGGCGGGCCAGCCGGGGGGAGAGGTAGGCGAAGGAATGGGCGAGCTGGACGGCGTAGACGAGCAACAGGGTCGCGATGCCCGCGGTGAACCTGACCGGGGAGAGGTGGTCG
>NZ_BNBF01000007.1:219043-245219 GCF_014654935.1 Streptomyces capoamus
TCCAGCAGATAAGCCACGGCGACCCCGAAAAAGGCCACCAGGACGGCGAGGGTGAGGGCGCTGGAGGTGCCGAGTGCGAGGTGTCTGCTTCTCGCGTCCTCTCGTTCGGCGCGTGCACCAATGTGCTGAGCAGAACCTTGCATCTCTTCTCTTCCCCCTCGGGCGAACCGAACGAGTCAATGAGCCAGGTTGTGCCGCGCTCAACCCCTCTCACGTCCTGCGCGAGTATGGGAACGCGCAGACGATTCTAACGGGTACGGGTCATTCCACCGCAGGGCTTCGCGGCGTGGCTGCCGTTCTCCGTCCTCCCTTGCGAAAAGGGATTGTTTCCGACATGAAAAGGTTTGCTCCGCCGGCCGGAAAAAAAGGGAAGGTCTTGTTCCGTCACAGATACAGAGGCAGCGGATTGAGTTGCGCGTAGTCCGTCGGCCGGGTGAGCCGGCCGAGCGCGACCGGAATGTCGAACAGCCGGCCCGGGCCGAACGCCGCCCAGTGCGGACGCAGACCGGGGACCAGCACCTTGGCGACGGGCAGTTCCACATCGGGACGGGTCTGGTCGACGACGAGCACCTCCAGGCCGCGCCGGCGCAACAGCACCACCAGGGCGTGCACCTGCGCCGCGGCGTCGGCGGGCGGCCGTGGGGCCGCGGGCTGCCGGGCGGACCGGCGCGCCGCGGGCAGCAGATAGGGCTGCCCGGCAGTGGTGGCATGCCGGAACCAGGCCAGCGCCTCCGGGTCGGTGCCGGTGTAGGCGGAGGACCCGTCGGCCGGCGGTTCCGTCAACGGCGGCAGCATCTGGTTGAGTTCGGTGAGCGCCCGGCGCAGCGCCACCCGGGGGTCGAAATGCGCGCCGAAGCCCAGCACGATGTCCTCGGCCGTCCTCCCGGTGCGCGCGGACACGGCGGCGACCACGGGAATGCCGAGGTCGGACGTGAGGTCGAGGGCCCACACCGTCCTGCCCAGGTCCCTGAGGACGTCCCGCATCCGCGCGGTCCACGGATCGCGCAGGTCCAGGGTCACGCCGGGCTGCCGGGTGCGGTTGTACCACCACAGCGCGACCGCGTCCCGCTCCACCAGTTCCAGACAGCCGTGGACGACGGCGTCCTCCAGACTGGTGCCGGCGGCGGCCCCGTTGGAGCTGGCCCGGCACAGACCGGCCCCCGCGTCCGGGGCGTTGTAGTAGAGCAGACTCGTGGGCACCAGTCGCTGCCGCCGATCGGTCAGCGACCAGACGGGCGTCCAGTCCAGCGGGGCGTCCTCGTCGAAGGGCTCGGGCACCTGGTGGAAGGGGCCGTGGGCGCGGTTCCAGGCCTCCCGGTCCTCGAACTGCCGCCTGTCGAAGAGCTGGACGGTGTCCGGGTGGACGGCGAGGGGGGCCAGCTCGCGGTAACTGCCGTGCCGGCGTGGCTCGTCCCCCTGGAAGTACCCGCTGTACCGCTCCAGGGCCTCGGCCAGCGCCGAGGCCCTGGCGTGGAGTTCGGTGACGCCCTTGCCGGAGCCGGGGCTGCGCAGCGGGGTGTGGAGCGGGGGCGGCGGCCGCCGCGGGTCCCAGGGCGGCTGCGCGCCCGCGTGGAAGCAGTTGAGGAACTCCGGGCCCCGCGGGTCCCGGCGTATCTCGCCGACGAGACCGGTGACCGGGTCCACGAGGTGGCCGTAGCGCTCCAGCATCCAGTCCGGGCCGAACGTCCGGTGGCCCCCGCCCGTGGTGTCCCGCACCGGTTGCGGCGACAGGACGACCGGTGCCGAGACCCGGTCGGGTACCAGCATCGGGTCACCGCAGCGCGAGCACTGCGGGCGGCGCCGCACGGGGTGGCGGCTGCTCTCCAGCGTGCGGGTGTCCAGCCGCCACAGGCTGCCCTGACCGGCGTCCCGGTGGCCGGCGAGCCACTTCCCGGCCTCCAGCAGGGCCAGGTGCAGGGCCGCCGCCCGCCCCGCGGGCAGGTACGACGGCCGGTGCTCGGCGGGCCCGTGGTGCCCGAGCCGGTGCTGGACGTACGCCTCGGCGCGCCGGCGCAGCCGGAGCCGGTCCGAGAGGCACCGCCAGCAGGGGCCGTCGCCGGCGGAGAAGAAGGGGCCTATCCACAAGTGGGTGCCGCTGGCCCGTACGGGCAGCCACGTGCGTCCCGCGGCGCGGTGCTCCTCGTCCAGGGTGCTCAGCCGGGGGTCGAGGTAGTCGTGGCAGAGCACCAGGGTCAGGTCGGCCGGCTCGCCCGCGGCCGCGGTGCGCAGGCCGGCCGCCGACACGGCCCCGTGCAGCGCGCCCCCCGGCTCCTCGGTGAGGTCGACCGGGGCCACGAGAGCGTCCCGGGCGCCGCCGGGCCGCACCTCCAGACCGGACAGGGACCAGTAGGCGCGCTCGGGGCCGTCGGACCCGTCGGACGCGTCGGGCGGGTAGGAGTGGACCAGGCCCGCGTCCAGCAGCCTGGTCACGAGCCGTTCGGTGCTGCCGGCCGACAGCCGGGGCGCCGCGTCGGCGACGATGCGGGGCAGGTCACGGCTGCCGTCGAGCAGCGGAGCCAGCAGGGCGGCCTGCGCCCCGCCGAGCGTGGTCACCCGGTCCTCCGTCATCAGGAAGACGAGTTCCCCCGGCACCGACTCGACCCGCAGGTGCGGTGCGAACCCCAGCCGGGGGAGCTCGCCGCCCGGGACCGGGCGGTTCATCGAGTCGTACGAACCCCGTCCTGGGCGGACGGGGCGCCGGACGAGGCGGTCCAGCAGATACAGATACGGCCGTCGGGCATCTCGGCGAGGTCATGGCCGAACTCGGTGATCACGAGATCGTCGACGGCCGTGGCCGTCGCCGTGGCCGTGCCGCCGTCCGGCAGGGGAGTGATCCGTGACATGTGTGCTCCTTGTCGCTGTCGACTGCCTGCTCCGTGGCGCGTCGGACCCGGGCCGGGCCCTGCTCGGCGCCGCCATCCTTTCGAGCCGGACGGGGCCGGAACCAGTGCATCCTTCACATGGGCCCTGTGAGGTTCACACATCTTGCACATACGTTTCTCATATGCCTGTCCGGGTCCACGGCACTGGTTGACGACCGAAGCAGCCAGCAAGACTCGAAGAGCAAGGAGCTCTTCGCGGTGCTCCGCCGACCACATGGGGGGAGACAGACATGGACATATGGTTGCTGGGACCGCTGACGGCCGAAGTACGGGGGCGTTCGATCGTGCCGTCGGCCGCCAAGCCCCGCCAGATCCTCGCACTGCTCGCTATCCACGCCAATCGGGTGCTTCCGGTCGGGACCCTGATGGAGGAGATCTGGGGCACCGAGCCGCCGCAGAGCGCGCTGGCGACACTGCACACGTACATCCTCCAGTTACGCCGCCAGCTCACCGCGGCCTACGGTCCCGACGCGGGGGTGTCGGCCAAGGACGTCCTCGTCACCCAGTACGGCGGCTACTGCTGGCAGGCCCCCGCGGACGCCGTCGACGTACCGCGGTACGAGCGGCTCGTCGCCGCGGGACGCGTCGCCGCCGCCGAGGACCGGCAGGAGAAGGCGTCGGCGTACTTCCGTGAGGCGCTGTCGCTGTGGCGCGGGTCCGCGCTGGTCGACGTGCGGATAGGACCGGTGCTGAGCATCGAGGTGGCCCGTCTGGAGGAGAGCAGGCTCGGTGTACTGGAGTGGTGTCTCGAGGCGGACCTGAGGCTGGGCCGCCACGCGGAACTGCTGGCCGAACTGATCGAGCTCACCGGGCGCCATCCGCTGCACGAGGGCCTGCACGCCCAGTGCATGACGGCGCTGTACCGGGCGGGTCGCTCCTGGCAGGCGCTCGACGTCTACCAGAGGCTGCGCCGCCGGCTCGCCGAGGAGCTGGGGCTCTCGCCGTCCCCGCGCCTGCAGCGCCTGCAGCAGGCGGTGCTCGCGGCGGAGCCGTGGCTGGACGTGCCCGGGTGCGGGGAGGAGAGGATGCTCGACCGGATGATCGGCTGACCGCCCCCGGGCGGCTCAGCCGTTCTTGGCGACGAACTCGACGATGGACTCCCGCATGTAGTCGGTCATCTCCTCGGTGATGCCCGGGTACACCCCGATCCAGAAGCTCTGCTCGGTGATGATGTCGGAGTTGCGGAGGTCCCCGGCCACCCGGTGCCGGGTCCCGAGGTACGCCGGGTGCCGGGTGAGGTTGCCGCCGAACAGCCGCCGTGTGCCGATGCGCCGCTCCTCCAGGAAGGCGACCAGGTCACGGCGGGTGTAGGTGGCGTCGGGCAGCACCGTGATGACGAAGCCGAACCAGCTCGGGTCGCTGCCCGGCGTCGCGCTGGGCAGCAGCAGACCCGGGACGTCCGCGAGCCCGTCCCGCAGCCGCTGCCAGTTGCGCCGCCGGGCACGTCCGAACTCCGGCAGCTTCTCCAGCTGGCTGAGGGCCAGTGCCCCCTGGAGGTCCGTGGCCTTCAGGTTGTAACCGATGTGCGAGAAGATGTACTTGTGGTCGTAGCCCTTGGGGAGGTCACCGAGCTGGTAGTCGAACCGCTTGAGGCAGGTGTTGTCCTCGCCCGGCTCGCACCAGCAGTCCCGGCCCCAGTCACGGAACGACTCGACGATCCGGGCCAGTTCGAGGTTCTTGGTCAGGACGCAACCGCCTTCCCCCGTCGTGATGTGGTGGGCCGGGTAGAAGCTGACGGTGGCCAGGTCCCCGAAGGTGCCCGTCATCCGCCCCTGGTAGGTCGAGCCCACGGCGTCGCAGTTGTCCTCGATCAGGAACAGCTCGTGCTCGGCGGCCAGTTGCTGGATCTCCGCCACCTCGTAGGGGTTGCCGAGGGTGTGCGCGATCATGATGGCCCGGGTGCGGTCGGAGATCGCCGCCTCCACCCGTGCCGCCGTCGTGTTGTACGTGCCCAGTTCGAGGTCCACGAAGACGGGGACGAGCCCGTTCTGGAAGATCGGGTTCACCGTCGTCGGGAATCCGCCGGCCACCGTGATCACCTCGTCGCCCGGGCGCAGCCGCTGGTCGCCGAGCCGGGGGGAGGTCAGCGCCGAGAGCGCCAGCAGGTTCGCCGAGGACCCGGAGTTCACCAGGTGCGCCTTGCGCACGCCGATGTGGCGGGCGAACCGGCTCTCGAAACGCCGGGAGTGCGTACCGGCCGCGATCCGCATGTCCAGGGCCGCCTCCACCAGAGAGACCCGGTCCTCCTCGTCCAGGACCGCACCCGAGGAGAGGATCGGTGTCACCCCCGGCTCGAAGTTCCCCGGCTGCTGCTGCCGGTGGTACTCGCGAACCTGCTCCAGGACCAGGGCCTTGGTGTCCGACGTCATAGCCGTCCCTCCTGTAAGGATTGCCTCGGCACCATGCTGGCGCCGCTCGGTCGAGGAGCCATGGAGTCCCCCGAAGGGGGCTGCTCCAGCGGGCTTCCAGGGCGTTTCGACCTGCTCTGGCTAGCTTGTGTCGGCGATGTATCCGACAGGTGAGGTGGCAGATGCCCGAGGACACTCCACGACCGGTACTCCGCATGGGGGTTCTCGGCTGTGCCGATATCGCGGTGCGCCGGATCCTGCCCGCGCTCGTGGAGCACCGGTCGGTGCGGCTGGTGGCGGTGGCGAGCCGGGACCGGGCGAAGAGCGAGCGGCTCGCGGCCCGGTTCGGATGCGCCGCGGTGACCGGCTACCAGGCGCTGCTGGACCGGGACGACATCGACGCGGTCTACGTGCCGCTGCCGCCGGGCATGCACCACGAGTGGGTCGCCGAGGCGCTGACCGCCGGCAAGCACGTCCTGGTGGAGAAGCCGCTCAGCACCACGTACGCGCAGAGCGCCGAACTGGTGGAGATGGCCGCCCGGTTCGACCTGGCGCTCACCGAGAACTTCATGTTCCTGCACCACTCCCAGCACGCCGCGGTGCGCGAGATGGCCGGCGAGGTCGGTGAACTGCGGGTCTTCTCCAGCTCCTTCGGCGTCCCGCCGCCCCACCCGGCGTCCTTCCGGCACAACGCGCGGCTCGGCGGCGGTGCGCTGCTGGACGTCGGCGTCTATCCGCTGCGCGCGGCCCAGCTCCACCTCGCCGGGGAACTCGACGTCCTCGGCGCCTGTCTGCGTGTCGACGAGGCCACCGGGGTGGACGTCGCGGGAAGCGCGCTGCTGTCCACGGCGACCGGGGTCAGTGCCCAGCTCGACTTCGGGTTCCAGCACTCCTACCGGTCCGTGTACGCCCTGTGGGGCAGCCGGGGCAGGATCAGCGTGCCGCGGGCCTTCACCCCGCCCCGGGAGCACCGCCCGGTGGTCCGCCTGGAACAGCAGGACAGGATCACCGAGGTGACCCTGCCCGCCGACCACCAGGTGGGCAACGCGCTCGACGCGTTCGCGGCGGCGGCCCTGTCGGGCACCGGGCGGGCCGCCCTGGGAGAGGCGCTGCTGCGCCAGGCGCTCCTGGTCGAGCAGGTGCGCAAGGCCGCCCGGGTCGTCAGCTGCTGAGACCCGGGCGGCACCGGTCCCCGACGGCACCGGTCCTTGCCGGTCCCCGGCACCGTCGGCGCGACGGGGAGAGCCGGTCCCCTCGGGGACCGGCTCTTCTCGCGCTCTTCGTCGCCTCGTACTCGTTCTCTTCCGGCTTCTCTTCCCGCTTCTCTTCCCGCGGGGGTCGCCGGTCCGCCCGGCTCAGGGCCGTCCGGCGGGTTCCGGTCCGCGCACCGGCCGGGCGCGGTACCAGTCGACGACCTCGCGCAGACCCTCGTCGAGCGACCGCAGGGGCCGGTAGCCGAGTTCCCTGCGGATCTTCGAGTCGTCCACCGCGTACCGCAGGTCGTGGCCCTTGCGGTCGGGCACCCGGCGGACCTGGGACCAGTCCGCCCCGCACAGCTCCAGCAGCTTGGCCGTCATCTCGCGGTTGGTCAGGTGCGTGCCGCCGCCGATGTTGTAGATCTCGCCGGCCCGGCCGCCGGTCAGCACCGCGTGGACGGCACGGCAGTGGTCGTCCACGTGCAGCCACTCCCGGACGTTGCCGCCGTCCCCGTACAGCGGCACGGTCCGTCCGGCCAGCAGCTCGGTGACGAACAGCGGGACGAGCTTCTCCGGGTGCTGGCGCGGGCCGTAGTTGTTGGCGCACCGGGTGATGCGCACGTCGAGCCCGTGCGTGCGCCAGTAGGACCGGGCGATGAGGTCGCTGCCCGCCTTCGACGCCGCGTACGGCGAGTTGGGCAGCAGCGGCTCCTCCTCCGTCCAGGTGCCCTCGGCGATGGTCCCGTAGACCTCGTCCGTCGAGATGTGCACGAAGGTGCCGACCCCGCAGGCCAGGCTCGCCTCCAGCAGCGCCTGGGTGCCGAGCACATTGGTGCGCACGAACTCCGCGGCCCCGGTCAGGGAGCGGTCGACATGGCTCTCGGCCGCGAAGTGCACCACCGCGTCGTGACCGGGCATCACGTCCAGCAGGGCGTCGAGGTCGCGGATGTCGACGCGCCGGAAGTCCAGCCGGGGGTCCGCCAGGGGCAGGTTGTCCAGGCTCCCGGCGTACGTGAGCAGGTCGACGACCGTCACCCGGTCCGGCCGGGGCCCGGGCAGGGTCCCGGCCAGCAGCGAGCGCACGTAGTGGGAGCCGATGAAACCGGCACCGCCGGTGATCAGGAGACGCATGGTGTGGACGTACCTCCGAGACGTCGACGCCCGTGGGCGCGGTGCTGGGCGGTCAGCCGCTCCAGTACGGGAACGACCTCCGCCGGAGTCGGTTCGGACTCGGCCTCGGACCGCAGCCGGCCGGCCGCCGCCGTGAACGAGGGCTCCTCCAGGAGCCGCACGAGCCTGCTCCGCAGCCCTTCCACCGTCACTTCGTGGGAGGGCAGGTGGAGACCGGCGCCCAGTGCCTGCTGGCGGCGGGCCCGCTCGATCGCGTCCCAGATCCAGCCCATGGCGATCTGCGGGACCCCTTCGACGAGCGCCGTCGACCAGGTTCCGGCACCACCGTGGTGCACGATGGCCGCGCAGGTCGGCAGCAGCGCGTGCAGCGGTACGTGGTCCACCAGGCGCACGTTGTCCGGGACATGGGTCAGCAGCGCGCGTTCCTCGGCGCCGAGCGTGGCGACCACGTCGATGTCGAGTCCCTCGATCGCCTTGAGGACCAGGTCGACCGGGACCGCGTTGGGGAACTCCGAGGTCCGGGCCGTGAGCCCCAGGGTGACGCACACGCGCGGGCGCGTCGGCGGGAGGCGGAGCCAGTCGGGTACGACGGCGGGGACCGGCCCGTTGTACGGGATGTAGCGCATGCCCACCGCCGGAAGGTCCGACGGCGGCCGGAAGCTGCGCGGCACCTGGTCCACCGACCACTGTCCGGTCACCGCCTCCTCGTCGAAGGGCACGCCGTAGCGGCCGAGGGTCCACTGCAGCCACTGGCCGAGGGAGTCCTCGGGGTGCGCCCGGCCCTGCTCGCCGTCCTCGCCGGCGGGACCGGGACCGAGCTGCGCCAGGAACGCCTGCCGCATCGGCATGAACATGTCGGGGAAGGACAGCAGTCGCGCGTGGGCCGCCCCGGTCACCTTCGCGGCCACCGCGCCCGCGAACGTGAACGGCTCCCACAGCACGAGGTCCGGCTTCCACTGGCGGGCGAACGCGACGAGCTCGTCGACCATCGGATCGTCGTTGACCAGGGCGAAGAAGGTGGCCGTCAGCATCGCGTCCCAGCCCTTGAGGAAGGCGGGGGTGAGCTGGCCCGGGGTGTCGGGGTCCAGCGACTGGTCGGCGTGGTGGGACAGCACGGAGTCGCCCACCCCCTTGACCATCGCGTCGAGACCGGGGTCGGTCCCCACCGGGACGGCGGTCAGCCCGGCCGCCGTGATGCTGCCCGTCAGCGCCGGCTGGCTCGCCACCCGTACCTCGTGCCCGGCGGCCCGCAACGCCCAGGCGAGCGGTACGGACCCGTTGAAGTGCGCGTCCAACGCGAAGGACGTCAGCAGAACCCGCATGGTCGGTCCCTTCTCAGTGGTTCCGTGGGAACTCCGGCCGCGGTACGCCGGACCTGGTGCGCCGTCACGTGGAGCTGGTCAGGGTGAACCGCAGCACCCCGCCCAGGACGGGGGAGCGCATCCGCCGCTGCACACCGTCGGCCGGCGCCAGCCGGGGGTGGCGCTCCCGCAGGGTGCGCACGGCGGTCTCCGCCTGGAGCCGGGCGAACGCCCCGAAGAGGGAGGTGTGGGGGCCGGACAGCGCCAGGTGCCCCTGGCCCACCGGCCGGGTGATGTCGAAGTGCTCCGGGGACAGGAACACCCCCGGGTCCCGGTTGGCGGCGCCGACGTGGACGACGACCTGGGCGTCGGCGGGGACGTCCTGGCCGGCCAGGGTGAGGTCCTCGGCGGCGATCCGGCTCTCCAGGCGCACCGGCGGCGCGTAGCGCAGCGTCTCCTCCACGGCGCCGGCCGCCAGTTCGGCGTCCTCCCCGAGCAGCGCCCACTGCCGGGGATGCGCGAGCAGCGCCTCCACGGCGTTGTTGATGAGCCCGGCGGTGATCTCGACACCCGCCGCGGCGGTCAGCACACCGACCGCGAGCGCGTCGGCGGGGGAGCCGGCGCGCAGCACCGTGCTGAGCAGGTCGTCACCCGGCTCGGCCTGCCGTGCCGTGACGAGGCCGCCGACGAGGTCGCGTACGTCCTCGATCGCCTCGACGAGCCGGCGGGTGACCACCAGCGGCTGCGGGCAGAGCGCCGCGTCGAGCGCGACACCCAGGGCCACGCAGGCGCGGGAGAACCGGTCGCGCTGCGCGTCCGGGACACCGAGCAGCGCCGCGGCGGCCTCGACGGCCACCGGGCGGGAGTAGTCGGCCATGAGGTCGAAGGAGGCGCCGAGCCCGTCGGCGGTCTCCTGGTGCACGCGTTCGGCGCTCTTGCGACGGCCGTCCGCCGCGGCCTCGCCCAGCGCCGGCTCCGCCGCCCGCCGCCAGCGCTCGTGGTCGGCGCCCGAGGCATGGAGGAAGGCCCGGTCCAGCGGGATGATGTGGCACAGCTTCGGATTGCTCCAGGCGTCCGAGAAGACGTGCCGCTGCAGGCCCGGCAGATCGGCGTGGCGCAGGCTCAGCCGCGGATCGGCCAGCACGTCGGCGGCCGTAGCGTGCCGGCCGGTGACCCAGGCCCCGGTCGCGCTCTGCCACAGGGGCGTCTCCGACTCCCGGATGCGGCGGGCCAGGGCCACCGGGTCGTCGCTCTCCGCGCGCAGCGTCAGGGCGTACGGGTCACCGCCGGTGCCGTAGATCCAGTGGAAGCCGCGGGCGGTCAGGAGATGACGGCCGAGCTCGCTGTCGGTCTGCTGGACCTGCTCGGTCGCCGCGGGACTGTCGGCGGTGGTCTCGGCGGTGGTCGTCTCGTCGGTCTCCGTGTGTGTCACGGCAGTCTCCTTCGGTGCGTGGTTCAGGTGAGGGACAGACCGCCGTCGACCGCGAGCACCGCTCCGGTCGCGTAGGCGGCGCGCGGGTCGGTGAGCTGGACGGCCCACCAGGCGATGTCCTCGGGCCGGCCGACCCGGCCGAGCGGGACGCGCGTGGCGATCTCCCGGAGGAAGCCCGCGTAGGCCTCCGGCGGCATCCCGGACCGCTCACCGATACCGGTGTCGATCACGCCCGGCGCCAGGCCGAGGACACGGATCCCGCGGGGCGCCAGTTCCACGGCCCAGGTCCGGGTGAGGAAGTCGAGCCCGGCCTTGGCGGCGCCGTAGACCCCGTTCTCCGGCCAGGCCCGGCGGCCCAGCGCGCCGGCCGAGCCGATGTTCAGCACGGTTCCGCCGCCGTCGGCCGCGAGCGCGTCCAGGGTCTGCCGGGTGAGCAGCAGCGGGGCCAGGAGGTTGCTGTCGAGCTGGTCGCGGGCGGCCTTCGGCTGGACGTCGGCGAGAGCGGCGAATCCGCCGGACGCCGCGTTGTTGACCAGCACGTCGATGCGGCCGCAGGAGTCCAGGGCCGCCTCGGTGACGGCCCGGGGAGCGTCCGGGGCGGTGAGGTCCGCGACGAGGACGCTGATGCCGGGGTGGCCCTCCGCGGTCCCGGCCAGGGTGGCGGCCGTACGGCCGACGACCAGCACCCGGTCGCCGCGGTCGGCGAAGGCGCGGGCCGTGGCCCGCCCGATCCCGGTCCCGCCGCCGGTGACGATCACACCCCGGGGCACCGCCGAATCCTGTGCTGCGCTCATGCCCGGTTCCTCGGGCCGGTCCGCCCGGTCCGCCCGGTCCGCGGCCGGCACCCGCTACGGCCGGTCGTCACGGGTCACCACCCTGTCCCGGACCAGGAGTTCACCGGCCTCGCGCACCAGCACGTCCCGGCAGGTGCACACCAGGTGCAGCCGGGCGGGACCGCCCTGCGCGACGGCGATGATCGAGACCTGGCTCTCGGCGGTCAGCGAACCGTCGTCCGCGGGCGTGACGGTGAGCATGCCGACCCAGTGGCGGTGCGTCTGCCCTTCGGCCGCGAGACCCGCGGCGGCCTGCCGGGCGCCCTCGGTGAGGGCCGGGCGGCCGCGTACCGGCTCCGGGAGCGAGGGCGGCTTGAAGGAGCCGTCCGCGGTGAAGGTGCCGGCCCAGGTCTCCGCCTCCCCCGAGTCCAGGTACCGCATCTGCCGTGCGTAGAAGTGCTGTACCTCGGCGTAGACGTCCGCCGGGGCCGTCGGGGCCTGTCCTGCCATGCCGTGTCCCTTCCGCCGTTCCCGTTGTGCCGGGGCGGGTGCCTTCCCGGGCTCCCGTGAGGTCTCGACGGTGGCAGCGGCACCTCCAGGATCGGTCGAGCGCGGGGCGGGCGGGCGCCCGGGCGGCGGTGGAGCCAGGCTCCAACGCTTCTCTAGCCGGGCTGGTGAGCATGGGCTGGCTTGCAGGAATCCATCGCCGGGAGGCTCGTGTGCGCATCATCGACCTGTCCTCGCCCGTGGACGGGGCGGGTTTTGAACCCGACCCCGTGGTGCACGACGTCCTGGGCCCGAAGGAAGCCGCCGCGCACATGAGCGAGGAGATGCGCGACCACTTCGGGATCGAGTTCGACCCGGCGGAGCTGCCGGAGGGCGAGTTCCTCTCGCTCGACCGCCTCCAGCTGACGACCCACACCGGAACGCACGTCGACGCGCCCTCGCACTACGGCACGCGCGCCTCCTACCGGGACGGTCCGCCGCGGCACATCGACGAGATGCCGCTCGACTGGTTCTTCCGGCCCGCGGTGGTGCTCGACCTGAGCGACCAGGGCACGGGCGCGGTCGGCGCCGACGTGCTGCAGCGGGAGCTGGACCGGGTCGGCCACACCCTCTCGCCCATGGACATCGTGCTGCTCAGGACCGGTGCCGACGCCTGGTCGGGGACGCAGAAGTACTTCACGGACTTCACCGGGCTCGACGGCTCGGCCGTGCACCTGCTGCTGGACCAGGGGGTGAAGGTGATCGGCACGGACGCGTTCAGCCTGGACGCGCCGTTCGGCGACATCATCACCCGCTACCGGGCGACCGGCGACCGCTCGGTGCTGTGGCCCGCCCACATGATCGGCCGGGACCGGGAGTACTGCCAGGTCGAGCGGCTCGCCGGGCTCGACCGGCTGCCGGTGTCGCACGGCTTCCGGGTCGCGTGCTTCCCGGTGAAGATCGCCGGCGCCGGCGCCGGCTGGACGAGGGCGGTGGCGCTGCTCGACGAGTGAGGAGCGCACGGCGGCCCAGCGGACGACGCGCCCACCAGGGCGACGACGGGAGGAGACACACATGTACGGCCGGGAACTCGCGGACGTGTACGAGGCCATCTACCGGAGCCGGGGCAAGGACTGGGGGGAGGAGGCGGCGGACGTCTCCCGGCTCATCACCGAGCGCCGCCCGGGCGCCGACTCGCTGCTCGACGTCGCCTGCGGCACGGGCGCCCACCTGGAGGTGTTCGGCGAGCGGTTCGCGACCGCCGAGGGGCTGGAGATCGCGGAGCCGATGCGCCGGCTCGCCGAGCAGCGCCTGCCCGGGGTGACGGTGCACGCGGGCGACATGCGCGACTTCTCCCTCGGTCGCAGCTACGCGGCGGTGACCTGCATGTTCTGTGCCATCGGCTATCTGGAGACGGTGGCCGACATGCGGTCCGCCGTGAAGTCGATGGCCGCCCACCTGGAACCCGGCGGCGTCCTGGTCGTCGAACCCTGGTGGTTCCCCGAGAACTTCATCGAGGGCTATGTCGCGGGTGACCTGGCCCGTGAGGAGGACCGCACCATCGCGCGGATCTCGCACACCACCCGCAAGGGCCGGGCCACCCGCATGGAGGTCCGCTTCACCGTGGGGGACGCCGCCGGTATCCAGCAGTTCACCGAGATCGACGTACTGACCCTGTTCACCAAGGACGAGTACGTCTCCGCGTTCACCGACGCGGGCTGCTCGGTGGAATTCCTTCAGGACGGTCCCACCGGTCGCGGCCTGTTCGTCGGTGTACGCGAAGCGGGCTGACGGACGGAAGGGTCAGGACGACATTTCGCGGGCCACCGACATCACGTACTGGCCGTAACCCGACTGCGCCATCTTCTCGCCGAGGCGGTGGCAGCTGTCCGCGTCGATGAATCCCATGCGCAGCGCGATCTCCTCGACGCAGGCGATGCGCACGCCCTGCCGTTCTTCCAGGGTCCGCACGTACTGGGACGCCTGGAGCAGGGATTCCGGGGTTCCGGCGTCCAGCCACGCGAAACCGCGGCCGAGGTCGACGAGTCGGGCTCGGCCGCGCGCCAGGTAATCCCGGTTGACGTCGGTGATCTCCAGTTCTCCGCGCGCCGAGGGGCGGAGGTTCTTGGCGATGTCCACGACTTCGTTGTCGTACAGGTAGAGGCCGGTGATGGCGAGGTTGGAGCGCGGCCGGGCCGGCTTCTCCTCCAGCGAGACCAGGCGTCCGGACGCGTCGGTCTCGCCGACCCCGTAGCGCTCGGGGTCCTCCACGGGATAACCGAACAGCACACACCCCTGGACGTCCCGGACGTTGCTCTGGAGCAGGTCGTAGAAGTGGTAGCCGTGGAAGATGTTGTCTCCCAGGACCAGGGCGACGTCGTCGTCGCCCACGTGGTCGGCGCCGATGACGAAGGCCTCGGCCAGTCCGGCCGGCCGGTCCTGCACCGCGTAGTCGATCCGGACGCCGAGCTGGGAGCCGTCGCCCAGGAGCCGGCGGAACTGGTCCAGGTCGCGCTCGGTGCAGATCAGCAGGATGTCCTTGATGTCCGCGAGCATCAGCACCGAAAGCGGATAGTAGATCATCGGCTTGTCGCCGACCGGGAGGAGTTGCTTGGAAACGGAGACGGTTATTGGATGGAGCCTTGTTCCCGAACCGCCGGCGAGAATGATTCCCTTCATGATGATGTCCCTGTCCTCGGTTTCTGCTCATGTTATCGACGGGATTCATCCGGCTGCAAGAAGCGAAATCCCTGGTCCAGGGGAATTCGAGTGAGAATAGAGGAAAATCAAGGGTTGTGGACCGGCCCGGCAATGTGATGTGCTGCGAGGGGATGGTGACGCCCTGCGGCATGGCATCAGCAATGGGAGGGAAACGAATTAATGACGACTCTCGTATGGGACTACCGGCAGGAATACGAGAACGAACGCGCCGATATCCTGGACGCCGTGGAGACGGTCTTCAGTTCGGGCCAGCTCGTCCTCGGTGACAGCGTCCGCGGCTTCGAGCAGGAGTTCGCCGGATACCACGGCGTGGGGCACTGCGTCGGCGTCGACAACGGCACCAACGCGATCAAGCTGGCCCTCCAGGCGCTCGGCGTCGGCCCCGGGGACGAGGTCGTCACCGTGTCCAACACCGCGGCCCCCACCGTGGTCGCCATCGACGCGGTCGGCGCCACCCCGGTGTTCGTCGACGTCGACCCGGACAGCTACCTCATGGACACCGACCAGGTGGCCTCCGTCCTCACCCCGCGGACCCGGTGCCTGCTCCCCGTCCACCTCTACGGGCAGTGCGTCGACCTGGCGCCGCTCCAGCGGCTCGCCGCCGAGCACGACCTGGTCCTCGTCGAGGACTGCGCACAGGCCCACGGCGCCCGCCGCGACGGCCGGCTCGCCGGCACCACGGGCGACGCCTCCGCCTTCTCCTTCTACCCGACCAAGGTGCTCGGCGCGTACGGCGACGGCGGCGCCGTGCTCACCTCCGGCGACGACACCCACCGCGCGCTGCGCCGGCTGCGCTACTACGGCATGGAGGAGCGCTACTACGTCGTCGGCACCCCGGGCCACAACTCCCGGCTCGACGAGGTCCAGGCCGAGATCCTGCGGCGCAAGCTGCGCCGGCTCGACAGCTACGTCCAGGGGCGGCAGGCCGTCGCCCGCCGCTACGAGGAAGGGCTCGGCGACACCGACCTGGTGCTGCCGTACACCGTCCCCGGCAACGAGCACGTGTACTACGTGTACACCGTGCGCCACCCCCGGCGCGACGACATCATCAAGGCCCTCAAGACGTACGACATCGAGCTGAACATCAGCTACCCCTGGCCGGTGCACACGATGTCCGGGTTCGCCCACCTCGGCTACGCCAAGGGCTCGCTGCCCGTCACCGAGGAACTGGCGGGCCAGATCTTCTCGCTGCCCATGTACCCGGCCCTCGCGCCGGACGTCCAGGACAAGGTGATCAGCGCGGTACGTGACGTGCTGGACAGCCTCTGAGCCCGTGCGTCCGGGCTCCGGCCCGGCACGCACCGCACACACCGAAGGCCCGGCGGAGGGATCCCGCCGGGCCTTCGGTCGCGTGCGCCGCACGCCGGTGGTCAGCCGGCGGGGCGGAAGCCCTCCAGGGCGCGCAGACACGCCACCAGGCTGCGGGCCTGCACGTTGAGGTAGTGGCTGTGCCGGAGCAGCTGCGTCAGCTGGTCCATGGTCAGCCAGCGGAAGTCGGGGTGGCCGGGGTCCTCGGGAACGTCGCTGTCCACGAGCAGGTAGCGGTTGCGGGCGTGGAAGAAGCGGCCGCCCTCCTCGGAGAGCACCGCCTCGAAACGGATGCGGTCCGGCCCGGCGGCCAGCACGTCGTCCAGGTAGCGGGGCCGGGCGGCCGGCGGCAGCCAGTGGTAGCTCGCCGGGACGCACTGCACGGTCGGCGCCAGCTCCACGACGTCCGCGTAGCCCGGCTCGGTGCGGGCGTGCACCAGCACGTGCGGCACTCCGCCGATCTCCCGGGTCAGGAAGGCGATGACGCCCGTGCCGTGCGGCTCGATCATCGGCTGGCGCCAGGTGCCGACCTCGCGCCCCGCGGCCGTCACGGCGACCCCGATGACGTCGAAGAAGCCGCCGCTCTCGTGCGAGTAGCCCATGTCGCCGTGGTGCCACTCGTCCAGCGCGTTCAGCGCGATCCGCTGGGTGTGCACGGTGGCCAGCGAACGGGCCCCGTTGAGCCAGCTCAGCACGTCGGTCATCGGGTGCAGCGCGCCGTCAGGCCGGGAGGCGTGCGGCAGACAGGCCAGCACGGACCGCAGGTCCATGTTGACGATGTCGTCCCGCGACAGCAGCCGGTACAGCTGCCCCAGCGTGAACCAGCGGAAGCCCTCCAGGACCTCCACCTCGGAGGTCGTCTCCACCACCATGTTGCGGTTGCGCTTGCGGTAGAACCAGGCGCCCTGCTCGGACTGCCGGACGTCCGCGATCACCCGGTGCCGTGAGGTGTCCCGGAAGTAGTCCAGGTACGGCACGGGCTTGCCCTTGTGGACACCGGTGTAGTTGCTGCGGGTCGCCTGCACGGTGGGGGAGAGCTGCAGGCCCCCGGGGTTGCCCGGTTCCGCCTTGGCCTGCGCCAGGAAGTGCGGGACCCCGTCGAATTCCTTGATCAGGACGCCCAGGATGCCGGTCTCCGGCTGGTCGATGATGGGCTGGTCCCACCACGGCACCGCGTTGCCCGGGTCGTGCACCCGCAGACCGTGCACCGTGAAGAACTTGCCGCTGCGGTGCCGCAGGTCACCGGTCACCGGCGTCTGGTACCACTGGTCGAGGGCCGCCAGCGGTATCCGCTCGGCCGTCGTGTAGATCTGCTCCCCGTACTCGGCGAACCAGTCGTCGAATCCGGCGAGATCGGTCAGCGGGCTCTCCACGGCCGCAGCCGACCTGGCGATACGGGCCGTCACATCGGCCATCTGCACTCCTCGTCATGGGTAGGGGCGTACGCGACCGTTCCGGGTGGTGTCAGTCGGCGGGCGTCTCCCAGGTGGCCCGCATCGCCTCGGCGAGCGGGATCCGCGGCTTCCAGCCGAGCAGGTCGCCCGCCAGCCGGATGTCCGCCAGGGTCCAGCCGCCGCCCTTGCTGGCGATCGGCCCGTCCTCGACCTCGATCGCCTCCGGCGGCAGCCCGGAGGCGGCGACCAGCAGGTCCACCAGCTCACGCATGGCCGAGGCCTCGCCGCGGCCGATGTTGACGACCTGCCCGGTGGCCGGTGACGCCACGGCGAGGACCACCGCCTCGGCGAGGTCGCGCACATCGATGAAGTCCCGCCGCGCGTCCGCGACCCGCAGCGTCACCGGGTTGTCCGCGTCGGCGGCCCGCAGCCGGGCGACGACCGCCCCGAGGAAACTGGCCCGGGTGGTGCGGGGCCCGCACACGTTCACCGCGCGCAGCACCAGCCCGTCCGTCCGGCCTGCCCGGGTGCTGTCGAGCACCAGCTGCGAGCCGGCCAGCTTGGTCTTGGCGTACATCGTGGCCGGCCGGGGCTCCAGGTCCTCACCGATGGCGAGGGGCTCGGGCACCGGCCCGTACTCGTGGATGGAGCCCACGTGGACCAGCCGCGGCGGCTCCTCCAGCTGCCCCAGGGCCGCCAGCAGCCGGTCGACCAGGGTGATGTGCGCGTACCGCATCTCCTCCTCGGTCGTCCCCCAGCCGCCCGTCACGTTGACCACCGTCCGCACCCCGTGCCGGGTGAACAGCCCCGCCAGCTCGGCGGTCGGGACCGCCGCCACGTCCAGGGCGGCGAACACGTGGTCCGCCACCGAGGGCCCGCCGCGCCGGGCGACGGCGAGCACCTCGTGCCCCTCGCGCGCCAGCGCGGCGCTCACACAGCGGCCGACACAGCCGGTGGCCCCGAGCACCGCGACCCGGGACCCCGCGGCCGGCGGCCGGCCACCGCTCAGTGCCGCCACAGTGCGGCCTCGATCCGGCGGCACTTGTCGTACTCCGGCAGGCCGCCCTCCGCCTGCACCTGCGCGAGCAGGGGCGCGGCCGTGTCCCGTGCGGACAGCAGGGGCTCCACGTCCTGGGGGATCGGCAGGCCGAGCGCCGGGTCGAGCGGGGAGAGGGACATCTCGTGCTCCGCCTCGTAGCTCCCGGAGAGCATGTACGACATCACCGTGTCGTCCTCCAGGGCGATGAAGGCGTGCCCGACACCGACCGGGAAGTACATGGCGCCGAACGTCTCCGGGTCGAGCACCGAGGAGTCCCAGCGGCCGAAGGTGGGCGAGCCGACGCGGATGTCCACCACGATGTCGATGGCGCGGCCCCGGGCGCAGTACACGTACTTGGCCACGCCCGGCGGGGTCACGGTGTAGTGGATGCCGCGGACGGTGCCGCGCCGCGACTTGCTGTGGTTGGACTGCGCGACGGGGAACAGCGGGTGCCCGAGGGCCTCCACGAACGCCGGCTCCTGGTAGGGCGAGGTGAACAGGCCGCGCTCGTCCTCGAAGACGGGCGGGGTGAAGGCGTAGGCGCCGCTGACGGCGAGCTCGCGGAACTTCACGGCGGAGGCCATCTACCGCTCCCCTCGGACAGCGCTGCGCGAGGCGCGGGCCGCGCGGTGCTCCGCGACGAGCTTCTCCAGCAGCGGCACGATGTCGTTGGGGCTCGGCGTCCCCACCATCTCCCGGCGGATCCGGGCGCAGTTCTCCGCGAACGACGGCTCCTCCAGCAGCCGCAGCACGTGGGCCCGCAGGTCCTCGGCGGTGTAGTGGTCGACGTCGTGCACGTACAGCCCCGCGCCGAACTTCTCCAGCTGCTTCGCCTTGTGGATGGTGTCCCAGACCATGTCGGGCACGATCAGCTGCGGGACACCGTGCGCCAGCGCGGTCTGGAAGGTGCCGGAGCCGCCGTGGTGGATGACGGCCGAGCAGGTCGGCAGCAGGGCGTTGAGCGGCACGAAGTCGACGGCCCGGACGTTGTCGGGCAGTTCCAGACCGGCGAGCTGCTTGGCGTTCAGCGTGGCGACGACCTCGACGTCCAGCTCCGCCAGCGCCGCGATCAGTTCGCCGATCGAGGCGCGGTCGCCGTCCAGCACCTCGCGGTGGGCCACGCCCAGCGTCAGACAGACACGGCGCTTCTTCGGCGGCTCGTGCAGCCAGTCCGGGACGACGGCCTGCCCGTTGTAGGGGATGTAGCGCAGCGGGACGAACGGCTGCTTCACCGGGAACCGCATCGACGGGGGCACCGGGTCGATGGTCCACTGACCGACCGCCACCTCCTCCTCGAACTCGGCGCCGTACCGGCCGAGCGTCCAGGTCAGCCACTCGCGCAGCGGATCGTCCCGCTGCTCCGGCAGCCGCTCCTCCTGGAGGTCCAGGAAGGTCTCCCGCATCCGCCCCAGCAGATCCAGCCCGAACAGCAGCCGGGCGTGGGCGGCGCCGGTCACGTGCGCGGCCACCGGACCCGCGAAGGACAGCGTGTCCCAGACGACCAGGTCGGGCTGCCAGTGGCGGCTGAAGGCGACCAGGTCGTCGATCATGCGCTCGGGGCAGGAGTTCTGGAAGGCCATCGCCGTCATCGAGGTGAACACGCCGAGCACGTGGTCCCAGGTCAGCATCTCGGGACGGGTCTCGGTCATGTCCATCCCGGCTTCCGCCTGGCTCTCCATGATCTCGGCGTCGTCGCCCAGGCCCTCGTTGACCCGCTGCATCTGCTCCTCCAGCAGCAGCGGCTCGCCGACGCAGACGGCGGTCAGTCCGGTACGGGTGATGTCCTCCGCCAGATCCGGCTGGCTGGCGATGCGGACCTCGTGACCGGCGGTCTGCAGGGCCCAGGCCAGGGGAACCTGGGCGTGCATATGGGACTTCGCGGCGAACGTGGTGAACAGGACCTTCATCGATCTCCCTTTTCGCGAGTGGTGGCGCCGGCTCCAGGAGGCCGGCCGGGCCCCCTGCAGCCGGCACTGTCCGGGGCGGCGGGCCTCACTGCCCGTCGTGGCCGACGTACCGGTGGCTCACCAGCCAGCCGTCCCCGTCGGCGACGAGTACGTCCTGGCACGACGTGCTCAGCCGGATCACGGGAGCGGAACCCGCCGCCGTCGAGACGACCAGGGCGTCGTAGGCCGTGCGCACCGAACCGTCCGGGAACCGCCAGGCTGCCGGCAGGCCCAGCCAGTGACGGCGCACCGTGCCGTCGGGCGCCGCGGGGCGTTCGCGCACGGCCGCGGCGATCGCCGCCCGGCCGCGCAGCGGCTCGGTGAACGAGCTCTGGTCGAAGACCCCGTCCTCGGCGAAGGTGCCGGCCCAGGCGTCCCCCTCGCCCTCGTCGAGGAGCCGCATCTGCCGTGCGTAGAACTGCTGGACGGAGGTGTACTCGGCGGGCGGCACCGGCTCGGTACGGGCCCGCTGCTCCGCGTACTCCTTCGCGTGCCGCATGGTGATGGTGCTGTTGCCGCCGAGCGCTTCCCGGATGAACTCACGGGCGTCGGCGGTCGTCGCGGTGGGGCCGAGGACCTTCGTGACGACCGCGGCGTTGACGACGACGGTGTGCCGGGAGACGGCCACGCAGCCGGACGGGGTCTCCCGTACCGTCCACTCCCCGGTGTGCACGGACATCAGGGCCGGGGTCTGCAACTGCTTGTAGGTGATCCGCCCGTCCGGCAGGCAGATCCGCACCGAGGCCGTGGTGTGCGTCGACCCGTCGGGCGTGCGGGTGTCCATCTCCAGGTGCTGGACGTCGGGCGTGTCCTCCTTCAGCAGCACCCGGGCGACGTGCGGCAGCCGCTCCTGCCACAGCCCCGCGTCGCGCAGGAAGTCCCGCACCTCCTGGGCCGGGGCGTCGACACGCACCGCGTCCTCGAAGGTGTACGGCGCCTCGTCGGTGCCGGTGCGCAGTGCGGCGGACTCCAGCGCGGCCAGCTCCGCCCCGCTGTTGCGCTCGATCGCCTCCAGGATCCAGCTGACGTTCGACTCCAGGTCGTCGACGGCCTGGAAGTCGTGCAGCAGCCGCACCCGGCTGCCGCCGCCGGGCAGCGCCTCGATGATCCACTCGCCGCCCATCGCGGCGACGGGATGCTGGGAGACCTCCTGGCGGAACCGGATCCGCAGCCCCTCGCGGTCCAGGGTGCGCCGCGAGGTCCAGGACTTCACCTCGCCGTTGGCGGTGGCCCAGATGCGCAGCCGCTCCTCGTCGCCGGACCGCTCCAGATACTCCACGTGCAGGCTCGGCGGAAAGACGTGCGGCCAGTCCTCCGCCCGCTCCACCAGGCCGAAGACGGCCTGCGGGGCGGCGGCCACCGTGATCGTGTGTTCGGTCGTGTGCACCTCGTGCGCCATGCTGCTCCCCTCTGTCTGCCCGCGGCCGCGCACGGCCGGGCCCGCTGTCAGTAGTTGCCGAGGCCGCCGCAGACGTTCATCGCCTGCGCGGTGATCGACGCGGCCGTCGAGGAGAGCAGATAGCCGACGAGCCCGGCGACCTCCTCCGGCGTGGAGTAGCGGCCGAGGGGGATCTTCGCCTCGAACTTCTCCAGCACCTCGTCCTCGGTGATGCCCCAGGCGCCGGCGTACCCCTGACGCACCCGCTCGGCCATCGGTGTCTCGACGTAGCCCGGGCAGACGGCGTTGACGGTGATGCCCGTCTTCGCCAGCTCCAGGCCCAGGGCCTTGGTGAAGCCGACCACGCCGTGCTTCGACGCCGAGTACGGCGCTCCCAGCGCCACGCCCTGCTTGCCGCCCGTGGAGGCGATGTTGACGATCCGTCCGGAGCCGCGCTCCAGCATGCCGCCGGTCGTCAGCACCTCGCGGGACATCCGGAAGACGCTGTTGAGGTTGGTCTCGATCACGTCGAGCCACAGCTCGTCGGCGATCTGCGCGGTGTGCCCGCCGCCGCTGCGGCCGGCGTTGTTCACCAGCGCGTCGACCGGGCCGAACCGGTCCCTGGCCTCCTGGACGAACGCGCGCACCTGCTGGGTGTCCCGTACGTCGCAGGCGGCGCCGTCGACGTCGTGGCCCGCCTCGCGCAACTCCTTGACGGTGTGGCTGACACGGTCGCCGTCGCGGGCGCAGAGGAAGACCCGCGCCCCGTCTTCGGCCAGGCTGCGGGCCACGGCGAGACCGATCCCGCTGGTCGCTCCGGTGACGATGGCGACGCGTTCTGCTGCTGGCGACATGGAGGCTCCTCGGCGGTCCCTGCGGTGGGGTGTCGGACGACTGCGACGGTGTCAGTGACCGCTAGAGACGCGCTCGACCCCTGGCCCGGCCCGGGCTCCAGCGGCCTTCCACCCGCCTGCGAGACCCGACACGCAGCGTGGAACGACACGAACGACCGCACGATGTCAAGCGACGCCGGGTCACACGAACGGGTCAAAAAATGACCGGGCACCACCGGAAAAACCGGGCAAAGAGGAGGCCATCGATGACGGATCACCAGCCAGATGCCAAGGAGGCCGGCGCCGTGACCTTCGTGAACACCTTCACCGTGCACGTCGAACCCGAGGTGTTCGAGAGGGAGTTCGCGCGGACGTCCGAGTTCATGGCACGACAGCCGGGCTTCGTCCGGCACACGCTCTCCCGGCACACGGAGCGGCCCGGCCAGTACGTCAACGTCGCCGAGTGGCAGGACGTCGCCTCGTTCCGCGCGGCCGTCTCGCACGCCGACTTCCAGCCCCACGCCGGCGCGCTGCGTGCCCTGAGCGAAAGCCGTCCGGAACTCTACCGGGCCCGGCTGCGCCGCGACGGCGACTCGGCGCTCGAGGGCCCCGGGTCGGACCGGGCGACCCGTGCGGACGACACGATATGACCGCCCGCCGAGTGGTCGTCACCGGACTGGGGGTCATCGCCCCGGGCGGCATCGGCACGAAGGCGTTCTGGGAACGCATCGTCTCCGGTGTCTCCGCGACCAGGACCATCACGGCGTTCGACCCGGCGCCGTTCCGCTCCCGGATGGCCGCCGAGTGCGACTTCGACGGGGCCCGCTCGGGGCTGTCGCCCCGCGACACCGCGCGGCTCGACCGCGCCACCCAGTTCGCCCTGGTCGCCACCCGTGAGGCGCTGGCCGACAGCGGCATCGAGATCGACGAGACCAACGCGCACCGGACCGGCGTCAGCCTCGGCTCCGCCGTGGGGTGCACCCAGAAGCTGGAGGAGGAGTACGTCGCGCGCAGCGGCGGCGGCCAGCAGTGGCTCGTCGACCACGCGGCGGGCACCCCGCACCTGTACGACTACTTCGTGCCCAGCTCGATGGCGGCGGAAGTCGCCTGGGAGGCCGGGGCGGAGGGCCCCACCGCCCTCATCTCGGCGGGCTGCACCTCCGGCCTGGACTCCCTGGGGCACGCCGTCGAACTCATCAGGGAGGGCAGCGCCGACATCGTGATCGCCGGCGGCAGCGACGCCCCCATCGCGCCGATCACCGTCGCCTGCTTCGACGCCATCAAGGCGACCTCGCCGCGCAACGACACCCCGGACCACGCCTCGCGCCCCTTCGACAGGACCCGCAGCGGCTTCGTCCTCGGCGAGGGCGCCGCCGTCCTGGTCCTGGAGGAGCGCGAGTCCGCCCTGCGGCGCGGGGCGGACGTCTACGCCGAGATCGCCGGCTTCGCCGCACGCGCCAACGCCCACCACATGACCGGGCTGCGCCCCGACGGGCTGGAGATGGCCGCCGCCATCACCGGCGCGCTCGACGACGCCCGGATCGACCGCACCTCCGTCGGCTACGTCAACGCCCACGGCACCGCCACCCGGCAGAACGACATCCACGAGACGGCCGCCATCAAACACAGCCTGGGCGAGCACGCCCACCGCGTCCCGGTCAGCTCCATCAAGGCGGTCATCGGCCACTCCCTCGGCGCCGTCGGCTCCATCGAGGCCGCCGCCTCCGCCCTGGTGATCCGGCATGGCGTGGTGCCCCCCACGGCGGGACTGTACGAGCCCGACCCGCAACTCGACCTCGACTACGTGCCGTTGACCGCGCGCGACCAGCGCACCGACACCGTGCTGACGGTCGGCAGCGGCTTCGGCGGTTTCCAGAGCGCGATGGTGCTCACCGCCACGGAAGGGAGGCGCTGATGACCGCCACGGCCGTGGTCACCGGAGTCGGCGTGCTCGCGCCCAACGGGATCGGGGCGGAGGAGTACTGGTCGGCGACCCTGCGCGGCGAGAGCGGCATCGGCCGCATCACCCGCTTCGACCCCTCCTCCTACCCCTCCCGGCTGGCCGGCGAGGTCACCGGGTTCGCGGTGCGCGACCACGTCCCCAGCCGGCTCGTCCCGCAGACCGACCGCACCACGCAGTTCGCCCTGGCGGGCTCCGACTGGGCGCTCGCGGACTGCGGACTGACCGCCGACAGCCTGCCCGCGGACGAGCGCGGGGTGGTCACCGCCAGCGCCTCCGGCGGCTTCGAGTTCGGCCAGCGCGAACTGGGCCACCTGTGGGGCAAGGACCCCAAGCACGTCAGCGCGTACATGTCCTTCGCCTGGTTCTACGCGGTCAACTCGGGCCAGGTCTCCATCCGGCACGACCTGCGCGGACCCACCGGTGTCGTCGTCGCCGACCAGGCGGGCGGCCTCGACGCGGTCGCCCAGGCGCGGCGCCGGATCCGCAAGGGCACCCCGCTCATGCTGACGGGCGGGATGGACGCCTCGCTGTGTCCGTACGGACTGGCCGCGCAGGTCTCCGCGGGGATCCTCAGCGAGAGCGAGGACCCGGCCCGCGCCTACCTGCCCTTCGACGCGGCGGCCGACGGCCATGTGCCGGGCGAGGGCGGGGCGATGCTGACCCTGGAGGACGCGGAACGGGCCCGGGAACGCGGGGCCCGCAGCTATGGGGAGATCAGCGGGTACGCCGCCACCTTCGACCCCCGCCCCGGTTCGGGCCGCCCCGCCAACCTGGAACGGGCCGTCCGCGGCGCACTGGCCGACGCCGGCCTGCGGCCCGACGACATCGCCTTCGTCCTCGCGGACGGGGCCGGTGAACCGGAGTCCGACCGCGTCGAGGCGCAGGCCCTGACCGCGGTCTTCGGGCCCGAGGGGGTGCCGGTCACGGTCCCCAAGACCATGACGGGACGCCTCTACTCGGGCGCCGGACCGCTCGACCTGGTCACCGCCCTGTTCGCCCTGCGCGACGGCGTCGTCCCGCCGACGGTCCACGTCGACCGGCCGGCGACGGGCTACGACATCGACCTCGTGACGGGCTCCCCCCGGCCCGTCGGCGGAGACGCCGCGCTCGTTCTGGCCCGGGGGCGCGGGGGGTTCAACAGCGCCATGGTCGTACGCCGCCCGTCGGCGGCCTGAGCCCGGCCGTTCCCGCACCCCTCACGGGCCGTACGCCGGCTCGCCGTGACAGGGGCGGCCCGCGGAGGGGCCGCCGCGGCGCGGTGAGCAAAGCGGGCGGCCGGCGGGCGCCGCGGGCAGTGGGCGTCCGGCGGCGGTCATGTCGACGCCCGTCGGCTCCAGCGGTCGGTTCCGCCGGCCGTTCCGCCCGCCCGTCGGCTCCAACGGTCCGTTCCGCCCGTCCGCTCCACCGGTCCTTCCCGGCCCGCCCGATGTACCCGTCCGCTCCACCCGTCCCGAAGTACCCGACCATCCGCTCGTCCCGGCCGCACCGCACGCGGCCGGCCCCAACGCGGTCCACGGGACCGCCCCGCCCCATGGAGGAGCCATGTCCGCTTTCACCCTGGAAGACCTGTTCCGGATCATGCGCGAGTGCGCAGGCGAGGAGGAGGCCGTCGACCTGTCGAGCGCCGCCGCGGAGCAGGAGTTCTCCCTGCTCGGCTACGACTCGCTGGCCCTCATGGAGGCGATCAGCAGGGTGGAGCGCGGCTACGGGATCCAGCTGCCCGAGGAGACCCTCGCCGAGGCCCTGACCCCGGCGGCGTTCGTCGACGTCGTCAACGCCGAACTCGCCGGTGCCACGCCGGCGGTGGAGGCCGCCGGATGACCGAGGCGGGCCGAACCGCGAGCAGGGCCCCCGGCGTGGCGGCCCAGGCACCGGACCTCCGCATCGCGGGGTGCGCGGCCTGGCTGCCGCCCCGCGCGGCGGTCGCGGACGCCGTGGCGGCCGGGCAGTGCGACGAGGCACTGGCCGCGACCACCGGCATGGTGTCGGTGGCCGTGGCGCAGGACGAACCGGCGCCCGAGATGGCGGCCCGCGCCGCCCGCACC
>NZ_BNBF01000007.1:245261-249688 GCF_014654935.1 Streptomyces capoamus
GCCCTCGGGCGCTCGGGCTTCGTCGACGTGTCCCTGATCCTGCACGCCAGCTTCTTCTACCAGGGGCACGACCTGTGGGCCCCCGCCTCGTACGTCCAGCGCACCGCCGTGGGCAACCAGTGCCCCGCGATCGAGGTCGGCCAGGTCTCCAACGGCGGCATGGCCGCGCTCGGGCTCGCGGCCGACCACCTGCGGGCCGGCCCGGCGGCCGGCGAGGCCGACCGGCGCGTGCTGGTGACGACCGGTGACGCCTTCCGCCCGCCCGGCTTCGACCGCTGGCGCAGCGACTCGGGCACCTTCTACGGGGACGGGGGCACCGCCCTGGTGCTGTCCTCGCGGGAGGGCTTCGCCCGGCTCCGGGGCCTGGCCACCGTGTCCGTACCGGAACTGGAAGGGATGCACCGCGGTGACGACCCCTTCGGCAGCACCCCGTTCAGCCACCGCCCGGTCGTCGACCTGGACGCCTGCAAGAAGGACTTCCTGGCCACGCGCCGGGTGACCCAGGTGGTCGCGGCGAGCGGGGCCGCGCAGGACGCCGCCGTCGAGCGCGCCCTCGCCGAGGCCGGGGTCACGCTCGCCGACGTCGACCGCTTCGTCCTTCCCCACCTGGGCCGCAAGCGGCTGCGGGCGGGCTTCCTCACCCGCTTCGGGATCGCGGAGGAGCGCACCACGTGGGAGTGGAGCCGCGGTGTCGGACACCTCGGCGCCGGCGACCAGATCGCCGGGTTCGACCACCTGGTCGCCTCCGGGAGCCTGGGCGCCGGGGACCTGGTCGTCCTGATGAGCGTGGGTGCGGGGTTCACCTACTCCTGCGCGGTCGTCGAGATGCTGGAGCGGCCCGACTGGGCGGGCGCCGCACGCACGGGGGAGGCCGCGTGACCGCCGGACGGCCGCTGCCCGTCGCCCTGCTGCTGCCGGGGCAGGGCTCCCAGCACCCCCGCATGGCGGCCGGACTCTACGGGCACGAGCCGGTGTTCACGGCCGCGATGGACGAGTTCTTCGACGCGGCGGGCCCCGAGGGCGGTGCGCTGCGCGAGGACTGGCTGGCCGAACGGCCCGCCACGGACATGGATCACGTCACCCGCTCGCAGCCGCTGCTCTTCGCCGTCGACCACGCGCTGGGCCGGCTGGTGCTGAGCTGGGGCGTGCGCCCGGCGGCCCTGCTGGGGCACAGCATCGGGGAGCTGGCCTCGGCGACCCTGGCCGGGGTGTTCGGCCGGCGGGACGCCACCGGCCTGGTGCTCGACCGGGTACGGCGGCTGGCCGGGGCGCCGCCCGGCGGCATGCTCGCGGTCGCCGCGTCCACGGCGGAAGTGGCCCCTCACCTGCACGGGGACGTGGTGGTCGGCGCGGTCAACGCCCCGCGCCAGACGGTGCTGGCCGGCCCCGACGGTCCGCTGGACGAGGTCGGCCGCGCGCTGCGGGAGGCCGGGTTCACCTGCCGGAGGGTGCCCTCGCTCAGTGCCTTCCACAGTCCGGTGCTCGAACCCGCCTGCCGGGGTGCGGCCGAACGCTTCGCCGCGGTGGACCGGCACGCGCCGTCCCTGCCGGTCCACTCCGCCTACACGGCCGCCGTGCTGACCCGGTCCGACATCGACGACCCCCTCTTCTGGGCGCGGCAGCCGGTGGCACCCGTGCTCTTCTGGCCGGCGCTGGAAGGGCTGCTGGCGACCGGCGACCACCTGCTGGTGGAGGTGGGGCCGGGACAGGGCCTGTCCCAGGTGGCCCGCCGTCACCCGGCCGTCCGGCGGGGGACCAGTGCGGTGGTGTCACTGCTCCCGGCCCGCCCGGGCCCGCCGGAGGCGGACCGGGCGGCGCTGGAGGCCGCGGTGGCGCGCATCCGGGCGGCGGGCCACCCCGTCACCCGCACCGCCGCGGCCCCCGATCCGGAGGAGCACCCGGTCACGACGGCCTGACCGCACCCGACGGCGCCCCGCCCCGGCTCTGTGCCCGGGGCGGGGCGCCGCTTCGGTATGTGTGGGGGTGACGCGCGCCGGGTCCGTACGGTCGTCGTACGGACCCGGCGGTCGTGGTCTCGCAAGCCGCGGCCCCGGAAGTCGTACGGGCTCGGAAGTCGTACGGACCCGGAAGAGCCGTACGCACCCGGAGGACGCCGGACCCCGCGGCGCCGTCAGGCGCGGACGGTGGCCGTGACGTAGCGCACGGGCGTGTCGATCGTGAGCGGTCCGTCCCCGTCCCGCATCGCGTCGAGCGAGGTGATCAGCCGCTCCCGCAGCTGCCGGCGCCTGTCCTCGGAGAGGTGGTTCCACAGCAGGCGCATGCCCTGCGTGTGGGACCAGTCCACCCACGCCAGGCCCGACTCGGCCACCAGGCGGACGGGTTCGTCGACGACCGACACCTCCTGGAAGCCGGCCTTCTCCAGGGTGCGGGTGAGATCGGCCGGGTCCGCCAGCCAGCTGTTGAAGCGCTGCTGGAGGCGTTCGGGCTGCCACTGCGGCGGCAGGTCGAGCAGCAGTTCGCGCGGGATCAGCTCCGTGAACACAGGGGGCAGGAAGGGGAAGGTGTCGTCGCTGAACACCGGGCTGGTGAAGGCGAGCCGCCCGCCGGGCGAGAGCAGCGGCGCGTAACGGGCGAGCGCCGAGGGCGCGTCGGGCAGGAAGATGACGCTGTAGCTGCCGAGCACCACGTCGAAGGAGCGCGGTGCGAAGTCGGGGTGCTCCCCGTCCATCACCCGCAGTTCCACCGTGGTGGCGCCGCGCCGCGCCGCCTCCTTCCCGGCCTCCTCGATCATCGCCTCGGCGACGTCGATGCCCACCACCCGGCCGCCGGGCCCCACGCGTTCGGCCGCCGGGAAGACACAGGCTCCCAGGCCGCAGCCGACGTCCAGGACCCGCTCGCCCTCCCCGGGGGCCGCGCGCTCCACCAGGCGCCGGCCCATCGGAGTGAAGAACTCCACGCCGAGCCGGTCGTAGGACGCCGCGGCGCTGTTGAAGGCGGCCGCCACTTCGGATTTGTACGTGGACGTGTCCACTGGCTCTCCCGCTCTCTCGGTGGATTCCCCACCTTTCCGGCCTCTTCTCGGGCACGGATGGAGGGGTCTTGGAGTGCCGCTGGAATGCGGCTGGACAACGCAAAGAAGCCCGCAGGATGCCTGTCGCCCCTTGCCCCCGGTCGTGTCGTCTCCTAAGAATTGATTCCGTCACGCACCGCACCGATTCTGGAGGGGAAACCGTGAGCGACCAGATAGCGAGCGTCCGGCGCCTGGTGGAGGCGTACAACACCGGGAAAACGGATGACGTGGCGGACTACATCCACCCGGAATACATGAATCCGGGAACTCTGGAATTCACTTCGCTGCGCGGCCCGGAACTTTTCGCGGTCAATGTCGCATGGGTCAAGAAGACCTTCTCGCAGGAGGCCCGCCTGGAAGAGGTGGGCATCGAGGAGAACGGCGACTGGGTGCGTGCCCGGCTGGTGCTCTACGGGCGGCATGTCGGTGAGATGGTCGGCATGGCGCCCACCGGACGCCTGTTCTCCGGCGAGCAGATCCACCTCTTCCACTTCGTCGACGGCAAGATCCACCACCACCGCGACTGGCCCGACTACCAGGGCACCTACCGCCAGCTCGGCGAGCCGTGGCCGGAGAAGGAGCACCGCCCGTAGCAACGGTTCTCGATGCCGGGACAAGCCGGAACAATGGGGGGACGCGATGGAATTCGGTGTGCTGGGTCCGTTGTACGTGCGGGTGAACGGGGAGACGACCGCCCCGAGCGCCCCCAAACTGCGCAACGTGCTGGCGATGCTGCTCGTCCACGCGGGACAGCCGGTGCCCGTGCCGTCACTGGTGCGGGACCTGTGGGACGACGATCCACCTGTCAGCGGTCTGACCACGCTGCAGACGTACATCCTGAATCTGCGCAAGATGTTCTCCGCGGTCACCGGCCTGACCACGGACGAAGTCGCCCGGGAGATCCTGGTGACCCGGGCCGGCGGGTACGTGCTGGCCGCCGAGGCGGGGGCGCTCGACGTCCACCGCTACCGCAGCCTGGTCACCTCCGGCCGTGAGGCCCTGGTGCGCGGCGACGACGCGGCCGGGGTGCGGGACCTGAACGACGCCCTGCTGCTGTGGCGCGGCCCCGCCCTGGTGGACGTACCGGCCGGGCGGGTGCTGGAGAGCCGGCGCCGGCAGCTGGAGGAGTCCCGGCTCGCCGCCTTCGAGTACCTGGTCGACGTCGAGCTGCGGCTCGGCATGTACCGCGAGGTGCTGGCCGAGCTGGCGGCCCTCACGGTGGAGAACCCGCTGCACGAGGGCCTGCACGGCCAGTACATGTGGGCCCTGCACCTCAGCGGGCGCAGGGCGCAGGCGCTGCAGGTGTTCCACCGGCTGCGCGGCGCGCTGGTCGCCGGGCTCGGCCTGGAGCCGGGGCCCCAGGTGCAGCGGCTGCACCAGGCGGTGCTGAACGCGG
>NZ_BNBF01000007.1:249726-258355 GCF_014654935.1 Streptomyces capoamus
ACACCGACTTCGAGCCCCGCTTCGCCGTGGGCCGCACCCCGGTCGCCGTGCCGGCCACCGCCCTGAGCGGCGGCCGTCCGTACTGAGACCGCCGTCCCGCTATTCAAGTTTGATTGCGTCACCCGGTCCGGCGTGGCTAGGGTGACGGCTAGACAAATTTGATTACTCGGGAGGGGTCATGCCGGAGGAGCAACTGCCGGAGGAGCAACTGCCGGAGCGGGCGGAACGGCAGGACGAGACGCCCATCGACAACCCGACGGGCTGGGTCGCGGCACACATACGCCGCTACCACCGCAGCGGCGGAAAGGAGGGGCAGAAGTGGTACGGGCTCGACACCCTGCTCCTCACCACCCGCGGCCGGAAGTCGGGACTGCTGCGGCGCACCGCGGTGATCTACGGCCGCCACGGCGAGAACATCATCGTGGTCGGTTCGAACGGCGGAAAGCCCGAGCATCCGCTCTGGTATCTCAATCTGGTCGCCACGCCCGAGGCGCACGTCCAGATCGGTGAGGAGCATTTCGACGTGCGCGCCCGCACGGCGAACGCCGAGGAGAAGCCGGAACTCTGGAAGCTCATGACGGGGATTTTCCCGCAGTACAAGAGTTACCAGAAGAAGACCACCCGGGAGATCCCGGTGGTGATCCTGGAACCCGTGAAGCAGTAGTCGCCGGCGGCCCGCGGCGTCCGGCTCGGGCCGGTTCGGAGAATCCACGGCGGAAACGACACGAACCGCAGTCACGCCGTCACGGCCGTCACGGCTGTCACGGCAGGCACACCAGGCACACCAGGCACGTCAGGCACGGCAGAAATAGGGAAGGTGTTTGTGTTGAACGAGTTGACGCGCCGCGGATTCCTCGGCAGTGCGGCAGCGGTCGGCGGGGCCACCGTGGTGACCTCGGCCGTCACGGGTGCCCCGGCCGCCCAGGCGGCCGTCCCGGAGGCGGCGGAAGGCGGCGCGTGCGGCGCCCCGACGGCCCTCGTCCAGGTGGACCGGGCGGACCGGCGCTACCAGGACCTGGTGAGCAGGGGCTTCAACGGACGGTTCCGCGGCAAGCCCGACGTGGTGTACGTCGTGCACACGGCGGACCAGGTCGTCGACGCGGTGAACCGCGCCCTGGAGGCCGGCCGGCGGATCGCCGTGCGCAGCGGGGGTCACTGCTTCGAGGGCTTCGTGGACGACCCGGCCGTCCGGGCCGTCATCGACATGTCCGAGATGAGACAGGTCTCCTTCGACACCGCCCGGCAGGCCTTCGCCGTGGAGCCCGGCGCCACCCTCGGGGAGACGTACCGCAGCCTCTACCTCAACTGGGGCGTGACCATCCCGGCCGGGGTCTGCCCCCAGGTGGGCGTCGGCGGGCACGTTCTCGGCGGCGGCTACGGCCCCCTCTCCCGCCGCGACGGAGTGGTGGCCGACCACCTGTACGCGGTCGAGGTCGTCGTCGTGGACGCCTCCGGCCGGGCCCGCAAGGTGGTGGCCACCAGCGCCGCCAACGACCCCAACCGCGAGCTGTGGTGGGCCCACACGGGGGGAGGCGGGGGCAACTTCGGGATCGTCACCCGGTACTGGTTCCGCACGCCCGGGGCCACCGGCAGCGATCCGTCCGCACTGCTGCCCAAGGCTCCCGAGTCCACCCTGCGCCACATCGTCACCTGGGACTGGTCGGCCCTCACCGAGAAGGCCTTCACCCGGATCATCGACAACCACGGGGCCTGGCACCAGCGCAACAGCGCCGCCGGCACCCCGTACGCCAGTCTGCACAGCGTCTTCTACCTCAACAGCCGGGCGGCCGGGCAGATCGTGCTGGACGTCCAGATCGACGGCGGACTCAACGGCGCGGAGGGCCTGCTGAACGACTTCGTCGCCGCGATCAACGAGGGCACCGGTGTGGAGCCCGCCGTCCAGCGCAGCACGGAGCCGTGGCTGCGTGCCACGCTGGCCAACAAGTTCGACACCGGGGGCTTCGACCGGACCAAGTCCAAGGGCGCGTACCTGCGCAAGCCGTGGACCGCCGACCAGTGCGCCACCCTCTACCGCTATCTGAGCGCCGACTCCCAGGTGTGGGGCGAGGTCTCGCTCTACTCCTACGGCGCGAAGGTCAACTCCGTGCCGGAGACGGCCACCGCCACCGCCCAGCGCGACTCCATCATCAAGGTGTGGATGTCCGCGACCTGGATGGACCCCGCCCAGGACGACGCCAACGTCGCCTGGATCCGGAACATCTACCGTGACGTCTTCGCCGCCACCGGCGGGGTCCCGGTGCCCAACGACCGTACCGAGGGCACCTTCATCAACTACCCCGACATCGACCTGACCGACCCGGAGTGGAACACCTCCGGTGTCCCCTGGTACGTCCTGTACTACAAGGGGAACTACCCGCGCCTGCAGAAGGTCAAGGCGCGCTGGGACCCCAAGAACGTCTTCCGGCACGCGCTCTCCGTACGACTGCCCGACTGACGGCGACGCGCGGGGGCGGGCCGGCTCAGCGCCGCCCGCCCCCGGCCCGGTCCGCGAGGAACAGGCCGCGGCCCGACTGGATCCCCTCGACGTAGGTGACGCGCAGGCCGGCCCGCGTGAAGGCCTCCTCGTACTCGGCCCGCGTGAACAGGGTCAGGACGTGCTCCTCCGCGAAGTGCTGCACGCCGCTGCCCGGATCGGCCACCACGTAGTGCACTTCCATCTTCGAGGTGCGCCCCTCGCGCTCCGTGTACGAGACGCGGGTCAGCGTCCGCTCTCCCACGGTCACCGTGTCCCCGCTCACATGGCGTGCCAGGGACGTCTCCAGGAACCACCAGGGGTCGACCGCCACGACCCCGCCGGGCGTCAGGTGCTCCTCGAACGACCGCAGCGTGGACGCGAGTTCGTCCGTGTCCTGGAGATAGGCGATCGAGCCGAACATGCAGGTGATCGCGTCGTAGGAGCGCCCCAGCGAGAGGGTGCGCATGTCCCCGCCGTGCAGGACGGCGGCGGGCACCGCGGCGCGCGCCATCGTCAGCATGGCCTCCGACAGCTCCAGCCCCTCGACCTTGCCGAACAGTTCGGCGAAGTGACGCAGGTGCGCGCCGGTGCCGCAGGCGACGTCCAGCAGCGAGTCCGCCTCCGGATTGCGGGCCCGGACGAGCCCCGCGACGACGGCAGCCTCCGCCCGGTAGTCCTTGCCGCGCGACTCGTGCAGCAGCTCGTAGATCTCGGCCATCCCGGATCCGTACATGGCGAATACCCCTCCCTCAGCTGGAACTGCTGAAACTGTCGGCGTGCTCCGCGGCCCAGCTCGCGAAGGTGCGTGCCTCCCGGCCCGTGACCTTCCGCACCACGTCGGTCACCGGACCGGGCGTGACGGCGGACGCGGCCAGGTAGTCGAGCAGCATCTCCACGACCGGGGGCGGCATGACCCTGCTCATCGCCTCGCGCCCGGCCTCCCGGCTCAGCTCCTCGAAGCGGATCTCCCGGCCGAGCGCCTCCGACAACGCGCCGACCTGCTCGACCTGCGTCAGTGCCCGGGGCCCCGTCACCACGTACTGCGCGCCCGCGTGACCGTCCTCCAGCAGCGCGGCCGCCACCACCGCCGCGATGTCGGCCTCGTGCACGATCGCGCGGGCTGCCTTGCCGTACGGTGCGCGCACGACGCCCTCCGTACGGATGGACTCCCCCCACTTCCACAGCACGTTGCCGGCGAACTCGTCGGGGCGTACGAAGGTCCAGTCCGCCCCGCTGTCCTCGACGGCCCGCTCGACCGTCCGGTGGTGTTGGTGGCTGGGATTGCTCTCGTCCTCCAGCACCGAGCTGGACGACAGGACGACGATGTGCCGCACCCCGGCCTTCCGGGCCAGCGCGACGACCTCGTGGACGGTCTCGGGCACCGGGAAGAGGTACATCCGGTCGATGCCCTCCAGCGCGGCGGCCACGGTCCCCGGCTGCTCCAGGTCGCCCTGGACGACCTCGACGCCGGCCGGCAGCCCGGCCGTCCCGGGTGTCCGGGTGAGCGCCCGCACATGGTGGCCCCGGGCCACCACGCCCTCCGTGACATGGCGGCCGACCTTGCCCGTGGCACCGGTCAACAGGATGTTCACGTCCCCTCCTCGGCAGACGAAGCGGTGCCCCCCCGGGGGATCCGCCGGAGAGGCGTTTGCAGGACGCCAAGGCTTCCGTGCCGGGCTAGAGGACCCCGTGAGCCGCGATGGATCCGGACCCGCCCGCGCCGCTCCAGGAGGACTGGAGCGATCCTGCAGCCGTTCTCATGCCGGGCGGGGGCAGTCTGGCGGGACATCGTCCGCGAGACTGTGAGGAATCGCCATGTCAATGGCCGAGCGCAAGGCCCTGTGTCTGGAGATGGTCGCCGCCTGGAACCGATGGGACCTGAGCGGCATCATCAAGCACTGGTCGCCGGACATCGTGCACTACTCCGAGGACACCGAGGTGAGTTCCGCCGACATGATCAAGCTCATGGAGGCCGGGCTGAAGGCGTTCCCCGATCTCCAGCTCGACGTGAAGAGCATCATGGCCGAGGAGGACCGGGTCAGCCTGCGCATCACCGTGACCGCCACCCACCAGAACGAGTTCATGGGCGTGAAACCGACCGGACAGCGCGTCAGCTGGCACCTGGTGGAGGAACTGCGCTTCGCCGACGGCAAGGTCGTGGAGCACTGGGACGTCATCAACATGCGCCCGCTCCTCGTCCAGCTGGGCAAGCTGCCGGACGTCCCGAAGGTGGAACTGGAAACCAGCGCCTGACCCACTCGGCCGACCGGCCACGGGCGAACTTTTCCCTGGCTCGGGGTCCGGTTCGGCATCGGCACCGGTTCTGGTCCAGGCGCGGGCTCTGCGTCCGGTTCTGGTCCAGGCGCGGGCTCTGGGGCCGGTTCTGGGTCCGGGCACGGGCTTTGGGGCCGGTTCTGGTCCAGGCGCGGGCTCTGGTTCCGGCACGGGCTCCGGGTCCGGTTCCGGTCCAGGCACCGGCTCTGGTTCCGGCTCCGGGATCGGCACCGGCTCTGGTTCTGGCACCGGGACCGGCACCGGCACCGGCACCGGCTCTGGTTCTCACCGGCTCTGGTTCTGGCACCGGGACCGGCACCGGTTCGGGTGCCGGCTCTGGTTCAGGTTCTGGCTCCGGCACCGGTTCAGGTTCCGGGTCCGGCAGCGGGATCGGCACCGGGGCCGGCAGCGGGACCAGCTCGGCATCGGCACTGGTTCCGGTAGCGGGAGCGGCACCGGTTCAAGTACCGCCTCGGGTTCCGGGATCGGCAGCGGACCAGCCCGGCAACGGCACTGGTTCCGGAAGCGGGATCGGCACCGAATCCGGTTTCGGCTGACGTTCCCGGGGCGGCACCGTGTCCGGTTCGGGTTCCGGGGGCGGCACCGTGTCCGGCTTCGGTTCAGGTTCCGGCTCCGGGAACGGCACCGGTTCAGGTTCCGGCTTCGACAGCGGTACCGGCTCCGGTTCCGGCACCGGGATCGGCCCCGGCACCGGTTCGAGTTCCGGCTGCGGCAGCGGGGTCGGCTCCGGCACCGGTTCAAGTTCCGGCTCCGGGAGTGGGGTCGGCTCCGGTTCCGGCACCGAGATCGGCACCGGCTCCGGGACCAGCCCGGGGGCGCGTCCGAGATCCGCACTCTCGGGTTACGCCCGGGAGTGTGGGGCCTTGGTTCGCTCTGGGTGACTCCGGGGGTGCGGGCCCCTGGGTCGCTCCGGACCACTCCTGGGGGTACGAGCCCGGGAGTCTTCCGGGGTGCGGGCCCGGGGCATCTTCGGGTCGCCCTCAGGCCTCCAGGCTGCTCCGGGTCGCCCCCGGATCGCCGGGCCCCTGGACTCCCGGGCCCTGGGGTCCTGGACCGCTCGGGGTCACCCCCGTTACCCCGGGGCCGCCGGAATCAGTTCGGGTCGCCCAGCCGGCCCCCGGGCCACCCCAAGCCGCCTCCTGGTCGCCCTCGGGCCGCCTCTGTGGCCCCTCCGGGGTCACTCAGGGCCGGTTCCAGGACTCCCCGGGGTCGCTCCTGGGTTGTCGGGACCGGTTCCGGGTCGCTCCAGGGCTGCCCGGGACCGCACCGCTTGCGGGCCATTCCCGGGTCCACCCGGACCGCTCCCGGATCACCCCGATCCGCCCCTCCCCAGCCACACCCCGTGCCCCTCAAGCCGATACTCCCCAGCCACCCCCCCCCGTGCACCCGAGCCACCCCCCTTGCTGCCCCCGAGCCCCGTGCCGCCCCCCGGCCCCGAGCCGCCCCCGGGTCAGGTGCCGGCCCCCGGCCCCGAGCCGCCCCCGGGTCAGGTGCCGGCCCCCGGCGACCCCGTCCGGGCGCCGCCCGCTGCCCGCCAAACAGCTCACTATGCTGAGCCGCGGGCCGGCAGGCGACACGCGGGCGATGGACGGGCGGCAGGCCGGCAGGCGACGGGCGGGTGGATCGCCGCAGCTGAGAGAACGGGATGACGATGACGGCGACGAAGCTGTTGGTCCTCGGAGTGGTACGCGGCTTCGGCCGGGCGCACGGCTACCGGGTCCGGGCCGAGCTGCTGTCCTGGGGGATCGACGACTGGGCCAACGTCAAGCCCGGCTCGATCTACCACGCCCTGCGGCAGCTGGCGAAGGACGGCCTGCTGGAGGCCACCGAGATCGGGGACTGGCCGGGACGGGTGGACTACGGCGTGACCCCCGAGGGGGACGCGGAGTTCTTCCGGCTGCTCGTCGACGCCCTGGAACGCCCGGACCACCGGGACGACATGCTGAGCGCCGGCCTGGCCCTCATGCCCGCGCTCACCCGTGACCGTGCCGTCGCCGCGCTCGCCAAGCGGCTGGCCGCCCTGGAGGAGCAGCGCGAGGGGATGCGCAAGGCGCCGGCGCTGCCGGGGGACGGGGCGGCGGCCGGCGAGGGTCAGCTGCCACCGCACCTGGGCGAGCTGTGGACGATGCGGACGCGGTACGCCGACCTGAGCGTCGAGTGGACCCGTGACCTGCTGGAACGGGTGACGTCGGGGGAGTACGAGATGGCGGGCGAGCACGAGCGCGCCTTCGGCGTACCCGGTTCCTGGCGGCTCCCGGACGAGCCGCAGCGCACCTGACGGGCCTTCGGATGTGTCACTAATCAAACTTGCATAGTTGCCCTCCGTGCCCTAGCTTGAAGCAGTGGTCAAATTTGATTACTGACCCGCAGTGCCGTTCTTTTCCTCCCTCCCGTCTTCGGGGCTTCCCCGGCGCGCCGGCCATGGCGCACCGCCCCCTCGCGGCGCATCAGGAGCAAGGAGTCACAGATTGAGTTCGCAATCCAGTCTTGCCATCGAGACGTCGGGCCTCGTCAAAGTCTTCGGTGAGAAGCGTGCCGTCGACGGTGTCGACCTGGCCATCCCCCAGGGCGTCGTGTACGGCGTGCTGGGCCCCAACGGCGCGGGCAAGACGACCACGATCCGGATGCTGTCCACCCTGCTGACTCCCGACGGCGGCACCGCCCGGGTCCTCGGGCACGACGTGGTCAAGGAGGCCGACGCGGTGCGCCGCCGGGTGAGCCTCACCGGCCAGTTCGCCTCGATCGACGAGGACCTCACCGCCACCGAGAACCTGACCCTGCTCGCCCGGCTGCTGGGCTTCTCCCGCGCGCAGGCGGCGGAGCGCGCCGAGGAGCTGCTCGCGGCCTTCGACCTCACGGACGCCGCCGGACGGCAGTCCAAGACGTACTCCGGGGGCATGCGCCGCCGGCTCGACATCGCCGCCAGCCTCGTCATCACCCCGGACCTGCTCTTCCTGGACGAGCCGACCACCGGACTCGACCCGCGCAGCCGCAACCAGGTGTGGGACAGCGTGCGGGCCATGGTGGCCCTGGGCACCACGATCCTGCTCACCACGCAGTACCTGGACGAGGCCGACCAGCTGGCCGACCGGATCGCCGTCATCGACCACGGCCGTGTCATCGCCGAGGGCACCACGGGCGAGCTGAAGTCGTCGGTCGGCACCGGCGCCCTGCACGTGCGGCTCGTCGACGCGGGGGACCGTCCCGAGGCCTCGCAGGTGCTCACCCGGGCCGTCGCCTCACCGGTCTTCCAGGAGTCCGACCCGTTCTCGCTCTCCGTGCGGACCAACGACAACGAGCGGGTGGCCCGGGCCCTGGCCGAACTCGCCCGCGCGGACATCGCCGTCTCGGACTTCTCCTTCGGCCGGCCCAGCCTCGACGAGGTCTTCCTCGCCCTCACCGGCCGCCCCGCGGAAGACGGCACCACCGACCAGGAGGACGCGGCATGACCCTCACTTCCGAGACGACGGCCACCCCGGGCGTGCCCAACGACGCCCTGCGCAAGGCCCTCACCAGCCAGATCCGCCCCTCCGCCCCGAACCCGCTGACCGCGGTGCGGGTGTCGGCGTGGAGGACGATGCGGAAGATGAAGCACTACGGCGTGGCCGTGCTGTTCGACGTCACGCTGATGCCGATCATCTTCCTGCTGACCTTCACCTACCTCTTCGGCGGCGCCTTCGCCGGCTCGACCAAGGAGTACCTCCAGTACTTCCTGCCGGGCGTCCTGGTGCAGACCGTCGTGATGCCGACGGTCTACACCGGAACCGCGCTCAACATGGACATCACCCGGGGCATCTACGACCGCTTCCGCACCCTGCCGTTCTGGCAGCCGGCCACCATCGTGGGCAGCCTCCTCGG
>NZ_BNBF01000007.1:258395-259489 GCF_014654935.1 Streptomyces capoamus
CGACATCGTCCGTTACGTGCTGGCGCTGGTCACCACGATGGGTGTCGGCCTGGCGCTGGGCTTCCGTCCCGACGGCGGAGTCGGCGGCGTACTGGCCGCGATGCTCCTGCTGCTGGTGTTCGCGGTGAGCGTCAGCTGGATCTTCGCCGCCCTGGGCGTGGTCGCCAAGGCACCCGAGACGGTGTCCGGCTCCAGCATGCTGGTGATGTTCCCGCTGGTCTTCACCAGCAACATCTTCGTGGAGCCCGACACGATGCCCGGCTGGATGGAGGCGATCGTCAAGGTCAACCCGGTCAGCAACGCGGCCACCGCCGTCCGCGGCCTGGTCCACGGCGACGCGAGCGGCTCCGACATCGGCTGGGTCCTGCTGGCCTGCGGGATCATCACGGTGATCTTCGCCCCGCTGACCATGTACCTCTACCGCGCCAAGAGCCGTACCTGACGGCACCCCGAACGAGTCACGGCAGCCGGGGTGTTGTCTCCCCCGTCGCGCCCCGAGCTGCCGTGGCTCTCCCTCCCCCGAGGGAAGCGGCGCCTCCGAGACCTCACCTCCCGGAGGCGCCGCTACGACGTCCGCGTACGCGTGACCGCAGTGACCGCGCCGCGGGCCCGGCTCAGAACCCCCGGAAGTCCTGGAAGGGCGGCTCGAACGACATCTCGGGCAAGCGATAGGCCTTGCACCGGACCTCTTGCTCCCCCTGCCCATGGGGGCCGGAGCCGATCGGCGCGCCGCGGAAGGCATCGCTGATCGCCGTCCACCCCAGATGCCGCTCGAAGTACCGCACGGCCGTGTGCACGGACGGCCACCAGACGTCGTCGACAGCGATGAGGCCGCCGGGGCGCACGATCTTGCGCAGGAAGTAGAGGTCGACGAACACCTCGTGGAAGCGGTGACTGCCGTCCACGAACGCCGCGTCGGCGACGAACCCCTCGCTCAGCAGCCGCGGCAGCGCGATCGAGGAAGGAACGGACATGAGCGTGGCGACCGGGTCCAGCCCCGCGGAACGCAGCACGTCCCAGCCGGCGTTGGCGTATGCGGATTCCTGGAAGGGGTCGATGATGACGTGCCGGGGCCTCGGCCCGTTGACGGTCAC
>NZ_BNBF01000007.1:259527-260674 GCF_014654935.1 Streptomyces capoamus
CAGGGCCTCTCCGATGGCGAGCGCCGAGCCGGCGTAGGCGAGACCCACCTCGACGACCTTCTCGACTCCCTCGGAGACCATGAGATCGCGCAGGTGATCGCACCACTGCTCGGGCACCGTGACGGTCTCGAAATCCCCTGCGCCGCCACGCGTCCGCGGTGGCCCCTCCCGCGACAGCCGGCGGCGCACCGCCCGGATCCGCAGAACGCGTTCATCGCAGCTTGCCAACACCGACCCCTTCTCCTCGGAACAAGGCGTGCTCACGCACCGGGCGTGTCCGCACCGTCCTGCACTGCCGGCGCGGCCGTCGGCTCCCCGGCCGGTGCGGTGGGCACACGGCGGCGGCGCGCGCGGTGCTCGATGCGATGCCTGATGCCGTGCCCCAGGGCCAGCATGAGGGCTGCGGCGAGGCTGCCCAAGAACTCGGCTGCCGCGCCGCTGAGAATGCTCACCGGTCGACCGCCGGCAGCGAGGCGGACGGGTCCGTCGCGGTGGAACTGTGCAGCACCCCCAGCCGCTTGAGCTTGCGGCGCACCCGTTCCCCGAACGCGCCGGGGTCGGTAGCTCCTCCCTCCACCGCGGCCTCGGTCCATGTCACCCGTTGTGCGGCGTAGGCCATCGCCACGGCCTTCTCCGGCGGTGCCAGCCGCGTGAGCACGGCCTGGACGCGAGGGTCCTCCACTTCGCCGAGCAGAAGACGGTCCTCGGGGCGACCGCGATGGGCGACGAGCTCTCGCAGGGACAGTCCCGGGCCGACGGGGTCGTCGAGCAGGCGCACCTTACGGCCGTTGACTTGTCGCTCCCACAGCGGTTGCAGGCGGCGATGCTCCCGGTGGGTGTGGAGGTGGAGAAGCTCCATGATCTCCGCGTCATTGCTCAAGTGCCGGCCGAGGGCGTCGACCCAGTCACCGAGAAGAGCCATCTCGACGGCTGCGCGCCATGGTTCGGGCCTGCCGAGTCCGAGCCAGGTCCGCGAGAAGTCGTCCACGGCCGCCGCGTCCCCCTCGATGGCGGCATTGCGCGCCACCAGCGCGGCCACGACGGCTTCGCGGGCCGTGAACGTCCGCGGACCGCCGACCTGTTCGACGAGCGTGCGCAAGATGGCGGCGATGAAGTTGACGGGGGAGTGCCGGGCGTCCGCGCCGTC
>NZ_BNBF01000007.1:260718-275877 GCF_014654935.1 Streptomyces capoamus
CAGCGCGTCGTCCCGCTTCTTCATCACAGCGCGCATGACCTCGCGCACGAACTTCCCCTCGTGCTCCTCGTCGACGTTCACGACGCTGTCGTCGAGCCCCTGGAACGTCCACGCGCGGGCCATGTCGTAGAGGTGCGCGACCAGGGTCGTCCGGGCGGCGCCCTCTTCGGCACCGCATGCTTCGGCACCGCATGCGGCTTCCCGCAACCGCCTCGCCATCAGCCGCAGGCGTCCGACCACCCGGGAGGCCACGGGCCGGGACTGCACCGGCCAGGTCCCGCGGTGCACGGGCGGCGGCGCGACGGGCACCGCGTACACCGCCTCGTGCAGCACGGCCTTCCCCGCCCGGCGTGGACGGCCGAGGGCCGGACAGCGGGCGTGCCCCTCACGGGGACAGTCCGGGCACAGGTAGCGGAGGAAGGCATTCCTGTCCAGCAACTGCTCGGCGGCGTAGCGGATGAACCGGATCGTCTCCAGGGCCCGGGTGGCAGCCGCGGGAGTACGGTCCTCGACCTGCCAGACGAACCGCGCGGGCGGACGTGTCGCCCGGTACGCGGTCTCGGCCAGCAGATCGACCACCCATCTCTCCAGCGACGCGTGCAGCGCCGCGACGCCAGGGGGATCGTCGTCCTCAAGATCCGAGTAACACATCATGGCCATGGGGTGCTCCTTGTGGCAGCGCACGTCGAGGTTGTTACCTCCAGGAGCCGCCCGAGCGGGAACCGGCAATCACACCCCGAAAAGTGACCGGCGTCACATGCTCGTCTCGCTGTGCCGCCGCCGGCTTTCCGCTCATACAGCGGTACTTGACGGCCTACGCTGGTCTTCATCGTTCGAGGGCGACTTGGGGGACCCATGTTGGCAGAAGCGCTCATGACACTGGCGGCCACCGGCGGTGGCGCCGTGGTGCAGGCGGCCGGCACGGACGCCTGGAACGGTCTGCGCGATGCTGTGGCGCGGATGCTCGGGGGCGGCGAGACGGCACGGGGGCGGGCCGAGCTCGAACGCCTGGACCGTACCCGGGCCGCGTTGCATGCCGCGGACGACGGAGAAGAGGCCGAGCGCGTCCGGGTCGCCCAGGCGGCAGTGTGGCAGACACGGTTCGAGACCCTGCTAGAGGAAGCCGGCGAACCGGAGCGGGAACGGATCGCGGCCGAACTGCAAGCCCTGGTCGACCGGGCCGGCATGCGCGGCAAGGCCGAGATGACGCACATCGACTTCCGGTACTCGACGTTCCACGGACCGGTTCTGGGCAGCGGCACGCAGCACAACACCTTCCAGTCGTAGAGCGAGTCGGCGTGGGAGGGAACAAGAAGAAGTCCAAGGACCGCGTGCGCAAGAACGCCGCGCGCGGGAGTCGCGAGGGCGGCCGGGCCGACGAGGGGCTGCGCAACGACTTCCGGGGCGGCAACTTCGGCGGACCGGCGCAGGGCAGCGGCACGCAGCACAACACCTTCGTGCACCAGTACGCCCCGGTACCCACCGCGATGGCGGCGCTACCGCCGTTGCCGCCGGAGTTCACCGGGCGTGAGGAGGACCTCGCCTTCCTGCTCGGACTTCTCGACCCGGCGCGGGAGGACGGACCCGCGGTGGCTGTTCTGGCCGGGCTGCCCGGAGTGGGTAAGACCACCTTGGTGCACGCGGTCGGCCATGCCGCACAGGACCGGGGCTGGTTCACCGGGGTCCTGCTGGTCGGCCTACGCGGCTACGATCCCGTGCCGGCCCAGCCCGAGAACGTCCTGGACGCCCTGCTGCGGTCCCTGGGGGTGTCGGCCGAACACATACCACCGACGGCGATGGAACGGGAGGCGCTCTACCGCTCCCAGCTCGATGCCCGGACGCGGGCGGGCGAACGGCTCCTGGTGATCGCGGACAACGCCTTCAGCGCCGAACAGGTACGGCCGCTGCTGCCGACGGGACGGCACGGTCTGCTGGTCACCTCGCGCCGGAGCCTGTCGGGCCTGGGCCGCATGCGCACCCTCAACCTCCTGCAGCCCGAGGAGGCCGTCGCGCTCCTCGACGCCGCTCTGCGCAATGCCGATGCCGACGACTCACGGGTCGCGGACGATCCGGAAGCCGCCGAACGAGTCGTACTGGCCTGCGGTTGCCTGCCGCTGGCGCTGCAGATCACCGCGGCACTGCTGGCGGCCGACCCGGGGCAGCCGCTCGCCGAGCGCGCCGATCGCCTCACCCGGAGCGGAGAGCGGCTGGAGGGACTGGACGACGGTGAGCGCAGCCTGCGCGCCACGTTCGATCAATCCCTGGACCGACTGTCGCCGCAGCAGGCCGACCTGTTCCGACTGCTGTCGCTCAACGCCGGCCCCGACATCTCCACGGACGCCGCCATGTCCTTGACCGACAAGTCCCGGCTGATCACGGAGAACCTCCTGGGACAGCTGGCCGTCGCGCACCTCGTGCAACGCGGACCGGTGCGGGGACGGTGGCAGTTGCACGACCTCCTGCGGGACTACGCCGCCGTACAAGCCGAAGCGCACACAGGCAACTCCCGCCCCGCCCGGCGTCGCTACGAACAGGCCCGCGCCCGCCTGGTCGCCTACTACGTACACACGGCCGAAGCCGCCGACACCCACCTCCCGCCGTCCGGGACGACCACACCCTCATCGCGGTTCGACAACCGGGCACAGGCCCTGGAGTGGCTGGACACCGAACGCGCCAACCTCATCGCCACCGCCCATGCCGAGAGTCCCACCGTCAGCGCCACGCGTCTCGCCTTCGGGCTGAGCCGATACCTGGACTGGCGCAGGCGGCTCCAGGACCTCGTAGCCATTCACTCCCTGGCCTTGGACGCCTGCCGGGCCATGGGAGACCGCGCCAACGAGGCCGGCGCCTGGAACAACCTCGGCGCCGCCCTCCAGGGGGTGCGGCGCTTCGAGGAAGCGATCACCGCCCACGAGAAGGCCCGCGACCTGCACCAGGAGTTCGGCGACACCCACGGTGCGGCCAGCGCCTGGAACAACCTCGGGCTCGCCCTCCGGGGGGCCCGGCGCCTGGAGGAAGCGATCACCGCTGTCGAGAGGGCCCGCGACCTGCACCAGAAGCTGGGCGACACCCACGGTGCAGCCGGCGCCTGGAACAACCTCGGGCTGGCCCTCCAGGGCGTGCAGCGCTACGAGGAAGCGATCACCGCCGCCGAGAGAGCCCGCGACGTGTACGAGGAGCTCGGCGACACCCACGGAGCGGCCGGCGCCTGGAACAACCTCGGCGGCGCCCTCCAAGGGGTACGGCGCTTCGAGGAAGCGATCACCCTCCACGAGCGGGCTCGTGACGTCTACGAGGAGCTCGGCGACACGCAGGGTACGGCCAGTGCCTCGAACAACCTCGGGGGCGCCCTCCAAGGGTTACGGCGCTTCGAGGAAGCGCTGACCGCCGCCGAGAGAGCCCGCGACGCCTACCAGGAGCTCGGCGACACGCAGGGTACGGCCAGCGCCTGGAACAACCTCGGGGCCGCCCTCCAAGGGGTACGGCGCTTCGAGGAAGCACTCACCGCTCACGAGAGGGCTCGTGACCTGTATCAGGAGCTCGGCCACACCCAGGGCATGGCCAGCGCCTGGAACAACCTCGGCGGTTCCCTGCAAGAGATGCGGCGCTTCGAGGAAGCGCTCACCGCTCACGAGAGCGCCCGTGACCTGTACCAAAAGCTCGACGACACCCAGGGCGTGGCCGGCACCTGGAACAGCCTCGGGCTCGCCCTCCGGGGAGTACGGCGCTTCGACGAATCGATCTCCGCCGCCGAGAGCTCCCGGGACCTCTACGAGGAGCTCGGCAACACCCAGGGCGCGGCCGGCGCCTGGAACAACCTCGGGCTCGCCCTCCGTGGGGCGCGGCGCTTCGACGAAGCGCTCACCGCCGCCGAGAGGGCCCGCGACCTCTACGAGGAACTCGGCGACACCCACGGCGCGGCCATCGCCTGGAACAACCTGGGGGTCGCCCTCAGAAAGGTGCAACGCTTCGAGGAGGCAGCGGCTGCCGGCGAACGCGCTGCCGCGATGCTCACCGACCAGAAGGACGCGTTCCGCACCGGCGAGGCCCTGGGAGAACTCGCCCTCACCCTCTCCGAGGCAGGCACCCCACCTACAGAGGTCAGGACCATGTGGCTACGCGCCGCATCCGCCTACGACGAGGCCAAGGCCACTGATGAAGCGGCCGACGCGCGGGCACACGCTGACGAGGCGAACTAGGAAACAGAGCAGGCGCCAGTCAGACTGCCTGCCGCTCATCTCTGCCCGCGTCCGCTCTGCTCACCTAGAAACGCTCACAGCTGATCGGTGAGTGCCTTAAGCAGGATTCGAGCCCGCGTACACGGCTCCGGAGGCCGCTTTGCTGCTGAGGATTCTTGCAGGTTACGGGCCCATGGTTCCGCTTACGCAGAGTCCCTGTCCACGAATGGTCCACGAGCAGGAGCCGGGTTAGCGAGGCGTATCCCGCCTGAGCAGCGGGTGCGGTCATGGAGGGCCGCACCATCCCACAGACGGGTTACTCAGGACTGCTGTTGTACCTGACGCTCTCCGGGATCTCGCGAAGGATGGCGAGCATTCGAGTGCGGGTCAGAGCCCAATCATTGGCTTCTTGCGAGCCAATCGCGTAGTCGAGGCCGACGGCCTTGGCATGCTCCAACGGCCCATCCAGCTGCTCGGAGAGCTCCCCGGCTCCGTCGGAGAGCATGAGGATGTGACGCTCGAACTAACGTGGGCCCGGCGTGCGAGCTGTTCGGCGCCATCTAAGTCGCCTCTTCTCGACGGCACAGGATCAGTTGGCGCGGATATTCTTCTCCAACGCCTAACTAAAATCGGCGAGATCACGCCATGGGATCTCTCGCACTGCCCCCACCGTAAGGTGTCGGCATCGGATCCGATTATCCAGCCACTCACTTGTAGGCTCGCTGGCCAATACCCCTAGAAGTGCCCGACATGACTCGATTGAGTGATCCTTAGGCAAGGCTGCAATCAGGTGATTATCCACAGCGACAGGGTTCTTTCCTGTAATCAATACACCACAGACGCGAGACTGGCCAGGTTTCGCAGGACGCGAGGTCCTGCGTAGGAGCACGAAAGGAGGCTCGAACACCCGGCCGGCGAATTTCCGGCGACCGGAAGGAAGGGAAACCTCGCCGGACGGTGGGAGATCCCTGGCTTTAGCGAAGGGATAGATCGGACCCTCAGTTGGGTCGCGGTTATCGACTACAGTGCCGACCCGAATTGTGAAGTAATCACCAATCCGCGGCCCAGTAAGAGGCAGAGCTTCGGGGGCCCACCACTCCGTTGCGGGCCTGTGCTCCGCGAGGGGGGTGACTCTTCTAGCGTTCAGCAGAAAGACATCCACGTCAGCATGGTCGTCAAATTGTCCATAGGTGATGATTGATTCTCGCGCGCATATTTCATCCACCAGTGTCCGCCAAGATTGATAGCGGCTGCCGCTTCGCAACACGTCTGGAAGGATTGCTGTCAGGCGCCCTCCGAAAGCCAGGTGGCGAACGGCTTGATATGCGAAAATGGCGGCAGTGGACGTTGGCTTCGATGTCCACTCCCGGCTTAGGGAAGACGACATCACGCCGAACGGCGGATTAAGCAGTATGTGCCCGGTGAACGAGTCCGCCTTCGAGAGGGAGTTGAGTCCGTCTCCTACGACAATGTTAGAGAAATACCTGCCCGTTTCAACAGAAGTGACTTGCTCGTCTCGTGCGACGCCATGTCGTAGCAGCGCGGCGATAAAGAGGCGATGTCGAGCTGCCTCCACGAACTCTCGATTGATATCGCACCCGTAAAGCCGATCTGTCCAGTCGCGGAGAGTGGCAGCCAATGAGTTTTGGATGGGAAGGACGTTCGAGGCAGCCAGGAGCAGGTCTCCGGAGCCGCAAGTAGGGTCCAGGTACGAGTTGGCACGGTGCCGAAGCAGTAGCTCGGTCACACGTTGCTTCAGGGGGGCGGGCGTGAAGAAGGCACCCACCTGCCGGCGATACTGCAAGGGCACTAGGCGACGCAGCTGTTCAGACGCTTCCCCGTCAACACTGGCCAGCAAGCGGCGAGGTTGGACTGTGCGGCCTGCAGCTGCATCGGTGGTCAGTTGACGCAGTTGAGCGGTGTACTCGCTGTAGCCCCGAGCTCCTGTCATGTCGCCCCCACTTCCTGTCACCTCTAGCTTCTGGCCCTGACGTTGTGTCACCATCGGTTCAACGAGGGTCGCTTTGGGTCAGAGTCGTCCGACCAACGTAGTGCACGCGGCGATTGCGCAGCACTACGCTGGCCAAGAGAAGTGATCTTGCTGACAGGCAGGAACGGCTGTGCCGCTGAGCAAGCTTCGCGGGCTACCGGCGCGGGCACCTATCTAGGACGTGGGGGGCAGGTACTAGATGGCGACAGAGAGGCTCCGCTTCGCACCGGAGATGCTTGCCCGACTGGGCGAGGAACTCATCCCACACCCAGACTTGGGGATCGTGGAACTGGCACGCAACTCGTATGACGCCGATGCGGAGAGTTGCGAAGTCCGCCTCCAAAACGTGGGGGAGCCGGGCGGAACAATCGTCGTGTCCGACGTCGGCGATGGAATGACGCTTGAGTCCATCAGGGATGGTTTCTTGCTTCTTGGCCGCTCAGCCAAAGTCGAGGATGCTGTCACCGCTGGTGGCAGGAGAAAAGTAGGCGAAAAAGGTCTAGGGCGATTGGCGGCGCTACGCCTGGGACGTTCAGCCATCGTCCGTACGCGCCCTACGGTCGAGCCGCAGCGTGAGCACGTGGTGCGTATTGATTGGGAGCGGTACGACAAGGCGACTGCAATTGAGGAAGTCGGCCTTGACGTAATCACCCGGGAAACGGACGAACTTCCTGGTACTACGATCGAAATCCGTGATTTGCGGGCTCCACTTACAGACGCCGATGTGAGGCGACTCGCCCGTTCCCTTGTTATGTTGACGGGGCCGTTCCCGGACAAAAGCGATGACTTCAGTGTCGTTCTGCATGCGCCAGAATTCTCCGAACTGCAGCGAGTAGTTGAGGCGGGATTTTTCGAGGCTGCCCATTACGTCTTGAAAGCCACGCTGGATGAGAACGGTCAAGCTGCGGCATATCTGGTGGATGGGACAGGAACAATCATCGCCTCTGGCGATCACTTCGCAGTTGCATCAGCTTCGGAAATGGGAAACCACTCCGGATATCTAGCTCCGCCGGCGGAGTTGGAAGTCTGGATGTTCAATCGAACTAAGCCATCCTTCAGCACCCAGATGACGCCGGCGCTACGGAAGGCCTACCTTGCGTGGCTTGATGAAGTAGGAGGCGTTCACTTCTATCAGCGCGGATTGCGTGTGCATCCCTACGGGGATCGCGGCTATGACTGGTTGGACATGAACGTCTTGCAGAAGCGCAACCCAGAGGAGCGACCAGGAACCAATAACTCCGTAGGACGCTTGAAGGTTGTCAGTGATAACGGCACCTTGGTTCCTAAAACGGACCGTAGTGGGTTCGTTGAGAATATGGCATTTATGGAGCTAAAGGAGTTTGTGCGTGCCGCTCTGGAGTGGGCTGCGGACGTCCGTCTCCAGCGGCGTGATAAGAGGAAGATCGAGGAAAAAAAGAAGACACGCGAGAAAGTGAAGGAGACTCACGATAGAGTCGATGCAGCGCTTAAGCTCGTGCCTGAGAGCGTTCGGCCGCTGGTGCAGCAAGCGGTCCGCGACGACAGGGCCGCTATGGAGGAGCGCCTGGAAGTAGTTGAGAACGACTTGATGCTTTACCGGACCCTAAGCACGGTGGGGACCACGACTGCTGTATTTGCCCATGAGACTCTTCGGCCGGTCGACACGATTGAACAAATGGTTGGATCTATCGCTACGAGAGGAGAGCGTGCACTCGGCGGCGAACGTTTTGCCTCTCTACTGGCTGACCCGGTAGAACTGATTAAGAAGTCAGCTGCCTCGCTACAGACATTCGCTGAGCTTCCTCTGGCACTACTCAAGCAGCGTAAGCGGAAGTGGCGTGACGTAGACGTCAATCTGATCGTGCAGGACATAGTTGAGAGCTTCGATCCGTACTTCAGTGACGCACGAGTCTCTGTCTCAACTGATTTGGCAGAAGATCCTCCTGCGCTCGTACGTTCAACCATCGCGTCAGTCGAAGCGATTCTGGCTAACTTCTTGGCCAACTCCGTTGCAACGTTCACGAGTCCCCAAAATCAGTCCCCCGAACGTGTAATAGTGGTACGGACGGAGACTTCCCAGGACTTCGTCACTCTTGGTGTCCTCGATTCCGGTCCGGGAATCACAAACATATCCAAGGAAGATGTATGGAAGCCCGGTAAGTCAACCCGAAATGAGGGAACGGGTATGGGACTTACCATCGTGCGGGATATCGTGCTCGATTTGAAGGGACAGGTTTGGGCGATCGAGCATGGCGAGTTGGGCGGCGCGGAGTTTTATGTGTCGTTTCCGCGCATTGCCCCTTCGTGATCTGTCAAGGGGTACGGTTGAGAATTCTGCATAGTGAGGGCGAGTGTGCAGGGATTAATTGACGAGATTCGACCTGGCTCAAAGATCGCGGTAGTCGATGACTCGGTCGATGACATGCGACGGACCTCTATCCTGCTAGAGGACGCTGAGTTCGAGCCGGTCGCCATCGATCCGTCGTTTCCTACCCTTGAAGCCTTGCTTGATGCTGTAGCGGCAAAAGCAGATGGCTTGGTATGCGATCACAGGTTGAGCCACGGGGCCACTGCTGCCTTCACAGGCGCCCAAGTCGTCGCAGCAAGTAACCGCCGTCGTATCCCAGCAGTGCTAGTGACTGGCTACGCTGATCTCGATGAGCAGACGAGTATCCGCAGGTGGCGGTCGAGCATCCCTTGCATGCTTCGCAAGCGTTTCAAGCCGGCAGAAATCGAGTCGGCTCTGCAGTTGGCTCATCGTGAGCAGTTACTGGGGCCTGCGCTTGAGCGGGAAGGTCACCGAACCGTCGTCCGCGTTCTCCGTGTCGATCAGATAGGGGCCGAGCGGATTGTCGAGGTGATTGTCGTGGCTTGGGACCCGGTAGATGCTGTAATCCTACCTGCAGACATGATCACGTCATCCGTGGGACTGGCAACTGACGATCTGCCTGGAATGCGATTCATGGCCAACGTCAACATCCACGCTCGGTCTTCGGAAGAGCTATTCTTCGAAAATTTTGAGGTAGCGCCAGAAATCCCGCAGAGTTGGCTTTCGGTGCGGTAGGGGGGAGTGTCATGTCTGGGGTTGTACCCCTTCCAAAGCCGAGGTCGGCTGACGAGCTGGCAGCTGCGATCTTGAACGTGGGGCACGGCAACTGCTCGCTTATATACGACGGCACGAGTGGGGTCGTCGTAGACGTGCCTGCAGTGGAGCCTCTTCTGCAAGAGATGGCTACCGTCGGGGCACAGGTCGTCGAACACCTCATTCTTTCTCATGCGGATAACGACCACATCAAAGGTGCCGCAGCGCTCATGGCGCATGATGAAGTCACCGTCAAGACGCTGTGGGCTAATCCTGATTCGACGAAGTTCTCCGAGGCCTTCCTCGACTTGTTGACGGTGGCGGCTGATCGGCAGAGGAAAGGCCTGATCGGCGTCCGCACTAATCTCAATGTAGGTTCGGACGGCCTACTAGATGTCCGCCGAATAGGTGTGAGAGTGCTACACCCGGGGATCGTGTGGGCCGGCGTCGGACCCACAGGTGGCGCGCATCCGCTAGGGCCGATAACTTCCAACGGTATGTCCGCCGTTGTTCGGATCGAACTAGATGGCAAGCCAGCTGTACTGCTGCCTGGTGATCTTGATGCTAAGGGATTCGCGGAGATGCAGCGCGCCAATGTGGACATGAGTGCACCAGTTTTGGTGTTTCCTCACCACGGAGGTCGTTCAGGTGCGTCGGACAACAAAGCTTTTGCAATTGACCTGGCCAGAGCTGTTAGGCCTAGATTGGTGATCTTCTCTCATGGTAGATCACATTTTGTGAATCCTCGTAAAGAGATCGTTGAAGGGCTACGCGAAGCGCTTGGAGATGACGTGCAGATTGCCTGCACGCAAGTTAGTCGTTCGTGTCATCCAGAGAGCCTTCCTATCACTAGCCTTCGAAGCGGACCTGGAGTCTTCGCCAGGTTCGCGTGCGCTGGATCGCTGACCATCACCTCATCTGGTGAGGAAATTCGGTGGTCACCGGACGCGACACGGCATGGACAAGCCGTCGACGCACTGGAATCCCCGATGTGCCGTGTGCATCAGGCTCACACGAGTACTGTTAATTAGGTCAAGGGTATTTAGGAGCTCCCGGTTGACCGGTGCTGGAATCGGCGGAGCGGGTTTGGCCGGTGGCCTGCCCGGTCTGGGGTCGAGCATGATCAGGGGGCCGTACGCTGGTTGGCAACTCGGGCAGGCTTTGGGCCTGACCGCAATGTGCACGAGTGGCCCCCTGGTCTTGCTCGACGCGGGACCCGGACCGGGGAGGTGGGTAAAGCCGTGGAGCCCCCAGCCACGACGTACCCCTTCTCTGACGTCAGGTTGGCTGAACGCTTAGAGCGTGGCACGGGCGCCGGCCGGGCTGGAGCGGGGCGGAGACAGGAGCGCAGGCCCGGCCGGGGGCCGGGCCACGCGCGGGGAGCGGAGCGAGCCGCCTTGAACCCGTGAAGAAGGTTGTTACTCAGTCGACTGCCTGGGGCGCCTGGGCTTTGAAGTCGTACGCGCAGGCTGGCAGTTCAGCGCTCTGACGATGTGCGAGCGGCAGGAAGATCACTGGTCGGATCGTCCATGTGATGCGGGTCTGCTCGTGGGTGACTGAGACCGTGCTGGGCTCGGAGCGCAAGAGGGCTCGTCTCGTCTCGATGCGGCCGTCGTACAGCCACTCCCATGCTGCGTCGGATGCGTCCGCGTCGAGAGCCGGGGAGATGGTGCGGAGTGCGACTGCGACCCATCGGTCTGCTTGGGGTGCTGTGTAGGCGTCGAAGGATGCCAAGAGCGCCGGCCGCCGCTGCTCGGTGAGGTCTTCTGTCCAGCACTCGCACCAGTAGCCGCGGCGAGGATCCTTCATCAGCACGACTGTCCTCCCTGGTGGCTGTCTGTGCGGAGCTCCGCGGTGACCGTGCGGCCGGAATCGTCGCCCTGGACCGTGACGTTGTCGGCGAGGGCGGCCACCATGCCGAGTCCGCGGCCGTGGGTGGCGTTGAGGGGCGGATGCTGAATTTCAGGGGTGGTCCTGGCTTGGCCGGAGTCGGTCACTGCGATCGTGGTGGTGAGCTCGGAGACGGTGAGCGTGACGTGGAAAGCGCCGGCGCCGCATCCGCTGGCTGTGTAGGTGAGGGCGTTGGTGCCGAGTTCCGTGACGATCAGCGCGGCGTCATCGGAGTGGGGGTGACCATTCAGGGCGGCGTGGATCCAGTTGCGCGCGCTGCGGAGCGCTCTGGGGTCCCCTGGGAACGTGCGTTGGTGGGTGCGCATGGCGTCCTCCATGGCGGTGACCTGCTGCTTTCTGTGTCCGCCAGACGGACCGGCTGACACGGACCATACCGAGCCGTACAATTAGTACTAGCACCGTACCGAATGTGCGCGTACCGAGAGTGCGGGTTCGTACTTTTCGTGCGGGCGGGTGGGCGCATAGCGTTCGCCGCATGGTCTGGTGCTGACCTGATGCCGAGGGAGGAAGGACTCCGCATGTTCGGGCTGTTTGTGCGCTTCACGTGCAAGGACGACGTGGCGGCGGCTGCGTTCGATGACCTGGTGGCGCGGACAGGGGAGCTGATCCGGGCGAACGAACCCGGAACGGTGGTCTACGCCGTGCACCGCGTTGACGGGCGTCCGCTGGAGCGCGTCTTCTATGAGCTCTACCGGGACAAGGAGGCCTTCGAAGACCACGAGTCGAAGGATTACGTGCGCGCCTTCCTCTCCCAGCGGGATCAGTACCTGTCCGCCGTCGAGGTGGACCGCTTGGATTTCGTGTCCGGCAAGGGCGTGGACGTTGAGCACTGAGTATCAGAAGGCGCTTGGTCGCAAGATCGCCTTCAACCGCAAACGCCGGGGGCTGTCGCAGAAGGAGTTCGCCGGCCTGCTGGGGCGCTCGGAAGCCTGGGTCTCCCAGGTCGAGCGGGGCGTACGGCGCATCGACCGAATGACCGTGCTCGAGAAGGTCGCCGACGTCCTGGAAGTGCCGATCGCTGAGCTGGCGGCAGAGGCACCGCTCGTCGCGTCGGTGACCGAAGGGGAGCCGCCTGGTGCGAGTCGCCTGCGGCTGGTGCTGAGCGCGGCTCACTCACTCAAAGCGGTCCTCGGTCGGCAGGACGTTTCCCCTGACGTGCCGGCACTGCGCGCCGAAGTCGACCGCGCATGGTCGCTCACCCACCAGGGGAACTACGCCGACCTGGCCGAACTGCTCGAAGGGCTGGTGCCCCGGCTGGAGTCGGCTACCCGGTCAGTCTCCGAGTCGGAACGGCCCGAGCTGTTCCGGCTCCTGGCAGTTATGTACCACACGTGCAGTGGCGCTCTGGCGAACATGGGCGAGCCTGAAGCGGCCTGGATCGCCGTAGACCGGGCCGTGGTTGCTGCCGAGCGGGCGAATGATCCGCTGCTGATGGCGGCCGGCGAGTTCCGTCTGTCACTGGTCTTCCTCGGCGCGCGTCACTTCGATCAGGCGGCCCAGGTGTCCGGGAGCGCGGCTGATGCCTTGCGGCCCCTGGCCGGGTCCGGGCAGGTTGAGGCAGTCGCCCTGCGCGGTGCGCTGACCTTGCAACGCGCGGTGGCTGCGGCTCGGTTGAACCTTGCCGATGACGCTTATGGGTACCTCCGTGAGGCCCGCGAGATGGGCGACCAGGTCGGTGACGGGCGCAACGACTACAACACCGAGTTCGGGCCCACCAATGTTGCCTTGCATGAGGTGGCCGTCGCGGTGGACCTGGGAGACGCCGGAGTCGCCCTGCGGGCTGCGCAGACCGTCGATGCCTCCGGGCTGTCGGCGGAACGGCAGACACGCTTCCAGATCGACCTTGCCAGGGCGTATGCCCAGCGACGTCAAGTCGCTGACGCCGTTTCAGCGCTGCTGGCGGCCCGTGAGCTGTCGCCGGAGCTGGTGCGGGCCCTGCCGATGGTGAAGCAACTCATCGCCGACCTGCTGACTATGAGCCAGCCGCCCTCTGAGGAGCTGCGCGCCCTGGCGGGAGAGCTGGGCGTACACGAAGCACGGACTAGTACCTGAAGTACTAGACAGTACTTGGAGTACGGGTTACTGTGGTTGTTGTCAGCACACCCCTTCGCGTCCAGCGGAGTTGGTGATGCGGGCGTGCGAACGCGCCGGAGCAGGAAGGCAGACCTGCGCCAGCACGTGAGCGGAAAGGGCCACAGAAAGCAGATGTGGCCTGAGCGGGAGGCAGCCCACTCAGGCCGGGTGCGTCGTTGGCATCAACGCTCTTGGAGCGTATCGCGCCCAGTCGGTATGCGGTCAACCTCCCGTTGCGTAGTCATTCCTCACTAATTGCACCGTCGTGCATGCGTGCGGTGCGGCGCAAGGGAGATCAGTTCTGTGCGTGTAATCCGTGTGGAGACCTCGTCGGCCACCATCCTGCTGACTGAGGCACCGGAACCGAAGGTACGGGACCGGCAGACCGGGGAGATCGCCAAGGACGCCAACAGCGGCGAAGCGCTGATGACGATCGGCGTCGTCTATATCGAGGACGGCGAGTCCTCGCTGATCAAGGTCACTGTTCCGGAAAGCGGCGTCACCGAAGGTCTGATGCTGGGCGCTCCGGTCTCGCTGGTGGGCCTGGTGGCACGGCCTTGGGAAAGCGTGTTCAACGGCCAGCAGCGGCACGGCATCGCCTTCCGCGCGGCTGCGGTCGCGCCGGCCGCCTTCCCGGCCACCGTCGGGGCATCCGCCTAATGTCGGACTGGATGACACTGCTGGAGGTGGGTGGCCCCCTCGCCGCGTTCGGCGGCGGGGCCGCCTACACCCGGGCTCGTCACCCGGGCGTCTACTGGTCCACGGTCGGACTGCCGTTATCGACGGCTCGGCTCCTGGGCTCATACGGCTCCGTGATGGAGGCATGCGGCCTGACGGTACAGCCTTCCCGGCTGCGCGCTTTCGCCGTCAAGGCGACGACTCGACGTGAGGTCCGGCCGGTTCCCCCGCGGCGGGGCATCATCCGGCCCACCTCGACGGGCCTGCGGCTTCGGCTGCGCCTCGCTCCTGGGCAGGAACCGGCGGACGTCGCCGCCTCAGCCGAGCGGCTGCGGCATGCCTGGGGCGTCCACGCCGTGTACGTGAAGGACGTGAAGCCGGGAGTGGTGGAGCTGCGGCTCGTCGGCTTCGACGTGCTGCGCGACGTGCGGATGCCGAGGAAAGCAGGCGGCGGGCATCTCAAGGTACCGGTGGCGCTGAGGGAGGACGCGACGGCCTTCGTACGGGACTATCGCGCCGTCCCGCATCAGCTCACGCTCGGCGCAACGCTTTCGGGTAAGTCGATGTACTTGCGGCACCTGGTCACCGGACTGGCGCGGCAACCGGTCGCCCTGGTCGGCATCGACTGCAAGCGCGGAGTGGAGCTGGCGCCGTTCGCCGCTCGTCTGTCGGCGCTCGCGACCGACCCGGAGCAGGCGGCCGAACTGCTGCCCGTGCTCATCAAGGAAATGGAGGACCGGTACGACCTGATCAAGGCCCGGCAGGGCATCGCTCCCGGCATTCCCGCTGAGGACATCACCTCGGACATCTGGGGTTTGCCCGAAAGCGAACGTCCGGTGCCGGTCGTGCTGTTCGTGGACGAGGTAGCGGAACTCTTCCTCGTCGCGACGAAGAAGGACGAGGAACGCCGCGACGAGATGGTCACGCAGCTCATCCGGCTCGCCCAGCTCGGCCGAGCCGCCGGCATCTATTTGGAGGTCTGCGGGCAGCGCTTCGGCGCCGAGCTGGGCAAGGGAGCGACCATGCTGCGGGCCCAGCTGACCGGCCGCGTCTGCCATCGCGTCAACGACGAGGCCTCCGCGAAGATGGCGCTCGGCGACATCGCGCCCGAAGCCGTCATGGCCGCCTGCGCCATCGCTCCCGAGCGGCCGGGCCTGGCCGTGGCCGGCGACACCTCGGGCGGCTGGTCCCGCATCCGTACGCCGTACCTCTCCCTCGGCGACGCGGCCCGCATCTGCCGAGAGTCGGCGTACCTCGCTCCCGAGCTG
>NZ_BNBF01000007.1:275917-276274 GCF_014654935.1 Streptomyces capoamus
GCCGCATTGGAACCGTTCCGGCCCGAATTCCCGGCCGGTCCGGTCGTGACCCCGGCATCGGTCGTCCGACCGGTCCCGGTCACCGACTGACCTTCTCATCTGCTCAGCACTCGGTCGGCGTGACTTCTCGCGCCACGTCCCTACCCCGTCATGCCCGATTCCGGAAGGAGCCGCGTCATGCGTGCTCGCCTGGCCCGTGTCGACGCGGTGCTCGTCCAAGCGCTCATCGCGGCGGCGCTGTCCTTCGCCCACCTGCACGACGTCGCCTCGGCCGCTGGGCAAACCGGGTGGAAGGCATGGGCCTACCCCGTCTCTGTCGACCTCCTGCTCGTCGCCGCCTGGCGCCGACTGCGGTCT
>NZ_BNBF01000007.1:276310-282202 GCF_014654935.1 Streptomyces capoamus
GGCGATGCGAAAGCATCCGGGTGGTGCTGGTTCGTGATCGCCCTCGCCGCCTCGCTCGGCGCCAACGTGGCCACCGCCGGTCTGCTCAACATGCATCAGATGCCGGCCTGGCTGCGCATTCTCGTCGCCGGATGGCCCGCGGTTGCCTTCCTCGGCGGGACGCTGCTCGCCCACACCACACACGAAACGGTCGAAGAGTCCACACCGGCTGCTCCGGAGCCGACCGCGATGGCCCCGGAGCCCGAACAACGACCAGCCGTCGCCCCTTGCCCGGTACCAGTCCCGGCCGCGCTCGTCGCTCACGCCCGCAAGGTTGCCGACGAACACCACGCCCGGACCGGATCGGCCATCGACACCTCAACCCTTCGCGCTCGGCTCGGCGTCCCCGCACCACTGGCCGAAGCCATCGCCGCACAGCTCTGAGAGGAGCACTTATGCCTGCCAACCGCCGATTCCGCCGAGTCATCCGCATCGGTCCCGTCCAGGTCGGCACGTACTACGACGGCCGGGGCCGCGAGAAGCACGCCGCCGTCTGCACAGCCCCGCGCTGCGGCTTCTCCGCCGACTACGACAGCCGCGCCGCCGCCGAACTGGCTGCCCGCACCCATCGCTGCCGCGTTCGCTGATCCGCCTAGGGAGCTCCCGTGACCGTCTCGCTGCCGCTCGTCTTCGTCCTGGGCGTCATCGCCTGGGCCGCGATCAAGTTTCTCGGCGTCCGGCTATGGGTCGCCGTCGTGATCGCACTGTTCGGCTTCTTGCTTTCGCACACCTTCCTCGCTCCCGCCATCGAGTCCGGCACCCGTTCCGGGGTCGGCGTGGTCAATGGCACCCACAAGTGACAAGGAGGTCCGCCGTGCTCCGCCCCAAACTGCCCGACATCCCGACTCTGCCGACGACAACCGTCACGCCTCAGCAGACGCAGGCTCCGGCCTTCTCCGCCAGCCGAACGGTCGCTCCGTACGTGGGCGTAGGTGTCGGCGCGGTCGCCACCGTGGTCGTCGTCGGCATCGTGCTCACCGCGCTCCTGGCGGCGGTCGCCATATCGGCCATGTCTGTGGCCATCGCCGCCGTGGTCCTGCGCTCCCTCCTCAGCAGCGCGCACAAGCGCTGACCGGCCACCGGGGCGGCAACAAGCCGCCAAGCATCCCGCCGCCCCGGGGCCGTCCCTCCCAACCGTCCAAGCAGCCGAAAGGAACTGTCATCATCACCCGGCAGACTCCGCTTCCGCTGGCGGAACTCTCCATGCTGGCCTCCCTCGGCACCATGCCCGAGCTGGCTCACCAACTGTCCGGACTGGGCGGCTGCACCCACCCCGTCCGCCTCGACGGCCATCGCACCGAATACGCGGTGGACCAGACGACCGGCGAGATCGGCCGTGTCCTACACCACCTGGACTCGTCGGCCCTGCCCGCCGGTCAGCTCCTCGTCCGCTGCAACAACCGCCGCGCCACCCGGTGCGCGGCCTGCGCCGAGACCTACCGCCGCGACACCTACCATCTGATCACCGCCGGACTGCGCGGTGGTAAGGGCACGCCCGAACGGGTCGCCACGCACCCGCGCGTCTTCGCCACCTTCACTGCCCCCAGCTTCGGCCCGGTTCACAACCGCCCTTCTGGCGGCCGGAACTGCCGTTGCGGTCTCCGGCACGAGGAAGGTGACGCCGTCCTGGGGACGCCCCTCGACCCGGACTCCTACGACTACGAGGCGGCCGTGCTGTGGAACGCGCACGCGGGGGCACTGTGGCGGCGGTTCTCGATCTACCTCCGCCGTGAGGTCGCCAAGCGGGCCGGCCTTACTCAGCGAGCATTCCGGCACCATGCCCGGATCTCCTTCGCGAAGGTGGCCGAGTACCAGAAGCGGGGTGCCGTCCACTTTCACGCCGTGATCCGCCTCGACGGCCCCGAGGGTGGCGACTCCGCTCCTCCCTCCTGGGCCACTGCCGAGCTGCTGACCGATGCGGTTCGGGCAGCTGCCACTACGGCGCGCGTCGGCGGGCCGGTGATCGACGGGCGGCCCCATACCTTCGTCTTCGGCCGTCAGCTCGACGTCCGCACGATCCGCTCCGCTGATTTCGACGACGGCCAGGAGCTGACCGAGCGGGCCGTAGCGGCGTACATCGCCAAGTACGCCACCAAAGGAGCAGAGACCGCGACCGGCACCCTGGACCGGCCTATCAAGTTTCTCGCCGAGCTGGCACAGGTCCAGATCAGCGAACACGCCCGGCGGATGATCCGCACCGCTTGGACCTTGGGCGCCCGTGCCGAGCTGGCAGAACTCCGCCTGCGGGCTTGGGCCCACATGCTCGGCTTCCGCGGCCACTTCTCCACGAAGTCCCGCCGCTACTCCACCACTCTCGGTGCCCTCCGTGACGCCCGCGCCGACTGGCGCCGGGCCCAAGCGGTTCCGCCTGTCCCGGAGGACGGCGAGACCACGCTTGTCCTCGCTCACTGGGTCTTCGCCGGCACTGGCCTGTCCCGCGCCGAAGCCTGGCTTGCCGCATCCCTCGAACCCGCTCCCGGAACGGAAGGAGAGCCGACATGGAAGCCCGTCGCGACGAGCTGATGACTGTTCGCCAGGTCTTGGACGAACTGGGCGGCGTTTCTCGCCGGACGTTCTATCGCTGGCGCGAGCTGGGGGAGGGGCCGGCCGCGTTCAAGCTGCCCAACGGGGAGCTTCGCATTTGGCGCAGCGATTTCACCTCGTGGCTTCGGCAATTGGAGGCGGCTGCGTGAAGTCTCTCGACGTCAAGGTCTGGAGCGTCCGGAAGAGGAACACCAAGAAGCCGTCCTTCGATGTCCGATGGACTGTGGCCGGAAACGTGTTTTCCGAGCAGTTCCGTACCAAGGGGCTCGCGGACCACTACCGTTCCAAGCTGCTCCGTGCCGCTCATGGCGGCGAAGAGTTCGACATCGTTGCTGGGTTGCCTGACTCGATGGTCGAAAGGGCAGCTTCGATGAGCTGGTACGCCTTCGCCCTGAAGTATCTCGCCATGAAGTGGCCCCACGCGGCTCCCAACACGCGTAATGGGATCAATGAGGCGCTGACCGCGGTGACAATGGCTCTTCTCGACGATCGTCCAGGCCAGCCATCCGAGGAGCTGATCAGGAAGGCGCTTCGTAACTGGGCCTTTGTCCTTCCGGGTCCGGACGAGCGTGAATTGCCGAGTGAGATCGCGAACGCTCTGCACTGGGTGGCCAAGGCGTCGCGCCCGCTTTCAGACCTCGGTGATGCTGCGATCGGCAGGGCCGTCCTGGACTCGCTGAAGCTGAAGCTCGATGGGACGGCAGCAGCTGCGGAGACGGTTCGACGCAAGCGTCGAACACTCGTCAATGCGATGCACTATGCGGTGGACCTCGGCGAGTTCAAGGAAAACCCGATCACGGGCATCCGATGGAAGAAGCCGAAGGTTGCCGGGGAAGTCGACCCTCGGGTGGTCGCCAATCCCGAGCAGGCTCGGTCCCTGCTGACTGCGGTCTCGTACGTCGGTGGGTACAGCCGGGCACGTGGCCGTCGACTCGTCGGCCTGTTCGCCTGCATGTACTACGGCGCCCTGCGTCCGGCTGAGGCCGTGGGCCTCACCAGCGCGGATCTGAAGTTGCCAAAGGTCGGCTGGGGGACAGCACTGTTGAACCGGACGCGTCCCAGTGTCGGCAAGCAGTGGACCGACTCCGGCGAGACCCACGACGACCGAGGCCTCAAGAACCGGCCGGCGGAGGAGGTCCGGCTCGTGCCTATCCCGCCCCAGCTCGTCGCCATCCTCCGGCAGCACCTCGATACGTTCGGCACTGCTGAGGACGGGCGGCTGTTCACCAACGAGCGCGGGGGAGTGGTCGGCTCGTCCACGTACTACCGCGTGTGGCAGGAGGCTCGGGCGCTTGGGCTCCAGCCGGCTGCCGTCGCCTCGCCACTCGCTGCGCGGCCGTACGACCTCCGACACTCAGCGCTGTCGACGTGGCTCAACTCCGGGGTAGATCCGACCGAGGTGGCCGAACGTGCGGGTAACAGTGTTGAGGTGCTGCTGAGCCGCTACGCCAAATGCATTGATGGACGGCAGGAAATCGCCAACCGCAAGATCGAAGAGTTGCTGCGCGAATACGAGTGACGAGGCACATAGCCATTAGCCCCTGGCCCGCGAACGGGCCGGGGGCTTCGTCGTGGTTGTCGGGCGTCGGTCGCTGGCAGGCTTCCGAAGCCAATCAAGTTCTTAGTCAGGTGACCACCGGAGAACGGTCTGCGGTTTCCCGTATGAGTTCACTGGGCGGGGAAGACGAGCCGCAGAACGATCTCGCCGTCATCGATCTCCCCGGTGGGCTCGAACCCGAACTTCTGGTAGAAGGGCCACGGTTCGCCGTCGCCGGGATCGTAGCTAGTCAGCAGCTCGGTGGCGCCATCCGCGCGAACCAGAGCGGCAATTCGCGTGAGAGTCTCTCGGCCGATCCCTCGTCTCTGGTGCCGCTTGTCGATGAGGAGGCGCCAGATGAAGTGCCGCCCTTTGTAGGGACCAGCCGGCGGCTTCCACGACAGCATCACGAAGCCGACTGGCTCGTCGCCGATGTACACGGCGCGGTACCAGGGATTGGCCTCCGGGTGCTGTGCCGCCTGCTTGAGCGACTTGGACACGGAGGCGACGAACTGCTTCTGATCACGTCGGACGCGGAGGGCACGAATGGCATCCCGGTTGTCGTCGGTGATCTCTCGCAGGTGCACGCCTGGAGGCCTCATGCCACACCCTTCCTGCATGCGGGGGCTGCGTCGGCCGGGCCGACGTGAGGAGCCGCCGCCGTGCGGAGTCAGTCGTGTGCACGCACTATCAAGGACGTCAGGTTGGACGTCCTCGCAGCGTATTCGACGCCGCGAATCTGGACCGGAACCGGCACGCCGGGCGACGTCCGCTCCAGGCAGCCGCTGTGACCTGGGCAGACGCGCTCAGTTCCTGTCCACGAATAGTCCACAGACCCCGGCATACGCCCGCTTCGGGCCGCATACGCCTGCATATACGCGAAGACCCCGGCCTCAGCGTTTCCGCTGGTGACGGGGTCTTTGGGCACCTCATGTTGGGTGCCCCCGGCAGGATTCGAACCTGCGCACACGGCTCCGGAGGCCGTTGCTCTATCCCCTGAGCTACGGGGGCGTGTCGGGCGCTGAGCTCTCGCTTGCGGCGACGGGTAGAACACTAGCAGGTCCCGCGGGGTGATCAGGAACCCGTTTCCCCGGGTCGGGGACGGGGGGTCCCCTGTACGGGGTGGAAGTGGGGAAAACCCGGACGCGGTGGCCGGTCCGGACCTACTCTCGACGTGTGCCAGGCGCTCCGGGCCGGGTCCTTGTCGTGGACGACAACAAGGTCATCCGGCAGCTGATCAGGGTCAACCTCGAGCTGGAAGGGCTAGAGGTCGTGACCGCGGCCGATGGTGTCGAGTGTCTGGACGTGGTGCACGAAGTGCGGCCCGACGTCGTGACGCTCGATGTCGTCATGCCCCGGCTGGACGGCTTCCGTACCGCTGCCCTGCTCCGGGCCGATCCCCGTACCCACCACCTGCCCCTCGCCATCATCAGCGCGTGCACTCAGTACGAGATGGAGGCCGGCCTCGATGTGGGTGTGGACGCGTTCCTCGCCAAGCCCTTCGAGCCCGCCGAACTGGTCCAGCTCGTGAAGCACCTCATCGAGCGGCGCACCGGGCATGAGCATGCGGGAGATGGGGGGACAGGGCACGAGGGGCATGGGGGAGCCGCCGGAGAAGCGCGCGGGGGAGGAGATGGCGGCGAAGGTCCCGGTGGAGGGGACCGGGGTGAGGGAGATGAGGGGGAGGGTGGGGGCGGGGACGCCGATGGTGTCGGGGGGTCTCTCAGTCGCCGAGTCCGTCTCTCGCCCGGTCAGGGAGTCTCGCCGGGTCA
>NZ_BNBF01000007.1:282256-282678 GCF_014654935.1 Streptomyces capoamus
GCACGTCTCGCCCAGCCATGCGGTCTCACCCGGTCATGGGGTCTCGCCCAGTCAGTGAGTGTCGGACGGCTGAGGGGCCGGCTCGGGCAGGCGGTGGCGAGTGGACACGCCAAGTGGTCGGCCTGCCCTTCGGTGGGCTTCGCCAGGCAGTGGCGTGGTTGTAGTCGTAGGCGGTCGAGCGGTCGAGCGGTCGAGTTCGTCAGGTAGGGGCCGCTGTTCGAGCGCCTGCGCGTGAGCACTCAGGGGCATCGCCTTGCCGTACAGCACCGGCAGCCACACGGCCGTATGCGCAGTCCCCCACGCAAGCACCGGCGGCGGAGCCTTCACCACCCCCCCCCCCGCCCGCCCCCCCCCGCCCCCCCCCCCCCCCCCCCCCCCCCCCCCCCCCCCCCCCCCCCCCCCCCCCCCCCCCCCCCCCCCCC
>NZ_BNBF01000007.1:282688-293106 GCF_014654935.1 Streptomyces capoamus
ACCGCCGGCCAGCCTCCACCGGCCCCGCCAACCCACCCCCTCCGTACCCTTCATCCCCCACTACCCTTGTCCCGTGACCCCCGTCGAGTTGTCCCGTACCGTGCTGAGCGCGGTGCGTCGTGCTGTCGATGACGGGGAGCTGAATGTGACCGTGCCCGAGCGGGCCGTGGTGACGGTGCCGGGGCCCGGGGGGTGCGGGGACTTCGCCACCAGCATCGCGTTGCAGCTCGCCCGGCCGGCCGGGCAGCCGGCGCGGCGGGTGGCGGAGATCGTGCGAGCCCGGCTCGCAGGTGCCGAAGGGGTCCGGGACGTCGTCGTCACCGGGCCGGGGTTCCTCAACATCAGCCTCGACGCGCAGGTCGATCCCGTCGCCGGGCTGGTGCGGGAGATTCGGCGGCAGGGCGCCCGGTACGGATACGGCGACGCCCTCGCCGGGCAGGTCGTCGCGCTGAGGGTGCCGTACGAGGTGCGGGCCGAGGTCGTCGCCGACACCGTCGTCCGGCTCGTGGCGGCGCAGGGCGGCCGGGCCACCGTAGAGCACGGCGAGCCCGTCGAACTCCGGCGCGTGACAGTTCCGGTGGTTGAGCCCGTCGGGCCGCGGCGCGTACCAGTTCCGGTGGTCGAGCCCGTCGAACCGCGGCGCGTGCCGGTTCCGGTGCTCGAGTCCGTCGAACCGCGGCGCGTGCCAGTCCCGGCGGCCGAGCCCGTAGGCCTGCCGACCACGCCCGCCGCCGCAGAGGTGGAGCTGGCCGACCTGCGGCCCGCGCCCGCCCCGGAGGCCGAGCCCGTCTACCCGCGGCCCCTGCCCACACGGCAGGCGAGCCCCACCCCGGAAGCGGAGCCCGCGCCCGTCGACCTGCGCCCCGTCCCCGCCCCCGAGGACCCCGCCCCGCTGGGGCCCGATGCCGCGCGGTGGGCGCTGTTGCACCCCGCCGCGCATGATCGGCCCCGGATCACCGCCGAGCACCTCGTGCAGCGGGAGGGCAATCCGCTGTTCCGGGTGCGGTACGCCCATGCCCGTGTCCGGGCCCTCGGGCGCAACGCCGCCCGTCTGGGGTTCGACGCCGAGCCCGGTCCCGTGGACGGTGCCCGGGGGCTGATCGCGCCCCTCGCCGACTACCCCCGCATCCTCTCCGCGGCCGCCATCCACCGTGCCCCGGACCGGCTCGCCCGGCATCTCGTCACCGTCGCCGATGCCGTGCTGCCCCTGCTGCCCCGCGTGCTGCCCGTGGGTGAGGAGAAACCCTCGGCCGCCCACCGTGCCCGGCTGGCCCTCGCCGAAGCCGCCGGGACGGTGCTGGCCGGTGGCCTGTCCCTGCTCGGCATCGACGCACCCGAATACCTCTGAGGCGAGCTGATGGGCCCCGGAGGGACAGAGAGTCTGAGAGTCACGTCATGAGTCGTTCCGCCCATCCCGCCGGGCCCCGCCACGCCGACGTCCTGCCCGAGGGCCACTACTCCGCGCCGCCCGCCGACCTCAACGCCCTGGACCGGAAGGTGTGGGCCGAGACCGTCACGCGCGGCGAGGACGGCGTGGTCAGTGTCGGCGGTGTTCCGGTCACCCGGCTCGCCGAGGAGTTCGGCACCCCGGCCTACGTCCTGGACGAGACCGACTTCCGGGCGCGCGCCCGGGCCTGGCGTACCGCGTTCGGTCCGGACGCCGACGTCTTCTACGCGGGGAAGGCCTTCCTGTCCCGGGCCGTCGTGCGGTGGCTGCACGAGGAGGGGCTCAACCTGGACGTGTGCTCCGGCGGCGAGCTGGCCACCGCCCTGTCCGCCGGGATGCCGGCCGAGCGCATCGCCTTCCACGGCAACAACAAGTCCGTCGAGGAGATTCGCCGTGCCGTCGAGGCGGGGGTCGGGCGGATCGTGCTCGACTCCTTCCAGGAGATCGTGCGGGTCGCGCACCTCGCGCAGGAGCTGGGGAAGCGGCAGAAGGTCCAGATCCGGATCACCGTGGGGGTGGAGGCGCACACCCACGAGTTCATCGCCACCGCCCACGAGGACCAGAAGTTCGGGATCCCGCTCGCCGGCGGGCAGGCCGCCGAGGCCGTACGGCGGGCCCTGCAGCTCGACGGGCTGGAGCTGATCGGGATCCACTCGCACATCGGGTCGCAGATCTTCGACATGTCCGGGTTCGAGGTCGCCGCCCACCGGGTGGTGGGGCTGCTGAGGGACATCCGGGACGAGCACGGGGTCGAGCTGCCCGAGATCGACCTCGGGGGCGGCCTCGGCATCGCCTACACCAGCGGCGACGACCCGCGTGAGCCGCACGAGATCGCCAAGGCGCTCACCGAGATCGTCACCCGGGAGTGCGAGGCCGCCCGGCTGCGCACGCCGCGGATCTCCGTCGAGCCGGGGCGGGCCATCGTCGGCCCCACCGCCTTCACGCTCTACGAGGTCGGCACGGTCAAGCCGCTCGCCGGGCTGCGCACGTACGTCTCCGTCGACGGGGGCATGTCGGACAACATCCGCACCGCGCTCTACGACGCGGAGTACAGCGTCGCGCTCGTCTCCCGCGCCTCCGACGCCGAGCCGATGCTCGCCCGGGTGGTCGGCAAGCACTGCGAGAGCGGGGACATCGTGGTCAAGGACGCGTTCCTGCCGGCCGACATGGCGCCCGGCGACCTCATCGCCGTACCGGCCACCGGCGCGTACTGCCGGTCCATGGCCAGCAACTACAACCACGTGCTGCGGCCGCCGGTCGTCGCCGTGCGGGACGGCGCGGGCCGGGTGATCGTCCGGCGGGAGACCGAGGAGGACCTGTTGCGGCTCGACGTCGGCTGACCGGGCTGACCGGGCTGACCGGCACCCCGCGCAGACGCGGGGCGGAAGATCTACGGTCTTACGCCCCCGTACAAATGAAATAGATGTCTCACGATCCGGACCAAGGGGAGAAACTGCCGTCCGGTGAGTGAGACTGGTCCAACCGTAGACGGTATGAGGAAACGAGGTCGGATGATGCGTACGCGTCCGCTGAAGGTGGCGCTGCTGGGCTGTGGGGTTGTCGGCTCAGAGGTGGCGCGCATCATGACGACGCACGCCGACGACCTCGCCGCCCGGATCGGCGCCCCCGTGGAGCTGGTGGGCGTCGCCGTACGGCGGCCCTCGAAGGTCCGCGAGGGCATCGATCCCGGCCTGGTCACCACCGACGCCACCGCCCTCGTCAAACGGGGGGACATCGACGTGGTCGTGGAGGTCATCGGCGGGATCGAGCCGGCCCGGACGCTCATCACCACCGCCTTCGAGCACGGCGCCTCCGTCGTCTCCGCCAACAAGGCCCTGCTCGCCCAGGACGGGGCCGCCCTGCACGCCGCCGCCGGGGAGCACGGCCGTGACCTGTACTACGAGGCCGCCGTCGCCGGGGCCATCCCGCTGATCCGCCCGCTGCGCGAGTCGCTGGCCGGCGACAAGGTCAACCGGGTGCTCGGCATCGTCAACGGCACCACCAACTTCATCCTCGACAAGATGGACTCGACCGGCGCCGGTTACCAGGAGGCGCTCGACGAGGCCACCGCGCTGGGGTACGCCGAGGCCGACCCGACGGCCGACGTGGAGGGCTTCGACGCCGCCGCCAAGGCCGCCATCCTCGCCGGCATCTCCTTCCACACGCGCGTGCGCCTGGACGACGTCTACCGCGAGGGCATGACCGAGGTCACCGCCGCCGACTTCCGCTCCGCCAAGGAGATGGGCTGCACCATCAAGCTGCTCGCCATCTGCGAGCGCTCCGCGGACGGTACGTCCGTCACCGCGCGCGTGCACCCCGCGATGATCCCGCTCACCCACCCGCTCGCCTCCGTCCGCGGCGCGTACAACGCGGTCTTCGTGGAGTCGGACGCGGCCGGGCAGCTGATGTTCTACGGGCCCGGCGCCGGCGGTTCGCCCACCGCCTCGGCGGTGCTGGGCGACCTGGTAGCGGTCTGCCGCAACCGGCTGAACGGGACCACGGGGCCGGGTGAGTCGGCGTACGCCGACCTGACCGTCTCCCCGATGGGCCAGGTCGTCACCCGGTACCACATCAGCCTCGACGTGGCCGACAAACCGGGCGTGCTCGCCCAGGTCGCCACCGTCTTCGCCGAACACGGCGTGTCGATCGACACCGTTCGGCAGCAGGGCAAGGACGGCGAGGCCTCCCTCGTCGTCGTCACCCACCGGGCCTACGACGCCTCCCTCTCCGGGACCGTCGAGGCACTGCGCAAGCTCGACACCGTGCGGGGTGTCGCCAGCATCATGCGGGTTGAAGGAGAGTAACCAGCAATGACCCACCAGTGGCGCGGAATCATCGAGGAGTACCGGGACAGGCTGCCGGTATCCGACACCACGCCGGTCGTGACGCTCCGCGAGGGCGGCACGCCCCTCGTGCCCGCGCAGGTGCTCTCCGAGCGCACGGGCTGCGAGGTCCACCTCAAGGTGGAGGGCGCCAACCCCACCGGGTCCTTCAAGGACCGGGGCATGACCATGGCCATCAGCAAGGCCAAGGAGGAGGGGGCGAAGGCGGTCATCTGCGCCTCCACCGGCAACACCTCCGCCTCCGCCGCCGCGTACGGGGTGCGGGCCGGCATGGTGTCGGCCGTCCTGGTGCCGCAGGGCAAGATCGCCCTCGGCAAGATGGGCCAGGCCCTCGTGCACGGCGCGAAGATCCTCCAGGTCGACGGCAACTTCGACGACTGCCTCACGCTCGCGCGGGAACTGAGCGAGAACTACCCCGTCGCGCTGGTGAATTCGGTCAATCCGGTGCGCATCGAGGGCCAGAAGACGGCCGCCTTCGAGATCGTGGACATGCTCGGCGACGCGCCCGACATCCACGTCCTGCCGGTGGGCAACGCGGGCAACATCACCGCCTACTGGAAGGGCTACAAGGAGTACGCCGCCGACGGCATCGCCGGCAGGACGCCTCGCATGTGGGGCTTCCAGGCGTCCGGCAGTGCCCCGATCGTGCGCGGCGAGGTCGTCAAGGACCCGTCGACCATCGCCACCGCCATCCGCATCGGCAACCCGGCCTCCTGGCAGTACGCGCTGGCCGCCCGCGACGAGTCCGGCGGGGCCATCGACGAGGTGACGGACCGTGAGATCCTGCGCGCCTACCGCCTGTTGGCTGCTCAGGAGGGCGTCTTCGTGGAGCCCGCCTCCGCCGCGTCCGTCGCCGGTCTACTCAAGGCCGCCGAGCAGGGCCGGGTCGACCCGGGCCAGCGCATCGTGTGCACCGTCACCGGCAACGGTCTGAAGGACCCCGACTGGGCCGTCGCCGGCGCCCCGCAGCCGGTCACCGTCCCGGTCGACGCGGCCACCGCGGCCGAGCGCCTGGGCCTGGCCTGAGCGCCCCGGATCCGGCCGCCCCGGCCGAGCGCCCGGGCCTCGCCCGAGCGCCCCGGCCGACCGCCTGGGCCGAGCGCCCGGGCCCGGCCCGAGCGCCCCGGATCCGGGTGATCCCTGACAGGGTGCACAAGGGGCTTACGACACGCATCGTGCGCCTCCTGTGCGCCCTATGTCGCCACAGAACCTTCCTTCGATAGGCTGTACCGAACCCGCCCTCGCACATGCCTCGCGCATGGCACGTGCCGCGCCGTCTCCGCGGCCCGACGGGTCCGTCGTACGTCATCGGATGTCCACCGCACACCGGTCGAATGTCCACCGAGTCCCTCGATGCCATTCGACCGCCACGCAGCTCAAGGAGTGTCTTCGAGCGATGGCCGGTCCAGCGTTCCGCGCCGCCGCCGTCCGGGTGCGCGTCCCCGCCACCAGCGCCAATCTCGGTCCGGGCTTCGACGCCCTGGGCCTCGGGCTGGGGCTCTACGACGACGTGGTCGTCCGGGTGGCCGACTCCGGGCTGCACATCGACATCGCGGGTGAGGGCAGCGAAACCCTCCCGCGGGACGAGCGCCACCTGCTCGTCCGTTCCCTGCGCACGGCCTTCGACCTGCTGGGCGGACAGCCCCGCGGCCTGGAGATCGTCTGCGCCAACCGCATCCCGCACGGCCGGGGCCTCGGCTCCTCCTCCGCCGCCATCTGTGCCGGCATCGTCGCCGCCCGCGCGGTGACCATAGGCGGCGAGGCCCGTCTGGACGACGCCGCGCTGCTGGAGCTGGCCACCGAGATCGAGGGCCACCCGGACAACGTGGCCGCCTGTCTGCTGGGCGGCTTCACCCTGTCCTGGATGGAGGGCGGCACCGCCCGCGCCATCAGGATGGAGCCGCACGATTCCATCGTTCCGGTGGTTTTCGTACCCGGGAAGCCGGTCCTGACCGAGACCGCGCGCGGTCTGCTCCCGCGCAGCGTCCCGCATGTCGACGCCGCCGCCAACGCGGGCCGTGCCGCCCTGCTCGTCGAGGCCCTGACCAGGCGCCCCGAGCTGCTGCTGCCCGCCACCGAGGACCGCCTGCACCAGGAGTACCGCGCCCCCGCCATGCCGGAGAGCGCCGCGCTGGTGGAGCGGCTGCGCGCCGACGGCATCCCGGCCGTGATCTCCGGCGCCGGGCCCACCGTCCTCGCCCTCGCCGACGCCGGCAGCGCCGACAAGGTCTCCCACCTCGCGGGTGGGGGCTGGGCCGCCAACCGGCTGGACCTGGACGCCCGGGGAGCGAGCGTGCTGCCGCTCGCGACCTGACACACGGTTGCCGGATTTGGAGAGGGGGAATGTTTGTTGGATCCGGTAGTGTTAACCTCAAGTCTGCACCCGACCCCACCATGGCGAGGTGCCTCGTGTCCCCGTCCGGGACAGACATTCTTCCGGGAGTCTCCCGCGCCACTCCGTGTTCCTTGCGCCGTACCTGGGCAGTACGTCGTATGCGGACACTGAGCGGGCCGCCGGGCACGCCCCGGAGCCGGTGCTACCACGCCACGTGACACTGGGTGTCACGGCTCGCGGAAGCGCCGATCACCGCACATTTCTTCCGCCGCTTAGGCGGACCACCGCCCCGGCACGGTTCACAGAAGACAGAACCGTAGCCGGACAGCACAACCGGTCGCCGAGCCAGACAGGCCGACGTCCGCTCCAGGGAAGGACCCTTCGTGAGCGACACCACCGATCTGATGGGCGCACGTGTCGACGAGACCGCTGCCGCGCCCGCCACGGACGCCTCCGCGCCTGCCACCGGTGCCGGCTCCCGGCGGCGCCGCGGTACCGGCCTCGAGGGCATGGTGCTGGCCGAGCTGCAGCAGGTCGCCTCGGGCCTCGGGATCAGGGGCACCGCGCGGATGCGCAAGAGCCAGCTGATCGAGGTCATCAAGGAGGCGCAGGGCGCCGGGGGAGCCCCCGCCTCCAAGGCCGACACCGCCACCGAGACCAAGCCCAAGCGCCGGGCCACCTCCAAGACGCGCACCGGCGAGTCCGCCGAGTCCGCCGAGAGCGGCGACGGCGCGGCGAAGAAGGCGGAGGCCCGGACCGAGGCGCCCGCCGAGAAGGCCGTGGCCCAGCAGCAGATCGAGATCCCCGGCCAGCCGGCCTCCGAGGACGCCCCGAGCGAGCGCCGTCGCCGCCGCGCCACCGCCGAGGCGGGCAGCCCGGCCCAGGGCGGCGCCGAGACCGCCGCCGAGGCCAGGAACGAGTCCAAGGCCGAGGCGCCCGCGCAGCAGCAGTCGCAGCAGCAGGGCGACGCCAAGGGCGACGCCGGTGACGGCGAGGGCCGTGGCCGCCGGGACCGCCGCGAGCGCGGCCGGGACCGCGACCGCCGCAACAAGGGCGACGACCAGCAGGGCCAGGGTGGCGGACGCCAGGACCGGCAGGACCGCCAGGACCGGCAGGACCGGCAGCAGCAGGGGGGCCAGCAGCAGGGCGGCGGCCGTCAGGACCGCAACGCCGGCCCGCAGGACGACGACGACTTCGAGGGCGGCCGCCGTGGCCGCCGTGGCCGCTACCGCGACCGGCGGGGCCGCCGGGGCCGTGACGAGATCGCCGAGCCGCAGGTCGCCGAGGACGACGTCCTGATCCCGGTCGCGGGCATCCTGGACATCCTCGACAACTACGCCTTCATCCGGACCTCCGGCTACCTGCCGGGCCCGAACGACGTGTACGTCTCCCTCGCCCAGGTCCGCAAGAACGGCCTGCGCAAGGGTGACCACGTCACCGGTGCGGTCCGGCAGCCCAAGGAGGGCGAGCGCCGCGAGAAGTTCAACGCGCTGGTCCGCCTGGACTCGGTCAACGGCATGGCGCCCGAACACGGCCGCGGCCGACCGGAGTTCAACAAGCTGACCCCGCTCTACCCGCAGGACCGGCTCCGCCTGGAGACCGACCCGGGCGTGCTGACCACGCGGATCATCGACCTCGTGTCGCCGATCGGCAAGGGCCAGCGCGGTCTGATCGTGGCCCCGCCGAAGACCGGCAAGACCATGATCATGCAGGCGATCGCCAACGCGATCACGCACAACAACCCCGAGTGCCACCTGATGGTCGTCCTCGTCGACGAGCGTCCGGAAGAGGTCACCGACATGCAGCGGTCGGTCAAGGGCGAGGTCATCTCCTCGACCTTCGACCGCCCGGCCGAGGACCACACCACGGTTGCCGAGCTCGCCATCGAGCGGGCCAAGCGCCTGGTGGAGCTGGGCCACGACGTGGTCGTGCTGCTCGACTCCATCACCCGTCTGGGCCGCGCCTACAACCTGGCGGCGCCCGCCTCCGGCCGCATCCTGTCCGGTGGTGTCGACTCGACCGCGCTCTACCCGCCGAAGCGGTTCTTCGGCGCCGCGCGCAACATCGAGGACGGCGGCTCGCTGACCATCCTGGCCACCGCCCTGGTCGACACCGGGTCCCGCATGGACGAGGTGATCTTCGAGGAGTTCAAGGGCACCGGCAACATGGAGCTCAAGCTCGACCGCAAGCTCGCCGACAAGCGCATCTTCCCGGCGGTGGACGTGGACGCGTCCGGTACCCGCAAGGAGGAGATCCTGCTCGGCAACGAGGAGCTGGCCGTCGTCTGGAAGCTCCGCCGCGTCCTGCACGCGCTGGACCAGCAGCAGGCGATCGAGCTGCTCCTCGACAAGATGAAGCAGACCAAGTCGAACGTCGAGTTCCTGATGCAGATCCAGAAGACGACGCCGACGCCGGGCAACGACTGACGTCCGCGCCGCACGCCGTAGCCGGCGGCACGCCGCAGGCAGCCGTCCGTACGCCGTGACCGAGGGCCGCTCCCCGCACCGGGGGGCGGCCCTCGTGCGTTCCGCCGCCGTCCCTGCCGCGGGCGGCCTCAACCCGCCGCGGCGCGCGCCCGGTTCGGGCCGGACGGCGGATCCGGGCGCGGACCCGGGCGCGGACCCACGCGCCGGCCCGGCCGTGCGCCGGGTGCCCGGCCGGACGACGCCTGTGCCGGGGTGCGCCCCCGAGACCTTCGCCACAGGCCGGCCGGCGGCCGACGGCTTCCGGCCGTGCCGCCGACCGGGCCGAAGCCGCAGGTGAGCGCGGTCCGAGCGGTCCCGCTGACTACGTTGTGTGCACATCGCCGTACGCGGGGCGCGCTGGGCGTTGTGCAACCCTTTTCCGAGTTTCTCCGTCTGACCGGGCGGAGCGACGATGGAGTGGTGACGACCGCGCCCGACCCTGACCGCAGGGGGTAACCGACCGCCGAGACCTAGGAGCGATGTGGCCGCCGAGAGCACTCAGCCCGCCATACCCGAGCCGGGCACGACCCAGCGCCGCCGGAGCAAGGGGCGCCGCCGCAAGGCACCCAGCACCGGTCGCAAGGCGATGCGCGCCACGGCCTGGAGCGCCGCGGGCGTGGTCCTGCTGGGCGGCGCCGGCGCCGGCTACCTCTACTTCAAGCTCAACGGCAACCTCCACAGCGTCGACATCAACCAGGCGCTCGGCAGCGACCGGCCCACGAAGATCGACAACGGCTCGGAGAACATCCTGGTCCTGGGCTCGGACACCCGCACCGGGAAGAACAGGAAGCTCGGCGGCGGCACCGACGACGGCAGCGCCCGCTCGGACACGGCGATGATCGTCCACGTCTACGAGGGCCACAAGAAGGCCAGCGTGGTCTCGATGCCCCGGGACACCCTCGTCGACCGTCCCCGGTGCACCGACACCAAGGGCACCGCCCACCCCGCCGCGTCCGGCGTGATGTTCAACGAGGCGTACTCCACCGGCGGCGCGGCCTGCGCGGTGAAGACGGTGGAGTCCATCACGGGCATCCGCATGGACCACTACCTGGAGGTCGACTTCGAGGGCTTCCAGAAGCTCATCGACGACCTCGGCGGGGTCCGGGTCACCACCACCAAGAACATCCGGGACCCGCAGAGCCACCTCGACCTCCGGGCGGGCACCCACACCCTGGACGGCGAGCAGGCCCTCGGCCTGGTCCGCACCCGGCACGGCGTGGGCGACGGCTCCGACCTGGGCCGCATCCAGCTCCAGCAGGCCTTCGTCAAGGCTCTGATCGACCAGGTCAAGCACGTCGGCGTCTTCACGAACCCGAAGAAGCTGTACG
>NZ_BNBF01000007.1:293144-306013 GCF_014654935.1 Streptomyces capoamus
ACCTCGCCGACACCGCCACCAAGGCCGTCACGACCGACTCCGACCTCGGCTCGGTCAACTCCCTGATCGACTTCGCCGACGGTCTGAAGGGCATCAGCTCGTCCCGCATGAAGATGGTCACGATGCCCGTCCGGTACGACCCGGCCAACCCCAACCGTGTCCTGCTGGCCGAGAGCAAGGCGCAGCAGGTCTGGAACGCCCTGAAGAACGACGAGCCGATCCCGGCCTCGGCCACGAAGGGAACGGCCACCGGCGAGGCCAAGGGCGTGGTGAGCGCCGGCTAGGACGCGTGGGCGGCCCCCGTCCACCCGACGGCCGGACCCGTCCACCCGACGGCCGGACCCGCCCACCTGAGCCGGACTCCGTCCACCCGACAGCCGGACTCCGCCCACCCGAGCCGGACTCCGTCCACCCGACAGCCGGACCCCGCCCATCCGACGGCCGACCCGTCCATCCGACGGCCGGACCCGTCCGCCCGACGGCCGGACCCGCCCACCCGAGCCGGACTCCGTCCATCCGACGGCCGACCCGTCCATCCGACGGCCGACCCGTCCATCCGACGGCCGGACCCGTCCACCCGACGGCCGGACCCGTCCATCCGACGGCCGGACCCGTCCACCCGACGGCCGCACCCCTCCACCCGAGCCGGCCCCCGTCCACCCGACGGCCGGACCCGTCCGCCCGACGGCCGGACCCGTCCACCCGAGCCGGCCCCCGTCCACTCGACGGCCGGACCCGTCCACCCGAGCCGGTTCCCGCCACCCGAGCCGGGCCCCGCCAGCCGAGCCGGAATAGAACAGCCGCACCCCCGGTTTGGGAGGATGGCCCCAGTCCTGGCAGACTGGTACGTCGGCTCCGGTTCACGCTCCCGCATCCCGCGGCGGCGACCCGGCGCCCTCCCGAAACCTAGGAGACACCTTGAAGCGCGACATCCACCCCGAGTACGTCGAGACGCAGGTCAGCTGCACCTGCGGTGCATCGTTCACCACTCGCAGCACCATCCAGTCCGGTGCCATCCGGGCCGAGGTCTGCTCCGAGTGCCACCCGTTCTACACGGGCAAGCAGAAGATCCTCGACACCGGTGGCCGTGTGGCCCGCTTCGAGGCCCGCTTCGGCAAGGCTGCCGCCGGCTCCAAGAAGTAGCGAGCCCCATTTCGCCGGTCCACGGTCACGCCCCCGCGGGGGTGTGCCCGGGACCGGCGTTTTTGGTCGCCCGCCCTTCCCCCTCACCGCATTACAGGAGCCCAAGATGTTCGAGGCCGTCGAGGAACTCGTCGCCGAGCACGCCGATCTCGAGAAGAAGCTCGCCGACCCGTCGGTCCACGCCGACCAGGCGAACGCGCGCAAGCTGAACAAGCGCTACGCCGAGCTGACCCCGATCGTCGCCACGTACCGCTCCTGGAAGCAGACCGGCGACGACATCGAGACGGCGCGCGAGTTCGCCGCCGACGACCCCGACTTCGTGGCCGAGGTCAAGGAGCTGGAGAAGCAGCGCGAGGAGCTGACCGAGAAGCTGCGCCTGCTGCTCGTGCCGCGCGACCCCAGCGACGACAAGGACGTCATCCTGGAGATCAAGGCGGGCGCGGGCGGCGACGAGTCGGCGCTGTTCGCCGGTGACCTGCTGCGCATGTACCTGCGGTACGCCGAGCGCGTCGGCTGGAAGACCGAGATCATCGACGCCACCGAGTCCGAGCTGGGCGGCTACAAGGACGTCCAGGTCGCGGTGAAGACCAAGGGCGGCCAGGGCGCCACCGAGCCCGGCCAGGGCGTGTGGGCCCGGCTGAAGTACGAGGGCGGGGTGCACCGGGTGCAGCGCGTCCCGGCCACCGAGTCCCAGGGCCGTATCCACACCTCCGCGGCCGGTGTGCTGGTCACGCCGGAGGCGGAGGAGGTCGACGTCGAGATCAACCCGAACGACCTGCGCATCGACGTCTACCGGTCCTCCGGCCCGGGCGGCCAGTCCGTCAACACCACCGACTCCGCGGTGCGCATCACGCACCTCCCGACCGGGGTCGTGGCCTCCTGCCAGAACGAGAAGAGCCAGCTGCAGAACAAGGAGCAGGCGCTGCGCATCCTGCGCTCCCGGCTGCTGGCGATCGCGCAGGAGGAGGCGGAGCGGGAGGCCGCGGACGCCCGCCGCAGCCAGGTCCGCACCGTGGACCGCTCCGAGAAGATCCGCACCTACAACTTCCCGGAGAACCGCATCTCCGACCACCGCGTCGGCTTCAAGGCGTACAACCTGGACCAGGTCCTGGACGGCGACCTCGATGCGGTCATCCAGGCCTGCGTCGACGCGGACTCGGCGGCCAAGCTCGCCGCCGCGTAACACCCCGTACGCACCAGCACGACACGGAGGACTCGCGTGAACCTGCTGCTCGCGGAGGTGGCCCAGGCCACCCAGCGGCTGGCCGACGCCGGTGTGCCCTCGCCGCGCACCGACGCGGAGGAGCTGGCCGCGTTCGTGCACGGCGTGAAGCGGGGCGCACTGCACTCCGTGAAGGACGCCGACTTCGACGCCCGGTACTGGGAGGTCATCGCCCGGCGTGAGCAGCGCGAGCCGCTGCAGCACATCACCGGGCGGGCCTACTTCCGGTACCTGGAACTGCAGGTCGGCCCCGGGGTGTTCGTGCCCCGGCCGGAGACCGAGTCGGTGGTCGGCTGGGCCATAGACGCCGTGCGCGCCATGGACGTGGTCGAGCCGTGCATCGTCGACCTGTGCACCGGCTCCGGCGCGATCGCGCTCGCCCTCGCCCAGGAGGTCCCGCGCTCGCGCGTGCACGCCGTGGAGCTGTCGGAGGACGCCCTGGTGTGGACCCGCAAGAACGTCGCCGGCTCCCGTGTCGACCTGCGTCAGGGCGATGCGCTGACCGCCTTCCCGGACCTGGACGGCCAGGTCGACCTGGTCATCTCCAACCCGCCGTACATCCCGCTCACCGAATGGGAGTACGTCGCCCCCGAGGCCCGCGACTACGACCCGGAGATGGCGCTCTTCTCCGGCGAGGACGGACTCGACCTGATCCGCGGCATCGAGCGCACCGCGCACCGGCTGCTGCGCCCCGGCGGCGTCGTCGTCATCGAGCACGCCGACACCCAGGGCGGCCAGGTCCCGTGGATCTTCACCGAGGAGCGGGGCTGGGCCGACGCGGCCGACCACCCGGACCTCAACAACCGCCCCCGCTTCGCCACCGCGCGCAAGGCGCTGCCGTGAGCACCCCGCAGACTTCCACCCCGCAGCACGTGTACGAGGAGGCCAGCTAGACATGGCACGGCGATACGACACCAACGACGCGACCGACCGCGTGACGGGTCTGCGCGAGGCCGCGTCCGCCGTCCGCCGGGGCGAGCTGGTGGTGCTGCCGACCGACACGGTCTACGGCATCGGCGCCGACGCGTTCTCCTCCGAGGCCGTCGCCGACCTGCTGGCCGCCAAGGGCCGGGGCCGCGCCATGCCCACCCCCGTCCTCATCGGCTCCCCGAACACCCTGCACGGCCTGGTCACGGACTTCTCCGAGCCGGCCTGGGAACTGGTCGACGCGTTCTGGCCGGGCGCCCTGACGATCGTCGCCAAGCACCAGCCGTCCCTGCAGTGGGACCTCGGCGACACCCGGGGCACGGTCGCCGTGCGCATGCCGCTGCACCCCGTCGCCATCGAACTGCTCACCGAGGTCGGCCCGATGGCCGTCTCCTCGGCGAACCTCACCGGCCACCCGGCGTCGGAGGACTGCGACGCCGCCCAGCAGATGCTCGGCGACTCCGTCTCCGTCTACCTCGACGGCGGCCCCACCCCGGCCAGCGTGCCGTCGTCCATCGTGGACGTCTCGCGCGAGGTGCCGGTGCTGCTGCGCGCCGGCGCGCTCTCCGCGGAGGAGCTGCGCAAGGTCGTACCCGACCTCGAGGTGGCGAATTGACGGCCCCTGAAGCGGGGCGTGGCATAGGCGGCGCGGGCTACGGCGCGGAGGAGACGACGACGTTCGGGTTCCCCCGCGACACCTTCCGCATCCTCCACGTCAGCACCGGCAACGTGTGCCGCTCGCCCATCACCGAGCGGCTGACCCGCCACTTCGTCACGGAGCGGCTCGGCGTGCTCGGCGGCGGCCTGGTCGTGGAGAGCGCCGGCACGTGGGGCCACGAGGGCGCGCCCATGGAGTCCCACGCGGAGACCGTGCTCGCCGAGTTCGGCGCGGACGCCTCCGGGTTCGTCGGCCGGGAGCTGCTGGACGAGCACGTGATCATGGCCGACCTGGTGCTGACCGCCACCCGTGACCACCGCGCTCAGGTCATTTCCATGGGCCATTCGGCGGGTCTGCGCACCTTCACGCTGAAGGAGTTCACCCGGCTGGTCCGGGCGATAGACCCGGCCACCCTGCCGCCGCTGGAGGACGGCCTGGTCATGCGGGCCCGGGCGCTGGTGCGCGCGGCGGCGGCCCTGCGCGGCTGGCTGCTCGCGCCGAACGCCGAGGCGGACGAGGTCTACGACCCGTACGGCGCCCCGCTGACCTTCTTCCGCTCGATCGGCGACGAGATAAGGGATGCGCTGGACCCGGTGGTGACGGCGCTGACGGGCGTGCCGGCGCGCACCTGACGCGGACGGGGCCGGACCCCGGCGGACGGGACGGCCGCGCGTGCGCCGCGGCCCGGGCCTACATTGGGGATACGTCACCGTCGACCGCCCGGGAGCCCGCCATGTCGGTCACCCCTACCCTCGTCACCGACGTCCTGCGGCACCAGGACCCGGCGATGGCCGAGCTGCTCCTGGCGGAACGGGACCGGCAGTCGACCACCCTGCAGCTGATCGCCGCCGAGAACTTCTGCTCGCCGGCCGTGCTCGCCGCCCTCGGCTCGCCGTTCGCCAACAAGTACGCCGAGGGCTACCCCGGCGCCCGGCACCACGGCGGCTGCGAGATCGTCGACGTCGCCGAACGCGCCGCGATCGACCGGGCCAAGGCCCTGTTCGGCGCCGAGCACGCCAATGTGCAGTCCCACTCCGGCTCCTCGGCCGTCCTGGCCGCCTACGCGGCCCTGCTGCGCCCCGGCGACACCGTCCTCGCCCTCGGCCTGCCCCACGGCGGCCACCTCACGCACGGCTCGCCGGCGAACTTCTCCGGCCGCTGGTTCGACTTCGTCGGCTACGGCGTCGACGCCGAGAGCGGGCTGGTCGACCACGACCAGGTGCGCCACCTGGCCCGCAATCACCGGCCCAAGGCGATCGTGTGCGGCTCCATCGCCTACCCCCGCCACATCGACTACGCCTTCTTCCGCGAGGTCGCCGACGAGGTCGGGGCCTATCTGATCGCGGACGCGGCGCACCCGATCGGGCTGGTCGCCGGGGGCGTGGCACCCAACCCGGTGCCGTACGCGGACGTCGTGTGCGCGACCACCCACAAGGTGCTGCGCGGTCCGCGCGGCGGGATGATCCTGTGCGGGGCCGAGCTGGCCGAGCGCGTCGACCGGGCGGTGTTCCCCTTCACCCAGGGCGGGGCCCAGATGCACACCATCGCCGCGAAGGCCGTCGCGTTCGGCGAGGCGGCGACACCGGCGTTCGCCGCGTACGCCCGTCAGGTGGTCGCCAACGCCCGGGTGCTCGCCGGTCACCTGGCGGCGGAGGGGCTGGCGGTGACCACCGGGGGCACCGACACCCACCTGATCACCGCGGACCCGGCCCCGCTCGGCGTCGACGGCCGCGGCGCCCGCGGCCGGCTCCTCGCGGCCGGCCTGGTGCTGGACTGTTGCGCGCTGCCGCACGGCGACGGCCGCGGCCTGCGTCTGGGGACGGCGGCGGTGACCACCCAGGGCATGGGCGAGCCGGAGATGGTGCGGATCGCGGCGCTGCTCGCCGCCGTGCTGCGCGGGGAGACGGAGCCGGCCGCGGCGCGCGAGGAGGTCCGCGCGCTGACCGGGAGGTTTCCCCCGTATCCCGACTGAGCCGGGGTGGCCGGTCCGGGTGCGCGGCCGGGCGTGCAACCATCGTCGCTACCCGGAAGTCCTCATCCATATGCGTCCGTCGCTAGGGTGTGAGGCTGTGATGGCCAGCGAGACCTGTGGGGAAGCCCGTGCGTGAATACCTGCTGACGCTCTGCATCACGGCCGCGGTGACGTACCTGCTGACGGGGCCGGTACGGAAGTTCGCGATCGTGGCCGGGGCGATGCCGGAGATCAGGGCCCGTGACGTGCACCGGGAACCCACCCCGCGGCTCGGCGGTATCGCCATGTTCTTCGGGCTGTGCGCGGGCCTGCTGGTCGCGGACCACCTGACCAACCTGAACGAGGTCTTCGCGAAGTCGAACGAGCCGCGGGCGCTGCTCTCCGGGGCCGCCCTGATCTGGCTGATCGGCGTCCTGGACGACAAGTTCGAGATCGACGCGCTGATCAAGCTGGGCGGCCAGATGATCGCCGCGGGCGTGATGGTCATGCAGGGTCTGACGATCCTGTGGCTGCCGATCCCGGGCGTCGGCAACGTCGCCCTCACCCAGTGGCAGGGCACCCTGCTGACGGTCGCCCTGGTGGTCATCACCATCAACGCGGTGAACTTCGTGGACGGCCTGGACGGCCTCGCGGCCGGCATGGTCTGCATCGCCGCGGCCGCGTTCTTCCTGTACGCCTACCGCGTGTGGGTGTCCTACGGCATCGAGGCGGCCGCGCCCGCCACGCTGTTCGCGGCGATCCTGATGGGCATGTGCCTGGGCTTCCTGCCGCACAACATGCACCCGGCGCGGATCTTCATGGGCGACTCCGGTTCGATGCTGATCGGCCTGGTGCTGGCGGCCGGCGCGATCTCCATCACCGGCCAGGTGGACCCGGACGCCCTCGCCCTGTTCACCGGTTCGGAGAAGGCGGCGGTCCACCAGACGGTCCCGGTCTACATCCCGCTGCTGCTGCCGCTGACGATCATCGCGGTGCCGGCCGCCGACCTGGTCCTGGCGATCGTGCGCCGCACCTGGCGCGGCCAGTCGCCGTTCGCCGCCGACCGCGGGCACCTGCACCACCGTCTGCTGGAGATCGGCCACTCGCACAGCCGGGCCGTGCTGATCATGTACTTCTGGTCGGCGCTGATCGGCTTCGGGGCGCTGGCGTACTCCGTCAACTCGGCGTCCATGTGGATCGTGCTGGGCGTGGTCTTCCTGAGCGCGGTCGGCCTGGTCCTGCTGCTGCTCCCGCGCTTCACCCCGCGGGTGCCGCGCTGGGCCCAGCGGTTTGTGCCCCCGCGCTACCGCAGGCGGCGCCCGGCCCCGGAGGCCGTCACCGCCGCGCGGGCGGAGGCCGCGGACGGCGAGCGGGACGGCGCGGACCGGGACGGCGAGGAGCGGTCCCCGGTCGCGGCGGGCGTCTCGGGCGTCAACGGGGCGACCGCGATCGGCGCCAGGTCACGATTCCCCGATCGCCGTTGACGGCAAGGTAAGAATCTGACTAGAGCATTGCCAACTCGTGGGGGAGCAAAGACCCCCAATACCAGACAACTGGGCGCGGTTTTTGCACAGACGGGCACTGTCACTCTCATGTGTGACAGCAAGCACACCCACCAGGTAAAGACCTCATCAAATAGTTTGTGATACGGTTCACGAGAACCCCGGATAGAACCGAAGGACCTGAGTGCGACGGTCCACTGGTGTGAGGTCTCGATCACTCAGCCCGGGACTACGCTCGTCCATGACGACACCTGCCCCCTGTGAAAGCGGAGTTGCCGCCATGCCGTCCAATGACGCCCGGAACCTACTGCGGATCGCTGTGCCCACAGCGGCCGCAGGCGTGATCGCCGTCGCCGTGAGCGCCGCGGTCGCGGGGGGCAAGGGCGCGCTCGGCGCGGCTGTCGGCACGGCGCTGGCCGTCGTGTTCATGGGAGCCGGACTGCTGGTGCTGCAGTGGACGGCAAAATCGCTCCCGCAACTGTTCCAGGCCATGGGGCTGATGCTCTACATGGCGCAGCTGCTGCTCCTCCTGATCTTCGTCGCCGTGTTCAAGGACACTTCCCTCTTCGACGCGAAGACGTTCGCGCTGTCGCTCGTCGTCGCCACGGTCGTGTGGATGGCCGCGCAGGCACGCGCGCACATGAAGGCCAAGATCTTCTATGTCGACCCGGACTCCGCGAAGAGCGAGAAGGCCGAGAAGACGGGACCGAAGCCGTGAGGCGTAGGGGCGGGATAAAGGCTTGTGAGATCTCCTGCTATCGTCCGGTGCCAACTGCGGCATCGCGGGCGCGGGCATCTGAGCTGACGCCTGCTCGATCGCGAGGCTCGATGCCCCCCAGCCGCCCCCACATCCGTAACACCAGTCCGGTGCCGATCCGCGGCCGTGTGCCGCGCCGACACAACGAGGTTGCCGTACCTATGCGTCACGCCGAAGGAGCCCGCGGTGAGTGCTGACCAGACCCAGCTCGCCTTTGACTGGAGTTGTCGGATCATGTCCGACAACGGGTGTGGCTTCCCGGCCCCGGGCCTGCAGTCCTTCCTGTTCAAGCCGCTCGCCACGGTCGGGGGCTTCGAGTTCAACAAGGTGATGCTGCTCGCGCTCGTCACCACCGTGCTCGTGATCGCCTTCTTCTGGGCCGCGTTCGGCAAGGCCAAGGTCGTGCCGGGCAAGCTCCAGATGGTCGGCGAGGCCGGCTACGACTTCGTGCGCCGCGGCATCGTGTACGAGACGCTGGGCAAGCGCGAGGGCGAGAAGTACGTCCCGTTCATGGTCTCGCTGTTCTTCTTCATCTGGATCATGAACATCTGGTCCGTGATCCCGCTGGCCCAGTTCCCGGTGGCCTCGGTGATCGCCTTCCCGATGGTGCTAGCCGCGATCGTCTACATCACCTGGGTGGCGCTCACCTTCAAGAAGCACGGCTTCGTCGGCTTCTTCAAGAACGTCACGGGCTACGACAAGTCGCTCGGCGCCGTGCTGCCGCTCGTCATGGTCATCGAGTTCTTCTCGAACCTGCTGGTCCGCCCGTTCACGCACGCGGTGCGACTGTTCGCCAACATGTTCGCCGGCCACCTGATGCTGGTGATGTTCACCGTCGCCTCCTGGTACCTGCTGAACAGCTGGCTGGTCGTGGGCGCCGGCGTCTCCTTCGTGATGACGATCGCCATGATCCTCTTCGAGCTCTTCGTGCAGGCCGTCCAGGCGTACGTCTTCGTACTCCTCGCCTGCTCCTACATTCAGGGCGCTCTCGCCGAGCACCACTGAGTCGTACCACCGCCCCAAAACCCCCAGTCGTCCGGTGGCCAACCCCCACCGGTCCATGAAAGAGAAGGAAGAACCGGCATGTCCGCTCTCCAGACCCTTGCTGCTGAAACCGGCGTTCACGGCTCCCTCGGTTCCATCGGCTACGGCCTCGCGGCCATCGGCCCCGGCATCGGCGTCGGCATCATCTTCGGTAACGGCACCCAGGCCCTGGCCCGTCAGCCCGAGGCCGCCGGTCTGATCCGCGCCAACCAGATCCTCGGCTTCGCCTTCTGTGAGGCGCTCGCCCTCATCGGCATCGTTATGCCGTTCGTGTTCGGTCGGTAATCACCCCTCCACCGACACGTTTCGACGAAAGGCACTGATGTGATCGCCAACCTGGCACAGCTGGCGGCCGAGGAGACGGAGCAGAACCCGCTCCTCCCGGCCGGTCCCGAGCTGCTCATCGGCACCATCGCCTTCGCCATCGTGTTCTTCTTCTTCTGGAAGAAGCTGCTTCCGAACATCAACAAGGTTCTGGAGGAGCGTCGCGCGGCGATCGAAGGCGGCATCGAAGAGGCCGACGCCATGAAGGTCGAGGCCCAGAGCGTCCTTGAGCAGTACAAGGCTCAGCTCGCCGAGGCCCGGCACGAGGCCGCGCGCCTGCGCCAGGAGGCGCAGGAGCAGGGTGCCGCGCTCATCGCCGAGATGCGGGCCGAGGGCCAGCGGCAGCGCGAGGAGATCGTCGCCGCCGGTCACGCCCAGATCGACGCCGACCGCAAGGCCGCCGCGTCCGCGCTGCGTCAGGACGTCGGCAAGCTCGCCACCGACCTGGCCGGCAAGCTCGTCGGCGAGTCCCTCGAGGACCACGCCCGCCAGAGCCGTGTGATCGACCGCTTCCTCGACGAGCTCGAGGAGAAGGCCGAGGCGACCCGATGACGGGTGTGCACGGAGCGAGCCGCGAGGCAGTGGCTGCCGCACGTGAGCGTCTCGACGCGCTGACGGACTCCACGTCCGTGGACGCCGCGCAGCTCGCCGGCGAGCTGGCGGCCGTCACCGCGCTGCTCGACCGCGAGGCCGGCCTGCGCCGGGTCCTCACCGACCCGGCGCAGTCCGGGGAGGCGAAGGCGCAGCTGGTCCAGCGCCTGATCGGCGGCCAGGTCAGCGGTGCCACCGCCGACCTGGTGTCCGGACTGGCCCGGTCCCGCTGGTCGCAGTCCCGCGACCTGGTGGACGCGCTGGAGGAGCTGGCGGACACCGCCGACCTCACGGCCGCGGAGAAGACCGGCACCCTCGACGACGTCGAGGACGAGCTGTTCCGGTTCGGCCGGATCGTCGCCTCCAGCACCGAGCTGCGCGCCGCGCTCACCGACCGTGCCGCCGGCACCTCGGCCAAGACCGAGCTGCTGCACCGGCTCCTCGGCGGGCGGGCCAAGCCGGCCACCGAGCGTCTGGTGACGCGTCTGGTCACCGCTCCGCGTGGACGTAGCCTGGAGTCGGGACTGGAGTCCCTGTCCAAGCTCGCCGCCGATCGCCGGAACCGCATGGTCGCCGTCGTCACCTCGGCGGTGCCGCTGAGCGACGGGCAGAAGCAGCGCCTCGGCGCCGCCCTGACCAAGCTCTACGGGCGTCGGATGCACCTGAACCTCGACGTCGACCCCGCGGTCGTCGGCGGCATCCGGGTGCAGGTCGGTGACGAGGTCATCAACGGCTCCCTCGCGGACCGGCTGGACGAGGCCGCCCGCCGCATGGCGAGCTAGCCCACAGCAACTCGATATTCCGAGAAAAGCAGTACGTACTTACGGCCCTGGTTGGGCCGTGCAGAGGATTCACCTCCTGTTGGGGGGAGTCCCCATCCCCCCAAAGTGAAACTTCGGGCCCAACAAGGAGAGCAGGGAACCCAGATGGCGGAGCTCACGATCCGGCCGGAGGAGATCCGGGACGCACTGGAGACCTTCGTCCAGTCGTACAAGCCGGACGCGGCCTCGCGCGAGGAGGTCGGTACGGTCACCGTCGCCGGCGACGGTATCGCCAAGATCGAGGGTCTGCCCTCGGCCATGGCGAACGAGCTGCTGAAGTTCGAGGATGGCTCCCTCGGTCTCGCGCTGAACCTGGAAGAGCGCGAGATCGGTGCGGTCGTCCTGGGCGAGTTCAGCGGCATCGAGGAGGGACAGCCGGTCACGCGCACCGGTGAGGTCCTCTCCGTCGCGGTCGGCGAGGGCTACCTCGGCCGTGTCGTCGACCCGCTCGGCAACCCGATCGACGGCCTCGGCGAGATCGAGACGTCCGGCCGCCGCGCCCTCGAGCTGCAGGCCCCCACGGTCATGCAGCGCAAGTCGGTGCACGAGCCGATGGAGACCGGCTACAAGGCCGTCGACGCGATGACCCCGATCGGCCGTGGCCAGCGTCAGCTGATCATCGGTGACCGCCAGACCGGCAAGACCGCCCTGGCCGTCGACACGATCATCAACCAGCGCGACAACTGGCGCTCTGGCGACCCGAAGAAGCAGGTCCGCTGCATCTACGTCGCCATCGGCCAGAAGGGCTCCACCATCGCCGGCGTGCGCCGCGCGCTGGAGGAGAACGGCGCCCTGGAGTACACGACCATCGTCGCCGCCCCGGCGTCCGACCCGGCCGGCTTCAAGTACCTGGCGCCGTACACCGGCTCGGCCATCGGCCAGCAGTGGATGTACGAGGGCAAGCACGTCCTCATCATCTTCGACGACCTCTCGAAGCAGGCCGACGCCTACCGCGCCGTGTCCCTGCTGCTGCGCCGCCCGCCGGGCCGTGAGGCCTACCCGGGTGACGTCTTCTACCTGCACTCCCGCCTGCTGGAGCGCTGCGCCAAGCTCTCCGACGACATGGGTGCCGGTTCGATGACCGGTCTGCCGATCGTCGAGACCAAGGCCAACGACGTCTCGGCGTTCATCCCGACCAACGTCATCTCCATCACCGACGGCCAGTGCTTCCTGGAGTCGGACCTGTTCAACGCCGGTCAGCGCCCCGCGCTGAACGTCGGTATCTCCGTCTCCCGAGTCGGTGGTTCCGCGCAGCACAAGGCGATGAAGCAGGTCTCCGGCCGCCTCCGCGTGGACCTCGCCCAGTTCCGTGAGCTGGAGGCGTTCGCCGCCTTCGGTTCCGACCTGGACGCCGCGTCGAAGTCGCAGCTGGAGCGCGGTCAGCGCATGGTCGAGCTGCTGAAGCAGGACCAGTACCAGCCGATGTCCACCGAGGACCAGGTCGTCTCCGTGTGGGCCGGTACCACCGGCAAGATGGACGACGTGCCGGTCGCCGACATCCGCCGCTTCGAGAAGGAGCTGCTGGAGTACCTGCACCGCAAGGAGCAGGGCCTCATGACCTCCATCCGCGAGGGCGGCAAGATGTCCGACGACACGCTGACGGCCGTGGCCGACGCGATCGCCGAGTTCAAGAAGCAGTTCGAGACCTCGGACGGCAAGCTGCTCGGCGAGGACACTCCTGCCGCTGCCGCCAAGTGACGTAAGGAAGGGACCTGACTCATGGGAGCCCAGCTCCGGGTCTACAAGCGTCGCATCCGATCCGTCACCGCGACCAAGAAGATCACCAAGGCGATGGAGATGATCGCCGCCTCGCGCGTCGTCAAGGCGCAGCGCAAGGTGGCGGCCTCCACGCCGTACGCGACCGAGCTGACGCGCGCGGTCACGGCGGTCGGAACGGGGTCGAACACCAAGCACCCGCTCACCACGGAG
>NZ_BNBF01000007.1:306052-307378 GCF_014654935.1 Streptomyces capoamus
GCGGAGAACCCGAGCCGTGCCGCGGTCCTGCTCCTCACGAGCGACCGCGGTCTGGCCGGCGCCTTCAACTCCAACGCGATCAAGGCGGCGGAGCAGCTGACCGCGCGCCTGGAGCGCGAGGGCAAGCAGGTCGACACGTACATCGTCGGCCGGCGCGGTGTGGCCCACTACAACTTCCGTGAGCGCAAGATCTCGGAGTCGTGGACGGGCTTCACGGACGAGCCGACGTACGCGGACGCCAAGAAGGTGGCGGCGCCTCTGATCGAGGCCATCGAGAAGGACACGGCCGAGGGTGGTGTGGACGAACTCCACATCGTCTTCACCGAGTTCGTCTCGATGATGACGCAGACGGCGCTCGACGCCCGGCTGCTGCCGCTGCGCCTCGAAGAGGTCGCCGAGGAGGCCCGCCCGAAGGGCGAGATCCTCCCGCTGTACGACTTCGAGCCCTCGGCGGAGGACGTCCTCGACGCCCTGCTGCCGCGCTACGTGGAAAGCCGCATCTACAACGCGCTGCTCCAGTCGGCCGCTTCGAAGCACGCCGCCACGCGGCGCGCGATGAAGTCGGCCACCGACAACGCGGGCGAGCTGATCAACACGCTCTCCCGTCTTGCCAACGCGGCCCGCCAGGCCGAAATCACCCAGGAAATCAGCGAGATCGTCGGTGGCGCCAGCGCCCTGGCCGACGCGACCGCGGGGAGTGACCGATAATGACCACCACTGTTGAGACCGCGACGGCTACGGGCCGCGTCGCCCGGGTCATCGGCCCGGTCGTCGACGTGGAGTTCCCCGTCGACGCGATGCCGGACATCTACAACGCCCTCCACGTCGAGGTCGCCGACCCGGCCAACGCGGGCGAGAAGAAGACGCTGACCCTGGAGGTCGCCCAGCACCTGGGTGACGGCCTGGTCCGCACCATCTCCATGCAGCCGACCGACGGTCTGGTCCGCCAGGCCCCGGTCGTCGACACCGGCGACGGCATCACCGTCCCGGTCGGCGACTTCACCAAGGGCAAGGTGTTCAACACCCTCGGTGAGGTGCTGAACGTCGACGAGCAGTACGAGGGCGAGCGCTGGTCCATCCACCGCAAGGCCCCGAACTTCGACGAGCTCGAGTCGAAGACCGAGATGTTCGAGACCGGCGTCAAGGTCATCGACCTGCTGACCCCGTACGTCAAGGGCGGCAAGATCGGTCTGTTCGGCGGCGCCGGCGTCGGCAAGACGGTGCTCATCCAGGAGATGATCTACCGTGTCGCCAACAACCACGACGGTGTCTCCGTGTTCGCCGGTGTCGGTGAGCGCACCCGTGAGGGCAACGACCTGATCGAGG
>NZ_BNBF01000007.1:307415-317621 GCF_014654935.1 Streptomyces capoamus
AGATGTCCGACTCGGGCGTCATCGACAAGACCGCGCTGGTCTTCGGTCAGATGGACGAGCCCCCGGGCACCCGTCTGCGCGTCGCGCTGGCCGGCCTGACCATGGCCGAGTACTTCCGTGACGTCCAGAAGCAGGACGTGCTGTTCTTCATCGACAACATCTTCCGCTTCACGCAGGCCGGCTCCGAGGTCTCCACCCTGCTCGGCCGCATGCCGTCCGCGGTGGGTTACCAGCCGAACCTGGCCGACGAGATGGGTCTCCTCCAGGAGCGCATCACCTCGACCCGTGGTCACTCGATCACCTCGATGCAGGCGATCTACGTCCCCGCGGACGACCTGACCGACCCGGCCCCGGCGACCACCTTCGCCCACCTCGACGCGACGACGGTTCTCTCCCGTCCGATCTCCGAGAAGGGCATCTACCCGGCCGTGGACCCGCTGGACTCCACGTCCCGGATCCTGGACCCGCGCTACATCACGCAGGACCACTACAACGCGGCCATGCGCGTGAAGACGATCCTGCAGAAGTACAAGGACCTCCAGGACATCATCGCGATCCTCGGTATCGACGAGCTGGGCGAGGAGGACAAGCTCGTCGTCCACCGGGCCCGTCGTGTGGAGCGCTTCCTGTCCCAGAACACCCACGTCGCCAAGCAGTTCACCGGCGTGGACGGTTCGGACGTGCCGCTGGACGAGTCGATCGCCGCGTTCAACGCGATCTGCGACGGCGAGTACGACCACTTCCCGGAGCAGGCGTTCTTCATGTGCGGTGGTCTTGAGGACCTGAAGAAGAACGCGAAGGAGCTGGGCGTCTCCTGAGCCCCGTGCTCATCCGAGGGGGCGGGCGCGTCCCGCCCCCTCATCCACGCCCACTAGAATTGACCCCAACACCCGGCACCCCCGCCGGGTGGTGACCCGAGGAGCCACCCTTGGCTGCTGAGCTGCACGTCGAGCTGGTCGCCGCCGACCGCCAGGTCTGGTCCGGCGAGGCCACCCTGGTCGTCGCGCGCACCACGTCCGGCGACATCGGCGTCATGCCCGGTCACCAGCCGCTGCTCGGTGTGCTGGAGTCGGGCCCGGTGACCATCCGTACGAGTGATGGTGGAACGGTCGTCGCCGCGGTGCACGGCGGTTTCATCTCGTTCGCGGACGACAAGCTGTCGCTGCTGGCCGAGATCGCCGAGCTGTCGGACGAGATCGACGTCCAGCGCACGGAGCGGGAGCTGGAGCGCGCGAAGGCGGAGGGCGACGCCGCCGCCGAGCGCCGCGCGGACGTCCGACTGCGTGCTGCGGCGGCGCGCTAGCCGCGCGCTGTACGGTGACGTGACTCAGCCGCGGCCGGGACCCTGTGGTCCCGGCCGCGGCTGAAGTAGATGCGGGTGTTTTTTCCGTTCCATTACCTAGTTCCACTACCTGGGAGACGAGGAGGTCGGTGCCGATGGTCCTCGCTCTGACTGTGTGCGGGATCGTGGTCGCGCTCGTGGTGGTGGGACTGTTCCTGTTCGGGCTGCGGCGCAGGCTCATCCAGCGTTCCGGCGGCACCTTCGACTGCTCGCTGCGCTGGGACGTGCCCGAGAAACCGGACACCGGCGGCAAGGGCTGGTCCTACGGCGTCGCCCGCTACAACGGCGACCGCATCGAGTGGTACCGGGTCTTCTCCTACGCCCTGCGTCCCCGCCGCGTCCTGGAGCGGGCGCAGATCGAGGTGGCGGGACGCCGGCTCCCGGACGGCGAGGAGGAACTGGCGCTGCTGTCGGACGCGGTGGTGCTGGCCTGTACGCACCGGGGCACCCGCCTCGAACTCGCGATGAGCGAAGACGCGCTGACCGGATTCCTCGCGTGGCTGGAAGCAGCCCCGCCCGGTCAGCGCGTCAATGTCGCTTAGGGGATTTCTTACAGGTTGTCGCTGATCGCGCTCACCAGTTCACCGTTGCTGGTGTCGCCGCTGAACTCCCAGAAGAACGCCCCGCCGAGGCCCTGGCTGTTGGCCCAGGCCATCTTGGACTTGATGGTGGCGGGTGTGTCGTAGGACCACCAGTTGCTGCCGCAGTGGGCGTACGCCGTGCCGGCGACGGTGCCGGTGGCCGGGCAGGACGACTTCAGGACCTTGTAGTCCTCGATGCCCTGCTCGTAGGTGCCGGACGCGGGGCCGGTCGCCGTGCCGCCCGGGGCGTCCTGGGTGACGCCGGTCCAGCCGCGGCCGTAGAAGCCGATGCCGATCAGCAGCTTCTTCGCGGGTACGCCGGTCGCCTTGAACTTGGCCAGTGCGTCGGCGGTGGTGAAGCCCGCCTTCGGGATGCCGTCGTACGAGGTGAGCGGGGAGTGCGGGGCCGTGGGGCCCTTGGCGTCCCAGGCGCCGAAGAAGTCGTACGTCATCACGTTGTACCAGTCGACGTACTGGGCAGCACCCGCGTAGTCGGCGGCCTCGATCTTGCCGCCGGCCGAGCCGTCGGCCGTGGTGGCCGCGGTGACCAGGTTGTTCGAGCCGAATTTGGCGCGCAGCGCGGACATCAGGTTCTTGAAGGCCGCGGCCCCGCTGGTGTCACAGGTCAGACCGCAGGCGTTCGGGTACTCCCAGTCGATGTCGATGCCGTCGAAGACGTCGGCCCAGCGCGGGTCCTCGACCAGGTCGTAGCAGGACTGGGCGAAGGCGGCCGGGTTCTTCGCGGCCTCGCCGAAGCCGCCGGACCAGGTCCAGCCGCCGAAGGACCACAGCACCTTGATGTGGGGGTACTTGGCCTTCAGCTGGCGCAGCTGGTTGAAGTTGCCGCGCAGCGGCTGGTCCCAGGTGTCGGCGGTGCCGCTGACCGACTGGTCGGCGGTGAAGGCCTTGTCGTAGTCGGCGTAGGAGTCGCCGATCGCGCACTTGCCGCCGGTGACGTTGCCGAAGGCGTAGTTGATGTGCGTGATCTTGGCCGCGGAACCGGACGTCACGAGGTTCTTGACGTTGTAGTTGCGGCCGTAGATGCCCCACTCGGTGAAGTAGCCGAGCTTGACCTTGTCGCCGGGGGGCGGGGGAGTGGTGCCGCCGCCGGTGGTGTGGACCTTGACCGCGCCGCTGACCGGGCCGGTCTGGTCGGCGGTGTCGCGGGCCCGCACGGTGTAGGAGTAGTCGGTGCCGGCGGTCAGGCCGGTGTCGGTGTACGAGGTGCCGGTGACCGTGGCGACCTTGGTGCCGTCGCGCAGCACGTCGTAGTTCTTGATGCCCTTGTCGTCGGTGGCCGCGCTCCAGCCGAGCTTCACCGAGGTGTCGGTGACCGAGGAGGCGGTGGGGGTGCCGGGTGCGGAGGGGGCCGCGTCGCCCGGGACCGTCGTGCCGTCGCAGCTGTCGCCGTTCAGCTTGCAGTTGGACGGGGAGCCGGGGCCCGAGCCGTTGAAGCCGAAGGAGACGGAGGCGCCGGGGGCGATGGTGCCGTTCCAGCCGACGTTCTTGGCCGTCCAGTGGTCACCGGAGTTGGTGACCGTGGCGTCCCAGGCCGAGGTGACCTTGGTGCCGGAGGGGAAGTCCCATTCGACGGTCCAGGAGCTGATGGCGCTGGTGCCGGTGTTCTTGACGGTCCACTGGCCGCCGAAGCCGGTGCCCCAGTCGCTGGTCTTGGTGAAGGTGGCCGTGGCTCCCCCACTCTCGGCTACGCTCGAGCGGGGGGGCCCCCAGGCCGCGGCCTGGGCGGGGCTCGCGAGGCCGACCGCGCCGGCCATGGGGAGCAACAGGGTCGCGAATGCCGCCGCGGCTCTGTGTCTGAAGCGCATGCTGCGCCTCCCTCGTCGTCGGGGGTGTCAGGGGCATGACTGAGCCTTCATGCCCACGGTGCTGCGAGGGTAGAAAGGTCTGGACCACAGGTCAATAGGTCTGGACCACTCGGGAGTGGGCCGGGCTAGAGACCCAACTCGCGCGCCAGCACGGCCGCTTGCACCCGGCTGCGCAGCCCCAGCTTGCCCAGCAACCGGCTGACGTGCGTCTTCACCGTGCCCTCCGCCATGTCCAGCCGTGCCCCGATCTGCGCGTTCGACAGGCCCTCGCCGACGCAGCCCAGCACCTCCCGCTCCCGCCGGGTGAGACCCTCCAGCACGGCCGGGTCTGCCCCCGCCCCGCGCACCGGTGCCGCGGCGAACTCGGCGATCAGCCGCCGCGTCACGGCCGGCGCCACGATCCCCTCCCCGCGCGCCACCGTCCGCACCGCCTCCAGCAGCTCCCGCGCCTCGGCGTTCTTCAGCAGGAACCCGGCCGCACCCGCCCGCAGCGCCCCGAAGACGTACGCGTCGAGGTCGAAGGTGGTCAGCACGAGCACGTCCGCGAGCCGCTCGGCGACGATCCGCCGGGTCGCCGACACACCGTCCAGGCGCGGCATCTGCACATCCATCAGGACCAGGTCCGGCCGGAGGTCACGGGTCAGCTCGACCGCCCGTTCGCCGTCCGCCGCCTCGCCGACCACCCCGATGTCCGGCGCGCTGCGCAGGATCAGCACCAGCCCGGCCCGGACGGCGGACTGGTCCTCGGCGACCAGGACACGGATCATGCGGGGTCTCCTTCGGTGAGCGGAAGCACGGCGCGTACGGCCCACAGCCCGCCGCGCGGTCCGGCCTCGAACGTGCCGCCGAGCAGCGCGGCCCGCTCCCGCATCCCGGTGAGACCGGCCCCGGAGCCGGGTACGCGCGGGGTGTCACCGGGCCGGTGGGTGCTGGTCACCCGGATCTCCAGCGCGCCGTCGCGCCGCCGCAGCGACACCCGGACCCGCCCGCGCGCCGCGTGCTTCAGGGCGTTGGTCAGCGACTCCTGCACGATCCGGTACGCGGCCAGCTCCACCGGCGCCGGCACCTCGCCGTGCCCCGCGTCGAGCGTGACGTCCAGCCCGCCCGCCCGGGCCCTGTCGACCAGTGCGCCGAGACCGTCCAGCGTGGGGGACGCGGCGGGCTCCACGTCACCCGATCCGGTGCGCAGGATGCCGATCAGCCGGCGCATCTCGTCCAGTCCGGCCACGCTGTTCTCCCGGATGACGGCCAGTGCCTCCCGGGTGGTCCGGGCGTCGTCGAGGGAGAGCGCCGCCGTGGAGTGCAGGGCGATGGCCGACAGGTGGCCCGCGACCATGTCGTGCAACTCCCGCGCCATACGCGCCCGTTCGGCGGTGACCGCCTGGGTGCGGTCCATCTCGGCCAGCAGTGCGGTCTGTTCGGCGCGCAACCGGGCGGCCTCGGCGGCATCACGGTGGTTGCGCACGAGCGCACCGGTGGCGGCGGGGGCCAGCGCGACCACCCCGACGCCCACACCGATCAGCAGCCCCTGCGGATCGCGCCAGAGCGCCGCCGGGACGATCCCGCCGACGACCGTCAGCATCCCGGTGATCCACGGGATGCGGCGGGCGGAGGCCGGGGTGCCGTACAGGACGGCCGCGTACACCAGGTCGGTGTAGAGCACGACCGTGACGAGGTTGCCGACGGTCACCGTGTCCAGGACCAGCGCGGCCGTGCCGATCAGCAGCCCGGTGCGCGGCCGGGTACGGCGCAGCGGCTCGCACCCGGCGGTCACCGCCAGCGGCACCAGCGCGGCCCAGGGCGCGTCCAGCAGCACCAGGCTGTCGGAGGCCGTGCGGGGATGGATCCCGAGCGCCCACAGCAGCGCCCCGCCGAGCAGTCCGGCCACGGCGATGTGCAGGTCGTCGCGGTGCGGACGGCGGGGCGTACGGGGCATGCCCCCATCCAACACGGCCGCGGGGCGGACCGCCTGATCCTGGGGAACGGTGCCGGACTGCGACTTTCGCTTACGGCGCTCTCGTCTGCGCCGACGACGCGACGGGCGGACCCGGCGGGGAGCCTGGAAGGGTGGACGAGGGGAGCGAACCGTGATCGTCGGACTGATCATCGCCTGCGAGGTGGCGTTCTGGGTGCTGCTGGCCGCCGGACTGGCCTTCCGGTACGCGCTCCGCATGCCACGCACCGGCCTGGTCCTGCTGCTGTGCGAACCGCTGCTGGAACTCGTGCTGTTCGCCGTCACCGCGATCGACCTGAGGAACGGCGCCGAACCGGACTGGCGGCACGGTCTCGCCGCGGTCTACATCGGCTTCACGGCCGGCCTCGGCCACTCCACCATCGCCTGGGCCGACGCCCGCGTGGCCCACCGCTTCGCCGGCGGTCCGCCCCCGGCCGCACCGCCGCGGTACGGCACCGCCCGCACCGTGCACGAGTGGAAGGTCGCGGGCCGCTGGATCCTCGCCGCGGCCGTCGCCCTCGCCCTGCTCCAGGGCGCCGTCTGGTACGTCGGCGACGCCGGGGACACCGGCCCGCTGCGGGCGTGGCAGCAGCGGATGCTGTGGGTGATCGGCATCAACGTGGTGATCGCCGCCGGCTACACGCTGTTCCCCAAGCGGCCCCCGCAGGGGGGCCCTGCCCAGAAGTTGCGCGGGCCCGCCGAAAAGTCTGTCGACAGCGAGGCGGGCACCGGGACATGATCGCGGCGATGACACGCACCGACACGCCTCCCGCCTGGGACGAGCGCACCCAGCTGACCACCTTCCTCGCCTACGTCCGCGCCACCGCGCGCGCCAAGTGCGAGGGACTCTCCGACGAGGACGCCCGCAAGGCGCACCTGCCCGGCTCGCCGCTGATGACCCTGAGCGGGCTGATCAACCACCTGCGCTGGGTCGAGTACTTCTGGTTCCGGGTCGTCTTCCTGGGGGAGGAGGACCAGGGCCCCTGGACCGAGGAGGACCCCGACCGCGAGATGCGGATCGCCGTGGACATCCCGCTGTCCCGGCTGCTCACGGAGTACGCCGAGGAGGCCGCGCGCCACGACGAACTGGTCGCCGCGCACGACCTGGACACCCGGGCGCAGAAGGAGCGGCAGGACGGCAGCGCGGTCGACCTGCGCTGGATCCTGCTCCACCTGATCGAGGAGACGGCCCGGCACAACGGCCACCTCGACATCCTGCGCGAGCTGACCGACGGCAGCACCGGGGACTAGCTAGCGCTCCCCGCCCGGGACCCACAGCACGTCGCCGGTCTCCCGGTTGGCGCTGCGGGCCAGGATGAACAGCAGGTCCGAGAGACGGTTGAGGTAGGTGGCGGTGAGCGGATTCATCGTCTCACCGTGCACCTCCAGGGCCGCCCAGGTGGAGCGCTCGGCCCGGCGCACGACCGTGCACGCCTGGTGCAGGAGGGCGGCGCCCGGGGTGCCGCCCGGCAGGATGAAGGAGCGCAGCTTCTCCAGCCGCTCGTTGAAGCGGTCGCAGTCCGCCTCCAGCCGGTCGACGTAGAACTGCTCCACCCTGAGCGGCGGGAACGCGGGGTTCTCCACCACCGGCGTCGACAGGTCCGCACCCACGTCGAACAGGTCGTTCTGGACGCGGGTGAGGACCGCGACGATCTCCTCGTCCAGGCCGCCCAGCGCGATGGCGGTGCCGATCACCGCGTTCGCCTCGTTGGCGTCCGCGTAGGCGGAAATCCTGAGGTCCGTCTTGGGCACCCGGCTCATGTCGCCGAGGCTGGTGGTGCCCTGGTCGCCGGTCCTCGTGTAGATGCGCGTCAGATTGACCATACGGTCAGCGTAGTTACGCGCCGGTGGTCCGGAACACCCGTGTGCCCAGCGTCACGGACAGCGCCGTGGAGGCGAGGGCGACCAGGGTGCCGTAGAGCATGTGCGGGGTCGTGTAGTGGCCGACGTACGCGTCCCGGACGGCGTCCACCAGATAGCGGAACGGGACGAAGTGGGACAGCACGTCCAGCCAGGCCGGCGCGAGGGTCATCGGGAGCATCAGGCCGGACAGCAGCATGGAGGGCATCGACACCATGTTGATCAGCGGGCCGAACTCCTGCGGGGTGCGGACCTTCATGCCGAGGGCGTACGACACCGAGGCCAGCGACAGCGTGAGCAGCGCGACGAAGGCGAAGCCGATCAGGACGCCCGCCAGCGGTGCGCGCAGGCCCATCACCAGCGCGGCCAGCACCAGCAGCACCGCCTGGAAGACGAACACCGTGGCGTCCCGCAGCACCCGGCCGAGCAGCAAGGCGAGCCGGCTGACCGGCGTCACCCGCATCCGCTCCACCACCCCCTGCCCCTTCTCGATGATGACCGCGAACCCGGCGAACAGCGCACCGAACAGGCCGAGCTGCAACAGCAGCCCGGGCACCAGCACCTGCCAGGAGCTGCCCTGCCCGCCCAGCGGCAGTTCCGTGAGCAGCGGGCCGAAGAAGAGCAGGTAGAGCAGGGGCGTCAGCACCCCGAAGAGCAGGGCGAAGCGGGAGCGCAGGGACTGGCGGAGGTAGCGGCCGTAGACGAGGGCCGTGTCGTGAAGCAGCATCGGGCGGTTCCTGAACCTTTGACGGGCGTCATACGGCGACGGGGGCGGGGCCGGCCGGGGCGGCGGGCCCGCGGCCGGTGATGGCGAGGAAGGTGTCCTGGAGGGTCGCGTCGAGCGAGCCGGCGTGGCGGAGTCTGAGCGCGTTCGGGGTGCCTTCGGCGGCGACCGTGCCGCGGTCCACGATCACCAGCCGGTCGGCGAGGGCGTCGGCCTCGTCCAGGTAGTGGGTGGTCAGGAAGACGGTCGTGCCGTGCTCGTCGCGCAGCCGGCGGACCAGCGTCCACAGGTCGGCGCGTCCGGCGGGGTCCAGGCCGGTGGTGGGCTCGTCCAGGAACAGCACCTTCGGGCGGTGGGTGAGTGCCATGGCGATGTCCAGGCGCCGGCGCTGGCCCCCGGAGAGCGCGCCGGTCTTCCGGTCCAGGAGCGAGGTGAGGTCCAGCTCCTCGGCCAGTTCCGCGGCGCGGGCGACCGCCTCCGCCTTCGGCAGGCGGTACAGCCGGCCCTGGGTGACCAGTTCCTCCCGCACGGTGATCTGCGGATCGGCCCCGCCGGACTGGGCGACGTAACCGCTGGCCCGGCGCACCCCGGCCGGATCGGTGGCGAGGTCGCACCCGGCGACGGTGGCCGCGCCGCCGGTCGGCTTCAACAGGGTGGTGAGCATCCGCAGGGTGGTCGTCTTGCCGGCGCCGTTGGGGCCGAGGAAGCCGAGGATCTCCCCCTCGTGGACGGTGAGGTCGACGCACCGGACGGCGTCCACGGGTCCGGCCTTGGTCCGGAAGGTGCGGGCGAGGCCCGCCGTGCTGATGACTGCTGGCATGCGGACAGAAAAACAGAGTCGCTGAAAATTTGCAATGACTCCAAAAATTTAGGCTGCCCAGGGCACGGCTAGGATGCGGGCATGGCTGAGGGACTCAGGGAGCGGAAGAAGCGGCAGACCAGGCAGTACATCTCCGACGTCGCCACGGGTCTGTTCATCGAGCGCGGCTTCGACGCGGTCACGGTCGCGGAGATCGCGGAGGCGGCGAACGTCTCCGTCAACACGGTCTACAACTACTTCCCGACCAAGGAAGACCTCTTCTTCGACCGCTCCGCCGGCGTGATCGACCGCCTCGCCCGCTGGGTCCGCGGCCGTCCCGACGGGGAGTCGGCCGCCGCCGCCGTCATCCGCGAACTGCGCGAGGAGGTCGAGGGCGTCTCGCCCCGGGTCGGCCTGCTCCCCGGCTACGCCGCCTTCATGAAGGTCATCGAGGAGGCCCCCGCCCTGCGCTCCCGCCTCTGGGCCCTCGCCCAGGAGGTCCAGGCGAACCTGGAACAGGCCCTGCGCGAGGAGACCGGCGCGGCGGCCGACGACGAACTGCCCCACCTGATGGCCGGCCAGATCGGCTGGATCCATGGCACGGTCATCGGGGTCATCGGCCGCGAAATGGTCAAGGGCCGCGATCCGCGCGCAGTGTCCCGAGAGGTGCTCGCGCTCCTGGACGACATCGAGGACCTGTTGAGCGAGCGGGTCCTCGGCTATGCCGTGCGGGGAGGGCTCGACTGAACTCCTCGCTCCGCACCGGTGACGTCCCGGGGCGCTCGCAGCGACCCGACGGTGCGGGGTGAGGGTGAGACTACCGCCATGGACCTGCTGTCGCTGCGATACTTCCAGGCCGTGGCCCGTCACCAGCACATCAGCCGGGCCGCTGAGCAACTCCGGGTGGCCCAGCCATCGGTGAGCCGCACCATCATCCGGCTCGAGTCGGAACTCGGCGTCCAGCTGTTCGATCGCCAGGGGCGCCGGATACGGCTCAACGAGCACGGCGCCGCCTTCCTGCACCGGGTCGAGCGGGTTCTGGCCGAACTCGACGACGCCCGGCGGGAGATGGCCGACGCCTCGGGTGCCGGGCCGGGCCGTGTCGCCGTGGCCGCCGAGA
>NZ_BNBF01000007.1:317664-330387 GCF_014654935.1 Streptomyces capoamus
CCCTGCTGCAGCTCGCCGGGGTGCTCTCCGCCTTCCGTACGCTGCGTCCCGGGGCGAGCGTGCGCCTGTTCCAGACCCCGGTGGACTCGATGCGCAGGCATCTGGCCTCCGGTGAAGTGGATCTGGCGCTCGCCTCCCAGCCGCTCGCCGGGCCCGAGCTGTGCTCGGTGGAACTGGTTCGGGAAGAGGTGCTGCTGGCCGTTCCGCTGGGGCACCCGCTCTCCGGTCGCGAGCGCGTCGCGGTGGCCGAGCTGGCCGACGAGGACTTCGTCACCACGCGCACGGGCCACTGGCAACGCGCCCTGCTGGAGCGGCTCTTCGCCCGTGAGGGACTGACGCCCCGGGTGGTCTGCGAGGGTGACGAGGCCGCCGCCACGCCCGAGCTGATCGGCGCCGGACTGGGCGTCGGCCTGATGCCGGCCATGGCGCGCCCGGCTCTCGGCGAGCACGGCAGGGTGGCCCTGCTGCGGCTGGACGCCGAGGACTGCCACCGGACCCTGACCTTGGTGTGGCGCGCCCATGCCCATCTTTCCCCGGCCGCCCTGGACTTCCGCCGTGTGGCCGTGGAGTCCTTCATGCGCGACGCGTCATGAGTACATGGCGGAAGTGGTCGTGGAAGGCATGAGGGACGGGGCCTTAGCGTCGCGGGTGTCCACCGGATCCTGCAGAGGGAGAACGGCGATGAGCCGACGACGAGAGGCCGAGGAAGGCGACTTCAGTGGCTATGTGGAGGCGGTACTCGAGGTCCTGTCCGCCGATCCGTCGAGGGCGGCCGTCACCACCGCCGAAGGGCTGGTGATCAGCGCCGCCGAGTTCCGGGACCAGGTCTACCGCCTCGCCGGAGAGCTGGCGGAGCGCGGGGTGGCCCTCGGCACCACGGTCACCCTGCTCACCGGCAACACCGCCGAGGCCCTCGTCGCCCGTTACGCCGTCAACCTGGCCGGCGCCCGGGTCGTCGCCCTCTACGAGGGCATGAGCCCGCCGGTCATGGCGCGTGTGATGGCGAGCGCGGACTGCTCCCTGCTGCTGGTGGACCAGCGACAGAACGCCTGTGCACGTGAGCTGCTCATTCTTCCCGGCGTCCCCCCGGCGCTCTCCCTCGGACCGAGCGGTTTCGCCGAGGACGTGCTGGCCACGGCCGCCCGGCGCCCCGCGCAGCCGAGGGGCGGTCTGGTGGGCCCGGACGACGACTGGTGCATCCGGCACACCGGCGGAACCACCGGCATCCCCAAGGGCATCCGCATGACCCATGGCTCCTACCGGCGCATCCTGGACCGCCCTCTCACCGCCGCCGGCGATCCGCCCCGCCATCTGGCCTGCACCTCGCTCGCCCACCTCGCCGGAATCTTCGCCGACATGGCGCTGCTCAGGGGTGGCTCGGTGGTCCTGCGGCACGGTTTCGAGCCCGGGGACGTGCTGGCCACGGTGGAGCGCGAGCGCATCACCCACACCTGGCTGCTGCCGCCGCTCCTCTACCAGCTCGTGGACCATCCCGACGTGCCCGGCACCGATCTGTCCAGCCTCTCCCGGATCAGCTACGGCGGGACCGCCGCCTCACCGGCCAGGCTGCGGGAGGCGGCCAAGGCGCTGGGGCCCGTGCTCTACGGCCTGTACGGGCAGGCCGAGGCCCAGCTCATCACCGAAGCGGGTCCGGAGGAACTGGCGCTGACCGGCCGCGGCGGCCGGCTGACGGCAGGCCGGCCCCTGCCCGACGTCCGGATCGCCGTTCGGGACGCCGACGGCACCAGCCTGCCGCCGGGGGAACCGGGCGAGGTCCACGTGCGCTCGCCCTATGTGATGCACGGCTACTGGAAGCAGCCGGAGCTGACCGCCGAGGTGCTGCGCGACGGCTGGCTGCGCACCGGTGACGTCGGCTACCTCGACGAGGACGGCCGTCTCTACATCGTGGACCGGATCAAGGAGATGATCGTGGTCGTCGGTGGCCACGTCTATCCGGCCGAGCTGGAGGAACTCCTGCTGAGCCATCCCGCCGTCGCCCGGTGCGCGGTCTTCGGCAGCCGGGACGAGGACGTGACGGAGCACGTCCACGCCGCCGTGGTGCCGGTTGCCGGGCAGCGGCCCTCACTGGAGGAGATCCGCGACTTCGTCACCGTCCACAAGGGCCGCCTCTACGCTCCCGACGCCCTGCACCTCGTGCCCGACATCCCGCTCACGGCCGCGGGCAAGCCGGACAAACGGCGCCTACTGGAACACGCCACCCTTGAGGGCTCCGACGAACGACGACCATGAGCCGGCGGTGAAGAGAAGGGCGGGGGCGTCGGGGGTCTTGCTGTCGCGGACGGGGACGGCGGCGGGGATGCTGTCGCAGACTTCGAGGCACTCGCCGCCGTCGGGGTTGCTGTAGGTGCTCTTGCGCCAGGTCACTCCGCTCGGGTCGATGGCTCGCACGGCACTTCCTCCAACATCCGCAGGATGAACTTCCGCGACTGGGCTGGGTTCAGCGCCTGGTCGCGCATGGCATCGTACGCACGTTGCAGTTGCTCAACTGCAGCGTTTTCCTGGATCAGTTCACCACGGTATGCGTTCTCCGTGTACGCCACGGTAGTACCGTTCGTCAGTCGCAGGAACATGACGGCGGTGCTCACCAAGCCGTGCAGACCAGCGCTGTCCGGTAGTACCTGCAGGGCGATGCCCGGGCGCTCGGACGCCTCCAGGAGGTGGTCCAACTGCTGCCGCCACGCCCCTGTGTCGCGCAGCGGGGTGCGCAGCACCGCCTCGGCGATGAGGGCGCGGAACGGTGGGGCGTCCTCGCCCTCCAGGAGCATTCGCCGCCCGGTGCGCGCAGCGACCTGCTGGTCCAGTTCCTTGCCCTTGTAGCCGCCGAGCGCCAGCACCTCGCGCGCGTAGGCATCCGTCTGGAACAGACCGGGCAGGATGCTCACCCCGAAGTGCCACAGGCTCACCGCCTCCGACTCCAGAACCATGTACCGCCGGTACTGCTCCTTGAACTGCGTCGGATCCCCCACCGCCATCTCCCACATAGCCAGCAGCAGTCCGGGCGTGCCGTAGAACTCGTCCAGCGCCTCGGCGACCTCCGGACCGCCCGGAGTCTCCCCGCTCTCCAGCTTCTTGAAGAGCGACGGGTCCCAGCCCGCCACGTCGGCCAGCGCGCGCAGGCTCAAGCCCCTGGCGGTGCGCAGGCGATGGAGTTCCTCCGCGTAGCGCCGATGGGGTTCCTGGCTGCGTCCCGTGACCACCTTCCGCGCCGGCATGGCGCACCCCCTTCATGATCCATGTGCAGCGTCCCGAGCACGGAGAGTAGCGGTCAGATGGGGCGCAACATGCCGGTTCCGTGAGAAAAGGTGCCGCCAAAACCCGCGAGCCCGCGTGGAATTGGGGCCCCGTGACGGGCGTCTCAGCGTCTGAGACCGTGACACGCGTTACTTACTGCTCACACAGCCGCTCCGGAGCGCTATGGTCCGCCGGAGAAGCAGACTTGGAGCGCGTTCAAAGGGGAGTCGGAGTGGCACGGAAGCTTGCCGTCATCGGGGCCGGGCTCATGGGGGCCGGTATCGCTCAGGTCGCCGCGCAGGCGGGCTGGGACGTCGTTCTGCGTGACGTCACCGACGAGGCACTGAAGCGCGGCACCGACGGCATCAAGGCCTCCTACGACAAGTTCGTCGGCAAGGGCAAGCTCGCGGCCGAGGACGCCGAGGCCGCCCTGGCGCGCATCACCGCGACCACCGACCTGGACGCCGCCGCCGACGTCGACATCGTCGTGGAGGCCGTCTTCGAGAAGCTGGAGGTCAAGCACGAGATCTTCCGCACGCTCGACAAGCTCGTGCGCGAGGACACCGTGCTCGCCTCCAACACCTCCGCCATCCCGATCACCAAGATCGCGGCCGCCACCGAGCACCCCGAGCGGGTCGTCGGCGTGCACTTCTTCTCGCCGGTGCCGATGATGCAGCTCGTCGAGCTGGTCCGCGGCTACAAGACCAGCGACGAAACCCTCGCCGCCGCCCGGGAGTTCGCCGAGTCCGTCGGCAAGACCTGCATCGTCGTCAACCGGGACGTGGCCGGCTTCGTCACCACCCGGCTGATCTCCGCCCTCGTGGTCGAGGCGACCAAGCTCTACGAGTCCGGCGTCGCGACCGCCGAGGACATCGACCTCGCCTGCAAGCTCGGCTTCGGGCACGCGATGGGCCCGCTCGCCACCGCCGACCTCACCGGCGTGGACATCCTGCTGCACGCCACCAGCAACATCTACACCGAGTCCCAGGACGAGAAGTTCGCCCCGCCGGAGCTGATGCGCCGGATGGTGGACGCCGGTGACATCGGCCGCAAGAGCGGGCAGGGCTTCTACAGGTACTAGTCCACCCATCTCTGGACGAAATCCCCGGGAGTGTCACTCCCGGGGGTGAATTCGGTATCGGTTCGCTTACAAGCAGCAACCGCACCGCCACCCGCACAGTCAGACGTTGCACAGCATCGTCACCGAGTCCGCCAACCGCACTCTACGGGGAGCGCATATGTACATCAGGGGCGACCACGCCGAGCTGGTCGTCGGGGGCCGCCTCGACGTCCGCAGCGCGGCGGACGCCCGTACGGCCCTGCACTCGGCCCTCGACACCGGAGTCGGCGACCTGGTGCTCGACCTGTCCGAACTGGACTCCTGGGACGCCACCGGACTCGGGGTGATCATGGGCGCCCACCGGCGGGCCGGCCGCTGCGGGCGCCGCCTGGTGCTGCGGGGCGTGCCGGCGCAGATGCAGCGCCTGCTGGTCGCCACCCGGCTGCACCGCATCCTCGCCATCGAGGGCGGCATCGGCGTGGAGTCGCTGCCCCGGGTGTGAGACGCGGCCGACGACGGCCCGTCGCCCGCCGCGGCGCGGTGCCCACGGGGCGCGCAGTCTCCGCGGGGCGAGCTGTGTCCGCGGGGCGCGCTGTGTCCGGGGTGCGCAGTGTCCGCCGTGTCCGGCGGCTCGACACGCGTCCGGCGCTGAGCCGGACGGCGGGACGGCCCGGGCGGCGGTAGGCCCGACCGGCGGGGGAGGCCGGGCGGCGGGGGAGGTTCGCCGTGGGGGAGACTCGGGCGGCGCTCCGGAACCACGCGACGGTGGAGGCTCGCGCGGCGGGGGAGACCGCGGCGGCGGGGGGAGACCCGGGCGCCGGGGGAGACCCGGAGGCACGGCCGAAGCGCACGTCGGCGCACGTCGAGGGCAATCCTCACAAGACCGTGACGTCTCGGACCGCATGGCACCCCGCCCTGTCGGAGATACTGAGCCAAGGTTTAGGGTGCGGTCGCCCGCCACCTCGCAACCCTCGACCGAGCGGGCCCGGACCAGAAGCGACAGCGCGGTGTGCGACAAGGCCGGGAGGGGCCGGACACGAGCACACGCTTTTGGGGGGCATGAACCCATGGACCCGATCAACGCGGGACCCGAGGAGCACGGCCAGGCGCTCAGCCGCCGCCCGCCCCGGGACTCCCTCACCGCCGACTTCGCCCCGGGCACGGCCACGCCCGCCCGCATGGCCCAGCTCGTCACCGGCGACCTCCAGCTGACCGTCAACCCGGTGGACGGCAGCGAGATAGAGCCCTGCCCGCCGGTCCGGCTCCCCGGCCGGCCCCGCAAGCGCACCGCCGCCGAGCGCGCCGAGACCGAACGCGCCGCCCGGCCGCCCGTGCCGCCCGGTCCCGCCCAGCCGGCGCTCTCCCTGCTGGAACGCCAGGACGTACGCGAACGCCTGGTCCGCCTCCTGGCCCGCGGCCGCTCGGTGCGCCTCACCGGACCGGCGGGCTCCGGCCGCACCGCCCTGCTCGACCTGGTCGCCGAGGACTGCCTGGACCTCGCCCCCGACGGCGTGATCCGCCTGAGCGGCTTCCACCGCACGGCCGGCGACCTCCTGCACGAGCTGTTCCACACCGCCTACGACGCCTCCGGCCACCGCCCCGACCGGGAGGAACTCCTCGCCTGCGTCGGAGAGATCGGCGCGGTCGTGATCCTGGACGACCTGGAGTTCGGCGGCGCGGCCCTGGACGAACTGCTCGACGCCACTCCCGAGTGCGCCTTCCTGTTCGGCGTCACCCCCGACGTGCCGGCGCCCTCCGCCGAGGCCGACGTCGAAGAGGTCTTCCTCGCCGGCCTCGACCGCGCCGCCGGCGTGGAGATCCTGGAGCGCACCGTCGGCCGGGTACTCACCGAGGACGAGGCCAACTGGGCCGGCGACCTGTGGTTCGAGTCCGAGGGGCTGCCGCTGCGCTTCGTGCAGGCCGGCGCCCTGCTGCGGCAGCGCGAGGAGCTGCGGGCCGGCGCCGGCGCGGTGGACGAGTACGGGGTCTTCGAGGACGTACGCCCGCCGGCGGACCTGCCGGCCGAGCTGCCGTCCGACCTGGAGGACTCGGTCCCGCTGCCCTCCCTCGGCGAGGCCGCGGCCCCCGCCCCGCTGCTCGCCTCCCGGCTGAGCGCCTCCGCCCGGGCCGCCCTGCGCTTCGCGGTCGCCCTCGGCGGCGAGATACCCCACCCGGCGCACCTGCCCGCGCTGGTCGGCGACACCCACGCGGACGCCGCCCTCGGCGAACTGGCGAGCTGCGGCCTGGTCTCCCCGGTGGGCGCCCGTTACCGGCTCGCGGCCGGCGTGCAGACCCAGCTGGAGGCCGCCGGGTACGCCGACGACGCCGCCGAGCACGCCCGCAGCGCCGCCCGGCACTACACCTGGTGGGCCGGCCATCCCTCGGTCACCCCGGAACGGGTGTGCGCGGAGGCCGACGCGGTGCTCGCCGCTCTCGCCGCCGTCGCACCGCGCACGACGCCGCCCGCCGAGGGCGAGGAGAGCGGTGCGGTGCAGCTGGCCCGCACGGCCGCGCCCGCCTTCGCCGCCGGGCTCCACTGGAGCGCCTGGGAACGGGCCCTGCGGTCCGGTGCGGAAGCCTCCCGGCTGGCCGGTGAGGTCACTGAACAAGCCTATTTCCACCACGAGTTGGGCATCCTCGCGCTGTGCACCGGACAGCTGGAGCGGGCCCGCGCCGAGCTGGAGGCCTCCGGCGGACTGCGCGGCGCCCTCGCGGACAAGCGGGGGGCGGTCGCCGGCCGCCGCGCGCTGGCGCTGCTCGCCGACCGGGCCGGCGAGGTGCCCGGGCCGCCGGCGCTCCCGGCGGGGGAGGAGTCCGCGCAGCCGCGGACCGGGGAGCCGGTGCCGCCGTCGCACGGCCCCGCAGGCGACACCCTGGTCACCCAGCGGCTCCCGCGGCCGGCGGGGAAGAGGCCCGGGCTACGGCGTCCGGCCCGGCGCAACGTCGTGGCGGCCGGTTCCGGCGCGCTGCTCGCCGCCGTGCTCGGCACGGTCGTAGCGCTCGGCATGACGTCCCCCGACGACACCGGGCGCGACCCGGCCGGCAAGGTGGACGCCAACCCGTCGGCGACCCAGGGCCTGACCGACGGCGGCGCGAGCGAGGACCCGGCCGACACCGGCTCGGCCGACAGCCTGCCCACGTCACCGGGACCGGACGGCACGTACGGCACGGCCGACGATCCCGTCCCGCCGGCCCGCACGCCCGGCCCGTCGGGGAGCGCCGCGCCGTCCCCCTCCGGCACGTCGCCCTCCGGTTCCCCGTCGAAGTCGCCCAAGCCCGGCGGCTCGACGGGTTCGTCGGGCGGCGGCTCGACCGGCGGCAGCACGGGCGGCACCACGGGCGGGACGACGGGCGGCGGCACCACGTCGGGCGGTACGACGTCAGGCGGTACCGGCGGCACGACGTCCGGCGGTACGGGCACTGGCGGCTCGACCGGTGGTGGCACGACGGGCGGCGGCACGGGGGGCACCACCACCGGCGGCGGCGCGGGCGGCACCACCGGTGGCACGACGGGCGGCACCACCGGCGGGACGACGGGCGGCACCACAGGTGGTGGCACCGGCGGCGGCACCACGGGTGGTGACGCCGGTACCACCACGACGGGCGGCGGCACGGACGGCGCCACCGGGACCACGTCGAGCAGCGCCTCCGCGTCCCAGACCGCTCCGGGCACGAACACACTGATGTGACGCCGGCCGCCCGGCACCGCCGCGCGGCCGGCGCGGCGGTGCCGGGCGGGGGCGCGGCGGGACGACCGGAGCGGGGGGGCTAGAACAAGCGCAGCTTGTCGTCCTCGATGCCGCGCAGGGCGTCGTAGTCCAGGATGTGGCAGTCGATGCCGCGGTCGGTGGCGAGGACGCGGGCCTGGGGCTTGATCTCCTGGGCGGCGAAGACGCCGCGGACCGGCGCGAGGTGCGGGTCGCGGTTGAGCAGGTCGAGGTAGCGCGTGAGCTGCTCCACGCCGTCGATCTCGCCCCGGCGCTTGATCTCGACCGCGACCGTGCCGCCGTCGGCGTCCCGGCACAGGATGTCCACGGGCCCGATCGCGGTCATGTACTCACGGCGGATGAGGGTGTAGCCCTCGCCCAGGGTCTCGATGCGGTCGGCCAGGAGTTCCTGGAGGTGCGCTTCCACGCCGTCCTTGATCAGACCCGGGTCCACCCCGAGTTCGTGCGAGGAGTCGTGGAGGATCTCCTCCATCGTGATGATCAGTTTCTCGCCTGCCTTGTTGACGACCGTCCACACGCCCTCGTCCTCGCCCGTCCCCTCCTTCAGCGCGCAGGGCGGCGACATCCAGTTGAGCGGCTTGTAGGCCCGGTCGTCGGCGTGGATGGAGACGCTGCCGTCCGCCTTGACCAGGATCAGGCGCGGCGCCGAGGGCAGGTGGGCGGTGAGCCGGCCGGCGTAGTCGACCGAGCATCGGGCAATGACGAGACGCATGGTCGGCAACGCTACTCGACGCCCGCCGGTGCTCGCGATCCGCCCGTCCCGCTCCCAGTGGATCACCCCATTTGTCCCCTGAACCTCTTGTTCATCCCTGGCCGATTGTGGGCGTAACCGGACCGTTCCATATACGCATTCTGCTGGTGTGGTCACCTACCGTTGCCTACCGTAGGGACGGGAGGTTGCGGCCCATGTACCGAGCGTGTTCGAAATCGCGAACTCCCCTATCTGTCCGGCAACCCCTGCGTTCCCGGGGGTGCGAGAGGAGAACCCATGTCGCTCGACGTCTCACCGGCCCTACTCGAACAGGCCGAGCGAGGCGAGGTCGACGAAGCAGCATTCGTCGACTGCGTCCGGACCTCCCTGCCCTACGCATGGGAGATGATCAGCTCCCTGGTGGCCCAGCTGAAGGTGGACGGCGGACCCTTCGCCGACAACCAGACGCCTCCGCCGGACGAGCAGGCACGCGGTCAGCTGCTGCGTGCACTCGCGAGTGACGCGATACGCGGCGCGCTGCAGCGGCACTTCGGCGTGCGGCTGGCCTTCCAGAACTGCCACCGCGTGGCGGTGTTCCCGCTGGACGCCTCGGTGGACGAGACGCTGGCCCGCTTCACGTCGGTGCGCAACCAGTTGCTGAACCAGTCGCCGGAGCTCCGGGACTGCTGACGCGCGCTTCGGTGCGACCGGGACGGAGAGCCGCCGGCTTGCCGTCCCACCCGTGGCGGGCGCGTGCGGTCCCGGGCGGCCCCGCGGGGAGCGGGGGTCAGCGCAGCTGGGGCAGCACCTCGGCGCCCAGGCGCCGCAGGTTCTCCTCGGTGGCCGCGAGGTCGCCCGAGCCCTCCATCAGGAGGGCGAAGCGGGAGATGCCGGTGCGCTCCGAGGTGGCCGCGAGCCGGTCGGCCGCGAGCCGCGGGGTGCCCACCGGGTGCAGCCCGCAGAGCAGTTCGGTGTAGGCGTGCGGGTCGCGCATTGTGCGCGCCCGTCCGTCCACCGTCACATGGGCCGCGAGTCCCTCCTTCAGCCAGCCCGGCATCGCCTTCGTCAGCGTCTCGACGGCGTCCGTGCGCCGGTCGGCGAGCTGGCAGACCCCGGCCGAGACGTGGGCGGCCCGTGCGATCTCCTCGGCCGGCCGGCCCGCCGCCCGGGCGCAGCGCCGCCACAGGGCGACCATCTCGGCCTTCTCCTCGTCCCCGACGTGCATGCCGAGCAGCATCGGCAGCCCGCGCTCGGCGGCCAGCCGTACGCTCCCCGGAGAGGTGCAGGCGAGGACGACCTCCGGGCCGGGGGTCTCCGTGAGGGCCTCGGAGGGGCGGGGCACCACGGGCACCTCGCGGAAGGAGAACCGCTCGCCGGAGGCCGCCACGGACGGCTCGCTCAGCCAGCGCAGCAGCAGATCGAGGGACTCCGGGAACCCGTGTTCGTACGCCTCCAGGCCCGCGCCGAACACCTCCAGGTCGACCCAGGGGCCGCCGCGTCCGACGCCCAGCGAGAACCGTCCGCCGCTGGTGAGGTGGAGCAACGCGGCCTGCTCGCCCAGGGCGACCGGATGGGCCGTGGGCAGTACGCTGACCGCCGTGCCGACCCGGATGCGGCGGGTGCGGCCGAGCAGCAGCGCGGCCAGGGTCACCGCGGACGGGCACGTGCCGTACGGCACGAAGTGGTGCTCGGCGAGCCACACCGCGTCCAGCCCGGACTGCTCGGCGACCTCCGCCGAGCGGACCGCCCGGTGCAGGGCCTCCCCGGGGCCCTGGCCCGGGAACTGGGCGGCCAGCACAAAGCTTCCTACGTACATCGCATTTCCTGCTTCCTTGGCTCCGACCCGGAGCTCCCCCACCCGGCATAACCGTCTGACACGTGTCCAGGACACGGCCTGGCGGAGAGATTTGCGGATTGTCTGCAGAATGGGTCGCGCCGCAGGGGGACTTGTACGGGTTGGTTCCTTACGCGTACCCCCCACGTACCCCCCGCGCGGACGCGTAGGCTGGACGGAGCCCGTGCTTCCCGTACAGCCCCGAGAGGTGTCCCGTGTCCCCGCGCCGCAACCGACCGAAGGCAGCCGGATCGTCGGGCCGGAGCGCCGAGGACGATCACGCCGGCCGGTACGGCGGCTGGCAGTCCACCGAGAGCTGGCAGGGCGAGGACTGGAGCGTGCGGCACGTCGCCGGGGCCAGCACGGAGGGCAAGACCTACCGCTGCCCGGGCTGCGACCAGCTGATCCCCTCCGGTGTCCCGCACGTGGTGGCCTGGCCGGAGCACGCGGGCGTCGACGACCGCCGGCACTGGCACAAGGCCTGCTGGAACGCGAAGGACCGCCGCACCACGCGGGTGCAGCGGTCCCGTAACGCGCCGAAATTCTGAGTCCGGACCGGGCTCACACGTCCCGGCTCTGCAGCAGCGAGTACGCGCCCGCGTACACCGCCGCCGTCACCCCGAGCATGATCCACAACGGGTCCCAGCCGGACGGCCCCGACTCGGTGAGGGAGTTGGAGTAGAAGACGCTCAGCTGGTTCGGGATCGAGTACTCGAACAGCCAGGTGCGCAGCTTGTCGAGCGACTCCGTCACCATGAACATCGCCAGCACCAGCGGGGCCAGGACCACGCCGATCATGATGGTGATGGCGCCCGCGGAATGCCGGATCACCGAGCCGATCAGCAGCGAGAGCAGGCCGAGCAGCGCCATGTAGAGGCTGATGCCGACGGTCGCCTTGAGCCAGTCCCCGCCGGACGGGGTGCGCGCGCCGGTGCTCTCCAGCATGGACGCCTGGACCATGGCCACGAAGCCGGAGGTGACCAGGGTGACGGCGAAGGCGACGGCGAAGAACACGACCGACTTGGCCGCGAGCACCCGGGCCCGGCTGGGGCACGCCGTCATCGTCGTACGGATCATGCCGGTGCCGTACTCCGAGGCGGTGGTCAGCACGCCGAGCGTGATGATGCAGATGCTCCCGACGAGCAGGCCGAAGAAGCCGAAGGACAGCGGGTTCTCACCGGACAGGCTGTCGGAGTCGGAGTTGGACTGGACCAGGGTGCCGGCCAGCAGCCCGATGCCGACGACGAGCACGGTGAACACGCCGAGCGTCCACATCGTGGAGCGCACCGACCTGATCTTCGTCCACTCGGCGGCCAGCGCGTGCCCGAGGTGGGTGCGCACGACCGGGATGGGCGAGGTGTAGCCGGGGTACGGCCCGCCGGGCGCGGCGGCCGGGGGCTGCGGCATCGGGGGCTGGTGGGTGCTCATCGGGCGTCCTCGGGCTGGGTCGGGTCGGCGGGGGCGGAGGCGGCGGGCGCCGGGGCGGCCGCGGGGGCCGGGGGAGCGGCGGCGGGCACGGGCGGGGCCGCGGGGGCCGGCGCGGGGGCCGCCGTCGGGGCCGGCGCCTCCTTGGTCAGCGCCGGCGGCTGAGCCTGCGGCACGGGAGCGGCCGCGGGGGCCGGGGCGGTGGGCTGGGCGGCCTGGGGCGCGGGCTGGGCCGGGGCGGCCGGCTGGGCGTACGGGTTGGCCGCCACCGGCGCCGTATTCGCGCCCGGAGCGCCGCCGTACAGTTCCCCGGCGGGCGGCAGACCGCCCTGCTGGGGCGGCGGCGGGGCGTACCAGCCGGGCTGGCCCTGGCCGGGGACCGGCAGGGGCGGCTGGACCCCGGGCGGCAGCGGCTGCTGCAGGCCCGCCTTCTGGTCGACGGTGGAGCGGTAGTCCACGGCGCCCTGCGTCATCCGCATGTACGCCTCCTCCAGCGAGGCCTGGTGCGGCGACAGCTCCCACAGCCGGACGTCCGCCTCGTGCGCGAGGTCGCTGATGCGGGGCAGCGGCAGCCCGGTCACCCGCAGCGCGCCGTCCTGCTCGGGCATGACGTGCCCGCCCGCCTCGGTGAGCGCGGAGGTCAGCTTCTCGCGCAGCTGCGGCTCGGTGTCGGGCGTGCGCACGCGCGCGAAGTCGGCGGAGTTCGCCGAGATGAAGTCCCGCACGCTCATGT
>NZ_BNBF01000007.1:330427-330703 GCF_014654935.1 Streptomyces capoamus
CGGCGAGCAGCTGGCCGCGCCCGATCACGATGAGGTGGTCGGCGGTCAGCGCCATCTCGCTCATCAGGTGGGAGGAGACGAAGACCGTGCGGCCCTCGGCCGCGAGGGCCTTCATCAGGTTGCGGACCCAGAGGATGCCCTCGGGGTCGAGGCCGTTGACCGGCTCGTCGAACAGCAGCACCTGCGGGTCGCCGAGCAGTGCGGCGGCGATGCCCAGGCGCTGGCCCATGCCGAGCGAGAACCCCTTGGAGCGCTTCCTGGCCACGCCCTGGAGGC
>NZ_BNBF01000007.1:330741-333310 GCF_014654935.1 Streptomyces capoamus
CGACGACGCCGAGCACCTCGTCCACGCGGCGGGCCGGGATGCCCGACATCTGGGCGAGGCTCAGCAGGTGGTTGCGGGCGGTCCGGCCGCCGTGCACGGCCTTGGCGTCCAGCAGCGCGCCGACCTGCCGGGGGGCGTTGGGCAGCTTGCGGTACGGGTGGCCGCCGATGGTGACCGAACCGGACGTGGGGTTGTCCAGTCCGAGGATCATCCGCATCGTCGTGGACTTGCCCGAGCCGTTGGGCCCGAGGAAGCCGGTGACGGCCCCGGGCCGCACCCGGAAGGAAAGGTTGTACACGGCGGTCTTGTCGCCGTAGCGCTTGGTCAGGCCGACAGCCTCGATCATGCTCCGCACCCATCGAAAGGTTCAGGACAGCGGGGCACACGCCCCCGTAAGGGTTAGGAGGATATCGAGGCGCTGACGGTTCCGCCCAAGAGCGGGTAAAGACCGGAGTACTACCGTCCGTGAAGCCGGTCCTACTGGGCGTCGCGCCGCCTGAGGAGGACGTAGCCGCCCGCCAGCGCGGCCAGCACCCACAGCGCCATGATCCCGAGCCCGGCCCAGGGCCCGTACGGCGTGTCGTCGCCCATCCGGGGGACCACCCGCAGGATCCGGCTGCCGGCCTGGTCCGGCAGGAACCGGCCGACCTTCTTGGTGGCGTCGACGTTGCCGAGGATGTTGGAGATCAGGAAGAAGAACGGCATCAGGATGCCCAGCGACAGCATCGGGGAGCGCAGCATCGCGGCGACGCCCATGGAGAACATCGCGATCAGTGTCATGTAGAGCCCGCCGCCGAACACCGCGCGCAGCACCCCGGGGTCGCCGATGGCGGCCCGGTGCGGGCCGAGCATCGCCTGGCCGAGGAAGAACGCGGCGAAGCTCGTCACCATGCCGACGGCGAGCGCGAGCGCCGCGGCCACCGCGACCTTGCAGGACAGGAAGGTGCCGCGGCGCGGTACGGCGGCCAGGGAGACCCGGATCATGCCGGTGCTGTACTCGTTGGAGACGACCAGCACCCCGAACACGATCATCGCGAGCTGGCCGAGCGTCATGCCCGCGAAGCTGACCATGGTGGGGTCGAAGGAGAGCCGCTCCCGCGTCGGCATGTTCTCGTACTGGCTGTTCGACAGCGCGGAGAGCAGCATGCCGAGGGCGACGGTGACCACCACGGCCAGCGACAGGGTCCACACCGTGGACGCCACCGACCGGATCTTGGTCCATTCGGACCGGATGACCTGTACGGCCGCCATGGCTCAGGCTCCCTTCCAGCCGGCGCCCCAGCCCTGCGGGACCGCGGCGGGCCCGGCGTGCGCGTGGTACTCCACGGCTTCCGCCGTCAACTGCATGAACGCCTCCTCCAGCGAGGCCTGCTGCGGGCTCAGTTCGTGCAGCACGATCCCGTTGCGCGCGGCCAGCTCACCGATCTGCTCGGGCTTGCCGGCCGCCACCTCCAGCGTCCCGCCGCCCGCCTCCACGACGGTGATCCCCGCCTGGTGCAGCACGTCGAGCAGCCGCTCGCGCTGCGGGGAGCGGATGCGCACGTACGAGCGCGAGTTCGCCCGGACGAAGTCGGCCATCGAGGTGTCCGCGAGCAGCCGGCCCTGCCCGATGACCACCAGGTGATCGGCCGTCAGCGCCATCTCGCTCATCAGGTGGCTGGACACGAACACCGTCCGGCCCTGCGCGGCCAGCGACTTCATCAGGTTCCGGATCCAGTGGATGCCCTCCGGGTCCAATCCGTTCACCGGCTCGTCGAACATCACGATCCGCGGGTCGCCGAGCAGCGCGGCGGCGATGCCGAGCCGCTGCCCCATGCCGTACGAGAACCCCTTGGTCTTCTTACGCGCCACGGCGGTCAGCCCCACGGTCTCCAGCACCTCGGCCACCCGGCTGGACGGGATGCCGTTGCTCTGCGCGAGGCACAGCAGGTGGTTCCAGGCGCTCCGGCCGCCGTGCACGGCCTTGGCGTCCAGCAGGGCGCCGATGTACGTCAGCGGGTCCTTGAGCCGGTCGTAGTGCGTGCCGTCGATGCGGACGTCGCCGGCCGTGGGGTGGTCGAGCCCGAGGATCATCCGCATGGTGGTGGACTTCCCGGCCCCGTTGGGTCCCAGGAAGCCGGTCACGACACCCGGCCGGACGGTGAAGGTGAGGTGATCGACCGCCACTTTGTCGCCGTACCGCTTGGTCAGCCCCGCAAGCTCGATCATGCGGCCACGCTAGGACGGGCTCCGGGCGGCTGCCACTCGAGCGGGCGCGGTATGCTCCAGCCTCCATGATCGGCGCGGGGGGTGCCGGGGTGGGGACACGGCGGGGGAGACAGTGGTCCGGGACGGCAGACCGCGCACGGGGTGGCACGGCGCGCGGGCGAGGCGGCGCGGCGCGCGGCCGGCGGCCCGTCACGAAGCCCGTCTGGTCTCGGTCTGCCAGCCGGGCGACGGGCGGCGACCGGGGCATGCCGGGGTGGACGGGGCCGCCCGGCCGGCTCTCGCGCCGGCAATCGGTGGTGTGGTGGCCGGAAACGCGGTGTGGTTTCCCGTGCCGGGCGGGACGTCCGTGCGGGGTGGCTCC
>NZ_BNBF01000008.1:0-3118 GCF_014654935.1 Streptomyces capoamus
GGAGGCGCGGTAGCGTTTCTCGGCCTGCTGGTAGTCCCCCTGTAGCTGCGCGATGATGCCGAGCTGGTGGTAGCTGGAGGCGATGCCGGCGCGGTCGCCGAGCTCCTCCAGGATGGTGAGGGCGGACCGGTAGTGTTCCTCGGCTTGCTGGTAGTCTCCCCGCGCCTGCGCGATCATGCCTAGCTGGTGGGTGTAGCCAGCGGGAGGGCGGGAGCGGGTCGGGAACCAGGTGAGCGTCTCTTCCACCAGGCGTTGTTCCCAGTCCCAGGCTCCCCAGGTGTGCAACTGCAGGCACACGTACTGTGTGACGGCGTCGGCTTGATCGAGATCGCCCGCCCGGTGGTGGTGATGGCGGGCCTCGATGAGCTGGGTGATGTCGTCGGCGCGTGGCTGGGGCCAGACGTTCACGCGCCACCGCCAGTAGGCGGCGGCCCGCTGGTGGGCGACTGAGAGGGTGTCGGCGCGGGCGCGCCTGCGGAGGGCGTCGGCGGTCCAGTGATGCACGGTCAGACCGGTGGACTGGCTGCCCGGCCCCTCCTGGGGCGCGGGAGCCGGTGAGATAAGCCCTAGGTCCAGCAGCCGCTTCAACGCCTTCTGGGCCTGGGCGTCCAAGACGACCGGTGGCCGCCGCCACTCCTCCAGGACCGCGTTGTATTCGGCGAGTGCTTCGAACGGCAGACCATCGCCCTCGTCCGGCCCTGCTTCGGCCGTGCGGGCTGCCGCGATCTGGGCGCCCACCGCTTCGATGCGCTCGCGGAGAGCCGGGTCGGGTTCGGGGGGTGCGGTGAGATCCGACAGCATCCAGGCGGCCCCGGTTTCATCGACCGGGGTGCGGTAGACGGCCATCCCTTCCAGTAGTTGCCGCGCTCGTGGCACGCCGTCGAGCTGGGCGAGCAGGGTGTCCAGCAGGACGTCGTCGACCGCGAGGGTGACGGTCTCGGCCAGCGCCTTGTCCAGGTCACCCTGCACACCTGCCATCCAGCGTTCCGGGTCGGCGACGCCACGGTCCTCCAGAGCAGCCTCCATGCGATCGGCGATGTCGGGGAAGCGTGCCTGGCCGCCGCGCAGCAGGGCGTCGAGGTATTCCAGTGCTCTCGGGTGGCCTCCGACGTCGGCGTAGGCGCGCCGCTGTTCGGCCGGGGTGAGGGCGTCGAGGCCGGGCAGGCGCCAGATGAGTTTGCGGGTCTCCGCCAGCGACAGTGGCCCCAGATGGTGGGTGGTGAGCCGCTTGTGTGCGCGTCGGGGGAGGTGGAAGGGATGGCGGCTGGTGACCAGCAGCCGGGTGCACGGGCCGGCCGCCACCCACGCGGCCAGCAGTTCCGCGAGGTCCCCGTCAGTAAATTCCCATCCCTCGCCCGACGGCGCAAAGGTCAGGAGATCCTCGGCATTGTCCACGATCATCATGGCCGGCAGGCGTGGCAGCACGACCTGGCGAACCAGCTCCCACCGGTCCCGCCAGGGGGAACTGGCGTCCGCCAGGTCCATCACCACGTGCCGCAGCGGATCCGTTTCGGGCAGCCCCGCGTTCCGGCAGTGTGCCCTCAGGCGCTGCCGCAGGCATTCCAGGACGGAGTCGACGGTGCGGGTCGTGGCGGCCGCGATCGGCACGACCAACTGGTGCTCCGTGCCGTAGTGGTGCAGCAGCTCGGCGGCGAGGGTGGACTTGCCGACCCCGCCGATGCCGTGCACCAGCACACCGGCCCGCTGCGGGCCCCGCAGGGCGGCCAGCAGCCGGCGCAGCTCGGCGCGGCGGCCGACGAACTCGCCGACCTTGCGCACCACCATGCCCTCTTCCAGCGCCGTTTCCGCTGCGACCGCCACCTGCTCGTCGCCGTGGGCGCGGTCGAACAGGGGCAGGGGCGGGCCGGCCGAGAAGAGTGTGGGAGTGGCCCACTCGGGCCACCCGGCGCGCGGGTCACGCTCCGGCAGCTCGCGGCGCCGCTGTTCCAGGGTGCGGCGGGCGTTCGAGAGCGCGGTCAGCGGGTTGGGGTGCTCGGCCCGCGCCAGCGTCCGGTACATGTCCGCGGCCAGTTCGGTGGCGTAGCGGTCGGTCACGGCCTCGGTCATCGCCAGTACGGCCGGCACCCCGCGCTCCAGCAACGCGCGCGCCAGCCCCGCCCGGTTCCTCCCCTCCCCGTCGGCATCGGCCGTGTCGGCGGGGCCCGTGCCGTCCGCCTCGCCCTCGTCCCCGGCCGCCTGCCGCTCCACGGAGGTACGGGCGGTGGAGCAGCCCGCGAGTACCACCAGCGGAACACCCCGGTCGGCGGGCAGTGCGCCCATGAAGCGCTGCGCGTCGACCTCGTCGGCGTGACCGTGTTCGTCCTCGAGGATCAGCATCCCGGGGGCGGCGTGGCAGGACAGATGCAGGATGTGAAAACGCTCTTTCTCCAGCGCCGCACGGATCTCGGCCAGGCTTCCCCAGTTGAGCACCTGGACGTACGCGCCGTGTCCGGAGCGGGCGGGGTCGACCGCGTCCAGGATCCGGCTCAGTTCACGTTCGTAGTCAAGGAGTTCGCCTCCGCCGGATTCGGGGCTGGCCACCACCGCCAGGATGCGCAACGGTCCCGGCACCTGTACCGCCACCGGCTCGCTGTCCCGCCGCAGGGTGCGATACAGCTCCACCTGATCCGACAGCACCAGCGGGCCCGCCGCACCAGGCACGGTCAGGGTCTCCCAGGGCAGATCCACCCACCTGGGGTCATCCACCGCCAGCCCGATCTGCAAGGACGCGTTCCGTGCCCGGGCCAGCTCTTCCTGCCTGACCAGTTCGCTCGCCGCTTCGCCGTGCACGAAGCGCTTCCCCAGCGCCTCCCCCACAGCGACCAGTGCCCCCGCCGACCCCGCGGCGGCGTTCGCCTCGTCCAGCAGTGGCAACCGCCGCAGGACCACCCCGCCCGTCGCCCTCGCGCGGGCCCGCTGCAGCCCCCACAGCTTCTGCTCGAGATCCCGGTCGACACCCCACGGCGCACAGGACACCGTACGGCCCACGGTGGAGAACACCACGGAGTCCGCGCCGATCCGTAGCTCGCCCGCTACGGGGCCCTCCGGCCAGTACGCCGTGGGCGGCACCACCACAGGCTCGTCGCGCTTCGGGCGCTGCCCCGACGGCAGCCCTCGA
>NZ_BNBF01000008.1:3164-6613 GCF_014654935.1 Streptomyces capoamus
ACCGCCCGCTCCACCTGCCCGACGAGGTCCTCGTACTGCTGCGGGGATGCCACGTGGCGGAAGTCGACGCGCAGCCGTGAGGCGAGGAACGGCGGCAGTACCACCTCGCCCAGCAGGACCGGGATCACCCGCTGTCGCCGCTCCACCGCGGCCGTCACGGCGGAGTTGAACTCCTCACCGCACCAGCCCGACTCCATCCAGTGCCGGCTGACGACCGGCACCACGGCATCGGCCTTCGCCAGTCCGTCCTGCAAGCGTGCCGCCACCAGGTCGCCCCCGGCGACCTCCCACTCATCCAGCCACACATCAAGACCGAGCCGGTGCAGATTCTCCGCCAGCGCTTTGGCCCACGGCTGGTCCTCATGCGCGTAGGACACGAACACGTCGAATCGCCCGGCACCCGTCACACCGCACCCCCCGAACGGAGCACTCCCGTAGTAGGGGAGCACCCCTGTAACCGGCCTTCACGCCGCGCACACACTAGGGCAACTCACGGCACCCCACGCCGGTAATGCCCTGATTCCCTCATACCCACCGACACGGGACGACGCCACGAGCCGTTACCCGGCATCCGCAACGACAGGTGAGGAGTCGTCCCCCCTCACCTGTCATCGGACGTCATCGATGGACCGGCGAGTCACGGCTCAGGGAGTGCCGGTCTTGTTGAACCCCTTGTCCAGGTAGGGGGACTGGTCGACGACGAAGCCGTCGTCCGCGACCAAGCGGGCGATGCCGCCCTGGTCCCGCCAGACCTCGTTGGAGGAGCTGAAGGAGAAGCCGCCGTACTCCGGGTGGTTCTCGTTGGTGTAGACGCGGTACCGCTGGCCGGGCTGGATGACCGTTCCCGGTGGGAAGGGGAACGAGTAGCCGGTGGGTTTGGCCTCCACCTTCCAGCCGGTCAGGTCCTGGGGTCCGCCTCCCTTGTTGAGGATCTCGACGTATTCGTCCGCCTGGCCGGTGCTCGTGCCCTGATAGCGCAGGCCGGAGATGATCACGTCGGGCTCGTCGAGCGTGAACATGCAGACCACGTCGGCGAAGTTGATGCCGCCCTCCGGGCTGCGGAACTGCCGGACGATCTGGCCGTTGCGCTTGAACCCGCTCAGTACCGCCCGGTACTGCTTGCCGTCGACCGTGACGGGCTGGGGGTGGATGAAGGTCTGCAGGTCGACCAGGTCGTCGTCCGCCGGACTGGTACCCGTGCTGTTGGGTGTCTCGTTGTGGTGGAAGCTGAAATTGAGGTCGGTCGTGCTGCCGTCCTCGAACATGACGTTGACGGTCAGCTGGACGTCGAACTGGCTGGGGTTGACGTTCGTGGGCTTGTTGCGGTGGATGAAGGTACCGACGACGAACTCGGTGCCGTCGAGCTGGACGTCCGCGGCCTCGCCGCGGAACTGGTACCCGCTCTGGCTGCCGGCGCTGCCCCACTGGATGTAGTCGGTGCCCACGCCGTTGACCGGTGAGATGGCGGGGGTGGTGGACGAGAAGACGCCTGAGGTGACGACAGTGGTCATGGTGTCCGGGTCCGCCCTCTCAGTCCTCGTCCTCGATGACCTCGGCCTTGAGCTTGGCCGGAGGTGCGGTACCGATCTGCGCGACGCCGTCGGTGTGGCGGCCGGCCCCGGCACCGTCGACGGCTTCGAGGCCGCAGGTGTAGACGATGCAGTCCTTGTCGTCGCTGCCGGTGTTCAGGTGCACGTGGTAGGTGAAGGTCAGCGTGCGCCCGTCGTCGCCGACCGTGGGCTGGACGGGGGGCAGGTTGCCGCCCGTGGTCTGATCGATGCGCTTGTACTGGGCGCCCACCGTGCCGTTCCAGCGGAATCCGGTGGGGGCGGTGAAGACGTGCTTGCATGCGCCGGCGTCGACCGTCTCGCTCCAGTTCGGGGTGCGGACGCAGATGTTGATGGTGGTGCCGAGCCCACCGGGAGCGTCCTCGACCCCGCCCTCCTGCCACACCACGAGGTCGAGTTTCTGGGCCTTGCCCTGTTCGTAACCCCAGTCGTAGCCGTTCGCGTACTGGTCCTTTTCCCCGCGCGAGCCGTCGCGTGGCGGGTCGGCGTAGGGCTTCCCGGCGAGCGCATCGGCGCGCCCCTGTTCCTCCCCCCGTTTGTAGGCTTCCTTCTTGGTCTGCACGTCGGTGCTCATCTCCGGGTCCTCCTGGGGCTGTGATCGAAGCGTGCGAGGGAATGTGAGGGAATACGAGGGAATGTGAGGCGTCCTGGTGCGGTCCGTCCGGGCCCGCAGGGGGGCGGCCGGAGCACGGCACCGCGCGCCGCACGGTTCACCGATGGCGGTCGTCATGACGGCTGCGTCCGTGAGACGGAACGCGGGGCGCCGCCCGTGGCTTCGAGCGGGGCGTCCGCGCGGCCGTCGTGGCACGCACCGGACTTTCATCCCGGTCCATCGTTAGCCCGGACAGAGCGGTGATATGCCGCCGTTCCCCCGTTTGGAATGCCGAATCGATTCGGCGTCACTTGTTCGAGTTCCGTTGAGGCGAGAAACGGCGCACAGGGGCGGAGCGGGGCACATCTGTCCGCCCCGTTACAGCCGTCGACGCCCGCCGGGCTTCCTCCCGTGCGGATTGCCTCGCTGTTCGCCCCACCCGGTTCCTCCCTCGTGCGAGTGGCCGACGCGGTGGCTGCTCCTGTGATCCGCCCCCCGACCGGTATGCAGGGGGGATGCCAACGACGGTGCGGAAGGAGATGCCGATGAGGCGGACGAGGCCGGGGACGTGTGAGGTGACGGGGGCCGCCGAGGTCCGGCCGCGCCCGGTCCGGGTGGTGGCGGCGTGACGGCCAGGGCGACGGCGTTGCGGCGTCCGCCGGATGCGCGGGACGGAGACGGCCTGCCTGGCACCGTGGCGGGCAACGGCACCGCCGGGTTCGCCGGGGACGGCGGGCCCGCGCCGGACGGACAGTTGGCCTTCCCCGCGGACGTGGCCCTGGGAGGCGGCGCGATCCTCGTCGCCGACCACGCCAACCACCGGATCCGCCGTATCGACGGCACCGGCACCCTGACGACGATCGCCGGGGACGGGCTGCGGGGTTTCGCCGGCGACGGCGGCGAAGCGGTACGTGCTCGCCTCGGCTTCCCGTCCGCGCTGGCGGTCGCCCCGGACGGGACCGTGTTCGTCGCCGACGAGATGAACCACCGGATCCGCCGGATCGACCCCTCGGGCGTCATCGACACCGTCGCGGGAGACGGCTCGCGCGGTGATGGCGAGGGTGACGGCGACGGCGGCCCGGCCTGCCGCGCCCGGCTGAATTCCCCGTGCGCCGTGGCCGTCGACGCGGTGGGCCGGCTGTACGTCGGGGAAGCCGGCGTTCCGCGGGTGCGCAGGATCGACGGCGACGGTCTCATCAGCACGGTCGTCGCGGCGTCCGGGCGGGCCGCCGGCTCCGGAGCGGCCGACGCGGGCGAGGTGTTCCTGCCCGCCGGCCTGGCGGTCGACG
>NZ_BNBF01000008.1:6667-15891 GCF_014654935.1 Streptomyces capoamus
GGGCCGGTCGGCTGTACATCGCCGACCCGGAGGGCCGACGGGTACTGATGCTCGGCTCGGACGGGGAACTCCGGGTGCTGGCGGGTCCGCCGGACAGAGCCGCCGACGCCACGGCGGCCGACTGGGGCGCACCGCGCGCGGTGGCGTTGGACGGCGAGGGCGTGCTCTACGTCGCCGACCAGACCGGACACCGCGTGTGGCGGCTGGCCGACGGAGCGGTCCGTATCGTTGCCGGGCAACGGGATCCGGCCCCCGGTGAGGCCACCCCGTCCGCTCCGGCTGCCGGTGAGGCCGCCGCGTCCGTCGACACGCCCGATGCCGTCGTCCAGGTCGCGCTGCGTTACCCGTGCGGTCTCGCCGTGGATCCGGTGGGGCGCCTGCTCGTGGCGGACAACTCCCACCACCGCATCGCATCCGTACCCCTCCCCACGGCTGCCTCGCAGGACACCGAGCGGTCACGGGACGAGAAACCGGAGCCGGAGCCGGGACCCCGACCGGAGCCGGAGCCGGAGAAGAAGGGGGAGCCGGAACCCGAACCGGGACCCCGACCGGAGCCGGCGAAGGAGAAGGAGCCGGAACCCGTCCCCCCCACTCCACCCCCCACCCCCACTCCACCCCCCGCCCGCCTGCTCGTCCGGCAGGAGGTCGGCCTGGAGGTCCAGCGCGGACAGAGCGAGTTGATCCACGTACGGGTCTCCTCCACCGACCCCTGGGACCCCGGACGGGTGGAGCACCACTTCACCGCTCCCACGGGCTTCGTCTTCGAGGGCCGGGTGACCTGTGCGTACTACCGGGCGGATCGCACGGTCATCCCCGGCGCGAACCCGACGGGAACGGTCGGGGAGGGCGGCCGGTCGTTGGTCGTCACGGACGAGCCCCGCCTGAACACCCCTGGCCATCCGGCGGCGGCCCTGGTCTACACGCTCGGCATCCGCGCCCTGCACGACGCCGAGCCGGGCCGGTACACCGATGGGCAGGTGGTGATCGCGGGCCAGCCGGAAGTACGCCTGAAGGCGAGCGTTCTCGGGGAGGACGAGGACTGACGACGGCAGGCACGAGATGCGAAGCCGCCCATGGCAGACCCTCCGCCATGGGCGGCTCTTTGCGTTCTCAAACCCTGAATGCGGAGGTAATCGTTTCTGTGCTCCCAGGTCACCCCCTCGACCGTCACGGGTTGCAAAAGTTCGGTGACATTGAGTTAGCGTTCGAAATGTGTCCACGCCCACCCTTCCCCGGTTCGGTCCGCCGGGCCCCTTCCCGTGTGCCCCGCTCGCCCACCCGCTCGACCGCAAGTGGCTGCACTACGCGTTCCTGTCGCGGTGCGGGCGACAGGCGCTCATCGCGAACCTCTCCGTCCTGGGCTCCTCCACCGGTCCGGTCCTCGCGCATCCGGGCGCCCCGGCCACCGGGCACCGCAGCGGCACCGGCACGGCGGCCGAGGGGCAGCACATGGCGATCCTGCTCCTCTACGGGGAGGGTCACGGCTGGAGTGCGACGCAGTTCAACGCCGAACAGCCCGAACTGCCGTGGTCGGCCTTCCGGTTACCGCACCCGCACGGGGAACCGGGCGGGTTCCGGGTGGCGGCCCGGTCGGCGGCCCCGGCGGTCGACGTACGGCTGACCCGGACCAGCAGGCCCTGCACCTCCCAGTGCGCCCCGTTCGGGGACGACGAGCATCTGCGCTGGCAGTCGGAGCCCGGCGTCCTGGGCACCGGAACCCTGCGGCACGGCGACGGTACGGACACGGGGACGGACCTGCTCGGCTACCACGAGCGGGTACGCGGCCGGTGGTCCTGGCCCACGCTCGGCGGCTGGGTGTTCGGATTCGTCAACGACCCCTCGGGCCCGGTCGACCAGGCCCCGCCGTCGGCCGTCGTCTTCACCCTGATCCAGCCCGCGTACCCCGCGGACGCGGCCAACGGATCGGTGATGCTGTGGCGGGACGGGCGCATGATCCGCCACTTCCCGCGGCGCAACCTGCGCGTGGCGGTGAGCGGCACCCTGGACCGCGACCGGGTCGAGATGGTGCCACCGCTGGCGGGCCTGCTGGGTACCCCGCCGATGGCCGCGGTGCCCGGCCGGCTGCTGATCACCGCTCGACTCGGCGACGACCGCCTCGTCCTGGACTTCCGCTCGCACACGGCGGGCCGGATCGTCAACCCTTCCGAAACCAGCCTGCACCCGTTCAGCGTGCACGAGACCCTCGGCCCGTGCACCGTGGAGGGCCGGGTCGGCGGGCGCCGTATCGGCTTCCACACCGGGGGCATCGTGGAGTTCGCCGGAGGTGCCCATGACTGAGACCGCCCCCGCGTTCACCGGGGCCTGGCTGCTGGACGAGACGGTCGCCGCCCTGTCCGACCGGGCACCGGCGATCCTCGCCGCCGCGGCCGGCCACCTGCGCGGCATCCGGCTGGGCCTGCACTTCAACGACGGCAGCCACGCCACACTCACCGCACGGCACAGTCGCATCGTGGTGGACCGGGACCGCTGCCCGGACCCCGACGTCGAGGTCGCCTTCGACGACCGGGCCATGAACCTGCTGTTCGACCTCCAGCGCCGGCCCGTCGACCAGGTCCTGCCCGACAGCCTCGACGTCCGCGGCTCCCGCGACGACAGCCTCGCCGTCTGGCGGGCCTTCACCCTGCTGTCCCAGCGCGCGGCGGGCCTGCGCAGCATGCAGGAACTGTGGGGGGCCTACCGCGAACAGGCCCCCCGGCTGTGGGGCAGCGCGCCACCCGCCGCCCGGGAACCGGCCGCCGGCCCGATCGCCGCCCGCGAACCGGCCGCCGACCCGGTCGACTGGACGGCCCTGGACTTCCTCGCCCGGCGCTCCCCGGAGGACGCGCCCGCACCGCCCGCGCTGATCGGCGGCACCACCGTCACCGCGCCGCGTCTGCTGTGGGACGGCCGCACCAGCACCGACTGGTCGCTGGAGGACACCGTCCGGGACGCGGACCTGATGGAGACCATGCTCCGGTGCCGGGCCCGTACCAACGAGGAGATCGAACGGCTGCTGCCGGACCGCGAACCGCGTGCCGAGCTGTACGACCTCATGCGCTCCTACCCCGCCCGCCAGGGCAAGGGTCTGCGTCCCACCCTGACCATCGCCACCTGTGCCGCTTTCGGCGGGCGCCCCGACGACGCCGTACGCGCCGCCGCGGCCCTCGAACTGTTCCACAACGGCTTCCTCGTGCACGACGACATCGCCGACGAGTCCACCCACCGCCGCGGCCTGCCCACCATGCACGAGGAACACGGACTGGGCCTGGCCGTCAACGTCGGCGACGGGATGAACCTGCTCGCCGTCGACGCCGTCCTGTCCAACCTCGAGACGCTCGGCCTGGTCCGCACCCTCGGCCTCATCCACGAGGCGGTGCACATGTGCCGGGAGTCCATCGAGGGGCAGGCCATGGAACTGGGCTGGATCCGCCACGAGGTCGTCCCCGAGGCCGACGACGCCTACTTCGTCATGAGCACCAAGAAGACCGGCTGGTACACCTGCATCAGCCCGTGCCGCATCGGGGCCGTCTGCGCCGGCGTCACCGACCCCGCCGTGCTGAGCCGGTTCGACGAGGCGTTCCGCCTGATCGGCATCGCCTTCCAGATCCAGGACGACATCCTGAACCTGGTCGGCGAGGAGGCCCTGTACGGCAAGGAGCCCCTCGGCGACCTGCTCGAAGGCAAGCGCACGGTGATGCTGATCCACCTGTTCCGCACCGCGTACGCCCACGAACGCCCCCGCCTCTTCGACATCCTGCGGCAGCGCCGTACCGACAAGACCCAGCAGCACGCCGAGGAACTCCTCGCCGCCATGCGCCGGCACGGATCCATCGAGTACGCCACCGAACTCGCCGACCGCCTCGCCGCCGAAGGCATCGCCCGCTTCGAGGAAGACCTCCGGTTCATCCCCGAGAACGAAGGCAAGGCCGTCCTGCGGCAGATCGCCCACTACGTCACCTCGAGGCCACTGTGACCACCACCTCGCCCCCGCCGGCCGACCCCACCGACACCGGCCCGCTGACCTCCACGGACCACCGGGCGTTCGCCTTCCTCGACCACGTCAACAGCGGCCTGCGCCAGAGCCTGTGCACCCTGGCCAGGCACGGCGTGGCCCTGCGCCGCGACGCCCCCGAACGCGCCCGCCTCCTGCTCGACACCGTACGGCCCTGGCCCCTCTACAAGGGCGGCCAGTTCCTCTTCGACCTGATGGAGTGGGAGGACCTCATGGTCGACGGCGATCCCCCGCCCCTGATGTCCACCGAGCGGATGGTCGCCGCCTGCACGCTCCCCGTGCAGCTGATGGCCGCGGCGGCCACCGGGGAGGTGCCCACGGTGGCGAAGCTGGTTCCCGGTCAGCGTACGACCGCCGCCCTCGACCTCCCCCTGCGCCTGTTGGCCGTCACCGCCCGCAGCACCCTCCTGGGTGCCGCGCAGGACATCACCGACCTGCTCGGACCGAGCGCCGCCCCCGACGACGGCGACGGCCACGCCACCGGCCCGGAACCCGTCACGGACGACCCGGGCACGGAACTGCCGCCGCTGGAAGCGGGCTTCTACCTCTACGAGGACATCGTTCTGGGCGCCCTGTCCGTCCTCGGCCCGCTCCTGGCCGACCACGCACCGGCCGACCCCGTGCCGTCCGACCCGCTCACGACGCCCGTCCCCACCCCCGACGGTCCGTGAGCGGCTCCGGCCCCCAAGCCCGCCACCGGCGGATCCGCTCACGCGGACGCACCCATCCACAGAAGGGATACGCATGGCCACGCAGACCCAGTCCCCCGTCCAGCCCGGATCCGAGAACAAGCTCTACATCCTCCAACAGGGCATCGTCGAGGACGCGCCGGGCGGAGTCCCCGCCCACCTCAGCTTCGGCATCCTCAGCACCGTCCCCGACCCGGTGAACCCCGGGGACATCACCTTCACCCTGAAGGCACCCACCGGCTTCGTGTTCACCGGCTGGCTCACCTGGGCCTACCACGACGTCGAGACGCTTCAGGCGAAGGGCAACCTGGAGACCACCCAGGGCAAGCTCGGCGACGGAGGCCGCACTCTGACCTTCACCCACAACCCGTACCTGTCCACCAACAAGGAGTGCCTCGGCTACGGGGCCCAGGTCACCGCCGTCGACGGCGCGACCCCGGGCCGCTACACCGACGGACAGCTCAAGGTGGGCGCCGCCAACCCGATCAAGCTCAAGGGCCGCGTCCTCGACCCCAACGAGGACTGAGCCCACCCGACGAACCGGCCCGTCGGTCTCATCGGACGACGAAGAACCCCCGGGTCTTCGACCTGGGGGTTTTCATGGAGCGCGTGACGAGAATCGCTGTCGCGCTTCCCTCGATCGCGGCAACCTTCGTGTGCGTGGCGGCAACTGGCGGGTGACCGGGGCCGGATCGAGGCCCGCTGTGCGAGAAGGACATGCCGTTGTCAGATCAGAACCGCTCTCATCGTCGCCGTCCGGCCACCCGCCGCGTGCTCGCCGCCGCCGTGGTCCTCGCGGCGGCGAGCGCCGCCGTACCGCTGGTCGCCCTGGCCGCACGCACGCCGGAGGCCTCCACACCGACCACGGCCGCCGACGCGGCGGCCGGCAGCGGCCGTTACTTCGGCACGGCGGTGTCCGCGGGCAAGCTCGGCGACTCCACGTACTCCGCCCTTCTCGACCGGGAATTCAAGATGATCACCCCGGAGAACGAGATGAAGTGGGACGCCGTCGAACCCTCCCGCGGGACGTTCACCTTCGCCGCCGCCGACTCGATCGTCGGCCACGCCTCCGCGCACGGCCAGCGCCTGCGCGGCCACACCCTGGTCTGGCACTCCCAACTGCCCGGCTGGGTCAGGTCCATCACCGACGCCGGCACCCTGCGCGGTGTGATGAAGAACCACATCACCCAGGAGATGACCCACTACAAGGGCAAGATCTACGCCTGGGACGTGGTCAACGAGGCCTTCGCCGACGGCGGCAGCGGCCGGCACCGCGGCTCCGTGTTCCAGGACGTGCTGGGCGACGGCTATATCGAGGAGGCCTTCCGCACCGCCCGGGACGCCGACCCCTCCGCCAAGCTCTGTTACAACGATTACAACATCGAGAACTGGTCCGACGCCAAGACCCAGGGCGTCTACCGGATGATCAAGGACTTCAAGTCCCGCGGTGTGCCCGTCGACTGCGTCGGCTTCCAGAGCCACTTCGCAAGCAGCGGCCCGCCGGCGAGCTTCCGGACCACCCTGTCCCACTTCGCCGCGCTCGGCGTGGACGTGCAGATCACCGAGCTCGACATCGCGCAGGCGTCCGCCACCGCGTACACCGACGCCGTCCAGGCGTGCAGGGACGTCGCTCGCTGCACGGGCATCACGGTGTGGGGCATCCGCGACAGCGACTCCTGGCGCACCGGTGAGAACGCCCTGTTGTTCGACGCGGGCGGCAACAGGAAGCCCGCCTACAACGCCGTGCTCACCGCCCTGAGCAGCACCGGCAGCGGCGGCACACAGGCTGGGCGCATCACCTCCGGCACCGTCTACACGCTCTCCAACGCGGCCGCCGGGCGCGTTCTCGACGAGCCCGCGGGGCAGAACGGCAACGGCACCCCGCTCCAGGTGTGGAACGCCGGCGGTGCTTCCAACCAGCAGTGGCGGGCCGACCGGAACAGCGACGGCTCCTACACCCTGACCAACATCGCCAGCGGCCGGGTACTGGACGAGCCGGCCAACCGGACGGCCAACGGGACGAGGACGACGGTCTGGGACGCCAATGGAGGCGCCCACCAGCACTGGAAGGCCAGTCGGAACAGCGACGGCTCCTACACGCTGACCAACGTCGCCAGCGGCCGGGCGCTGGAGATCCCCGGCGGCCGGACCGCCAACGGCACCCCCGTCCAGGTCTGGGACACCAACGGCGGCGGCGCCAACCAACGCTGGAACTTCCAGCCGGCCGCGGCGCCGAAGAGCGCCACGTGTGCTCTTCCGTCGACATACCGGTGGACCTCGACGGACGCGCTGGCGCAGCCGGCGAACGGGTGGGCCTCGCTGAAGGACTTCACCACCGTGACCCACAACGGCAAGCATCTGGTCTACGGGTCGGACTACTCGGGGTCGGCCTACGGCTCGATGGCGTTCAGCCCCTTCACGAACTGGTCGGACATGGCGTCGGCCCGCCAGACCGGCATGAGCGAGAAGGCGGTGGCGCCCACGCTGTTCTACTTCGCGCCCAAGAAGATCTGGGTGCTGGCGTACCAGTGGGGTCCGTGGCCCTTCAGCTACCGCACCTCCAGCGACCCCACCGACCCCAATGGCTGGTCCGCGCCGCGGCCGCTGTTCACCGGCGGCATCCCCCGCACCGACTCCGCCACCGGCCCGATCGACCAGACCCTGATCGCCGACGACAAGAACATGTACCTGTTCTTCGCAGGTGACAACGGCAGGATCTACAAGTCGACCCTGCCGATCGGCGACTTCCCCGGCAGCTTCGGCTCGTCGTACACGACCGTCATGAGCGACTCGGTGAAGAACCTGTTCGAGGCGCCGCAGGTCTACAAGGTCCAGGGCCAGAACCAGTACCTCATGATCGTCGAGGCTCGCGGTGCGAGCGAGCGGCGCTACTTCCGCTCCTTCACCGCCACCAGCCTGAACGGTCCGTGGACCCCGCAGGCCGCCACCGAGTCCCACCCCTTCGCGGGCAAGGCCAACAGCGGCGCCGGCTGGACCGACGACATCAGCCACGGCGACCTGGTCCGCGACAACCCCGACCAGACCATGACCATCGACCCCTGCCACCTGCAGTTCCTCTACCAGGGCAAGTCCCCCGGCACACCGCCGGACACCTCCTACGACAACCAGCCGTACCGTCCCGGCATCCTCACCCTGAAGCGCTGACCCGCCCGATCGACACCCATCACAGCGAGGAGCCCCAGCCGTGCACCGGCTGGGGCTCCCGTCGTTTCTCGGTCCCTACTTGAGCGCTGTACCGCCCGCGTTGTGATGGGCGATCGTCTTATTGATCAGGTTCCCGCCGTCGGACTCGGCCGTGGTCTGTTCCTCCTGCCCCGGACCGAAGAACAGGCCGGCGACATGGGCGTCCGCGACCTGGTTCATGTGTGCGAAGAGCCAGTCCACCTTGTCGTCCTTGTAATGGTTGCGGGTGTTGTTCTGCGCCATGTTGCCCACGGGGATCTGCCACAGGACCACCGGCTTGCCCACGGACTCGGCCATCGTCCTGTAGAACCGCAGCGCGGCGGCGGCCTTCCGGTCGGTCCAGAAGTGGTCACTGCCGCCGTGGGCCGGCTGTGCGTACCAGCCCGCGTCGCGGTCCGACACATCGCTGACCAGGAAGTCGGCGTTCCGCGCCCCGAGGCTCGCGTAGTCCTTGACGCAAGCCTGCGGGTTGGTCTCCCAGTCGAAGCAGGACAGGTGCATCCCCACGGCGGTGTTCGGGGCGTACTTGTGCCCCATCGAGATCAGGCACTGGGCGAGTCCGGCGGCACTGTTCTCCTGCGATCCGCAGTCCTTCGGATTCGCGCCCGAGACCTGTGCGGGAACCTTGTGCGGATCGCCGAGCGACCGGACGTAGCCCCAGAAGTCGGGCTCGAGGTCGATCGCGTCGTGCGACGTGCCGATCTTCTGGAGGAAGAAACGGTAGTCGTCCAGGTACCGGGTGAGCAGGTCGACCCGGTCGATGGCCCTGACCTCGCCCGGACCGTCGCCCTGGCCTGCCGCATCCCCGAGGTCGCGCAACGAGTACCAGGTCCAGAGCATCTTCTGCGGACGCGGGCGGCCCTTGTACGTCGCCTTGGCGACCTCGCTGTCCCGCCAGGTCACGTAGGTGCCGGGCGCCGTGGTGCTGCCGTTCCAGCAGCCCCACCAGCTCGACCACCCGTCCTGGCAGCGCGCTGCCGTGTAGTAGTCCGACGAGGGCGCCGGCCGGCTGTGTACATAGGCGTAGCGCACGTCGAACGGCGCGGCGGTCGCCGAGGCGTCGGACATCGAGCCGCCGATGAGCACCTTGTCACTGCCCATGAAGCGTTTCGCCGAGCCGCCGCCCGGCGCGGTGGGCGTACCGGTACCGCCGGCACTCCCGGCCGGGACGAGCTTCCACTGCTGCTCGGCGCCGCCCCGGTCGCGGTTCTGGACGACGTCGCCCCCATCGGCCTTGGCGGCGTCGCGGACACCGACAGCCATGCCACTGAAGCGATTGACCAGACGCACGTAGCCGTTCGGCGACGTGGCCAGTTTGA
>NZ_BNBF01000008.1:15928-17528 GCF_014654935.1 Streptomyces capoamus
ACTGCTGGTTCGTGCCGTTCAGGTCTTTCCACTGAACGATGGCGGAGCCGGCGGCCTTCGACCAGCCGAGGTCGTCCAGCACCTTGCCGGAGGTCCGGTTCCTCAGCCGGTAGTACCCGTCACCCGCGTCGATGAACTGCCACTGCTGGTCGGCCCCGCCGTGGCGCGCCCGCTGCACCACCGCCGCGCCGTCGTTCGTGGCGGAGGCGCGGTCGTCCAGTGCCTTGCCGCTGTTGCGGTTGACCAGCACGTACCACTTCTTCGGATCCGGGGTTTTCTGCTGCGCCGAAGCATGGCTGACCACGACAGCCGAACCGGCCACGACCACCACGGTGAGACCCGCCCAGAGACCCCGATGCGCGAGCAACCGACGCCCACGGTGCTTCGGCCGACCGCCCCGCGCGCCGCCGTCGGCGCGGTGGCCGCCGCGGGACGCCGCCGCTGACGTGGTCGGACCGGGGACATGTCTGTGCTCTCGTTCCAGGGACATGCCTGTGCTCTCTTTCAACTGTTGCATCTGACCGGACCACTTGGCCGGACAACGCTGAGTGGTCCGAGAGGCCGAAAAGGTTGCCGCGGAGATCCACAAAGTGGCCTGGTCGTTGGAATTCGCTACGGCGGCATCCCGGGTGGGTGAGTCCGCGTGCTGCCGCGGCGGTACGGTGTGCGGCAGTCGATCGCGCGTTCTGCGATCGCTGACCGACTAGGGGGTTTCATGACACACCGCCGCCCGCGCCACCGTCGTGGAGTGATCGCCAGAGCGGTCGGCTCGGCCGGTGCGCTGGCCGTCGCGCTGGCCATGGGGACGACGCCGGCGCTGGCCGCCGGGAAGACGCCCGACCAGCCTTCGGCCACCGGGTCCCCGGCGGACACGCCCGTTCCGAAGACACCCTGGGCGCCTGAGAACGACGAGCTGCCGCTGCACCACAAGCCCGTCCGTCCCGGGGCGCTCGCGTCCGCCCGCACGGCCGGGTCCGGTCTCCAGCTCACCATGCCCGCGCCGACCGGGCCGAACAGCGTGGGCATGGTCGGCCTGCACCTCGTCGACTCGTCCCGTACGGATCCGTACGTGGGCGGCAAGCGCGAGCTGATGGTGTCGCTCTTCTATCCGGCCACCTCGACGTCCGGGCACTACCAGGCGCCGTGGATGCCGTCGGTCTCCGGCGCCCACTTCCTCGGCACGCGCGGTCTGTCGCCGCAGCAGGTGACGCTGCCCAAGACCGCGGGCCATGTCCTCGCCCCGGTCAAGACCTCGCTCGGCAAGCTGCCCGTCCTGCTGTACTCGACCGGGCTGCACTCGGACCGCGCGATGGGCACCGCGCTCGCCCAGGACCTCGCCAGCCGCGGCTACCTCGTCGTCATCGTGGACCACACCCACGACGCCAACGAGGTGCAGTTCCCCGCCAACCGGCTCGAACTCAACAGGATGCCTTCGGGCGCCCACTCCTCCGACACGCTCAAGGTGCGCGCGGCCGACATCAAGTTCGTCATCAACGGGCTCGGCCAGATCAGCAGTGGCGGCAACCCGGACTACGGCCACGCGACGCTGCCCTCCGGGCTGTCGAAGAACGTGGACATGTCCCGTATCGGGATGTTCGGC
>NZ_BNBF01000008.1:17564-21784 GCF_014654935.1 Streptomyces capoamus
TGGTCGCTGGGCGGCGCGGCGGTCGACACCGCCATGCAGCTCGACAAGCGGATCGCCGCCGGTGCCAATTTGGACGGCCAGTTCTTCGGGTCGGCGCCGAGCAAGGACCTCGACCGGCCCTTCATGCTCTTCAGCTCCGGCTCCCACAACCGCAACAACGACTCGTCGTGGCGGACGCTGTGGTCGCACCTGAAGGGGTACAAGGTCGACATCAAGCTGAAGGGCGCGGCGCACCTGTCGTTCAGTGACAACGAGTACCTGGTGCCGCAGTGGGCGAGCCTGGTCGGGATGTCCCAGACCCAGGTCCAGCAGCAGTACGGCACGATCGACCCGAACCGGGCGGTGAAGGTCCAGCGCGACTACCTCGCCGCGTTCTTCGACCAGCAGCTGCGCAAGAAGCACAGCACCCTGCTCGACGGGCCCACCAGCAAGTACCCGGAGATCTCTTTCGTCCCCTGACGGGACGGCTGACCGGACGTCCGAAGGGCCGGGCCCGCTCGCGGGTCCGCCCTTCGGCGCGTGCGGGGCCCGGCATGTGCCGCCGCCGCGCGGAGTCCTGCTGTCTACTACGACACACAGCGCGAAAGTGTGATGGTTTTGCGAGCACCGGGAGCTAAAATGTTCGCCTTGTCGAACATTTGGGCGCCCGGCGCCAGTTGAGGAAGGACCCGCTCCCCTGTCCTCCGCACCCCGTGCCCCGCGCCGGCACCGCACTCGCCGCCGCGCCGATATGCCGATGCTCGGCGGGGTGCGCCCGCCGATAGCCTCACTTGTCGTACTCCTGCTGGTGGTCGCCGCCCTGACCGTGATCGGTCTCGAGGGCATCCACACCGGCGGCGTCCCCCAGGCCGTGCTGGACGGGGAGCAGCGGATCGCCGCGGACACCGCGGTGTCGATGCGCACCGCGATCGAAGCCGAGGCGGGCACGGTACGGCGTAAGACCCACGCGTACCAGGCGACGAGCACATCGACCCCCACGACCACGCTCAAGGCGCTGACCTCCGGCAGGAAGGCGTTCCTCGGCCGCGCGCTGCTCGACGCGCGCACCGGCAAACTGCTGGCGACCGGCGGCAGGACCGTGCCACTGGCCGGGGTGGACGTCGCCAGGACGGCGTCCGGGCACGGGGAGATCCCGCCCCGGCTGGTGACGTCGGGCGGCACGCGGCACATGCTGTACTTCGCCAGGGTCACGCTGCCCGCGCAGGACGACCCCGACCAGGACCAGTACCAGGCGCAGAACGGGACCGAGCGGCAGTGGCTGCTGGTGGTCTCCGAGGCGCTCCCCGCCCTCGCGGCATACGGCGACGGACGCACCGCACAGGCGCTGGACGCGAGCGGCACGGTGCTCGCCACCGCGGTCCGCGGCAAGGCCTCGCCGGCCGCCGCCCACAGCGGTCTGTCCGCGGCGGCGACCCGCGCGGCGAACGGGTCGCGGAGTGACACCGACGCCTCGGGAAGCCTGCTGGGCGCTGCCACCGGCAGCCGGCGCACCGTGGCCGGCTGGGCCCAGGTCGCCTCGACGACCGGTCCGGGCACGACCGACGACCTCGGCCTGGTGGTGCTCACCTCCCGCACGGTGCCCGTCACGACCACCGCCGCCGACTACTCGCGTTTCGCGCTCGAGGCAGCCGGGGCGCTGGCCGTGGTCGCGCTGCTGCTCGGGCTGGCGCTGTACTTCTCCGTGCAGCAGCCACTGCTGCGGCTCTACCTGTCCGCCGGCCGCCTGGCCCGGGGCGCGACCGGAGACGGGCCGGCCGCGTCGGAGGAGCTGTCCAGGCCGGTTCCGGTGCACGGCTTCGGGGAGCTCGCCCGGATCGGGCGGGCACTGGACTCACTGCGCCGGCAACTGCTCGGCGAAAGCGGCCCCCAGGAGTTCCCCGCCCGGCGCGGACCGGGCTACCGGGCGCTGGCCGTGGTCTGCCTGGTGGTCGTGGCCTGCTGGTCGGTTCCGATGGTCTTCCTGCTGAACCGGGCGGACACCGCGACCGCGGTTCCGGCTCCGGTCCTCGCCGACCAGCAGGCGCGCACCGAGATCGCGACGCATCGGATCCGGCAGTCCCTCGACCAGTCGTACACCGACCTGAGCGACGCGGCCGCGAGTCTGGCGGGCAGGAGCAGGGACGCCCAGACCGAGGTCCTGCGGCAGTCCCTCGCGGACCACAGGCAGTACCGCTCGCTGTATCTCCTGGACCGCTCGGGGGGCATCACGCTGAGAGTGGGCGGCACACCGCTGCGGACCCTCGTCCACGTGCCCCGTGGCGGCGGGATCACCACCGTCAACACCTCGGGCCGGATCCCGGCGATCGCCGCCTACGCCCAGGTGCGGGCCGTCAAGGGCAAGGCCCCGGCGGCCGGGGTGGTGCTGTTCGGCGAGATCGACGTGAAGGCGCTCAACTCCACCCTGCCCAGGCCCAAGCTGGGCAGCGTCTGGGTGACGGACGGCCACGACAGGGTGCTCGCGGCGAGCGTGGGCTACCGCGCCTTCCAGTCGCTGCCCGAATCCGGCCTGACCCGGCTCGTCCGCACCACCCAGGGCGCCCCGGGCACCCCGGGCACCGCCACCTCGGCGGTGCACGACACCTCCTCCGGACCCTCGGTCGACGCCGCCGCGCCGCTGGCGCAGAGCGGCCCGACGGCCCGCCTCGGCTGGCACGTGGTGACCGCGGAGCCCGCGGCGGCGCTCCAGATCCCCGCGGTGCAGGCCGAGCAGCGCACCATGCTCGCCGGCATCCTGGGCCTCGCCGTGGCCGCGGCCTGCCTGGGCTGGCTGCACGTCGTGGTGGTCCGGCCGCTGCGCGCGGTCGCCGTGCTCGTCGAACGGCTCGCGGGCGGGGACCGCCGCACCGTGCTGCACCCGGTCAACCACGACGAGATCGGCTCGGTCACCCGCGGCCTGGAGCTGGTGCGCCAGACCCTGGCGGAACAGGACCGGGCGGCCAGGTCCGGCCACGCCGCCGCGCCGCCGCGGTCCCTGCGTGAGAACACCCTCCAGCGGTAGAAGGACGGAATCGGCGTGCTCTTCCTCTATGTCATCGTCCTGCTGTGCTGCGCCGGACTGTGGATCGCCGGAGCCCTGGAGCAGCGGCGGCACTTCGCCTCGCTGGAGCAGATACCCACGCGGGTGCTGGTCAACGGCATCCGCGGCAAGAGTTCCATCACCCGGCTGTGCGCGGGCGCGCTGCGCGGCGGCGGCCTGGTCACGGTGGCCAAGACCACCGGCACCGCGGCCCGGTTCATCCATCCGGATGCCACCGAGGAGCCGATCTACCGCAAGTTCAACATCTCCAACATCGTCGAGCAGATCGGCATCGTGCGGCGGGCGGCGACCTACCGGCCGGACGCGCTGGTGATCGAGTGCATGGCGGTGATGCCCGCGCTGCAGGAGATCAACCAGGAGAAGCTGATCCGTTCCACGATCGGCGTGCTGTGCAACGTCCGCGAGGACCATCTGGAGGAGATGGGGCCGACGCTGGACGACGTCGCCCGCTCGCTCTCCCGCTCGATGCCGGTGGGCGGGGTGTGCGTGACGGCGGAGAAGGACCGGCTGCACATCCTCCAGGAGGAGGCCGACAAGCGGAACTGCCGGCTGATCGCGGTCGATCCGGAGACGGTGACCGACGCCGAACTGCGCGGCTTCAGCTGGTTCACCTTCAAGGAGAACGTGGCGATCGCGCTCGCCGTCGCCGAACTGCTCGGCATCGACCGGAAGACCGCGATGCAGGGCATGTGGGACGCGCCGCCCGACCCGGGCGTGCTGTCCGTGGAACGCTATGTCACCCCCGAGGGCAAGCGGCTGCGGTTCGCCAACGTCTTCGCGGCCAACGACCCCGAGTCGACGCTGATGAACGTCAAGCAGCTGGAGGATCTGGGGGCCATCAGACGGCCGATCGGCGTGGTCATCAACTGCCGCCCGGACCGGGTGGAGCGCAACGGCCAGATGGGCACGATCGTCCCCGACCTCGCCGCCGAGACGGTGTTCCTGATCGGCCACCCGACCAAGAGCGCCGCCGACGCGATTCCGGCCGGCTTCACCGGGCGGGTGGTGGATCTCGGCGGCGACCGCCGGGACCCCGAGGAGCTGACCGCGGCGATCCTCGCGGAACTCGGCCCGGACTCCTCGCTGGTGGCGATCGGCAACATCCACGGCCAGGGCGAGCTGTTCCTGGAGTGCCTGGCCGAGCTGCCGCTGGACGAATCCGAGGACCCGCTCGACGTCGTCC
>NZ_BNBF01000008.1:21834-27898 GCF_014654935.1 Streptomyces capoamus
CCGACGGCGACGGCCTGGACCAGGAGACCATGCAGTTCGCCATACCCCGGCCGTGGGTCTCGGTGGCCCGGCCGCCCGAGCCGGAGCCGTACAGCTGGGTGGCACCGCTGGATTCACCGACGCAAGCCATCCGCATCCCGGATCAGCGCGACCTCGCCCGCCGGGCCGCCGCCCGTCAGGGCCGGTCCGACGACCGGAGCACCGCGGACGAGCAGCACCACTCCTACGACCCGTCCCAGTTCACGAGGAACCCGTGATCCCCGCCAATCTCAACGCACAGACCGCCGCGCTCGGGATCGCCCTCGGGCTGATCTTCTCGCTCGTCTGCTATCTGACCACCAACCTCTCCCCCGGGGGGATGATCACCCCCGGCTGGATCGCCCTCACGCTCGTCACCGACGTGCGGATGGCCGGGCTGATGGTCGCCGTGGCGACGGGAACGTACTTCCTGACGAAGCTGGTGCAGCGCACGGTGATTCTCTACGGCAAGCGGCTGTTCGCCGCCGTCGTGCTGTGCGCGGTGCTGATGCAGACCACCGTGATGCTCGCCCTCAGCCACGAGTTCCCGCTGCTGTACACGTCACAAACGCTTGGCTTCATCGTCCCCGGCCTGGTCTCCTACCAGATGGCCCGCCAGCCGCTGGCGGCCACGGTCATCTCGACCACGGCGGTGACCCTGGCCACGTACGTGGTGCTGGTCGCCGGTCTGTTGATCGGGGCACTGCCCACCGGCTGACCTGTTCACCCCCTCACCTCACAGTTCCAAGGAGGATCGGCCATGCACCCCGCACATGACGGCGGACGTAGCCGCCCGACTCGACGCGCCGTGTTCCGGACGATCGCGGGCGTGGCGGCCGCCGGGGTGGCGGGCGGGTACGCCTGGGACCGCCTCGGGCACGGAAGCGACGACGGTGGCGGTACGGCCGCCGACGGCACGGGCTCCGGCACGGGCGCCCGGTCCACCGGGCCCCACACCTTCGAGCGGCTGTCCGCCCCCGATCGCACCGTGGTCCGGGCCGGCGACGGCGGCACGCTCGCCACGTTCACCGACGGCGCCCGTACGGCCGTACTCACCGGGCCCAGCCGCACCTTCAGCGAGCCGCGGACCACCGAGGCCAAGGTGATCACGGACGCCTGGGTGCGGGTGCTGCCGCACGCGTGGCAGCCGGGCATGGAAAAGTCCGCCTGGTTCAAGGGCTGGTTCAAGAAGGCCCTCGGCGACAGCAGCCCGGACGTCTTCGCCGTGGCGTTCCAGTACAGCAGCGCCGGGGCGCCCGACAAGCACGACGCCAAGGGCGTGCGCTACGCGGGCACCGCGCACTTCGGCCCGCGCAACTCCGCGGTCAAGAACCCGCTGGACTTCGCCTACTACGACGAGCAGTCCGACTTCTACGACTATCTGGGCATCGACTGGACGTTCCCCGACGGCACACACGTGCAGCCGGAGCAGGCCCGCTACGGCGACGTCGACTGCTCCGGCTTCCAGCGCCTGGTGTGGGGCTACCGCATGGGCATCCCCCTGCACAACACCAACACCAAGGGCCCCGGTCTGCCGCGCCGCGCCTACGCCATCGCCGCCTACGGTCCCGGCCGCACGGTGATCCCCCACACGGGCAGGAAGCAGGCCACCGATCTGGACGCCCTGCAACCCGGCGATCTGGTCTTCTTCGCCATCATCAAGGAGCGGCCGGACTTCATCGACCACGTCGGCATGTACATGGGCCTCGACGACCAGGGCCGGCACCGCTTCTACTCCAGCCGCTCCGCCGCCAACGGCCCGACCCTGGGCGACCTGTCGGGCCACGCGCTGCTGGACGGCACCGACTTCTACGCCCGCGGCTTCCGGGCGGCCCGCCGCCTGTGACCGCGCCGCGTGTGACTGCGTCGCTCCACCTGACCTGCTGATCCGAGGACCACTGCCATGACCGCCATCCCCGCCGCCCAGCCCACCGGAGCGCAGCAAGGCCGCCGGGCGGCGAACCGCCGCTCCGGCCGGCCGGAGGACGCCCCGCGCTGGGAGCGCCCGGCGCTCGCCGCGGTACTGGCCGTCGCCACGGTGCTGTACTCCTGGGGCATCGGGCAGGCCGCGCTCCACCCTTTCTACAGTGCGGCGATACGCTCGATGGCCGGCAGCTGGCGTGCGTTCTTCTTCGGCGGGCTCGACGCCGCCGGCTCGATCAGCATCGACAAGCTGCCCGGCGCCTTCTGGCCCGACGCCGTCTCCGTCTGGCTCTTCGGCCCGCACACCTGGGCGGCCGCGCTTCCGCAGGTCGTCGAGGGCGTGCTCACCGTATGGCTGCTGCACCGGATCGTACGGGCCTGGGCCGGTCCGTTCGCGGCGCTGATCGCCGCACTGGCGCTCACCCTCACCCCGGTCACCGTGGCGCTCAACCGTGCCACCATCCCGGACACCGCGCTCACCCTGCTCCTGATGGCGGCCGCCGGAGCGCTGCAGAAGGCGGTGCGCACCGAGCGGCTGCTGCCGCTGATCACCTGCGGGATCTGGGTCGGGCTCGCCTTCCAGGCGAAGATGCTGCAGGCGTGGCTGGTGCTGCCGGTCTTCGCCGCCGTGTACCTACTCGTCGCGCCCGGCAGGCCGTTGCACCGGGCTGCGCGCGTCCTGGTGGGCGGGGCGGTCGCGCTGGCGGTCTCCTGCTCCTGGATGTTCATCGCCTGGGCGACACCGGCCGCCGACCGCCCGTACCTCGACGGAACGTCCGACAACAACCCGTTCGCCCTGGTCTTCGGTTACAACGGCCTCAGCCGCTTCAGCAGCGATCCCACCGCGTTCGGCGCCGTCGCGGGCACCGCCGCCAGCCGCACCACCGGCAACACCGGCTGGGACATGCTGATCAACGACACGGTCGGCCCGCAGGTCGCCTGGCTGCTGCCGCTCGCCGTGCTCGCCGCGGTCCTGGGCGTCGCCCGGCGCGCCGGCCGGCCGCGAACCGACCTGCCGCGCGCGGGATTCCTGCTGTGGGGCGGCTGGCTGGCCGTGCACGCGCTGGTGTTCAGCGTCTCCAACGGCAACCACGCCTACTACACGGCCGTCATCGCCCCGGCGCTCGCCGCGCTGGCCGGCGGCGGCCTCGCGCTCTTCCGCTCGGAGTACGAGGCGACGTACGAGCCGGAGCGGGAGGCGGAGCACAAGCCGGAGCCGGCGACGGAGCGCGAGAGGGAGCGGGAGGCGGAGCACGAGACGGATCCGGAGAAGACGTACGCGCTGAGGCTGCCGACGACGTACCCGCCGGAGCCGGACACGACGTACACGCCGGAGCGGGAGGCGGAGCACGAGGCGGCCGGCCGGCGACACCTTGCGCTCCCGGCGGTGATCGCGCTGACGGCGGCGTGGGCGCTGGTGCTCGACTGGCCGACCCGATTCGTCTCCTGGCTGCTGCCGGTCGCCGTGATGCTCGCGCTGTGCGGCGTGGTGGGCCTGTGCAGCCGCGGGCCGCGCACCTCCCCGCGGAAGATCCACGCCGCCCTCGCCGCCGGGATCGCGGCCACCCTGGTCGTACCGGCCGGCTGGGCCGTCTCCAGCCTCGACCCGCTCTACGCGGGCGCCGCCACCTCGCCGATGGCCGGTCCGGTCGGCAAGTCGTACCACGATCACCCCCGTCACGCTCCGCGCAGGAGAGGACTCGGCCGGCCCAGCGCCCGTGACACCGCCCTGCTCGGCTACCTCACCGCGCACCGCCACGGCGAGAAGTACCTGCTTGCCACCCAAGCCGCCTACACCGCCGAGCCCCTGCTGCGCGCGAAGTCCGAGCCCATCCTCGTCATGGGCGGCTTCACCGGCAGCACCCCCTTCCCGAGCGCCCAGCAGCTCGGCAGCCTCGTCACCGCCCACCAGCTGCGCTACGCGCTGCTCACCACCCAGCGCCCCACCACTGCCGCCACCACCTGGGTGAAGTCCCACTGCACCCGCGTCCGGCCCACGGCCTACGGCGTCCGCACCGACGGCAGCTTCACCCTCTACGACTGCGCCCGCCGGAAGTGAGGCGACGCCAGCCCCAGGCCCGCCGCACCGCCGCGTGAGTAGCTTCCATGCGGGTAGGCCGTCGACGGTGCCAATACACCTCGGCGACGACCATGGCCGGGCTTACGGAGGACTGAAGCCCATAAGCCCGGCCTATGAGGCGTGCTCGGCCGACCTCGGCAACGGGACATAGGCGGATACATCAATCCGGTACATGGACTACTCTTGGTACATGTCCATGAAGCGTACCAACGTCTACGCCGACCCCGAAGACCTGGCGATCATCAAGGACGCCGCCAAGCGCCGAGGTATAAGCGAAGCCGAGATCATCCGCCAGGGCATCCACCTTGCGGCCATGGCGAACCGGGTCTGGGACGAGCCGCTGTTCTCGCGCACGTTTGAAGGGCCGGGGCGCACGCTGTCCAAGTCGGAGGTCCGCGACACGGTCGCCGAGGCCGCCCGGCGGGAGACCGGCTCGGGCTCCGGATCCGCCGCGTGATCATTGTCATCGCCGATACGTCCGGTCTTCTGGCGGCCCTGGATTCGGCTCATCCGGAACACCGAGCGGCGAACGAGGCCATCATGGCGGCGGGCCTGCTGGTCATGTCTCCGCTCCTGCTGGCCGAACTGGATCACGTGGCGACGCGTGAGCTCGGCAGGGAGGCTGCCGTCAGCGCGGTCGACGACCTGCGGCGATGGATGAGCCGGGGTCGTGTCGTCCTGCCGGAGATCACGGCGGACCACCTGGGCGCCGCCCAGTCCGTCCGTGTCCGCTACCGCGCGCTGGACCTCGACCTCGCCGACGCGGTGAACGTGGCGCTTGCCGCCGATTACGACACGGACGCGATTCTCACCCTCGACCGACGAGACTTCCGGGCCGTACGCCCGTTGGGCCATTACAAGGCGTTCAGGGTGCTTCCCGACGACCTCCCGCTCTGACGCGGGAGCCTCGGCCGTCAAGTGCCCCGCCGGGACGTGGCCACCGCCAAGGGGACGGGGCTGCCGGGAGATCACCGGGTGCTGTCGATACGGCACTCCCGCAGACGTGACCTACGCAAGTCATGCGTGCACGGCAGACTTTGCCGTCCGTCTCAGAGCTGATCTCCTCGCTGGTCTCGACGACTTGGCCCGTGCAGAACGTGCGAAACACCCTGAGGACGGTCCCGATGGACCGCGCACCCCAATGAGGAGACCACCGGCAGCCAATGGTGCGGTCGTGGTGCGCATTCCGCCTCGGTCTAGACAACAAAGAACCCCCAGGCCGCTGACCTAGGGGTTTCTCATGGAGCGGGTGACGAGAATCGAACTCGCGCTCTCAGCTTGGGAAGCTGCGGAACGTTGGAACCAGCTAGGGCGCCGGACCGTGCCCCTGGACGAGGGTGGATCACCCTCGTCCAGGGGCACACCGAGGTCGAAGCAGAAGATCACCATGCTGCCGATGCCCCGGCTGTCGTCACTGTCGAGGTGTGGGACGATCCGCAAGCTGCTGGGGCCGGCATCGAACGACAGATATGCCTGACGCCCTGAGCCGTACAGTCGTTGGGCGAACTCGGAGAAGGGGACTGTGGCTTTGCTGCACGCATCTGGCACGCGGCCAGTGAGGGCAGCGCACAGCAAAAAGGTCCAAGTCGCTGACCTGGACCTTAGCTATGGAGCGGGTGACGAGAATCGAACTCGCGCTCTCAGCTTGGGAAGCTGATGTTCTACCATTAAACTACACCCGCGTGATACGGACGCGGTCCCAAGGGGCCGGTGTCCGGACGGTGCTCACTCTACATCATCGTCGGGCCGTAGTGGTCGGATGTCGGAGGTGTGGACAGGGCCCGGGCGTGGTATCCGACTGCGGGCGGCCCGAGTTGGGGCGTAGCGTGGAGGCTCGCGCGAGGGCCGGAGTGCCGCGTGCGGAGTCGTCTCTTTGATCCCGTAATGTGCCTTCCGCGTCCGGGCAGCAACGCCGGACGCGGCTCTTGGGGAAGGGACTTGAGGGACTTGATGGAACGCACCGTCGTCCGATGCGCGGACGGGCACGTCTTCAGCACCGCTTCGTTCCCGATGCAGCAGGCGGGCCGGCTCGGCCCCGGCCGG
>NZ_BNBF01000008.1:27940-37974 GCF_014654935.1 Streptomyces capoamus
CTGGTCCGGTGCCCGCGCTGCGCCCGGCTCCGCAGTGCCGTGCCGGTCGTGCTGGAGAAGCGGTAGCCGCGAGAGAAGCGGTGGAGGCGGCCGGCCGGCGGTACGGCGACCGGCTGTAGCCGGGCTGTCACACTGGGCGCGCGGGGTTGTCGTGATTGCGACGGCTCCGTGCGCCTTGCGTATCCTCGCTACGTGCTTCTCTCAGACAAGGACATCCGGGCCGAGATCGACGCCGGGCGGGTACGGATCGATCCCTATGACGAAACCATGGTGCAGCCGTCGAGCATCGACGTGCGGCTGGACCGGTACTTCCGGGTGTTCGAGAACCACCGGTACCCGCACATCGACCCCTCCGTGGAGCAGGCCGATCTGACCCGGCTGGTCGAGCCCGAGGGCGACGAGCCGTTCATCCTGCACCCCGGGGAGTTCGTGCTCGCCTCCACGTACGAGGTGATCACGCTGCCTGACGACCTCGCCTCCCGGCTGGAGGGGAAGAGCTCGCTGGGGCGGCTCGGGCTGGTCACGCACTCCACCGCCGGGTTCATCGACCCCGGTTTCAGCGGCCACGTCACCCTGGAGCTGTCCAACCTCGCCACGCTCCCGATCAAGCTGTGGCCGGGGATGAAGATCGGGCAGCTGTGCATGTTCCGGCTGACCTCGCCCGCGGAGCACCCGTACGGCAGTGAGCGCTACGGCTCCCGGTACCAGGGGCAGCGCGGGCCGACCGCCTCGCGGTCCTACCTCAATTTCCATCGGACCCAGGTGTGAGGGCGACGACAGCATGAGCAGCGCAGACGTGCGGGAGAACCTGACCTACGAGCGGTTCGGGACCGCCATCCGGGAGCTGGCGCAGACCATCGCCGACGACGGGTACGAGCCGGACGTCGTACTGAGCATCGCCCGGGGCGGGGTGTTCGTCGCGGGCGGGCTCGCCTACGCCCTGGACTGCAAGAACATCCACCTGGTCAACGTGGAGTTCTACACCGGTGTGGGGACGACCCTGGAGATGCCGGTCATGCTCGCGCCCGTGCCCAACGTGATCGACTTCTCCGACAAGAAGGTGCTGATCACCGACGACGTCGCCGACACCGGCAAGACGCTCAAGCTGGTGCGCGACTTCTGCCTCGACACCGTCGCCGAGGTGCGCTCCGCGGTGATCTACGAGAAGTCCCACTCGCTCGTGAAGTGCGAGTACGTGTGGAAGCGCACCGACGAGTGGATCAACTTCCCGTGGAGCGTCGAGCCGCCGGTGGTGAAGCGGGCGGGGCAGGTGCTGGACGCCTGAGACGTCCCGGTCGTACGCGAAGGGCCCCCGGCACGGCAGCCGGGGGCCCTTCGCGGGGTCGTCACCGGGCGGTCAGAACGTGCCCAGCTTCACGATCGACAGCAGGGCGACCAGCTGGATCGCCGACGCGCCCAGCGCCTTGGGCCAGGGCAGGTCGTGGGAGCGGGAGACCATCAGGGTCAGCAGGGCGCCGGCGCCGATCCAGGTGGCCCAGCCGAGGAGCTGGACGAAGCCCGCGTCGCCGCCGAAGAACATGGCGACGATCAGACGGGGCGCGTCCGTGAGGGCCGTGATCAGCATGGACAGGCCCACCGTGGGCTGCCAGGCCCCGTCACCGCCGAGCTGGCGGGCCAGGGTGTGGGTGACGACACCCAGGACGAACAGGCCGAGCACCATCACGACGGCCGTGATCAGCACGATCGGCACCGCGTTGGACAGCGTCGCGCTGATCGCGTCCTGGCGGGCGCCGTCGAAGCCGAAGACCGCGAGCAGGCCGTAGAGGAAGGTCACGAGCAGGGCGGGCGCCCACATCGTGTAGTCCCGCATGCGCAGGAACGTCTCGTTCGGGGACAGGAGGATCCCCTTGAGCAGTTCCTTCCAGTGCAGGGGCGGCCCGAGCGGCGCGGCGGGCCCGGCGGCGGCGCCGGCGTGGTAGGTCGCGCCCTGGGTGTAGCCGGCGGCCTCGTCGACGGAGAAGGCCTGGGTGTGGCCCGGGTTGTTGGCCGCGTACGGGTCGTGCGCGCCGTGCCCGGGGTCCGGGTAGCCGCCGTCGCCGAAGTACTCCGGTCCGTCGTCGGCCGGCCCGGGGTGTCCGTACGACTGTCCCCGCTGCTGGTACGGCGGCTGCGGCGCCGACGGGTAGCCGTACGAGGGGCCCGGGGCGCCCGGGGCGCCCGGTGTGCCCGCGGGGCCCGGGCGGCCGTACGGCGGCCGGCCGTACGACGGCCCTCCGGGCTGAGCCGGGCCGTGCCCGCGCCCGTACGACGGTCCGTGCTGCGCCTGTTGTCCTTGGGGGGTGCGGTTGTCCCGGCCCCCGCGTCCGATCCTGAATCCAGCCACGTCATCGAACGTACCCGGTCCTGAGGGCCGATGCGCCGGGCCCGGTGGTCCGGGCCCGGCTTTGCGGCCGACCTGTGACATCCCCTAAGGGGCCGTCAGCACCCGCGTCGGGGTTTCCTGGGGGTCGCCGGGCGTTCGGTCCGCGAAGCCGCCCTGACCTGCGGGCCGCCCGCCGCCGGGTCATCTGCCGACCGCCTCCCACAGGGTCACCGCGAGGGCCGTGCAGGAGACGACCGCGGCCAGTGACGGCAGGGGCCAGCGGGTGCGCTCCAGGGCGTCGAGGCGGTCCTCGTGGTCGCTCAGGGTCTTGTCGGTCTGGTCGGCGCGCTGCAGGAGGAGGGCCAGGTCACCGCGGGTGGTGGCGAAGCCCACGTCCACCGAGCGGCGCAGGCGCTCCAGTTCCAGCGCGACCCCCTCACCCGGGTACGCCGTCACTGCGCCTCCTCCTCGTCCCGGCCCTCGTCCTGGTCCGCGTCCTCCTCCTTGCGCAGCCACCGCGGCAGTGCCTGCTCCACGGCGGCTGTCGCCATCAGCCGGCTGACCGCCGTCGCCACGGCCACCAGCACGGCGAACGCGGGCAGGTCGGCCAGCCGGGGGTCGCCGGCCAGCAGCGGGAGCGCCGACGCGACCGCCAGCAGGGTCTGGAACGCCGTACGGACGGTCCTGCGGGTCGAATCCGTCATGTCAGCCGGCTCCGTTCCCGTGGACCCGCGGTACGCGCAGCTTCGCCCAGCTTGTGCCGCCGGGGATGCCGTCCGCGTCGGCGCCGGTGTAGCCGAGCTTGCGCTGCCAGGCCGCGTACGAGCGGCGGTCCGCCTCCGTCCAGTCGGGGCCCGGCCCCCGGTCGTAGCGGCCGCAGCCCTCGGCCACCAGGCGCCGGCCCATCGCGGTGATCACCGGGCTGCGGCGGCCGGCCACGAAGAACGCCGGTCCGGGGAACGGCTCGTACGGGTCCGTACCGGTGCCCGTGCCGAGCGTATGGAGTTCCTGATCTGATTGAATTCCTGCTTCTTGTTTCCGGTGCCGGGAATCGAGGACTGGCCCATTGCGCGCAGTGATGTCCTGAGTTCATGAATGTCGCGATTTGCCTTCTCGGCAGATCCCTGTGCGGCCTTGATGCCGCTCTCGTGGGATTTTTCGAGGAACAGTGAATGCAGGCGCTCCTCCAGTTCCACCTGCTTCCGGCGAGCCTTCTCCTTGTCCGCCTCTGCGATTCGGCTCCACGTCACCTTCTGCGTGCCGCGGAAATTGACGCCCTTGTCGTCGACCTTCCGCAGGCTGTAGTCGATCTTCCCTTATCTGTGTTGTAGCCTGTGCGTCATGAGTCGTGAGGGCGGGTGTTCGGGGCAGAGACGGTTACACGACACGAAAAGGCGCCTGGCCGTTCTTGCCGCTTCTCGGCGGGCACGGGTGAGGCGAAATTCGGCGCGAGTTGTACTCGCGTTTCCGGTGGGCAAGCGGTATTTCCTGGAAAATCGGATGGCGGCCGACATCGCCCGCAGGGCAGTCTTGTTGGCATCGTTCCTTTCCGAAACGTCGGATGTAGACGTGTGGGTCTACACCTCGCGTGCGCATCAGTTGCCGCGACTGCGTCCCTCCGATGCCGTTGAGTGGATCGAGGACTGGGCGGTTCTGTCGAAGGATCCTTTGTTCACCGAGGATGCGGTGCCGAGGAACCGGCTGGCGGGCTATATGCGCCAGCACGGCCTGGACGGTGCAGGACGTGACGAGGATGTGGCTCTCGCAGTCAAAGACCTGGCTGGGAGGATTCCGGAGGACGGGGCACCTACTCTGGTGCTGTTCTGCCTGTGGGCCGCGCAATCAGACGGGCCGGAGTTGGCCGACCGGTTGCGCGAAGAGGCGGACCGTAACGTTTTCTGGCTCTTTCTCGGCGAGTACAGCGCGCAGGACTCCGTCCAAGAAGTTCTCCGGCGACTGCGCACGGAAGCACCCGACATCGCGAACGTCCGTCTCTACAATGGGTGGGACGAACTGGCCGACACGCCAGACTACTTCTTCTACAAAGGCGTGTTGAAGCCCTTCAGCCGCTGGTACCGAAGTGGGCGAAGACCGCGGTGACGGATGTCCTCGAGGGCGGCCTCACGTCTCGGTCGGGGGCCCGGCGAGGCGGTTCACGACCATCGAGGAGTGGGGGCATGAAGGAAGCCGTCGGAGGAGGGCGCTGGGGGTGGCTGAACGTCCTGGGGGTCGGTGTGTTCTTCGCAGCCGTACCCGCGGCTGCCGCGTTGCTGTACGAGCTGGCACAACGAGGGCCATGCGGTGGCCGGTTACAGGCGGAGTGCGACCTGGACACCAGCAATCTGATCATTGCCGTCGTCCTGAGCTGCGTCCTGGTGCTGGGGCTGGGCCAGTGGATCCTGCTCGGCTATCACTTCGCCTTTCGCAGACGCGTTCCGGCCAGACAGCTCCTCGCCACTTATCTCACCGTCTTCGGGGTCGCCCTGTGCGTGGGCATCGCGGTCACCCGGGAGTCGGCCGCCCCGGCCGTGGCATTCACGGTGATCGCCCTCGGGATCGCGGGCGGGGAAGCGGTGCGCCTCGTCCGCCTGCCGGACCGCCGTAACCCGCGGCTGCTGCTGCGGGCGGCCGATGTCCCGGCCGGCGCCGACAAGCGCCAGCAGAACGCCACACCGCGGACGGGGCCGCTGACCGCTTACGAGTCCAGGTACTACCTTGCGATGGCGGCCGGGTTCCTGACAGGCGCAGTGGTCGTCGGACTGCTGCTCGGCACTTGATGCGGAGGGTGTCCGGCGTGGGTGGCCAGAAGAGCTTCTTCTCCGGGTACCGGTCGCGCATCGTGCCGGTGCCCGACGAGCTGCGCGGGCGGGCTGTCGTCGTGGAGGCGTGGGGATGGCTCGGCAGCGCCGGCGGGTTCCAGGTCGTCGGGGTGACCCGGCCGCGGGGGCGCTACACCGAGAAGCGTGCCGGCCAGTCCGGGGCGATGCGCGAGAAGGCGCACATCCTTCTGGAGCCGGGGGAGTGCGAGGAGGTGCGCATCATTCGCGGTACGCATATGGCGGGCCGATGGAAGGTGCGGTTCCTGGACGCGATGTCCGTGCCGGCCATGCCGTCGAAGGTCCGCGGCGGTGCGTCACGGTTCTTCCAGTGCCCGGCACCGGGAACGCGGATCGCCGCGCAGTTCGGTGACGCCGGGGGGCGGCTGGGTCTCTACGACGAGCGGGGGCGGTGCATCCGTGTCCTCGCGGGCCGCGGTCATCGCTTCGACGACGTCGTCACCGTGCCGGATGTGAAGGGTCTGCTCGCGGTGGAAGGTCCGGAACTGAAATGGGGGCCGCTGACGAAGTGGTCCCTGGAGGTCATGAACTGACCCGCCGGGAGGCGGGTGGATGAGGGGGCGATATGGGTGGGCCGGCGATTCCTGTTGCCGTGATTGCGGGGTGCGTACTCTTCTTCGCGTGGCCGATCTATCGGCGGGGGCGTGCCTTGCGGACGCGTGGGCGTCGTGCGCGGGCGAGATGTGTGGCCACCCGGACCGAGAACGGTCGGACCAGGCTGTTGGTGCAGTTATCCGTCGAGGAAGGTTCCAACCGGATCGAGGTGGGCTTGTTCAAGTGGCCTCCCGTCTCGGTCGGTGGCGCGGTCGAGGTGGTCTACGACCCGCAGGATCTGAGCAATGTCCTGATGCCTGACGATGTCGGGACCGGCCGCGTCGCGCTGCTGCTGGCCATCGGCTCAAGCATGCTGCTCCTCTTCTGCGTGCTGGCGATCGTCATCACCTTCGTCACATGGTGATGGGTCCGTGCAGTCCGGCGCGGGCGCGCCGGAACGGCGTCCATGCTGCCGGTTTTCGGTGCGTCGCGGAATGAGTTCCCGGACACGGTGTGTTGTGCGCAACTGTCTGTTGACGGCGCATCAGGCAACGTGCGTCCGCCCGATCAGGCACGTGGGCGTGTCGTTCCCGGCCGGGGGCGGCGAGGGGGCGGGGCCGGCCTTCGTGGTGCGGTCGATCGTGAGGGCGACCTGGGGTGGACGCGAGTGGAAACCGCCGCCAGGAGGCCGAGTTGGCCCAGATCCTGGCGGAACTGCGGGACTGGTCAAGGAGTTCGGCGACGGGGGCGACGCCGGCACCGCCGGGACTTCTTCGATCACTGAGCGCTCAGGACAGGTCGTCCGAAGGGTGCGGACGCGCTGTCGGCGGGCCCGACGGATGCGCGTGCGGGCCGGGCGACCGGGACGCCGGCGGCTGCGGCACCGGTGTGCTCTGTGCCGGCGTCTGCGGGAACGGCAGGACCTTCGCGCCGTCCGCCGTCCGGGCCGCCGGATCCGTTCCGTCGGCCCGCCGCGCCTCGTGTTCGCCCCGGTCGCGCCAGCCCTGCCCGTATGCCCGGAACTCACGCCGCTCGATCTCCGACCGCGTGGTGACCACGAGGTCGGGAGGGAGGGGGCGACCCCGCAGGCGTTCGGCCAGCGTGCGCCGCAGCTCGCCCGTGGCCTCGACGTAGTCGATCCCGCCCGGCACCGCGCCCTCGTTGTTAGTCACTCGGCCCCATCCTCCCGCACCGCTCTCCCTGTGATCGAACATTTGAGCGATTACCCATCGAGAATAGCTTCGAGGATTTCGCCGGCTGGGTCGAGGACGTGATGCGCGCGCGGCTACGACATCGACAGCCCGCGCGGCGGCGGCAAGACCAAGCTCGCCGAGGACGCGGACGTGCACCGGGCGGCCGTCACCCGTCTGCTGCAGCGACAGAGCATGCCGGACCTGGACACCATGCGGGGGCTCGCCCGCGCCCTCGGCGTCCCCGTCCGGGACGTCCTCATCCGGTCTCTCCGCCGAGCAGGCGGCGGCGGCCCTGGGCATCCCGGAACACCTGCGCGCCGCGTTCGTGCAGATCACCGAGCAACTGCGGGTGGGGGCGGCGGCACCCTCGCCGGACGACGAGGTCGGGGAACAGGCGCGGTCCTGATTCCGGGCCGCCACCGGGCGTGCCGTCCACGGGGGAACTGGACGGCCGTCGCACGGCGGGCCTTCATGGCGCCAGGCCCGCGCCTCCCGGCCGGTGCCCCTTCTGACACCGGCCGCCGCATGGTCCAGGATGGGGCCATGAGCGTAGTGAAGATCAACGTGCTGACCGTGCCCGCCGAGCAGCGGGAGGTGCTGGAGCAGCGGTTCGCCTCGCGGGCCCACGCGGTGGAGAACTCCGACGGCTTCGAGTGGTTCGAGCTGCTGCGCCCCGTCGAGGGCACCGACCAGTACCTCGTGTACACGCGCTGGCGGGACGAGGAGTCGTTCCAGGCCTGGATGGAGGGGCCGATGAAGTCCGCGCACCAGGGCGGCGGCGAGGGCGGCGAGCGGCCGAGGCCGGCGGCCTCCGGCTCGACGCTGTGGTCCTTCGAGGTGGTGCAGCAGGCCGCGCCCAAGGGCGCCTGACGGACCGAGGGACCGACGGACCGACGGACCGAGGGACCCACGTACGGACGGTTCCCACGTACCGACGTACGACGGCGCCCCCTGCCTGTGCGGGTCAGGGGGCGCCGTCGGGCTCGGGGGGCGGTTACTTCACCGGCTCCGGCTCCGGCTCGCTCTCCGTCTCGGTCTCGCCCGCCGGGTCGACCGGCGTCCTGACCGAGTCGAGGAGCAGCTGGGCGACGTCCACGACCTGGACGGACTCCTTGGCCTTGCCCTCGTTCTTCTTGCCGTTGACCGAGTCGGTCAGCATGACCAGGCAGAACGGGCAGGCGGTGGAGACGATGTCCGGGTTCAGCGACAGGGCCTCGTCGACGCGCTCGTTGTTGATGCGCTTGCCGATGCGCTCTTCCATCCACATCCGGGCGCCGCCGGCGCCGCAGCAGAAGCCGCGCTCCTTGTGGCGGTGCATCTCCTCGTTGCGCAGGCCCGGGACCTTGCCGATGATCTCGCGCGGGGGCGTGTAGATCTTGTTGTGGCGGCCCAGGTAGCACGGGTCGTGGTAGGTGATGATGCCCTCGACCGGGGTGACCGGGACCAGCTTGCCCTCGTCCACCAGGTGCTGGAGCAGCTGGGTGTGGTGGATGACCTCGTAGTCGCCGCCGAGCTGCGGGTACTCGTTGCCGAGCGTGTTGAGGCAGTGCGGGCAGGTGGCGACGATCTTCTTCGCCGACTTCGGCTTCGCGGACTCCGCGACGACCTTGCCCTCGTCGTCCAGCTCCTCGCCGAACGCCGTGTTCAGGGCCATCACGTTCTCCATGCCGAGCTCCTGGAACAGGGGCTCGTTGCCGAGGCGGCGGGCGGAGTCACCGGTGCACTTCTCGTCGCCGCCCATGATCGCGAACTTGACGCCCGCGATGTGCAGCAGCTCGGCGAAGGCCTTGGTGGTCTTCTTGGCGCGGTCCTCCAGGGCGCCGGCGCAGCCGACCCAGTACAGGTACTCGACCTCGGTGAGGTCCTCGATGTCCTTGCCGACGACCGGGACCTCGAAGTCGACCTCCTTGGTCCACTCCAGGCGCTGCTTCTTGGCCAGGCCCCAGGGGTTGCCCTTCTTCTCCAGGTTCTTGAGCATCGTGCCCGCCTCGGAGGGGAAGGCACTCTCGATCATGACCTGGTAGCGGCGCATGTCGACGATGTGGTCGACGTGCTCGATGTCCACCGGGCACTGCTCGACGCAGGCGCCGCAGGTGGTGCAGGACCACAGCACGTCCGGGTCGATGACGCCGTTCTCCTCGGCGGTGCCGACCAGCGGGCGCTCGGCCTCGGCCAGGGCGGCCGCGGGGACGTCCTTCAGCTGCTCCTCGGAGGCCTTCTCCTCGCCCTCCATGGTCTTGCCGCCGCCGGCCAGCAGGTACGGCGCCTTGGCGTGCGCGTGGTCCCGCAGCGACATGATCAGCAGCTTCGGGGAGAGCGGCTTGCCGGTGTTCCAGGCGGGGCACTGCGACTGGCAGCGGCCGCACTCGGTGCAGGTGGAGAAGTCCAGCAGGCCCTTCCAGGAGAACTGCTCGACCTGGGAGACGCCGAAGACGTCGTCGTCGCCGGGGTCCTCGAAGTTGATCGGCTTGCCGCCCGAGGTCATCGGGAGCAGGGCGCCGAGGGAGGTCTCGCCGGTGGCGTTGCGCTTGAACCAGATGTTCGGGAAGGCCAGGAAGCGGTGCCAGGCCACACCCATGTCGGTCTTCAGGGCGACCGTGATCATCCAGATGAAGGAGGTCGCGATCTTCAGGCCGGCGAAGAAGTAGGTCAGGTTCTGCAGGGTGGAGACGTCCAGCCCCTCCAGCCAGGACACGACCGGGTACGAGATGAAGAACGAGGCCTCGTAGCCGTCCACGTGGTGCTGGGCGCCCTCCAGCGCGTGCAGCATGAAGATGCAGACACCGACGACGAGGATGACGGTCTCGACGAAGTAGGCCTGGCCGAAGTTGGAGCCGGCGAACCGGGACTTGCGGCCGGGCCTGCGCGGGTGGCTCAGCTGGCGGATCGCGATCAGGACGAGGATGCCGACGACCGTCATCGTGCCGATGAACTCGACGTAGATGTTGTACGGCGCCCAGTCGCCGAGGACGGGCAGGAGCCAGTCGGCCTGGAACAGCTGCCCGATGGCGTTGACGATCGTCAGCAGCAGCGTGAAGAAGCCCACGGCGACGAACCAGTGCGCCACGCCGACGATGCCCCAGCGGTTCATCCGGGTGTGGCCGAGGAACTCCCGCACCACGGTGAGGGTGCGCTGTGCGGGATCGT
>NZ_BNBF01000008.1:38013-41092 GCF_014654935.1 Streptomyces capoamus
TGGTCCGCGTACCGGCCGGCACCGGCTGGCCAAGCCGCAGTTGGTTGAAGATCTGGAGGAGGGCGCGGCCGAACAGTGCCACGCCGACCACGATCAGGACCAGCGACACGATGATCGCGGCGAGTTGCATTGGGGCTCCTGAGGCGGCCGACATTACTAAGCGGTAACTTATGTAGTCCGTCTGAGACTACCCCTATCTTCCGTCGGGATGCAGCAGAGCGCGGGGTGATCTGGGTCGCCGCCGGGCAATCAGATCGTGTTATTCGTACCGAATTGATACTTTCGCCCCTACCTTAGAGCCGTGCTCTACGGGATCGCCGCCGCCACCGCCGCCCTGCTCTGCACCGCCGTGCTCGCGGCGGTGCTCCGGCTGCCCGCCCTGAGGGCCGGAATCCTCGACCGGCGCCGGCAGCGGCGGCTGCCGCTCCTCGGCGGCCTCGCCGTGGTGGTCGTCACCTGCCTGGTCGCCGGCATGGGGGAGTGGACCCGGGTCGCGCCGCTCGGGGACGGGGTGGAGGAGCTGCTCGTGGCCGCCGCCGCGGTCGCCGGTCTCGGTCTGGTGGCCGACGTGTGGCGGCTGCGCACGCGGGTGCTCGTCGCCGGTACGGTCGTGGCGGCGGCCTGCGTGGTGCCGTACGACGAGACGGGCCTGCCCGGCGGGGTGCTGGCGGTCGGCTGGATCGTCCTGGCCACCCTCGCCTTCAAGGGGCTCGACCACGCCGACGGGCTGGCCGGGACCGTCGGGGTGGTCACCGCCTTCGGCGCGGGGGTCTGCGCCGCCGCCGAGGTGATGGACGGGCTCGCCGTGCTGCTGAGCGTGGTCGCCGCCGCCCTCACCGGCTTCCTGATGCACAACTGGCATCCCGCGCGGATCGGCCTCGGTGCCTGCGGCTCGCTGTTCACCGGGTTCGTGCTCTCCTCGGCGGTCGTCTTCACGCGCGCGGGGTACGACATCGGGCCGAGCGCGGCGGTGGTGTTCTGCCTGGGCGCCGTGGCCGTCGCCGACGCCCTGCTCGTGGTCCTGGCCCGGGGGCTGGCCCGGCGCCCGCTGCTCCGGCGCGGCCCGGACCACCTCGCGCACCGGCTGCGGCGGCTCGGGCTGACCCCGCAGGGGTCGGTCGTGCTGCTGGGGGCGGGCTCCTTCTCCTCGGTGCTCGTGGGGGTGCTCGTACACACCGGGTGGACGGGCGAGCGGGCCGTGCTGTGGGTGGCCGGCGGGGTGCTGCTGGCCGTCGTCGTACTCCTTCTGATTCCGGTTCCGCAGGGGCGCCGCCCGCCATCGACGCAGGTCAGCGGGCACTTGCGCGTAAGGAACGGATAAGAGTTGAGCCTGGCTGACTCAGGTCTGTTGACCCAGCGGTCCGGCTCGTGCACACTTGAGCCTGTTCCACTCAAGTCAGCTGGAGGAATCAACCATGGCACGTGCGGTCGGCATCGACCTGGGCACGACTAACTCCGTCGTCAGCGTTCTGGAGGGCGGCGAGCCCACCGTCATCACCAACGCCGAGGGTGCCAGGACCACGCCGTCCGTCGTCGCCTTCGCCAAGAACGGCGAGGTGCTCGTCGGCGAGGTCGCCAAGCGCCAGGCGGTCACGAACGTGGACCGGACCATCCGCTCGGTGAAGCGCCACATGGGCACCGACTGGAAGATCCAGCTCGACGGCAAGGACTTCAACCCGCAGCAGATCTCCGCGTTCATCCTGCAGAAGCTGAAGCGGGACGCCGAGGCCTACCTGGGCGAGAAGGTCACGGACGCGGTCATCACCGTCCCGGCCTACTTCAACGACTCCGAGCGCCAGGCGACGAAGGAGGCCGGCGAGATCGCCGGTCTGAACGTCCTGCGCATCGTCAACGAGCCCACCGCGGCGGCGCTCGCCTACGGCCTGGACAAGGACGACCAGACGATCCTCGTCTTCGACCTCGGCGGCGGCACCTTCGACGTGTCCCTGCTGGAGATCGGCGACGGCGTCGTCGAGGTGAAGGCCACCAACGGCGACAACCACCTCGGTGGTGACGACTGGGACCAGCGCGTCGTCGACTACCTGGTCAAGCAGTTCCAGTCCGGCCACGGCGTGGACCTGTCCAAGGACAAGATGGCCCTGCAGCGCCTGCGCGAGGCCGCCGAGAAGGCCAAGATCGAGCTGTCCTCCTCCACGGAGACCTCGATCAACCTGCCGTACATCACCGCGTCCGCCGAGGGCCCGCTGCACCTGGACGAGAAGCTCACCCGCGCCCAGTTCCAGCAGCTGACGGCCGACCTGCTGGAGCGCTGCAAGACGCCGTTCCACAACGTCATCAAGGACGCCGGCATCTCCATCAACGAGATCGACCACGTCGTCCTCGTCGGTGGCTCCACCCGTATGCCCGCCGTCGCCGAGCTCGTCAAGGAGCTGACCGGCGGCAAGGAGGCCAACAAGGGTGTGAACCCGGACGAGGTCGTCGCCATCGGCGCCTCGCTCCAGGCCGGTGTCCTCAAGGGCGAGGTCAAGGACGTCCTGCTGCTCGACGTCACCCCGCTGTCCCTCGGCATCGAGACCAAGGGCGGCATCATGACCAAGCTGATCGAGCGCAACACCACGATCCCGACCAAGCGCTCCGAGATCTTCACCACGGCCGAGGACAACCAGCCGTCCGTGCAGATCCAGGTCTACCAGGGCGAGCGCGAGATCGCGGCGTACAACAAGAAGCTCGGCATGTTCGAGCTGACCGGTCTGCCGCCGGCGCCCCGCGGCGTCCCGCAGATCGAGGTCTCCTTCGACATCGACGCCAACGGCATCATGCACGTCACGGCGAAGGACCTCGGCACCGGCAAGGAGCAGAAGATGACCGTCACCGGCGGCTCCTCGCTCCCGAAGGAAGAGGTCGACCGCATGCGCGAGGAGGCCGAGCGCTACGCGGAGGAGGACCACAAGCGCCGCGAGGCCGCCGAGGCCCGCAACCAGGGCGAGCAGCTGGTCTACCAGACCGAGAAGTTCCTCAAGGACAACGAGGACAAGGTCCCCGGCGAGATCAGGACCGAGGTCGAGGCCGCGGTCGGCGAGCTGAAGGAAGCCCTCAAGGGTGAGGACACCGCCGAGAT
>NZ_BNBF01000008.1:41138-42997 GCF_014654935.1 Streptomyces capoamus
CCGCAGCGCCACCGAGAAGGTCGCCGCCGTCTCGCAGAAGCTGGGCCAGGCGCTCTACGCCGACGCCCAGGGCGCGCAGGCCGCGGGCGGTCCCGAGGGCGCGGCCGCCGGCGGTGCCAAGGCCGACGACGACGTGGTGGACGCCGAGATCGTGGACGACGAGCGCAAGGACGGTGCCGCGTAATGACGGAGGAGACCCCGGGTTTCGAGGAGAAGCCCGACGTCCCCTCCGGCGCCACCCCTGACGACGCCGAGCCGAAGGCCGCCTCCTCCTCCGAGGAGGGGGCGGCCCCGGCCGGGGACGCGAACACTGAGAACGCCGGTCTGGTCGCCCAGCTGGACCAGGTGCGCACGGCGCTCGGCGAGCGCACGGCGGACCTCCAGCGGCTCCAGGCGGAGTACCAGAACTACCGCCGCCGGGTCGAGCGGGACCGCATCGCGGTCAAGGAGATCGCCATCGCGAACCTCCTGACCGAGCTGCTCCCCACGCTCGACGACATCGGCCGGGCGCGGGAGCACGGCGAGCTGGTCGGCGGCTTCAAGTCGGTGGCCGAGTCGCTGGAGACCGTCGCGGCCAAGATGGGCCTGCAGCAGTTCGGCAAGGAGGGCGAGCCCTTCGACCCGACGATCCACGAGGCCCTGATGCACAGCTACGCCCCGGACGTCACCGAGACGACCTGCGTGGCGATCCTGCAGCCGGGATACCGCATCGGCGAGCGCACCATCCGCCCCGCGCGGGTGGCCGTCGCCGAGCCGCAGCCCGGCGCGCAGACCGCCAAGGCGGAGGGCGCCGAGGAGAACACCGCGGCGGGCGACGACAAGGAGAGCGGTGGCCCGGACGAGGGCTGACGTGAAGACCGAGGGGAACCGCGGAAAGGGGGTACGTCGAGGATGAGCACCAAGGACTTCATCGAGAAGGACTACTACAAGGTCCTCGGCGTCCCCAAGGACGCCACCGAGGCCGAGATCAAGAAGGCGTACCGGAAGCTCGCCCGCGAGTTCCACCCGGACGCCAACAAGGGCAACGCCAAGGCCGAGGAGCGCTTCAAGGAGATCTCCGAGGCGAACGACGTCCTCGGTGACCCCAAGAAGCGCAAGGAGTACGACGAGGCGCGCGCGCTGTTCGGCAGCGGCGGCTTCCGCCCCGGACCGGGCGGGGCCGGCGGCTCCTTCAACTTCGACCTCGGCGACCTCTTCGGCGGAGCGGGCGGCGCCCAGGGCGGCGGCTTCGGCGGCGGCCTCGGCGATGTCTTCGGCGGCCTGTTCAACCGCGGCGGCACGGGTGCGGGCCGTACCCAGCCCCGGCGCGGCCAGGACATCGACACCGAGGTCACGCTGAGCTTCACGGAGGCCATCGAGGGCGCCACGGTGCCGCTCAGGATGTCCTCCCAGGCGCCCTGCAAGGCCTGTTCCGGCACCGGCGACAAGAACGGCACCCCGCGGGTGTGCCCGACCTGCGTCGGCACCGGCCAGGTCGCGCGGGGCTCCGGCGGCGGCTTCTCGCTCACCGACCCCTGCCCCGACTGCAAGGGCCGCGGCCTGATCGCCGAGCACCCCTGCATGGAGTGCAAGGGCAGCGGGCGCGCCAAGTCGTCGCGGACCATGCAGGTCCGCATCCCGGCGGGCGTGACCGACGGGCAGCGGATCCGGCTGCGCGGCAAGGGCGCGCCCGGCGAGCGGGGCGGCCCGGCCGGCGACCTGTACGTGGTCGTCCACGTCGGCGAGCACCCGGTGTTCGGGCGCAAGGGCGACAACCTCACCGTCACCGTGCCGGTGACGTATCCCGAGGCCGCCCTCGGCGGCGAGGTGCGGGTCCCGACGCTCGGCGGCCCGGCCGTCACCCTGAAACTGCCGCCCGG
>NZ_BNBF01000008.1:43043-46780 GCF_014654935.1 Streptomyces capoamus
CACGCCGAACGGCCGTACGATGCGGGCGCGGGGCAAGGGCGCGGTCCGCAAGGACGGCACGCGCGGTGATCTGCTGGTCACCGTCGAGGTGAGTGTCCCCAAGGACCTGTCGGGGAGGGCTCGTGACGCACTGGAGGCGTATCGCGAGGCGACCGCGGGCGAGGACCCGCGGGCGGAGCTGTTCGAGGCCGCGAAGGGAGCTTGAGAGTGATGGACGGCCGTCGGCGCGTTGACAATTGGCGTGGGCCGTACGAACTGACCGAGGAGACCCCGGTCTACGTCATCTCGGTGGCGGCCCAGCTCTCCGGACTCCACCCGCAGACGCTGCGCCAGTACGACCGCCTGGGCCTGGTCTCCCCCGACCGCACCGCGGGCCGGGGCCGGCGCTACTCGGCCCGTGACATCGAACTGCTCCGCCAGGTGCAGCAGTTGTCGCAGGACGAGGGCATCAACCTGGCCGGCATCAAGCGCATCATCGAACTGGAGAACCAGGTCGCCGCGCTCCAGTCCCGCGTCGCGGAGCTGGAGGCGGCCCTGGACGGCGCGGCGGCCGCGATGCAGCAGCGCGAGGCCGCCGTGCACGCCTCCTACCGGCGCGACCTGGTGCCGTACCAGGAGGTGCAGCAGACCAGCGCGCTGGTGGTGTGGCGGCCCAAGCGGCAGCAGCAGGACTGACGGCGCGCCAGGCGCGCGGAGAGGGGCCCGGACGCCGGGCCCCTCTTCTGCGTGCCCGTCAGCCGGCGGGCGCGGGCTCGGTGCCGTCCTCGGCGGGCGGTGTGCCCAGCTCGGTCGCGACCACCACGTTCGCCTCGCCGGTCAGCTTGTAGCGGGAGTTCCAGTTGGTGTCCACGGCGTCGACGAAGAAGCAGCGCTCCTCGCCGTCCGGGGTCGCCGTGTACCGGTAGGAGGTCTCGTCGGGCATCAGCCAGGCGTCCTCGGACGCGGAGCAGACCCGCTCCTCGCCGTCGCTCAGGACGCGGCCCGCGTAGACCGAGTACCGGTGCAGGTCGGGCGCCGGGTTCTTGTCCCAGGTCAGCTCGAAGCCGTAGTCGGTCGGGGTGACCTTCAGCCCGGTGACGAGGGGCGGCGGGGTGTCGTCCCGGCGCCGGGCGGCGAGGGCGGCGGACCGGGCGGACTCGTTGCCGGCCGCGTCCACCGCGGTCACCCGGTAGTAGTACGTGGTGCCCACGGCCGCCGTGGCGTCCCGGTAGGACTGCTCCTCGGTGCCGCCCAGGCGGGTGTAGGTGCCGTTGGCGGTCGCCGCCCGGTACACCCGGTAGGAGGCCGCGCCGGTCTCGTGGGACCAGCCGATGCGCAGGCCGTCCTGCTCGGAGGGGTCGGTGACCTCCAGGCCGGCCGGCGCGCCGGGCGCGGTGCGGTCGGCGGTGGTGATGGGCTTGTCGGCCGTGCCCGCGGACTCGTTGCCGGCCTTGTCGTAGGCGCGGACCTCGTAGTAGTACGTGTCGCCGGTCGCCGGGAGGGTGGTGTCGGTGTACGAGGTGGCGGTGGTCGTCGCCAGCGGCACGGCCTCGTACGGGAAGCCCTTCAGCCGCCGGTAGACGCGGTAGCCGCCGAGGTCCATCTCCTTGTTCTTCGACCAGCCGACCTTCGCCTTGCCGGTCGCGGGGTCGTACGCCGCCGAGACGCCCGCCGGCACCAGGGGCGCGACCTTGTCGACGTCGGGCGAGGTGCGGGGGGTGTAGGCGAAGGAGACGTTCGCGGCGCCGGTCCAGTTGACGTAGTCCACGCGGAGCGTGTGCCTGCCGGAGGGCACGGTGACGTCGACGGTCTTCTTCTGGGTCGTGGAGACGTTCTTCCACAGGTCGACCTTGCGGGTGCCGTCCAGGTACACCCGGATGCCGTCCTGCGCGGCGGCCGTGAGGGTGAAGGGCCCGCCGGAGCCGAAGTCGCGGGTGACGGTCCAGCGGACACCGAAGTTGTCCTTGGGCAGGCCGGTGGCGGGGGCGCCGGTGCCCCACTGCTCGGCGACCGCGCTGTCGCAGTCCGCCTTCTTCGGGGTGCCGGAGAACGTGGTGTTCGCGAAGAACTGCCGGGTGTAGACCGGCGAGGCGCAGCCGGCGGCGGAGGCGGTCGGGGCGACCGCGCCCAGCAGGGCTCCGGAGGCGGCGAGTACGACGGCCGTGGCGGTCGTGCGTCTGGCTGAGTTCATTCGGTCCTCTGATCGAGTCATGGTGCGGCTCGGGGCCGTCATGATCACGACTGGTGACCGGCCGGAGTGGTTGTACGAATCTTTGCAGATCCGTGAACCACCGCCGGATGTACGGTCCGTAAAGGGCCCTTGAAGAGGGTTTCGCGTGACCTTCACAGGGTCAGCTGAGCGTGGTGTTGCGCACTCGTTAAGTGATTCTTCTTGACGCCGGGTGCGGCCCCGAAGTTGTCTTTTCAGACACCTGGGTCGTATAGCAGCACCCACGTCCGGAACGCACCTGAAGTGAGCCCTCGCATGCGCCGAATCGCCATATCCGTGGCCGTGTCCACGATGACCCTCTCGCTCGCCGGCTGTGGCGTGCTGAACGCGACGGGGGACGGCGCGAGCGCGAGCCCGACCAAGGGCAACGACGTCACCGTGGGCCTGCTGCTGCCGGAGAAGGCGAACACCCGCTACGACCGGTTCGACTACCCCATCATCAGGGACAAGGTGGCCGAACTCACCAAGAAGCAGGGCAAGGTGGAGTACGCCAACGCCGACGCGAGCGCCGCCCGGCAGTCCGAGCAGCTGCAGAACATGATCGACGCCAAGGTCGACGTCATCCTGCTGGACGCGGTGGACGCGCACGGCATCGCCGACGAGGTGCAGAAGGCCAAGGACGCGGGCATCCCGGTCATCGCCTACGACCGGCTCGCCGAAGGCCCGATCGACGCCTACATCTCCTTCGACAACGAACTCGTCGGCGAGGTGCAGGGCCGCACCCTGCTGGAGGCGCTGGGGCCGAACGTCGGCCCCTCCGACAAGGTCGTCATGGTGAACGGCTCGCCGACCGACCCCAACGCCAAGCAGTTCAAGGAGGGCGCGCTCTCCGAGCTGAACGGCAAGGTGGACATCGCGCAGACCTACGACACCCCGGACTGGAAGCCGGAGAACGCCGAGTCCTTCATGGCCAAGGCCATCGCGCAGATCGGCAAGGGCAACATCGTCGGCGTCTACGCCGCCAACGACGGCATGGCCGGCGGTGTCATCAAGGCCCTGAAGGCGGCCGGCGTGACCGAGCTGCCCCCGATCACCGGCCAGGACGCCGAACTGGACGCCGTGCAGCGGGTCGTGGGCGGCGAGCAGTACATGAGCGTCTACAAGTCCTACCCGGACGAGGCCGAGGCCGCCGCGCAGATGGCCGTCACCAAGATCCAGGGCAAGGACATCCAGTTCGACGCCCTCACCCAGGACCGGGTGGATAGCCCCACCGCCAAGGGCATCCCGTCCAAGCTGGTCCAGGTGACCGCGCTCACCAAGCACAGCATCAAGGACACCGTCGTCGCCGACGGCATCTACAGCATCGAGGACATCTGCACCGCCAAGTACAAGGCGGCCTGCGCGGCGATCGGCCTCAAGTAGGCCCGCGCCCGCCTCGTCCACGCGGCCCCGGCCGAGGTGGGGGGACCCCGGCCGGGCCGCTCCCGGTACCGGCTGCACCCGGTGGGAAGCGACACCCACGATGCCGGAGCACCGTCCGCCCCACCACCGCCATCTTGTGGCAACACGAGGGGCGGAGCGGCACCGA
>NZ_BNBF01000008.1:46827-52450 GCF_014654935.1 Streptomyces capoamus
AACCGGGGCATAGCGTGGTCTTCCGGTGGCCACCGCAGGGAGAGCCGTGTTGCGGACCCCCTTCGGCGCCGCGCATAGTTGCGCTGCGGAAGTGGCAGCACACCGGGGGTGGAATGGGCGATGGCCGGGCGCGGGGCGGAGAGGCATCCTCACGGTGCCGACCGGCTGTGTGAGGCCGGGGACCGGGTGTACTCCCGTGCCGTGCGCCGGGGGCGGGTGCCGCGCACGGACGCCGAACCGGTGCCCTGCCTGCTGGAGCTGGCCCTGCTGCACCCCGACCCCGACGACATGGACTGGCTGGTGCCGACCTCCCCGCAGGAGGTCATGACGCGGCTGCTGCGCGGCGTCTACGACGAGGTCAGCGAGAGCCAGCGGCGGGTGGGCTCGGCCGTGGCCGCCTTCGAGTGGTACGCGGACCTGGGCCGGCAGCTCAACACCCTCGCCTCGGGCGAGGGCAGCGCCATCCGCGTCCTCGACGGACTCTCCCGCATCCAGGCCGCGATGGACGAGGCGACCGCGGCGTGCACCACCGAGGTGCTCACCGTGCAGCCCGGCGGCATCCGGCGCGAGGCGGAACTCACCGAGGGCCTGCACCGGGCACTGGCGCTGCGCGGCCGAGGCGTACGGATGCGGGACCTCTACACGCACGTGGCCCGGCACGGCCAGGGCCTGCTGAACTACCTGGAGCTGATGGGCGACACGGTCGAGGCCCGCACCCTGGACGAGGTCATCGACCGGCTCATCCTCTTCGACCGCACGGTGGCGTTCATCCCCGCCAACGCCGACCGCACCATGGCCCTGGAGCTGCGCCACCCGGCCCTGGTGGAATACCTGGTCACGGTCTTCGAACGGCTCTGGCGCCTGGCGATCCCGCTCACCGCCCCGCTTCCCGACACCGGCATCGAGGGCATCTCGCACCGGGAGCAGTCCATCGCCGCGCTGCTCGCCGAGGGCCACCAGGACGCCGTCATCGCCGAGCGGCTCGGCATCAGCGTGCGCACCTGCCGGGCGCACATCGCCCGGCTGTCCGAGACCCTGGGCGCCGCCAGCCGCACCCAGCTCGGCGTCCGCATCGCCCAGGTCGGCCTCGACGGCCACCGCCCCTCCCTGCCGGCCACCGCCCTCACCGGCCGGGACCGAGAACCCCCGACCGCGCGATGAGGAACCCGAGCTGCGCCCGGCTCTCACTGCCCAGCGTGGCGGCGAGCTTGGCGATGTGCAGCCGGGCGGTCCGCACGTTCATCCCGAGCCGCTCGGCGATGACGGCATCCGTGTGCCCCTCCACGAGCAGCGCGGCGATGGCCCGCTGACGCGGGGTCACCCCGTCGACGGACGGGGTCTGGACGGCTCGGGGGTACATGGGGGTGGCGAGGCGCCAGAGGCGGTCGAAGGTGGTGGTGAAGTGAGCGATCAGAGCCGGGTTACGGACCTCCAGGGCCGTCGTGATGTCGCTGTCGGCCGGAATGAAGGCCACGGTGCGGTCGATGATGATCTGGCGGTCCGGCAATTCGTCGAGGGTGCGTGCCTCGGCGCTGCCGCGCAACTGCTCATAGCGGGCCAGCGTGATCGGTACGTGCCGCATGGTGCTCTGGTACAGCGTGCGGATGCGACCGCCCCGGTCGAGGAATGCCTGGTCGCGCGGCAGGGAGCGAGTCTGCCCGACCTGGCCGCGGTCGTCCACGTAGTGGGTGTGGGGCTGGACGCAGAGCACTTCGGTGACGGCCTCGGCCATCGCTTCGTCGATCGCGTCATTGATGCGCGGGACGCCCTGGAGGAGCCGGAGGTGGGCCGTCTCGGCCGGTGTGCCGGGTCCGCTGTCGACGGCCAGTAGAGGCTGGAGGAGGTCCAGCAGCCGTTCTTCGCGCTGTCGCTCGTCGGCGATGCGGGCGCGGGACGCGCGCAGGAAGCGCTCGAGTGCGGCGGCCGGGGAGACGGGATCCAGCCGTCCGGGGTCGTCCACGGCGGGGTGTAATAACCCGGCGTCGACCAGGCAGGGGACGTCGGCCGCGTCCGCCGCGGGAACGTGCCCCTCCCGCAGGGCGCGTCCGTACAGCTCCCGGCCGGCGGCGCACAGATCCTCGATGCGGTGTGCTTGATGCGTCACCGGGGCCGCTGCCTCAGTGATCCCGGTCCAAGATGCCCGACTGGGCGATGAGATAGCCGAGCTGGGCGCGGCTGCCGCTGCCGAGGGCCTGGGCGAGTTTGGCGATGTGGGCGCGGCAGGTGCGGACGTTCATACCGAGACGGCGGGCGATGGCCTCGTCCACGTGCCCTTCGACCAGGAGCTTGGCGATGGAGTGCTGGATCTCGGTGATGCCGTCGGGAGCGGTTTCGTAGGGGGTGCCTGCGCTCAGGGGCACGGCGTGGTCCCACATGAACTCGAAGACCTTGATGAGGTAGCTGACGAGGCCTGGCTGGCGGATTTCCAGGGCAACCTTCTGGTCGTCACGCGTGGGGATGAAGGCGACGGCCTGGTCACAGATGATGAGCCGTTCGACCAGTCCGTCGATGGTGCGCTGCTCGACCTTCCCGTCGGAGAGCCGGGCGGCGTAATCCAGCCGCTCCGAGCTGTACCGGGCGGTGTGCGGGTAGAGCGTTCTGATGCGCACCCCACGCTCGATCAGCGGCCGGTCACGTCCCAGGCCCTGCTTGAGGCTGTGTTCGGGTCGGTGGCCGCTCGGCTGAACTGTGAGCATTTCGGTCTGGCACTGCGAGGTGGCCAGATCCAGTGCCGCGTTGATCCGCTCGCTGCCCTCCAGCACGGTGATCGAGTCGCTGCTGACCGACATCTGTGCACCGAGCGCCATGAAAGGGGCGAAGGCATCGGACAACTGGATCGACTGTCGCCTGCGTTCGGTGATTTCGTGCTCGATCGGATTGAGCCGCTGAGCGAGCGCAACGGCGGGCGGGACCGGGCGCAGCCATTCCGGGTCGTCGGGGTCGGGGTGGAGGAGGGCGAACTCCATCAGGCAGGGAGCCGACGCCGCGTCTCCCCGAGCGATCCGCCCAGTACGCAGGGCGGCAGCATAAAGTTGTCCGCCTACGTCGCACATCTCGGTCATCGCATGGGGATGTGTCGCCTTAGTCCGATTTGCCAACAAATCTCCACCCCCCAGGGTCCTGAACATGCAGGAACATGATGCACCGATCGTGTGGCATTGATGTGCCCGAATGAGCCATCGTCGTACCCGACGGGGGAAGAGGGGACCTTCAAGTGAGGACGAAGCCGACTATGCGTAACAAAATGCTTCGCTCGGTGCTTGTCGCCACCTTCGCCGCCGTCGCGACCGTCGGGGTTCTCGGAGGAGGGTCCGGCGGGAGAGATGACGACGCTGGCGACAGTGTCTGGCCACTGGCTCGGAAGGGGCATGTGCTGGCGGACAGTGTCTGGCCGGCGGCAGCAGCAGCGGAGTCGAAGGCAAGCGGAGCTGGGAGCTGACGTGACAACTCCACCCGACGACCGCTCCTTCCGTCGCGAAATGGCCACCGCCTACCGTTCCGGCTGGCACTTCATCGACCTGGTCACCGCCATCCCCCACAGCGGTGACTCGCTGATGGTGACCGTGTTCGGAGAGCCGGTCGTCGTCACGCGGGACGAGGACGGCGACGTACGGGCGTTCCGGTGCCTGCGCAAGCCGCGCGGCGCGCCGCAGCCGGTGCGCTGTGCCATCCGGTACGGAATGATCTTTGTGAACCTGGACCAGCGGGACCACCGGCTGACCGAGCCGGCGGAGTCCGACCTGAGGACCATCTCGGCCACCCCCCGCAGTGCCTGACGCGATTCCCCCGTCGTAACAAATCGCTCAGGCACTTCCCCCCCGCAGCGGCGTCACCGTGACCTGAACACGGTGACGCCGCTGCAGTTTCCGGGGATATCTCCGGATAACGGCATGCGCCACGGTGGCCGAAAACCGCCGCGCCCACGCCATCGCGCGGCCGACTCTCAGCCGAGTCTCAGCCGTGTCCCAGCGCCCGTTCCACCTCGATCTCGATCACCACGCGGGAGGGGTTGGGGGACGGCGTCCGCTGGTACCGCTCCGCGTAGCGCCGTTCCGCCTCCGCGACCCGTTCCCGGTCCGTGCGCACGTACGCCCGCCCCTCCAGGGTCGCCCAGCGCCGGCCGTCCACCTGGCACACCGCCACCCGCGCCCCCTCGGGCCCGGCTGCGCGCACGTGGGCCGCCTTGGCGCTCGTCCCGTTGGTGATCACCCGGGCCAGCCGGGCCCCGGGGTCGTAGGTCACGCCCACCGGGACGACGTGCGGGCTGCCGTCGGGGCGCAGGGTGGTCAGCGTGCACAGATGGCGTTCGCGCCAGAAGGCGAGGTACGGCTCGCCGGGGGCAGCCGGGTCTACGGAGTGCCTGGTCATGCGCGCAACCTAGACCCGTGGGCCCTCCCGCTCCCACCTTGAGTGGAATAGACTCAACTTTGTGTACGCTTGTTAAGTCAGCAGTGCGAGGTCGAGGAGGAGAACGGACACCGTGGACGCCGAGCTGACCAACAGGAGCCGGGACGCGATCAACGCGGCGGGCAACCGTGCCGTGACCGAGGGGCACCCGGACCTCACCCCCGCCCACCTGCTGCTGGCGCTGCTCCAGGGGCAGGACAACGAGAACATCACCGACCTGCTCGTGGCGGTCGACGCCGACCAGGCCGCCGTACGCGCCGGCGCGGAGCGGATCCTGGCCGGCCTGCCCAGCGTGACCGGGTCCACCGTCGCGCCGCCGCAGCCCAACCGGGAGCTGCTGGCCGTGATCGCCGACGCCGGCGAGCGCGCGAGGGAACTGGGTGACGAGTACCTGTCCACCGAGCACCTGCTGATCGGTGTCGCCGCGAAGGGCGGGGCCGCCGGTGAGCTGCTCGTGGGGCAGGGCGCCGAGCCGAAGAAGCTGCTGGAGGCCTTCAAGAAGGCCAGGGGAGGACGCCGCGTGACCACCGCCGACCCGGAGGGCCAGTACAAGGCCCTGGAGAAGTTCGGCACCGACTTCACCGCCGCCGCCCGCGAGGGCCGGCTCGACCCGGTCATCGGGCGGGACCAGGAGATCCGGCGGGTCGTACAGGTGCTGAGCCGCCGCACCAAGAACAACCCCGTCCTGATCGGTGAGCCCGGCGTCGGCAAGACCGCCGTCGTGGAAGGGCTCGCCCAGCGCATCGTCAAGGGGGACGTGCCCGAGTCGCTGAAGGACAAGCGGCTGGTCGCGCTGGACCTCGGGGCGATGGTGGCCGGCGCCAAGTACCGCGGCGAGTTCGAGGAGCGGCTGAAGGCCGTCCTCGCCGAGATCAAGGGCTCCGACGGGCAGATCATCACCTTCATCGACGAGCTGCACACCGTCGTGGGCGCGGGCGCCGGCGGCGACTCCGCCATGGACGCGGGCAACATGCTCAAGCCCATGCTCGCCCGCGGCGAACTGCGGATGGTGGGCGCCACCACCCTGGACGAGTACCGGGAGCGGATCGAGAAGGACCCCGCGCTGGAGCGGCGCTTCCAGCAGGTGCTGGTCGCCGAGCCGACGGTGGAGGACACCATCGCGATCCTGCGCGGGCTCAAGGGGCGGTACGAGGCCCACCACAAGGTGCAGATCGCGGACAGCGCGCTGGTGGCCGCCGCCACCCTGTCCGACCGG
>NZ_BNBF01000008.1:52479-59598 GCF_014654935.1 Streptomyces capoamus
TACATCACCTCCCGCTTCCTCCCCGACAAGGCCATCGACCTCGTCGACGAGTCGGCCTCGCGGCTGCGGATGGAGATCGACTCCTCGCCCGTGGAGATCGACGAACTCCAGCGTGCCGTCGACCGGCTCAGGATGGAGGAGCTGGCGATCGGCAAGGAGACCGATCCGGCCTCCCTGGCCCGCCTGGAGAAGCTGCGCCGCGACCTCGCCGACAAGGAGGAGGAGCTGCGCGGCCTGACCGCCCGCTGGGAGAAGGAGAAGCAGTCCCTGAACCGGGTCGGCGAGCTGAAGGAGAAGCTGGACGACCTGCGCGGGCAGGCCGAACGCGCCCAGCGCGACGGCGACTTCGACACCGCCGCCAAGCTGCTCTACGGCGAGATCCCGCAGCTGGAGAAGGAGCTGGAGGCCGCCTCCGAGGCCGAGGAGGAGGTCGCCCGGGACACCATGGTCAAGGAGGAGGTCGGCGCGGACGACATCGCCGACGTCGTCGCCGCCTGGACCGGTATCCCCGCCGGGCGGCTCCTGGAGGGCGAGACGCAGAAGCTGCTGCGCATGGAGGAGGAGATCGGCAAGCGGCTCATCGGCCAGGGCGAGGCCGTGCGCGCCGTCAGCGACGCCGTGCGGCGCTCGCGCGCCGGGATCGCCGACCCCGACCGGCCCACCGGGTCCTTCCTCTTCCTCGGCCCGACCGGTGTCGGCAAGACCGAACTCGCCAAGGCGCTCGCCGACTTCCTCTTCGACGACGAGCGGGCCATGGTCCGCATCGACATGTCCGAGTACGGCGAGAAGCACAGCGTGGCCCGCCTGGTCGGCGCGCCTCCCGGCTACGTCGGATACGAGGAGGGCGGCCAGCTCACCGAGGCCGTGCGCCGGCGCCCGTACAGCGTGATCCTGCTGGACGAGGTGGAGAAGGCCCACCCCGAGGTCTTCGACGTCCTGCTCCAGGTGCTGGACGACGGCCGGCTGACGGACGGCCAGGGCCGCACGGTCGACTTCCGCAACACCATCCTGGTGCTCACCTCCAACCTGGGCAGCCAGTTCCTGATGGACCCGCTCAGCAGCGAGGAGCAGAAGAAGGAGCAGGTCCTGGAGGTCGTCCGGTCCTCCTTCAAGCCGGAGTTCCTCAACCGGCTGGACGACCTGGTGGTCTTCTCGGCGCTGACCAAGCCCGAGCTGGAGCGGATCGCGGAACTCCAGATCGACCGGCTCACCAGGCGGCTGGCCGAGCGGCAGCTGACGCTGCAGGTCACCCCCGAGGCACTGGCCTGGCTGGCCGAGGAGGGCCTGGACCCGGCGTACGGCGCCCGGCCGCTGCGCCGCCTGGTGCAGAGCGCCATCGGCGACCGGCTCGCCAAGGAGATCCTGTCCGGCGAGGTCAAGGACGGCGACACGGTCCGCGTGGACCGTTTCGGCGACGGCCTGCTGGTCGGCCCCGCGACCGGCAAGACCCTGTAGGCCGCACGCGGCCGCCCCACGGCCCCCCGTCCCCGGCCGGCTGCCGGGACGGGGGGCCGTGCCGCGCGGGCGCTCAGACGCTGCTCAGGGCGTCGTACAGGGTCCAGAAGAACCACACCGAGAAGGCCAGGCAGCCCCACCACAGGACCCACAGGGCCCATCGCACCGCTCCGGGTATGCGCATCAGCACATCATCACTCACCCCGGTCCCGCCGGTCCCCGTTCCGCCCTGGGCTGACAGGCGGCACGGGGTTGCCATCCCCCGCCCCTCCTGAGGGAGGATGGCGGCATCCGCATGAAGGGAAAAACACGGTGAGCATCGACCCGTCCTCGATTCCGAATTTCGGGGGCCAGCCCGAACCGCAGCCCCAAGGACCGGCGGGCCCCGTCCTCCCGGATCAGGACCTGGTGAAGCAGCTTCTCGACCAGATGGAGCTGAAGTACGTCGTCGACGAGGAGGGTGACCTCGCCGCGCCGTGGGAGCAGTTCCGCACCTACTTCATGTTCCGCGGAGAGGCCGAACAGGCGATCTTCTCGGTGCGGACCTTCTACGACCGGCCGCACAAGATCGACGAGAAGCCGCAGCTGCTCGAGTCGATCGACGACTGGAACCGCCGCACCCTGTGGCCGAAGGTGTACACCCACACCCACGACGACGGCACCGTCCGTCTGATCGGCGAGGCCCAGATGCTGATCGGCACGGGCGTCGACATCAACCACTTCGTCTCCTCCACGGTCAGCTGGGTGCGGGCCGCGATCGAGTTCGACAAGTGGCTGGTGGAGCAGCTCGGCCTGGAGCAGGAGGTCGACGAGTCCGAGCAGCCCGAGGACGACGGGGAGTAACGGCCCCTCCGGCCGGTCCGGGGGCTCCCGCCCCCGGGCCGTGCCCGCCCGCGCTCACATGCGGCGCAGCCGCTCCGCCGCCTCCCGCAGGACCTCCTCCCGCTTGCAGAAGGCGAAGCGCACGAACGGCGCCCCCGCCTCCCGGTCGTCGTAGAACACGGCGTTCGGGATGGCCACCACGCCCGCCCGTTCCGGCAGGGCGCGGCAGAAGGCGAAGCCGTCCTTCTCGCCGAGGGGCCGGATGTCGGTGGTGACGAAGTAGGTGCCGGCCGGCCGGAACACCTCGAAGCCCGCCGCCGTGAGCCCCTCCGCCAGGATGTCCCGGCGGGCCAGCATGCTCCGGCGGAACCCCTCGAAGTAGGAGTCGGGCAGGGCGAGTGCCTCGGCCACCGCGTACTGGAACGGGCCCGAGGCGACGTACGTCAGGAACTGCTTCACCGCGCGGACCGCGCTCACCAGTGCCGGCGCGGCCGTCACCCAGCCGACCTTCCAGCCGGTGAACGAGAACGTCTTGCCGGCCGAGCCGATGCTCACCGTCCGCTCGCGCATCCCGGGGAACGCGGCCAGCGGCAGGTGCTCGGCGCCGTCGAACACCAGGTGCTCGTAGACCTCGTCGGTCACCACCAGCAGGTCCCGCTCGACCGCCAGCTCGGCGATCGCGGCCAGCTCCGCGCGGGTGAGGACGGTACCGGTCGGGTTGTGCGGGGTGTTGACCAGCAGCAGCCGGGTGCGGCCGGTGACGGCGGCCCGCAGCTCGTCCAGGTCCAGCCGGAAACTGCCGTCGTGCGGCCGCAGCGTCACCGGCACCCGGGTGCCGCCCGCCATGGCGATGCTCGCCGCGTACGAGTCGTAGTACGGCTCCAGGGCCACCACCTCGTCGCCCGGCTCGACCAGCGCCAGCAGGGAGGCCGCGATCGCCTCGGTGGCGCCCGCGGTGACCAGCACCTCGGTGTCGGGGTCGTAGGACAGGCCGTAGCGGCGCCGCTGGTGCGCGGCGATCGCGGTGCGCAGCTCGGGGACGCCGGGGCCGGGCGGGTACTGGTTGCCGCGGCCGTCGCGGAGCGCCCGGACGGCCGCCTCCCGGATCTCCTCGGGGCCGTCGGTGTCGGGGAAGCCCTGGCCCAGGTTGATCGCCCCGGTCGCCACGGCGAGCGCCGACATCTCGGCGAAGATCGTCGTCCCGAACGCGGCGAGCCGGCGGTTGAGGTGAGGACGTGCGCTGGAGGTCATGCGGGCCATCCTGCGCCCGGGTCCGGGATTTCCTCAACCCGCCCCCACGCCGGGGGCGCATCCGTCCCCCCGGCCCCCGGGACACCCTGCGTCGCAGGTCAGAGGGTGTTTTCAGGAAGGGATCCTCAGAACTTGCTCAACTCTGCTTTGCGGCGGGAAGCGGCCGGGCATCCCCCCGGCACCGCGCGAGACGCGGCATCACGCGAGGCGCCCACGGGGGGCCGCTTCGGGGGAACGGAAGGAGGGTGGCGCCATGTTCGCAGGCATCATCCTGGCGGTGGTCGTGATCGTGCTCCTCGCGGCGGGCCGGGCCCGCCGGCGCCGGAAGGCCCGGCTTTCGCTGCGCAAGAGCGGCTGCGGGCGGGGCCGGTCGTACGGCTCGGCGTCCTCGGCCGCCTCGGTCTCGTCGGCCTCCTCGGCCACGGACAGCGGGTCGAGCAGCTGGTGGGTCGGCGACTCCGGATCGTCCGGCGGGCACGGCGGGCACGGCGGGCACGGAGGTCACGGCGGGGGCCACGGGGGCCACTCCTGCGGGGGTCACTCCTGCGGCGGAAGCTCGTCGTGCGGCGGAAGTTCGTCGTGCGGCGGGGGCTCCTCGTGCGGCGGCGGCGGGTGCGGGGGAGGCAGCTGACACGGGGCAGCCGGGCTCCCGGACCTGGGGGAACCGCGTCCGGGCCGCACACCGCCGGGCGCCCGCCGGAGCGACCGTCCGGCGGGCGCCCGGCTGGCGCCCGGGGGGTCCGTCCCCGCGCCCGGCGCACGCCATGGTTGAACAGTTGAGCTGTGTAGCCCCCTAGGGGATGGAAACCCTACGAAGTTGGGTAAAAACGCTGTGGCGGCGCCACCGTTCATGATTCCCTCTACATCGCCAACGCAGCCCCTCGGACGTCCCCAGACTCCCCACCCCGGCCGGGCCGGCTGGGCTGACATGGCCGTTCTCCCCCTCCTTTGCGTGCCAGCGGAGCCGATCCATGCTCACGACCCTGAACACCTCCTACACCGATACGCGCGCCGCCGACCTCGCCTGGGCCCTGGGACGCGAGCCGCTGCCCGCCCTGGCCACGCTCGATCTGGAACTCACGGGCACCAAGCTGCAGTTGCGGCTGCTCGGCGCGTCCCACCAGGTCCTCCTGGAGGAGGAGCGCGGCGTCTGTTCGGAGACGGTCGCGTGCATCCCCGGCTCCAGCACCCCGCTGCCGCTGGGCGTCGCCAAACGCGTCGGCGACTGGGAGTACGAGTTCGCCGCCCGCGTGGAAATGCTCACCCCGGGCTCGTTCGCGGGCCGCGCCCAGGAGTTGCTGGACCTCGTCTCCGACCACCCGCACGGCCTCGCCGGGGTCTTCCCCGGCAGCCCGCACGCCTTCACCGCGATGCTGGCCCAGCGGCACGAGGACCAGGTGCACTGGCGCACCTGGCACGCCTATCCGCAGGACGGACAGCTGGTGGCCACCCGCACCCGGGTCGGGGCACGGGCGAGGGCGGCACGGCCGAGGTGACGGCGGCATAAACCCGCGCTGCGTCAACTGCCCCCAGATCCACACGTGTGGGTGACGAAGTGCCCCGAGCGCGTGACGTAACGTCGCAGCGTGATCGAACCGCACGCCCCCGCGCCTGCGGGCGCCCCGCCCTCCCGGACAGTCCCCGCGCGGCTGCCCGTCCGGCCCGGCACCGGGCGGTTCCTGGTCCTCGTGTGCGTCTTCGTCTGCGCCGCCTGCGGACTCGTGTACGAACTCGAACTCGTCGCCTTCGCCTCCTACCTGATCGGCGACTCCGTCACCCAGGCCTCCGTCGTGCTGTCCGTGATGGTGTTCGCGATGGGCATCGGCTCCCTCGCCGCGAAGCGGCTGCGCTGGCACGCGGCGGCCGGATTCGGCGCCGTCGAGTCGGCCCTCGCGCTGGTCGGCGGCTGCAGCGCCATGGCCCTGTACGCCGTCTTCGCCTGGACCGCCGGCTGGGGCGGGATGTGGGCCGACGGACCGCGCTGCCTCCTGGTCGCCTTCTCCCTGGCCATCGGCCTGCTCATCGGCGCCGAGGTCCCGCTGCTCATGGAGCTGATCCAGCGCATCCGCCGGCAGGACGCGGGCGGCGCGGTGGCCGACCTGTTCGCCGCCGACTACGTCGGAGCCCTCGTCGGCGGCCTCGCCTTCCCCTTCCTGCTGCTGCCGTTCCTGGGCCAGTTGACCGGAGCGCTGCTGACCGGCACGGTCAACGTGGTCGCCGGCGGCGCCCTGGTCCTCGGCCTCTTCCGCCGCGACCTGACCCGCCGCGCCCGCTGGACCCTGCTGCTCACCGGCCTCGTCGTGCTGGGCGTCCTCGCCTCGGCCGCCGCCCTCGCCGGCGACTTCGAACGGGCCGCCCGGCACGCCGTCTACGGCACCGGCGTCCGGGTGGCCGTGCAGACCGGCGTCCAGGAGGTCGTGCTGGCCGGCGGCACCCACGGCCGGCCCCTCGACCTCTTCCTCGACGGCCGTCTGCGCGTCGGCGGCCGGGACGCCCGCCGCTACCACGAGGCGCTGGTCGGGCCCGCCCTGGCCGGCCCGCACGCGCGCGTGCTGATCCTCGGCGGCGGTGACGGCCTGGCCGTCCGCGAGGTGCTGCGCCACCGCGGGGTGCGCCGTGTCGACGTGGTCGAACTCGATCCCGTGCTGGTGGACCTGGCCCGCCGCGACCCCGGCCTGTCCGCCGCCAACGGACACGCCTTCGCCGACCGGCGCGTGCACGTCACCACCGCCGACGCGCTCGGCTGGCTGCGGCGGGCGCGCGGGCCGGCGTACGACGTCGTCGTCACGGACCTCCCCGACCCCGGCATCACCGCCAGCACCAAGCTGTACTCCCAGGAGTTCTACGGCCTGGCCCGCCGGGTGCTGGCCCCGGACGGCCGCCTGGTGGTGCACGCCGGCCCCGTCACCACCCGCCCCCGCGTCTTCTGGACCGTCGCCGCGACCCTGCGCACCGCCGGCTTCGCCGTCTCCCCCTACCGGGTCCTCGGCCACGACACCGGCTTCGCGTCCGGCCCCGACCGCTCGACCGGCACGTCCCGGGCCCCCCACGACTGGGGCTTCCTCCTGGCGGCCCCGGGCCCCGTTCCGCCGCCCCTGCGCGTGCCCGGCGACCACGCGGCCACCCTGACCCGGGCCGGGCTGGCGGCGGACGCCCGCGCCGCGCGGCGGACGAGGGTCGGCGGGGTGCGGGCGTCGACGCTGGTGCATCCGAGGTACTGAGGGGCACCGGGAGGCGCCCCGCGGCGAAGCCCGCGGCAGGCCCGGGTGCGCCGGGGCCACAACTGGGTAGGCTCCCCGACCATGGAGCACCAGGTCTTCGTCCCGGTCCCCGCCGAGCGGCTGCGCACCGCGCTGGCCGACCAGGCCCGCGTGGCCCGGGCCGTCCCCGGCCTGCAACAGGAGGCCGGTGCCGAACCGCTCACCGGGCGGCTGAGACTCCGCGTCGGAGGACACTCCGTCACCTACCGGGGCACCGCCCGCGTCAGCGCCCGGGAGGACGGCACGTACGCCGTCGACGGCGACGCCACCGAGTCCCGCGGCACCGGCGCGGTCAAGCTCGCCCTGACCCTGACCCTCACCGACACCGGGG
>NZ_BNBF01000008.1:59642-64539 GCF_014654935.1 Streptomyces capoamus
ACGGCTGCACCGTCACGGCCGAGGGCGGCGCGGAGGCGTCCGGCCGGATCACGGAACTGCCGGCGGAGACGGTGACCGCGGCCGCGGCCAGGCTGCTGACCCGCTTCCTGGAAGCCCTCGCGGCGGACGACGAGGAGCGGACGGACCGGACCGAGGAGACCGGGGCCGCCAACACCCCCGCCCGCGCCGTGCACGCCGACCGGCTCTCCGACCGCCTCGCCGACGACTTCGCCGACACGGGCGAGCCGCCCGCCGAGGCCGCGCACGCCCGCCGCACGATGATCGGCCGCAGCGCCGAGGAGGTCGACCACGCGCCGCCGCGGGGCCGCTACGCGCCCGTGCCGGCCCCCCAGACCGTCACCGGCAACCCGGTCGTGCGCTGGGCGGCCCCCGCCGCGGCGCTGGCCCTGGCCTCGGCGATCGTGGTGACCCGCGCCCTGCGCAAGCGCCGCTGACCGCTGCGGCGCACGCCCCCTTGATCGCCCCAGTAGGGTCGTTCCTGTGAGCGACGAAGACATCACGCTGACCGCGGGCGACGCGGAAGTGACCGTGCGGCCCGGCAACGGCGGGCGGATCGGCGGGCTCCGGATCGGCGGCGTGGAGCTGCTGCGCCAGGGCGAGCGCTACGGCTGCTTCCCCATGGTGCCCTGGTGCGGCCGGACCCGCGAGGGCCGCTTCCTGGACGGCGGCACCGTCCGCCGGCTGCCGCTGAACGCCCCGCCGCACGCCATCCACGGCACCGCACGCGACGGCGCCTGGCGCACCGCACGGGCCACGGAGAACGAGGCGGTGATCACGTACGAGCTGACCGACCCCTGGCCGCACCCCGGCCGTGTCACCCAGGTCGTCACGCTCGCCGCGGACAGCCTGACGCTGACCATGTCCGTGGAGACCTACGACGACTCCTTCCCGGCCCAGCTCGGCTGGCACCCCTGGTTCCACCGCAACCTCGGCGGCCAGGACGTCCTGCTGGACTTCGCGCCCGCCTGGCAGGAGGAGCGCGGCCCCGACCACCTGCCCACCGGCAACCGCGTCGACCCGCGGCCGGGCCCCTGGGACGACTGCTTCGGCATGCCCGGCGGCGTCGACGTCACCCTCACCTGGCCCGAGCAGCTGGAGCTGAAGGTGACCAGCCGCGAGGAGTGGGTGGTGGTCTACGACGAGCAGGCCGAGGCCGTCTGCGTGGAGCCGCAGACCGGTCCGCCGAACGGGCTGAACACCCTTCCGCGCCTGGTCACCCCGCTGGACCCGCTGGAGGCCACCACCACCTGGAGCTGGCGCCGCCTCTAAGCTGGACGGCATGACGGACGTACGCGGCGCGCTGCTGCAGCAGATCAAGGACAAGGCCGTGGTGCACGGCAAGGTGACCCTCTCCTCCGGTCTGGAGGCCGACTACTACGTCGACCTGCGCCGCATCACCCTCGACGGCGAGGCCGCCCCGCTGGTCGGCCAGGTCCTGCTGGACCTGACCGCCGACCTGGAGTTCGACGCGGTCGGCGGGCTCACCATGGGCGCCGACCCGGTCGCTGCCGCCATGCTGCACGCCGCCGCCGCGCGCGGGCGCCGGCTCGACGCGTTCGTCGTCCGCAAGGCGGCCAAGGCGCACGGGCTGCAGCGCCGGGTCGAGGGTCCCGACATCGCCGGACGCCGCGTCCTGGTCGTCGAGGACACCTCCACCACCGGCGGCTCCCCGCTGACCGCCGTGGAGGCCGTCCGCGAGGCCGGTGCCGAGGTCGTCGCCGTCGCGACCATCGTGGACCGCGCGACCGGCGCCGCAGAGAAGATCGAGGCCGGCGCGGGTGTCCCCTACCGGTTCGCCTTCTCGAAGGATGAACTGGGGCTGGACTGACGACGCGGTGTGATCTGGACTTGACCGGGGGCGCCGCGTCGCGCCCCCCGTCTGGGAAGATGGGGCCGACGACGACGTCGCAACCCCAGGTCTAGGTCAGGGCCGCAACGCAAGAACCCGACCCGCAACACGAGGAGCGGACAGATGCCCATCGCAACCCCCGAGGTCTACAACGAGATGCTCGACCGGGCGAAGGCAGGCAAGTTCGCCTACCCGGCCATCAACGTCACCTCCTCGCAGACCCTGAACGCGGCGCTGCGCGGCTTCGCGGAGGCGGAGAGCGACGGCATCGTCCAGATCTCGACCGGCGGTGCCGAGTTCCTCGGCGGCCAGTACAGCAAGGACATGGTCACCGGCGCGGTCGCCCTCGCCGAGTTCGCGCACATCGTCGCGGAGAAGTACCCGGTCAACATCGCGCTGCACACCGACCACTGCCCGAAGGACAAGCTCGACGGGTACGTGCGTCCGCTGCTCGCGCTGTCCAAGAAGCGCGTCGACGCCGGTCTCACCCCGCTGTTCCAGTCCCACATGTGGGACGGTTCGGCGGAGACCCTGGCCGACAACCTGGCGATCGCGCAGGAGCTGCTGGAGCAGGCCCGCGCCGCCCGGATCATCCTCGAGGTGGAGATCACCCCCACCGGCGGCGAGGAGGACGGCGTCAGCCACGAGATCAACGACGAGCTGTACACCACCGTCGACGACGCGATCCGCACCGCCGAGGCCCTGGGCCTGGGCGAGAAGGGCCGCTACCTGCTGGCCGCCTCCTTCGGCAACGTGCACGGCGTGTACAAGCCGGGCAACGTCGTGCTCCGCCCCGAGCTGCTGAAGGAGCTGAACGACGGCGTCGCCGCGAAGTTCGGCAAGGCCGCCCCGTTCGACTTCGTCTTCCACGGCGGCTCCGGCTCCACCGAGCAGGAGATCCAGACCGCGCTGGAGAACGGCGTGGTCAAGATGAACCTGGACACCGACACCCAGTACGCGTTCACCCGGCCGGTCGCCGGTCACATGTTCGCGAACTACGACGGCGTCCTGAAGGTCGACGGCGAGGTCGGCAACAAGAAGGCCTACGACCCGCGGACCTGGGGCAAGCTGGCCGAGGCGAGCATGGCCGCGCGTGTCGTCCAGGCCACGCAGAACCTGCGTTCGGCGGGCAACCGGATCAAGTAGGCGGTACCCGACGGCGGGCCCGGCGGCTGTCCAAGCCGCCGGGCCCGCTGTATACCTGGGGCATGCCCGACGTCCGGCTGGCCTCGTCCCAGGGCAAGTGGATCCTGCTCACCACGGTCCTCGGCTCCGCCATGGTCATGCTGGACTCCACGGTCGTCAACGTCGCCCTGCCCCGCATCGGCCGCGACCTCGACGCCGACCTCGCCGCCCTGCAGTGGACGGTCAACGCCTACATGGTCACGCTGGCCGGCCTGATCCTGCTGGGCGGCTCCCTCGGTGACCGGTACGGCCGCCGGAAGGTGTTCGTGCTGGGCGTGGTGTGGTTCGCCGCCGCCTCCCTGCTGTGCGGTGTCGCGCCCGGCCCCACCGTGCTGATCGCCGCGCGGGCGCTGCAGGGCATCGGCGGCGCGCTCCTCACCCCCGGTTCGCTCGCCCTGATCCAGGCGTCCTTCCACCCCGACGACCGCAGCCGCGCGGTCGGGCTGTGGTCCGGCTTCGGCGGCATCGGCGCCGCCGTCGGCCCCTTCATCGGCGGCTGGCTGGTGGCCGGGCCCGGCTGGCGCTGGGTGTTCCTGCTCAACGTGCCGCTGGCGCTGCTGTGCGTACCGGTCGCCCTCCGGCACGTGCCGGAGTCCGCCGACGCCCGCGCCCACGGCCGCTTCGACGTCCTCGGCGCGGTGCTGGGGGCCCTCGCCCTCGCGCTGCTGACGTACGCGCTGATCGAGGCCCGGGGCGGCTCGGCGGTGGTCGCGGTCACCGCGGTGGCGGGCGTCGCGGCGGCCGTGGCGTTCGTCCGGGTCGAGCGGCACCGAGCGGACCCGATGCTCCCGCCGGACGTCTTCGCCTCCCGCCAGTTCACGGCGGTCAACCTTGTCACCCTGTGCGTGTACGCGGCCTTCGGCGGCTTCTTCTTCCTCACCGCCCTCCAGCTCCAGGTGGTGGCCGGCTACTCGCCGCCGGCCGCGGGGGCGGCGCTGCTGCCCACGACGGCCCTGATGCTGCTGTTCTCCGCCCGCTCCGGCGCCCTCGCCGACCGCACGGGTCCCCGGCTGCCGCTGACGGCCGGACCCCTGCTGTGCGCGGCGGCGATGCTGCTGATGCTGCGGGTGGGGGCGGACGCGGACTACCTCACCGACGTGCTCCCCGCCCTGCTGGTCATGGGCGCGGGCATGGTCACGCTGGTGGCCCCGCTGACGGCCTCGGTCCTCGCCTCCGTCGACGCCGGCCGGGCGGGACTGGCCAGCGGCATCAACAACGCGGCGGCGCGGGCGGCGGGGCTGGTGGCGGTGGCGGCGCTCCCGCTGCTCGCCGGGATGGGACCGGAGGCGTACCGCTCGCCGGCCGCGTTCGACGCGGCGTTCGGCCGGGCGATGCCGGTGTGCGCGGGGGTACTGGTGCTGGGCTCCTTGCTCGCGTTCGCCCTGGTGCGCCGGCCGGGCCCCGGCTGCCGGCGCCCGGAATGCCGCACCCACGGCAGCGTGGCGGCTCCGCCGCTGGAGGCGGGGGGCCGGGGGTAGGTCCGCTCCGGCGGGGGGTGAGTGCCGGGTCCGCCGGGGGGTGTGTCGGCTCCGCCGTGGGGGCTGGGCGCCGTGTCGGGCTGCGGGTGCGTCGTGGCCGGTCGCGCAGTTCCCCGCGCCCCTGGAGGGTTGCAGTGCCGTGGGCCGTGTCTCCGCGCCCCTTCGGGGCGCCTGCCGTACCCGTGCCGGAGTCGCGCTCGTGCCTGTGCGCCAAACTGGAGCCATGACGATTCACGAGAACCTTCTCGGCGGGCCGGCCCCGACCCACCTGCCCGACGATCCGGAGCCCCGCCAGGCCCTGGCGGCCGGTACCGCCCCGGCGGACGTCGCCGCCCAGCACCCGACCTCCTCCCTCGCCTGGGCC
>NZ_BNBF01000008.1:64588-69211 GCF_014654935.1 Streptomyces capoamus
CAGCTGGCCGACGATGCGTTCGAGCGGGGCTCGGTCGTGGAGTCGTACGCCTACGCCCGTACGGGTTACCACCGCGGCCTGGACGCCCTGCGCCGCAGCGGCTGGAAGGGCCACGGCCCCGTCCCCTGGGAGCACGAGCCGAACCGCGGCTTCCTGCGCGCCCTGCACGCCCTCGCCCGCGCCGCGCAGGCGATCGGTGAGCAGGACGAGTACGAGCGCTGCACCCAGTTCCTGAAGGACTCCTCGCCGGCGGCGGCCCAGACCCTGGGCTGACCGGAGGGGAGTCACCGGTGTGGCCCGTCTGGCAGCAGGCGGGCCTTGCCGTACGCCGGGGCATTGCGCAGGATTGCGGGGTGGGGACCGGGGCCCCCGTGCCGGCATCGGCAGGGGCGGACCGCTACCCGGAGTAACAACAGGAGACAGCGATGTCCCAACAGGCTCACCCCCTTCCTGAGGCCGCTGAGCCCGAGACCCCGAATCTCGATTTCGCGGGGACGACGCCGTACGAGGACTACGTCAGGGCAGACGTCCTCACCCACCTCCAGCACACCCTCTCCGACGACCCCGGAGAGATGGTCTTCCTGGTGACCACCCAGGTCATGGAGCTGTGGTTCACCGTCATCGTGCACGAGTGGGAGACCGCCGCCCGGGCGCTCCGCTCGGACGACGTGCCCACCGCGATCGCCGCGCTGAAGCGCTCCGTGCGGGAACTGGAGGCCCTGAACGCCTCCTGGAAGCCGCTCGGCCAGCTGACACCGGCCCAGTTCAACTCGTACCGCAGCGCGCTCGGCGAGGGCTCCGGTTTCCAGTCGGCGATGTACCGGCGCCTGGAGTTCCTGCTCGGCGAGAAGTCCGCCTCCATGCTCGTACCGCACCGCGGTGCCCCCCGCGTCCACGCGGAACTGGAGAAGGCCCTGCACGAGCCGAGCCTGTACGACGAGGTGGTCCGGCTCCTCGCGCGCCGCGGCCACGCCGTGCCCGCCTCCGTGCTGCACCGGGACGTCACCCGGCGGTACGAGCCCTCGGAGGCCGTCGAGGCCGCCTGGACCGCCGTCTACGCGGGCGACGAGGGCGACGAGCTGGCCCGGCTCGGCGAGGCGCTGACCGACGTGGCCGAACTGGTCTGGCGCTGGCGCAACGACCACCTGGTCGCCACCCGCCGCGCGATGGGCGCCAAGGCGGGCACCGGTGGTTCCGCCGGCGTGGCCTGGCTGGAGAAGCGCGCCCGCAAGAACGTCTTCCCCGAGCTGTGGACGGCGAGGTCCCATGTCTGAGCCGACCCTGCTCGCGAAGGAGCTGGACCAGGCCGACGAACTGGCCCCGCTGCGCGACCGTTTCGTCCTCGACGACGTGGTCTACCTGGACGGCAACTCCCTGGGCGCCCTGCCCGCGCACGTCCCCGACCGGGTCGCGGACGTCGTCCGCCGCCAGTGGGGCGACCTGCGCATCCGGTCCTGGGAGGAGAGCGGCTGGTGGACGGCGCCCGAGCGGATCGGCGACCGGATCGCCCCGCTCGTCGGCGCGGCCCCCGGCCAGATCGTCGTCGGCGACTCGACCAGCGTCAACGTCTTCAAGGCGCTGGTCGCCGCCATCCGCATGGCGGACGCCGGCCGGGACGAACTCCTGGTGGACGCGACGACCTTCCCCACGGACGGCTACATCGCCGAGTCGGCGGCCCGGCTGACCGGCCGTACGCTGCGCCCGGTCACCCCGGCCGAGGTGCCGGGGGCGCTGGGCGACCGCACGGCCGCCGTGCTGCTCAACCACGTCGACTACCGCACCGGCAGGCTGCACGACCTGCCGGCGCTCACCGCCGCCGTCCACGCCGCCGGCGCGCTCGCGGTCTGGGACCTGTGCCACAGCGCGGGCGCGCTGCCGGTGGGACTGGACGAGCACGGCGTCGACCTCGCGGTGGGCTGCACCTACAAGTACCTGAACGGCGGCCCGGGTTCACCGGCGTACCTGTACGTGCGCAAGGGTCTGCAGGACCGCTTCGACTCCCCGCTGCCCGGCTGGAACTCGCACGCCGAGCCGTTCGGCATGGACCCGTCCTACCGCCCGGCGGCGGGCGCGGTGCGCGGCCGGGTCGGCACGCCGGACATCCTGTCCCTGCTGGCGCTCGAGGCCGCCCTCGACGTCTGGGACGGAGTCTCCGTCGCCGCCGTCCGCGCCAAGTCCCTGGCGCTGACGGACTTCTTCCTGCGGTGCGTGGCCGAGTACACCGAGCCCGGGCGGGTGGAGTGCGTGACCCCCGAGCGGCACGCGGAGCGGGGCAGCCAGATCGCCCTGCGCTGCCCGGACGCGGGCGAGGTGATGAAGCGCCTGATCGCCCGCGGCGTGGTGGGGGACTTCCGGCACCCCGACGTGCTCCGCTTCGGCTTCACCCCGCTGTACACGGGCTTCCGGGACGTGGAGCGGGCGGCCCGGGTGCTGGGGGAGGAGCTGGCCTAGCGGAGGCCTGGGGGGCGGGCTCCCGCGCCGCCCGGCGCGGGAGCCCGCCCGTCCCCGTGGCCGCCCGCCCTCACCGTGCGGACATGCCGGTGTTCCCGCACGTCACCGTCCTGGTACCGTCCCGGCCAACGACCGAGACCTCCCGCCTGGTCCCGCCGAACGTGTCCTGTCGCTGAGAGGTTGGAGCATGCCGGACGACGCCGCAGCAGCCCGCGCCGCCGCCGAGGAGGAGTCGGCCTTCTCGCACTCCCCGGTCGGTCCCGACACCACGGCCGCCTACGGTGACCACCCCGACCAGGTGATCGACTTCTACGCTCCCCGCCCCGGCCCGCACACCGCCTCCCCGGCCCCGCTGGTGGTGGTCCTGCACGGCGGCGCCTGGCGCGCCCGCTACGACCGCCGCCACATCACGCCCTTCGCCGACCACCTGGCCCGCCGGGGCTTCGCCGTGGCCAACGTCGAGTACCGCCGGGGCGGCGCCGAGGGGGCCGCGGCCGACGGGACACCGCCGGCCGGGCGCTGGCCCGACACCTTCGACGACGTCGCGGCGGCCCTGGACGCCCTGCCCGCGCTGGTCCGCGCGGCGCTGCCGCAGGCGGACCCCCGCCGTACGGTCCTGACCGGACACTCGGCGGGCGGCCACCTGGCGCTGTGGGCGGCGGCCCGCCATGTCCTGCCCGCGGACGCCCCCTGGCGCACGGACGGCCCGGCGCCGCTGCGCGGTGTCGTCGCGCTCGCCCCCCTCGCGGACTTCGAGGTGGCGGAGAAGCTGGGCGTCTGTGAGCACGCGGCGCTGCAACTCCTCGGCGGGCAGGACGGTTTCGCCCCGCGCCGCCCGTACGCCGACCCGGTGCTGCTGCTGCCGACGGGCATCGCCACGACCCTGGTCCAGGGCCGTGCCGACCTGGTGGTGCCGCAGCAGGTCGCCGAGTCGTACGCGGACGCGGCGGCGAAGGCGGGCGAGACGGCCGGGCTGACCCTGCTGGAGGACGTGGGCCACTTCCCGCTGATCGACCCGGCGGCCGACGCCTGCGCGGTGGTGGCGGAGGAGATCGCCCAACTGGCCTGGTAGGCCCCGGGGTTCCGCCTGCCGCGGGCCGACCGCGGTGCTACCCGTCATACCTGAGAGCTACCCCCGGGGACAGCTCCCCAGCGGGACGCCGACGACGCTCCCCGCTCCGTAACTTCCTTCCCACGCAGGCCCGCCACCCGGGCCCCGGAAAGGAAGCCACCCATGGGGCACCCCCATCCCAGCCGCACCCACCCCCTCCCGACGGCACAGCGGGGCAGGGCCCGGCGCGGTCCGGTGGCGGGTCACCGCCGCGCCGCACGGTCACGCGACTCCGTGCCCCCCGCGCGCCCCCGCCCCCTGCGTGCCCTCCTGTCCGCCCTCCTGACCGCCGCGATAGTCATCCCCCTCGCCGGCGCGGCCCGCCCCGGGATCCCCGCCCCGCCCCCGGCCGCCCCCGTGGTGCCCCTCACCCCGGCCACCCTGCACGCCGCCTACCGGGCGAACCGGGAGAACGCCGCCGAGGCCGCCCGCATGGCCGCCGCCCACGGCGACCCCCACCGCGCCGCGGCGGACCGCTCCCTCGCCTCCCCGGCGCGCCGGCTCCTCGCGTTCGACGGCCGGGGAGAGGGCCTGGCCACCGAGGTCCTCGGCGACCTCACGCGCGCACGGCACGTGGCCGTCCTGGTCCCCGGCTCGGACACCTCCCTGGACACCTACGCCCGCTTCCACCGGGCCGCCGCGTCCCTGTACGGGGAACTGTCCCGCCGCCACACCCGCGTCGCCGTCGTCGCCTGGCTCGGCTACGAGACCCCGGCCACGGTCAGCACCACCGTGACCACCGCGACCCGCGCCGGCGAGGCCGCCCCCCGCCTGCGCGCCCTCGTCCACCGGCTGCGCACCCTGACCCCGGCCGATGCCCACTTCTCCGTCCTGTGCCATTCCTACGGCACGGTGGTCTGCGCCCGGGCCGCCCCCGGCCTGGACGCGGACGACATCGCCCTCGTCGGCAGCCCCGGCACCACCGCGGACTCCGCCGCCGCCCTGCACACCCGCGCCCGGATCTGGGCGGCGCGCGGCACCGGCGACTGGGTGGCGGACATACCGCACGTCCGCACCGGCCTCCTCGGCGCCACCGTCGGCTTCGGCACCGACCCCGTCTC
>NZ_BNBF01000008.1:69255-73009 GCF_014654935.1 Streptomyces capoamus
CGCCGCCTTCGGCGCCCGGGTCTTCGACGCAGCCGGCGCCGACCACAGCGGCTACTTCACCCCGGGCTCGGTCTCCCTCGCCAACCTCGCCCGGATCACCCTCGACACTCCCTCGGAGGTCACCCGTGGCTGAGCCGGCCCCCGTCCGCCGTGCCCCGCACCGGCCGCTGGGCGCGGTCCACCGGGCCGCACACCGCGTGGACGCCGCCACCCCCGCCTCCCGCGACCGTGCGGTCGACGCCCTGCGCGCCGTGGCGATCCTCGGCGTCGTCCTCGGCCATTGGCTGGTCACCGCCCTGGTCGCGCAGGACGGCGCCCTGCACACGGCGAGCCCGTTGCGGCACATGCCCCGGCTCGCCCCGATCTCCTGGCTGCTGCAGACCCTGGCCGTGTTCTTCCTGGTCGGCGGCCACGTGGCGGCCCGCGGTCTGGCCTCGGCCCGCGCGCGAGGCGACTCCTACACCGACTGGCTGCGGGCCCGCCTGACCCGGCTGCTGCGCCCGGTCGCCGTCCTCCTCACCCTGTGGACGGTGGCGGCAGCCGCCCTGCTGCTCACCGGCACTCCCCTGGCCACCCTTCACAGCCTGCTGAAGCTGGCGCTGTCGCCGTTGTGGTTCCTGCTGGTCTTCGCCGCACTGACGGCCCTCACCCCGCTTGTCGCCCGCCTCAGCCCGCTCTGGCCGCTCACCGTCGTCCTGCACGTGGACCTGCTCCGCTTCGGCCTGCACCTCGGCCCGTCCTGGCTCGGCTGGACCAACCTGGCCGCCGGCTGGCTGGTCCCCTTCACCCTGGGCGCTGCCTGGGCCCGGGGCGAACTGCACAGCAGGCGCTCGGCGTGGGCGCTGCTCCTCGGCGGTACGGCGGCCACCGCGCTGCTCGTCGGGTGCGCGGGATACCCGGCGTCCATGGTCGGCGTCCCGGGCAGCGCCGTCTCCAACCTCAACCCCCCGACTCTGGCGGCCGTCACGTTCGGCCTGGCCCAGTGCGGGCTGGCGCTGCTGCTACGCGACCGGCTGCGCCGCGTCCTGGCCCGTCCGCTCGCGTGGGCGGGGGTGGCGCTCGTCAACCTCTCGGCGATGACGATCTTCCTCTGGCACCAGACGGCCATGATGACCGTCACGGCGACGGGCCTCCTCGCGGGCCGCCTGCCCGGCCTGCACACCCCGCCCGACTCCCCGGCCTGGGTGGCGTACCGCCTCGCCTGGCTGCCCCTGTTCCTGCTGGCGCTGGCCGTGTGCCGGGCGGCCTTCCGCCACCACGAACAGGGCCCGCGCCGCCCCCGCAACCGCCCGCCCCGGGTGGTGCACCGCCATCTGCCGCCGACGAAGTCCGCCCACCATGCCTAAGGTTGGCGCCGTGACACCCGCGGACCCGAGCCCCAGCACCACGCCCGCCGAGGGTCCGCGGCCCCCGTCCGAGGACACCGTGCGGCCCCGCCGGCGCCTGCGCGCCTGGCTGGGCGAGGCCCCCAGCCGTCACTCGCCGCCCTTCTCCCGGTACCGCTGGGTCCGCCTCCTCATCTATCTCGTCCTGGCCTGGGCGGCCCTGGCCATCGCCCTCGCCGGCGCCGTCGACGTCTCCGAGACGTACGGCCTCGCCTACCCCGTCGCCCTGCTCACCACGTCCCTCCAGGCGGCCACCGCCGTCCTGGCCGTCCGGCGTCCCCTGCCCGCCTGGGCGGTGTCCCTGACCGCCGCCACCGTCACCGCCCTGCTGGCCCGCCCCCACCTGGAGTCCCTCACCTCGTCCGGCCCCGACTGGCCGTGGTCGACCCCCGTGCTGCTGGCCCACATGGCCGTCCTGCTGCTCGTCGCGCTGCGCGTGCGGCCGGCCGGCACGGTGACCGCGGTCGCCGTGACCGCCCTGGTGACCTACGTCCTCGCAGCCGGCCTGGCGACCGGGCACTACTCCGGCACCGGCACGGTCGCCATCGGTCTGTTCGCCGTCGTCGCGGCGGTCGGCGGCATTCTGCGCAGCCGTCAGCAGGCCCGCAGCGAACTCGTCCAGCAGACGACGATCACCGCCGAGGAGCGGGCCCGCCGCACCCTGCTGGAGGAGCGCAGCCGGATCGCGCGGGAACTGCACGACGTGGTCGCCCACCACATGTCGGTGATCTCCATCCAGGCGCAGGTGGCGCCCCACCTGGTGCAGGAGCCCTCCGAGGAACTGCTGGAGAACCTCGCCGGCATCCGCGGCAACGCCCTGGAGGCACTCACCGAACTGCGCCGGGTGCTCGGCGTGCTGCGCTCGGAGAACACCGACGACCCCTATGGCCTGGGCGACCCCGGCACCGGAGCGGCCCCGGACGCCCCCCAGCCCACGCTGGACCGGCTCGACGCGCTGATCGAGAACACCCGGGCGGCGGGGCTCGACGTGACCGCGAGCATCGCCGGCGAGGTCCGGCCGTACGCCCAGGGGGTGGAGCTGTCGGCGTACCGCATCGTGCAGGAGGCGCTCAGCAACGCCCTGCGACATGCGCCGGGGTCCCGGGTCGGCGTCGAGATCGGGCATGTGCCGAACGGCCTGCGGCTGTCGGTGCGCAACTCCCCGCCGCGGCGCCCCGTCCCGCCTTCCCCGGGCGCCGGGCACGGGCTGCTCGGCATGCGGGAGCGGGCGGCGATGCTCGGCGGCCACGTCACCGCGGGGACCACCGCGGACGGCGGCTTCAGCGTCACGGCCTTCCTCCCCGGCGACGGCTCCCCGGCCCCGCCGAACCAGCCCCCGACAGGAGACCAGAACCCATGACCAGCGGTACCGGCAGCATCCGGGTCCTCATAGCCGACGACCAGGAGATGGTGCGGCAGGGCTTCACCGTGCTGCTCGACACCCAGCCCGACATCGAGGTGGTCGGGCAGGCGGTGCACGGCCGGGACGCCATCGCCCGGACCGCCGAACTCGCGCCGGACGTGGTGCTGATGGACGTCCGGATGCCCGAACTGGGGGGCATCGAGGCGACCCGCCGGATCACCGAGGACCACCCCGCCGTCAGGGTGCTGGTGCTGACCACGTTCGACCTGGACGAGTACGTGTACGAGGCGCTGCGGGCGGGCGCCTCCGGCTTCCTGCTCAAGGACGCCTCCGCGGAGAAGCTGGCCGAGGCGGTGCGGGTGGTGGCCGCGGGGGACGCGCTCCTGGCCCCCGGCATCACCCGCCGGCTCCTCGCCGAGTTCTCCCGCCTCGACGGGGGCGGCAGCGCAAGCCGTGCCCCGCTCAAGCGGCGCGTCGGCGACCTCACCGAGCGGGAGACGGAGGTGCTGGCGCTGATCGCGCAGGGCCTGTCGAACGCGGAGATCGCCGAGCGGCTGGTCGTGGCCGAGCAGACCGTGAAGACCCACGTGGGCCGCATCCTGGTCAAGCTGGGCCTGCGCGACCGCACCCAGGCGGCGGTGTTCGCCTACGAGTCGGGCGTGGTCCGGCCCGGCACCCGCTGAACGTCATCGGCGGCGCCGTAGTACCTGAGAGGGACCTCCCGGAACCCTTCTCCATGGGGACGACCGCGCATCCGGACCGCGCCTACCGTGTCCCCGTGACCCAGACGACCCAGACGCAGCCGACGCCGCCGGACGGCGCGTTCGAGCGGTACAAGCCGCGCAGCCCCGAGTTCCGCGCGGCGGCGGGTGCCCTGCGCGGGCTGTGGCAGGACCTGTTCCACCAGGCCTTCGCCTACCGGCCGCTGCCCCGCATGGCGGTGGACGGCCCGCTGACCCGCCACCTCCCCGCACGGACGAAGCGCCACGCGGTCTGGCTCCCGCAC
>NZ_BNBF01000008.1:73047-73694 GCF_014654935.1 Streptomyces capoamus
GCCGTGGTGGTGGCCGGCGCGGTCGTGGCCATGCTCGTCGCCGTGGCGGGCTCGGACGCCGGCGGCGGGACCGTGCTGTGCGGGCTGCTCGCCCTGACGCCGGTGCTGCTGACCCTGGTGCGCCCGGTCGGCGCGTTCTGGGTGTCGTTCGCGGCGACGGCCGCCACCGCCGTCCTCGGCAGCAGCTGGGGCAGCTGGCCCTGGCTGCCGGGCAGCCTCGTCTCCCACCTGCTGGTGCTCACGATCGTCGCGATCCGTACCCGTCCGCGCACGGCGGCCTGGATGTGGCTGCTGACCGCGCTGTACGGCTTCTGGGCCGAGAGCGTCCTCGGCTCCGCGCACTACGACACCGACACCGCGCCCATGCTGGTCGTGTCCGCGCTGGCCCTGCTGGTCGTCACGGTCGGGCACGTACGCCGGCAGGCCGAGCGGCAGGTGACCGCCCAGCAGACGGTGACCGAGCACGAGCGTTCGCGGCGCACCCTGCTGGAGGAGCGCACCACGATCGCCCGTGAACTGCACGACGTGGTCGCCCACCACATGTCGGTGGTCGCCATCCAGGCGGAGGCCGCGCCGTACCGGGTGCAGAACCCGCCGCCGGAGCTGGAGAAGGCGTTCACCACCATCCGGGAGAACGCGGTGGCGGC
>NZ_BNBF01000008.1:73723-82065 GCF_014654935.1 Streptomyces capoamus
CCTGACGGAGCTGCGCCGGGTCCTCGGCGTGGTCCGCGCGGAGGACTACGAGGCCCCGGACGCCCCGCAGCCCACCCTGGCCGACCTGGACGGCCTGCTGGCCAATGTGCGCGAGGCCGGCCTGGCGGTGGACAAGGTGGTGACCGGCGCGGTGCGCGAACTGCCGCAGGGCGTGGAGCTGTCGGCGTACCGGATCACGCAGGAGGCGCTGAGCAACACGCTGCGCCACGCCCCGGGCGCCGCCGCCCGCGTGGAGATCGGCTATGTCCTCGGCGGCCTGGGCCTGCGCGTCGTCAACGGCCCGCCGCCGGCCCCGCAGCAGGTGAAGTCCCCGCCCGGTGCCGGGCACGGGATCACGGGCATGCGCGAGCGCGTCTCCATGCTGAACGGCGAGATGACGGCGGCCCCCACGGCGGACGGCGGTTATGAGGTGACGGTGTTCCTGCCGGTGCCGGCGGCCCCCGCGATCGAGGAGGGGTCATGACGATCCGCGTGCTGATCGCGGACGACCAGATGATGGTCCGCGAGGGTTTCTCGGTGCTGCTGAACGCGATGCCGGGCATCGAGGTCGTCGGTGAGGCGGTCAACGGCCGGCAGGCGGTCGAGCGGGTCCATGAACTGGCCCCTGACGTCGTGCTGATGGACATCCGGATGCCGGAGCTGAACGGCATCGAGGCGACCCGGGAGATCGTCGCCGCCGACGGGACGGCGAAGGTGCTGGTGCTGACCACGTTCGACCTGGACGAGTACGTGTACCAGGCGCTGCGCGCGGGCGCCTCCGGCTTCCTGCTCAAGGACGCCTCGGCGCGCCAACTGGCTGACGGGGTCCGGGTGGTGGCGGCCGGCGAGGCGCTGCTGGCGCCCTCGGTGACCAGGCGGCTGATCACGGAGTTCTCCCGGCTGGCGGACACCCCGCGCGTGGCGCCGGCGGCGCGGTCGGCGTACGGGGAGCTGACGGAACGCGAGACGGAGGTGCTGGTCCTGATCGCGCAGGGCCTGTCGAACTCCGAGATCGCCGGTCGCCTGGTGGTGGCGGAGTCGACGATCAAGACCCATGTGAGCCGCGTCCTGGTGAAGCTGGGCCTGCGCGACCGCACCCAGGCGGCGGTGTTCGCCTACGAGGCCCGGCTGGTGACGCCCGGCTGACGGAGCGTGAGACGTCGTGCGGCCGTGCCCGTGGCCAACTAGTGTTCGACGGTGCACCTGTGTGACACGCAGGTGCGAACGGCTTCGAGGTGACGGGAAGGCGCACGGGGGATGGGCTACGTTCTGCCCGGATGGGCCGACGAGATCCTGGACTTCATCGGGATCAACTGGCCGAACGTCGACGAGGACGACTACCGCGAGATGGCCGACGCCATGCGGGACTTCGCGGACAAGTTCGAGGGCCACGGCGGTGACGCGCACCAGGCGGTGTCCCGGATCCTGTCGTCCTCGCAGGGCTGGGCCGTCGACGCGATGGAGAAGCACTGGTCGCACGTCAAGGCGGGACACCTGGAGAAGATCCCGGAGATCGCCCGGCTGTTCGCGGACGCGTGCGACGTGGTCGCGGACGTCGTCTTCGGGATGAAGACCAAGGCGGAGATCGAACTCGGGGCGATGGCGGCCTCGTTGGGCATCTCCGTGGGGCTCGCCGTCGTCACCGGCGGTCTGTCGGCGGTCCTCGGCGCGGCCGAGACGGCGGCGCTGCGCCAGGCGGTCAAACGGATCATCGACGAGGCCGCCGACCGGATCGTGGACGAGCTGGTGGCGCGGGTGACCGGGCCGGTCAACGCCAAGCTGGAGGCCATGGTCGAGGACGTGGTCTTCGATCTGGTGGAGGGTGCCTTCTCGCTGCCCCCCGGGCCGGGCGACGGGCGGCCGGGCGGCCCTGGGGGCCCGGGCGGCAAGCACGGCGGCGGCATGCAGCTGGCCTCCGCCGGCGGCGCGGGCGGCGGCGGTGACGGAGGCGGGACCGGGGCCGCGGGCGGCAAGCGGACCGTCATCGACCACGTGGAGTTCGAGGACGGTGCCGGCAAGGTCTCCTCGCACGGCGGCGCACTGCACCGGGCCGGCTCGGGCTCGCTGGTGAAGGCCAGGGGCGCCTTCGGCCGCACCCACGGCAGGGACCCCTTCACCAGGGCCTTCGACTCCGTCCTGGACGGGGCCCTGAAGGGCACGGAGAAGGCCCTGGCCAAGATCACCAAGCATGTCACCGAGACCCTCCCGGACCGGGTGAAGGCCACCTCCCGGCTGCACAAGGGCCTCGACCTCGGCGTCCGCGACCGTCTCGACGCCATCGACGGCGGCAGGAAGGGCGGCCCCGGCGGCGGCCACGGGCGGACCGGCGGACCGGGCCGCAAGGGCCCCGCGTCGCTGCGCACGGTGCTGGACAACGCCCGCGAGAAGGCGATCGCGCTGGGGCAGCGTCGCTGCAAGACCGACCCGGTGGACGTCGCGAGCGGCGAGATGGTGCTCTCCCAGACGGACCTCGCGCTGCCCGGCGTGCTGCCGCTGGCGGTGCGGCGCACCCACATATCCGGATACCGGTACGGGCACTGCTTCGGTCCCGGCTGGGCCTCCACCCTGGACGAGCGGCTGGAGCCGGCCGGCTCCGGCGCGGTCTGGGCCCGCCCCGACGGATCCCTGCTCGTCTATCCGCAGCTGCCGCGCGCGGCCGGCGAGGAGGTGCTGCCGGCGGAGGGCGAGCGGATCGCCCTCACCTTCGTGGAGCGGTCCGGCCTCGGCGAGGTCACGTACGCCACGGTCGACGTCCGCTCCGGCCTGACCCGCCGCTTCACCGGCAGCCCGTACTCCTCGGACGGTCTGTACTGGCTGAACGACATCGAGGACCGCAACGGCAACGGCGTGCGGTTCGTCCGCGACGACGACGGCGTGCCCACGGAGCTCGTCCACGAGGGCGGTTACCGCGTGCGCGTCACCCGTGACCCGGAGCTGCCCCGGGTCACGGCCCTGGACCTCCGGACGCCCGGGGGCCCGGTCCGGGTCGCCTCGTTCGCGTACGACGAGCACCACGACCTGGTGGGCGTCTCGGGCTCCCGGGGCGTGCCCCTGCGGTTCACCTACGACGACGAGCACCGCGTCACCTCGTGGACCGACCGCAACGGCCACACCTACGGGTACGTGTACGACGCGGCCGGCCGGGTCGTGCGCACCACCGGTCCCGACGGGGCGCTCTCCTCGAGCTTCGCCTACGACACCGCGGCCCGCGAGACCCGATTCACCGACTCCACCGGCGCGGTCACCGTCACCCGCTTCAACCAGCTCCTGCAGACGACCAGCGAGACCGACCCGCTCGGCAACACCGTGCACTTCACGTGGGACCGGCACGACAACCTGCTGTCCCGCACCGACGAGCTGGGGCACACCTCCCGGTTCACCTACGACGACGCCGGTAACCTGCTCACCGTCCACTACCCGGACGGGCGTCGGGCTTCGGCCACCTACAACGCGCTGCACCTGCCGGAGACGACGACCGGCCCGGACGGCACCGTGTGGCGCAACGTCTTCGACGAGCGGGGCAACCGCACCGCGGTCGTCGCCCCGGACGGCACCGCGACCACGTTCACCCACGACGTGACGGGCGCCGTGGCCACGGTCACGTTCCCGACCGGCGAGACGGAGACCCGCACCCACGACGAGGCGGGCCTGACCCTCTCGGTGACCGACCCCCGCGGCGCGACCTGGACGGTGCGCCGGGACGCCTTCGGCCGGCCGTACGAGTCGGTCGACCCGGCGGGCTCCGTCACCCGTCTGGAATGGACGGCGGACGGCTGGCTGACCCGGCGCACCGCGCCGGACGGCGCCACGGAGTCCTGGACGTACGACGAAGAGGGCAACTGCCTCACCCACACCGACCCGCTCGGCGGCGTCACCCGCTTCGAGTACACCTGGTTCGACCTGCTCGCCGCCCGCACGGGCCGGGACGGGGCGCGGTACGAGTTCACGTACGACACCGAACTGCGCATCAGCACGGTCGGCGACCCGCAGGGGAAGACGTGGACGTACCGGTACGGCCCGTCGGGGCTGACCGAATCCGAGACCGACTTCGACGGACGCGTCACCCGCTACGCGTACGACGCCGCGGGACGCCTCGTCGCCCGGACGACACCGCTCGGCCGGCGCATCGCCTTCACCTTCGACGCGGTGGGCAACGTGCTGGAGAAGGACGCCGACGGTGTCGTCACCCGCTACACCTACGACGACGCCGACCGGCTCGTCTCCGCCGTCTCACCGACCTCCTCGCTCACCCTGGAGCGCGACGCCGTGGGCCGGCTGCTGGCGGAGACCGTCGACGGGCGCAGCATGCGGTTCGGCTACGACCGGCAGGGCGAACTCGTCTCGCGCACCACACCGACCGGGGCCACGACGTCGTACGCCTACGACAGCGCGGGCAACCGGGTGCGCGTGGACCTCGCCGGGCACGCGCTCGGCTTCGCCCACGACCTGCTGGGCCGCGAGACCCGGCGCACGGTCGGCCCCGGGCCGGCGCCCGTGACGCTCACCTCCCGGTGGGACGTGCTGGGCCGTCTCACCGGGCGGTCGCTGACCACGCCCCGCGGCACGCTCCGGGACCGCTCCTACGGCTACCGGGCCGACGGCTTCCTGACGGACATCACCGACCGGCACGGCGGGCCGGACCAGCACATCGACCTCGACCCGGTGGGCCGTCCGCTCGGCGTCACCGCCGGCGACTGGTCGGAGCGCTACGCCTACGACGCCGTCGGGAACCAGACGGACGCCCACTGGCCCGACCGGATGAGGCACTCCGAGAGCCGCGGCGCGCGGACCTACGACGGGACCCGGCTGCTCGACGGGAACGGTGTGCGCTACGCGTACGACGCCGCGGGACGCGTCGTGCTGCGCAGCAAGCGGCGCCTGTCCCGCAAGCCCGACACCTGGCGCTACACCTGGGACGCGGAGGACCGCCTGGTCTCCTGCACCACTCCCGACGGCACCGTGTGGTGCTACACCTACGACGCGCTGGGCCGCCGCACCGCCAAGCACCGGATGCGCCCCGACGGGCAGGGCATCGCGGCCACGGTCCGCTTCGCCTGGGACGGAACGCACCTGGCCGAGGAGACCGACTCGGCCACCGGCGCCACGCTGACCTGGGAGTACGAGGGGACGCAGCCGATAGCCCAGTTCGAGCGCCGGCTGCCGGCCGAGGCCGGTCAGAGCGAGGTGGACAGCCGGTTCTTCGCCATCGTCACCGACGTCGTCGGCACCCCGACCGAACTCGTCGACGAGCAGGGCGACATCGCCTGGTACAAGCGCTCCACGGCCTGGGGGATCACCGCCCGCAACCGCGACGCCCGGGCCCACACGCCGCTGCGCTTCCCCGGCCAGTACGCCGACCCGGAGACGGGCCTGCACTACAACCTGAACCGGCACTACGACCCCGAGACGGCCCGCTACGTCTCCGCGGACCCCCTGGGCCTCGTCCCCGCCCCGAACCCGGCCGCGTACGTCGTCAACCCCTACACGTGGATGGACCCGGAGGGCCTGGTCGCCAAGGGGTGCACGCAGATCGGCGGCTGGTACGGCGGACTGCTCCCGGCGAACCGGCAGGCGGACGGAACCCAGTATCCGGGGAGCATGGAGGTCAACCACATCCCGCCGAAGGACGCCTGGCGCACCATCACGGACCCGGGCTTCTACCGCGCCGGGAAGCCGCACAAGAAGCAGAAGGTCAACAACGGTCCGGCGATCCGGATGGAGTACGACGACCACCGCGACCTGTACAGCACCGGCAGCGACCTCCAGGCCCAGGCCTGGCGGACGTGGCAGCGGGAGCTGGTGAACAAGGGGCGTATCACCGAGGCGATGCGGATGGACATCGACGACATCAAGCGCAGGTTCCCGGGCAAGTACGACCAGCACATCGAGGACATGGTGAACAGCCTGAAGGACAACAAGCCCTTCCAGGACATGCTCACGAAGCGGGGATGGACCGTCGATGTGAACGAGCTACTACGGTGATCCGGTAGTACTGATCCTCGACGGGGAAGGAGCACACATGGAGGTCGAGATCCGGCCGCACGTCGGCGTCGGGCCGTTCCGGTTCGGCATGCCGTTCGACGAGGCGATGGAGATCGCCCCGACGCTGGGCCGCGTCAGCCATCGTCCGGGAGCCGAACGACCGCCGGGCAAGTACGTCGTGAACTTCGACGAGTCCGCGTTCCAGTACGTCCTGTCCTTCCCCGAAGGCGGCACGCTCACCGCCGTCGAGCTGTGGCGCTTCCGGGACGAGGCGGCCGACATCGCCGTGACGTTCGACGGGCTGGACGTCTTCCGCACGCCCGGCGAGGAGTTGGCCGAGCAGCTGGAGGCGCGTGGCCACGCCGTCGTGTACGACGACGATCTGGGCATCCACGCCCTGCCCGAGCTGAAGCTGTCCTTCGCCAACAACAGCTCGTTCGAGTACCCGGTGGACGAGGAGGGCGACCCCCTCTACTTCGACTACGTCCTGGTCAGCACGGAACCCGTGCTCTGAACCATGGACGTCGAGATCCGTCCGGGGACCGGTGCCGGACCGTTCCGGTTCGGCATGCCGGTGCAGGAGGCGCTCACCGCGGCACGCGAGTGGGGCCGGTTCCGGACCGCCGCCGCCGACGAGGATCCGGGGCAGATCGTCCTCACGCACGACGACTCCCGGATGGACCTCGTGCTCGGCTTCGGCGGAGGCGCCCTGAGCGCGGTGGAGCTGATCCGTTTCCGGAAGGAGGACGCCGACGTCCGGGTCCTCCTGGACGGGCTCGACGTCTTCCGGACCCCGAGCGAGGACCTACTCGACGAACTGACGGGACGCGGCCACACCATCGAGGAGAACGACCTCGGCTTCGACGCCCTGCCCGAGCTGCGGGTGATCCTCGCGAACCAGAGCAGTTACGAGTACCCGGCGGACGAGGAGGGCGACCCCCTGTACTACGACTACGTCCTCGTCGAGGGCCCCCTGGCCGGACGGCGTCCGGCGCGCTAGCGTCCCCGCATGGCAGGCCCCACCGACCTCGCGTTCGATCCCTGGGACCCGGCGTTCGTCGCCGACCCCTACCCGGCCTACGCCGCACTGCGGGCCCGCGGCCGGGTGATCCGGTACGAACCGACCGACCAGTGGCTGGTCCCGCACCACGCGGACGTCTCGGCGCTGCTGCGGGACCGCCGGCTCGGCCGCAGCTACCGGCACCGGTTCGGCCACGAGGAGTTCGGCCGGACCCCGCCCCCGCCGGAGCACGAGCCGTTCCACACCCTCAACGACCACGGGATGCTCGATCTGGAGCCGCCGGACCACACCCGGATCCGGCGCCTGGTGTCGAAGGCGTTCACCCCGCGCACGGTGGAGCGGCTGAAGCCGTACGTCGAGGCGCTGGCGGACGAGCTGGTGGCCGGACTCGTCCGGGACGGCGGTGGTGATCTGCTCACCGACGTGGCGGAGCCGCTGCCGGTGGCCGTGATCGCCGAGATGCTGGGCATCCCTGAGGCGGACCGGGGGCAGCTGCGTCCCTGGTCGGCGGACATCTGCGGGATGTACGAGCTGAATCCGTCAAAGGAGACGGCCGCGAGGGCGGTGCGGGCCTCGGTGGAGTTCTCCGCGTACCTGCGGGAGCTGATCGCGGCCCGCCGCGAGGAGCCGGGCGAGGATCTGGTCTCGGGGCTGATCGCGGCCCATGACGAGGGGGACCGGCTCACCGAGCAGGAAATGATCTCCACGGCGGTGCTGCTGCTCAACGCCGGTCACGAGGCGACCGTCAACGCGACCGTGAACGGCTGGTGGGCCCTGTTCCGCAACCCGGACCAGCTGGCGGCCCTGCGCGCCGACCACTCACTGGTGCCGTCCGCGGTCGAGGAGCTGATGCGCTACGACACCCCGCTGCAGCTCTTCGAGCGCTGGGTCCTGGACGACATCGAGCTGGACGGCACGACGATCCCGCGGGGCGCGGAGGTCGCCCTGCTCTTCGGCTCCGCCAACCACGACCCGGCGGTCTTCGCCGACCCCGGCCGGCTGGACCTCGCCCGCGCCGACAACCCGCACATCTCCTTCAGCGCGGGCATCCACTACTGCATCGGCGCCCCGCTGGCCCGGATCGAGCTGGCCGCTTCCATGACGGCCCTCCTCCGGCGGGCCCCGGCCCTGGCCCTCGTGGCCGAGCCGGAGCGGAAGCCGAACTTCGTGATCCGGGGACTGTCGGGCCTGCGCGTGGAAGTGGGCTGACCGGGCGTCCCGGGCGTCCCGGGCGCCCCGGGCGTCGTCGGCGGAGGCCGGAGGGTGTCAGCGGGCGTCGTCCGGCAGGGTGAGGGCCCAGGCACTCTGCACCACCCGCCAGGTCCGCCGCCGTACCGGC
>NZ_BNBF01000008.1:82092-95110 GCF_014654935.1 Streptomyces capoamus
CCCGAGACCGTCGCGTCGGCCCGGTAGCGGAAGTCCGCGCCCGTGACCGTCACCGTGCGGCCGGAAACCAGCAGCGGTGTCGCCTCGGCGCCCACCGACAGGGGGCGCACCTCCACCGAGGCCACTCCGCCCGGGCCCGGGGCCACCGACACGGCCTCCACCGGCTGGCCCAGGTCCACCACCGGCTCCCCGTCGACCTCCACCCGCAGCCGGGTCACCCCGGGGGAGGGGACGGCGGGCAGCCGGGCGGGACGGGCGCCCAGGGTGCGGGCCAGGGAGCGGAACCAGGGCCGTTCCGGGGCGACCGGCCCCGGGGCGACCGGCTCCCGGACCGGCGCCGGCGGAATGCCCAGCGCGCCCAGCACCACCCCGTCGCTGTCGTCGACCAGCAGGTCCAGCCGCCGCTCGGTCCCGTCCAGCACCGCCCGCGCCGCCGCCACCGCGCCGCCGGGCACCCCGAGCGACTCCATGAGCGCGGTGTCGCCCACGGGCACCACCGCCAGCGCGCACCCGGCCAGCTCCCGCTGCCGGTGCAGCAGCGTGACGGCCCGCACCAGCGCCCGGTCGTCACCGATCAGGACCGGCCGCCGGGACCCCCTTCGGCCCAGTGCGCGGGCGAACTCCTCCGGCCCCTCCGGGAGACACACCTTGGTCGCCGCACCCGCGCTGAGCACGTCTTTCGCGATGCGCACGGACTCCCCGTCCGTCTGCCGCGCGGCCGGATCGACGATCACCAGCAGCTGATCGGACGTCGCGAAGGTCGCCACCTCGGTCCTGCCTCGCTTCCTCGGGTAGCATCTTTGTGCAAGAGCCCCTTGCGCTATTGCGCCAGGGGCTTCGTCTATTCCGGGGCATCCGGTCCGACGGTTGTGCGACCGAAGACGGTCGCGGTGGTACGCGGCGGTGAACCTTACGCCCATGCCCCCGACCATGGACATGCCCCGCCCGGAAGGGGTGTACGCGCGTGCCCGCACTTGTGCTGCTCGGTGCTCAGTGGGGTGACGAAGGCAAGGGAAAGGCGACGGACCTGCTCGGTGGCTCCGTCGACTATGTGGTGCGTTACCAGGGCGGCAACAACGCCGGCCATACGGTGGTCGTCGGCGACCAGAAGTACGCACTGCACCTGCTCCCTTCCGGAATCCTCTCGCCTTCGTGTGTTCCGGTCATCGGCAACGGCGTCGTCGTCGACCCGTCGGTCCTGCTCTCCGAGCTGAGCGGTCTGAACGAGCGTGGCGTCGACACGTCCAAGCTCTTGATCAGCGGCAACGCGCACATCATCACGCCGTACAACGTGACCGTCGACAAGGTGACGGAACGCTTCCTCGGCAAGCGCAAGATCGGCACGACCGGCCGCGGCATCGGCCCGACCTACGCGGACAAGATCAACCGCGTCGGCATCCGGGTCCAGGACCTGTACGACGAGTCGATCCTCCAGCAGAAGGTGGAGGCCGCCCTCGACGTCAAGAACCAGATCCTCACCAAGCTCTACAACCGGCGCGCCATCGCCGCCGAGCAGGTGGTCGAGGAGCTGCTGGGCTACGCCGAGCAGATCAAGCCGTACGTCGCCGACACGGTGCTGGTCCTGAACCAGGCCCTGGAGGACGACAAGGTCGTGCTCTTCGAGGGCGGCCAGGGCACCCTGCTGGACATCGACCACGGCACCTACCCGTTCGTGACGTCCAGCAACCCGACCGCGGGCGGTGCCTGCACCGGCGCCGGCGTGGGACCGACGAAGATCAGCCGGGTCATCGGCATCCTCAAGGCCTACACGACCCGTGTCGGCGCGGGACCGTTCCCGACCGAGCTGTTCGACGAGGACGGCGAGGCGCTGCGCCGCATCGGCGGCGAGCGGGGCGTCACCACCGGCCGCGACCGCCGCTGCGGCTGGTTCGACGCGGTCATCGCCCGCTACGCGACCCGCGTCAACGGCCTGACCGACTTCTTCCTCACCAAGCTCGACGTCCTCACCGGCTGGGAGCAGATCCCGGTCTGCGTGGCGTACGAGATCGACGGCAAGCGCGTCGAGGAGCTGCCCTACTCGCAGACCGACTTCCACCACGCGAAGCCGGTCTACGAGATGCTGCCGGGCTGGAGCGAGGACATCAGCAAGGCGAAGTCCTTCTCCGACCTGCCGAAGAACGCCCAGGCGTACGTCAAGGCGCTGGAGGAGATGTCCGGCGCCCCGATCTCCGCGATCGGCGTGGGCCCGGGCCGGGACGAGACGATCGAGATCAACTCGTTCCTGTAGGCAGCGCCGGGCACCGCACGGAACCGCCCGCCGGCCCGCCCTCACCGGGCGCCGCCGGCGGGCGGTTCCGTCGTCGTACCCGGTGGACAATGGACGTGTGGGCGTCCACCGGAGCGCGCTGTGCCGGGGACCGTACGGCGGTGAGGGGCACCGGGCCGGCGGCACGGACTGCTCCGACCCCGCCGTCTTCGAGGTCGCCCGCCACAACAGGCAGCCCCTGCTGGTGTGCCCGGTGCACCTCGGCCCGTCCCTGCTGCTGGCGGCGGGCGTGCTGTGGCCCCCGGAGATCCGCCTCATCGCCCGCGCCCCCCGCCCGCCGGCGTAGGCCCGGGCCTCAGCTGAAGACGATCATCGAGCCCTGGGCCAGCGAGCGGGTGGCGGCCGCGTGCAGGCCCAGCCAGACGTGGCGTTCGCGGGCGAAGGGGCTGGGGTCGTAGGGCGCCGGGACGGCCGGTTCCTCGAGTTCCGTGGGGGCCGCGGGCGCGGCGGGGGGCGCCGGGGGGTTGGCCGGGTCGATGCCGATGGACGGGGCGACGTACTCCAGTTCCCGCAGCAGTGTCTGGGCGGAGCCCAAGGGGCCGCCGCCGGCGAGGAGTTCCTCGTTGGACAGCGGGTGCGGGAAGTCCACGGGGACGTAGGCGCCGGCGTGGTCGTAGTGCCAGACCAGGTGCGACTGCTGGGCGGTCGACTCGAACATCTCCAGCAACTGCTCGTAGTCGCCGCCCAGTTCGTCCACCGGTGTCACCGGCAGCCCGCAGACCTGGAGCAGGTAGACCCGGCGCAGGAAGTGCAGGGCGTCGTAGTCGAAACCGGCGACCGGGGCGACGTCACCGGACAGGCCCGGCATGTACTGGTACACCGGCACCGGTGGCAGACCGGCCTCGGCCAGGGCCTTGTCGTACTGCGCGAGTTCCTCGGCGAAGGGGTTGTCCGGGGTGTGGCACAACACGTCCACGAGCGGTACCAGCCACAGGTCACAGGCCAAAGAGGGCTCCTCGCATCGGCAGGCGCGTGATCACGCACGGCAGCGGGTCGTCAGGGAAGGGTAGTCGGTACGGCCCCGGGGCGGCTCCCCTCGGACGGCTCGGAGGGGCCGTACCGGTCACTTACCCCTTGGTCAGGTGTTCCAGCAGTGCCAGGGAGTGCGCGTTGGCGTCGGCGACGATCGCGCGGGCGGCCTCGGCCTCGCGCCGGGCCAGCGCGTCGACCAGTTCGGTGTGCCCGGACCAGAGCCGGCCGCGCAGGTCGGGCAGGCGCAGCAGGTGCTGCACCGCGCACACCCAGGACTGCACGCGCAGGCGGTGCAGGAAGTCGCCGAGGTAGGGGTTGCCGAACAGGGCGCTCAGCTCGCGCCAGAACCGCAGGTCGTAGCCGATGAGGACGGTGATGTCGCCGGCGGTCGCGGCGCGCTGCGCCTCCTCGCCGCGGCGGCGCACGGTGGTCAGGGCGGTGGCCGTGCGCGGGTCCCCGGGCGGGGTGCCGAAGGCGGGGTGGCCGGTGGTGAGGGCCTGGAACATGCCGTCGGTGACCAGGCTGCGGGCCTCGATCATGTTCCGGTAGTCGGTGAGCGAGTACTCGGGCACCCGGAAGCCGCGGTGCTGGTCGGCCTCCAGGATGCCCTGCGCCGACAGGTCGACCAGCGCCTCGCGGACGGGGGTGGCGGAGACGCCGTACTGGTCGGCTATCTCCTTGACGGTGAACGCCCGGCCCGGACGCAGCCGCCCGGCCAGCACCTCGTCACGGAGCGCGTCCGCGATCTGCTGGCGCAGGGTACTGCGCGTCACGGTGCCGTTGCCGGGCATGGTCCGGGCCTCTCCTCACACGTCCGGGTGGGTACTCGCACGGATCCGCGATTTCGTGGGTCCTTGTTTCTTACGAGCACGTCACCTTACGCGTTCGGAGCGGCCCGGCGGCAGGCCCGGTACGGTCACACCGTGTGTTCGTCGGCGACGCTCAGCGCGGCGTCGAGCGCGGCCAGGCCCGCCTTCAGCTCGGCCTCGGTGGCATTGCACGGCGGCACCACGTGGGTGCGGTTCATGTTCACGAAGGGCCACAGCCCGTTCCGCTTGGCGGCGGCGGCGAACGCGGCCATGGGGGCGTTCGCCTCGCCGGCCGCGTTGTACGGCACCAGGGGTTCGCGGGTCTCCCGGCTGCGCACCAGCTCCAGTGCCCAGAACATGCCGACGCCGCGCACCTCGCCCACGCTCGGGTGCCGCTCGGCCAGTGCGGCGAGGCCGGGGCCGACGACGGTCTCGCCGAGCAGCCTGGCGTTCTCGACCACGCCCTCCCGCGCCATCACATTGATCGTGGCGACGGCGGCGGCGCAGGCCAGCGGGTGCCCGGAGTAGGTGAGCCCGCCGGGGTAGGGCCGCTTGCCGAAGGTCTCGGCGATCTCCTGGGAGACGGCCACACCGCCGAGCGGCACGTAACCGGAGTTCACGCCCTTGGCGAAGGTCATCAGGTCGGGGACGACGCCGAACAGGTCGGCCGCGAACCACTCGCCGGTGCGGCCGAAGCCGGCCATCACCTCGTCCAGGATGAAGACGATGCCGTACTTGTCGCACAGTTCGCGCACGCCGGCCAGGTAGCCGAGCGGCGGCACCATGATCCCGGCGGTGCCGGGGACGGTCTCCAGGATGATCGCGGCGATCGTCCCGGGCCCCTCGAAGGCGATGGTCGTCTCCAGGTGCTCCAGCGCCCGGGCGCACTCCTGCTCCTCGGTCTCGGCGTAGAAGCGCGAGCGGTAGAGGAACGGCGCCCAGAAGTGGACGACGCCGGCGGCGGCGCCGTCGGAGGCCCAGCGGCGCGGGTCGCCGGTGATGTTGACGGCCTGCTGGGTGCCGCCGTGGTACGAGCGGTAGGCGGAGAGCACCTTCGGGCGGCCCGTGTGCAGCCGGGCCATGCGCACCGCGTGCTCCACCGCGTCCGCGCCGCCGTTGGTGAAGAAGATCTTGTCCAGGTCGCCCGGGGTCCGCTCGGCGATCAGGCGGGCCGCCTCCGAGCGGGCCTCGACGGCGAAGGCGGGCGCGAAGGTGGTCAGCTTCGCGGCCTGCTCCTGGATCGCGGCGACGACCTCGGGGTGCTGGTAGCCGATGTTGGTGAAGACGAGGCCGCTGGTGAAGTCGAGGTACCGCGTGCCGTCGTAGTCCCAGAAGTACGACCCCTCCGCGCCGGCGACGGCGAGGGGGTCGATGAGGTCCTGGGCGGACCAGGAGTGGAAGACGTGCGCGCGGTCCGCGGCCTTCACCGCGGCGCCGGCTTCGGGGCTGGGCTGAGGGGTCATGCGGGTGAGCGTAGGTGTCCGCGATGCGGAAGGTATATCGGCGTCCTGTTCCGTGGACGGCGGCAATCCGCGACAGGTTGTCGACGGGACCCCGCGGCCGGTCCGGGTAGCGGGGAGAGTAGTGGCGAGATTTGACAGCATCCTGTCGACATGTCAGCGTGCTGTCATCCAACTGATCGAGGAGGCCGCCGTGAGCCGCACACCCGTACACCTCGCCGTCTACGACTCCCTCGCCGACTGGGAGACGGGACACGCCACCGCCTGGCTCGCCCGGGCCGGCCACCCGGTCCGGACCGTCGGACCGGGCCGGGCACCGGTCACCAGCATCGGCGGGCTCCGCATCCAGCCGGACCTCGCCCTCGGCGAACTGCGCCCCGAGGACAGCGCCCTGCTGATCCTGCCGGGCGCCGACCTGTGGGACACCTCCGACGACCTCGCCCCCTTCGCCCGCACCGCCCGCGCCTTCCTCGACGCGGGCGTCCCCGTCGCCGCGATCTGCGGGGCCACCGTCGGACTCGCCCGCGAAGGACTGCTCGACGACCGCGCCCACACCAGTGCCGCCCCCTTCTACCTGGCGGCCACCGGCTACGCGGGCGCCGGCCACTACACCGAGGCCGACGCGGTGACCGACGGCGACCTGATCACCGCCGGGCCCACCGAACCCGTCGCCTTCGCCCGCGAGGTCCTCAGCCGCCTCGGGGTCTACGAGGGGGAGGTCCTGGACGCCTGGTACCGGCTGTTCCACGACTCCGACCCGGCCGCGTACGCCGTCCTGCACGGCGCCGGCGCCCCGTGAGCCGGGAACGGCAGGAGCTGCTCAGCCGCAGCGCGCTCGGGGTCTTCCGGCTGAACGGCCAGTTCCTGTCCGTCTCCGAGGAACTGGCCCGGCCGGCCGGGCTCACCGCCGCCTGGTGGCAGGTGCTCGGGGCCGTGCTGGCCGAGCCGCTGCCGGTGGCCGGCATCGCCCGGGCCATGGGCATCACCCGGCAGAGTGTGCAGCGGGTCGCCGACCTGCTGGTGGACCGGGGCCTCGCCGAGTACCGGCCCAACCCGGCCCACCGGCGGGCCAAGCTCCTCGCGCCCACCCGGGAGGGGCACGCGGCCGTCGCGCGGATCGGCCCCGGGCACGCGGCCCTCGCCGACCGGCTGGCCGAGGCGATGGGGGAACGGGATCTCGCCGAGGCGGTTCGCCTGCTGGAGCGGCTGTCGGCCGTCCTGGACTGCCTCGCCGAGCCCGCGGACGCACCCGAGCGGCCTGTTACGGAACCGTAGACGCAGCACCGGGACCGCGGTCACGGCGCCGCACTATCCTCTGCGCTGCAGACCTATGGGGGGAAGGCGGCGCGGGGATGGAGAAGCTGGGACCGGGGGATCCCGGGCGGATCGGGGCCTACCGGCTGCTCGCACGGCTCGGCGCGGGCGGCATGGGGAACGTGTACCTGGCCCGGTCGGACCGGGGGCGGACCGTCGCCGTCAAGCTCGTCCGCGAGGAGCTGGCGGCGCGCGAGGAGTTCCGGGCGCGGTTCCGGCAGGAGGTGCAGGCCGCCCGCCGGGTCGGAGGGTACTGGACCGCGCCCGTGCTGGACGCGGACACCGAGGCGGCCGTGCCGTGGGTGGCGACCGGCTACGTGGCCGGACCGAGCCTGCAGCAGGTCGTCGGGCACGACCACGGGGCCCTGCCCGAGCGGTCCGTGCGGATCCTGGCGGCGGGCCTCGCGCAGGCGCTGAAGGACATCCACGCGGCCGGGATCGTGCACCGGGACCTCAAGCCGTCGAACGTGCTGGTGACCATCGACGGCCCGCGCGTGATCGACTTCGGCATCGCCCGGGCCCGGGAGACGGCGACCGCCGGCGGGGAGGGGCTCACCCGGACCGGGGCGCTCATCGGCTCGCCCGGTTTCATGGCGCCCGAGCAGGTGCGCGGGGACCGGATCACCCCGGCCTGCGATGTGTTCTGCCTCGGCTCCGTGCTGGCGTACGCGGCGACCGGCGTGCTGCCCTTCGGCGGCGCCGACAGTGGGGTGCACGCCCTGATGTTCCGCATCGCGCAGGAGGAGCCGGATCTGACCGGGGTCCCGGAGGGGATCGCCGACCTGGTACGGGACTGCCTGCGCAAGCAGCCGGCCGGCCGGCCCTCGCTGGACGCGATCCTGGAGCGCACCGGGGTGGAGGACACCGTGACCGGGGGCCGCTCCCGGGACCCCTGGCTGCCCGGTTCGCTCGTCGCGCAACTGGGACGGCACGCGGTGCGGCTGCTGGAGGTGGAGGACCCGGAGCGGGGCGCCGCCGCTCCTCCCGGCGGGGAAGCGCCGCCCGCGCCGCCCGCGCCGGACGCCGGCGGCGTCGGCGCGTCGCCCGAGCACGCCCCCGTGTCCGACGGTGGCCCGGCCGCCCCCGTCGGCCACCTGCCGGCCGCCGTCCCGCCCGGGACCCCGCCGCCCGGCCTCCCCCCGGCACCGCCCGTGTTCGGGGCGGCCTACGGAGCCCCGCAGCCGCACCCCCAGCACCCGCAGCCCGCCGGGTACGGGTATCCGCCCCGGCCCGGGGGCTGGGGCGGGGCCCAGCCGCCGTACCACCCCCCTGCGGGAGCGGGCGGCGGGTTCGGCGCCACCGCGCCGTACGGGACGGCGGCCGCCGGCGTCCCGGCGGAGCCGGAGCGGCGCGACGGGCGGTCCACCGCGCTGCTCGTCGTGATCGCGCTGGTCGTCGCGCTGGGCGCGGGCGGCTCGGTGTACGCGCTGATGAAGAACGGCGGCGGGACCGACGACAAGGGCGACGGCAGGCCCGGTCCGGCGCACACCGCCGGTTCCGCGTCCCCGGACGGCTCCGGCCCGGCCTCGCCGGCCGGTGAGTCGCCGTCGCCGTCGCCGTCCGCCTCCGCCGCCGGGGCGGTCCCGGAGGCCTACCTGGGCACCTGGCGGACCACCATCGACAACGCGAGCGGTTCCAACACCCGCGAACTGACCATCCGGCAGGGCGAGGTGGGCGACACCGTGCTGACGCTGGTCGCGGACGGGCCGGCCGGGGGCGGGGGGTCGTACCACTGCGTCTTCGCGGCGCGGCTCGCCCGGGAACCCGGCGGCAGCGGGCCGTTGGAGATCGGACCGTCCACCGTCACCACCGGCGAGCCCGCCTCCTCCTGCAGCCCGGGCGAGGCCACCGAGGTCACCCTGCTGCCGGACGGGCGGCTGAAGCGGGAGAAGCGCGGCGGCGGGGAGAGCCTGACCTACGACAAGCAGTAGCCCGGCCCGGCGCCTGCCGTCCGGATCACGCTAGCGGGGCTCCGGGGGGCGTTGCCGGGGCATGTTCGGGCGGCTGCCGTTCGCCGGGGGCAGGGTGTAGCGGCCCCCGCCGCCCCCGACCTCCTGGCGCGGCACCGTCGCCACCGCCGTCTGGATGCCCAGCGGCGCCGACCCCGTGCGGAACTCCACCATCCAGTCGGTCGTCTCCGCGCGCACCAGCTCCGTGATGTCCTCCGAGAAGCGCCGCAGCACCGACAGGCACCGCTCGGCCGCCTCGCTCGCCGTGCCCTCCGCCGGGCCCAGCACCTCCCGCACGCTCTCCGAGGCCCAGTCGAACTGGAACGCCTGCAGCCGCCGTTGCACCGCCTGCGCGGTGGCGACGTCCCTCATCCAGCCCGAGGTGACCCCGAAGAACCGGTCGACGCCGACGCAGGCCGCCGTGAGCAGCAGCGCCAGACAGCCCCAGGGCGCCACCGCGCCGGCCACCCCGGTCAGTTCCAGCAGGGGCAGCGCCGCACCCGCCACCGCACCCGCCGCCGCCCCGATCCGCAGCACGCGCGCCCCGCGCCGCTTCCAGACCCGGTCCCGCAGGTACCAGGCCGCCGTCTGCAGTGCCCGCCGTTCCACCCACCGGTACAGCTCGTCGAGCCGTTCGGCGGGCTCGCCCCAGTCCCCGAGCGGGAAGGCACGCCCGGTCAGATCGCCCGGCCGCAGCCCGGCCGCCCCCTCGCCCCGCCCGTCCTGAGGCGGACGCTCGGGCTGCATCTCCGGCTGACCCACCCGGCACTCCCTACTGATCACTGATCGCTGCTCACCATCGGTCACTTTGCGTGACATTCCATGTCGGCGCGCGGCCACCTTCCTACCGCCCAACGGGTGGCCGGGAGGGAGCTTTCCCGGCTTTTCCGCTCGGAAGAGGGCCTTGATCAGGTATACGACTGCCGAACTTCTCACTCGAAAGAGTGGCGGGGCGATGGGGGCGTGGACCACGTAGGCTCGTGCTCAAGGAGAAGACGCTAAGGAGCTGATCGTGTTTCCCGGTGGTGGCCAGGCCAATATGCAGCAGTTGCTCCAGCAGGCCCAGAAGATGCAGCAGGACCTGCAGCGGGCCCAGGAGGAACTGGCGAACACGGAGGTCGACGGGCAGGCGGGCGGCGGTCTGGTCCGGGCCACCGTCACCGGTGCCGGCGAGCTGCGGGCGCTGAGGATCGACCCGAAGGCGGTGGACCCGCAGGCCGCGTCTCCCGAGGAGACGGCCGAGACCCTCGCCGACCTGGTCGTGGCGGCCGTCCAGGCGGCCAACGAGAACGCGCAGGCCCTCCAGCAGCAGAAGCTGGGCCCGCTCGCCCAGGGCCTGGGCGGCGGCACCGGCATCCCGGGTCTGCCGTTCTGAGGCATCCGCCTTCCGAGCGGAGGCGGGAGCCGACTACCGTACGTACCGAAGGTCTCCAGGAAGGGCAGTCCGTTGTACGAAGGCGTGGTCCAGGACCTCATCGACGAGCTGGGGCGGCTGCCCGGCGTCGGTCCCAAGAGCGCGCAGCGGATCGCCTTCCACATCCTGCAGGCCGAGCCGACGGACGTGAAGCGGCTCGCGCAGGCGCTCCTGGAGGTCAAGGCGAAGGTCCGCTTCTGCGCCGTGTGCGGCAACGTGGCGCAGGAGGAGCTGTGCGGCATCTGCCGCGACGCGCGCCGCGACCCCGCCGTCATCTGCGTGGTGGAGGAGCCCAAGGACGTCGTCGCGATCGAGCGCACCCGTGAGTTCCGCGGCCGGTACCACGTCCTCGGCGGCGCCATCAGCCCGATCGAGGGCGTCGGGCCCGACGACCTGCGTATACGGGAACTTCTCGCGCGGTTGGCCGACGGGACGGTCACGGAACTGATCCTGGCCACGGACCCGAATCTGGAAGGCGAGGCCACGGCGACGTACCTCGCGCGCATGATCAAGCCCATGGGCCTGAAGGTCACCCGCCTGGCCAGCGGCCTCCCGGTGGGTGGCGACCTGGAATACGCGGACGAGGTCACCCTCGGCCGCGCCTTCGAGGGGAGACGACTCCTAGATGTCTGACGCCACGCTGCACGCCTCGGCACACAACCCGGACGATTTCGTCGTCCAGATCGCGGACCAGGTCGAGAGCTTCCTGGTGGCCGTCACGGAGGTGGCGAGGGGCGACGAACCCGAGTCGGCCGTCCCCTTCCTCCTCCTTGAGGTCTCCCAGCTCCTGCTGGCCGGCGGCCGGCTGGGCGCCCACGAGGACATCGTCCCCGACGACCGCTACGAGCCCGACCCGGGCCCCGAACCGGACGTGGACGAGCTGCGCGAGAACTTCGCCCGCCTGCTGGACCCGATCGACGTCTACTCCGAGGTCTTCGACCCGTACGAGCCCCGCAAGGCGCCCGTGCCGGCCCGGCTCTCCGACGACCTCGCCGACATCATCACCGACCTGCGGCACGGCATGGCCCACTACCGTGCGGGCCGCACCACCGAGGCCCTGTGGTGGTGGCAGTTCTCGTACTTCTCCAACTGGGGCCCGACGGCCTCCGCCGCGCTGCGCGCCCTGCAGTCCGTCCTCATCCACGTCCGCCTCAACCAGCCCCTGGAGGAGCTGGACGGCCTCGACACCGACCAGGCGGACGTGGGCGACGACACCCTGGAGTTCGAGGCGGGCCGGGTGATGGCCGAGGAGATCGGCGGACCGCTCGGGATCCGGCCGGGAGCGTAGGGGGCGCGGCCCGCGCGGCTGTGACCCCGGGCACGTTCCGAGTGTCCGGCGGCCGGGCTGGGCAGGTGCCGGGGGCGGACGTCCGGATGTCTCACCATGCGGGAGCAGGGTGGTGTCATTCGGACGCTCGATAGACTGAGCCGACACAAACGAACCGAGCGAGGAGCGCACGTGGGCCTTGTCGTGCAGAAGTACGGAGGCTCCTCCGTAGCCGATGCCGAGGGCATCAAGCGCGTCGCCAAGCGGATCGTGGAAGCGAAGAAGAACGGCAACCAGGTTGTCGTCGTCGTTTCCGCGATGGGCGACACGACGGACGAGCTGATCGATCTCGCCGAGCAGGTTTCTCCCATGCCTGCCGGGCGCGAATTCGACATGCTGCTGACCGCCGGGGAGCGGATCTCCATGGCCCTGCTGGCGATGGCGATCAAAAACCTGGGCCACGAGGCCCAGTCCTTCACCGGCAGCCAGGCAGGCGTGATCACCGACTCGGTCCACAACAAGGCCCGGATCATCGACGTCACGCCGGGCCGGATCAGGACGGCGCTCGACGAGGGCAACATCGCGATCGTCGCCGGTTTCCAGGGTGTCTCGCAGGACAAGAAGGACATCACCACGCTGGGCCGCGGCGGTTCCGACACCACCGCCGTCGCGCTGGCCGCCGCGCTCGACGCCGAGGTCTGCGAGATCTACACCGACGTCGACGGCGTCTTCACCGCCGACCCTCGCGTGGTGAAGAAGGCGAAGAAGATCGACTGGATCTCCTTCGAGGACATGCTGGAGCTCGCGGCCTCCGGTTCCAAGGTGCTGCTCCACCGCTGTGTCGAGTACGCCCGCCGCTACAACATCCCGATCCACGTCCGGTCGTCCTTCAGCGGACTGCAGGGCACGTGGGTCAGCAGTGAACCGATTGGGGACAAGAAGGTGGAGCAGGCCATCATCTCCGGTGTCGCGCACGACACCTCCGAGGCCAAGATCACGGTCGTCGGCGTGCCGGACAAGCCGGGTGAGGCCGCCGCGATCTTCCGGACCATCGCCGATGCCGAGATCAACATCGACATGGTCGTGCAGAACGTGTCCGCCGCCTCCACCGGCCTGACGGACATCTCCTTCACGCTGCCGAAGACCGAGGGCCGCAAGGCCATCGACGCGCTGGAGAAGAACCGCGCGGGCATCGGCTTCGACTCCCTGCGCTACGACGACCAGATCGGCAAGATCTCCCTGGTCGGCGCCGGTATGAAGACCAACCCGGGCGTCACCGCCGCGTTCTTCGAGGCGCTCAGCGACGCCGGTGTGAACATCGAGCTGATCTCGACCTCCGAGATCCGCATCTCGGTGGTCACCCGCGCCGACGACGTCCCCGAGGCCGTCCGCGCCGTGCACACCGCCTTCGGGCTGGACTCCGACAGCGACGAGGCCGTCGTCTACGGTGGCACCGGCCGATGAGCCGGGGTGCGGGCCGATGACCGGCAGGCGCCGATGACCGGCAGGCCGACGCTCGCGGTCGTGGGAGCGACCGGGGCCGTCG
>NZ_BNBF01000008.1:95139-100788 GCF_014654935.1 Streptomyces capoamus
GCACGGTCATGCTCCAGATCCTCTCCCAGCGGGCGGACATCTGGGGCGAGATCCGCCTGATCGCCTCCCCGCGCTCGGCCGGCCGCAAGCTGACCGTCCGCGGGGCGGAGGCCGAGGTGACGGCCCTGTCGGAGGACGCCTTCGACGGGGTCGACATCGCGCTGTTCGACGTGCCCGACGAGGTCGCCGCCGAGTGGGCGCCCGTGGCCGCCGCGCGAGGCGCGGTCGTCGTCGACAACTCCGCCGCCTTCCGGACGGACCCGGACGTGCCGCTCGTCGTGCCCGAGGTCAACGCGCACACGGTGCGTTCCCGCCCGCGCGGGATCGTCGCGAGCCCCCACTGCACCACCCTGACGATGATCGTCGCCCTGGGCGCGCTGCACGCCGAGTTCGGGCTGCGCGGCCTGGTGGTGTCGTCGTACCAGGCGGTGAGCGGGGCCGGGCGGGCCGGTGTGGAGACCCTGCGGTCCCAGCTGTCCCTGGTGGCCGGGACGGAGCTGGGCACCAAGCCCGGGGACGTACGGCGGGCCGTCGGGGAGGACACCGGGCCGTTCCCGGAGCCGGTCGCGCTGAACGTCGTACCGTGGGCCGGGTCGCTGCGCGAGGACGGCTGGTCCTCGGAGGAGATGTCGGTGCGCGACGAGACCCGCAAGGTCCTCGGCCTGTCCCGGCTGCCGGTCGCCGTGACCTGTGTCCGGGTCCCGGTGGTCACCACGCACTCGCTGACCGTCCACGCCCGCTTCCAGCGGGAGGTCGGCGTCGACGGCGCCCGGGAGATCCTCGCCACGGCGCCGGGCGTGGTGCTGTGCGACGACCCGGCCGCCGGCGAGTTCCCCACCCCCGCCGACGTGGTGGGCACCGATCCGACCTGGGTGGGCCGGGTGCGGCGGGCGCTGGACGATCCGACCGCGCTGGAGCTGTTCGCCTGCGGCGACAACCTGCGCAAGGGCGCGGCCCTGAACTGCGTACAGATCGCGGAGCTGATCGCGGCGGAGGCCGCCGCCCCTGCCCCGCCCGGTTTGTAGGACCCGGGTAAGAAGTGTGGCCAGGGGCATGGTCCAATCCACTTGAAGCCGTCCCCCTCGGCGACAGAGGATTTCACTCCCCGCCTTCCGCAACCGTACGGAGGCGGGGAGCGTCTTTGCGGTCACCCTTGCGGTACCTGGGGACGTGATGATCCTGGCGTGGGGACGCCGTGATCGGGGCGTGGGGACGCCCGTTCAAATGGGACATAACGGAAGAGCGGGACGCATGACGGCATGTGAAGCACCGTCGGTTGTCGCACATGTGACGCCCGGCACGTACAACCCTCGAGGGGGGAAACGTGTCCAACAGGCGTGGCAGAGGTACTCGAACTCACTGCGGCCCGCGGCGCTACGGCCCTGCGGCCCCGCGCGGCGCTCCGGCCCCGCACGCCCGGCGGCATGCCGGTGATCGCGCCCATGCCCGCAGCGCGGCCCGCCCGCATACCCAGTCAGCGCGACGGCGCCGAGGAGACCACGGGTGCCGTGGCGACCGAGGCCGCCGGCACCACCGTCGACCACCTCACGGAGACCTACCGGGCGCACTACCGTTCGCTGCTGGGCCTCGCCGCACTCCTCCTCGACGACACCGCCTCCTGCGAGGACGTCGTCCAGGAGGCCTTCATCCGCGTCCACTCGGCCCGCAAGCGCGTCCGCGACCCCGAGAAGACCCTCGCCTACCTGCGGCAGACCGTCGTCAACCTCTCCCGGTCCACGCTGCGCCGGCGCATCCTAGGCCTGAAGCTGCTGTCCAAGCCGATGCCGGACATGGCGAGCGCCGAAGAGGGCGCCTACGACCGGCTGGAGCGCCGCGACCTCATCAAGGCGATGAAGGGGCTGCAGCGCCGCCAGCGCGAGGTGCTCGTGCTGCGCTACTTCGCCGACATGACCGAGGCCCAGGTGGCCGAGACCCTCGGCATATCGCTGGGCTCGGTGAAGGCGTACGGCTCGCGGGGCATCGCCGCGCTGCGGGTGGCCATGGAGGCATCGGCATGAGCGACCACGCCGAAGGGAGCGGCTCCCGTGACGGCCACTCCCACGAGCGCCACTCCCATGAACGACACGAGCCCTACGCCTGGCACGAGCCGACGGGGCGCACCGGGCACGAGCACACGCCATCGCACGCTGGGAACGGAACTGTGAACCACGGCCCCGACGACAAGGGCCCCGAAAGGCTCGACGGAGTCCACAGCCTGGACGGGCTCGACACCGACGAACTGGCCCTGCGCCGGCTGCTGCACACGGCGGTCGACGACATCCAGCCGCGTACCGGCACCCTGGACCACCTGCGCCGGGCCGTCCCCGCGCGCCGCGCCCGCAAGCGGCAGGCGGTCGTCGGCGTGGCCGCGGCGGCCCTGTTCATCGGCACCGCCATCCCCGCCCTCGTGCACGTCACGCAGTCCGGCGGGCCCGACCCCCACACCGCCATGGCCGGGCAGAGCGCGCAGGACCAGGGCGGCACCGGCCGGAGCAAGGGCAGGGCCGGCGACAAGGACGGCAAGAAGGACGGGCCCGCCACGACGGTCAAGCCGGGCAAGGAGCCCGGCAAGAAGGACGAGAAGGACCAGAAGGGCGGCCACACCGGCGGCGCCGCCGGCGGTGCCGACCCCGCCGCCACCCAGGCCTCCGGCACCCCGCTGTGCACGGCGGCCCAACTGGGCTCCGCCGGCGGCACGGTGAACGCCCCGGACACCGCGGGCGTCGTCTACGGCACCTTCCGCGTCACCAACACCTCCGGCACCGCCTGCACCCTCGGCGGCCCCGGCAGCATCACGCCGGCCGCCCAGGGCGCCGCCGACCCGGCCAAGATCTTCAGTGCCCGGCACGTCGCCGGGGACGCGGCGGCCTCGCTGCCCGACCCCTCCCTCGAGGTCTCCTCCCTGGTCCTGCAGCCCGGCGCGGCCTACGAGGAGAAGTTCGCCTTCGTGCCCTCGGAGACCTGCCCCACCACCGGCGGCACCGGCGCGGGCGGCACCGACCCGAGCGAGCCGTCGCCGGACCCGTCGCCGAGCCAGGAGGCGAGCGCCTCCGGCGGCACCACCGACACCGGCACCTCGGCGGGCACCACCACCCAGCTGGCGACCGAGGACGGCCCCGCCGACGGCAGCGTCGCGGTCACCCACACGGCTCAGGGCGGCGCGCCGTCGGCCACCGCGGTGGTGCCGGGCGCATGCGCGGGCACGGTCTACTTCACCGGGCTGCTGCCCGGCGCCTGACGCGCCACGGGCCGACGGGACGTAGGCCGCGCGCGGGGCGGGTGCGCCGGCCGCCGGTCACGCGCTGGGCACCGGCGCCCGGTCCTCGGGCACCAGGCCCAGCGCGGCGTCCCGCTGGAACTCGATCTCCCGCCGCAGCAACCGGAACCACATGAACACCACGAACCCGGCGAACACGAACCACTCCCCGGTGTAGCCCAGGTTCTGGAACGCCTTCAGGTCCAGCCCGCTGCCACTGGGCGCCCGCGCGGGCACGGCCTTCATCCCGGCGTCCCCCTTGTCCAGCGTGACCCACGCGTCGTACAGCCGGTACGGCACCAGGTTCACCAGCGAGGCCGAGCTGATCGCCGCCGTCTGCCCGGCGGGCAGCCCGCCCCGCGCGCTCACCCCGTCGTCCCCGGGCGCCTCGGACGCCTGCAGCGCGCCGGTGACGGTGACCTCCCCGGCGGGCGGCGCCGGAGCCTTGGCCGCGTCCGCCGCACCCGGCAGCCAGCCCCGCACCACCGGCAGCGCCTTCCCGGAGCCGGTGCGCAGCAGCGTCAGGACGTAGAACCCGCGCCTGCCGTCCAGCTCACGCCCGGGCACCAGCAGCTGCTCGCCGTACCGTCCGCTCGCCGTGACCCGCCGGCCCGCCGTGCTCTTGTCGACGGGCAGCATCGAGTCCAGCGGGCGCGCGGCCTCGTCTCGGCCGGCCGCGACCTGCTCGGTCGCGGCGCGGTGGTCCTGCACCCGGTCCTCGAACCGGCCCAGCTGCCACGACCCCATGAAGACGCAGAAGGGGATGGCGAGCAGCACGAAGACGTTGATGCCCCACCAGCGGGGTGTCAGCAGAAACCGGTACACGCCCTCCACGGTACGGCGCCCGCCCCCGCGTCCCGGCCTCGGGTCAGTCCTTGCTCGCCCTCAGGGAGTAGAGCAGCGGGACGCGCGGGTGGCCCGCGGGGAAGCGGTGGTGGCCGTCGCGCACCTCGAAGTTCCGGAAGCGCGGGAAGAGCGACACGTCGTGCTCGTGCAGGAACTCCAGGCGCAGTCCCGTCGCGGCGAGAGCGGAGACCACGTCCCCGAGCGTGTGCTGCCACTCCACGCTGCGGTGGTGGACGGTGACGGCGTCCAGGTCGGCGTAGGTGCCCGGTTCGTCCCACACCTGTGCGTCCCGGGCGAAGTAGTCGCGCACGACCCGGCTGCCGGTCTCGTCGTCCAGGGTCTCGGTGATCGGGTGGAACTCGGCGAGGTAGAGGAAGCCGCCGGGCGCGACGAGGGAGGCGGCCGTCTCGGCCCAGCGCCGGATGTCCGGCAGCCAGCACAGGGCCCCCAGCCCGGTGTAGACGATGTCGTACGACGGCTCGGGTACGGCGGTGGCCGCGTCGTAGACGTCGCTGGTGACGAAGGCCGCCCGGTCGGGGCCGTAGCCGAGGTCGGCCGCGAGGGCGCGGGCCGCCTCCACCGCCGGTGCCGAGAAGTCCAGGCCGACGACGCGGGCGGCGCCGCGGTGCGCCCACGACAGGGTGTCGGTGCCGATGTGGCACTGCAGGTGCAGCAGCGACTTGCCGGTGACGTCCCCGACCTCCGCCGTCTCGAAGTCGCGCAGGTCGTCCCGGCGGGTGCGGAAGCCGTCGAGGTCGTAGAAGGAACCGGCGACATGGATCGGCACCCGCTCGTCCCACAGGGACCGGTTGTCCTCACGCCAGCCGATGGGCGCGGAGGGTGCGGTGTCTTCGGGCGCGGAGGGTGCGGTGTCTTCGGGCGCGGACGGCGCGCCACCTTGCGGCGCGGACGGCGGAGGCACGGAAACGGTCATGCGCGCGAAGTTATCCACAGGCTGCGCACACCCGCCACCCAATTGGCGCCGCGGCCAGGCAGTATGGGCGCATGACTGGGGCCATGAGTGACAGCAGGACACCGGATGTACCGGACGTACCGGACATGCCGGATTGGGAGAAGCGGTTCCGCGCGCCCCGCGTCTCCCTGCCCGACTGGGCGGAGGACGCGCCCGACCGCTCCCTGTTCGTGTCCAACGCGACCGGGACGTACGAGCTGTACGCCTGGGACAGGACGACGGGCGAGCAGCGGCAGGCGACACGCCGGCCGAACGGCACGACGGACGGCGTGCTCTCCCCGGACGGCGCGTGGATCTGGTGGTTCGACGACAAGGACGGCGACGAGTTCGGCATCTGGCGCCGCCAGCCCTTCGCGGGCGGCCCGGACGAACCGGCGGTGCCCGGCCTCGACCCGTCCTACCCGGCCGGCCTGGCCCTGTCCCGCGACGGCCGCACGGCGGTCGTCGGCCGCTCCACCGACGAGGACGGCACGACGATCCACCTGGCCCGCGCGGACGCGGACCCGGTGGAGATCTACCGGCACCGCGAGTCCGCGGGCGTCGGCGACCTCTCGCACGACGGCTCCCTGATCGC
>NZ_BNBF01000008.1:100823-101989 GCF_014654935.1 Streptomyces capoamus
CGTCGAACACACCGAGCACGGCGACGCCATGCACGCCGCGCTGCGGGTGCTGCGCCCGGACGGCACGACGGTCGCCGAGCTGGACGACACCAAGGGCGGCGCCGAGGAGCGGGGCCTGGAGGTGCTGGGCTTCGCCCCGGTCGACGGTGACACCCGGCTGCTCGTCGGCCACCAGCGCCGGGGCCGCTGGGAACCCCTGGTGTGGGACGTGGCGACGGGCGAGGAGACGGACCTGGCCCTGGACCTGCCCGGTGACGTCAGCGCCGAGTGGTACCCGGACGGCTCGGCCCTGCTCGTCGTCCACGGCTTCGAGGCCCGCAGCGAACTGTTCCGGTACGACCTGGCGGCCCGCGAGCTGACCCGCATCCCCACCCCGCCCGGCACGGTCTCCGGCGCCACGGCCCGCCCCGACGGCAGCGTGGAGTACCTGTGGTCGTCGGCCGCCGAGCCCCCGGCGGTGCGCTCCACGGCCGGCGCGGTCGTGCTGGACCCGCCGGGCCTGGCCTGCCCGTCGTCGGTGCCGGTGGAGGACGTGTGGGTGGAGGGCCCCGGCGGCCGCATCCACGCCCTGGTCCAGAAGCCGGCGGGCGCCACCGGCCCGCTGCCCACCGTGTTCGACCTGCACGGCGGCCCGACCTGGCACGACAGCGACTCCTTCGCCGCGGGCCCGGCCGCCTGGGTGGACCACGGGTACGCGGTCGTCCGCATCAACTACCGCGGCTCCACCGGTTACGGCCGCGCCTGGACCGACGCCCTGAAGCACCGGGTGGGCCTGATCGAGCTGGAGGACGTGGCCGCGGTCCGCGACTGGGCGGTCTCCTCCGGCCTCGCCGATCCCGGCCGCGTCGTCCTCACCGGCGCCTCCTGGGGCGGCTACCTCACGCTGCTCGGCCTCGGCACCCAGCCGGACGCCTGGGCGCTGGGCATCGCCGTCGTGCCGGTCGCGGACTACGTCACCGCGTACCACGACGAGATGGAGGCCCTGAAGGCCATGGACCGCACCCTGCTGGGCGGCACCCCCGAGGAGGTCCCGGAGCGCTTCGCCGCGTCCTCCCCGCTGACCTACGTCGACCAGGTCAAGGCCCCCGTCTACATCTCGGCCGGGGTCAACGACCCCCGCTGCCCGATCCGCCAGATCGACAACTACGTCAAGCGGCTGGAGGCCC
>NZ_BNBF01000008.1:102044-106666 GCF_014654935.1 Streptomyces capoamus
GCGGCGCGGTCCACGAGGTGTACCGGTACGACGCGGGGCACGGTTCCCTGGTCGTGGACGAGCGGATCCGGCAGGTCGCACGGGAACTGGAGTTCGCCGAGCGGCACCTGCCGTCGGGCTGATCCGAAAGACACGCCCTGGTCCCGCGCCACCGGCTCAGCGCAGCTCGGCCAGCCCCCGCCGGGTCGCCGCCACCACCACCCGGTCGCCCTTCGCCAGGACGTGCCCGGCGGGGGTGGCGGTGCGGCCCAGCAGGGCCAGGACACGCCAGGAACCCGGCTGGAAGGCGTCCCGGACGGTGCGGCCCTCCAGCCGGGGGTGCCCGTCCACGTCGATCGCGGCGAACAGCAGCACCCGGCGTTCCACCGCGACGGCGCCCAGGACCTGCCGGCCCAGCATCGCCCCGGCGAAGGCCGGAGCCGCCAGGTGGGTGACGCTGCGGCTGCGGGTCAGGGCCTGGGGGTAGGCGGTGCGCAGGGTGCGGTAGACCGCGGTGGCGAAGTCGTCGTCGTAGAGGCGGAGCACCACACGGAGATCGGGGCGCACGGTCCGGGCGTAGAGCACGGCCTCCAGGTTGGTGGTGTCCGAACTGGTCACCGCGAGCAGGGCCCGGGCCCGGTGGATCTGGGCGCCCTCCAGGACGCCCTCCTGGGTGACGTCGCCGAGCACGACCGGCACCCGCAGCCGGCGGGCGGTGGCGAGGCCGCGTGCCTCCGGGTCGGATTCCACGCACACCACGGGGATGTTCAGTTCCCGCAGCCGGGTCAGCACCCGTGTGCCGATCTTGCCGAGCCCGAGCAGGACCACGTGCCCGCTCAGGCCGCGCGGAGGCCGGCGCAGCGTGGAGGCGGTGCGGAAGGTGCCGAACGCCTCCAGCGCGGCGGCCAGCAGGAGCGGCAGGAGCAGCAACCCGGTCAGCGCCGAGAGGAGTTGCAGGAGCTGGCGGCCCAGCGGCTCCCTGAGGGCCGGGTCGTCGATCGCGAAGAGGTCCAGGAGGGTGACGTAGAAGGCGCGCAGCGGGTGGATGCCGGTGACCAGCCACAGGGCGACGGCCAGGCCGACCACGCAGCCCACCAGGCCGGCCAGGGACCAGCGCAGCCGGCGGGAGAAGAGCGAGGCGAGCGGCAGCAGACCCGTCATCCGCAGGGTCGGCGCGGCGGATTCCGCACCGGCCGGGGCGGAGACGTGTTCCAGCACCACGGCCTGGCGTCCGGCGGCCTGCCGTACCTCCTCGTCGTCCGGGAGCAGCCGCGGCTGGTGCTCGCCGCCGCCGTCCGGGTCGCCGCCCGACAGCAGGGCGAGGGTGCACAGGCCCGGGCCGGTGCCGGGCCCGTCGTCGCCGGTCAGCGGCCGTTCGACGGCCCGTAGTAACAGGCCCTCGGTCTGCACCACCCGGCTGGTGCCGGCGACGGCGGTGGCGGCCAGCGCGGGCGCGGCGGTGTCGGCGTCGGACAGCACGGTCGTGGAGGCCTCGGTGCCGCCGCCCCGACCGCCGTCCTCCTCGCCGGCGGCCAAGGCGGCGGCCTGGTCGAGGAGTTCCTCGATGTGCTGGCCCAGCCGCCGGTTGTAGAGGCGCAGCACGAGCCGCAGCCGGGGGTTGAGCCGGCGGGCGGTCAGCGCGGCCCGGATGTTGGTCTCGTCGTCGTCGTGCACGAGGGCCAGCGCGGCGGCCCGGGCCACCCCGGCCTCGGCGAGCACCGCCTCGGTCAGCTCCGCGGCCTCCAGCACCCCTTCCGGCTCGGGGCGTGGGACACCCGAGCCGCCGACGGGCTGCCCGGTGCCGCCGGTCCGGCCGACGGTGCCCACGGCCGCGCTGACCACACGGTCGAACAGCGCCGCCGACGCGGCCCGGGCCCGGCCGACCACCGGCGGCCGGGCGGTGCGCTCGTTCGGCGGCACGACGAGGGTGACCTGTTCGCCGTAGACCCCGCGCAACTCGGCGGCCAGCCGGTGCGCGAGCCCGTCGTCACCGCACACCACCATGTGCGCCGGCGGGGCCCCCGGGCCCCCTTGATACGGAACGCTCGTCACGAGGGAAAAGAGTGCCCCAAGGAGATGCGTGGTTCCAGCAACGTCCTGAACGGCAGGGGGACGGCTCGCGTACGCAGGGGGAGGCAGTCCAGCAGCCGGAGGTAACCAGCCGTGGCCATCACCGAAGACGCCCCGCCCGGCGCGGACCTGGACCGGCCCGCGCCCCCGCGGAGCCGGCTCAGCTCCCCGCGGGTGCTGGTGCTGGTCCTCCTGCTCGCCGTGCTCGCCCAGTCCCCGATCCGCGGGCTGCTCGGCGCCCCGGCGATGCAGAGCTGGATGACGGTGTTCGTCGCGGTGACCGTCCAGGCGCTGCCCTTCCTGGTGCTCGGCGTGCTGCTGTCGGCGGCGATCGCGGTGTTCGTCCCGGCGTCCTTCTTCGCGCGCGCCCTGCCGCGCCGGCCGGCCCTGGCCGTGCCCGTGGCGGGGGTCGCGGGCGCGGTGCTGCCGGGCTGCGAATGCGCGTCGGTGCCGGTGGCGGGCGCCCTGGTGCGCCGGGGCGTGACCCCCGCCGCCGCGCTCGCCTTCCTGCTGTCCGCGCCCGCGATCAACCCGGTGGTGCTGACCGCCACCGCCGTCGCCTTCCCCGGGCACCCGGAGATGGTCCTGGCCCGGTTCGCGGCGAGCCTGCTGGTGGCCTGCGCGATGGGCTGGCTGTGGCAGCGGCGGGGCCGCACGGACTGGCTGCGCCCACCGGCCCACGGCGCGCACGAGGGCGCCGGCAAGGGGGAGGCCTTCTGGGACGCGGTCCGGCACGACGTCATGCACGCCGGCGGTTTCCTGGTGCTCGGCGCGACGGCCGCGGCCACGCTGAAGGCGGCGGTCCCGGCGGACTGGCTGCGCACGGCCGCCGGCACCCCCGTGGTGTCGGTGCTCGCCCTCGCCGTCCTGGCGGTCCTGCTGTCCATCTGCTCGGAGGCGGACGCGTTCGTCGCGGCCTCCCTCACCCAGTTCTCCCCGACGGCCAAGCTGGTGTTCCTGGTGGTGGGCCCGATGATCGACCTCAAGCTGTTCGCGATGCAGGCCGGCACCTTCGGCCGGGCCTTCGCGCTCCGGTTCGCCCCCGCCACCTTCGCGCTGGCCGTCACGGGCGCCGTGCTGACGGGGACGGTGCTGCTGTGAACCGCCAGGCCCAGGCGGCCGTCCTGTTCCTGCTCGGCGCCGCCCTGCTGCACGCGGGCGCCACCGACCTGTACCTGCGCTACGTCAAGGCGGGCCTGCGCCCCTTCCTGCTGGCCTCCGGCGCCGTCCTGATCGCGGCGGCCGTGGCCACGGCCTGGTACGAGCGCCGCCGCGCCGGCCGTCCCCGCCCAGGACACGCGCACCCCGAGCCGCGCGTGTCCTGGCTCCTGCTGCTGCCGCTGCTCGCGCTGATCCTGATCGCCCCGCCCGCCCTCGGCTCCTACAGCGCCCTGCGCACCGGAACGGCCCTGCAGAAGCCGTACGCCTACGGCCCGTTGCCCGCCGGCGACCCGGTGCCGCTGTCGGTCGTGGACTACGCCTCCCGAGCGGCCTACGGCCACGGCCGCTCCCTGCACGGCCGCCCGGTCCGGGTCACCGGCTTCCTCGCCCTGGACCGGGCGGGCCGGCCCTACCTGGTCCGCATGGCCCTCAACTGCTGCGCGGCGGACGCCCAGCCGGTGAAGATCGCGCTGACCGGCGAGCTGCCGCCGGTCCTGCGTCCGGACGCCTGGCTGGAGGTCACGGGCACCTACAGCCCCCGTCTGACCCGCGACCCGGTCAACAACGGCCCCGTCCCGTACCTGAGGGTCACCGCGACCCGCCCGGTCCCGGCCCCGCGCGACCCGTACGACGAGACCTGGAACACCTGAGCCGGGGCACCGCTCATCCTCCGGCGGCCGCGCCGTCGAAGTCGAAGCGTTCCAGGTCGCTCAGCCACGCCCGGGCGTTGCCGTCCGAGGGGGCGCGCCAGTCGCCGCGCGGGGAGAGGGAGCCGCCGGCCGACACCTTCGGGCCGTTCGGCATCGCCGAGCGCTTGAACTGGGAGAACGCGAAGAAACGGCGGCAGAAGATTTCCAGCCAGTGCCGGATCTCGGCCAGGTCGTACGCCACCCGCTTGGCCTCCGGGAAGCCGGGCGGCCAGGCGCCGGCGTCCGGGTCGTGCCAGGCGTGCCAGGCCAGGAAGGCGATCTTCGAGGGCCGGAAGCCGTAGCGCAGCACCTGGAAGAGGGTGAAGTCGTGCAGCGCGTACGGGCCGATCTTCGACTCGGTGGACTGCATCTCCTCGCCCGGCACCAGCTCCGGGCTGATCTCGGTGTCCAGGATCGCGGTGAGGATCTCGCCGGTCTCCTCGTCGAACTGCCCGCTGCTGACGACCCAGCGGATCAGGTGCTGGATCAGCGTCTTCGGCACGCCGGAGTTGACGTTGTAGTGGCTCATCTGGTCGCCGACGCCGTACGTGGACCAGCCGAGCGCCAGCTCGGACAGGTCGCCGGTGCCGAGGACGATGCCGCCGCGCTGGTTGGCCAGCCGGAACAGGTAGTCGGTGCGCAGGCCCGCCTGGACGTTCTCGAAGGTGACGTCGTACACCGGCTCGCCGGAGGCGAACGGGTGGCCGATCTCCTGCAGCATCA
>NZ_BNBF01000008.1:106705-108709 GCF_014654935.1 Streptomyces capoamus
GCCGCGCGGTCGGCGTGATGTCCAGCTCGGCGGCGGTGACGCCGAGCGCGCGCATCAGCTTGTGGGCGTTGTCCTTGGTGTGGTCGCTGGTGGCGAAGCCGGGCAGGGTGAAGGCGAGGATGTCGCTGCGCGGCCGGCCGGCGCGGTCCATCGCCCGGGCGGCGACGATCAGCGCGTGCGTGGAGTCGAGCCCGCCGGACACGCCGATGACGACCTTGGGCCCGCCGATCGCCGCGAGCCGCTGCTGGAGGCCGGCGACCTGGATGTTGTAGGCCTCGTAGCAGTCCTGGGCGAGCCGCTCGGGGTCGGCGGGCACGAACGGGAACCGCTCGACGCGCCGGCGCAGCCCGAGGTCGGTGAGCGGCGGGTCCAGCTCGAAGGAGACGGTCCGGAAGTCCGAGGTGCGGGCGGCGTGGGCCCGGCGGTTGTCGTCGAAGGTGCCCATCCGGTGCCGTTCCTGCCGCAGCAGGTCCAGGTCGACGTCGGCGACCGCGTACTGGTCGCCGAGCGGGAAGCGGTCGGACTCGGCGAGCAGCACCCCGTTCTCGTAGATCATGGTCTGCCCGTCCCAGGACAGGTCGGTGGTCGACTCGCCCAGGCCGGCCGCCGCGTAGACGTAGGCGGCCAGGCAGCGGGAGGACGCCGAGCGGCACAGCAGCTTGCGGTCCTCGGCCCGGCCGACGGTGATCGGGCTGCCGGAGAGGTTGACCAGCACGGTGGCCCCGGCGAGGGCCGCCTCGGCGCTCGGCGGCACCGGCACCCACATGTCCTCGCAGATCTCCGTGTGCAGCACCAGCCCGGGCACGTCCGCGGCGGCGAACAGCAGGTCCACCCCGAACGGCACCTCCGCGCCCGCGACCCGGATGGTGCCGCCCCGCTCGTCGTGGCCGTCGGCGATCTGCCGGCGCTCGTAGAACTCCCGGTAGGTCGGCGGGTACGACTTCGGTACGACACCGAGGACCCGGCCCCGGTGCACCAGCACCGCGCAGTTGTAGACCCGGTTGCGGTGGCGCAGCGGGGCACCGACGACCAGCACCGGCAGCAGCTCGGCCGATCCGGCGACGACGGTGCCGAGGGCCGCCTCGACCTGGTCCAGGAGGGCGTCCTGGAGCAGCAGGTCCTCGATGGAGTAGCCGGTGAGGCCCAGCTCGGGGAAGACGGCGACGGCGACGCCCTCGTCCGCGCAGTCGCGGGCCTGGCGCAGGACCGCTTCGGCGTTGGCGCGCGGGTCGGCGATGACGGTGTGGCCCGTGCACGCGGCGATGCGCGCGAAGCCGTGGCTGTAGAGCGACCAGAAGTTCAACGGGGCTTCCTTCATGTCTGGAAGCCTAGATCCCGGTCGTACCGGGGTACTCAGGCGCACCCTGAGTACCTTCGCTCTGACGGCTGCCGGTGCGGGGCGGGAGGCTCGTGACATGCGCCGACGACTCGTGACGACCTCCTCCCGCGTCCTGCCCTTCCTGGTGCCGGCCCTGGCCGCCCTGGCGGCGTGGGCCGGCTGGCTGGGCTGGGACCAGCAGCGGGACGTGCACCCGGACGGCTCGACGAGCGGCCCGTACGAGCCCTGGCAGGTGGTCGGCCTGGTGCTGACGCTGCTGCTGCCGGTGTACCGGGCCGTGTCCCGGGGCCACACCGCGGGCGCGGTCCTCGGCACCACGGCCGGGCTGACGGCCGCGGCCTGGTACGACTGGTCGGACGACGCCAGCGGCCTCTTCGTGATCGGTGTGGGCCTGGTCATGACCGGCAGCCTCGCCGCGACCGCCGCCGTCTCCGGTGTGACGACCCTGGTCGGCCGAGGCACGCGTCGCACCGCGTCCTGATCCCCGGCCGGCCGTGCCGGGAGGCCCCGCGGACGGCCTTGCGACCCGCTGATGATCACCGTTACAGTCTCGAACGAGCCCCGTATGGGCCTACGTATGGAGGTAGCGGCTACTCAGCCAGCACAGAGACCGGCTCGTCCGTCTCTCGCAGTCTCGTCGACCCCTGAAGCGGGGGTCCACTGCG
>NZ_BNBF01000008.1:108756-125367 GCF_014654935.1 Streptomyces capoamus
CCCACCTCCACTGCGTAGGCATGCGGGTCTTTTCTGTGTTGTCCTCCTGTGCGGCCGCCCTCCTTTCCGGATGGAATCCGAGAGGAAGCGCATGAGCAAGGAACAGGCCGAGAACAACGGGTCCGGCTTCGACGTCCACGATTTCCAGCGGCGGATCATCGCCGAGTTCCGCGCCAACGGCGGCAGGCTGACCGGCATGTTCGAGGGCTGGCCGCTGATCGTGCTGACGACGACCGGGGCCAGGACCGGACTGCCCCGCGAGACCCCCCTCGGCCACCTCGTCCTCGACGGCAAGGGCGTCGTCGTGGCGTCGGCGAACGGAGCGGACCGGCATCCCGGCTGGTACCACAACCTCCGCGCGAACCCCATCGTGACGGTCGAGACCGGCGAGGAGACCTACCGGGCCATCGCCGCCGTCCCGCAGGGGACCGAACGCGACCGGCTCTTCGAGCGGGTGGTGGCCGAGGCCCCCGGGTACGGCGACCACCAGGCCAGGACCACCCGCGAGATCCCGGTCGTCGTACTGCACCGGATCGAGCCCCGGCCCGGCGCGGAGCGGGTGAAGGGCATGGGGGACTGGATCGTGGAGGTGCACGACTGGCTGCGCGGCGAACTGCGGACCCTGCGCGAGCAGGCGGACCGGCTGGTCGACGGCACCGCGGCGACGATCGGCACCACCCCGCCCGACCTCGCCCGGCAGCTGCGCACCCATTGCCTCGCCTTCTGCGGCGCGCTGCGCCGGCACCACACCGGTGAGGACACGGCCGTCTTCCCCTCGCTGGCCGCGCAGTTCCCCTCGCTCGCCCCGGCACTCGCCCAGCTCGGCGAGCAGCACAAGGCGGTGGCCGGACTCCAGGACTCCGTCCTGGACCTGGTCGAGCGGTTCGTCCCCGGTGAGTCCGATCCCGTACGCCTGCGCGCCGAACTCGAGGAACTGGCCGGCCGTCTGGAATCCCACTTCGACTTCGAGGAGCAGACCGTGGTGACGGCGCTGAACGCCACGACCCAGGCACCGCCGTCCGCCTGACCCGGCACCCGCCGGGGCGGCCCGCCCCGGGGCTCACCGGGGCGGTCGTCCCCCGGGCTCACCAAGGAGCACGCCCCTCGGGCTCACCAGGGCGGTCGGCCGCCGGGTTCACCAGGCGGGGCGGATCGGTCCCGGCGGGGCGAGGAGCGTCAGGTCGGCGACGAGCTCGCTGAAGCGCGCCTCGCCCAGCAGGTCCCGCCACGGCGCCACGGCGGCCCGGGCCGCCTGGTCGGCGGCGCGCGTGGCGGCCCAGCCGGTCTCGGTCAGCGCCAGGAGGCGGGCGCGGGCGTCGCGCGGGTGGGGACGCCGTTCCACGTACCCCTTGCGGACCAGCTCCTCGACCAGCTGGGCGGCGGCCTGTTTGGTCACCCCCAGGTGCTCGGCCAGGTCGGCCGTGGTGGCGTCGCCCATGGAGATGCGGACGAAGGCGAAGCCGTGTGCGGGGCGCAGGTCTCCGAACCCCTGCCGGGACACACCGTCGTGGATCTCCTGCACCAGTCGCCCGGAGAGTGCCAGCACAAGTGCGGAGAGGGCCAGGGCGTCGTCCATGGGCTTGACTATAACTCGTCAAGCAGCTTGTCTATATGGACAAGGAACTTGTCTAATGGGGAGGCCGGACCATGTCGTTCATCCGCAGCGCGGAGGCCGTCGTGCACGAACTGCACGGGGGCCGCTTCGTCTCCTACGTCCGCCCGGGCACCGGCAGCCGGGACCTCGCCGCCTGGCGCGTCGAGATCCCGGCCGCCACGGCGGGCCCGACCCACACGATCAGCGAGGAGGAGACCTTCTACGTGCTCTCCGGTCGCCTCCGGCTCACCATCGACGAGGAGAGCGCCGAACTGGGCACGGGCGACGCGGCGGTGGCCCCGGCGGGCTCCGCCCTGACGGTCGCCAACCCCACCGACCGGCCCGCCCAGATGTGGGTCACCACCCGCACCGGCCTCATCGCCCGACTCCCGGACGGCAGCGCCATCACCCCGCCGTGGGCCCGCTAGGCCACCGCCGACGGCCTCGTTGTCAGTGCCCGCGGCTAGGGTTCATGGCGCGCGGTCGGCTTCCGGGGGTTCCAGCTCTGAAGGAGAAGGTTGCATCCCCGGCCTGTCAGGGGGCGGCCCGGAGACTCGTCCGGGACCCAACCGACGGCCGGGCTTCGTCGATGGCCATGAGATGACCTGCCAGCGCCGGCCGCGCACCGGGGGCGCTGCCGGCGGCTGCGCCAGGCCCGGCTCAGCGGGTCTCGATGGTCACCGACTCGATGACGACGTCCTCCACCGGGCGGTCGCTGCGGGGGTCCGTCCGCGTCCCCGCGATGGCGTCGACCACCTTCTTGCCGGCGTCGTCGGCCACTTCCCCGAAGATGGTGTGCTTGCGGGTCAGCCACGCGGTCGGGGCCACGGTGATGAAGAACTGGGACCCGTTGGTGCCCGGCCCCGCGTTGGCCATCGCCAGGAGGTAGGGCTTGTTGAACGCCAGGTCCGGGTGGAACTCGTCCTCGAACTCGTAGCCCGGCCCGCCCGTGCCGTTGCCCAGGGGGTCACCGCCCTGGATCATGAATCCGCTGATGACCCGGTGGAAGACCGTGCCGTCGTACAGGCGGTCCGTGGTCTTCGCGCCCGTGGCGGGGTGGACCCACTCCCGCTCTCCCGTGGCCAGCTCCACGAAGTTCCGCACCGTCTTCGGCGCGTGATTCGGAAGCAGCCGGATCTGGATGTCACCCCGGTTGGTCTTCAGCGTCGCGTACAGCTGCTCTGCCATCGTCACCCTCTCTTGGTGGCCTTCGGTCGATCGTGATGCGCGGTCATGGTCACACAGATGGACACGCACGTAGAAACGGGACACCGTGGTGGCGCCGAGTGGTGCCACTCGGTGTCACTCGGCGCCATCTGGTGCCACCCGACACCATCCTGCCCTGCCCGCAGCGAGTAGGTGTTCCTGCTTGTTTTCGCAGGTCAGCCCCGGATCCCCGCAGCCGGCGCCAGATGTGGCACCACGCAGGCTTGCGCGTAGCGCCACTGTGATGCCACTATGGCGTCATGGACCTCACGCCCTACGTCGACAGTCTCCACCGGGAACTCGCGGTGGCCGCCGAAGCCGGCGGGGAGGAAGCCCGCGAGCTGGCCGAACGGCTCACCGCCCCGTTGGAGTCGGCGACCCGCCTGACCCTGCTCAACGTGCTCTCCGCCGCGATGGACGAGATCACCCGAGAACTCGCCCCCGGCTCGGTCGACGTACGCCTGCGCGGGCTCGACCCCGACTTCGTGGTGACGCTGCCACCCGGTGACACCACCTACGAGGACCGGGGGCCGCAGCCCGCGGAACCGCTCAGGGCTCCGGCCGACACCGCGGACGAGGGTGGCACCGCACGGGTCAACCTGCGGCTGCCCGCCCACCTCAAGGCCCGCGCCGAAGAGGCCGCGAACCGCGAGGGCCTGTCGGTCAACGCGTGGCTCGTGCGAGCCGTGTCGGCGGCGGTCGAAGGCGGCACCCGGCAGCGTGCGCCGGAGAAGAGCCACAACGTCGGACAGAGCTTCACGGGCTGGGTGCGTTAGCCCGGCCCCACCGGAAAGAACCGCACTCACACCACGTCCCCACCAGCAGGGACGCCCCAACGACCCAAGAGGACGGGACAGCCATGCCTTCTTTCGAGACCCCCGAAGCGATCTCCGTCACCGCCCATGTGGGCGCCGGTTCCCTGCAGTTCGTCGCGAGCGACCGCCTCGACACCGTCGTCGAGGTACGGCCCGGTAACCCGAAGCGGGACAAGGATGTGCGAGCCGCCGAGCAGACCGAGGTCACGTACGCGGGCGGTGTCCTCACGATCAGGACGAAGGAGCGCCGCATCATCGGCCCCAGCGGCCTCGTCGACGTGCAGGTCGAGTTGCCCACCGGCTCGCGCATCGACATGAGCGGCTCCTGGGCCCAGGTGGTGGGCGAGGGCCGGTTCGGCGAGGTGCGGATGAAGACCTCGACCGGTGACGTCCGCCTGGACACCACCGGCCCGCTGACGCTGAACGTGTCGCACGGCTCGATCACCGTGGGCCGAGTCGAGGGCAGGGCCGAGATCACCAGCAGCAGCGGCAACATGCGCATCGGCACCGTCGAGGGCCCCGCCGTTCTGAAGAACTCGCACGGCAACACCACCGTCGGCACCGTCACCGGCGAGCTGCGGCTGAGCGGCGCCAACGGTGGCATCGACGTCGCGCACGCCGAGGGATCGGTCACCGGTACCACCACCAACGGACCCCTCCGCGTCGGCGATGTCGCCCGTGGCGCGGTTCAGTTGGAGACCTCCAACGGCTCCATCGAGGTCGGCATCCGCGCGGGCACCGCCGCCTGGCTCGACATCAGCTCCCACCGCGGGCAGGTGCGCAACAGGCTGAGCGCCTCCGACGCGCCGGAGCACGCCGAGGGCACCGTCAAGGTCCGCGCACGGACCAACTGGGGCAACATCGACGTCCTCCGCGCCACGGTCTGAGCGCAGCCCCCGCTCACTCACCTCCTCACCGACTCGCCCACCCGGATCACTTCACCCTTCGAGCAGGAGGGCTCCATGCCTTCATCTGTCATGTCCACGTCTAATTCGGTGGGCGGTCCACAGTCACCCGCCGCCGTCTCCACCATCGGTCTGCGCAAGTCGTACGGCGACAAGACCGTCCTCGACGGCATCGACCTGAACATCCCGGCCGGGTCCGTGTTCGCGCTGCTCGGACCCAACGGCGCCGGCAAGACCACCGTCGTGAAGATCCTTTCCACGCTCATCACCGCCGACGGCGGGCAGGCCCAGGTCGCCGGCCACGATGTCGCCACCTCACCGGACGGGGTGCGCGCCGCGATCGGCGTCACCGGGCAGTTCTCCGCCGTCGACAGCCTGATCACCGGCGAGGAGAACATGCTCCTCATGGCGGACCTGCACCACCTGTCCAGACGTGGGGGACGGCAGGTCGCCGCCGAGCTGCTGGAGCGGTTCGACCTCACCGAGGCCGCGAAGAAACCCGCCTCCACCTACTCCGGCGGTATGAAGCGCCGTCTCGACATCGCCATGACCCTGGTGGGCAGCCCGCGGATCATCTTCCTCGACGAGCCGACGACCGGTCTCGACCCGCGCTCACGGCACAGCATGTGGGGGATCGTCCGGGAACTGGTCGCGGACGGCGTCACCGTCTTCCTCACCACCCAGTACCTGGAGGAGGCCGACGAACTCGCCGACCGCATCGCGGTGCTCGACGGCGGGAAGATCGCGGCCGAGGGGACCGCGGAGGAGCTGAAGCGACTGGTCCCCGGTGGTCACGTCCGGCTCCGCTTCTCCGACCCGGCCGCGTACCGGAGCGCAGCCTCCGCACTGCGCGAGGCCGGCCGGGACGACGAGGCACTCGCCCTGCGGATCCCCAGCGACGGCAGCCAGCGCGAGCTGCGCTCCCTCCTCGACCGGCTGGACGCGGCCGGCATGGAGGCGGACGAGCTGACCGTGCACACCCCTGATCTCGACGACGTCTTCTTCGCCCTGACCGGCGGTACCGGCCGGCCGAACCCGACCGAGGAGGCGGCCCGATGAGCTCCCTGTCTCTCGCCGTGCGCGACTCGTCCACGATGCTGCGCCGCAACCTGCTGCACGTGCGCCGCTATCCGTCCCTCACCTTGAACCTGCTGCTGTCGCCGGTCGTCCTGCTGCTGCTCTTCGTCTACATCTTCGGCGATGTGATGGGCGCCGGCCTCCAGGGCGCCGGTGCGGACCACTCCCAGTACCTCTCCTACATCCTCCCGGGGATCCTGCTGCTGACCATCGGTGGCACCACGATCGGAACGGCCGTGTCCGTGGCCATGGACATGACCGAGGGCATCATCGCCCGCTTCCGCACGATGGCCGTGCACCGCGGGTCGGTGCTCATCGGCCACGTCGTCGGCAGCGTGCTGCAGTGCCTGATGAGCGTGCTCCTCGTGGGAGCCATCGCCGTGGCCATCGGCTTCCGCTCCTCGGGCGCCACCGCCCTGGAGTGGATCCTGGCGGTCGGGCTGCTGACGCTCGTCTCCCTGGCGCTCACCTGGATCGCGGTCGGGATGGGCCTGGTCAGCCCGAACCCCGAGGGAGCCAGCAACAACGCCCTGCCCCTGATGGTCCTGCCCCTCATCTCCAGCGCCTTCGTCCCGGTGGACGCGATGCCCGGCTGGTTCCAGCCAATCGCCCAGTACCAGCCGTTCACCCCCGCCATCGAAACCCTGCGCGGCCTGCTCCTCGGCACGGAGATCGGCAACAACGGGTGGCTGGCCGTGGCCTGGTGCGTCGGCCTGACCGTGCTCGGCTACGCCTGGTCCACCTCGCTGTTCGACCGCGAGCCGAAGTAGCGGGGACACACCGTCGGCAGTCCGAGGACCGCGTCTCTCAACCGATCACAGAAACCACTCAGGGGCCCGACCCGCTAAGCGGATCAGGCCCCTGACCTGGTACTAAGGTGTCGGGGTGGCGGGATTTGAACCCACGACCTCTTCGTCCCGAATGAGGTTCGGTTGGTGAGCCTGCCAGCCTCGATGGCGTTTCCGCAGGTCAGAGCGTTGGGCTTGGTTGGTGTCGCGTGGCCTGGAAGGGGTTCGGGGAGCGGGTTGGCTCCCAGATGGCTCCCAGCAGGAAGCGGTCAGCGTGTGTCGTCGAGCTTACGCAACAGCTCGGTGACCAGCGCGTGGTCGCGAGCGGCGTCGGAAGGCTCGGACGGATCACGCAAGATGCGGCCTTTCCGGAACCACTCGTTTCGTTCCGCCTCCCTGGCTGCGAACACGCGCTCGGCCCTGCGGTACACGACAGAGGACACCTCCGGGAGCTCCTCCTCGGCTCCGTGCTCCATGAGGAAGTCCACCAGTTCCTCCAACGGCTCCAGGTAGGCGATGCGCGGCTCGCGCTCTGGCTCCGCGGCGAGTCGACCCAGCTCCTCCAAGGCGCACCGGACCAGACCCTGGGTGACCGGCTCACGGGACGCTCTGGATCGTGTGCGGCGCAGCTGTTTGTGCAGCGACGGGCGACGGCGTCAGCCTCATCCCCGGGGTCGCCCTCGCCGTCTCCCGATACGGGAAACGGCGCGATGGCCACCGGCTGCTCCGCGATCACGTCCAGCGAGCTCGTCCGCACCTGACAGCCAAGCCCGCAGCCAATTCATTCTGAAACGATCAATCAGGCGACTGGGAGTAATCATTCTTCAGCGTCGAGGGGGTAGGTGCTGTTCTCCCGCAGGTGGTGCTGCCGGGCGGCTGGGCTGATCGGTGACCGCCGCGTCGCACCGCTCCAGTAGGACGATCCGGTTGGCCCGTCTTGCCGGACCTTCCAACCTCGCGGCGGCACTCTGCCACCTGCCAACGCCGACGTCGGTGTTCGAGGATCGCCTTCCAGAGCTCCAGGCGGTGGCGAGAGTCCTTCGGGAACGTGAAGCGGAGGACTCCCAGGACAACGGCAGTCACCAGCACGGGTGCGGACCCCGGGTGGGCGGTGAGGAACGGCATGGATCAGCCCTTCCCATCGCAGAGGTCGAGCGAGGCGGTGCCCAGCACCACCCGGTAGGTGTCACCGTGGCGGGTAAATCGCGCACCCTTGACTCCGGCCTCCCGGTGGGTCAGGGCCATAGCCAGGTCGCGGGGTTCTGGATAGCCGGTCCAGCGGTACTCCCATGAGTCGCCGGCGCCCCAGAGTCGACGTACGGGACCGTGCTGGATCACTTCTGGTTCCTTGCGGCGTTCGACTCCGGGGCGCTCCAGAGGGTCCCAGGACAGACTGGTCGCCCAGTGGCCACGCCGGTCAACCAGGTTGTAGCGGGAAACGAGACCTGCCAGCAGAGTGGTCGCTTCCCCCGAGATCGGGGGGACCGCTGCCAGTGCGCGACGCTCCTGCGCGGTGAGGTCGTTGTCCAGCGTGAGATAGGGGTGCCGGGGCACGAGGCTGCGCCTGTTGCCGCGCCGACATCCGGCCGGGTCACCGGTGATGGTCAGCAGTGCACCGGTGGGCAGATGGCGCAGACAGACGGAGCGCTGCCCATGGCACGTGTAGCTGACCTCGTGCCGTAGTCCGGGGACGCCGCGTGAGTCGGCCCCCTCGTTGGCCAGCAGCCGGGTGGCCACGTTCTCCGGGGCGCGCTCCGCGACCATCATCAACTGGTCCCTGCGGGGCGACATCACTGGGTCGTACGAGGCGACAACCGAGTAGTTCCACTTCGCCGTCGGACCGGTGTATACGTTGCCGTTGAAAAGCGCGAACGCTAGTAGGGCCCGGAAGGCGCGCTGGTCGTCCGAGCAGTCGTCCAGGCCCAGTCCGCGGGTGTCGCTGCTGATCGCGGATCGGGCAGCGGCTTTGCTCTCCCCGGTGTACTGGACGCGAAGTTAGATCCGCTCCTTGGGCGCCATGGTGTGGACGGGGAGTCCGCCCAACTCGCGCGCGGCGGTCAACCGTGCCTGTTGGAAGGGGATGACGTCCCCGGACTCGCGCCGGATACGGCGTGCGAGTGTGGCGATGTCCCTGTCGAGCGTCATGTCCGGCTCCCGGTGGGCGCGTATCAGTGCTCCCGCCCACTGCGCCCCATAGGAGGAACGGCAGTTTTCATTCACGCGCGCCTGGCGGCACTTTGCGCCCTCAACCCTGGGTAGTTGCGGGAGGAACCCAGGTCCGACGTAACGGCGAGCGTGGTCGCCTGAGACCGGAGCATAGCGCCTTGAGGGCGTGTGGGCGAGGTATGAGTCGGAGACCCCAACCGCACCGTCATCGGCGGCCCACCTGCGCGCAAGGGCGTCAAGTGAGGAGATCCGGCTGAAAGCCTGCTATCGCTGAACTCAGTTACGTGCGTTCAGTGGCAGCGGGGGCGCCTGCGCCGCACTGGAGGCGGAACGCGAGGCGGCCGCCAGGGAAGGCTGCTGCCTGCCTGTCGCTCGTGCTGCCCTGACCGACCGACCCGCATCTGCTCCAACCGCCCCTTGCGCCCGTGGCTACGGAGGGCGGAGTCGTGCCCGCGCGACCCCCTTCGTGCTCTTCGTATTGGAAGTGGCAACGAGATACAGTAATTTGACATTCCATTAGTAAGTCGCAGGTGGGGGAACCGCGGCTGGCCGAGGGGGAGGGACCAGGGCATGGCTTATCCACGTGCAGTGGGTTGGCTCCTGGCCAGTCTCGGCTGGGTTCCGGCGAGTCTTGAGGCTGACGCATAGGCATGCAGGCCCCAGGCACGTTTGAGCGTGGTCAGAGAGTAAGGGTCCAGGCCGCTGGCGTACCGGAGTTCGCCACGGTCAGGTTCGCCCTGCCCGGAGATCAACCGGGGTCATGGGACCTCATCCTGGTCGACGACGAAGACCGTCGTCACGAAGTGAATCTGGTAGCTGGAGACACGGAGACCGTGCGGCCTCTCGTCAGCGACGGGAAGGCTGACTCCGCACGTGTGCTGGCGGCCATGTGGACACAGTGGATGAACGCCGCGGCGACCAACGCCGAGTCCAGCGCGATGGCAGCCACACCGCTGAAGCCGTACGCGCACCAGACGACGGCCGTCTACGGAGCGATGCTTCCCCAGCCCCTGCTGCGTTTCCTCCTGGCCGACGAGCCGGGTACGGGAAAAACGATCATGGCCGGTCTGTACCTGCGTGAGATGCAGAGGCTCGGCCTGATCAAGCGGGCGATCATCGTGTGCCCGGCGAACCTCGCCACGAAGTGGGTGGACGACTTCCAGCGGCTGCTGGGGGGCGGTCTGCGCCAGTTAACCTCAGCCACGGTGCGTGAGGACGCCCTGAACTCCAACGACCTGTGGGTGGTTTCGCTCGAGTTAGCAGCCGTGAATCCCGCGGTACAGGACGCCATCCGGCCGGACAAGGCTGGCTGGGATTTGGTCGTCTTCGACGAGGCGCACCGGCTGACTCCGACTGCCGCCGGATTCCACCAGGTCGGACGGCTGCTGGCCAAGAACACACCGCGGGCGTTGCTGATGACGGCAACGCCCCACCGAGGCAAGGAGTGGCTCTTCCGGCACCTGCTGCACCTGGTCGACCCGGAGATCTACCCGGATCCGGGCAGCGACCCTAACGTCGAGCTCAGTGCCCTGCGCCCTGGCCCCATCCACTTCTTGCGGCGGATGAAGGAGGACTTGGTCGACTACGACGGCACGACCCGGTTGTTCAAGGGCCGCACGGCGCACAACCACAGCGTCCCGCTGTCGCAGACCGAGTACGGCTTCTACAAGGCCGCCCTGGAAATGGTCGACCGGTTCTTCCCTCCGGTGGCGCAGCCGCTTGCCCGCATGGTCTACGGCAAGCGAGCAGCCTCCAGTCTCTACGCTCTGGCCCAGACGCTGCGCCGGCGGCATGAGCACATGGGGGCGATGAGCGAGGCTGAGGCGGCGCTCATCGCCGACCGTGAGGACCACGGTGACGAGGCCGAGGTCGACGAGGCCAAGGTGATCCATACGGTCTCGGCTTCTACGCGGGCGGAGCGAACTGCGATCAACAGCCTCGTGCAGCAGATCGAGGCAACGCTCAACGACTCCCGCTGGCAGCCGTCTAAGTGGAAGCGGCTCACCGACGACTGCCTGGCACCCCACGGGATTCACCCCGGAAGCGGTGATCAGGCCGTGGTCTTCACCGAGTATGCCGACTCTGCCGAGTGGATCGCCCGGCAGCTCCAGGACCAGGGATACAGCGCCCAGCTCTACTCCGGCCGCCAGAGCAAGACCGAACGTGACGAGGCGCGCAAGGCATTCATGCGCGGCGAATTCCAGATCATCGTCACCACCGATGCCGGCAACGAGGGCATCGACCTGCAGGCCGCGCACGTGCTCGTGAACTACGACATCCCGTGGTCCTTGGTCCGCCTCGAACAGCGGATGGGCCGCATCCACCGCGTGGGTCAGCAGCGCGACGTCTACCTCTACAACCTGGTCGCCACCGACACCCGGGAAGGCGTGACCTTGCTGCGCCTCCTGGACAACTTCGTAACGGCCGCGAACGAACTGCGCGGCCAGATGTTCGACAGCCTGTCGGTGGTCGCCGAAATGACCGGCGTTGACTATGACAAGTGGCTGTCGGACCTCTACGGCAACGACGAGCTGAAGAAACAGCAGGCCATCGACGCTGTCCAGGCAGTCCAGGCCCAGGAACTCATCCGGGCGGCCCGGAAGGTACGGGACAACGAGCGACGCCTCGCCAGCCAGGTGGACGCAGTGGCCGCGCTGACGCTGCTCCAGCGTGACCTGTTCGCACGCATCAACCCTGCCATTGTCGAGGCATACCTAGACCGGCTCGCGGCGGCCGGTGTGCTGAAGTCCACGCCCACCGCGGCCGGCCCCGGGTTCCGGCGGCTCTCCCGGAGCGGCAAGGCAAGATTTCCGGCCACGTTGGGCGGAGGGAACGAGGTTCACGTCGCCACCAGCGGGGACGTGGTGCGCGAAGCCTCGGAGAGCATCGATGTCGGCGACACCGTCACCCTCGGGCCCGGGGAGCCCGGCTTCAGCGACCTGATTGACATAGCCGAGCACACCCTGGCCGAGGACCTCTACCAGTCCGGCGCCGCGGCAGATCCCACCAGCCTCACCCCGTACGACCTGTACGCGTACGAGGCCACGATGACGGAGAGCAACGGCAAGCGCGCCAGCGTATGGGCCACCTTGATCAAGGTTGACGACAGCGGCACCGCCCGCCCGGTGAGGTGGGAGTCCCTGGCCAACCTCGTGCCCACCGACCAGAACGGCAGCGCACCGCATCCGGCCCGGGAGGGACACGCGCTCACAGCTGCCCGACGAGTGGCCGCCGCGACCGTCGCAGAGCACCGGAAGGTGCGCGCCGACTGGTTCGCTCAAGCCCGCCGTGACCTGACCAACCTGCCACTGAGCCTCACCGACCGCATCGATGATCGCGCTGCCCGGCTGGAGCTGAGGCACCGGCTTCAGGCCCAGACCGCTCAGCGCCTCGAAGAACTCGAGCGGCTCGCAGACGTGCAGCTGACCGAACCGAAGCAGGTGGGTCGGATCCGGGTCCTGGCCACTGCCGACATCACTGTCCAGGCCGAGATCGACGCCGAACTGGTCTCCATGCGACGCGTGCAGCAATTCCTTGAGGATGACGGCTGGACAGTGGCCGATGTCCATACCGAGGGCCGCGGTTACGACCTGGAGGCCCGCCGCCACAGCCAGGTCCGCCATGTCGAGGTCAAGGGCGTGCTCGGCAGCGCGGCCAGCGACGGCATTCGGATGACCGGCAACGAAGTCCTTATCGCGACCCAGCACCGCAAGGAGTACTGGCTGTACGTCATCGACCAGTGTGCCGACGGCAAGGGCCGATTCTTCGGCGCCTATCAGGACCCCGCCACCCTCTTCGCGAACGTCATGACCGGGAACGCGGTGTTCCGCGTCCCGGGCAGCAGTCTCAAGAACGCCCCCGGGAGCAACGCATGACCCGCATGATCGAACGCTGGTTCCCCTGTGCCGAGGTTTCGGTGAACAGTTCAGCGGGGTGGGGAAGCGGTGCGACCGAGATCGGGCTGTTTCCGTGGTTCGCAAAGCGTCCTGTCGCACAGGCCAAGGCAGCGGTGCTCTGCTCGCTGCTGCCCTGGCCAGAGGATCAGGCCGAGCAACAGCGTCTTCAAGAGCTGGTGCACACTGCCATGTCCGGGCGCTACGCCGCCTGGCAGATACTCCACGACGAGATTCTCAAGGCGAACCCTGAGGGCGCATCGGTCCTGGACCCGTTCAGTGGGCGCGGAATGATCCCGCTCGAGGCGGGGCGGCTTGGGCTTGAAGCCCACGGTGTCGACTACAGCCCGGTCGCGGTGCTGGCCAGCTCGCTCCTCACCGACTTCCCCTTCCGGGACTGGTCTCAGGAGCCGAGCCTGCCGTTCGCTGAGGAGAGCGACGCTCTCTACGACGACCGGCCGCGGCTGCTTGTTGACGTTCGCGCCACTCTCGATGAGGTGGGACGCCGGTGGACGGCAGCCATGGCGGACTACTACCCCGAGGTCAACGGCAAACGACCGTGGGGGTACCTGTGGGCCATCGCCATACCGTGCCAGGAGTGCGGCAACCGGTTCCCTCTGGTCGGCTCGTACGAGCTGCGACGGCCGAGTCAAAAACGTGGCCGCAAGGGCGCCCCGCCTGTCAATGATCCCGGCCAGTCGTTCTACATCGAAGCCGACCCGGCTGCTGGTACCTGCGCACCGGTGGTGCACGAGGGACCTCCAAGGCGTACCCCAACGCTGACACGCGCTCGTACGGCTGAGGGTCGGACGCTGCCGGGGAAGTCGGCGATCTGTCCGTTCTGCAGCCATGTACACCCACTCGATGTGCATCGCCGACTCACCGACGAGAGGCGTGCCACGGACATGCTCCTAGTGGTGGCCGACCACTCGGCCGACTTCGGCAAGGAGTATCGGGAGCCCACCGAGGCGGAGCTCGAGGCTGTCGCCGCAACGCCGGCGGCACTACGCGAGCTGTCCGACCCGAGCCCCTTTCTGAGTGCCGTACCCGACGAACGGATCGCACCGGGCAACAACAACATCATCGGGCCGTCCATCTACGGGGCGCGCACCTACGGCGACTTCATGTGTGATCGGCAGACCCTGGCCTTCGTCATGCTCACCCAGACCATTGCTCAGGTGGCCGACGAACTCATGTACAAGGCGGGGGTGAGCGCTGACTACGCACGGGCGCTGAGCGGATACGCCGGGTCAGTCGTTGCGCGGAAGCTTCGGCGCGCTACCCGCGGGTGCACGATCGACATCAGTCGCGCAGGGGTCCATGACATATACGCCAATCAAGGGTCAATTACCTTCTCTCAGGACTTCTTCGAAGTGGGAATCGGCACTGGGCCGGGCTCTTGGGCGTCTCTGTGCAAGAGCAGCATGTCGACGCTTTCGAATCTGATGGCTGATATCCAGGGGACGTCGGTCAGCGTGACTCGGGGGTCGGCTACCTCGATGAATCTGCGGGACGCGTGCATCACTGCTGTGGTCACCGACCCGCCGTACGACGAGATGCTCGCGTACGCCGACTCCTCCGATCTGATCTACGCATGGCTGAAGCGAGCCCTGCACAACACTTGGCCCGAACTCGTCATCACTTCCGACGAACACGGCTGCCAGGAGAAGTCGGAAGAGATCATCGTCAAGCGGGTCCGGGGGGAGGCACCCAACGAGCACCGAACTCGCGAGCATTACGACACGAAGATCGCCGAGGCATTCAGTGAGATGCGTCGCGTGGTCCGCGACGACGGACTGGTGACTATCGTGTTCGGCTCCGGAGACCCGGAGGTCTGGCAGCGCCTGCTCACGGCCATCGAGAAGGCTGGCCTGGTGATGACGGGCTCCTGGCCCGCGAACACCGAGGCGAGCAACCACCAGGGCAAGGCGAACATCGAGACCACCCTGACCATGTCGTGCCGCCCCATGGCGCCCGGACGATCCCCCGGGCGAAAGGGCGCGGTCGAGGCCGAGATCAAGGCCGAGATCAAGCGGCGTTACCCGGACTGGGAGCGGTGGGGCTTGGCGCCGGCGGACATGCTGATGGCCGCTGCCGGACCCGCCATGGAGGTCGTCGGCCGTTACAGCGAGATCCTCGACGCCAAGGGCGAACCCGTCGACATCTACACGTTTCTTCCGCTGGCGCGAGCTGCAGTCCAGGAGGCCATGGCCGTCGAGATCAACCATCAGCCGCTGGAGACCTTTGACGCTCGAACGCGGTTCGCGTTGTGGTGGATCACGCTCTACAACCGCCAGATCCGGGCGAAGTCCGAACTGCGCTGGCAGGCTCTGGCTTCCTCGCTCGACCTGGCGGCGATACGCGACCTGGTTCCTGATGCCGACAAGGGTGTGCGGTTCATCGCCTCCCGGGACTACAAGGGCAAGATCGACGGAGATTCGACCGTGATCGACATTGCCCTCGCGCTCGCAGCTGCCTCGGAGGAGGGCCTACAGGCCATGGGGCAGGTACTGGCGGCCGCAGAGCACGCGGCCGACGACACCTTCCTGTGGGCCGCCGTCCAGTTCCTCGCAGACCGGCTTCCCGACAACGACCCAGACTCCGTCCGCTTCACCCGCGTGTTGCGCAACCGGCCCGGCGTGGTCAGTGCCGCTGAGGCCGTTGCTGCGAGCGACTACGAAAAGGGCCAGCTCCAACTGACCGACGACGTCCAGTTGCGGCTCATGTGATGACGACCAACACCACCCTCACCCCCGTGATCCTCGTATCCACCAGCCCAGGAGAGCAGCCATGACGACCAGCGTGACGCCGTGGTGGAAGGCGCTCAAGCTCCGCCAAGAGATCCGCAGTGCATCCGGGCAAATCGATGACGTACAGATGTCGCTGTTCCGGGCCGTTCACGCCACGGGAGCGGATCGGCCGCCCTATGCCGACGCCGACTACTACGGTGACATCACGCATCCGACCGAGCGACTCATCGACCTGCTCAGCGAAATTGCAGTCCGCATCGGTGGTGGCAACGACTACTTGAAAGCCCGAGCAGTCACTCGACTCGACCAGGGCATGGGCGGCGGTAAGTCGCACGCGTGCATCGGCGCCTACCATCTGGCCGCCAACCCAGGGGCGCTACTGCGAACCGAGCTCGGTCAGAAGGTGACCGAGCGCGCGAGGGCCAGGATCGGCCACCCCCTTACCGGCGACCTCGGACGTCCGCATGTCGTCGTGCTGCCCTGCGACAACATGACCCCGGGGGCCGGGGTACAGGAGCTCGACGGGCCTGCGGTCAACCTCTATGAGCGTTTCCTGTGGCGTCTGTTCTCCAAGGACTACACCCTCTTCGAGCGCTACCGGCGGTTCTGGAGCGACAAGCACAAGATCGCTGAGGCCATCAGCGCGGTAAACCGACCCGTTCTGATCATCATCGACGAGGTGCTCGACTACATCGGCAACGGGCTCGATGGCGCGAACCAGACCGACCTGGCAGCCCAGGACATGGCGTTCCTGCGGGCACTGCTCGATGCCGTCAACGATGTCCCCCACGTCTCGATGCTGGTCGTGATGATCGCCTCCGACATCGACAAGACGGCGCTCTCGTCCGCCGCTCAGGCCCGCCGCGACGACCTGAACAGTCAGCTCGACCGCAACGGCCTGCCGACCACCGTGACTGGCGTGGGTGACTTCGCCGACATCCTCCGCCGCCGGCTGTTCGACGCCGAACCCGCCGGTGAGGTGCTCGCCGCAACTGCCGCGCTCTACGAGGACGTGCTGACGGACAAGACCTGGAGCAAGCAGGTCTGGGACCCGATCGGAGCCGGGTGGCGCCGCAACTGGCCCACGCAGATGGCAGCTTGCTACCCGTTCCACCCCATGCTGATGAGCCTGGCGCAGGAAGAGTGGAGCAAGGTCGCCGGTTTCCAGCGAGTCCGGTCCACGATCCGCATCTTCGCCGCCACGGTCTATGCCCTGCAGCAGCGCGGCAAGGCAGGCGAGTGGGTGCCGGCACTCATAGGTCCCGGAGACCTGCCACTGTCGGACAGCACCGTCCGGGAGGCGCTCCTGGGCAGCGGCCTGGTGGAAGACGACCGCACCATCGCGAACTACCGGAGCCTGACCGAGATCGAAGTTATCAACCACGACGGCTCGTCGGGCGCAGCGCGCCGCCAGGAT
>NZ_BNBF01000008.1:125404-141804 GCF_014654935.1 Streptomyces capoamus
CTTCAACGGCCATCCAGCACTTGGGGCCCGAACAATCCACGCGCGGCTGAACGTGCGGCCACCTTTATCTTCCTGGCGAGTGTTGTCGGCACCCTGCGCCCGGGGCGGGGCCGCGGAGCCAGTGCTCCTGAGGTCAAGGCGGCCACCAGCGTGCCGGAGACCACGTACACCGTCACCGACGCCGACGGCGTCGTCGATGAGCTGGTCAACCCCAACCGAGGGATGAGCGCTCTCGACATCACTCCCGGCCAGGGCAACAACAAGCCGGCCCGTTACTTCCTCTCCACCCGGCTCACCCACCGCATGCTGGTCAAGAACATCCGGCGCACCATCACCGAAGCCGAGCGTGATCAAGTCATCGCCGCCATCTCGAAGCGACTGGCCAGCAACGGCCCCTTCCGCGAGGTGCAGTTCGTCTCGGCGGACCCGCAACGCAGTCCTGCCGACGTCCTTGCCACTGCAGGCTTGGACACCGCCTACACCACCCGGCTCATCGTGCTGGACCCCGCGCAGTACAGCCTGCGCAACGGCATGGAGAAGCCGACCCTTGAGGCTCTCACCGTCGCCATGGGGCTCGGGCAAGGTGCCCAGCAGCTCCCCGTCCAGTGGGCCAGCAGTGCGGTATACGCCGTCGTGAACACCCAGCAGCGAGCCCTGGCACGCAACGTGGCGGTGGAGTATCTAGCGAGGCAGAAGGCTCTACAGGCTCCCGAGATTCAGAACGACGACGAGCTCAAGACCATCGGTGCCAAGGAGCTCGCCGAGGCCAAGACTCAGTTGGAGAGGGCACTCAAGCGGGCGTACCAGCATGTCGCCTACCTCGCCCAGCCCGATCCGGACGGGGAGCGGTACCTCGACCAGCTCACGTTCGACAAGGACAACATCACCGCCCTCGACGGCATGCTCGTCTGGAAGGGCCTCGCTGCTCGGGACAAGGTTTTCGACACTGGCCAGTTCAGCGCCAAGGCTCTCCTGCACAACCTTCGCGACCACGACTACGGCAAGACCCTTTCCGACATCCGAGCCGCCTTCTACAGCGCCCCACGATTGCCGCTGCTGTACGGCGGTGACCGCGACCTTCAGCAGGCGATCTACGATGCTGTCAGCCAGGGCCTGCTGAGCATCGTCGACGGAGCGGGCACCGAGGTGGAGGTCACAGCACCAGGGCAGGTCAACCTCGCGAGCACGGGCCTGCGCCTCGCCAAGCCACAACCCAAGACGTGCGCCGACTGCGACCAGCCGGTTCACGAAGGTCCATGCTTCGTGAGCGCCGACGACACCGTCGACAATGGCTCACCGCGCAAGCCCGGCAGCTCAGGGGTCGACACACCAAGCGTGCCCCGGCAGCGGGAGACCGACAGGCCGAGTCCGGACCAATCTCCGAAAACGGAACAGGTTAGAGACCGGCAGGTCGCCTTCTCGTTCACCAAGAACCTCCTGGCCAACGGTGACAGTGCCGATGGCTTCGCCGCACTCTTCCGGGCGTTCTACATGGCCCTGGACGAACGGCAGATCAGCTATCTGCAGGGAACACTCCAGTTGGTGATACAGGCCGATGAGGCTGAACAAATCCAGCAGCGCCTAGAAGAACTCGGCATAAAGGGGACCTTCAAGGAGATCTGACGGGACAGCCCGCATGTTGGTGACGGTATGTCGTCGGTTCTGCGGATAGGCGTCATCCTTTGGTCCAGTGTGCGCACCGGTTGATGTGCTCACCGAGCGTCGATGTACCGGCCGGCAAGGTCAGCAAGGTGCAATTGCGCGGGGAGGCGGGTCGGGACGGTGGTGTGCAGGTGGGCGGTGCGCAGCGAGTGGACGTACTGGGCCCAGGCAGCCGTGTCGGTGTCTTCCTGTTGGAGGAAGGGCAGGGCGATTTCCAAGGCTCCTGGGTTCCAGGCTCGTTTGGCGGCGGCGCGGGGGCGGGCGGGGTCGAACTTGTCGAGACCGATGGGTGCCTTGGCCTGGACGGGTTTGGGCGCGAGGGCGTAGTAGAGCCGCTCGTGGATCTCGAAGAGGCCGGAGGTGATTCCGTAGGGGCGGTCGTCGTCCTGGGCGAAGACGTGCGGTACTTCGCGAGCGCTGTCTCGGGGGATGACGCGGGCGATCCGGAGGCCGGGGCACTGGCTGGGCAGGCGTACGCCGAGTCGGGCCAGTGGCTGCTGCACCGCCATGTCTTCCACGGTCAGGTCTGCGCTTTCGCGGGGGTCCGCGCCAGGCAGGATCAGGACGTCACGTCGCATGTGCTGGGTCTGGAGCCAGGCCCAGCCGCGGCTACGTAGGTTCCGGCCGCCGACGAGCAGCAGCCTGGGTGTGGGGTCGTCGAGGGTCAGGGCTCGGAGCAGGAATTCGGTGTACTCGCTGTCGGCTCCCTTGCCTCGGGGAAGCCGTCCGCGGCCGGTGGCGAGCGCCAGATGCAGGTCGCTGTAGGGCATGGGGGGCATGCCGGGAAGGAGGGTGGTGAGGGTGCCGTCAGGGCGGTGGCGGAGCAGGATGGGGATGGCGCCGCCGCGGATGGGTTCGTACCACAGTGCCCAGACCTCGATCGGTGCGCCGATTGGGGAGGTGTGTGGCGCTGGGACGTGTCCCAGTTGGCGTAGGGCGTCCCGGATGGCGTTGGCAGCTCGGGGCAGGTCGCGGTCGGCGGCTGTCTCCTCGGTGTCTTCCGGCGGGAGCTGGATGTCGAGGTCCAGGTCGTCGTCTGTGGCCTGGGTGGCGTTGACCACGTCGTCCGTGTCGAGGAGTTCGTCGTCGTTGATCTCCTCGGTGGCCGCGGTGTCCGTGGCGGTGATGGGGCGGAGGAACTGGGTGACGCGGTCGCCGTGGGCGAAGCCCTTTCGCAAGGTGGTTTTCGGGTCGGCGATGTCCTTGCCGGTGAACGCTCGGGGACCGTCGAGTTCGATGAGGGCCGCCGTGTGCCCTGTGCCGGGAGGAGTGCTTGGCGTATCCCGGTGTGGCAGGGACCCGAGGCGGGTCCGGATCCTCTCAAGGCGCTGTTGAGTTGCGATGGCCGTCCGGGCGGCTTTGCTTTCCTGGCCCGCGGGCAGGCGCAGGGCGGCGGCCAGTTCGCCGATGTCGTGGAAGCTGACCGACAGGGTCAGGGATCCGTCGTTGAAGGACCGAGTGGGGCCTTCGGCTGTCGGTGCTGGGGTCAGCGCGAGGCCGTGTTTGTTGTCCTGGAGGGCATTGAGCAGCACCCGGCGGGTGGTGTCCGTCTGGTTCCAGAATTCCAGCTGGTAGCGGCGCCCTTCCGGGGCGAGGCGCGGGCTGGTGCTCCGGCCACGTGGCCGCCGGCGTGAGTAGGTCTGGGTGGGGGTCACGCCGACGGTAGCGAGCGCGTTGGTGACGGCCTCGAAAAGTTGGTGGTGGTTGATCGGCATGAAGCCCGGGTTCACGGGGTGATCACATGTCTTGGCGTTCTGTCGCCGGCCGTCAGGGGGTGGCGGGCTTTCAGGGCGGAGCAGCCGCATGCCGCTCTGGTACTGGATGGCGGCGTAGGGCAACCGGTCGTCTTCTCCGTCGGAAGCGCTGTTCGGCGCGCCGGCGTGGGGCAGGTACCGGAGCGGGTCGCCGAGTACGTCGGGGAGTGCGGGGTGCGGGAGCTGGCTCAGGCGAGTGAGGAGTTGTTCGAGGCCGTTGGACCACATCCAGTGTCCGCGCCAGGTGCCGGGGACGCGCAGGAAGGTGGGGCGCTCGCTGGGACGCAGGATGCCCCCGGGGCTCAGCAGCCAGGCGTGCAGGTTCAGGTTGGGGGAGTAGCTGAGCGGTAGGTGGAGCCAGCGGTGCAGGACGAGGTCGATATGGATGCGTGGCTCGGGTTCCTGCCAGGCGGTTTGGGCGCCGATCCGTACGCCGAGCGACCAGGGGGCGTCACCGTTGCGGTCGGGCATCCAGCGCGGTGGCCACTCCACAGCCTCTCGGGGGCCGTCGAGCGTGGGGCCGAGCACCAGGTGCCGCGGGGACGACTCGGGGTGCAGCAGGGGCAGGCCGGCCTCGGCGAGATGCGCCGCGAGCATGCCCGGCAGAACTTGGAAGAAGCCGCGCGTGGGTGCTGCTGTTCCGTTGGGCGCGACCGTCCAGGCGGTGACGGGGACGTCCTCCGTGTCGCGGGTGCGTTCGAGGTCGTCGGGGTCCAGGAGCTGGTACCAGTCGATGTGCGGACGGTCGGCGGTGACGAAGACGCTGGCCCAGGTCGCGACGACGGTGTGGACGACGACCGTGGGTACGGCCTCGGTGGAGGCGATCCAGTACTTGTCCTGGTCGTCCAGCCCCCAGTTGGCCACGTCCACGATGTTGCGATCGACGGCGCGCAGGAGGTCGGCGAGGGCGCGGACCGGCAGGTCGTCCCGCGTGTGGCGCGGGCGGTACTGGCTCCGTAGCAGGCGTAGCCAGCGGGAGGGAAAGCGCAGCGTGTTCAGCCCCGGTGGTGGCAGCGTGCCCTGGTCGATGGTGCAGGTCATGCAGGCGATGCGGGGGTAGGGTTGCGGTTTCGTCGTGGCGGTCACTGTTCCCAGTCCATGTTTTCCAGGCACTGCAGCATCAGTTCGTAGAGGACCTCGGCGGCGGCGCGGTCGCGTTCGTCGAGCGGCTCGCTGGGCCGGATCTTGCCGCGCAGGGCGCGTTCCATGGCAAGAAGGATGCTCGTGTTCGCGGTGTCCGCAGCGGTGTCGTTGCGCGCGTGTCGCGGCGCGAAGGCGGGGTCGCAGAAGTACACCTCGACCGGTTGGCCACCGCGGATGCACCGGCAGATCGTCTGCCACATTGGCGTGCGAGGCCGGGCGCATCGCGCGTTCGTGTGGAACTCGATCACCTGCAACGGTTCCACCGCTGGGCGGATGGTCGCCATCCTGAGATACGAGCTTCCCAGAAGCGAGGTGTGATAGGCGGCGCGCAGCAGGTGGCGCGCGAACGGCAGGTATCTTCCCAGCTTGCGCTCGGCCTCCGGGCCGCCCGCCGCGCTCGCGTGCTCGATCAGCCAGGCATCGACGCGCTTGCGTAGTTCCTCCTCCGAGAGCGCGGGGTTCTCGAGATCCGGCACGATGGCCTGGAGAGGACCCGTCACCGGGTCGAAGGTGTGGAAGACGAACGTCTCGAAGTTCTTCCGGTAGTACTCCAACGCCTTCTCCTCCTGCTCCTGCGGTCCCTCGCCGTTGGGGCTGAGGCCGTGGAGCAGCCGCGCGAGGTCGTTGAAGAGGGAGTGGCCGGAGAAGTAGGTCTCGTGCAGGTGTTTGCGCAGTCGGGCGCTGCCGCCGTCCTTGTCGGGTTCGAGCAGGGCGTTGTACAGCAGATTGACCTCGTCGTCCGCCTTGCCCTTGAACCGGTAGTACTCCATCGCACGGCGGTCTTCCAGGGGGCGGCGGCCGGTCGCGCGAAGACTGTTCTGAGCGGTGATGACCTCCTGATCCCACCAGCTTCCGCCCTGTGCCACCAGCACCTGGCTCTGCAGGAACTCGTCGTCCAGGGTCTGCTGAACCTTGTCGGCCTCGTCCACGATCAGCAGGTCGGCCCAGTGCTGGACCGCCTCCAGCCAGCGAAGACGCGCGTGGACGGGTTGGGCCCAGCTGACTAGCAGTGCCTGCGGGGTCGTCAGCCACACGTCCGCGCCGGCCATTTCCTGCTCGGCCCGGTGGACCGGACAGATGGCCAGCAGCGGGCAGTTGTACTGCTTGTCGTCCGCGTCGAGCAGCTTCTCCCGGCAGGGGAAATCCTTGACCGGCAGCGGCGGGCGCTTGCCACCCGGCGCGTCCCGGAACGGCTCCAGGAGACAGTTGCACGACACGTAGTCCGCCGCGACATCGGCGACACTCGGGAAGGCAGGCGCGTGGTCGGCGAGCACCCCGCGCCAGTATCCCGACGCGTGCGTGAAGCGGCTCCCCGTTCCGAAGATCGGAACGGCCTTGACGCCGAGGGCCCGAAAGAGCGCGGTCTTCTGCAGACAGTCGCTCACCGACGGCAGCACGAGGACCACTGTGTGTCCGCGCCTGACCGCGGCGTACGTACCGATCAGCGCGTAGCTCGTCTTGCCGCTGTTCGGCAGGCCGATACCATGCACCAAACCGCGCACGCTGCAGCCGGTGGGCTTGGTGCGGAACCTCGACATCTCAGGCGACCACGGCTGGAAGGCGACCTTCCGCAACCGACCGGCGAAGTTGCGTTCAGGGATGTCCGGCCGGCTCGCCAGCACGCGATCCATCCTCTGTGCCGCTTGCCGCAGCATCCTCGGCGTCAGGCGCACCGGGCGTCGCCGTCGTGAGGTGAGCAGAGGCAGCGAGCGAAGCTCCACCGGGACCTCGAACTTCGGGATGGCGACCACTTCGTCTGAGCCCGTGAAGGAGTTCGTGAACCGGTGCACCTCCCCGGGCTCTGCCGCCCGGGTGACCCGCGGAGACGCGTAGGGCACAGGCCGGTCGATCACCGCTCTGTACAACTCAAAGCGGGTAGCGAGCGCCGCAGGATCCCGCATCCGGTACCGGACCGCTGCCGCCTCCCCGTCTTCGCTCCGGCCGCGTGTCGGCAGCCTCCTGAAGGCTCGCAGCCGTTCCGGCAGCTTGTCGTACTCCCCGAGGCTTCGCAGCCAGCGGCTCCCCGACCCGTACCGTCCCAGCAGCAAGCCCAGACGGTGCAGTCGGCCGGCCATCACGGCGTCGTCGGGGCGCGGGACGATGTAGCGGGACAGCATCGACCACAAACAGTCCACTGGCTCGTCGGGGAAGTGATCCGCCATGAAGGTCAGAGCGAGCTCGACGTCGAAGAACTCGCGTTTCTGCAGCGGCCGGACGGCGTCCTGCGAGATGCCCTCGGCTTCCGACAGGTCTTCGTACCAGCCCGTCACCTCGCGCATGAGCCACCGCCTTGCCGCGCCAGTGCGCGCCTGATCTCCGTCAGCAGCTGCTTCTCGGTGACCACCTTGAAGGGGCGTGCTGGATCCGTGCGGCCGGCGAGCTCCGTGCGCAGGTCCGTCAGATAGCCGGGGACCTGGGCGCGGTGCTCCGGCACCACGAGAAACCGCCGATCGCATTCGGGCTCGATGGGCCACCTGAACGACCTGGCCAGAAGAACCGGGCTGGCCCAGTCCTTCTCGTCCGTGCCCCACAGCTCGCTCCGCTTCCCTCGTGGGACGCGGAAGGACACGTCCAGCGCGTCGGGCTGGTCCGTGCCCAGCCACAACTCCGGCTCCAGCCCCAGTGCACGTACCTTCTCGCAGACGCGCAGTTCGAACACGCCAGGATCGTGAACGAACCGACGGGCACCGCGGTGGAGTACCCAGTAGAAGCCGAGCGTGGGCAGATGCAGGATCTTGGGGCTGGTTTCACAGTTCGGTGTGCCGCAGCTCTTGTTCCGGCTCCCCCGTGCCTGGGGCAACGGAACGCCGCACCGCGCGCACACGGTCAGCGTCACGCCGTTCTCCGCCGGCCGCCGCTCATACGCTGTGCGCACGAAGTCCATCACATACGGTTCTCCGGCCGTCGGCCCTGCCGGCAGCTCTTGCTGCAGCGCCCGTACCTCCACGTCGCTGATCACCGGCCGCTCGATCACCAGGCGGCGCATCCGCACGTAGATCCGCCAGGCATCACGCCCTTCGCGGGCATTGGCCTCAGCCACCAGCAGCAGCGCTTGGTGCACGCGCTGCTCGGCGATGTGAGCCTCTGGATCACCCCAGGCGCCCCGCACAGCCTCCTCGGCGAACTCGCTCGGCTCCTCCCCATCCAGCAGAGACACCTCGACGTCGGCCGACGAGAGAGCCATCCGCAGTGGCCACTGGCCCAGCGGCAGCCGACACAGCTCCAGCACCGCGTAGTCGTTGCGCGGGGGCTCAAGCCCTGCCCAGAAGAACCGCCACCACAGACGCGTGACGGCCTCCTGCCAAGCTCCTGGCAGACCGGTGTCCCGCCTCTCCGCCCGGGACAAGAGATGACGCGGCTCTCCAAGGCCCTCCAGTCGCCGCTTCATTTCGACGAGGCCGTGGGACAACAGCGCGAGCAGGATGTAGTCGTCCTCCCACACGGCCGTGCCGCGCTCCGGGCCAGCCTCGTCCACGCTCAACGCAGGCACACGGAAACCCCCTACCATTTACCTCGCACCGAGTAACACCATTGTCGCAGAGGGTGATCAAGCGTCGTTGTGGTCGCCCGGAACTCCTTCCAACGGGTGACGTAGACCCTCAGTCCATCGTGCGTCCCATCCCCCGCTCTTCGCACGTCCGCGGCCTCATCGTGCCGCGGGAGGCAACACCCGGCCAGCCGAGCGTTCGAGGGGCAAGGACGGCCGAAAAGCGTTGGCGCGGGCCCGGCGAGTGGTCCGGGGCGTAGGTCCCGCGTCGGTACCCTGGAGCGCATGTTTACTGCCCCGGTTCGCGTTCGTTTCGCCCCGTCTCCGACCGGCATGTTCCATGTCGGTGGTGCACGGTCTGCTCTCTACAACTGGGCGGTGGCGCGACAGTCCGGCGGCAGGTTCGTCCTGCGGATCGAGGACACCGACGCGGCCCGGAACAAGCCGGAGTGGACTGAGGGCATCATCAGTGCGCTTGCGGCGATCGGCATCCATGGCGAGGACCCGGCCTTCGAGGGGCCGTACTTCCAGTCGCACAACGCCGACCGGCACCGGGAAGCGGCTGAGCAGCTCTTCGCGGCCGGCCGGGCGTACTACTGCGACTGCACCCGGGAGCAGCTGAAGGAGCGCACTGGGTCGGAGCACCTCGGGTACGACGGGTTCTGCCGGGACCGGGGGCTGGCCTTCGAGGAAGGGCGGGCGCTGCGGTTCCGGACGCCGGACGAGGGGGAGACCGTCGTGGTCGACCTGGTCCGCGGGGAGCCGGCGTTCCCGAACAACGCGATCGAGGACTTCGTGATCGCCCGTGGCGACGGGTCCCCGGTCTTTCTGATCGCCAACGTCGTGGACGACTTGGACGAGGGAATCACGCAGGTCATCCGTGGTGAGGAGCACCTGTCGAACACGCCGAAGCAGCAGCTGCTGTGGGAGGCGCTCGGTGCCAAGCCGCCCGTGTGGGCGCATCTGCCGGTGATCGTGAACGAGAAGCGGCAGAAGCTGTCGAAGCGCCGGGACAAGGTGGCGCTGGAGGACTACCTCGCCGAGGGTTTCCTGCCCGAGGCGATGGTGAACTACCTCATGCTTCTCGGCTGGGGCCCGGGTGACGACCGGGAGATCAGGCCGTACGAGGAGCTGGAGCAGCTCTTCCGGATCGAGGACGTGAACACCGCACCGGCCTTCTTCGACGTGAAGAAACTGACGGCGTTCAACGGCGAGTACATCCGCGCCCTGTCGCCGGAGCAGTTCGCCGCCGCCTGCGCGCCGTGGCTCGTCGCCCCGTACGCGCCGTGGCGGCCGGAGGCGTTCGACAAGGACGTCTTCGAGGTGGCGGCTTCCCTGGCCCAGACCCGGCTGGCGCTGCTTTCCGAGATCACCAGCTATGTGGACTTCCTGTTCCTCGACGAGCCGGTCGAGGACGAGGCGTCGTGGAACAAGGCGATGAAGGCAGGCGCCGGCGACATCCTTTCGGACGCCCGCGCCGAGCTGGCCGACGTCGCGGACTGGAAGGCGGACGACCTGAAGGCCGTCCTGCTCGCCGTCGGGGAGAAGCACGGGCTGAAGCTGGGCAAGGCCCAGGCGCCCATCCGGGTCGCGGTCACCGGCCGGACGATCGGACTCCCGCTGTTCGAGTCCATGGAGCTGCTCGGCCGGGACCGCGTGCTGGCCCGTCTGGAAGCTGCCAGCAAGAAGCTGGTCGCGCAGGCTTAGCTGCTGGTCAGGCGACCTGCGTCAGGAGGTTGCCCCAGGCGTCGCCGAAGTAGTTCAGGTCGAACCGGGCCAGGGCCTCGTACCCCGCCTTGGCCTCGGTGTGGCGTGCCGCCGCACGCTCCCGGACCTGTGCCGGGAGACGGCGGAGGTCCGGGGCCGGCTGGCCAGCCAGTGCGGCGAGGTCGCCCAGGCCGGCCACCGGACGGATGAGGCAGGGCAGGCCGAGGAGTAAAGCCTCGGCGGCGCAACGGCTCCAGCCCTCTCGCATCCGTGGGAGGAAGACACCGACGTCACAGGCGCGCAGCAGACGCAGGTACCGCTCGCGTTCGACGTCGTAGTGCGCGCTGTCGAGGCCGATGGTGTTGCTGCCGCTGGTGATCACCCGCAGGCCGGGAACGCCGGCCAGTGCTGCGGAGACCTCCTCGGTCCCCTTCCAGTGCACGGCCTTGCCCGCGTAGACGCCGATCACGTCGGGTTGTAGGCCGAACTCGGCGCGGCACTCGGCCCGGTCGTAACCGCGTGCCTGCTCTACTTCGGCCATGTCGAAGGCGTTGTAGATCACACGTACGTTGCGGACGCCTCGGGCGCGAAGCTGGTCGGCCCAGTACGGGGCGACGCACACGACGGCGGCGCACTGCGGCAGAACGCGGAACAGCCGCTCCCAGAGCATGGCCTCGATGGGGGCGGAGTCATGTTGGAGCGGCTCGTAGTGGTGCAGGAGGAACACCGTGCGGGCGCGCATCTCGGGCGTGAACAGCAGCAGGCTGAGGTCGTCCCACACGAAGGTGCCGGTGGTGCCTTGCAGCGCCCGTATGGAAGGTGCCAGGCGGGCGAGGTGGCGGAGCTTGCGCCAGCGGCGGACCCGGTAGGTCCGCTTGTGGTCCGGGACCGTGCGCCATTCCACGTCGTCGGCCGTCACCTCGTGGAGCATCCGTAGGTAGACCCGGCCGCCGGTCCGGCCGACCGGCTCCATCGAGTAGACGACCCGTTTCACGGACGTACCTCCTGTATGTGGTGGACGTACTCGGCGTGCAGGCGCGCGTGCATGGTCTCCAGATGGGGGCCGAGGTCGCGGGCGGCGTCGGCGAGGGGGAGGTGGAAATCGCCCAGGGTCTGGAGGAACCGTCGGCGTCGGTCGAGGTTCGGGGACGCGGCGAGGTCGCGCAGGTTGTGCAGGCGGTCGGCGAGCCGGACGAGGAGCTCCTCGGGCGGGAGCGCGGCCTGCTTCGCGCGCCAGCGAGCCTCGTCGCCGGCGGACTTGGGGCGCTGTTCGAGGCGGTGGTCGGCCGTCATGGCACGCAGGCGGGCGGTGAACGGGCCGCCGAGGTGGTGGACGAGCAGTGCTTCCGACTCGGGCGCTACCTCCAAGGCGTCATGGAGGAGGGCGAGGAGGAGGGTCTCGGGGTGACGGACGCCGATCTCCGTTCGCAGGAGCCTGACGACGGCCAGTGGGTGCGCCAGGTATGGCGTGCCCTGGTCGCGGGTGTGGCCGTCGTAGACCGTGAGAGCGAGGCCGGCGGCCACGCGGGCGCGGGACTGCTCGTCCGGGCTCCACGCGGCGGCACCGAGCACGGTCAGGACGTGGTCGAGATCGATAGGGTCCATTCGCCTCACCTCGTACGAAGGGACGCGGCACGGGGATCGGGGACGTGGTCGGCGAGTAGCAGGGTGTCCCCGACGGCGAGGGCGTCGAGGCGCAGCTCCACCGCCGTCGCCACGGCTTGCTCAGCGGTCCGCAGGATCGGGGTGCCTTTGCGGTTGAAGGATGTGTTCAGCAGCAGCGGCAGTCCGGTGAGGTCGCGGAACTGCTCAAGGAGATCGCGCAGGCCCTGGTGGTCGGCGGCGACGGACTGGACGCGGGCGGTGCCGTCGTGGTGGGTGACCCCCGCGACTCGGTCGGCTCGGCACCGTCGGACGGTGGCGACACGGTTCATGAAGGGGTCGCCCGCCGACATGAACCATTCCGTGGCGTGCTCCGCGAGGACGGCCGGCGCGAACGGGCGGTACGCGGCTCGCTTCTTGATCGCGTTGAGCCGGTCCCTCGTTGCGGCGCGACCGGGGTGGGCGAGGATCGAGCGATGGCCGAGGGCACGCGGCCCGAATTCGAGCTGTCCCTGCACCCAGCCGACGATGCGGTGCTCGGCGAGCAGTGCCGCCACTGTGGGTGCCAGTTCGGGCCCGAGGTGGGGCAAGGCGTGGTAGCCGGACGGCACCGCCGTCGTCGGCAGCGCGCCCGGATCCGGGCCCCAGGCCGCGTCGGTCGGCACCGGCACGCGCTCCTGCCCGAGCTGGTGGTGCCAGCCGTAGAGCGCGGCGCCCACGGCTGTGCCGGCGTCGTGCGGGGCCGGTGCGACGAAGAGGGTGTCAAAGCCGCTGTCGGCGGCCATCTGGCCGTTGAGGTGGGAGTTCAGGGCGCATCCGCCCGAGAACACCAACGCGGAGGCCCGAGTCAGTCGTTGCAGGTGGCGGGCGATGTGGACGACCGATTGGGCGAAGACCACCTGGACGGCGGCGGCCAGGTCGGCACGCTTGTGTTCCGGCTGTTCCGCGACGTTGTCGGCGGTCCAGGCCCGGCCATCGAGCAGCAGCGGTGTGCTGCCGTCCGCAGAACCCCACGGGTGGTCGATGCGGACCTCGCCCTCGTCGCCGAGCCTGACCAGTTCGCGAATGTGTGTCGCGTAGCGCTGGGGATCGCCGAAGGCCGCGAGCGCCATCATGCTGCCCTCGGGCTCGTCGCCGGGCGGGATCACCCGCCGGGCGAGGTTCCGGTAGAAGTGCCCGAGGGAGGAGTGGACGCGCCGGGGCCCGACCGGGCCCGGTACGACGGCTGGCATGCCCTGGTAGAGGCGGTCGATGCGATCGGGCCACAGGTCGTACCCCGTGATGCGCTCCCGGCCAGGGCCGAAGTCGGAGCCCAGTGAGGAGCCGCCGGCGTCGATGACGAGGCCCGCGGCGTGCTCGTGCCCGGAGAGCAGGTAGCCGGAGAGCACGTGGGCCGTGTGGTGGGAGAGGAGGCGGAGGTGTTCGCCGAGCGGGGCGGGCAGGAGGGCGGCGAGTTCCTCCCGCTCCTCGGCCAGCCACCAGCCGGCCGCGGGGTTGGGGCGCATCGAGGCTGCCCAGACGGCGTCCACATCCTCCGGTTCGATGCCGGCGGCCTCCAGGCACCACTGGAGCGCACGGGTCGGGACGGTGAGCGTGCCCTTGCGGGTGGGGTGGTTGTGCTTGACGCCGCTCCAGCGCTCCTCTTCGGCCGCGTAGAGGCGGCCGTCGACGACTAACGCGGCGGCCGTGTCGTGGTGGAAGTTCAGTCCGAGGACTGCGGGCATGGTGGTGTACCTCCCGGTCAGACGGTGAGGGCGGGGACGAGTGCGGCGCCGGAGTCGGTGTACTCGTGGCAGCGCAGGCAGAACCGGAAGTGGTGCGCGCGCGGCGCGAACACCTTGGCCGCGAAGTCCTCGTCCCAGATGCTGAACTCGCTGTCGTCCTTCGCCATGGCGTTGAAGCAGCGGTAGCAGGACCCGTCCATCTCGATCATCAAGTGCTGGTCGAGGTAGCGGTCGCAGAGGCCGCGCAGCTCGTTCGTCGGCTGGCCGACGTCGACGTGGTGCACGTGGTTCGTGACATGGATGGCGCCGTACTTCTCGCACAGCGTCCCGAGCTGCGTGAGCCGGGTGGAACTGATGCCTTCCAGGACGCTGTTGACGACCACGGTCTTGCCGGCTTCGCGAAGGCGGGGCACGACGGCGTGCACCTCGTCGTAGTTCCCGTGTTCGTCGTCGCAGCCGATGAGGACCTGGTCGTAGGAGCGGAGGGTCGCGTCCATGATCGGCTGGTTGCGGGCCAGGGTGATGGCGTTCGTGCCCAGGACCATGACTTTGTCCGGCAGCCGCTTGCGGGCGGCGTCGCTGAGCACTGGGAAGTCCCGGTGCACGGTGGGTTCGCCGCCGTTGATGTGCAGCTGCTGGAAGGGGATGGTCTCCAGCCGGGTGAGGATGGTGGAGAACAGTTCCAGGGGCATGTTCTCGCCCTGGGCGCCGTCGGCGAAGATGCAGAAGTCGCAGTGCCGGTTGCACTTCGTGGTGATCTTGACCTTGGCCGTTTTGAGGATGCGAGGCACCAGCGCACGCGCGGTCATGGCGAGACTCCTTGGATCAGAGGTGGACGTCGTCGGGCGTGAAGCTGAGGAAGTCCTGGACGGTGGTCTTCTGCTGGTGCCAGCGCGCGAGCGTTGTGCGCAGGGTGTCGGCGGTGGTCGGTCCGGTGGGGATCAACGCCGCCATCCGGGCGGCCAGCCGCTGAGCGACAGTCGCCTCGTCTGCCGCAAGCGCGGTCAGCGTTTGCGCGGCGGAGCGGAGTTCTTTCGCCTCCCGCCGGATCAGGTACGCGGTCGCCACACCGGGCGGCGGATCGAGGTAGTACAGCCAGCGGGCGACGCGTACACGGAGCATGCCGGCCGTCATCACCCAGTCAGTACGAGCGTGCTCATGCCCCTGGTCGTCTGGGCGGCCCCCGTCAGGTACGCGGCGCATGGCCGCCTCCAGGGCGACATGGGCCGCGCGGAGCAGGTGGCGCGGGCTCCTTGGGCGGGCATCGGCATCGTGCTCTGAGTGCCGGAGGAACAGCTCGGCGTATCCGTCCAGTCCTTCCGGCCGCCACTGGGTGAGGGCCGCCGTTTTTCCGGGGCAGCGGGTCCGGGTCGCGAGTGCGGCGGCGGCGAACCAGCATGGGGCGAGGTAGTGCCACGCCACGCAGTGGCGTCGGTACGCGGCGATGTCCTCGGCCACGTTGTCTGTGCTGTCCGCAGCCAGCTGGTATCGGCCGCCCATCCGAGCCTGGAGGATTCCCCGGTAGAACCGCTCATCGACCTCGCACCAGGGCGCCATTTGGGCGCGGGACTTCCAGCGTTGGAAGTCCCGCACGCTGCCGCTGATCAGTGACCAGGTCGCGAGTTCGGGTGCGGAGACGAGTCTCCCGTCCGTCTCGGTCACGGTGAACGCGAAGCCGGGCGGGTGCTCCAGGAGACGTCGATGGAAGACTTCCCGGTCGACTGCGGTGGTGTGTGCGGTGGCCAGGCGGTGGTTCCACTCTTCCCAGTCCGCAGGTGCCTGGCGCAGGATGACGCGTACGTCGATGTCGGAGTGCGGAGCCAGCAGGTCGGTCGGCTGCCATTTGTGGGTGAGCATCACGGCTCCGACGCCGTGTGTGTCCAGTTCGTGTTCGTACAGAGCGCCGAGCTCCTGGTAGAGAGGCGGCGCGTCGACCACGACCATCACCGCTCCCCGGTGGAGGCGCGGGCGCAGGAGGGGCCGGCCGCTTCCGTGGGCAGGACGGGGAGCAGAGGCAGGACCGGAGTGCCTTCGGGGCGCTCCATCCGGTCCCAGCGCAGGTCGTAGTCGACGTAGTGGAAGCCCTGCCAGGCATCGTTGGTGTTGCGGTCGAGCATGGCCTGGAAGAGGTGGGCGAAGGCGTCGCCGAGGGTGCCGTCGGCGAGGTGAGGCTTCAGGGGGATGTCGCGGTTGTGCAGGATGCAGGGTCGAGCCACTCCCGTGGGTGTGATCTTGATGCGGTTGGCGTCGGAGCAGGTGGCGCAGCTGGAGTTGGAGATGAAGCCGATCGATCCTGCCCAGCCGTCGGGACGGAGGTACTGCCCGGGGCTGCGGACGCCCAGCTGGCCCCGGGGGACTTCGCCAGCGTTCGCGAACCACTCGTGGAGACGGTCACGCACCTCCGCTTCGGTGATGAACTCGGTGTCGAAGAGCGCCTGGGCGGGGCCGATGTTCTGGAGTTCGATCAGGCGGACGGCGACGGGCAGGTCGCGGGCGAGTTCGGCCACGGCGAACGCGTCGTCCAGGTAGGTGCGCTGAAGAACGCAGTTGATCTTCACTCGCAGGCCGAGGGAGAGGGCGGCGTCAAGGGTGCTCCGGGTGGTGCGCGGGTCGCCGCCGCCCATGATCGCGGCGGACCGCGCCGGGTCGAGGCTGTGGAGGCTGAGGTTGAGGTAGGTCAGGCCGGCCTCGTGGAGCTGTTCGACGCTCAGCCCCCGGCGCAGGTTGCCGTGGCTGGTCATGCCGATCGCGGCGTCGGGTCCGAGGCCGTCGGCGAGGCCCGCGATGACGTCGAGGATGTCGGCTCGGAGGGTCGGCTCACCGCCGGAGCAGTGCGCCTTCCTGATCTCCCAGGCCCCGGCCTCGGTGGCGATGGCCGCGTAGTCGGACGCGGTCAGAGGCCGGTCCTTGTGCCCGTAGTCCGGCATGCACCGGGGCTTGCAGAACACGCAGTCCAGGTTGCACAGCGAGTTCAGGGTGAAGGCCAGGTAGGGGTGGTTGCGGCCTGCGGCGGCGAAGGCGGCGGCCAGATCGTCGTGGTCTGCGGTGGGCATTGGTCAGCCTCCTACGAGCGGAGAGCGGGTGGCGGGCGCCTCGGCCAGGCCGTTGAGGGGCTGGCCCGAGAGGTAGCGGTGCAGGTTGTCGGCGAAGAACGCAACCGCCCCGTCCATGTACGCGCGGCAGAACACCGAGCTTTTCGGGGTGAGTACGACCCGGGGGTGGAGCCGAAGCGGATGACGGGCGGGGAGCGGTTTCGGATCGAACACGTCCAGGGCGGCGCCGCGCAGGTGGCCGGTGTCGAGGGAGGCCAGGAGGGCCGGC
>NZ_BNBF01000008.1:141849-147478 GCF_014654935.1 Streptomyces capoamus
TGGTCGACGGTTGCCGCGCGGCCGAGGTTGAGGAAGAGAGAGCGGGGCTTGCACGCCGAGAAGAGGTCATGGTCGAAGTAGCGGTCCGTCGCCGGGGTCGCGGGCAGCAGATTGACCACTACGTCGGCGACGGACACCGCCTGGTGCACCGCCGTCGTGTGCACCCACGTGATCCCGCCCTCGGAAGCCGCAGGTGGTGTCCGGCGCACTCCGATGACGTTCATGCCGAAGGCCCGAGCGGCCTGGGCGAGGTGGCGTCCGACGCTGCCGCAGCCGACGATGGTCATCGTCGCCCCCGCCAGGTCGAAGAACTCCTCGGCCAGGTCGTCCTTCCACCAGCCACGGTTCCGCTGGACGCGCTGGCTGATGAACAGCCCGCGGGAGAAACCCAGGACCAGGCCCATGGCGTGCTCGGCCATGGGCCTGCCGTGGAAGCCGTACGAGCGGGTCAGGGCCACCCCGACGGAGTGCGCCTCGGCGACGGGCAGATGGTCAGTGCCGGCGGCCGGGGAAGCGATCCACTTCAAATGTGGCGCGGCGAACAGCCACGAGGGCGCGAATCGCCATCCGAAGTAGATGTGCGCGTCAGCCAGCTCGTGCGGCACGGCCTCCTCGGTCGCCCTGCGGAACTCGACGCCGGGGAAGGCGGCGGACAGCGCACGCTCGTGCTCGGAGGACAGCCGCCAGAAGGAGTGCGGGGACTCCAGGCTGATCAGCACCACCGGCTGGGTCATCGCGCGCGGCCCTCCGCGGTGGCTGACCGCGCCAGCGCCCAAGGGGCGATGCGGTCCATGACGGAACCGACGCTGGCCTCGTAGTCGTGGCGGGAGCGCACCAGGGCCGCCCCGGCGGTCCGGAGCCGATCGCGTTCTCGGGGCAGGACGGTCAGGGCCCGGTGCAGAGCGGATGCCAGGGACCTGGGGTCCTGCGGTGCGGCCGTGAAACCGGTCTCGCCGTCGATGACGGTCTGAGCCAGGCCGCCGGCCGTGGTCGCGACCACCGGGCCCGCACCGGCCGCGAACGCCTCCAGGGGTATCCGGCCGAAGGGCTCCTCGCGAGAGGGAACGATGACCGCGCGCAGGGCCGGGCTGTGCAACCAGGCACGGATAGCGGGGGTGAAGCGAGTGATCAGAGTCGCGTCCAGATCGTGCGCCCGGATGTGTGCCGCCAGGTCCTGCTGGTACGAGGAGGGCTGCTTGTGATCCTCCGAGGTCACAGCAGCCAGCAGCAGGTGAGGAACGGGGACACCGCGTTCCTTCAGCAGGCGCAACGCCTCCAGGAGATCTTCGAAGCCTTTCGTCGGGACTGCGCGGCCCATGGCGAGAAGGAATCCGGCGCGGGCCTTGAAAGGCAGCGGCAGAGCCGTGGCCGGCCTGACCATCTCCTCACGGATCAGTCCGTTCGGGATGCTCACGATGCTTGACCGAGGGACGGCGTAGTTGACGACGAGGTGGCCTCGCATATGGGAGGAGATGGCCCCGACGCGCCCACCTCGGAGTGTCGCCGCCCGCAGGGCGTCCCGCTCCCAGCGGACGCGGGAGACGTCCTTGGGCCGCGTCAGCGCGGTCGTGGAGCGGGGCACGAGCAGCAGGTCCGTGGTCGGCGACGTGTAGGGCGCGAGCCCGAGGAACGGGATGTCGAGACCGACGAGGAGGCACCGGCTCGCCCGCGCGGCGATGCGTATGGCCGCCTCGCCCGCCAGGTCGCACAGCTGCACCGAGCCGCGGACCGAGTCCGGCGGCGCGTTGACCTTCGGGATCATGATGACCTCGGCCGCGGCCTGTCGCAGAATCTGCCGCACCTCGCCGGCCCACCGCTGATCGTGCGCTCCCGCGGTCTCGGGCACGTGCGGGGTGATCACTGAGAGGCGGCCTGCCGGCAGGAGTCGGGCCAGTGCCGTGAGGAAGGCGCGGTTGCTGAAGCCGGTGCCCGACTCCGCGCCGTAGAAGCCCTCGTGGAGAGCGACGACGACCCTGGGCTGGCGAGCGGCCTCCGGCACAGCCGTGCGTGAGGGTGGGGAAGTCGCATGGTCGATGCGCACTGTGTGGTGCCTCCTTGGAGGACGGGTTTGGGCAGGCGTGGACATCAGGCGCCGACGGACGAAAAGCACGGCCTGTGGGTGAGTCGGCACCAGGCACGAGAGCCGTGGGTGCCAGTGGTCAGCGACCAGGCGTCGGCCAAGGCATCGACGATGACCAGTCCCCGTCCTGATTCGGCCTGCTCGTCGGGAGCGGTGGGAGAAGCGGGTGCGGGTCGGCAACAGCCGCCGTCGGTGACGGTGATTTCGATCTCCAGGCCGCCGCCGGTCAGACTCCTGCGGTCGACGCACAGAACCAACGGAGGACTGCCCGAGACGAAGGCGTTCGTCGCGAGCTCCGACCCGATCAGGCGGGCGTCAGCAAGTACGTCCGTCTCAGTGCCACGCAGCGCCAGCGTCACGGCGCTCCGGGCGACCTCGGCCGCTTCCGGTCCGTACGGCAGATCCGTGATCAGGGTGGTCGTGCCGTCGCCAGCGGCGAGCCCGCGTCCGGCGGCGGAGGTTGGTCGTCCGGCGTCACGGTCCAGCACACCGCTCGGTCGGCCTGGGGAGGTGCTCGTGTGCTGTCTCAAGGCCCACCTCTTTCTCCGTCGGCCCGTGAAGACGGGCGCCTCCGCCGGGATCCAAGAACACAGGAGAGGGAAGGTCAGACAGGACCCGATCAGTGGGTCAACTCGGTCAACTTCCATGCGACGGTGGTGAATCGTCCGTCCAGGGGCATCACCATGGGGCTCGCGAAGTGATGGACGAACCACTGGAGCGAAGGGTGGTCGCACGTGGCACCGCAGACAGGCGAGCCCAACGTCGTACTGGCGGGGTGCCTCGACGAACTCGGGTGGAGCCCGAAGGCGCTCGCTCGCAAGCTCAACCGGGTCTTCGGCGCGGGGACGGTGGCCGAGTCGGCGCCGTACCACTGGCGGGACGCCGGCTCCCTGCCGCGTTCGCCGTTGCCGATGATGGCCGCCTACGTGCTCTCCCAGGAGCTGGGTAGGAATGTCTCGATAGCCGAACTGTGGCAGGGTCGTGTGGGCGACTCGTCAGCGCTGGTCCCCGCGGACACGGATCTCGCGCGGCCTTGGACCGCGCAGGGCATGGAGGCGATCGTGGAGGAGTGGGTGATGGGAGGGCTCGTCGACCGGCGCCGGTTCCTCGCGATCTCGGGCGCGGGACTCCTCGCGATCGTCGCCCAGTACCTCGACGGCACCGCGGGACGCGGTCAGTACACGCCCCGAATGACGTCGTCGCTCGGCACCGATCCGCTCGTGGACCAGGTCGAGCAGCACCTTCCCATGCTCCAGTTGCTCGATGACGAGCACGGAGGGGCACGTCATCTGCCCTACGTCGGAGCCCAGTTCCGGGCTGTCGGGCTGCTGATTCGCGAAGGCGGCCACCCTCCGGCTGTCACGAGCCGTCTGATCCGCGCGCTCGCGGAGATCGGTCAGCTGGCCGGCTGGATGGCCTTCGACGCGGCCGACCACGGACTGGCGCAGCGCTACTTCGTCACGGCGCTCCGGGCCGCGCATCAGGTCAATGATCTCCCCCTGTGCGCCCACATCCTGGGCGACCTCTCCTTCCAGGCGGCGAGTCGAGGACACCCCGCGGACGCCATCGCTCTCGGTGAGGCCGCCCGCCGGGCAAGCGACGCCGCCCCGCTGGCCGTCCAGGCATCCGTCCTGTCCCGACTCGCGTACGCCTACGCCGCCGCTGGCCGTGACAACGACTTCGCCCACACTCGTGGCGTTGCCCGCGAACTGATCGCAAGCCGGGACGGCGGCCAAGAAGAGCCCCGCTGGATGTACTTCCTCACCGACAACCACCTGGACTGCCAGGCCGGTTACGGCCTCATCCAGATGGGTCGTGCACGGCAGAAGGCGGAGAGCGGAAAGGAGAGCCGCCGCTTCCTCGCCCAAGGGACCGAGATGCTCAGATCCGGGGCGTACGACGTCCCGCGCGGCGACCCGAGCCAGCGCCGAGCCATGTTCGAGGGAGCCTGGCTGGCCCTGGGCCACAGCGCGCACGGAGACCTGGAGGCAGCCTGCGAGATCGGCCGGATCGCCGCCGACCGCCTTGATGTCGTCCGCTCGCCTCGCAGCGCGGCGCTGCTCCACCAGCTTGCCGCCGACCTTCGCCGCCGACAGCGCAACCCTCACGTGCGCGGCTTCCTGCCAGCCCTGGAGGACGCCCTCGCCCAACACGCCCCATCGACGCAACCCGGCCGTTAGGGTCGGGTCCATGACCGCAGGGGAGCGCGTTGTCGTTGTCGGGGCTGGGGTGGCTGGGCTCACCACGGCCGTTGTTCTCGCCGAGGCCGGGGCTTCGGTGTACGTGATCGCCGAGCAGGTGCCGGGGGCCACGTCGCTGGCGGCCGGGGCGATGTGGGGGCCTTACCTGGTCGAGCCGAAGGACAAGGTCGACCAGTGGGGACAACGGTCCCTGGAGATCTTCCGGGAGCTGGCCCAGGACCCGGCGACGGGCGTCCGGCTCACCAGTGGCATCGAGGCGTCCCGCACGGCCGAAGCCGCGCCGGACTGGGCCACCACTTTGCCCGGTTTCCGACCGTGCGAGCGGGTCGAACTCCCGGCCGGGTTCACGGCTGGCTACCGGTTCACCGTGCCACTGATCGACATGCCCACCTACCTCGACTACCTCCTGCGCAGACTCCGCGAGGCCGGCGGCGTGGTCGAGCAGCGACGGCTGACTTCGCTCTCGGACGCCGGTCCGGCTTCGGCGATCGTTAACTGCGCGGGCCTTGGCGCACGCGACCTGGTTCCGGATCCTGACCTCCGGCCCATCCGCGGCCAGCACGTCGTCGTCACCAACCCTGGGCTGACCGAGTTCTTCTCCGAGGACACCGGCCTCTCCCCGGACCTCCTGTGCTTCTACCCCCACGGCGACACGGTCGTCCTGGGCGGCACCGCGATCGACGGCGAGGGCGATCTGGCCCCCGACGACAAGGCGGCTGCCGGCATCCTCGCCCGGTGCGCCGAGGTCGAGCCCCGACTCGCTCAGACCCCTGTCCTGGAGCACCGGACCGGCGCTCGACCGACCCGCGCCACCGTCCGCGTGGAGGGAGAGGCGCGGGACGACGGCACCCTGGTGGTGCACAACTACGGGCATGGAGGCGCCGGCGTCACGCTGTCGTGGGGGTGCGCCGAGGAAGCTCGGAACCTGCTGGGCGTGTGACCTTCGACTTCGTCGGAGCGGTCTTGGGGTCGCGCGCGCCGTTTGTACGGGATACGACCGTGCCGCTGCGGCGCTGTGTATCGCAGTTCGCCGGGGGCAGACAGCGAAGATCCACGAATGACTGGCCAACGCCACAGCGGCATGTGAACCTGGACGACCTTCTCGTAAAAGACCAGGTCAGAGAGGTGGTTGCCCGTGACTGCGGCGTCCACGGCTCCCGGATTCTCCACCACCGTCGAGGCTCTGCGGCTGCGTGGGTGGCTGCTCGGCCCTGGCCAGGCCACGCTGGTGATGGATCAGTTCTCCGCCGACGACTTCCACCTGGTCGTGGACGACCGCGCGGACGTGCATGTCAATTCCAAGGATGGGCGTTTTTACCTTGGTTGGTTCCCGCTCGGGCGTCCTGGT
>NZ_BNBF01000008.1:147525-159152 GCF_014654935.1 Streptomyces capoamus
ACCGACGGCGAGGGGTGGAAGATCGCCGTCACTGGTACGGCCAAGGTGCGCGGTTACCAGATGTCCTTCGACACTGAGACGCCGGCCGATGTCGTCGCTGCCGCAGTCGCTCGCGTGCTGGAGACCGCCCGACAGGTGTGACAACAGCAGCTCGAACTTTCTCGGTAGCGCTGACTTCGGCGGTAGCTCACCGTCTGCCTGACGGTGGCGACACAAAGACCCCAAGCCCTTGGAGGCCCCCTGCATCCCGATTTCCCGATCGATCCACCCGCTCCGGCCGTCGTCCCGTCCGCTTACTGGGTCGGTCCCCGGCACCTGGCCGGTGACGACGGACGCTTCTACGACGCTGTTGCCGACTCGCTCGCCGACCTGGGTTGGACGAGCCTGACACTCGTCCGTGGGCGCCAGGAGCCGGGCGAGGCGCCGGAGGACCGGCAGATACTGCGCAGCACTGTCCTGCACATCAGCCCCGACTCACTGCGGTGGGCGCAGTGGGTTCTGCCGGACGAGCCGTTCCACCTGGGGAACCTGCCGATCGCCTGGCAGGTGTCCGCCCGTACGGACCTGCGCAGCCCGCTCGCCCAGTGGTCGGCTTACTTCACCCCCGATGTCCCGGGGGAGACCCTCGCCTGCTTCCTGGCCGCGCTCGACTCCCGCGATCAGCCCGCCCTGCCGTGTGGTGGGCACGAGCTGGTCCTGGATGCGGTTACGGCGCACGGGTGGCTGCGCGACGTCGACCAGCCCGGCAGGGGCGCGGTGGATCCGACGTTCGCCTCCCACATCCGCCTCGGCGAGGTGCCGCCCCTCATCCAGGATGGCGATCCCCTGGCGCTGGTGGCTGAGGCGGACGAGGCGGCCCTGGCCGGGTGGCAGGCGTGGGCCGAGCCGGTGTTCGGCGCGGGCTACCTGTGGGCCGCGTCGTTCAGCAGCAGCGTGCCGCACGACCTCGTCGCCGCGTTCGCGAGCTCCCTCAGCTCCAGCGCACCGGTCCTGCGCCGGGTGCTGCCGGAGAGCACACGCGACCGGCTCCTGCGCGCTCCAGCCAGCTGAGGCCATCCAATGCATGGAAGCCGGGCCTCCCCTCGGGGAGGCCCGGCTTCGTGCTGCTGTGCCTTGGTCGGCGTCTGCGTGGCGTCACGGTCCGCGGTTACAGGGAGCGGTTCGTCGCTGTGCCCCGTTGTTCGTTGCGGCGGCGCGTTGGGCCGGCTACCGCCTGAACGCCCATGGCTCGGTGTGCCGGAGGCTGGCTCCGTCTTGGGAGCGGAGCACCGTCATGGTGGTCATGCGGGCCCCGGTTAGAAGGTGTACGGGGCGAAGGGACGGACTGGTTCGACGATGAGCCCGAGGAGGTGATCGAGCTCGGCTCGCTCGTCCTCGTTCATGAGCTCGACGGCGTTGCCCAGCTTCTTCTCGGCGAGCCGCTCCATGAACGGGGCCAGGAAGCGCTCCAGAGCATCCGGAGCTTCGTCCACCGTGCGCCGGTACTCCCGGTAGCGCTTGAACTGCTCCTTTATTTCTTCGAACTCGACGCGGGTGGCACTGAGGACCAGGTCCCGTTCCTCCTTGCTGAACGGGCGCCCGTCGAGGTGGTTCCACGTGTTGGTTTCACGCTTGCGCTTGATGTCCGCGTCGCAGAGCAGGACGACGATCTCGGGCCGGGCTTGGGTTGTGGGCATACGGGTGCTCCTCACAGGAGTGGGGTGGGTGGAGGCATCAATGATCCGGAGAATCGGCGGTTTGCCCAACCGCCGATCGTCGGCTATGTTCCGTCGGCTTTTCGCTGGTCAGCGCCGACGGGTGGGGTCGTTCAGGGCGCCCTGCTTCGGCAACGCGCGGGGCGCCGCCGACCCCTGGCGCCGACTGCCTCGCGGTGCGTCGTGGGAGTTTTCGGGCAGGGCGGGCAGGTGGGCACTACGCCGCAAGCGCCATACCAGGACGTCGCTGATGGAGGTGGCGGTGTCAAGCACCCGCCGTCCGGCGGCTTCGGTCAGCAGGGCGCCCGGGTCATGGCCGGCTCTGCGGGCGTCGTCGAGGGTGGCGGCCAGGGCGGGCCAGCCGGGCTCGGCCTGGATCTGTGCGGCCAGCTCCGGCAGCACCTGGTGGAGAAGGTCGGCTTGCCGCTGCCGAGCACGCGGGGCCAGGCGTTGGCCTCGCTGGCGGAGGACGGCCATGGGCTCACCTGCGGCGGCCTGGTAGGCGGCGCGTAGGTGCTCGGCTGCTTGCCGGGCTGCTGCGGCCTGCTGGGCGTGGTGCTTCTTGGCATGCCAGTTGGCCGCGGTGGTGGCGAGGAAGAAGGCCATGTCGATGAGCATGGCGGTGGTGGCGCCGTCTTCGCCGCGGCCCAGAGCGGGTCCGCTGTGGACGAGGTCACGGGCGGCCTGGCGCAGGGCCCGGTCGTGCCCGCGTACGGCCTTCACGTGGGAGCGGCTGGCCCGCTCGAATGCGAAGGCTGCCTCGCGCAGCTCAGCGCGGGTGTGGGCGGCGGCGGTCTTGGCCAGCGCGTCCAGGACCTCACCCGCAGCCGCAATCTGCGCCGCTGCCGCGCCGTCGTCACCGTGGTCGATGATCAGCAGCGCCTGCCAGGCGGCGGCGGTGGCCCGGCGCCGCGCGAACGCGGGACCTGTCACGTCCGGCAGGGCTGGCTGCTCCGGCCGCGTACCGTCCGCCGAAGCGGCCTCCGCGGAAAGCGTCCAGCGTTCGCGGATGCGGGGCAGGGACAGATCGGGTGCGAGCGTGGAGCCCGCGTAGAACACTGGCTCCCTCTCACCGTTGCGGTCATCGGGCAGGGCGACCTTGTAGCCGAGCAGGTCGCCGGAGGGCGCGACGCGCTTGCGGATCAGCAGACCGGCGGCGGCCAGCCGGTCGAAGAACTCCTCCTCGCTGCCAGCGCCGGCGACCGCGCGCCGTACGGTCTCCCGCAGCTCCTCGCGCGCCGGACGCTCCCTGCCCGCCCGTTCGGCCTTGTGCCGCTCGGCGCTGCTGGCCCGCTTGGCGGCGGTGCCGTCTCCGGGCGCGACCTGGTGCAGGCCGAGTTCCTTTTCGATCAGGCGGCACTCGGCCTGGGCGCGTTTGCCGGAGCGGTGGTGGTCGGGGCGGCGGCCGTCCTCGCGGATGAGGGTGGCGATGATGTGGATGTGGTCTTCGGCGTGCCGGACGGCCGCCCAGCGGCAGCCGGCGCCGTCGCCGGGGTCGATGCCGGCGGCGGCGACCATGCGGCGGGCGATGTCGCCCCACTGCTCGTCGGACAGGATCGGGTCGTCCGGGGCGGCGCGCACCGAGCAGTGCCAGACGTGCTTGTCGGGACGCAGGTCCACGTCGAGCAGCGACAGGGGCTGGTCGAGGAGGTGCTGGAGGTCCTTCTTCGTGACCGAGGGGTCGCGGCCGGGGTCGGGGGCCATGCCGTCGAAGGAAGCGACCAGGTGCGGGTCGATGTGCTCCTCGTGGGTGCCCTTGCCGTACAGGTAATGCAGGAGCCCGAGGGTGTTGCTGCCCTGCTGGTGAATCCGGGGGATCAAGCCGCCTCGCCCTCCTGCCCGTTGGCGACCCTGTCGGCTGCCCGCTGGACGGCCTGCGCGGCACGCTGCAGGTCGGCCAGGGCAGCAGCGAAGTGCGGTGCGTCGGCACCGGAGTTGAGGGCCTTGGCGATCTGGTTGACGTTGCCGCCTGCCCAGCCGAGCTGACGACGCACACCAAACAGGGCAGTCAAGATGTCCCGCTCGGTCGCGATGGCCGCTGCAGTGCGGGACTGGTCCCGGGCAGCAGCCAACGCGGAGTGGGCCAGGAACCCGGCCACGCTCATGCCGACGTGGTCGGCGCCGGCCTGGATGATGCCGAGTTCCTGGTCGTTGAGGCGGACGCTGTGAGCCGGGCGCTGCTTCTTGTCACGCGGACGCGACTTACCCTTCCTGGCCTTGCCCTTGCGGCTGACCTTGCCTGGCTGCGGTCCGCCCTCGGTCGCAGCCTTCCCGTCCGGCGCCCCCTGGCGCCGGACGGGCCCCGCCACCCCCGGGGCGGGGTCGGGTTCGGGCGCTCTCCCCGCGGGGGAGTGTCCGAACCTCCAACTTGCTCCGCCTGGGGCAGGATTGGACGGCAGGGATTCCTCGGCGGCCATGGGGTCTTCGTGGTGCGGGGTCTGCATGGGGCCTTTCGGGTCGGGGCGTGGTCGGGAATGCTGATGCGGCGGGGATCAGCGGGGTGGATGGCCGGCTGCGGCTTTGAGCTGGGCCTTGAACTCGCGGACGACTCGTCCGACGCCGTCGCTGGAGACGGTGTAGCCGGCGGCGCGCAGGGCGTCCTCGACCCGGTCGCGTCCGACGCTGCCGGTCTCCTGATGGATGCGGCGAGCGTGCTTGAGGATGACCTCGTCGGAGGCACGGGCTTTGCCGGCGTCGCGCTTCTTCCGGGCAGCCGGTTTCTGCTCGCGCCTGCCCGACACGCTGCCCGAGCTGTTGCCCGCGAGTGCAGGGCTGTCTTCGGTTTCTGCCCGTGCGGGCAGCCCGGGCCCCGGGCGGGCAGGCTGCGGGCGGGCAACCGGAGGCACCTCGTCGCCACCCGGATCTGACGGGTGCGGGCGGGCAGTTTCCTCTGCCCGCGGCAGTTGTGCCGTGCGGCCGGAGCCCGGGCTGCTGTGCCCGGACCCACGGGCAGGGTAAGAGACCGGGACCTCCCAGCGCGGCGGCAGCGTGATGGAAGCGAGGCCGAGGGCCTGCTTGCGGGTGGAGAGCTTGCGCAGCAGCAGCTCGTCCTGGAGCGGATCTCCGTCGACGTCGGCCCGCTCCAGGGCCTCGTGCAGGCGTTCCGCCAGGCGTCGTTGCCGCCGCTTGCCGCGCTGGCGGTCGGTCATCGACTCGGCGCGCAGGATGAGGGTGACGGCTTCGCTCAGCGCGCGCTCGCGGATGAGCCGGGCGGCGTCGGCGTCCTGGTCGGCGATGCCGAGTCGAGCCAGGAGGCGTTCGCGTGCCTGACGGACGAGGACGGCGGCCAGGCCGCGTGAGGTGGCGTCGGGGGCGCGGTGGCGCAGCTCGATGCCCATGGCCAGGTGCCACAGCATCGCGGCCATGACGGGGCCGACGAAGGCTCGCACGGTGCCGCCGACCAGCCCGGACTCGGCGTAGGCGGGCAGAACCTGGACGGCGGTGATGACCCAGGTGAGGGTGCCGGGCAGGCCGGGTGCCTGCTTCGGGCCGTTGAGGTTCTGCCGGGCCATCAGGGCGGTGGCGAACAGGGCCAGCTCGGCGGCGGCGAACATCGAGACGCGCTCGGCGGTACCGCCCATGTCGAGGTAGTCGGCGGCGAACCGCCAGCTGGTGTCCGCGCTGTATGCGGTGCAGCCGAGCGCGGCCACGGCCGCGACCGGCACTGCGACGGCTCCGTGCCGGCGCTTGGTGTGATGCGGTCGGCGGCGCTGCTGGCGGACAAGCCACCCGGCGAGCAGGCCAAGCAGCACGGGCGGGATGAGGAGCGCCACGGTCATCACCGGGGAGGTGGCCCAGTCAGGGAGGAGCGGCGTGCCGCTGATCCGCATGGCGAGGGGGACGGGACTGAGAGGAGGCAGGAGGGGGCTCCAAGGCCTGGAGGAATGAGGGCGAAGGGGGTGAATCGACGGAACGCTGAGCAACCGCCTACGCGAGTGGCTGGCGCGGGCGGGGCTGGTGTGAGCGCGGGTGATGCGGCGGGCCCGGCCAGGAGAGGGCGCTGAGGCGGTCAGTCAGACGGCGGGCGCTGTGCGGCGTCGTCGGTCGGGGCCGTCGAGGATGACGCGCTCCGTCATCTCGGCGAGGCGGGAGGCGACGCGGTCACCGAGGGAGACGCGCAGCTGCTCCATCGGAAGGTTGGTGGTGATGAGGGTTGGGAGCATGTGCTCGTACCGGTGGTTGATGAGCCGGTAGGTCAGCTCCTCGGTCCATTCGCTGGTCTTGGCCGCGCCGAGGTCGTCCAGGAACAGCAGCGGGCAGCGCGCCAGGGTCTGCAGGTCACGTTCAGCGTCGTGGCCGGCGCGGGGGCGCAGGCGCGCGTGGAAGTCGGCGGTGGTGGTCGCTTCCCAGCGCAGACGGACCCCTCGCGCGAGCAGGGTGCGGATGGCGCCGTACGCCTGGTACGTCTTGCCCGTGCCCGTGGGGCCGGCGATCAGCAGCGACGGGCCTTCGGCGATGCCCGGCCCGCCCGGGCCGGGGCGCCCGGCGCGGGCGATCTCGTGGGCCCAGGCGGTGACCTTCGGATGGCCGGCCAGGGCTCGGCGGTACCGGGCGGGGATCCTGGCGTCGGCGAGTTCCAGCGCGGTGACGGGCTCGGCCTGCCCGTCCTCGACGGCGGCGGTGGCGAGGTCGATGCCGCGACTGGCAAGGATGCCGTTGAGCCGGTCGGCGAGTGGGCCGACCCGGTGGGGCTCGCGGGTGAGGGTGGCGGTCAGAGGTCACCTCCGTAGGCGGCTTCGACATCGGCGGGGTTTGTCCACGCCCTGTGGACAACCGGCGCGGCGGAGGCCGCGTTCATGGCCTCGTGCACGAGGCTCGGCAGAGTGCTGGGATGCAGGCCCTTGGCACGGTGCCGTTCTAGGCCGGCCCGGATGTGGGCGGGGTCGATGCCCTCGCCGAGCAGCTTGCGCACTTCGCGAGCGAGATGGCCCAGGACGTCCTTGGGCGGACGGTGTGTGCAAGCGGCGGCGTACTCGGCGATGAGCTGGTTGGCCGAGACGGCGTGGGGTGCGGGGGCGCTCGCGCCCCCCGAAGGGGTATTTCCTAGATCCATGATCCTAGGTCCTAGATCCGGACCGTGAGGCGTCACCGCTCCCTCACTGAGCCCTCCCCGCTGTCTCACGGAGGGCTCACGGAGATCGCTCTGACCTGCTGTTTCATCATCGGTGACCGGATTCACCGCAGGCTCGCGTATTCGCCCGGAGTCCTCACGGAGGGCTCCGTGAGGTTGCGATGCGGGCTCCGTGATGCCGGCTCCCGCAGCCGGCGCGCCGACGCCGGGCGCGGTGCGAGTCTGCGTGTCGTGGTGCGGGCAGGCGGGAAGACGGCTCGCGCTGGGGCGGTTGATCTTCTGATGCTGCTGCCAGGTGACGATGTGCAGGTAGCGCTTGTCGCCCGGGCCCTTGTAGCGGCATATCAGCCCGGCGTCGGCGAGCTGGGCGAGGTCCTGCTCGACATCGCCAGGCGTGTGTTCCGGGCGCAGGACCCACAGCTGCCCGGCGATGATCGCGGCGTGGTCGCGGTGACGCCCCTGGTCGTCGGCCTGGGTGAGCAGGCCGAAGAAGGTGCGCTCGGCGGTCAGGGAGACGGCTGCCAGGGACTCGGAGACGAAGGCTTCCGGCTTGATGGTGCGGATTCGTGCCAAGAGGGGCGGTCCTCACTCGGTGGCCGGTGGGCTGGGTGCCCACGGTTCACCGTCGGTCGGGGGCGGAGACGGGCGTGAAGGGCGGGGATGTCCGGCCGTTGACGCGAACGCGTTGATGGCCGCTCGCGCTTTCCGGGCGTCGTCAACATAGCCACACCCACGGCGCGCAAGTCCAGCCCTATCCGGCGCAATCTCTCACGGCAGAAATGCTGCTGGAAATCGAGACGGAGAGGGCGGTGCGAAAACGGTAGGGCACGATCGGCGGTTGGCCAAATAGTTACCCCGCATCTCGAGCCAGAAGGATCACATCGGCAAGCCGTTGACGTCCTGCGAGCGACGAAGCTACAACACAACACCCCACGTCAGAGAGGCTCTCTGGTGTCGGGGCCCGTTCGGGGATCCGGCCTTGCGCAGCACCCCGACCGCCTCGCTCACCGATTGAGCGCGGCGCAACATAGCCGACGATCGCCGGTTAACCAAACCGGCGAATGCACGCTACAACTGGAGCCATGGCAGCACGATCTCTGGAAATAGGGCCCGCAGGAATGCTGGCGGCTCGCACCATCGAAATCCTCCGCACGGAACGCGGTCTTGGGCAGCGCCAACTCGCCGCGCGGTGTTCCGCATTGGGCCGTCCTATGTCCAACACGATGCTGTCCCGCATCGAACTCGCCAAGCGGCGATGCGATATTGACGACCTCGTCGCCATCGCCGAAGCCCTGCAGGTATCGCCCCTCGCCCTCCTCCAGGTCCGGGCGCCACCTGAGCCGCTCATGCATCCGTCCTCGCCCTCGCGACCAGGAGCCGCCCCCTTGCACCGACCCACGCCCGCGCCCATCCCCCACAGGCCGTCCGACGCCCCTCCACCCCGCCTCTACCGTCCCGAGGAGATCGCCGACACCCTCGGCTGCTCGGCCTGGTGGGTCAAGGACCGCGCGCGACGGCGTCTGATCCCGCACACCCGGGTCGGCCGGGCCTACCGCTTCACCGCCGAGCACCTCGCCGAGATCATCCGCCTCTACGAGGAGCGGCCGGCCCAGCCTGCGCAGATAGCCGCCCGGGCGACCGAGCCGCTCTCTGGGCCCGTTACGCAGACCGACTCCGCGCCACGTCGCCGCCCTGCCGTGGCGCAGGCGACTCGCCTGCGGGCCCGCCCGCCGCGTCGACAGCAGCAGTACAGCACTGTCGCGTGACCCGATCGCATCTGCCGTAGCCGAAGAAAGGAAGAGGGGGCAGCGGGACTTGGGTTTCGCGGAGAAGCGCGGAAACTACTGGCGCGGCAGGTACAAGGTCGCGCCCGGCAAGCACAACACGGTCGTCGACGAGAACGGCAAGGCGATCAGGTTCGCCACCAAGGGCGAGGCCCAACGGGCAGCGGCCGAGGCCGAGAACAAGTACCGTCGCGGCGACTGGCGCGACCCGGCGCTCGGCCAGGAGACCTTCGGCGAGTACGCGAACCGCTGGTATGAGGCCCAGGACCTGGCGGCCTCGACCATGCAGAACTACAAGCGCCACATCGAGGAGCACCTGCTCCCCGAGTTCGAGGACAAGGCGCTCGCCGGCATCCTGCGCACGGACGTCGAGCTGTGGGAGAAGAAGGAGAAGGCCCTCTACGCGGCCTCCAGCGTCAAGACCTGGCGCTCGACACTCCACCTGATCTTCGAGGACGCGATCGACGAGGGCCTGATCACGTCCAACCCGGCCGCTCGGCGGCGCGGACGGGGTAAGCGCGCCGGCCGCTCCCGAGACCGTGGTCCGGAGAAGGTGGTCACCGACGCGCTCGGCATCCTGCTGACCGCCGAGCGCGCCGCCCTGCTCTCCGGCCGCGACGACGAGTTCGTCGCCGTGGTCCTCAAGGGGTACACCGGCATGCGCTGGGGCGAGATCGTCGGCTTGGAGACCGCGTTCGTCCGCCCTGGAGCCGTCCGGGTCGAGTGGCAGCTGTACGAGCTCGACACGGGGGAGTTGGTGCGCTGCCCGCCGAAGGACGACAGCTACCGCACCATCGACTCGATGGACTGGCTGTCCGCGCTGGTCGCGAACCACATCGCCCGCACGAAGCCCAAGCCATGCCCCTGCCACGGCAAGACCTACGTCTTCCGAGGACAGGGCGCGGCCCGTACCGGGGGCCACCAGGGCGCGAAGCTCGTCGACGTCGCCCGTCGTGCCAGCGTCTCGACAGGCACGGTGTCCAACGTGCTCAACCACCCGGAACGGGTCACCGAGGCCACGCGAGAGAAGGTCGAGCAGGCCATCGCGGACCTCCGGTTCGTGTGGGGCGGCGTCGTGCCGGAGCATGCCGCCCACTGGCGCAGGAACGGTTTCGCCACCTGGCTGTTCACGCCGGCGGTCTCCGGCTGGTACCCGAAGAAGGCACCACAGGAGCCCCGGCCGGTGCCCCTGCTCGGCGAGCCTTGGCCCGGCGTCCCGGCCCGAGGGCGGGGTGCCAGCGATCGGGCCGACGCCTGCTGGCTCCCGATAGCCAAGGGACTCACGCCCCACGGCCTCCGCCACACCCACCGGACGATAATGGAGGACCTGGGAACCGAGAAGGTGCTCATGGACGAACGCATGGGCCACATCGACGGCTCGGTCTCGGCACGCTACGCCCACGTCACCCCAGGCATGCGTAAGCGCCTCATGCTGGGGCTGACCGAGCAGTGGGAGACAGCGCTCGACGCACGTTTGGCCATGAGTGCCACGTCACCAGTGCGCGTGCTGAGTGATCTCCTGCGGGCACGCGGAGTGTCACGGGTGCCCGTCAAGTCGTAGCAAGCAAAGTGCTGTGCCCTCCAGCGACCACTCCCGGAGGGCACAGCCATGTCCGTGACCTCCGCGAGGCCGCGTCAACTCCGCGCAGCCGTCTCACTCCAGCAGTTACGACGATTGCCCAGTCGCGGGGCCAACGGACCTGGCTCAATAGGTACATGGAGACTGGCGAGCACTGGGCATACCGCGCGAGGCCGAAGGAGCTGGGCAGCCCTGTCAGGCAGGTGGAGATCGTCCGGGGGGGCGGTCGTGGCAGGTCTGGCTGGGTCCATGTCCGGTTCCTGGAAGGGGATGACGCCGGCCTGCAGGAATGGGTCAGCCCCGGCTGCCTCGTAGCACCGTGGTCAGACGTCGACGCGTTCCGCGCGGATGACGAGGCAGAGCTCAGACTGACCGAAGCGTCACGCCACGTACGAGGCAGCACGGACTTCGAGGCCGCGCGCCTGATCCTCGGGTTCGTCAGGCCGAAGAACAGGCTGCGCCTCCGCCGAGGGGTGGCGGACGCGGGAGTTCTAAAACTGAGCCGACTCGACGAGACGGCGCCGCTCATCGGCATGGACGCCACCGCGCTCCGCAGTGACCCGATGGTGCACGAGGACCGCGCCGGCATGTGCCTGGCCGGCTGGCCGGTCACCGAACGCGTCGCCCGTCAGGTAGCGGGCCGCCTCGCCGATGAGATCCTCCCAGAGGTGGACCGCAAGCAGCAGGACATCGAGCAGGAGCGCGCACAGCCCTCCTGGTACTCGTACCGTCGTCGGGACGACCGCAAGTTGGATGCGGAGGCGGCCGTCCTGCGGACCGTCCGGGTGTGGTGCGGCGACGACAAGGCTGAGCGCTACGACGAGCTGGTCGCACTGCGCGAAGAGGTCATCCGGCTCGGCCAGCTGGTGGAGAAGGCGGTCAAGGCCCTACGCGACCGTGGGCACGGCGTCATCGCCTCCACCATTGAGCGCGACCTTGGCGTCCGTATCGCCAGCCTTGATCCTGACGTGCGTCGATAGAGCCGCGCCACGGCTCCGGGGTCGGCTTCGGCGGCTCGGGCCGTGCCGCAGGCTGCTCCCTCTCCGGCCGGTGCGGGTTCCAGCCGCCGAGAAAGGGCCGTAGCTGATCTCCCGTCGGCTCCGCGTGGAAGTCGAGAACGGCCAGGCCCCTGCCGTTCACGGTGGGGTCCAGCCGGTCGGCCTCCGCCTTCCCCCAAGCCGACCACTCTCGCAGCCGCTCGGCTTCGACGGCGTCGTCCGATGTGGCGGCGGCTTCGTCCAGAGCGACGCAGAACACCCGGATCTCTCCAGCCACCTTCCACTGCTCCAGGGCTGTGCCGAAGTGCTCCGCCCGTAGGGCGTGAACCGCCTTGATCGAGGCGGCACTGACGGCGGACTCCCACTCCCGCCTCTCGCGCTCCTCCCGCTCCGCCTCCAGACGCCGACGCTCCGCCTCCTGCCGCTCCCGCTCCTCTCGCAGGCGCCGCTGCTCCGCCTCCCGTTCCAGCCGAGCCCGCTCCTGCTCCTCCGCGCGCGCCT
>NZ_BNBF01000008.1:159188-163633 GCF_014654935.1 Streptomyces capoamus
TCAGCGCCCGCAACACCGAACCGACCTGCTCCTCCAACGGCTTCTTGGCGGTGTCGGCCCATTCCTTCTTCCAGCCGTAGCTGTGGCCGTAGCCGTAGCCCGAGTGCTGGCTGATCAGCAGTTCCAGCTCGCCGGATGGCTCGAACCTGTGCGTCGGCGTCACCCGCTGCCAGCCGTACGTACGTCGGCCCGGCTGCTTGGGCACGTACCGGACCTGCCTCTGCCGCTCGCGGAAGCCGACCTCGTACGTCCTGCCGTGGACGGTCAGCAGGGGCCTGGGCTGCTTGCGCTTCTTGGACACAGTGATCTCGCCGTGGCGGCCGAGTGCCTGCTCGGCGAGGAGCCGGAGCAGCGAGATAACTCGGGGCAGGACCTCCTCCGAGATCTCGAAGGCGCTGTGGTCCGCTGTGACGGCGGCGACCACGTCCTCGACATCGCTGATCACCCGGCTGCGCGCCAGCCGGATCCGGTTCCACTCGGTGTCGTCCTCACCCGACACCCTGAGCAGACCGAGGAAGAAGTCCCCCTTCGCCCGGCCGCTGTACTTCAGGTGGTACCCCTCGGGCGCACACTGCCGGGCTGCGTCGAAGGCCCTGCGGTAGCGGGCTCGCTCCTGGTCGCTGGGGTTCGGGATGCGGAGGAACCGCCCAGCCTGCTGTACTTCCGCGATCAAGGCGGCCCCGATTTCCGCCGACGACGCCTGCGGGGGCGTGGCGGCGCGTTGCGGCGCCGGCTGCGTCGTGGACGGAGCTGTGTCTTGCTTCTGCGGAGGAGGGGCAGGCCGTGTCCGTTGCTCGGAACCCGCCGACCGCTGCTTGCGCGGCGCCGCTTCCGGCCGGTCCGGGTGATGGCCGTGTTCCAGGTAGAAGCGCCCCGCGTCAGTGATCTCCGCCTGCCACTTCCCATCCTGCTTGGGCATGGTGATCAGACGCCGCTCCTTGAGCGCCCGGGCTGTCACGGCGAGCTCCGGGCTGTCCGACGTGACGGGGTCGGCTCCGTCACCGATGCGGGTGAGGAGGGCGAGCTGCCGGTCATTTAACGGAGACCAAGGGTGCATGGCGATCGTCGTACCGTCTGTGATCGGCCGCGCACAACCGTAGGGATGACCTTTCCTCTGCGTGAGATGCAGAGAGTGGGCTGGACGGCGCGGACGGCCGCTCGCGGGGAGCCGCTGGGGAGCCGGTTCCGGAAGTCGGCTCCCGAATGGCTCCCAGCACGGGGCACAAAGCAAGTCAGGGCCGGTGCCGATTTCTCAGCACCGGCGCCTGACCTGGTGTTATCCCGTCGGTGCGGTGCCCGAGGGGCTCCGGCAGAACATCTCCTCCCGGATTCGTCCCATGCGGGGGAGAGGCCGCTCCCTGTCCGTGCGCGTCCACGGGAGCGCTCCGGTGAAATCGCTCGATGTCCGGAGTCACAGTGCAGCCGCTGCCGGCGGCGTGCGTCAGTGGCCGGCGGTCAGTTCGCCGCTGAGCCTGCCGTGCAGATGCGCGCTGGGGTCGTTCAGGCCGGTGATCTCGACGGTCTTGCCGCGCTGGGCGTACTTCGTCTCGATGGCGTCCAGGGCGGCGACGGAGGAGGCGTCCCAGATGTGGGCGGCCGAGAGGTCGATGACGACCTTCTTCGGGTCTCCCGTGTAGTCGAACCGGCCGACGAGGTCGTTGGAGGAGGCGAAGAACAGCTCCCCGGTGACCTGGTAGACGACCGTGGTGCCGTCGGGGTCGGTGACGGCGGTGACCTCGGCGAGGTGGGCGACGCGCCTGGCGAAGACGACCATCGCGGTGACCGAGCCGACGACGACACCGATGGCGAGGTTGTGGGTGGCGACCACGCACGCGACGGTGACCACCATGACGGTGATCTCCCCGGCCGGCATCCGCTTCAGTGTCTTCGGCGCGATGGAGTGCCAGTCGAAGGTGCCGACCGACACCATGACCATCACGGCGACGAGCGCGGCCATGGGGATGTCGGAGACGACCGGCCCGAAGGCGACGCACAGCACCATGAGGAACGCCCCGGCCAGGAATGTGGACAGCCGGGTACGAGCCCCGGACACCCGTACGTTGATCATGGTCTGGCCGATCATGGCGCAGCCGCCCATGCCGCCGAAGAAGCCGGTGACGATGTTGGCGATGCCCTGGCCGATGGACTCGCGGGTCTTGGAGGAGCGGGTGTCGGTGATGTCGTCGACGAGCTTGGCGGTCATCAGCGACTCCATCAGACCGACCAAGGCCATGGCGAGCGCGTACGGGGCGATGGTGGTGAGCGTGTCGAGGGTGAACGGCACGTCCGGCAGGCCCGGTACGGGCAGCGAGGACGGCAGCGCACCCCTGTCGCCCACGGTCGGCACCGCGATCCCGGCCGCCACCGTGACGACGGTGAGGATGACGATGGACACCAGCGGTGCCGGGACCACCCTGGTGACCTTCGGGAAGAACACCATCAGCGCCAGACCTCCCGCGATCAGCGGATAGACGGCCCATGGCACGTTCGTCATCTCCGGGAACTGGGCCATGAAGATGAGGATGGCGAGGGAGTTGACGAAGCCGACCATCACGCTGCGCGGTACGAACCGCATCAGCTTGGCGACGCCGAGGGCCCCGAGGGCGATCTGGAAGACGCCTGCGAGGATCACGGTCGCGACCAGGTAGCCGAAACCGTGCTGCCGGTTCATCGGGGCGATGACCAGGGCCACCGCACCGGTGGCCGCGGAGATCATGGCCGGTCGGCCGCCCACGATCGCGATGGTCACGGCCATGGTGAACGAGGCGAACAGGCCGATCGCCGGGTCGACCCCGGCGATGATCGAGAACGAGATCGCCTCCGGAATGAGCGCCAGGGCGACGACCAGGCCGGCGAGGACCTCGGTGCGCCAGATCTTCGGATCGGACAACCAGTCGGGCTTGAGACCGCGCAGCCGCGCGGCGGGGGACGCAACGGAAGAGGACAAGAAAGCAACTGCCTGTCGAGTTCGGGCACGCCCCGCTCTGCGGGCCGGCGGACGGGAGGATACGGAGGAGCCGGACCGGCAACCCGCGGGCGGCCCCGTGCTGCGGAACCGGAAGTCAAAGAGGGGGACGGAGACGAAGAGGGGGACGGAGACGGAACGGCGCGTCGGCGCGCCGCGCTCACGTCCGGAAGCGATGCGTCACGGTGGGCAGGCGGCGGCGCCGGATGCCATGGGCTCACGCACGCGGAACTCCTGCCAGAATCGGAACGTCGCCGGGGCCGGCGTCGGTCTCGGCACGGCAAGAGCGCACCACTTCGCCCGCACCACCAGAAACCCTACCCTAACGTTAGGGTAGGGATGGGTGGCCTCGCGAGACGAGGTACCGCCTTCGACGGGAAGACCAGGAGCAGGGACGTGGACGGCAAGCACATGCAGATCGGCGAGGTCGCCGCGCGCACCGAGCTGTCCCTGCGCACCATCCGGCACTACGAGGAGACCGGCCTGGTGGTGCCCTCCGCCCGCTCCCAGGGCGGCTTCCGCCTCTACACCGAGAACGACGTCGCCCGCCTCATGGTCATCCGGCGGATGAAGCCGCTCGGCTTCACCCTGGACCAGATGCGCGACCTGCTGGAGGCCACCGACCGACTGGACGCGGCCGAGGAGCTGGGCGGGGATGAGCGCGAGGCGCTCCTGGAGCGCGTGCGCGCGTACGAGCGGACCGCGGCGGAGCAGGTGGAGAAGCTGCGCGTCCAGCTCTCCCGCGCCGAGGATTTCGCTGCCACGCTGCGCGCCCGGCTGCCCGAGAGCGAGCCGGCCCGGCCCTGACCGCGCGGCTGACGTGAGAGGGCCACCTGTCATAAGAGCCGGGCGACAGCGAGGCTGCGGTGATGGGCGAGGATTCCGTCGCGCGTCCGTTCCTGCCGACGCGGCAGCCAGGGCCGCCGGCCGCAGCCCCGTGACTCCGGTCCCGGTCAGAGGTCCTTGGCCGGCCAGCCGAGCAGCCGGGCGCCGATGACCGCGGTCTGCAGCATGTAGCGGTGGGCCGGGTCGGCGGGGTTGGCGCCGGTGAGTTTGTGGATGCGGTCCAGGCGGTAGGTCATGGCCCGCACGCTGAGCGAGAGCCGGCGCGCGGCCTCGGCGGCGACGCAGCCGGAGTCGAAGTAGGCGGTGAGCGTGTCCAGGAGCGGCTCGGCGCCGCCGCGGGCCGTGGTGAGCGGGCCGAGGGTGCCGAGGACGAGGTCGGCCATGGCCTGCCGGTCGCGGGTCAGGACGGGGTAGACGAGTAGGTCGGCGGCGCGCAGGACCGGGTCGTCCAGGCCCAGCCGCTCCGCCAGTTCGAGGGCGTTCAGGGCTTCCTCGTACGACTGGACGACCCCGCCGGGGCCGGGTTGCGGGCGGCCGATGGCCACCGTGCCGCCGTCGGTGGCGGCGTGGGCCTGCTTGGCGAAGTAGGGCAGGACCTCGTCCTCGTGGCCGGGAGCGATGCACAGCAGCCGGC
>NZ_BNBF01000008.1:163677-165798 GCF_014654935.1 Streptomyces capoamus
CGTCCTTCGTGGTGAGCAGGACGCTGCGGTTGCCGAAGCGGGCCAGCAGCGCCTGCTCCACCTGCCGGGCGACCGGCGCGCCCTCCTCGTAGGCCACCGGGCCTTCCGCGACGGCGACGGCGTGTGCGTGCGACAGGCGCAGGCCGAAGCGTTCGGCGCGTTCGGCGAGGCGGCCCAGGTCGCTGCGGCCGTAGAGCAGGTCGTCGATGAACTCCCGGCGTGCGGCCTCCTCCTGGCGCACGGCGAGGCGCTGGGCGCGCTCGTAGCCCTCGGCGAAGGCGTCCACAGCCTGTTGTACGGCGACCAGAGTGCTGTCGAGGGATCCGGGAGTGTGCGAGCGGACGGCGCGTGCGGCGGTCAGGTGGGCGCTGACGAGGAAACGCAGCCCGTAACCCGCTTCCGCCGCCTGCTCGCCGAGGGTTCGCCGAGATTCCCTCTCCTCCCGGGTGAGGCGGCGGCCCGTGGCCGAGACCTCGGCCAGGATGTGGGCATAGCCGTCCAGATACTGCTCGGGAATGTCCCGCTCCGTCACGCTGCCCCCAGGATCCTGACACGCCGGTGACGCTTTCTTGGCGGGTCACCGGCATGCAGACCCTAGTGAACACTGCCGGACATCGGCAATGCGCGGGCGGGCACCGGTCGCCCATCATGACCTGCGGGGAGCACTGCGGAGGGTTCCGGTGCCGGACACCGGCAGGTGCTCGGCACCGGAACCCGTACCGAAGCAGTGCACCGTTCACTGACGCGCGCCTGTCTCTTCGACCGCCTCTGCCTCAAGGACGTATGCCATGACTGTCATCGGCGTGCTCGCAGCCGCCTTCCTCCTCGTCGTCGCCGTCGCGCTGCTGGTCGTCTCCCGGCTGTTCCGCAAGGTGGAGCAGGGCAAGGCGCTGATCGTCTCCAAGATGCGCAAGGTCGATGTGACCTTCACCGGGCAGGTCGTGCTGCCGGTGCTGCACAAGGCCGAGGTGATGGACATCTCGGTGAAGACCATCGAGATCACCCGGGCCGGCAAGGAAGGGCTGATCTGCCGGGACAACATCCGCGCGGACATCCGCATCTCGTTCTTCGTCAAGGTCAACAAGACGGTGGAGGACGTCATCAAGGTCGCCCAGGCCGTCGGCACCCAGCGGGCGAGCGACCAGCGGACGCTGCAGGAGCTGTTCCACGCGAAGTTCTCCGAGGCGCTGAAGACCGTCGGCAAGCAGATGGACTTCACCGACCTCTACACCCAGCGTGAGGAACTCCGCTACAAGATCATCGAGTTGATCGGTGTCGACCTCAACGGCTACCACCTTGAGGACGCGGCGATCGACTACCTGGAGCAGACGCCGCTCACCCAGCTCGACCCGGCCAACGTCCTCGACGCCCAGGGCATCCGCAAGATCACCGAGCTGACGACGATCGAGCACGTGCGCACCAACGAGTACCAGCGCACCGAGGAGAAGGAAATCACCCGGCAGAACGTCGACGCCCGCGAGGCGATCCTGGAGCTGGAGCGCCGTCAGGCCGACGCCGAGATCAAGCAGCGCCGGGAGATCGAGACGTCCCGGGCCCGCGAGGAGGCCGAGACCGCGCGGGTGATGGAGGAGGAGCGGCTGCGCGCGCAGTCCGCCTTCCTGCGCACCGAGGAACAGCTCGGCGTGCAGCGGGAGAACCAGGCCCGCGAGGTCGCCGTCGCACAGAAGAACCGTGAGCGGGTCATCGCCGTCGAGAGCGAGCGGATCGAGAAGGACCGCCTGCTGGAGGTCATCGCGCGGGAGCGGGAGACCCAGCTGACGAAGATCGCCGCCGAGAAGGAGGTCGAGGCGGAGAAGCGGGACATCGCCGAGGTCATCCGCGAGCGGGTCGCCGTGGACCGCACGGTCGCCGAGCAGGAAGAGGCCATCAAGAAGCTCCGCGCGGTCGAGGAGGCCGAGCGGCAGCGGCAGGCCGTGGTCATCGCCGCGGAGGCCGAGGCGCAGGAGAAGCTGGTCAAGGACATCAAGGCCGCGGAGGCCGCCGAGCAGGCGGCCGTCCACCGCGCCGCCGAGGAACTCACGCTCGCCGAGGCCCGGTTGAAGAGCGCCGACCTCGACGCGCAGGCCAAGTTGCGGCTCGCCGAGGGTGTCCAGGCGGAAT
>NZ_BNBF01000008.1:165837-168092 GCF_014654935.1 Streptomyces capoamus
CCGCCGCCGAGGGACTGGCCGTCGTGCAGGTCCGCGACAAGGAGGCCGAGGTCATCGAGAAGGCCGGTCGTGCGGAGGCCGAGGCGACCCAGGCGCGGCTGCGGGCCGAGGCCGAGGGCGTGCGGGCCAAGGCCCTCGCCGAGGCGACGGCCATCGGTGAGAAGCTGAAGGCGGAGGCCGCCGGTCTGACCGAGAAGGCCGCCGCGATGGCCGCCCTGGACGAGGCGTCCCGCGCGCACGAGGAGTACCGGCTGCGGCTGGCGGCGGAGAAGGACATCCGGCTGGCCGCGCTGGAGGTGCAGCGGCAGGTCGCCGAGGCGCAGGCCACCGTGCTCGCCACCGGCCTGGAGAACGCCGACATCGACATCGTCGGCGGCGAGTCGGTCTTCTTCGACAAGCTGGTCGGGGCGATAGCGCTCGGCAAGGGCGTCGACGGCTTCGTGCAGCACTCCGAGACCGCGCAGACGCTGGTGAAGCCCTGGCTGGACGGAACGTCGAGCTTCACCGACGACCTCGCCCGCATCCTGGGCCCGGTCTCCACGGCCGACGTGCAGAACCTGACCGTGTCGGCCGTGCTGATGAAGCTCATGAACAGCGGCGGCCCGAACGCCGGGCAGCTGAGGCAGTTGCTGGACAAGGCGGGCGAGCTGGGCCTCGCCGACACCCCGCTCACCGCGCTCAACGGCACGGCCCGGGCCTGACGACCCGTGGTGCCGGAGCTGCCGCACAGGGGGCGGCAGCTCCGGCACCACGCCCTCTAGGGAAGGACGCACGATCCATGGCAACCGGCCTGGACACGGGTTCGTACGACACGGTCGACACCGGTACGGCGGGTTCGTACGACGCCGTCGACACCGGCACGTACGAGGTGCTGCGCGACCGGCTCGGCGCACAGGCCGCCGAGCTCGCCCGCCGCGCCGAGACGCTCAACGCCCGCCGCACCGAGGAGTTCGGCTCGGTCCGGCTGGAGCTGAGCGGCACCGAGCGTCTGCGCACGGAGCGTGCGGCCGTCCTGCGTGACCTGGTGGCCGTCGGTGACCGTCTGCTCTTCGGCAGCGGCGATGCCGCCGGCCTGCGCACGGAGCCATCCGTCGGCGACGTCCTCACCCTCCACGACCGCGACCTGAACCCGCTGCCGGGGGACGCCGTCCCCGGCCTGCTCGACGACGCGGAGTTCGTCCGGGAGTTCACCGCCCTGCACCGCTACTACCGGCAGGCCCGCCTGCTCAGGCTCCGCCGCGTCGGCGACCGGCTGCTGGCCGTCTTCCAGACCGGCGAGAAGGCCGACGACATCCGGGTCCTGCGCTGGGCGCTCACCGCGGACGGACGGGCCACGTTCCTCGACGCGCGCGGCGAACGCGACGACGTGTTCCCTCCCCCCCACGACTTCGACTGGACCGAGGCCACCCGGGAGGACCACGTCCTCGGGCCGCGCCCGTACGTCCGGGTCCGGGGCGGGGTCCTCGTGTCCACCGTCGGCGGCACTCTGACGGTGGCCGCGGACACCGGCGACGGCGAGCCGTACACCGGGCTGTACGAGGAGCCGGTGGATGAGCCGCTCCAGTCCCTCGCCGACGCCGAGATCGCCCACGCGCGCGTAGGCGCCCTGACCGTGCTGCGGATCCTGCCCTACAAGGAGGACATTGAGCGGTACCTGGTCTTCAACACCCTCACCAGGACGGTCGTCCGGCTCGACGGCATCGGGCAGGCGGGCCGCCGGCTGCCCGACGACCAGGGCATCGTCTTCCCCGGCGGCTACTGCCTCGCCACGGGGACGCACAAGACCTTCGACCTCGACACCGGCGGGCTGGAGTTCGAGGCCGAGCTGCGCTCACCGTACGGCGAGGACGTGCTGTACGCCTTCCGCTCCCGGGCCGGGGCGCGCTGCCTGCTGCTGTCGTACCACACCATCCGCAAGGAGGTGGCGACGCCGCTGTCCTGCTCGGGCTGGACGCGCTTCGACGACGGCACCCTGGTGGTGCTGCGGTCGGACGGCGACGAGCCGGCCCGCGTGCACCCGCTCCAGCTGTGGACCTCGCCCTATGTCTCCGACACCTACGCCGCCGCCCGCCCCGTGGGCGAGGGCGCGCTGGCCCGCGTCGGCAACGCCGACCTCGTGCGCGGCATCGCCGACTGCCTGTCCCTGGCCCGCGCGGTCGCGGAGACGACCCCGACGAGCGAGATGTACGCGGCTCTCGTCACGTCCTGCGTCCGTGCCGCGGACACCCACCACTGGCTGGGCGAGGCCGACCTCG
>NZ_BNBF01000008.1:168134-168685 GCF_014654935.1 Streptomyces capoamus
GTGACCTGCGCACCCCGCTGGACGCGGTCCGGGAGACGGCCGAGCAGGTGCTGGGCGAGTTCGAGACCGTCCGGGCGCTGACCCGGCAGGCGACCGACGCGGTCGACGAGGCCGCCGACAGGCTGGCGGCGGTGGTACGGCGGCTGCGCGGCGAGGTCCCGCGCGACGCGTCCGCCTGGGTGAGCGGGCTGACCGAACTCCGGCGTGCCCAAGGGCATCTGCTCACCCTCAAGGACCTGCGCTACGCCGACATCGCTCGGATCGACGACCTCGCCGAGCGGGCGGACGCCGATCTCGCCGCCTTCGGACAGCGGGCCGTGGCGTTCCTGGACCGCGAGGACGCCTTCGCCCGGCACCACCAGGACCTTCAGCAGCTCGTCACCGACGCCGAGTCGATCACCGTACTGGTCCAGGCGGCGCCCCTGGAGACCCGTCTGGACGACCTCGCCGACCAGCTGCGCACCGTCACCGAGGTCGTCTCCGGCCTCGACATCACCGACGCCACCGTGCGCACGTCGGTCCTCACGCGCACCGCCGAGGTGCTCGGCGGC
>NZ_BNBF01000008.1:168739-182022 GCF_014654935.1 Streptomyces capoamus
GTCAACCGGGCCCGCGCTCTCCTCGACGCCCGGCGCCGCACCCTGCGCGACAGCGAGGGACGCGCCGCGTTCGCCGCCGAGTTCGCCCTGCTCGGGCAGAACATCACCGGCGCGCTCGCGGCCGCCGGCACACCGGAGGAGTGCGACGGGCAACTGGCGTTCGTGCTGACCCGGCTGGAGGAACTGGAGTCCCGCTTCGCCGAGTTCGACGACTTCCTGGGGGAGCTCGCGGACCGGCGCACCGAGGTGTACGAGGCGTTCTCCGCGCGCAAGCAGAACCTCCTCGACACCCGGGCGCGTCGCGCCGAGCAGCTCGCGGACGCCGCCGGCCGCGTCCTGGAGGCGGTCGCCCGGCGCGCCGCCACGCTCGCGGACGCCGACGCGGTCAGCACCTACTTCTCCTCCGACCCCATGGTCGCCAAGGTCCGCCGCACCACCGGGGAGCTGCGCGGACTCGGTGACAGCGTCCGGGCGGAGGAGCTGGACGGCCGGCTGAAGGCCGCCCGCCAGGAGGCGGCCCGCGCGCTGCGCGACCGCAGCGACCTGTACGGCGACGACGGCCGCACGATCCGCCTGGGCACCCACCGCTTCGCTGTCACGACCCAGCCCCTCCACCTCACCCTCGTCCCGCACGGCGACGGCCTCGCCTTCGCCCTGACCGGTACCGACTACCGCGCGCCCGTCACCGACCCCGGCCTCGCCGACGCCCGCGCCTACGCGGACCGCCACCTGCCGTCCGAGTCGCCGCAGGTGTACCGCGCCGAACATCTCGCCGCCCGCCTCCTGCGCGAGCACGGCGCGGCCACGCTCGCGGACGCCGACGACCTGTCCGCACTCGTGAGCGCCACGGCGCAGGAGGCGTACGACGAGGGCTACGAGCGGGGCGTGCACGACCACGACGCGACGCTGATCCTGACCGCCCTGCTGCCCCTGTACGAGCGGGCGGGCCCGCTGCGGCACGAGCCCGCGGCGCGGGCCACCGCGCAGTTGTTCTGGACCCACGGCACCACCGAGGACCGGCGCACCGCCTGGACGCGGCGCGCGGTGTCCCTGGCCCGCGCCCGGGACACCTTCGGCCTCGCGCCCGCGATCGCCGACCTCCAGCGGGAGCTGGCGGACGCCATCGGCGGGGAGTACGACCACGCCGCCGCCGCGTACCTCTTCGAGGAACTGACGACCGGCCCCGACGGCTTCGTCCTCGCCTCCGCCACCCGCACCCTGCTGGACACGTTCCGCCGCACGGTGGACGGTGCCGCCTTCGACGAGGACCTGGCCGCCGTCGACGACCCGGCCGCGCGCCGCCAGCTCGCCGAGGCGTGGCTGACGGCGTACGTCTGCGCCACCGGACAGGACGTCACCCCCGGCGACCTGGCCGAGGCGGTGGCCGCCGAGCTGTGCCCCGGCCTGCCCCGCCACCTGTCGGACGCCGCACCGGCCACGGTCGTCGAGGGACTGCTCGGCACGCACCCGCGTGTCACGGACCGCCGACTGCCCCTGCAAGTGGACGAGTTCCTGGTCCGCACACGCCGTTTCGCCGACCAGGACGTCCCGGCCTTCCGCGCCCACCAGCGCCGGCGCACCGCCCTGGTGGCGGCCGAGCGTTCCCGGCTGCGGCTGGACGACCACCGCCCGCGCTCCCTGGCCTCCTTCGTGCGGGGCCGCCTCGTCGACGAGGTGTATCTGCCGCTGGTCGGCGACAGCCTCGCCAAGCAGCTCGGCACAGTCGGCGAGACCAAGCGCACCGACACCGGCGGACTGCTGCTGCTTCTCTCTCCGCCGGGCTACGGCAAGACGACGCTGATCGAGTACGTCGCCGACCGGCTCGGCCTGACGCTCGTGAAAGTCAGTGGCCCGGCCCTCGGCCACACCGTCACCTCGCTCGACCCGGCCGAGGCCCCGAACGCCACCGCCCGCCAGGAGATCGAGAAGATCAACTTCGCGCTCGCGGCCGGCAACAACACGCTCCTCTACCTGGACGACATCCAGCACACCTCCCCGGAGCTGCTGCAGAAGCTCATCCCGCTGTGCGACGCCACCCGCCGCGTCGACGGCGTGTGGGACGGCGAACCGCGCACGTACGACCTGCGCGGCAAGCGCTTCGCGGTCTGCATGGCCGGCAACCCGTACACGGAGTCCGGGGCCCGCTTCCAGGTGCCCGACATGCTCGCCAACCGCGCCGACGTGTGGAACCTCGGCGACGTCCTCACCGGCAAGGAGGACGCCTTCGCGCACAGCTTCCTGGAGAACGCCCTCACCTCCAACCCGGTGCTCGTCCCGCTGGCCGGACGCGACCGGGCCGACCTGGAGCTGTTCGTCCGCCTCGCCGAGGGCGACCCCACGGCACACGCGGACCGGCTCACCCACCCCTACGGGGCCGCCGAGGTGGAGCAGATCGTGGCGGTGGTGCGGCACCTGCTGCGGGTGAGGGAGACGGTCCTCGCGGTGAACGCCGCCTACATCGCCTCCGCGGCGCAGTCCGACGCCGCCCGCACCGAGCCGCCGTTCCGGCTCCAGGGCTCGTACCGCACCATGAACAGGATCGCCCAGCGCGTCCGGCCGGTCATGAACGACACCGAGGTCTCGGCCGTCATCCACGACCACTTCACCGCCGAGGCCCAGACGCTGACCGGCGACGCCGAGGCCAACCTGCTGAAACTGGCCGAACTGCGCGGGACCCTCACCCCGGCCCAGGAACGGCGCTGGGCGGAGCTGAAGGCGGCGTACGTCCGTACGCAGACCCTCGGCGGCCCCGGGGAGGACCAGATCGTCCGCGCCGTCGCCGCCCTCGGCCTCCTCGCCGACCGCGTGGCCGCCGTCGAGGCCGCCATCACCCGCGCCGCCGACCCGCGCACGCTGCTCGCCCAGCCTCGAGGGCGGCATGCCAGCGGACACCCGGAGCAGCCATGACGGCGTTTCTGGTCCCGCTGGGCGCCGCCTTGCTGATCGTGGCCGTCAGCACCGTCGTGCCGGCCCGTCGGGACCGGCGCCGCAGGGCGGCGAGCGAGGACAGCCTGCGGATCGAGGAAGCCGCCACGCGCGGTGTCCGCGAGGCCCGGCGGCGGGCCCACGCGTACCGCGACGCCTTCCTGTGCGAACGGGAGTGAGGACGAGTCCTCGGCGGGCGGCGCACTGCGAGCGGCCCGGCGGTATCGTGCCCGTACGGGTGGCCGTTTCCGCGGGGACAGCCGCGCGAGGGACGCCAGGACGACGGGGAACAGGAGCCGGTTGTGCGAGCGCGTGACTTGGCGGTGGAGTACGAGACGGTCGGCCTCGACAGCGATGCCCTGGACGCCGCGCGGCTGATGGCCGAACACCGGTTGCCCGCGCTGCTGGTCGTGGACGACCTCGGCGCGCCGAAGGCGATCCTGCCCGCCTCCCAGATGGTCAAGGTCCTGGTCCCGGAGTACGTCATCGAGGACCCGACCTTGGCCGCCGTGGTCGACGAGCGTCACGCCGACCGGCTCTGCGAGGCGTTGGCCGGCCGCAAGGTGCGCGACTGCCTGTCGAAGAAGACTCCGGCCCCGGTGGTCGCCGCGCCCGACGACACGGCGCTGGAGATCGCCGCGCAGATGGCACAGGTACGCAGCCCGCTCGTGGCCGTGGTGGAGAAGAACGCCGCCGGTACCCGCCTCCTCGGCGTCATCACCGCCTCGCACCTGCTGGAGCGCCTGCTCGCCGTGAGCGCGGGCTGAGCTTGTCGTTCAACGAACCGCGTTCGACGCCGCTCGTTGAACGACAAGCTGAGGCGGGAGCGGCTTTCGTTGCCGGACACCGGCAACGGGAGGCGTTCCGGCGTGCCCGCGGGCAACCTGTTGGAGACGCGTCAAGGACCTGTAAAGTTCCCTGTGGTGTGCCGGGAAGCCTGGTCGGCGAAATGCGGAGAACTCTCTTTCCGATCGGGGACCCGTCATGGTGCTGGTGGTGGTGTTCGGCGTCGCGCTCCTGGTGGCGGTGCTGTTGTCGGGCCTGGCGGCCCGTACCGTGCTCTCCACGTCTTTTCTCTTCCTCATCGGCGGGGCCCTGGTCAGCGACGGCTTCCTCGGGCTGATCCACATCACGCCGGACAGCGAGATCGTCTCCGTCACGGCCGACCTGGCCCTGTTCGCCGTGCTGTTCACCGACGGCATGCACGTCTCGTTCGCCAAACTGCGGGCGAACTGGCGCAACCCGGCACGCGCGCTGGGCCTCGGCATGCCGCTGGCGTTCGTGTTCATGGCGCTGGTCACCCACTTCCTGGTGGGCCTCGACTGGACGACGTCGTTCCTGGTCGGCGCGGTGCTGGCACCGACGGACCCGGTGTTCGCCTCGGCAATCGTGGGCCGCAAGGAGGTGCCGGCCAAGCTGCGCGAGCTGCTGAACGTGGAGAGCGGGGTCAACGACGGTCTCGCCCTGCCGGTGGTGCTGCTGCTGATCGCGGCGGCCGGGCCCGCCGCCGGACACGCGGACGAGGCGTCGTTCGCGAAGATCGCCCTGGAGCTGCTGCTCGGCCTCGTGTTCGGCGTGGTGCTGCCGCTGCTCGTCAACGGGCTGGTGCGGTTCCGGCTGCTGGGCGCCGAGCCCAAGCTCCAGCCGCTGCTGCCGCTGGCCACCGGCATCATCCTGTACGCCACCTGCCACCTCACCCACGCCAACCCCTACCTCGCGGCGTTCTCCGCCGGAGCGGTGCTGGCCGCCGTCTCCCCGGAGGCGAAGGAGGAGTTCGAACCGCTCGGCGAGGCGCTGGCGGAGCTAGCGAAGTTCGCGGCGCTGCTGGTGTTCGGCGCGCTGCTCACGCCCGGCCTCTTCGGTGACCTTTCGTTCGGCGGATACGTGGCGGTCGTGCTGGCCATCGTGCTGATCCGGCCCGCGTCGCTGCTGATCTCCCTGGTCGGCACCCGCTTCACTCGACGCGAGAAGCTCACCGCGGCCTGGTTCGGCCCGAAGGGCTTCGCGTCCGTGGTCTACGGCCTGCTGGTGCTCCAGTCCGGCATCCCGCAGGCCGAGGAGGCGTACACGCTGATCGCGGTGTGCATCGCCTTCTCGATCATCGCGCACAGCTCCACCGACGTACCGATCGCCCGCATGTTCGACGTGGAGGACCTCGTGGGCATCCCGGACGACGACCACGACCACGATCACGACGACCACGACCGCGCCCCGGCCGCCGTGCAGGGCGACCGGACCGACTGAGCGACCGACCGGAGGACCGTGAACGACTGGCACAGCTGGGCGGCGATCGTCGTGTTCGTCGGCGCCTACGCCCTCATCATCAGCGAGAAGATCCACCGCGTCGCCGTGGCGCTCGGCGGCGCGGGCCTGATGCTGGCGATCGGGGCCACGGACGACGTCTCGGCGTTCTACTCCGAGGACTCCGGCATCGACTGGAACGTCATCTTCCTGCTCATGGGCATGATGATGATCGTCGGCGTGCTGAAGAAGACCGGCATGTTCGAGTACCTGGCCATCTGGGCGGTCAAGCGCGCCCGCGCCGAGCCGTTCCGGGTGATGGCCATGCTCGTCGTCATCACCGCGCTCGCCTCGGCCCTGCTGGACAACGTGACGACGGTCCTGCTGATCGCGCCGGTGACCCTGCTGGTGTGCGAGCGCCTGGCCCTGCCCGCCGCCCCGTTCCTGATCGCCGAGGTGTTCGCGTCGAACATCGGCGGCACGGCCACCCTGGTCGGCGACCCGCCGAACATCATCATCGCCAGCCGGGCCGGCCTGACCTTCAACGACTTCCTCGTGCACCTCGCCCCGCTGGCCGCCGTCCTGGTCGTCGTCCTCCTGCTGCTGTGCCGGGTGATGTTCCGCGAGTCGTTCGTCTACGACGAGGAACGCGCCGCCGAGATCATGGCGCTGGAGGAGGGCGAGGCCATCAAGGACCCGCGCCTGCTGGTCCAGGGCCTGATCGTGCTGGCCCTGGTGGTGGCCGGCTTCGTCCTGCACCCGGTCCTGCACTACGAGCCCAGCGTCGTGGCCCTCCTGGGCGCGGGGCTGCTGGTCGCCCTGTCGTCGGTCGAGACCCAGGACGTCCTCGCCGAGGTGGAGTGGCCCACGCTGGCCTTCTTCGCCGGCCTCTTCGTCATGATCGGCGGTCTCATCGACACCGGCGTCGTCGGCGAGATCTCGAACCAGCTTGCCAAGGCCATCGGGAACAACGAACTGGGCGGCTCGATGACCCTGCTCGGCGGCTCGGCGGTGCTGTCCGGGATCGTCGACAACATCCCCTACGTCGCCACCATGGCCCCCATCACCAGCGACCTGGTCCGCGACATGGGCGGCTCCGGTGACCACGTCCTGTGGTGGGCGCTGGCCCTGGGCGCCGACCTCGGCGGCAACGCCACCGCCATCGGCGCGAGCGCCAACGTCGTCGTCCTCGGCATCGCCGAACGCAACCGGCAGCCCATCTCCTTCTGGCAGTTCACCAAGTACGGCCTCGTCGTCACGGCCGCCACCGTGGCCATCGCCCTGGCCTACGTGTGGCTCCGCTACTTCGCCCTCGCCTGACGGCCCGGACGGACTCCGGCGGGTCCCCGCCATGCGGGACACGCCCGCCTCCGTCCGCGCGGCAGAGTTCTGCCAAAACGTTTGCACGGCACCCGCCGAACCGCTTCCCTGGAACAATGATCCGGGCGCGGCACCTCACAGGCGGCCGCCGGGGAGCGCGAGGAGCTGAGTATCGGTGAACGCCGCACACATCGTGGGGTTGATCGTCGCCGCCTGCCTGGTCGGATACCTGGTCCTGGCGATCAAGTTCCCGGGAAAGTTCTGACGGCTCCACCGCAACCGACGCGGGCCGCGCGCGGCCCGAACGCCCGGGCCGCCGCGCCGCCGCCCTTGGGGAAGCGGCGCACCAGCTGCCAGTAGTTGGCGGTGACCACGACGACCAGCCCGATCACCAGGCTCATCGTGGGCAGCAGCAGCGCGAGGTCCCCGTGCAGTGCCCGCAGCGCCGCCTCGATCGCGTAGGCGACGGAGGACACCGGGTCGGCGATCACGGCGAAGGCGAACGCGAAGAAGAGAACGGAACGGCGCGGGGCACGACAGTGTGGAGAGCGGGGAGCGGGAGCCCCGACGGAATAGCGGTCCCGACTGCTGGCAGGCATGCGACGACCTCTCGTCGGGAGAATCAGGAGGGGCCTCGCCGACCGGACTTCCCGGCACACCGGCAACAACACCACGTCAGGACGCCCTCGGCGGACCGTCAAGGTAACGTCCAGAGCGCCGGCACGGGTCCGGCCCTGCCGGTCGAGGAGGCAGGGGCCCCGATCGACGTTCACTCACGCGGTGAGGAAGGAGGCAGGAGGTCGACGCCACACAGGGCCGCGAGTTCTTCGGCGAGGGATGTGAGTGGCTCTCGCAGCCCGGCCAGGTCGGCGCGCAGGTCGGCGGAGCGTTTCCAGCGCCTTTCGTGTTCGACCGGGCTCACATCCGGCGGTCGTACGGCCTCGTGCTCCTGGAGCGCCGGGTGCCAGGTCGTGAGGAAGGGACGCAGATGCGTGTTGGTCAGCCGCGCGGCGATACCGGGAAGCGTCAGGGGCGTGGCGGTTTCGGTCGCGACTCGATGAAGCAGCTCGCGTGTGGTGACGAACAGCGAGTACAGGGACGACAGTGCTTCTCGCAGGGACCCGTGGTCCCCGGGCAGCGGTTGGACGCCGACTCGGGTGACCAGCTCGACCTGCAGGTCGAAGGCGGCAGCCCGTTCCAGCGGACCGGGACGGGTGCCGGGCGCGACAGTGGGCGAGAGCTGGGCTTCGGGGAGACTCGTCGTCGCTGCCGGCCGGCCCGGAACCGAGGTCCGGGCGGAGGCATCCGGAACGAGCGTGTGCAGGAGAAGGCGACGGAAATCTTCTTGGCGGGCCACGTTCGTGTCGTGGCGGTGTACGGCTCGGGCGAGCAACGGATGAATGGTCCAGGACCGTTCGCGCAGCGGTTCGTGGCGCAGCGCGCCGGAGCCACGAAGAGCTTCCACGGCCTCTGAGACCAGGGCGCCCACCTCCCACGGATCGTAGGGGCCGATGGAGGACAGTACGTCTTCCAGAGCGGTCTGGGACAGCGGCGCCGGGCAGGCGAGAGCAAGCAGACGCAGGACATCACCGGCCGGGTCCGCACCGGAAAGCGGCTTCGGCAGCAGGGCCGTCGCGAGGGGACGGTGAGCCGGCGCGCCGGTACCGGCCGCAGGCGGGCGGGTGGCCAGCACGTCCGGGCCGTAGGCGTGCAGCCGATTGCGTACGTCGACGAAGTCACCGGTGGCCGTGAGGTCGGCGAGCAGGTCCAGTGCCTCCGGATGGCCACCGACGTCACGGACGAGCGCGAGTGCGGCAGCGCGGTCCAGCTCGTCGTGGGGAACACGGCGAGAGGTGAGGACGCGAAAACCGTCCGCGTCCGACAGCGGAGCCATGTCGACGCACTCGGCGAACGCCGCGTATCGCAGGGAGCGTGTCGTCATCAAGGTGGCCGTGAGCAGGTGAGGGCCGCGCAGGAGACCGAGCTGGCCCGAGGTCAGGCCGTCGGGGACGCCGTCCACCACCCACAGACACGGCAGGTTGCGCTCGCCGAGCGCGACCGCGAGATGGCTGAGCAGGCGGGGCAGAGAGGACCCCGAGGCCGTCACCCGGAGTGCCGCCAGCACCGTGGAGACCTGCTCCGCGTAGGACTCCATGGCTTCCGAGGGCGCCTGCTCGTACTGGTGCAGATCGAACCAGAACACGCCGCCCGGAAAGACCGGACCGAAGTGCAGAGCGTATTCCTGGGCGAGCAGCGACTTGCCGAGCCCGGGCATGCCGCGCAGCTGCGCGCCGCGCCCTCCGCCGCTCTGGGCGATCAGCGGAGCACGGTGGCGGTGCAGGGCCGTATGGATGCGCCACTGCTCGGCGAGACGGCCGGTGAAGCGGAGCGAACCCGTGCGGGCCGGCGCGGGCAGCCATGGCACGAACGGTGCGTCCGCCGCGTCGCCCATGAAAGTGGCGACGGAGCCCACGTGCTCGGCCACGCGTGCGGCGAGGCGGTCGAGCCCCTCCGCGGTGGAGGGCCACGGCCAGTGCCGGGCGTCTCGCAGTTCCACCGGGTGCACATGGTCGGAAGAGGGTTCGGGGTTCACCACCAGGGTCCGCCGACGCGGATCGCCCTCGCGCTGCCCCGTCAGGTACGCGTACGTCAGCTCCCACTGGCACGCGCGCCGTTGCGGGTAGTCCGCCGAGTACAGGGCGAGCAGGACCCGGGAGTGAGCCAGTGCCTCCGTGATCGTGGCGGTGATGGACGCGAAGTCGTCCACAGCGGTGTCGTCGACGAACACCCGCAGGTGGCGCGCTTGGAGCGCGGATACCAGCGCGCCGACCTTTCCGGCGTCGGACCGGCTGTAACTGATGAACACGTCCCACTCCGGTCCCAAGGTGTCGGGCGTGATCATCTCCACCACCTCGCGGGGACCTCAGGCGGCAGGCCGGCCCCTCCGCTCGACGGCCGGAAAATCGACCGGGGGGGGGGTGGGCAGATGGCCGGCTCGTCCGGTGCCGGTCCGCGAAGCACCTGCACGAAGAAGATCGTCGTCACCCTGCCATCATGCGACACCGCGCCTGGTGCGCGGCGCCGCCGGGTACGGCGTCATTCCTGCGGTCCGGGTCTCGACCCCTCCTGCTGCGGCAGCGCGGGACGGGATCGCACGGAACGGCCCGAAGGGCGCAGATGCCGCTCCGGGTCGCGGATGCCGGCGATCTCCCCCAGCCCGATCACGTACGGCCGGAGGCGTTCCTGCAGTTGTCGGAGTTCCACGCGGAACGCGGCGTTCTCCGGCCACTCGGACTCATCCCGGTCGGGGTGGCGCTCCTCGAACTCCTTCAGGTTGGGGTGCCACCTGGCCAGGAACGGAGCGAGCTCGAAGTTGAGGATGTCCAGCGCCAGTTCGTACACCGAATCCCCCTTGGCGGGGGGAGGAGGAGTCGTGTGCCCCTCCAGCGGCTCGCGGTAGAGGTCGAACAACGTCTTGAGAGAGGTCAGGGCCTCGCGCAGGTTCCCGCTGCCGTCCTCCAGCGGGCGGGTGGCCACCCGGGTGGCGGCTTGGAAGAACATCCGTTGCGCGGCCTGACGCATGTCCGTCTTGGTGGTGAACGACATCTCGTTGCCGAGGAGGACGAGACGGACCTCTGTCAGTTGAGCGGACCTGCGGTACAGCTCCAGACCGAGAGCCACGCCCACGCCGATGAGGCACCCCACGATGACCGACAGCCGCTGCCCGCCGGTCTGGCTGATCGAGTACGCGGCGATACCGATCACGCTGCCCGTGACGCCGGCCAACACCGTACGCAAAGCCATGCGCACGGCGCCGTTGCTCTCACGTGCACTCCGCCTGGCCACCGGCCCCCCTTGTCACGCTGACGCTCCGTCGTGTCCGGCGGCCCTCGCATCCGACGGCGGCCACCTCCTGCTCTCCGGGGCTCTTCGAGCTCTGCTCCGGCGAACGTGGTCATGCCACTCTAGAGGTGGCACGGCGGTAGCCGACCCGGTGACAGCGTTTCGGGGCCCGAGCGGCATCTCCCGGCTCCGCCGCCGCGGCGCTCGCCACCCGCTGGCGGAGTCCGCGTTCTCGTTGCCGCCTCACAGGGGAGCCGTCTGGGAGCCGGATGCCGGACTCGGCTCCCGAACGGCTCCCAAGATGGCCCCACAAACCACTCAGGGACCTGACCCGCGATGCGGATCAGGTCCCTGACCTGGTACTACGGCGTCGGGGTGGCGGGATTTGAACCCACGACCTCTTCGTCCCGAACGAAGCGCGCTGCCAAGCTGCGCTACACCCCGATGTCGCTGCTTGTCGCGGCGACGTCGTTTACTTTAGCCCACTGGTGGCCCTGGACGAAATCCGGTTCAGGCGTGGCGGCGGACCGGGGTCGGGCGGGTGTGGTCGAGGGCCACCAGGAGGATGGCCAGGGCGTACATCGCGAGGCCCAGGAGGAGGGCGTTGGCCAGGGTGCTGCGGTAGCCGTGGGCCGCCACGTCCAGGAAGGGGTAGAGGTAACGGGAGGGGTTGGTCGCGGGGAGGAAGGCGGCCCGGGTGAGGGAGAAGATCAGGTACGCCAGGGGGTAGAGGAGCCAGGCCGCCGTCTGGCGCAGGTGCAGCCGGGCCGCGGGGGTGAGCAGGAGCCAGTCCAGCAGGACCGCCGTCGGGACCAGCAGGTGGAGGACCTGGAGGGCCGCCCACTGGGCGTGCCAGCGTTCCGGGGCCGCCGTCGCGCCCGTCATGGAGAACGGGGGCGTGGTGTGGCCCAGGAGCAGGTGGTAGACGAGGGCGCTGGTGAGGGCGTACAGGAGGGTGGCGCCCGTCAGCCCCGAGAGGAGCGGGCGGCGGGCTTGCGAGGCCCGTCTCGCCGACAGGGCCATGACCACCGCGACCAGGACGCCGGTCTGGACGCTGAAGTAGCCGAGGACGCGGGCCGGCGGTCCCAGCAGGAGCTCCAGGGCGACGCCGGCGGCCGCCGCCACGGCGGTCAGGAGACGGAAGACGGCGGTCAGGGGGCGGCGGACCGGCGGTACCACCGCCGTGGCCGGTACCGGGGCGGGCAGCAGCAGGGGCGGACCCGGGACCGCGGGCAGTTCCGGGATGTCCCTGGGTATCGGGGCGGTCATGCCCTCACGCTAGGAGCGGGGGCGGGGGGCGGCCAGGCGGACGCGTCCGGGCGGGTTACCCGCAGGCGCCCGCCCGGCGGACTGCTACTCCCGGCCCACCAGCGTCAGCAGCGTCGCCTCCGGCGGGCAGGCGAAGCGGACCGGGGTGTAGCGGCTGGTGCCGCAGCCCGCCGACACGTGGAGGTAGGAGGTGTGGCCCTCCGCCGTGTGCTTGGACAGGCCCTTCACGCGGTCCGTGTCCAGGTCGCAGTTGGTGACCAGGGCGCCGTAGAAGGGGATGCACAGCTGGCCGCCGTGGGTGTGGCCGGCCAGGACCAGGGGGTAGCCGTCCGCCGTGAACGAGTCCAGCACCCGCAGGTACGGCGCGTGGACCACGCCGAGCGAGAAGTCGTACGTGCCGGACGGCCCGCCGGCCACCCGGGCGTAGCGGTCCCGCTTGATGTGCGGGTCGTCCAGGCCGGTCAGCTCGATGGAGGCGCCCTCGATCTTGAGGACCCCCCGGGTGTTCGTCAGGTTCAGCCAGCCCGCCGCGTCGAACCCGTCCCGCAGGTCCTCCCACGGGTTGTGGACCGCGTCGACCACCGGCGGGTTGCCGTTCAGGCCGTGCCGGCCGCTCGTCCTCTCCAGCAGGTAGCGGGCCGGGTTGCGGAGCCGGGGGCCGTAGTAGTCGTTGGAGCCGAAGACGTACGCGCCCGGGAACTCCATCAGCGGGCCGAGCGCGTCCAGGACCTCGGGGACGCCCTCGGGGTCGGACAGGTTGTCGCCCGTGTTGATCACGAAGTCGGGGCGCAGCCCGGCCAGCGACTGCAGCCAGCGCTGCTTCTTGCGCTGGCCGCTCACCATGTGGATGTCGGAGACCTGCAGCACACGCAGCGGGCGCATGCCCGGGGGCAGGACGGGGACGGTGACCCGTCGGAGTCGGAAGGAACGGGCCTCGAAGCCCGCCGCGTACACCAGGCCGGCGGCGCCGGCCGCCACGATGCCAAGGGGGATTCCGTATCGCGCGCGCATGTTCCCATCGTGTCAGACCGGTTGGGCGTGGTGAGACCGGCCGCCCGGTGAAATGCGCGGGCGGCCACGGCCGTGTACCTGCGACAATCGGGCCATGACCACCACGCTCAAGTCGAAGCTGCAGGACGACCTCAACGCCGCGATCAAGGAGCGCGACGAGCTCCGCTCCTCGACGCTCCGGCTGACGCTCACCGCGATCACCAAGGAGGAGGTCGCGGGCACGGAGAAGCGCGAGCTCTCCGACGACGAGGTCCTCAAGGTGATCACCCGTGAGGCGAAGAAGCGGCGCGAGGCGGCCGAGGCCTTCGCGCAGGGCGGGCGGCCCGAGCAGGCCGAGCGGGAGAAGGCGGAGGGCGAGCTGCTGGCCCGGTACCTGCCCAAGCAGCTGTCCGACGAGGAGCTGGACGCGATCGTCGCCCAGGCCGTGGAGGAGGCCAGGGCGGCCGGCGCGGAGGGGCCGCGGGCGATGGGCGCCGTCATGAAGCTCGTGAACCCGAAGGTGGCCGGCCAGGCCGAGGGCGGCCGGGTCGCCGCCGCGGTGAAGAAGCGCCTCCAGGGCTGAACCGAGCATTCCGGGGCCCGGCTGCGGGTCCGGCGCTGAGTCGCTCCTCCTCGGGGGCGGTGGTGGCCGCCAGTCCGACCATGACTCGGGGCTGAGCCGCCGCGAGTACGAC
>NZ_BNBF01000008.1:182051-192467 GCF_014654935.1 Streptomyces capoamus
TCGGGGGTGAGCCGCCTCGGGCGCGACTCGGGGTGAGCCGCCGCGAGTACGACCCGGAGGCGAACCGTTGTGAGTACGACGTCGAGCCGAGCCGCCGCGAGTACGACCCGGAGGCGAACCGTTGTGAGTACGACGTCGAGCCGAGCCGCCGCGAGTACGGCCGCGGGGCCGCACCCCCCCTCAGGGTGCGGCCCCGCCGTCGTACCGGTGGCCGGTTACCTCCGGCCGCCCCCGTTGCCGTTGCCGTTGTTGCCGCCGTTGCCCTGGCCCTGGATGAAGTTCTCGGGGATGGAGAACGTCGGCGTCGGGAAGGTGCCGCCGAGGGCGCCGGCGGTGGTGTCACCCGTGGCGGCCGCGCCCGTCGTTCCCCCGTCCGCCGGTCCCCCGACCAGTCCGCCGATCAGTTGTCCCGTCGTGTCCCCGTTGTTGCCGTCGTCCGTCCCCCCTCGTCCTTTTCCCTGATCACCACCCTCGTGGGTGGCGTCGGGGATGTCGACCAGGTGGAAGTCCTCCACGGGCTTGTCCTCGAGGGCGCCGCTCATCATGTCGCGCCAGATCGGGCCCGGGACCTCACCGCCGTAGACCTTGTCGTGCGGGATGCCGCCGATGGTGATGTTGGTCATCTTGCGCTTGTGCTGCGGGTCGCCGACCCACACCGCGCCCGCCATGTTCGGGGTGTAGCCGACGAACCAGGCCGCGAAGCGCTCGTCCGTCGTACCCGTCTTGCCCGCGCTCGGCCGGCTGCCGAGGCCGGCCTCCTGGCCCGTGCCGTCCTCGACCACACCCTTGAGGAGCGTGCTGACCGTGTCCGCGGTCTTCTCCGACATGGCCCGCGAGCAGGTCGACTTCGGCACCTGCAGGGACTTCTGGTCGCTGCCCACCTTCTGGGTGATCGACGCGATGGCGACGGGGGTGCAGTGCATCCCGCGCGCGGCGAAGGTGGCGTACGCGTTCGCCATGGTCAGCGGCGAGACCTCCTGGGTGCCGAGCGCGATGGACGGGGCCTGCTGGATTTTGCGGCCGTCCGCGCGCTGCACGCCCATCCTCTTGGCCATGTCGACGACCGGGCAGATGCCGATGTCGCTGATCAGCTGCACGTAGTAGGTGTTGACCGACTTGGCGGTCGCCTCCTTCATGGCGTACGGGCCGCGCTCCGACTCGTTCTCGTTGGTCAGCTTGGTCGGCTTGTACGGGTCGTCCCGCCACAGCTTGCCGTTGCACGCGGACACCGGGCTCGGGTAGGCCATCTCGTACGGCGACGAGTACTCCTGCGTCGGGGGCTTGCCGCCCTCGACGGCCGCCGCGGCGACGATCGGCTTGAAGGTGGAGCCGGGCTGGTACCCGGCGCCGCCGCCCATGTCCGAGTTGACGGACAGGTTGATCGTCGTCTCGTCGTTCTTGACGTTGACGCCGTACGGGCGGGACTGGCCCATCGCGAGGATCTTGCCGGTGCCCGGCTCGACGATGGCCGCGGCGGTGGCCACGGCGTCGCTCTTGTAGACGTGGTCCTTGATGGACGCCTGCGCGGACTTCTGCGCCTGCGGGTCGAGGGTGGTGCGGATCGTCAGACCGCCCTGGTTCCAGAGCTTGGCCCGCTTCTCCTTGGTCTTGCCGAAGACCGGGTCGGTGAGGACGACCTGGCGGACGTAGTCGCAGAAGAAGCCGGCGCCCTTGACCGCGGTGATGCAGCCGTTCTTCGGGCGGCTGGTGTGCAGGCCGAGCGGTTTCTCCTTGGCCTGGTCGGCCTCCTTCTGGGAGATGTCGCCCAGCTCCGCCATGCGCTGCAGGACCGTGTTGCGCCGCTTGGTGGCCTCCGCCTCGTCGTTCACCGGGTCGTACCGGCTCGGGGACTGGACGATGCCGGCCAGCAGCGCGGACTCCTGCAGGTTCAGGTCCTTGGCGTGCTTGGAGAAGTACCGCTGGGAGGCGGCCTCCACGCCGTAGGCCTGCTCGCCGAAGAAGGTGATGTTCAGGTAGTTCTCGAGGATCTTCTTCTTGCCGAGCTTGTCCTCGATCTGGATCGCGTACTTCAGCTCGCGGATCTTGCGGCCCAGGGTCTGCTGGGTGGCCTCGGCGACCTTGGTCGGGTCGTCGCCGGCCTCCTCGATGAAGTAGTTCTTCACCAGCTGCTGGGTCAGCGTGGAGGCGCCCTGGGCGACCCCGCCCTCCCGCGCGTTCTTGTTCAGGGCGCGCAGGACGCCCTTGAGGTCGACGGCGCCGTGCTTGTAGAAGCGCGAGTCCTCGATCGCGACGATCGCCTTCTGCACGTACGGCGAGATGTCCTTGAGGTCCACCACCGTACGGTCGCGGGAGTAGACGGTCGCGATCTGTCTGCCCTGGTTGTCCAGGATCGTGGTGCGCTGGCTCAGCTGGGGACTCTTCAGGTTGGCCGGGATCTCGTCGAAACTCTTGACCGAGCCCTTGGCCGCGAGGCCCAGCGCGCCGGCCGCGGGCAGCGCGATGCCGGCCATCACGGCTCCGGCGAGCACACTGACCCCGAGGAACTTGGCGGCCTGCTGCATGGGCGACAGACCGCCGCCCGAGCGCTTCTTTGGCATGGGGGCAGCCTAATCCGTACTGTTGAGCGTTCCGAAGGAGCGACCGTGTCACGGCACGGCAAAGCGCGGGTCCGCGTTCGTTCCCATTCGCCGGACACGCGCCCAGGCCTTGGCCTAAGCTGCTCTCAACTGTCACAGCAGTGCGGTCATCAGCTATACGTCCCGCGACCCCGAATCGTTCGGACGCAGCCCGAGAACCGCAGGGAGCCACCCCCCGCTTCCCTCGGGAAAAGCCCGATTCCGCCGCGTGTGTCGCCTGGCGCCCCGGTGTGACGTACCACGACTGTCCCGGTTCGCCGGGATGATCACGCATGTCGCCAGGTCACTCCCGCGGGTGATCTGCCGCTTACCCATAGTCCGTTCGGGCCATTCAAGATTGGGCCCGCAGGGGGTGTTGCGCTGTCCCCACCTTCCGTAACGTCCTCAACTGGCGGCGGTGAATATGCCGCTGCCGCCGTGGGGGAGCCTCGATTCGGGAGAGGACGGCGCCGGTATGGGCTGGGTAACCGACTGGAGTGCGCAGGCTGCCTGCCGCACTACCGATCCGGATGAACTGTTCGTTCAGGGAGCAGCGCAGAACAGGGCCAAGGCGGTGTGCACCGGATGCCCGGTACGCACCGAGTGCCTGGCGGACGCGCTGGACAACCGCGTCGAGTTCGGCGTGTGGGGAGGCATGACGGAGCGGGAGCGCCGCGCGCTGCTGCGCCGCCGGCCCACCGTCACCTCCTGGCGCAGGCTGCTGGAAACCGCCCGCTCGGAGTACGAGCGGGGCGTCGGGATCGTGTCCCTCGACAGCGACGAGGTGTACGAGCACTACGCGGCGGTGAGCTGAGGGCGCGCCCTCGGGCACCCATCCGGCTGGGCACGTCGGCGCACGCGACGCGCCGGTCATCATCGCGCGCGCGAGGCCCGTCCGCCGCGCGCGACGCGTCCACTGCTGACGGCCGCCGGTGACGGCCACGAGCAGCAGTGACGGACGCCGAGTGCGGACTGCCCGCGTACGCCTGCGATGACTGCCTGAACCGCCACCCGCGCCCGCGACGCACGTCGTACGGTGCCGTGACGCATGCCACATGCCACATGTCGTATGCCGCCCGCGTGTGTCGCGTCAGGGCGCGGACGGCAGCTCGCCGCGTGCGCAGCCGCAACGGAGCCGCGGCGCAACGGCAGCCGCCATCGCAGCCGCAGCCGCAGCCGCAGCCGCAGCCGTGCCCGTAGTCGTAGCCGTGGTCGCTCGCGGCCTACGGTTCCTCCGGGCGCCCGGCTGCCAGTCGGGCCCCGATGTCGCGCAGGCCCGCCAGGTCGTGGACGTCGCCGGGCAGCGCGGGTACTTCGACGACCGCCACCTCGGGGTGGCGGGCGGTGAAACGGTCCCGCGTGCGCTGCTCACGCGAGAGCAGCTGCATGCGGTCGGCGTGCAGCCTGAGCAGACCCGCGGTGAGCCGGTCGACGGAGCGTTCCTCGTCGGCGGGGGAGCCTTCCTCGGAAGCGGCGACTGCGGTCTCGGATGCGGGGGGTGGTGAACTGCCGTACGTGTCGGGAGAGTTACGAAGTCCAGCTTTCCCGTCCCTCTGATCGACAATGCGGGGGTCCTCAAGATTTTCCGCGGCGGCGAGGGCCCGCTCGGCCGACAGCCCGCCGGCGCCGCTGCCGTGCACCCGGTTGAGCACGAGGCCCATCAGCGGCATCTTCTCCGCGGCCAGCCGCTCCACGAAGTACGCCGCCTCGCGCAGCGCGTCCCGCTCCGGGGCCGCCACCACGAGGAACGCCGTACCGGGCGCCTGGAGGAGCTTGTAGGTGGCGTCCGCGCGGGTGCGGAAACCGCCGAAGGTGGTGTCCATCGCGGCCACGAACGTCTGGACGTCCTTGAGCAGCTGACCGCCCAGCAGCTTGCCCAGCGTGCCGGTCATCAGCGACATGCCGACGTTGAGGAACGCCATGCCCGCGCGGCCGCCCAGCTTCGCCGGGGCGGTCAGCAGGCGGATGAGCCGGCCGTCCAGGAAGGAGCCGAGCCGCTTCGGCGCGTCCAGGAAGTCCAGCGCGGAACGCGACGGCGGGGTGTCGACCACGATCAGGTCCCACTCGTCCTTCGCCCGCAGCTGGCCCAGCTTCTCCATCGCCATGTACTCCTGCGTGCCCGCGAAGCCCGCCGAGAGCGACTGGTAGAAGGGGTTCGCCAGGATCGCGGCGGCCCGCTCGGAGTCCGCGTGCGCCTCCACGACCTCGTCGAAGGTGCGCTTCATGTCGAGCATCATGGCGTGCAGCTCGCCGCCGCCCTCGGTCCCCTTCACCCGGCGGGGCACGTTGTCGAGGGAGTCGATGCCCATCGACTGGGCCAGCCGCTTGGCGGGGTCGATGGTCAGGACCACGACCTTGCGGCCCCGCTCGGCCGCCCTCAGGCCCAGGGCCGCCGCGGTCGTCGTCTTGCCGACCCCGCCCGCGCCGCAGCACACCACGATCCGGGTTCCGGGGTCGTCCAGCAGCGGGTCCACGTCCAGCACGCGCACCGGGGAGAGGCGGCGGCCCTGCTCCGCCTCGGGGGCCGTCCTCGGCTCCGCGGCCGTCTCGCGGGCCTCGGCCGCCTCGGCTGCCTGGGCCGTCTCGGGGGCCTCGGCCGGGTCCGGACTCATGACAACCCCTGCTTCCGCAGCTCGGTGGCGAGTTCGTACAGGCCCGCGAGGTCCATGCCCTCGGCGAGCAGCGGCAGTTCGTGCAGTGGCAGGCCCAGCTCGGTCAGGACCGCGCGCTGCTCCTGCTCCAGCGCGTACCGCTCGGCGTACTCCGCGGCCTGGTACAGCAGCGGGTCCACCAGCTTCTCGGCGTTCCCGCCGCCCCGGGCCCCGCCCAGCCCGGCCGCCGAGAGCGCCTGCCCGACCGATGAACGCTTCACGGTCCGTACGAGTTCCAGGTCGGCCGCGTCCAACACCTCCGGGCGGACCATGTTCACGATGACCCGGCCCACCGGGAGCCGGGCCGCGCGCAGTTCGGAGATGCCGTCGGCGGTCTCCTGGACCGGCATCTCCTCCAGCAGTGTCACCAGGTGCACCGCCGTCTCCGGCGATTTCAGCACGCGCATGACCGCCTGCGCCTGATTGTGTATCGGGCCGATCTTCGCGAGGCCCGCCACCTCGTCGTTGACGTTCAGGAAGCGGGTGATGCGGCCCGTCGGCGGGGCGTCCATGACGACGTAGTCGTACACGAACCGCCCCGACCTGTCCTTGCGGCGCACGGCCTCGCACGCCTTGCCGGTCAGCAGGACGTCCCTGAGCCCGGGCGCGATGGTGGTGGCGAAGTCGATCGCGCCGAGCTTCTTCAGGGCCCGGCCGGCGCCGCCCAGCTTGTAGAACATCTGGAGGTAGTCCAGAAGGGCCAGTTCCGGGTCGATCGCGAGGGCGTACACCTCGCCTCCGCCCGGAGCGACCGCGATCTTCCGCTCCTCGTAGGGACGTGCTTCGGTCTCGAAGAGTTGTGCGATGCCTTGCCGGCCCTCGACCTCCACGAGAAGCGTCCGCTTCCCCTCGGTCGCGAGGGCCAGCGCGAGTGCGGCGGCGACCGTCGTCTTTCCGGTCCCGCCCTTGCCGCTGACGACCTGGAGCCTGCTCACGTCTTCGAGCCTAACCAGTCCGGCCGACACTCACGCGGGAGGCTGTGGACAACGGGGGCCGTGGTGGGCCGCCGGCCGCCCGGTCCGCAGCGGCTACAGTCGCCCCCATGACCAAGAAGTGGGAATACCAGACCGTGCCGCTGCTCATCCATGCCACCAAGCAGATCCTGGACAGCTGGGGCGATCAGGGGTACGAGCTCGTGCAGGTCGTGCCGGGCCCGAACCCGGAGTCGCTCGTGGCCTACCTCAAGCGCGAGAAGCAGGAGAACCCGGCGTGAGCGCGGTCGAGGCCAAGCTGGCCGAACTGGGCCTGACCCTGCCGGCCGTCGTACCGCCGCTTGCCGCCTACCAGCCGGCCGTGCAGTCCGGCGCGTACGTCTACACCTCCGGCCAGCTGCCGATGGTGGAGGGCAAGCTGCCGGTCACCGGCAAGGTGGGCGCCGAGGTCACGCCGGAGGAGGCCAAGGAGCTGGCCCGCACGTGCGCGCTGAACGCACTGGCCGCCGTGAAGTCCGTAGCCGGTGACCTGGACCGCATCGCGCGCGTGGTGAAGGTCGTCGGCTTCGTCGCCTCGGCGGCCGACTTCACCGGCCAGCCGGGGGTCGTCAACGGCGCCAGCGAACTGCTCGGCGAGGTCCTGGGCGACAAGGGCGTGCACGCCCGCAGCGCGGTCGGTGTCGCGGTGCTGCCGCTGGACGCGCCGGTCGAGGTCGAGATCCAGGTGGAACTCGCCCAGTAACCCCGCTGACCTCGGGTACCTCTCGAACATTCGCCCTACACGGGATAGCCTCCGGCCATGGCGAACGGTCAGTGGTATCCCCCGGAGTGGCCCGACCGCATCCGCGCGCTCGCGGCAGGCACGCTCACCCCGGTGACCCCCAGGCGCGCGGCCACGGTGCTGCTGCTGAAGGACACCCCGGCCGGACCGGTCGTCCACATGCTGCGCAGACGCGCCTCCATGGCCTTCGCCGGAGGCGCGTACGCGTACCCGGGAGGCGGCGTCGACCCGCGTGACGACGACCGCCAGATCCGCTGGGCGGGCCCCCCGCGCGCGTGGTGGGCGCAGCGGCTCGGCGTCGACGCGGCGGGCGCCCAGGCGATCGTCTGCGCCGCCGTACGGGAGACCTACGAGGAGGCCGGCGTGCTGCTCGCCGGGCCCGACCCGGACTCGGTCGTCGGTGACACCACCGGCGACGACTGGGAGGCCGACCGTGCCGCCCTGGTCGCGCGCGAGCTGTCCTTCGCCGAGTTCCTCGACCGGCGCGGCCTGGTGCTGCGCTCCGACCTGCTGGGTGCCTGGACCCGCTGGATCACCCCGGAGTTCGAGTCCCGCCGCTACGACACCTGGTTCTTCGTGGCCGCTCTGCCCGCGGGCCAGCGCACCCGGAACGCCTCCTCGGAGGCCGACCGCACGGTGTGGATCCGACCCGGGGAGGCCGCCGCCGGGTACGACAGGGGCGAACTGCTGATGATGCCGCCCACCGTCGCCACCCTGCGCCAGCTGCTGCCGTACGGCAGCGCGGCGGAGGCGCTGGCCGCCGCGCCCGCGCGCGACATGACCCCGGTGCTGGCCCGGGCCCGCCTGGAGGGCGCCGAGGTCGTCCTGTCCTGGCCCGGGCACGACGAGTTCACCAAGCACGTCCCGACCGCCCCGGCGCCCGCCCCGACGACCGTCCCGACGCCCGCTGAGACCACCGGTGGAGGCCCCGCATGACCGACGCAAGCGTGCTGCCGGGCCAGCCCCGGGGCACGGTCTCCTCGGGCCCGGCCACCGAACGCGCGGTCAACGTCCTGGCGCCGAACGCCTCCGCGATGACCCTGGACGGCACCAACACCTGGATCGTCGCCGAGCCCGGCTCCGACCTGGCCGTGGTGATCGACCCCGGCCCGCTGGACGACGGCCACCTGCGCAACGTCGTGGACACGGCCGAGAAGGCCGGCAAGCGCATAGCCCTGACCCTGCTCACCCACGGTCATCCCGACCATGCCGAGGGCGCCGCCCGGTTCGCCGAACTGACGGCCACGCGCGTGCGTGCCCTCGACCCGGCGCTCCGGCTCGGCGACGAGGGCCTGGCCGCCGGGGACGTGATCACCGTCGGCGGCCTGGAGCTGAGGGTCGTACCGACCCCCGGGCACACCGCGGACTCGCTGTCCTTCCACCTCCCGGCCGACCGGGCGGTCCTGACCGGCGACACCGTCCTGGGCCGCGGTACGACGGTCGTCGCGCATCCCGACGGCCGGCTCGGCGACTATCTGGACTCACTGCGGCGGCTGAGGTCCCTGACGGTGGACGACGGCGTGCACACCGTCCTGCCGGGCCACGGGCCGGTCCTGGAGGACGCCCAGGGTGCCGTCGAGTTCTACCTGGCCCACCGCGCCCACCGGCTCGCCCAGGTGGAGACCGCGGTCGAGGACGGCCACCGCACGGCGGCCCAGGTCGTCGCCCACGTGTACGCCGACGTGGACCGGTCGCTGTGGCCGGCGGCCGAACTGTCGGTCCGCGCGCAGATGGACTACCTGAGCGAGCACGGGCTGATCTAGGGCCCGGCGCCCGGATCACGCCGGCTCGCGGACCCGGCACCGCACGCCGGTCCGGGCGGGGCCGGTCCCGGCCGATCCGCCCGGGACGCGTCAGTCGGGCCGGGGTGCCTTGACGCCGTGCACGCGCGCGTACTCGTCGGCCAGCCAGGGGCCCAGCTCGTGGACGTACGACCGCAGCACCTCCGGGTCGCCGACGGGCTCGTAGCCGTACGCGGCCGCCGTGCGCAGCTGCGCGGCCCGCCCGGGGTAGTAGGCGCCGAACACCTCGGCCATCTCCCGCAGGTCGCTGGTCCAGCCCTGCCAGCGCGGCATGACGAGCGTGAAAGCGGTGCGGACGAGGTGCCGGGACATGAACCGGACGAGCGGCCGGCGGGCCTCCTCGGTGTCCTCCGCTTGCGCGATCCGCTCCCGCCAGCGAGGCAGCCACCGCGCGAGGTCGCCGTTGGTCTCGCGGGCCAGCAGCGAGTCGGGGCGGTACCGGGGCAGGTGCTCGGCGAGGTCCTCGCCGACGAGCGGGGTGCACAGACAGGCGACGAACCAGCCCAGGTCGTACCGCTCCAGGTCGCTGAGCAGGCGCGCGCGGCCGTGGAGCAGCGTGCCGACGCCGTCGATCTGCGGGAACTCCTGGTCGAGGCCCTCGCCGAGGGCCCGTACGGCGGCCCGGTCGGCGTCGGCCGGTTCCTCGCGCAGGGCGATCAGCAGGTCCAGGTCGCTGCGCCCCACGCGCGCGGTGCCGCGCGGGATCGATCCGTAGAGGTAGGCGCTGTGCAGGCGCGCGCCGAACACGGCCGGCAGCCGGTCGCGGACGGCGGCCACCACCGGGGCGAACGCGGGCCGCACGCGCGCGAGGGAGCCTTCGCGGACCAGCCGGCCCCGGCTGTCGAGGCCCTTGGGGGCGGGGAGCACGGTCATGGGGCCACTGTGCCGTCCACCGCGGCCCCGCGCGGTCGGATTTCGGCGCGGGCGGGCGGGCCGGCGCCGGTCATGACAACGGGGGCCGGCTTCCGGGAAGCGGGCCCCCGGGTCGTACGGTCCCCGTGACCGGTGTCAGCGCGAGCGCTTGGCGAGCCGCTCCACGTCCAGCAGGATCACGGCCCGCGCCTCGAGGCGGAGCCACCCGCGCTGGGCGAAGTCCGCCAGCGCCTTGTTCACGGTCTCGCGGGAGGCGCCGACCAGCTGGGCCAGCTCCTCCTGGGTGAGGTCGTGGACGACGTGGATGCCCTCTTCGGACTGCACGCCGAAGCGGCGGGAGAGGTCGAGCAGGGCGCGTGCCACACGGCCGGGGACGTCGGAGAAGACCAGGTCGGACATGGCGTCGTTGGTCTTGCGCAGCCGGCGGGCCACGGCGCGCAGCAGGGCGCCGGCCACCTCGGGGCGGGCGTTCAGCCAGGGCTGGAGGTCGCCGTGGCCGAGGCCGAGCAGCTTGACCTCGGTCAGCGCGGTCGCGGTGGCCGTACGGGGACCCGGGTCGAACAGCGACAGCTCGCCGATCAGCTCGCCGGGGCCGACGACGGCGAGCATGTTCTCGCGGCCGTCGGGGGAGGTGCGGTGCAGCTTGACCTTGCCCTCGGTGACGACGTACAGCCGGTCCCCGGGGTCTCCCTCGTGGAACAGGGAGTCGCCGCGTGCCAGGGTCACCTCGCTCATGGAGGCGCGAAGCTCCGCGGCCTGCTCGTCGTCGAGTGCCGCGAAGAGCGGGTTGCGCCGCAGAAC
>NZ_BNBF01000008.1:192504-206265 GCF_014654935.1 Streptomyces capoamus
GTCGTCCACGAGTTCTCTCCTTGTCGACCTGCTCAGGGGATCTTGCTCCCCGCGTGCAAGGGACCGTGTTCCCCATTTTGCCGGACGGTCCAAACAGTGTGATCTGTCACAAGGATGCCGCACAGGTGTCCCGGGGTAAGCGTCAGGGGTCCGATCGGGGGCCGCTGGGCGGGGTCCGGGGCGGACGGCGGTGCCGGGCTCTAGGCTGGCCGGGTGTCCAAATCGCCGGTGAGAGCACAGGACAAGGGGGCTGGGCGGGTGGTTGCACGGCAGGATTCCGCTGTGGGCGAACAGAGTCCCGGAGGAAGTAATAAAAAAGGCAAATCGGTCAAAACGGTAACCGCCGCCGAGTCCGCCAAGAGGGTCGAGCCCGCCAAGAAGGCCGCATCGGCCAAGAAGGCCGCATCGGCCAAGAAGGCCGCGCCGGCCAAGAAGGCCGCCGAGCCCGTCGAAAAGGCCGCGTCGGCCAAGAAGGCCGCGACCAAGAAGGCCGCGACCAAGAAGGCCGCGGCCAAGAAGCCCGCCTCGCCCGGCAAGAAGACCGCCGTCAGGCCGCCGGCCGGCGCGCCCCCCACCGGCCTGGTCCGGCGTGCCCGGCGCATCAACCGGGAGCTGGCCGAGGTCTACCCGTACGCCCACCCCGAGCTGGACTTCGACAACCCCTTCCAGCTGCTGGTCGCCACCGTGCTGTCGGCCCAGACCACCGACCTGCGCGTCAACCAGACCACCCCGGCGCTCTTCGCCAAGTACCCCACCCCCGAGGACCTCGCCGCCGCCAACCCGGAGGAGGTCGAGGAGATCCTGCGCCCCTGCGGCTTCTTCCGGGCCAAGACGAGGTCGGTCATAGGGCTGTCCAAGGCGCTGGCCGAGAACTTCGGCGGCGAGGTGCCCGGCAGGCTGGAGGACCTGGTCACACTGCCCGGCGTCGGCCGCAAGACGGCCTTCGTCGTCCTCGGCAACGCGTTCGGCCGGCCCGGGATCACCGTGGACACCCACTTCCAGCGGCTGGTCCGGCGCTGGCAGTGGACCGACGAGACCGACCCCGACAAGATCGAGGCCGCGGTCGGCGCACTGTTCCCCCCGCGCGACTGGACCGACCTGTCCCACCACGTGATCTGGCACGGCCGCCGCATCTGTCACGCACGCAAGCCCGCCTGCGGGGCCTGCCCGATCGCCCCCCTCTGCCCGGCCTACGGGGAGGGCGAGACCGACCCGGAGAAGGCGAAGAAGCTGCTGAAGTACGAGAAGGGCGGCTTCCCGGGACAGCGGCTCAAGCCGCCGCAGGCCTACCTGGACGCGGGCGGCAGGCCGGCACCGCCCCTGGGTGCCGCGTGACGGAACGATCTCGGGGGGCCGGGGCGTTGGAGAGGGCAGAGCGACGGGGGTGGCGATGACGAGGACAAGCGACGCACAGGGCGGCCAGGTGACGCTCAGCAGGGACGGGCTGCCGGGCTGGCTGGAGCCCGTCGTGCGGGCCGCCGAGACGGTCCAGCCGCTCCAGCTGAGCCGTTTCCTGCCCCCGGAGAACGGCTCGGGACGGCAGTCGGCCGTGCTGATCCTGTTCGGCGAGGGCGAGCGCGGCCCGGAGCTGCTGCTCATGGAACGCGCGGGCTCGCTGCGCTCGCACGCCGGCCAGCCGTCGTTCCCGGGCGGCGCGCTGGACCCGGAGGACGGCGATCCGCAGGGCGAGGGGCCGCTGCGGGCGGCGCTGCGCGAGGCACAGGAGGAGACCGGGCTCGACCCGTCCGGGGTGCAGCTCTTCGGCGTGCTGCCGAGGCTGTACATCCCGGTCAGCGGCTTCGTCGTCACGCCCGTCCTCGGCTGGTGGCGCAGGCCCAGCCCGGTCGGCGTCGTCGACCCCAACGAGACCGCGCGGGTCTTCACGGTGCCCGTGGCGGATCTCACCGACCCCGCCAACCGCGCCACCGCCGTCCACCCCAGGGGCCACAGTGGCCCGGCGTTCCTGGTCGAATCCGCCCTGGTGTGGGGTTTCACGGCCGGAGTGATCGACCGCCTGCTGCACTACGCCGGCTGGGAGCGCCCCTGGGACCGCGGGAAGCAGGTCCCGCTCGACTGGCACGCATGACAGGGTGTCGTACGTGAACGTGCTGGACATCCTGTTGCTGGCAGCGGCCGTGTGGTTCGCGGTGGTGGGGTACCGCCAGGGTTTCGTCGTCGGCATCCTGTCGGTGATCGGGTTCCTGGGCGGCGGCCTCGTCGCCGTCTACACGCTGCCCGTCGTCTGGGACGCCGTGACCGGCAAGGCGGAGGTCGGCACCACCGCCGCCGTCGTGGCCGTCGTCGTGGTCATCGTCTGTGCCTCCATCGGGCAGGCCCTGACCACGCACCTCGGCAACAAACTCCGCCGGTACATCACCTGGTCCCCGGCCCGCGCCCTGGACGCCACCGGCGGCGCGCTGGTCAACGTCGTGGCGATGCTCCTGGTGGCGTGGCTGATCGGCTCCGCCCTGGCCGGTACGACGCTGCCCACGCTCGGCAAGGAGGTCCGGGGCTCCAAGGTGCTCCTCGGCGTCTCCCGCGCGCTGCCCGCGCAGGCCGACACCTGGTTCGCGGACTTCTCCGCCGTCCTCGCGCAGAACGGCTTCCCGCAGGTCTTCAGCCCGTTCTCCAACGAGCCGATCAAGGACGTCCGGCCGCCCGACCCGGCCCTCGCCCACAGCCCGGTGGCCTTCCGCGCCCAGCGCTCCATCGTCAAGGTCACCGGCACCGCCCAGAGCTGCGGCAAGGTCCTGGAGGGCACCGGCTTCGTCTTCGCCGACCGCCGGGTGATGACCAACGCGCACGTCGTCGGTGGTGTGGACGCCCCGAGGGTGCAGATCGGCGGGGAGGGCCGCAAGTACGACGCGAAGGTCGTCCTGTACGACTGGAAACGCGACATCGCGGTACTCGACGTACCGGACCTGAGGGCCACCGCGCTGCGGTTCACCGACCAGGACGCGGGCGGCGGTGACGGGGCGATCGTCGCGGGCTTCCCGGAGAACGGCTCGTACGACGTGCGCGCCGCGCGCGTGCGCGGACGCATCACGGCCAACGGCCCGGACATCTACCACCGCGGCACGGTCCGCCGCGACGTCTACTCCCTGTACGCCACCGTCCGCCAGGGCAACTCCGGCGGCCCCCTGCTCACCCCGGACGGCAAGGTCTACGGCGTGGTGTTCGCCAAGTCCCTCGACGACGCGGACACCGGCTACGCCCTGACGGCGGACGAGATCGAGGCCGACGTGCAGCGGGGGCGTACGGCGAACGAGCAGGTGGGTACGGACAGCTGCGCCCTGTAGGCGGCCGGTGGCTCAGCCCCGCGGATGACGCAGGCGCACCGAGACCCAGCGGGCCCGGCGGCGCAGGATGCGCGGGATCCCCACCCGGGGGTCCGCTTCCGCGAGTTGCGGGGTGCCTCGCTGAGGCGTGCTCAGGCTCATGGCCGAGCGGCGGTTGCGGGGTGCGTCACTGTAGTCGTGCGTCCAGCCCATACCCGGACGTGTGCCCCCGCCCCAAGGTCGATAACCGCCCGCGCGCCCCCCAATTGGCCTATGCGGCGGGCATGTGGCCGTTGGGGGGACAACTGTTCAGGAACCGGATACTCCGCGCACCGGATCGTCACCGCGCCGTCACCGATCGGGTTCGGGGTCCTTGAGCCAGTTGACCAGTTCGGCGGAGAACGCCACCGGGTCCTCCTCGTGCGGGAAGTGGCCGAGACCGTCGAACAGCCGCCACCGGTACGGCGCTTCGACGTACTCGCCCGAACCGGCCGCGCTGCGCGTGCGGGTGACCGGGTCCAGCGAACCGTGCAGGTGCAGCGTCGGCACACGCACGGGCCGCTTCATCCGGCGATAGAACTGCACGCCGTCCGGGCGGGCCAGGGAGCGCACCAGCCAGCGGTACGGCTCGATCGCGCAGTGCGCGGTCGACGGGATGCACATGGCCCGCTGGTACGTCTCCACGGCCGCCTCCTCCGGCGGCCGCGGCCCGGACCAGTCCCGGATCAGCCGGCCCGCCAGCGCACCGCCGTCGGCGGTCAGTTGACGCTCCGGGAGCCACGGCCGCTGGAACCCCCAGATGTAGGAGTTGGCGGCCGTCTGCCGGGCGTCCCGCAGCATCGCCGCGCGCCAGCGCCGCGGGTGCGGCATGGACACCACGGCCAGGCGCCGGACGAGCTTGGGCCGCATGGCCGCCGCCGTCCACGCCAGATAGCCGCCGAGGTCGTGGCCGACCAGCGCGGCGTCCGGCTCGCCCAGCGAGCGGATGACCCCGGTGACGTCCAGCGCGAGGTTGGCCGGGTCGTAACCCCGGGGGGTGCGGTCGCTGCCGCCGACGCCCCGCAGGTCCATCGCCACCGCCCGGTAGCCCGCGTCGGCGAGCGCGGTCAGCTGGTGCCGCCAGGCCCACCAGAACTGCGGGAAGCCGTGCAGGAGCAGCACCAGGGGGCCGTCGCCGAGTTCGGCGATGTGGAAGCGCGCGCCGTTCGCGGCGACGTCCCGGTGCGTCCAGGGGCCTTCGATCCGTACGGCCGAGGGGGCGGCGGGTTCCGTCATGACGACGAGCGTGCCACAGCCTCGATGGCCGCGGGAGCCCGCTCCTCGATCGGCTCGGGGTGCCGCGGGTGCGGCTTGGCGTTCTGCAGCACGCCCGCGGACTGCTTCATCGAGGCGGCCACCTTCTGCGGGCCCTGGCCCTTCTTGGCCTTCTTCGCGAACGTCACGCCCAGCAGGGCGAGGAGTCCGGCGAGGAGCACGTTGGCCGCGAAGGACAGCAGGAAGCAGACGGCCAGGTTCCAGCCGCTCCAGGTCCGGATGCCGTACGCCAGCGCGAAGTTGAGCATCGGCAGGGAGAACACCAGCACGGCGCCGGCGACGGAGAACGCCCCGCCGCTCACCGCACCGCGTTTGACGTCCTGCTTGAGCTGGGCCTTGGCCAGTGCGATCTCGTCGTGCACCAGCGCCGACAATTCGGTCGTCGCCGAGGCGAACAGCTGGCCGATGCTGCGTTCGGCGCCGACCGGGCTGCCGTCGGGTGCGCTCATCGCGTTCTCCTCTGAGGTCTGTCGTACGGGGTCTGTCGAAACCGTCTTGCGTACCGTCTTGATTTGTACCGTCTCGTCAGATCATGCCGGACGGCCGTCCTCATCGCCTGCCCCGCCCGGCACTTCCGCAAGACCGTGGCGCGCCTCGGCGGCCCGACGCCGGTGTTCGGCGGCCTTGCGCTCATGGATCTCGGCCATGCGCAGGTGGTACGCCGGGTCGTCCTGCTCGTACACGTCCGGGATGCCGTCGCTGTCCTCGTCGCGCTCCTCGTCCTCGCACAGCCTGCGGTACTTGGCGTTGCGCAGCTTCAGCAGCACGGTGGCGCACACGGCCGCGATCAGCGAACCGGTGAGGACGGCCGCCTTCACCTCGTCGGTCAGGACGGCGTCGCCCTCGAAGGCCAGCTCGCCGATGAGCAGCGAGACCGTGAACCCGATGCCGGCCAGGACCGCCACCGCGAACAGGTCGGCCCACCGCAGGTCCTCGCTCAGCTCCGCCCGGGTGAAGCGGGCGGTCAGCCAGGTGCCGCCGAAGATGCCGACGGTCTTGCCCACGACCAGGCCGAGGACGACGCCGAGCGTCTCGGGCCTGGTGAAGACGTCCGCGAGCGCGCCGCCGGACAGGGACACCCCAGCGCTGAACAGCGCGAACAGCGGTACGGCGAGCCCGGCCGACAACGGCCGCACCAGGTGTTCGACGCGCTCGCCCGGCGAGTGCTCCTCACCTTCCCGGGGGGTGCAGCGCAGCATCAGGCCCATCGCCACACCGGCGATGGTGGCGTGCACGCCGCTGTTGTACATCAGCGCCCAGACGACGACCCCGAGCGGCACGTACACGTACCAGCCGCGTACCCCCTTGCGCAGCAGTAGCCAGAAGACCGCGAGGCCGGCGACGGCCCCGCCGAGCGCGGCGAAGTGCAGCCGGTCGGTGAAGAACACCGCGATGACCAGGATGGCGAAGAGGTCGTCGACGACCGCCAGGGTGAGCAGGAAGGCGCGCAGGGCGCTGGGCAGGGAGGTGCCGATGACCGCGAGGACGGCGAGCGCGAAGGCGATGTCGGTGGCGGTGGGCACGGCCCAGCCCTGCGTGGAGCCGCCGCCGGCGCGGACGCTGAGGGTGTAGACCACTGCCGGTACAACCATTCCGCACAGCGCGGCCACCACGGGCAGCACGGCCGCCCTGGGGTCGCGCAGGTCCCCGGCGACCAGTTCGCGCTTCAGCTCGATGCCGGCGACGAAGAAGAAAACGGCGAGCAGGCCGTCGGCGGCCCAGTGGGCGATCGAGAGGTTCAGGCCTAGGCTGCCGGGTCCGAGGTGGAGGTGGCCGACCGTCTCGTAGCTGTGGCGCAGTCCGGGGATGTTCGCCCAGAGCAGGGCGGTCACGGCGGCGAGGAGGAGCAGGACGCCGCCGACGGTCTCGGTGCGCAGCGCGTCCACGACGAAGGTCCGCTCGGGCAGGGACAGCCGGCCGAGAACCTTGCGGGGGCTGGTGCGGGACGCGGTCACGGGAGACCTCCGGGGCAGGCGTATTCACATGCCGACCAGACTTCCCGGCGCACCTGACGTGCCGCGTCGCACGGCACTTTGCTTAGTTTACCTAAAGTGCCGCTGTGCCGGGGCCGGTGATCTTCACCGTAGGCGCCCGGGGGGCACCCGGCACGTTCGCCGGCCGGGTGCCCCCCGGGACGCCGTTCAGTCCTCGCTGGGGGCCGCGGGCAGCTTGTTCTGGATGAGGTCCATGACCGTGGAGTCCGTCAGCGTGGTCACGTCACCGAGCTGGCGGTTCTCGGCGACGTCCCGCAGCAGGCGGCGCATGATCTTGCCGGAGCGGGTCTTCGGCAGCTCCGCCACCGGCAGGATCCGCTTGGGCTTGGCGATGGGGCCGAGCGTGGCGCCGACGTGATCGCGCAGCTCGCCGACGAGCGCATCGTTCTCCGAGGCGGTGCCGCGCAGGATCACGAACGCGACGATGGCCTGGCCGGTGGTCTCGTCCGCGGCGCCCACGACGGCGGCCTCGGCGACCGACGGGTGCGACACGAGCGCCGACTCGACCTCGGTGGTGGAGATGTTGTGCCCGGAGACGAGCATCACGTCGTCCACCCGGCCCAGCAGCCAGATGTCCCCGTCGTCGTCCTTCTTCGCCCCGTCCCCGGCGAAGTACTTGCCCTCGAAGCGGGACCAGTAGGTGTCGATGAACCGCTGGTCGTCGCCCCAGATGGTGCGCAGCATCGACGGCCACGGCTCGGTCAGCACCAGGTAACCGCCGCCGCCGTTCGGCACCTCGTTCGCCTCGTCGTCGACGACGGTGGCGCCGATGCCGGGCAGCGGGCGCTGCGCGGAGCCGGGCTTGGCCGCGGTGACGCCGGGCAACGGCGAGATCATCATGGCGCCGGTCTCGGTCTGCCACCAGGTGTCCACGACCGGCGTGCGGTCGGCGCCGATGTGCTTGCGGTACCAGATCCACGCCTCGGGGTTGATGGGCTCGCCCACCGAGCCGAGGACGCGCAGCGAGGACAGGTCGAACTTGGCGGGGATGTCGTCGCCCCACTTCATGAACGTCCGGATCGCGGTCGGCGCGGTGTAGAGAATCGTGACCTTGTACTTCTGCACGATCTCCCAGAACCGGCCCTGGTGCGGGGTGTCCGGGGTGCCCTCGTACATCACCTGCGTCGCGCCGTTGGCCAGCGGGCCGTACACGATGTACGAGTGCCCGGTCACCCAGCCGACGTCGGCCGTGCACCAGTAGACGTCCGTCTCCGGCTTGAGGTCGAAGACCGCCCAGTGGGTGTAGGCCGTCTGGGTGAGGTAGCCGCCGGAGGTGTGCAGGATGCCCTTCGGCTTCCCCGTCGTACCGGAGGTGTAGAGGATGAACAGCGGGTGCTCCGCCTCGAACGCCTCCGGGGTGTGCTCGGCGGACTGCCGCTCCACCAGCTCGTGCCACCACACGTCCCGCTCGCCGTCCCAGGCCACCTCCTGGCCGGTACGGCGCACCACCAGCACATGCTCGACGTTGTCGACCTTGCCGATCGCCTCGTCCACGGCCGGCTTGAGCGCGGACGGCTTGCCGCGCCGGTAGCCGCCGTCGGCGGTGATGACGACCTTGGCGTCCGCGTCCTGGATCCGGGTCGCGAGCGCGTCCGCCGAGAAGCCGCCGAAGACGACGGAGTGGGCCGCGCCGATCCGGGCCGAGGCCAGCATCGCGATCGCCGTCTCCGGGATCATCGGCATGTAGATGGCGACCCGGTCGCCCTTGCGCACGCCCAGCTCCAGCAGGGCGTTGGCGGCCTTGGAGACCTCGTCCTTCAGCTCCGCGTAGGTGATCGCGCGGCTGTCGCCGGGCTCGCCCTCGAAGTGGATGGCGACGCGGTCCCCGTGGCCGGCCTCCACGTGCCGGTCCACGCAGTTGTACGCGACGTTCAGCTCGCCGTCCTTGAACCACTTCGCGAACGGCGCGTTCGACCAGTCCAGCGTCTCGGTCGGCTCCTTGGCCCAGGTCAGCCGGCGGGCCTGCTCGGCCCAGAAGCCGAGCCTGTCAGCCTTGGCCTGTTCGTACGCCTCCGCGGTGACGTTGGCGTGCGCTGCCAGGTCGGCGGGCGGCGCGAACCTGCGTTCTTCCTTGAGCAGGTTGGCCAGGCTCTCGTTGCTCACGACATCTCCCTTTCCAAGGGTGTCCGTTGTGTCCCAGGCCACAGCTCATCAGACGCGGGGGGCCGGTGACAAGGGTCGGCCGGAAAATTGGTTTAGACCTGTCCGGGAGCGATGCCCTGTGCCCGTCCGTGCGCCTCCTCACCTCCGCCGACGGCTTCCATGACGCCCTCGAACACCGTTCCTCCATCTGTTCGTGCGAGCAGGTACGCCTGCGCCTCGCCCACGTGGAAATACATGCCGTGCAGCTCCAGCTCCCCCCTGGCCAGCGCCCGGGCCACCGGCACGTGCGCCCGCAGGTGCGCCAGCTGCTGGACCACGTTGGTCAGGCACAGCAGTTCCACCGCGTCCTCGGGCGCCCGCCCGGCCAGCCGGGGCCGGTCGCCAAGCTCGCCGGCCGCCCGTGCCAGGCTCGGCAGCCCGTGCCGCAGCCACCGCCGCAGCGGGGTGCCCTGCGGGTCGGTCCCGCTGGTCAGCAGCGCCTGCATCGCACCGCACCCCGAGTGCCCGCACACCGTGATGGAGCGCACCCCGAGCACCTCCACCGCGTACTCGATGGCGGCGGCCACCGAGTCGTCGCCGTGCTCCTCGCCCGGCGGTGGCACCAGGTTGCCGACGTTGCGGACGACGAACAGATCGCCGGGACCACTGGCGGTGATCATCGACGTGACGAGGCGCGAGTCGGCGCAGGCGAGGAAGAGCTGCGACGGCCGCTGGCCCTCCCGGGCGAGCCGCGCCAGCTCCTCCCGCACCAGGGGGGCGGTGTTGCGCTGGAAGGAGCTGATCCCACGGGCCAGTTCCCGGCCGGCCTCCCGCCCTGCCGGGGCGGTGGTGTCCGCGGCGAAGCAGAACTGGTGGTTGCGCCAGGGGGTCCAGGGGCGGCACCGGCACCCGGCCGCCCGGGCAGGTTCGGCGGTCCGGACTCCGCCGCGCCGGCCCGTCAGCTCGGCCCTGCCTCCCCGCGCGGTGTGGGTGCTGCACCAGTCCTGCAGTGACTCGTACGCCGCGTGGTCCATGAAGGAACCGTCCAACTCCACGACGGCATGGGTGCCTTGGGGGACGAGATGCAGGGCTCTGCTGAGCCGCGGCACCGCGAGGAACGTCAGCTGGCCTCGGACCTGTACGTGATGGACTCCTTCCCTCTCCTCGTGGGTGATGCGGGTGCGGGCGAGGCGGTGCAGGGCGAGGGCGACCGCCACGGCGATCCCGAGGAAGACGCCCTGCAGGACGCCCAGGGCCACCACGCCGAGTGTGGTCACGGCGTAGACCGGCACTTCGCGGTGGCGCGTCACCGTGCGGATGTGGTGCAGGGACACCATCTGGATACCGACGGCCATGACCAGGGCGGCGAGGGAGGCGAGCGGGATCTCCTCCAGGACCGGGACCATCAGCAGCGCGGCGACTACTACGAGAACGCCGTGCAGCATCGTGGAGTTCCGGCTGACCGCACCCGATTTCACATTGGCGGTACTGCGCACGGCCACGCCCGCGATCGGCAGTCCGCCGAGGGCCCCGGAGACGAGGTTGGCGGCGCCCTGGCCGAGCAGCTCACGGTCCAGGTCGGAGCGGCCGACGTGGGTCCGGGGGTCCGGCCGGGCGGCGGCCAGCTTGTCCACGGCCACCGCGCCGAGCAGCGACTGCACGCTGCACACCAGGGTGGTGGTGAGCACGGCGGCCGCGATGCCGAGCGCCGGCCCCTCGGGCAGCCCGGCCAGGGCGTGGCTGTGCCAGGACGGCAGCTCCACCCGGGGCAGGGCGAGGCCGGTGACGGCAGCGGTCGCGGCGGCCCCGGTGACGGCGACGAGCGCGGCCGGCACGCGGCGCAGCAGCCGCCCCGGCCGTCCGGGCAGCCGCGGCCAGGCCATGAGCAGGGCCAGGGTCAGCAGGCTCACCGACACGGCGGCCGGGTCCAGGCGGGCCAACTGCGCCGGCAGGGCCCGCAGGTTGGCGAGTACGGAGCTGTCCGGGCTGCCGCCGAGGACGATGTGCAGCTGGGCGACGGCGATGGTGATGCCGATGCCGGCGAGCATGCCGTGCACCACGGCCGGGCTGACCGCGAGCGCGCCGCGCGCCACCCGCAGGCAGCCGAGGCCGAGCTGGGCCAGCCCCGCGAGGACGGTGATGCCGCAGGTCGCCCGCCACCCATAACGGTGGATCAGGTCGGCGGTGACCACGGTGAGTCCGGCGGCGGGGCCGCTGACCTGCAGGGGGCAGCCGCCCAGCCGGCCGGCGACGGTCCCGCCGACCGCGGCGGCGACGAGGCCGGCCTGGAGCGGGGCGCCGGTGGCCAGGGCGATGCCGAGGGAGAGGGGCAGGGCGATCAGGAAGACCGCGATGGCCGCCGACAGGTCGGCACCCGCCACGGAGAAGCGGCGGGATCGGGGTGCGGGGCTGTGCGGCGGGTGGGGGTGCTGGGCGTGCGGGGGTGCGCAGGCTGACATGTTCCCGTCTCCTCCGGGCGGCGCGGTCGCGGACTGGGTGGGGCCCGCGGCGGTGGGCGGGCTCGGTCGCGGCCGTGGGTCACGGCGTGCAGCGGCGGGATGGACCAACGTTCGTAAAAGAAACGTAATGCCACGTAAAGCGAGAGCATATCTTTTCGTGGCAAATGGGGTGGTTGATCGCTCTCTGGGGTGAAGCGGTCAGTTCATCGGCTTGTCGTACTAACCCCCTTCTTGGTCCCGTGCGACCTTGGCGGCGCTGCCGGTGCGAGACCGGCGCATCCCTACAGAACGGCCCTCGTCAGCGTGTGCCTGAGAGAAGGAAGAAGGTGGGCGGAAGATGGCCGCCACCCAGAGGATCGCCGTCGGCGCCATGGTCGCCGCGGCCTGTGCGGCGTCGTTCGCCGGTTGCGCGACCGACGCCAGCGGCACGAAGGAAGGCGCGCCCGGTCCGGAGCAGGGGGCGCCGGCGCCGGGCAGCGTCCTGCGGTCGATCGGCGACGGATCCACCGCGTACACGGGATCCCAGCCGCATCTGCCCAGGGCCGAGCGCCTGACCCCCGGCCAGAAGCCCCCGCAGTTCGTCGTGTTCTCGTGGGACGGGGCGGGCGAGGACAGCCAGAAGCTGTTCTCGCACTTCCGCGAGGTCTCCAAGGAGAACAACGCGACGATGACCTACTTCCTGAGCGGCGTGTACCTGCTGCCCAAGGAGAAACGCGAGCTGTACAGACCTCCCCAGCACGCGCCGGGCAGCTCCGACATCGGCTTCAACGACGAGCAGGGGATCGCCGACACCCTCGAACAGGTACGGCTGGCCTGGCTGGAGGGCAACGAGATCGGCACCCACTTCAACGGCCACTTCTGCGGGCCCGACGGCGGGGTCGGCACCTGGTCGGTGGACGAGTGGATCAGCGAGATCGCCCAGGCCAAGAAGTTCGTGAAGTCCTGGCGGACCAACTCCGGCATGCGGCAGGCCGACCCGCTCCCCTTCGACTACGACAAGGAGCTGATCGGCGGTCGCACCCCCTGCCTGGAAGGGCAGAAGAACTTCATGAAGGCCGCCCGCCGGCTGGGCTTCCGCTATGACTCCAGCGGAGTGAACAACCAGGTGTGGCCCAAGAAGAAGCAGGGCCTGTGGGACCTGTCCATGCAGCTGGTGCCGTTCCCGGGGCACACCTACGAGCAGCTGACCATGGACTACAACTTCATGGTCAACCAGTCCGGCACCGAGACCCAGGGGGACCCCGACAAGTTCGACTACTGGGGCGACCAGATGCGCGACGGTCTCCTCAAGGGCTTCTACCGTGCCTACGACGGCAACCGTGCGCCTCTGATCATCGGCAACCACTTCGAGTCCTGGAACGGCGGCACCTACATGCGCGCCGTCGAGGACGTGGTGAAGGAGGTGTGCACCAAGCCCGACGTGCGCTGTGTCTCCTTCCACCAGCTGGCCGACTGGCTGGACGCCCAGGACCCGCAGACCCTGGCCAGGCTGCGCACCCTGGAGGTCGGCGAGGCGCCCCGGCAGGGCTGGGCGTCCTTCCTGTCCGGCCGCCCGGCCCCGGCACCCAAGGGAGTGCCCGGGGCGCCGGCGGACAGGGCGTAGACGTCAGACCGGCGTCGCCACGCTCTCGCCGAGCACGAAGTGGGGGTCGACCTGCGCCGCCAGGTCGACCCCGGTGCGCTCGTTGCCCCAGGACTCGGCGTTCTTCAGGTGGAAGTGCACCATCTGGCGGGTGTAGCGCTCCCAGTCACGCCTGATGTAGGTGGCGTCGACGCTGGTCCGGAGCGTTTGCAGGGCGTGGGCGGTGGCCTCCTCCAGGAGGGCGAACCGGGGCGGGCGGCCCTTCTCCATGGCGCGCACCCAGTCCGAGCGGCCGACCGTCACGAGCAGGTCGTCCCCGGTCTCGGCGCGCAGGAAGTCGATGTCGTCCGGGTCCTGGATCTTGTTGCCGACGACCTTCAGGGCGACGCCGAAGTCGCGGGCGTACTCCTTGTACTGGCGGTAGACGGAGACCCCCTTCCGGGTCGGTTCGGCGACGAGGAACGTCATGTCGAAGCGCGTGAACAAGCCGGAGGCGAAGGAGTCCGAACCGGCCGTCATGTCGACCACGACGTACTCGTCGGGGCCGTCGACGAGGTGGTTCAGGAACAGCTCCACCGCTCCCGTCTTGGAGTGGTAGCAGGCGACCCCCAGGTCGGCGTCCGTGAAGGGGCCCGTGACCATCAAACGGACGGCACCGCCGTCCAGTTCCACCGGACGCGCGCAGGCGTCGTAGACCGGGTTGGGCTCGGTGACCCGGACCAGCCGTGAGCCCTCGCCGGGCGGGGTCGTCTTGATCATCGTCGCGGCCGAGGCGATGCGCGGGTTGTTGCCGCGCAGGTAGTTCTTGATCAGCGGCAGCTGTCCGCCCATCGCGGGCAGCGCGGCCGCCTCCTGCTCGTCGAGGCCGAGCGCGGGGCCGAGGTGCTGGTTGATGTCCGCGTCGATGGCGACCACCGGGGCGCCGGCGGCCACGAGGTGGCGGACGAAGAGGGAGGAGAGCGTGGTCTTGCCGCTGCCGCCCTTCCCGACGAAAGCAATTTTCATGTTCACCAACAGTAGTCGGGTGATAGCTGTACGTGTCACGAGGACGT
>NZ_BNBF01000008.1:206309-207910 GCF_014654935.1 Streptomyces capoamus
GAAGAAGACCACTCCTTCGTGGGGTCGGCCGGTGGGGTGCGTAGGGTCGTACTCATGAGTACGACAGGCGCGACCGCCGACCCGCTCGCGGCCCTGGGCTCGCTGCCCGGTGTGGCCGAGTCCGTGGAGTCTGTGCGCAAGGCCGTGGACCGGGTCTACGGGCACCGGGTCATGCGGCGCCGCAGCAACGAGATCACCTCCGAGGCGGCCCTCCGTGGTGCCCGCGGCTCAGCGGCCCTGTCCGGCGCGGACTGGGCCCTGGAAGAGGTGCGCCGGCGCACCGACTTCGGCGTCGACCCCGAGGCCCGCGTCATGGGCGCGGCACTGCGGCTGACCGCGGAGGCGGGGCAGCTGCTGTCCATCTGGCGCCAGTCGCCCCTGCGGGTGCTGGCCCGGCTGCACCTGGTGGCGGCGGCGAGCGATGACGAGCAGGTCGGCCGGCCGCGCCAGGCCGGTGAGCCGGTGGACGAGCCGCTGGTCGAGCTGGCGCTGCCGGACGCCGAGGAGGTCTCGGGCCGGCTGGAGGGGCTGGCCGACCTGATCATCGCGGGCAGCTCCGCGCCCGCGCTGGTGACGGCCGCCGTGGTCCACGGCGAGCTGCTGGCGCTGCGCCCCTTCGCGTCCCACAACGGGCTGGTCGCGCGCGCGGCCGAGCGAATCGTGCTGATCGGTAGCGGCCTGGACCCGAAGGCTGTCTGCCCGGCCGAGGTGGGTCACGCCGAACTGGGCCGCGCCTCCTACCTGGCCGCCCTGGACGGCTACGTGTCCGGCACCCCCGAGGGCATGGCGGCCTGGATCGCCCACTGCGGCCGGGCGGTCGAGCTGGGCGTGCGCGAGTCGACCGCGGTGTGCGAGGCGCTGCAGCGCGGCGCGGCCTGAGGGAACGGGGGAGCCCCGGACAAGGGTTGCGGCGGTACGAGAACTCGTACCGCCGCTGGCATGCTCACCGGGTTACCAAGCGTCCTCGATATGTCGCCCATCAGGTCGGGGTGCTTTGCCCGTCACCTGGTGCGGCTGGCCCGTAATCGACGGGTCGACGTCGCGTGGGTGCCCGGTGTTCATGCGGGGTCCGTGGGGCCAAGTGCGTAGTGTCAGGGGATCCTCTCGGATGTCCTTTGGTCTCGCGGGCCTACCTTCTTTGTACCGCGGGCCGGCAGGAAGCGGAACCCCAGCCCGCACTTCTTTACTTTCCGCTCGAAAAGGGCGAAACGGGCGCCCGCTCAGACGGTGCCGCGCCGTCGGCTGGTGTACCAGACGAGACCGGCGGTCGCCGCCGCCGCACCTATGGCCGCCGCCGCGACCAGCGCCGGCCGGGGCGGGACGGAGAAGCCCGGCAGCCGCTTCTTGAGCGGGACCGGGCGGCGGAACTCCAGGACCGGCCACCCGCGGGCGAGTGCCTCGCGGCGCAAGGCGCGATCAGGGTTCACGGCGTGCGGGTGACCGACCGTCCCGAGCATCGGCAGGTCGGTGGCCGAATCGCTGTAGGCGTAGCAGCGGTCGAGGTCGTAGCCCTCCGACGCGGCCAGCTCCCGGACGGCCTCCGCCTTGGTGGGCCCGTAGGCGTAGTACTCGACCGCTCCGGTGAAACAGCCGTCCTCCCC
>NZ_BNBF01000008.1:207954-208713 GCF_014654935.1 Streptomyces capoamus
GACGATCATGCGGGTGGCGACCACCCGGTCCGCGCCCAGCAGCTCGCCGATCGGCTCGACCACCTCGGCGCCCGAGGTCGACACGATCACCACGTCCCGGCCGGCGGCGTGGTGCTCCTCGATGAGGGAGGCGGCCTCGTCGTAGATGATCGGGTCGATCAGGTCGTGCAGGGTCTCGGCGACGATCTCCCGCACCTGCTGGACGTTCCAGCCCCGGCACAGTGCGGAGAGATACTCGCGCATGCGCTCCATCTGATCGTGGTCCAGGCCGCCGACGAGGAAGACGAACTGGGCGTATGCGGTACGCAGTGCGGCCCTGCGGTTGATCAGCCCTCCTTGGTAGAAGGACTTGCTGAAGGTGAGGGTGCTGGACTTCGCAATGACCGTCTTGTCCAGGTCGAAGAAGGCCGCTGCGCGGGGCAAGGAGTGGTTTTCCACGTACCTGAGCATAGGCGCCCACCATTCGGCGTAAGGTGGGGCGCGTGGGTTTGCCTGAGAGGGCTCTCGGGTACACCATGGAAGTCACGGATCGTTCGCGACCGTGCTAACCCGGCCCGACTCCTCCCCCCCCGAGTCGGCCGTGGGGACGACCCCCGCTCTCCCCCCCGGCGGGGGTCGTCGCATGTCCGGACGCGTTTTCCCGCTCCTCCCCGTCCCCCACGCGGCCGTACGGCCGGCCTCGCGCCGCCGCGTCCGCGCCTTTGCCGTGCCTGTGATCGGTCACGCTCCGTAATCCACAGGATGCTCTCCGGAACTCGT
>NZ_BNBF01000008.1:208751-209467 GCF_014654935.1 Streptomyces capoamus
ACACGGATCAGTACACGGGTCACCGGTATGGGTGACGGAGATATTCACAGGCCGGGACCTGTCCACAGTTTTCGACCAAGATCCACATGATTTCGAGGATCGCTGCACCGTGATTCCAGCGCACTCCGGCCGCGGCGAGTTCATGGCCGGTTCCGATTGCCGGAGTGCGTATGGCCGGTTTGTGTCGGCCGTTCATATGGAGGCCGCTTGCCGGTTCTTCACACCTTTGGGAATCGCGTGGCCGCAGAGGCCGTGCGCCCCACGCAGCGAAGGGGGAACACCCGTGACCGGAACCGTCACACACGATCCGCCACCCAGCCCCGCGGGCAGGCCGGGACGGCCGCTCATCGTCACCGAGGACGCCGCTCTGCTGGACGATCTGCTGCGCCTGTGCGCGGCGGCGGGCGCCACACCCGAGGTCCACCACGGCGTACCGGAATCCGGCGACCGCTGGGGGGCCGCCCCGCTCGTCCTCGTCGGCGACGACGCCGCCCGTCGGGTGCGCGGAGCCGCGCGCCGGCCCGGTGTGGTGCTGGTGGGCCGCGACCAGGACGACTCGGAGGTATGGAAACGAGCCGTGCAGATCGGCGCCGACCACGTCCTGATGCTTCCCGACGGCGAGCCGTGGCTGGTCGACCGCATCGCCGACGTCGCCGAGGGCATCGGTCGTCCGGCCCTCACCGTCGGGGTGATCGGCGGCCGAGGCGGGGCCGGCG
>NZ_BNBF01000008.1:209503-217636 GCF_014654935.1 Streptomyces capoamus
CGTCCACGCTGGCGTGCGCGCTGGCCGTCACCTCCGCGCGCGAGGGACTGCGCACACTCCTGGTGGACGCCGATCCGCTCGGCGGCGGACTCGACGTACTGCTCGGCGGCGAGAGCGCCGAAGGGCTGCGCTGGCCCGCCTTCGCCGCCTCCCGCGGCCGGGTCGGCGGCGGTGCCCTGGAGGAGTCGCTGCCCGAGCTGCACTCCCTGCGCGTGCTCAGCTGGGACCGCGGCGACTGCGTCGCCATTCCCCCGCCCGCGGTCCGCGCGGTGCTGGCCGCCGCCCGGCGGCGTGGCGGCACGGTCGTGGTCGACCTGCCCCGCCGTCTCGACGACGGGGTCGCCGAAGCCCTCGCCCAGCTCGACCTCGCCCTGCTCGTCGTCCCGGCCGAACTGCGGGCGCTCGCGGCGGCCGGCCGCGTCGCCTCCGCCGTGGGCATGGTCGTCCGCGACCTGCGGGTGGCGGTCCGCGGACCGTACGCACCCGGGCTGGACGGCCACGAGGTGGCCCGGTTGCTCGCCCTGCCGCTGGCCGGTGAGGTGCCCGTCGAACCGGCGCTGCTGCGCCCGCAGGGCGGCGCCAAGCCGCCGGGCGCGACCGGACGCGGCCCCCTCACCCGCTTCTGCACGCAGTTCTGGGAGCGCACGCTGATCGAGACGGGAGGCACCCGATGACGCTGCCCGGACTCGACCCGGCCGACGGCGCGGCCCTGCTCGACGGCGTCCGTCGCTGGCTCGCCGAGAGCGGTGCCGAACCCACCCCCGCGCGTGTGGCCCAGGCCCTGCGTGAACAGGGCCGGGTGCTCGGCGACGCCGAGGTGCTCGGCGCGGCCGAACACCTGCGCTCCGAACTCGTCGGCACCGGCCCCCTGGAACCGCTCCTCGCCGACCCGGACGTCACCGACGTCCTGGTCTCCGCTCCCGACCGGGTGTGGGTGGACCGCGGCGGCGGCCTGGAGCTGGCAGCGGTGTCCTTCCCCGACGCGGCGGCCGTACGACGTCTCGCGCAGCGGCTGGCCGCGGTGGCCGGACGCCGACTGGACGACGCCCGGCCCTGGGCGGACGCCCGGCTGCCCGACGGCACCCGGCTGCACGCGGTGCTGCCCCCGGTGGCCGTCGGCTGCACGTGCCTGGCCCTGCGGGTGGTCCGGCCCCGGGCCTTCACCGTGGAGGAACTCGTGGCGGCCGGCACGGTGCCGCCCGGCGGTGACCGCATCCTGCGCGCACTGATCGGGGCGCGGCTGTCCTTCCTGGTCAGCGGAGGCACCGGATGCGGCAAGACGACCTTGCTGAGCGCCCTGCTCGGACTCGTCGGACCGGGAGAGCGGATCGTGCTCGCCGAGGACTCCGCCGAGCTGCGGCCGGACCACCCGCACGTCGTCCGCCTGGAGACCCGGCCGGCCAACCAGGAGGGCGCCGGCCTGGTCAGTCTGGAGGACCTGGTGCGGCAGGCGCTGCGGATGCGGCCGGACCGGCTGGTCGTCGGCGAGGTGCGCGGACCGGAGGTCGTGCACCTGCTCGCGGCCCTCAACACGGGCCACGAGGGCGGCTGCTGCACGGTCCATGCCAACGCCGCCGCGGATGTGCCGGCCCGGCTGGAGGCACTGGCCACGGCCGCCGGGCTCGACCGGGCCGCCCTCCACAGCCAGTTGGCGGCCGCCCTCTCGGTGGTGGTGCACCTCGTACGGGACCGGTCCGGGCGGCGCCGGATCGACGAGGTGCACGTGCTGGAACGGGACGGCACCGGGTTGGTGCGGACGGTACCGGCACTGCGCTGGGACGAGCGCGCGTTCGCGCGGGAGCGGGGCTGGGAGCGGCTGCGGCAACTGCTCGGGGACTCCTGTGGGTTCGAGAGCGCGTCGGCCATCGGTGAGGTCGGGGGTGGAGGTGGCCATGGGGCCGGGGGCGGCCATGAGGCAGGCAGCGACCGTGGGGTTCAGCATGACGGGTGAGGTCCGGCGGATGGGGGCTGACGGATGGGGCCTGCGGAATGGGACCTGGGGGAGCGGGTCTGACGGTGGGTCTGACGGAGGGGGCGTGACGGATGAGGTCTGTGGAGTGGGGGACAGGTGACCGCGATGACCGGTGAGACGTCCATGGGGGCCGCGCTGATCTGCTTCGGTGCGCTGGTCTGGCTGTTGGGCGGGCGGCACCACGGGATCCGGCGGGCACGGCTGCTGCTGGCCGGCGGCGGGACGGTGGCGGCCGGACCGCCAGGCTGGGAACAGGCCGTCGCGGAACTGCGGCGCCGGTGCGGTCGATGGGGAGCCGAGTGGTGGGCGCTCGTCGCCGGTCTCGTGCTCGCCCTGCTGGGCGCCTCGATGATTCCGGTCCTCGCGGGGGCGGCCGGGGTCCCGGTGCTCCGCCGGATGCGGCTGGCCCGGCAGGCCCGGCGGGCCCGGGACCGGAGGGCCGGTGCGGTCATCGCCCTGTGCGGGGCCCTCGCCGGTGAGGTGCGGGCGGGACGGCAGCCCGGGGAGGCGCTGCTGCGGGCCGCGCGGGACTCCGGCGGGCTCGGTGACGCACAGGCCGCCGTGGTGGCGGCGGCACGGTTCGGCGGGGACGTACCCGGCGCGCTCGCAGCGGCGGCGCGGCAGCCGGGTGCGGAGGGCCTGCTCGGACTCGCCGCGTGCTGGCGGGTGGCCGTGGACCAGGGTGCCGGGCTCGCCGCCGGTCTCGACCGGCTGGACGGGGCGCTGCGTGCCGAGCGCGACCAACGAGCCGACCTGCGAGCGCAGTTGTCGGGTCCCCGGGCCACCGCGGTGTTGCTGGCCGCACTGCCCGCGCTCGGCCTGCTCCTCGGGACCGCCATGGGCGCGGACCCGCTGCGGGTCCTGCTGCACAGCGGGCCGGGCCTCGGCTGCCTGACGGCCGGGGCGGTGTTCGAAGCGGCCGGGCTGTGGTGGGCGGTGCGGATCGTGCGGCGGGCGGAGGCGGTGTGAGGGGTGGTGCGGGCGGCAGCCGGTTGGACCTGTGGTCCGGGGAGGGGTGGTGCGGGGCGGCGTGGTCCGGAGGGCGCGGTGAGGGCCCGTGGCGCGGGAGGCGCCGGGTGGTGCGGGCGTGCGACGGGCGGGAAGGGAGGGCGCGGTTGAGACCGACGGTACGCGGGGCGGTGGGCGGTGGGGGTGTCGGGATGACGGGATGACGGAGGAAGGGCGGCCGGTATGAGTGGGGACGTTGTCCACAGGCTGGGGATGGCGATGGCCGTCGTACTGGTCCTGGGCTGGATCGCCCGGCGGACGGAGCTGGCACGGCGGCGGCGCCGGGCGCGGCGCCGGGTGGCTGAGCTGCTGGGGCTCCACGTGCCCACGGCCCGATCGCCGTTCGTCATCCCCGGCGCGGTACGCCGGTGGTTGCCGGCGGCCGGTGCGACGTGTGGTGTGTGGGTGCTGGTCGGTGGGGTCGGCGGGGGGCTGCTCGGGCTGGGTGTCGGTGCGGCGCTGTGGCGGTGGCGGGGCCACCAGGCCGCCGCTCCCGACCAGGAGGTGACCGACACCGCCGGCGCGGTCCGCCAGCTCCCGCTCGCCGCCGATCTGCTGGCCGCCTGTATCGCGGCCGGTGCCGGTCCGGTGATCGCCGCCCAGGCGGTGGGCGAGGCCCTCGGCGGCCCTGTCGGCCGGGCGCTGGCACGCGGCGCGGCGGAGGTCCGGCTCGGCGGTGAACCGGCGGACGCCTGGCGGAGCCTGGCGGCGCTGCCCGGCGCGGATGTGCTGGCGCGACTGCTGCAGCGGGCCGACGAGTCCGGATTGCCCGCTGCCGGCCCTGTCTCCCGTCTGGCGTCGGACGCACGTACGGAATGGGCGCGTTCGGCGACGGCCCGGGCCCGCCGGGCGGCCGTACTGATCTCCGCCCCGGTCGGTCTCTGCTTCTTGCCCGCGTTCATCGCGGTCGGTGTGCTGCCGGTCGTGATCGGGCTTGCGGGCGGGGTGATGGGAGGGAGGTGAGAGGGAGGAGAACGGACCTGCGCACGGACATCGGGTAAGCGCCGACAATGGCGACGCATCAGAGCCTCACGGGGGTTGCAATGTTCAGGAAGATCAGGAAAGCGGCGGTACGGCTGCGCGGGGTGTGCCGCCAGGACACCGGAATGGTGACGTCCGAGTACGCCATGGGGATCATCGCGGCCGTCGCGTTCGCGTTCGTGCTCTACAAGGTCATCAACAGCGGTCAGGTCCAGGCGGAGTTGCAGGACATCGTGAAGAAGGCGCTCAGTGCGCGGATGTGAGCGGGGCGGTGACCGGGGGTTCGTGACCGCGGAGGCGGCCGTGGTGCTTTCCGTGCTGGTGGCGTTCACGATGGCGCTGGTCTGGGGGCTGCTCGTGGTGGCGGCGCAGATCGAGTGCGTGGACGCGGCCCGCGCGGGCGCCCGGGCCGCCGCCCGTCAGGACCCGGCCGACGCCGTGGTGACGGTGGCCCGGGACGCGGCGCCACGGGGAGCACGGGTGAACGTCGCCCGCGAGGGCGACCGGGTCCGCGTGACGGTGGTCGCCAGACCACCGGTGCTGAGCGGGCTGCCGTTCGAGGTACGGGAGGAGGCCGTGGCCCTCGCCGAGGACGCGGTAGGGGCATCGCGAGGAGCAGGGGAGGCGGGACGGTGATGCGTAGGAGTGGGGGACGGGCGCAGTGGTGTGCCGGTGTCCGGCGGTGGTTCGGATGGACGGGAGGTCAGCGTCGGTGGCGGAACGGCAGCCAGGGCGGCGGTGAGGCGCCGGGCAAGGGGCCTGGGTGCCCGGGGCGGGGGCGGGGGCGGGACTCCGGTCGAGGGTCCGTGATGGGGCCCGGCCGGGGGTCCTGGCGAGGGCCCGGTCGGGGGTCCTGCGAGGGGGCCGGCCGGGGGTGCGATCGGCGGGCTGGTCGAGGGCGCGATCGCAGAGCGGATCGAGGGGGTGACCAGGGGTCCGCCACCGTTTGGAGCCTGGGGGCGATCACCGTGTTGTGCGTGGTGTTCGGCGCCGTGCTCGCGCTCGGGCAGGCCGTCGTCGTACGGCACCGGGCGGCCGGTGGCGCCGACCTGGCCGCGCTCGCGGCGGCGGATGCCTGGGCCGAGGGCGGCGCGGCGGCCTGTGCCCGGGCCGAGAGGCTGGCGGCGGCCCAGGAGGTGCGGTTGGTGCGGTGCGCGATCGTGGGCGACACGTCGGACGTGACGGCGGCCGCGGGCCGAGGGCCGTTCACGGCGGAGGTCAGGGCGAGAGCGGGACCGCCCGGAGCGCCGGGTCCGCTGCCGCGCGGGACACCCGACGGGTCGACGACCGCACCGCCCGCCGTCCCGCGTGAGCCTGACACGGCGGTGCCGGAAGGCGCCGGGAGCCAGTACACCGCCGGCGGCCCCTGGGCATCCGCTCCGGTCCCGGCCCGAGCCCCAGCCCCTAACCGGCCTTCCCGTCCCCCTCCGGCCCTTCCGACTCCTCCGGCCCTTCCGACTCCTCCGGCCCTTCCGACTTCTCTGGCTTCTCCGACTCCTCGGGCTTCTCCGGCTTCTCCTCCGGGGCCTCGCGCAGGAGCACCGTGAGGAGGCGGACCGCGCCCCTCTTGTGCAGTGGGTCGTTGCCGTTGCCGCACTTGGGGGACTGGATGCAGGACGGGCAGCCGGCCTCGCACTCGCAGGAGGCGATGGCCTCACGGGTGGCCATGAGCCAGGAGCGGGCGGTGTGGAAGGCACGCTCGGCGAAGCCCGCTCCGCCGGGGTGGCCGTCGTAGACGAAGACCGTCGGGAGCAGCGTGTCGGGGTGCAGCGGGACCGAGACGCCGCCGATGTCCCAGCGGTCGCAGGTCGCGAAGAGGGGCAGCATGCCGATGGACGCGTGCTCGGCCGCGTGCAGGGAGCCGCCGAGGATCTCCGGGGTGATCCGGGCCTCGTCCAGCTGGTCCTCGGTGACCGTCCACCACACCGCGCGCGTGCGCAACGTACGAGGAGGGAGGTCGAGTTTCGTCTCGCCCAGTACTTCCCCGGTGATCAGGCGCCTGCGGAGGTAGGAGACCACCTGGTTGGTGACTTCCACCGAGCCGTAGCAGAGGCGGCCGGCGCCCCAGGGGATCTCCGTGTCCGTCTCCAGGATGGAGATGGACGTGGTGTCGCGGGCGACCGTCGAGTACGGGGGATCGGCCTGCTCGACCAGGGCGACGGAGTCCTCCAGGTCCAGCGAGCGGACCAGGTAGGTGCGGCCCTGGTGCAGGTGGACGGCGCCCTCGTGGACCGCGGAGTGGGCGGCGCCCGCGTCGACCGTGCCGAGCAGGCGGCCCGTGCCGGACTCGACGACCTGCACCGGACGGCCGCCCGCGCCGCGGATGTCGGTGAGGTCGGCGGCCCGCTCCCGCCGGGTCCAGTGCCAGGCCTTCGTCCGGCGGCGGAGCAGCTTCGCGGCCTCCAGTTGCGGCAGCACGTCGGCGCAGGCGGGGCCGAAGAGGTCCAGGTCCTCCTCGGTCAGCGGCAGCTCCGCGGCGGCGGCGCACAGGTGCGGGGCGAGGACGTACGGGTTGTCGGGGTCCAGGACCGTCGATTCCACCGGTCGGTCGAACAGGGCCTCGGGGTGGTGGACGAGGAAGGTGTCCAGCGGGTCGTCGCGCGCCACGAGGACCGCCAGGGCGCCCTGGCCGGAGCGGCCCGCGCGGCCGGCCTGCTGCCACAGCGAGGCCCGTGTGCCCGGGTAGCCGGCGATGACGACCGCGTCCAGACCCGAGACGTCCACGCCCAGTTCCAGGGCCGTCGTGGCGGCGAGGCCGAGGAGTTCGCCGGAGTGCAGGGCGCGTTCCAGGGCGCGGCGCTCCTCGGGGGGGTAGCCGCCGCGGTAGGCCGCGACACGCCCGACCAGTGAGCGGTCGACCTCGGCGAGTCGTTCCTGGGCGATCACCGAGATCAGCTCGGCGCCGCGCCGGGAGCGCACGAAGGCGACCGAGCGCACGCCCTGCACGGTCAGGTCGGTCAGCAGGTCGGCGGTCTCGGCGGTGGCGGTCCGCCGAACGGGTGCACCCCGCTCGCCCTGCAGTTCGGTCAGCGGGGGCTCCCAGAGGGCGAACACCAGCTCCCCGCGCGGGGAGGCGTCGTCGGCGACCTCCACGACCGGCAGGCCGGTCAGCCGGCGGGCGGCCACGGCGGGTTCGGCGGCGGTCGCCGAGGCCAGCAGGAACACCGGGAAGGAGCCGTAGCGGGCGCACAGGCGGCGCAGTCGGCGCAGCACCTGGGCGACGTGCGAGCCGAAGACGCCCCGATAGGTGTGGCACTCGTCGATGACGACGTACCTGAGCGACTTGAGGAAGGAGGACCAGCGCGGGTGCGAGGGGAGTATCCCGCGGTGCAGCATGTCCGGGTTGGTGAGGACGTAGTTGGCGTACTGGCGGATCCACTCCCGTTCCTCGAACGGTGTGTCGCCGTCGTACACGGCCGGGCGCACCGAATTGCCGAGGGGTTGTGAAAGTTCCTTCACCGACCGGCACTGGTCGGCCGCGAGCGCCTTGGTGGGGGACAGGTACAGGGCGGTGGCGCCGCGCCCGTTCGGCGCCTCGGCGCCGTCCAGGAGGGTGGACAGGACGGGCACGAGGTACGCGAGGGACTTGCCGGAGGCTGTGCCGGTGGCGACGACCACCGAGTCGCCCTCCAGGGCGTGCTCCGCGGCCAGCGCCTGGTGCGCCCAGGGGTGCTCGATGCCGCACGCCTGGACGGCCGCGATCACCTCGGACCGAATCCGCTCAGGCCAGACGGCATGGCGGCCCGCGCGCGGGGGCAAGTGCTCCGTATGAGTGATGCGCGCAGACCGGCTCGGCCCGGAGGCGAGTCGGTCGAGGACCGTGCCCGGAGACGGGCGGGAGGCCGCGTGGGCCTGGGGTCGATCGGATCGGTGATTCTTGGCCATCGGCACCGAGTGTGTCACTGGCGTGACGGACAATGGAGTCAAGGCGTCGTGCACGCCTGCCGGTAAGTGATTGAATGCCATCGCGGCTGGCGTAGCGTCCCGGGGGCCGCAAGCCGAGGTGCCCGAGGGGCGAACCGCTCGATAGCAAGGTGCTGGAGGATCCGTGGACCTGTCCCTGTCGACCCGTACCGTCGGCGATCGTACGGTCGTCGAGGTCGGTGGCGAAATCGACGTATATACCGCGCCCAAGCTGCGCGAGCAGCTGGTCGAGCTGGTGAACGACGGGA
>NZ_BNBF01000008.1:217677-219040 GCF_014654935.1 Streptomyces capoamus
ATTTCCACCTCGTCGTCGACATGGAGGGCGTGGACTTCCTCGACTCCACCGGGCTCGGCGTGCTGGTCGGCGGCCTGAAGCGCGTTCGTGCCCATGAGGGCTCCCTGCGCCTGGTCTGCAACCAGGAGCGCATTCTCAAGATCTTCCGGATCACCGGTCTCACCAAGGTGTTCCCGATCCACACCTCGGTCGAGGAAGCCGTGGCGGCCACCGACTGATCGGCCACCGCCTGGCCTGTCATCGACTGAGCGGCCGCCGATTGGCCGGTCAGTCGACTGGTCGGCCACTGACTGGCCGGTCATGGACTGATTGATCGGCTGCCGCCTGGTCGGTCATCGGCCGGCCGGTGGTCGGCTGGTCGGTCGTCGACCGATGCGGACCGTTCGCCGGCGTCGGGCTCCTGCGGGGGCCGGGCGTCGGCCGGTCCCATTCCGGCCGGTCCCGCCCCGGACCGCGTGACGCAGAGAATGCGTACCAGGCGCGCCGGGGTACAGAAGCACACCAGGGGTGCGGGCGCCCGGCGGCCCCGCCCCCGACCGCACGCCCGTAGTCGCGAGGGGGATGCATGGCCACCGTCGAACTCCGCTTCAGCGCGCTGCCCGAGCACGTCCGGACCGCCCGGCTGGTGGCGGCAGCGGTGGCGCGCAGGGCCGGAGTGGACGAGGCCGTCCTGGACGAGGTGCGGCTCGCCGTGGGTGAGGCCTGCTCCCGGGCCGTCGGACTGCACCGCAACAGCGGCGTCACGGCACCGGTGAAGGTCGCGCTGATCGAAGAGGAGAAACAGTTCTCCATCGAGGTCGGCGACGAGGCTCCGCATGCCGCTCCGGGCGGTGACACGCCGGGCGGCGCTCAGGACGGCGACGCGGACGTCGAGGAGGACGAGATGGGCCTCGCGGTCATCAGCGGCCTCGTGGACGACGTGGAGGTCACCACCGGGCGCGACGGCGGCCTGATCCGTATGACCTGGCCGACCGCACCGCCGGCCGCCGCACTCGCCTGAGTGGCCGGCCCGGGCCGGGCTGGTCCCGGCCCGCCGAGCGATCCCGACAGGGGCCCTGCCGAGCAGGGCCCCTGTCGCATTTTCGTATGCTCGCCGAATTCGTGAAGGAATTCACGATCAATAACCCAGATAATTCGATCAAGCACCCGACCGGGTGTCAATGCTTCTAGGGCATTACTTCTTTCGTGTTCGCAGTAGGTGCATGCAGGCCAATTCCGTTTACCGTCCCCTGTTTAGATCACCCGGTGGTACCTACAATCCGTCCACATCTTGAGCTCAGCCCAAGCGTCAAGGAGGACGAATGGCGGGGCTTTCTACCCCACATCAGTCGGGTCACCCCTCTTCCCTCGCGGCCGCGGTCCT
>NZ_BNBF01000008.1:219084-222626 GCF_014654935.1 Streptomyces capoamus
GACCGACGACAACCGGATCATCGTGGCCGCCATCGCGGCGGTCGCCGTGGCCGCGCTGGTGGTCGCGGGGATCCTGGTCCGCCAGGTGCTGGCAGCCGGCGAGGGCACCGACAGCATGAAACGGATCGCCGAGGCGGTCCAGGAAGGTGCCAAGGCGTATCTGGCCCGGCAGCTGCGCACGCTCGGCGTATTCGCCGTCGTCGTCTTCTTCCTGCTCATGCTGCTGCCCGCGGACGACTGGAATCAGCGGGCCGGCCGCTCGGTGTTCTTCCTGATCGGAGCGGCGTTCTCGGCGGCCACCGGCTATATCGGCATGTGGCTCGCCGTACGCAGCAATGTGCGGGTCGCCGCGGCGGCCCGGGAAGCAACCCCGGCGGAAGGCGAACCGGAAAAGGATCTCACCACCGTCTCGCACACCGCGATGAAGATCGCGTTTCGCACGGGCGGCGTCGTCGGCATGTTCACGGTGGGGCTCGGCCTGCTGGGCGCCTCCTGCGTGGTGCTGGTGTACGCCGCCGACGCGCCGAAGGTGCTGGAGGGCTTCGGCCTCGGCGCCGCCCTGATCGCGATGTTCATGCGGGTGGGCGGCGGCATCTTCACCAAGGCCGCCGACGTCGGCGCCGACCTGGTCGGCAAGGTCGAACAGGGCATTCCGGAGGACGACCCGCGCAATGCCGCGACCATCGCCGACAACGTGGGCGACAACGTCGGCGACTGCGCGGGCATGGCGGCCGACCTCTTCGAGTCGTACGCCGTGACCCTGGTGGCCGCGCTGATCCTCGGCAAGGCCGCCTTCGGCGACTCCGGGCTGGCCTTCCCGCTGCTGGTGCCGGCCATCGGCGTGCTCACCGCGATGATCGGCATCTTCGCGGTCGCCCCGCGCCGCGCCGACCGCAGCGGCATGACGGCGATCAACCGCGGTTTCTTCATCTCCGCGGTGATCTCGCTCGCGCTGGTGGCGATCGCGGTCTTCGTCTACCTGCCGTCGAAGTACTCCGCCCTCAAGGGCGTCACCGACGCGGCGATCAAGGGCAAGGACGGCGATCCGCGCGTCCTGGCGCTGGTGGCGGTGGCCATCGGCATCCTGCTCGCCGCGGTCATCCAGCAGCTGACCGGCTACTTCACCGAGACCAGCCGCCGCCCGGTGCGGGACATCGGCAAGACGTCCCTCACCGGACCCGCCACCGTCGTCCTCTCCGGCATCTCGTTGGGCCTGGAGTCGGCCGTCTACACCGCGCTGCTCATCGGGCTCGGCGTGTACGGCGCGTTCCTGCTCGGCGGTACGTCGATCATGCTGGCGCTGTTCGCGGTGGCGCTGGCCGGCACCGGTCTGCTCACCACGGTCGGCGTGATCGTCGCCATGGACACCTTCGGACCGGTCTCCGACAACGCCCAGGGCATCGCCGAGATGTCCGGCGACGTCGAGGGCGCGGGCGCGCAGGTGCTCACCAGCCTGGACGCGGTCGGCAACACCACGAAGGCCATCACCAAGGGCATCGCCATCGCCACCGCCGTCCTGGCCGCGGCGGCGCTGTTCGGGTCGTACCGCGACGCGATCACCACCAATGTGCAGGACGTCGGCGCGAAGCTGTCCGGGCCCGGTTCGCCGCTCAGCCTGTCGCTGGACATCTCGCAGCCCAACAACCTCGTCGGCCTGGTCGCGGGCGCCGCGGTCGTCTTCCTGTTCTCAGGACTGGCCATCAACGCGGTGTCGCGCTCGGCGGGTTCCGTGGTGTTCGAGGTGCGGCGGCAGTTCCGCGAGCACCCCGGGATCATGGACTACACCGAGAAACCCGAGTACGGCCGGGTCGTCGACATCTGTACCAAGGACGCCCTGCGGGAGCTGGCCACGCCGGGTCTGCTCGCCGTCATGGCGCCGATCTTCATCGGGTTCACGCTCGGTGTCGGCGCGCTCGGCTCCTACCTCGCCGGCGCGATCGGGGCGGGCACGCTGATGGCGGTGTTCCTGGCCAACTCCGGCGGCGCCTGGGACAACGCCAAGAAGCTGGTGGAGGACGGTCACCACGGCGGCAAGGGCAGCGAGGCCCACGCGGCCACGGTGATCGGGGACACGGTCGGCGACCCCTTCAAGGACACCGCCGGCCCCGCGATCAACCCGCTGCTGAAGGTCATGAACCTGGTCTCGCTGCTCATCGCACCGGCGGTGATCAAGTTCTCCTACGGCGACGACAAGAACCTCGGCGTGCGGATCGGGATCGCGGTCCTCGCCCTGCTGGTGATCGTCGTGGCCGTGTACATCTCCAAGCGGCGCGGTATCACCGTCGGTGAGGAGGAGAGCGCCCAGCGCGTCGCCAACTCGCCGGACGCCGCGGTGCTTTCGTAGGACCGGTCGGCAAGACCTGGCCAACGGGCGGGCGGACGGCGCGTTCTGACGCGCCGGCCGCCCGCTTCCTCGTGTGCTCACCCACGAGCGCTCATCTCCGGGTGCTCCCCCACGTGCGCTCACCTCCGCGTGCTCAGCCACGTGCGCTCACGCACGTGCACTCACCCACGTGTGCTCACCCACGTGTGCTCACCCACGTGTGCTCACCCACGTGTGCTCACCCACGTGTGCTCACCCACGTCGTGAGCCTTCTCTCCCGTGGTGCGAAAGGTCACAAAAGCTGACTTACGGCTCACCCGGCAGGGGGTCGGGGCGCGTTCGCGTGTAGATTCCGGGGGCCGAGAGCCATGGAAGGGACCGATCCGGTGAACAAGAAGCTCGCGGCCGCACTGTCCGGCGGTGCGGTACTGGTAGTGGCGGTGTCGGGATGCGGCAGCAGCGGCGAGAAGGGGCCCGACCCCAAGCTGGTGTCCTGGGCCAAGACCGTGTGCGACGCGGTGCCCGCGCCGAACGCCAAGATCAGGTCGGCCAACGCCGCGATAGCGGCCATCGCCACGGACAGCAACCTCCCGCCGAAGAGCGCCCAGAAGACGTACGCGGAGGCCTTCCAGGACATGGCCGACGGCTACAAGGCGCTCGCGGGTGCCCTCGACACGGCCGGCGCGCCCCCCGGTGTGGACGGTGGCGCCAAGCTGCAGCGGGACGCCGCCAAGAACCTCGCCGGCCTCTCCGCGTCGTACACGGAGCTGAAGAAGAAGGTCGACGGGCTCGACACCAAGGACCAGGGCAAGTTCGCCCGCGGTCTCAAGGACGTCGCCGGCCAGTCCAAGGAGATCGGCAAGCAGAGCGACAGCGGCACCGAAGCGCTGAAGCGGCTGGAGCAGGAGGACGTCAAGCAGGCGATGGCCAAGCAGCCCAGCTGCAAGGTCGCCGCTTCCTCCGCCGCGTCCCCGTCGGCTCCGGCGACCGCGAACTGACACCGGCGGACGTCGCGCGCGCAGTCGGCCCCGGGTGGCCGTCGCGGGCCACAATGGGGGCGTGACTGACTCCGGACTCGCTCCCCTGCCCGCTCCCGACCGGCCCGACAGCGCCGCGCGCCTGAGGGACGCGCTGCTGGCCGCCGCCTTCACCGCAGACGGGCTGCTCGATCTGCTCGGCCCCGCCGCGTACGCGGCGCTGGCCCGCAGCGAGACCGTGC
>NZ_BNBF01000008.1:222665-235437 GCF_014654935.1 Streptomyces capoamus
CCGCGCTCCGGGCGACCCGCGGTGACACGCCGCTGGAGACGCTCGTACGGCTGTTCCTGCTCCAGCAGCCGGTGCCCCACGCGCGCCTGGCGGGCGTCCTGCCGGTCGAGGAGGCGCTGGAGGCCGGCTGGCTCACGCGCGTGGGCGGCGACGAGGTGGCCGCCACGGTCGACGTACGGCCCTACGGCGGACCCGACGGCGAGGACTGGTTCATCGTCTCCGACCTCGGCTGCGCGGTCGGCGGCGCCGGCGGCATCGGCCGGCACGAGGAGGGGGTCGTCCTGGGTGTCGGCGGTGCTTCCACGACGCTCGCCGGCATCACCGTGCGCACGCCCGTCACCTCGGCCCTGGATCTAGGCACCGGCTCCGGTATCCAGGCGCTGCACGCCGCACAGCACGCCACGCGCGTGACGGCGACCGACCTCAACCCGCGCGCGCTGCACATCACCGCGCTCACGCTGGCGCTGTCCGGCGCGCCCGCCGCCGACCTGCGGGAGGGCTCGCTGTTCGAGCCGGTCCGTGGCGACGAGCGGTTCGACCTGATCGTCTCCAACCCGCCGTTCGTGATCTCCCCGCGGGCCCGGCTGACGTACCGGGACGGTGGCATGGGCGGGGACGATCTGTGCCGCTCGCTCGTTCAGGAGGCGGGGGAACGGCTGACCGAGGGCGGGTTCGCGCAGTTCCTGGCGAACTGGCAGCACGTGGCGGGGGAGGACTGGCAGGACAGACTCAGGTCGTGGGTGCCGCGCGGGTGCGATGCCTGGATCGTGCAGCGCGAGGTGCAGGACGTCACGCAGTACGCCGAGCTGTGGCTGAGGGACGCCGGTGACCACCGCGGGGACCCGGCGGAGTACCAGGCGCGCTACGACGCCTGGCTCGACGAGTTCGAGGCGCGCAAGGTCAGGGCGGTCGGCTTCGGCTGGATCACCCTGCGCAGGACCGGGTCCGACGACCCCGTCGTCACCGTGGAGGAGTGGCCGCACCCGGTCGAGCAGCCGCTGGGGGACACGGTCCGGGCGCACTTCGAGCGGCTCGACTACCTCCGGGCGCACGACGACGCGGCGCTGCTGGACAGCCGCTTCAAGCTCACCGACGAAGTGGTGCAGGAGCAGGTCGGGCTGCCCGGGGCCGAGGACCCGGAGCACGTGGTGCTGCGCCAGCACCGCGGGATGCGCCGGGCGACGAAGGTGGACACCGTCGGCGCCGGGTTCGCGGGGGTGTGCGACGGCACGCTGAGCGCGGGCCGGATCCTGGACGCCATCGCACAGCTCGTCGGCGAGGACCCGGTGCTGCTGCGCGACCGTACACCCGCGCAGATCCGGCTGCTGGTGGAACAGGGCTTCCTGGAGCCGGTGCGCTGACCGGACGCCGGTGCGCCGGTTCTCTGAGCCGACGCCGCGGGCGTCGGCTCGTGGGGGGCGGCGGCTTCCGTCGGGGCGTGGGAGGCGCGGCGCAGCTGTCGTACTCCGTCGTGTCCCTGCCGCCGTAGGTGCGATCCGATCATCATCTGACCGCGGCGTGAGCATCGTCGTATGCCGGAAGCACACGCCCCTGGATCATGCCGACCGCGGCCGGAACGGGACCGCTTCCGGAAAACGGCCGGAAAAATATGGATGCGCGATCCCGCACACCTCTTTTCGGGCATGCGTTCGAACGGTGGCGGGTGCTCCGTTCACCTCGATGTCGCCCGCTCGCCGCCCGCGCGTGCCACCCTCCCCGCGCTGGGGGGAACCGATGACGGGCAGGGGGCGGCGGGGCGATGGAGAGCGGGCCGGCGATCTTCGCGGGAATGGTGTTCGCCCTGTTCGGGGCCGGTCTGCTGGCCTGGACCGGGCTCCGGCTGCGGCGTGGTGAGCCGGTGGCCGCCGGTGTGAACCGCGTCGCATCGGCCGCCGTCGCGAGTGTGGCCGCGACGGTCGCGCTGGCCCTCGCCGCGTACTGTCTGACCCGGCTCTGAGCCGGACGCCCGCCGTGTCCGCCGGGTAAGGGGAGCGTCACGCTCCGGACATGGTCGTGGGGGCGGCCGGGCAGTCCGGGCGGCAGGAATGGCGGTAGTCGGGTTACCGTTCGAGTGGCCGTTGTGGGCTTTTCCCGTTTGACACGGGGGCGGGATGTAGCGTCACACTCCGCAGCGTCACACGAGCCAGCAGTACGCCGCGACCCCGGGACCACGGCCTGGGGAGGCCCCAGCGTCGACCGGAGAGAAGAGCGAAGTTGTCCCCGACCAGCGAGACCGCACAGGGCGGCCGCCGACTCGTCATCGTCGAGTCGCCTGCCAAGGCGAAGACGATCAAGGGCTACCTCGGCCCCGGCTACATCGTCGAGGCGAGCGTCGGGCACATCCGCGACCTTCCCAACGGCGCCGCGGAGGTGCCGGAGAAGTACACCGGCGAGGTGCGCCGGCTCGGTGTGGACGTCGACCACGACTTCGAGCCCATCTATGTCGTCAACGCCGACAAGAAGGCCCAGGTCAAGAAGCTCAAGGACCTGCTGAAGGAGTCCGACGAACTCTTCCTGGCCACCGATGAGGACCGCGAGGGCGAGGCCATCGCCTGGCACCTGCTGGAGGTGCTGAAGCCCAAGGTCCCGGTCAAGCGGATGGTGTTCCACGAGATCACCAAGGACGCGATCCGCGAGGCCGTCGCCAACCCGCGCGACCTCAACCAGCGCATGGTCGACGCGCAGGAGACCCGCCGCATCCTCGACCGCCTCTACGGCTACGAGGTCTCGCCGGTCCTGTGGAAGAAGGTCATGCCGCGCCTGTCGGCAGGCCGTGTCCAGTCGGTCGCCACGCGACTCGTCGTCGAGCGGGAACGCGAGCGCATCGCCTTCCGTTCCGCTGAGTACTGGGACCTGACGGGCACCTTCGCGACCGGCCGCGCCGGGGACCTGTCGGACCCGTCGTCGCTGGTCGCGCGCCTGCAGACCGTCGACGGCAGGCGGGTCGCGCAGGGCCGCGACTTCGACTCGGTGGGACAGCTCAAGAGCCCGAACATCCTCCACCTCGACGAGGCGAACGCCCGCGCCCTCGCCGCCGCCCTGGAGAACACCCGTTTCTCCGTGCGGTCCGTCGAGTCCAAGCCGTACCGCCGCTCGCCGTACGCCCCGTTCCGTACGACGACGCTGCAGCAGGAGGCCAGCCGCAAGCTCGGCTTCGGGGCGAAGGCGACCATGCAGATCGCCCAGAAGCTGTACGAGAACGGCTACATCACGTACATGCGTACGGACTCCACGACCCTGAGCGACACCGCGGTCGGCGCGGCCCGTGCCCAGGTCACGCAGCTGTACGGCGCCGAGTACCTGCCGGCCACCCCGCGTGTCTACGCCGCCAAGGTCAAGAACGCCCAGGAGGCCCACGAGGCGATCCGCCCCTCGGGTGATCGTTTCCGCACGCCCGCGGAGACCGGCCTGACCGGCGACCAGTTCAAGCTGTACGAACTGATCTGGAAGCGGACCGTCGCCTCCCAGATGAAGGACGCGACCGGGAACAGCGTCACCGTGAAGATCGGCGGTGCGGCCGCCGACGGCCGTGACGTCGAGTTCAGCGCCTCCGGCAAGACGATCACCTTCCACGGCTTCCTGAAGGCCTACGTCGAGGGTGCCGACGACCCGAACGCCGAGCTGGACGACCGCGAGCGCCGGCTGCCGCAGGTCTCCGAGGGCGACGCGCTGTCCGCCGAGGAGATCACGGTCGACGGTCACGCCACCAAGCCCCCGGCCCGCTACACCGAGGCCAGCCTGGTCAAGGAGCTGGAGGAGCGCGAGATCGGGCGCCCGTCGACGTACGCATCGATCATCGGCACCATCCTGGACCGCGGTTACGTCTTCAAGAAAGGCACGGCACTCGTCCCGTCCTTCCTGTCCTTCGCCGTGGTGAACCTGCTCGAGAAGCACTTCGGGCGGCTCGTCGACTACGACTTCACGGCCAGGATGGAGGACGACCTCGACCGCATCGCGGCCGGCGAGGCCAAGGCCGTGCCGTGGCTGAAGCGCTTCTATTTCGGCGAGGGCACTGCCACGGGCGGCGCGGCCGACGCCGGCAACGGCGACGGGGACCACCTCGGCGGGCTCAAGGAGCTGGTGACCGACCTGGGCGCGATCGACGCGCGCGAGGTGTCGTCCTTCCCGGTGGGCAACGACATCGTGCTCCGCGTCGGCCGCTACGGCCCGTACATCGAGCGCGGCGAGAAGGACACCGAGCAGCACCAGCGCGCCGACATCCCGGCCGACCTGGCGCCGGACGAGCTGACCGTCGAGCTGGCCGAGGAGCTGCTGGCCAAGCCCAGCGGCGACTTCGAGCTGGGCACCGACCCGGCCACCGGCCACACGATCGTCGCCAAGGACGGCCGCTACGGCCCGTACGTCACGGAGATCCTCCCCGAGGGCACCCCGAAGTCGGGCAAGAACGCGGTCAAGCCGCGGACGGCCTCGCTCTTCAAGTCCATGGCGCTCGACACGGTGACGCTCGAGGACGCGCTGAAGCTGATGTCCCTGCCGCGCGTCGTCGGCACCGACGCCGACGGCCAGGAGATCACCGCGCAGAACGGCCGCTACGGCCCTTATTTGAAGAAGGGCACGGACTCGCGCTCGCTGCAGTCCGAGGACCAGCTCTTCACCATCACGCTGGAGGAGGCGCAGGCGATCTACGCCCAGCCGAAGCAGCGTGGCCGGGCCGCCGCCAAGCCGCCGCTGAAGGAGCTGGGCGAGGACCCCGTCTCCGCCAAGCCGGTCGTCGTCAAGGACGGCCGCTTCGGCCCGTACGTCACCGACGGCGAGACGAACGCGACCCTGCGCTCCGGTGACAGCGTCGAGACGATCACCCCGGAGCGTGGCTTCGAGCTGCTCGCCGAGAAGCGCGCGAAGGCTCCCGCCAAGAAGACCGCGAAGAAGGCGGCGGCGAAGAAGACGGCTCCGGCGAAGAAGGCCACCGCCAAGAAGACGGCTGCCAAGAAGACGACGGCTGCCGCGAAGAAGACGACCGCCAAGAAGACCACCGCCAAGAAGGCGACGGCTGCCAAGGCGACGGCTTCGGGCGCGGAGGACTGACCCCGCACCGGTCCGGCGGCGTCCCCGCGAGGGCCGCCGCCGGCCCGGAGACACGGAGCTCCGGTGCACGCTTCACCGGAGTGGGCCCGTCCGCAGCCGGCGGCCCACGCCGCGGCCGGAAGCGGCAGGCGGCGTCTCCGCGTCGGGTTGGCGGCTCATCCGCCGGGTAGTCGGATCTTCGTCGGTCGGATCTTCGTCGGATCCCGTCGGACGGACGGCTCCTCGCCGGATGGAGGAATCCCCGCCGGGTAGGCGGCCTCCCGGGGGCGGCCGCTGCCGCAGGCGTCCGGAGGCGGGCGCCCAGGTGACGTCTCCGTACCGGCACGCGTTCGGTCGGACACGCGAGGTGTGGTGTCAGCGGCTGCGGATAGGCTGAACGCATGACGCGAGCCGAGCAGCCAACGGCCCTCACCACAGCACCGGACGACGCCCTGGTCGCGGACTCCCGCGAGCGCGCCGTGCGTTCCCTGCTGCGCCGACCGCAGCTGAGGCGCTTGTGGAGCGCGCAGCTGGTGAGCGGAGTCGGTGACGCCCTCTCCCTCTTCGTGCTGGTCGTCCTGGTCCTCCAGGCGGCCATAGACGAGGGCGCCTTCGGCGGTGGCTACCGGGGCGTGGCGTTCGCGGTGGCGACGGTGTTCGCGGCCCGCATCCTCTCCGCGCTGCTGTTCGGCGCCGTCCTGCTCGGCCCGCTGAGCTCGCTCACCGGCCAGGAGGGCCCCCTCGACCGCCGCTGGACCATGGTCGGCGCCGACGGCGTGCGCGCCGCCCTGCTGATCGTCGCCCCGCTGTGGATCGACTGGACCCCTGACGACGCGCTCGCCGTCCTGCTGGTCACCGCCTTCGTCACCGGCGTCGCCGAGCGGCTGTGGACGGTGTGCCGGGAGAGCGCCGCCCCCGCCCTGCTGCCGGCCCCGCCGCCGGAGGGGGCGACGGTACGGCCGCTGCCGGACCACCTGGACGCGCTGCGCCGACTGTCGTTGCGTACGACCTTCCTGGCGATCCCGCTGGCCGCCGCCGCCCTGGTCGTCGCCGCCCTGCTGAACAACCTGCTCGGCACCGGCGTGGCCTGGTTCGACGAGCACCACGCGGCCCTCGGGTCGTACGTCGCGGCGGGCCTGTTCGCCGCCTCGCTGTCCGTGCTGGTCTACCTGGAGCTGCCCGACACGCGCACCCCCCGCGCGCGGTCCCCGCTGGAGGGTCTGCGCCGCCCGCGCACCGGCACCGCCGTGGACAAGGGCCGTACGGGCGCCATCCCGCTGCTCGTCCCGGCCTGTGCCGGCGTCGCCGGCGCGATCGCGGCGGCCGTCGCGGTGTGCGTGCTGCACGCCAAGGACCTCGGCGGCGGCCCGGTCCTCTACGGCCTGCTGGTGCTGGGCCTGACCGGCGGTGTCGCCATCGGCGTCCGCACCGCCCCCGCGCTGCTGCCCTCGCTCTCCCGCCGCCGCCTGCTGGCCCTGGCGATCGCCGTCACCGGCATCGCGCTGCTGGCCGCCGGGCTGGTCCCGGACGTCACCACCGTCCTGCTCATCGTCACGCTGGCCGGCGTCGCCGCGGGCGCGGCCGCCCACACCGGGCACACCCTGCTCGACCAGGAGACCGAGGACCACCGCCGGGCGCGCACCACCGAGCACCTGCACGCCGTGGTCCGCGTCTTCATAGCGCTCGGCGCCCTGATCGCGCCCCTGGTCGCCGCGCTGATCGGCCCGCACCGGCTGGAGAACGGCCGGTTCGTCTTCGCGCACGGCGGTGCCGCCTTCACGCTGATGCTGGTCGGCGCCCTGCTGCTGCCGGTGGCCGCCCTGGTGCTCGCCAAGGTCGACGACCGGTCCGGGGTGCCGCTGCGCCAGGACCTCAGGGACGCGCTGCTCGGCGGCGACGACCCGGTCACCACGCCGGCGGGGAACGGCTTCTTCATCGCCCTGGAGGGCGGCGACGGCGCCGGCAAGTCCACCCAGGCCGAGGCCCTCGCCGAGTGGATCCGCGCCAAGGGCCACGAGGTCGTGCTCACCCGCGAGCCCGGTGCCACCCCGGTGGGCAAGCGGCTCCGCTCCATTCTGCTGGACGTCTCCTCGGCCGGCCTGTCGCACCGCGCGGAGGCGCTGCTCTACGCCGCCGACCGTGCCGAGCACGTCGACACGGTGGTACGACCGGCCCTGGAGCGCGGCGCCGTGGTGATCTCGGACCGCTACATCGACTCGTCCGTCGCCTACCAGGGCGCCGGCCGCGACCTGTCCCCGACGGAGATCGCCCGGATCAACCGCTGGGCCACCAACGGGCTCGTCCCCCACCTCACCGTCCTCCTGGACGTCTCCCCGGAGGCCGCCCGCGAGCGGTTCACCGAGGCGCCGGACCGGCTGGAGTCGGAGCCGGCGGAGTTCCACACGCGCGTGCGGGCCGGTTTCCTCACGCTGGCCGCCTCCGATCCCGGCCGTTACCTGGTCGTGGACGCCGGCCAGGAACCCGAGGCCGTCACCACCGTGATCCGGCACCGCCTGGACATCGTGCTGCCCCTCTCCGAGGCCGAGATCAAGGCCCAGGAGGAAGCCCGCAGGAAGGCCGAGGAGGAGGCCCGCCGCAAGGCCGAGGAAGAGGCCGCGCGCAAGGCCGAAGAAGAGCGCCTGGAGCGCGAGCGCCAGGAGCAGCTGGCCAAGTTGCGCGCCGAGGAGGAGGAGCGCAAGCGCCGCGAGCTGGAGGAGGCGCAGCGGCGCGAGGCCGAACGGCAGGCGGAGGAGGCCCGGCAGCGGGCCGAGGAAGCGCATCGGCGTGCGGAGGAGGAGCGGCAGCGGCTGCTCGCCGAGGAGAAGGCGCGCGCCGAGGAGGAGGCCCGCCGCAGGGCCGAGGAGGAACGGCGCCGCAAGGAGGCCGAGGAAGAGGCCCGTCGGCGCGCCGAGGAGGAGGCCCGGCAGGCTCGGCTGCGTGCCGAGGAGGAGGCCCGGCGCCTGGAGGCGCAGCGCAAGGCCGAGGAGGCGCTGCTGCGGGCCGAGGAGGCCCGTCGGCAGGCCGCCGAGGCCGCGGCGGCCGCCGACGCGGCGGCCCGCAGGCCCAGCACCCCCCTGCCCGCTGCACCGGTCGTGGCCCCGGACGCGGCGACGGCCCCCACGCCGGTGGTGTCACCGGAGGCGGCTGCACGCGGAGCGGACACACGGGGCGCGGACCCGCGGAGCACGGACACGCGGGGCACGGACCCGCGGAGCATGGACGACGAGACGGCGGTGCTGCGTCCGGTGCGCGAGGAGCGTGCTGCCGGCGCCGCGCGCGGTGTCCACACCGACCCCGAGGCGACCACCGAGCTGCCGCAGCCGCCGGCGGCCACGGGACCGGCCGACGAGACCGCGGTGCTGCCCCGGGTGCCGTCGGGCGCGGCGGACGAGACGGCCGTGCTGCCGCCGGTGGTCCCGGGTGCGGCGGACGAGACCGCGGTGCTGCCGCCCGTACGGGACGACGCCCCCTCGGACCGGGTGCCGCCCGGTTTCTTCCGCGATGAGCGGCCCGGCCCCGACGGCTCCGAGCCGCGCACGCGCGAGATGCCCCAGCTCGACGCGGACGGCACGCCCCGCATCCGACCGCGCTCCGACTGGGCCGAGGAGACCCCGCTGGACGACCTGCCGACGCTGGCAGACGAACTGCTGGGCTCACACGACTCGGGGGAGTACGGCGACGACCGGGGCGTGGACGAGGAGCGGGGCCGCAAGGGACGCGGCCGGGGCCGCCGGGGCTGACGCGCACGCCGGATCCGGGACGCCGGTGAGGCGGGCGCCCCAGGCACTGGTCACGGCCGCAGGCCACCGCGCTGGGCGGCCGTAGCCACCGCACCGCGATGGCGCCGGCCCCGGGTGTCAGCGCTCGCCCGCACAATGGACTCCGTGATGCGGAACGTGACGGAAGGGCGGCGCAACCCATGACCGTGTGGGACGACCTCGTCGGACAGGACAGGGTGAGCGCGGTGCTCGACGCGGCCGCGCGGGACGCCGATGCCCTCGTCACGGCCGCCGCCGCGGACGAACCGCTGCCCGAGGCGTCGAAGATGACGCACGCCTGGCTGTTCACGGGGCCGCCCGGCGCGGGCCGGAACCAGGCGGCGCGGGCCTTCGCCGCCGCGCTGCAGTGCGTGAGCCCCGACCGCGCCCTCGGCGGCACCCCCGGCTGCGGCTTCTGCGACGGCTGCCACACCGCGCTGCTCGGCACCCACGCGGACGTCACGACGGTCGCCGCGGTCGGCGCCGAGATCCTGGTCAAGGACATGCGGGACACGGTCCGCAAGTCCTTCACCTCCCCGGCGAACGGCCGCTGGCAGATCATCCTGGTCGAGGACGCCGAGCGGCTGAACGAGAAGTCGGCCAACGCCGTCCTGAAGGCCGTGGAGGAGCCCGCCCCCCGCACGGTCTGGCTGCTGTGCGCCCCGTCCATCGAGGACGTCCTGCCGACCATCCGCTCCCGCTGCCGCCACCTGAACCTGAGCACCCCGTCCGTCGAGGCGGTCGCCGACATGCTCGTCCGGCGGGACGGCGTCGAGCCCGCGGTCGCCGCGTCGGCCGCCCGCGCCACCCAGGGCCATGTCGACCGCGCCCGGCGCCTGGCCACCGACCCGGCGGCCCGCGAACGCCGCGCCGCCGTGCTGAAGCTGCCGCTGCGGCTGGACGAGGTCGGCGCCTGCCTCAAGGCCGCCCAGGAACTGGTCGACGCGGCCGCGGAGGACGCCAAGCAGCTCGCCGAGGAGATGGACGGCAAGGAGACCGAGGAACTGAAGGCGGCGCTCGGCGCGGTGCAGGGCGGCCGGCTGCCGCGGGGCACGGCGGGGGTGATGAAGGACCTGGAGGACATGCAGAAGCGCCGCAGGACCCGTACGCAGCGCGACAGCCTGGACGTGGCCCTCGGTGACCTCACGGCCTTCTACCGGGACGTCCTCGCCCTGCAGCTCGGCACCCGCGTGGCGATCGCCAACGCCGACGCCGAGGACGCCCTGCAGCGGCTGGCCCGCGGCAGCTCCCCGGAGTCCACGCTCCGCCGGATCGAGGCGATCGCCGCGTGCCGCGAGGCGCTGGACCGCAATGTGGCCCCGCTGCTGGCGGTGGAGGCGATGACGATGGCGTTGCGAGCGGGGTGAGCCGCAGCGCACGATGTCACTCATGGGGATGTCGCTCGTGGGATGTCGCTCGTGGGGATGCCACCCGTGAGGAGGCCACTCGCGGGGACATCACTCCCAGGGTCGGCCCGGGGCGCGCGCCGCGCGGGAGCCGGCCCGGACTCGTCACCCGTACGGGCCACGCTGCTCCACGCACCGCACTCGCCTCGTCGCTCAGGGTTACGCTCGTCCGATGCGTACCAGGCCTTCTCCCCGCTCCCGTCGGCACCGGCGCACCAGCCCCCGGTCGGCGATCCGCCTGACGTCCGGCTTCCTCGCGGCCGCCGCCCTCCTCGTGTCCGCCTGCTCGCCCGGGAACCCCACCGCGCAGGCGGGCGGGAGGGTGGAGGCGGCGCTGGCCGAGCTGCCGCGTGCGACGCCGTCGGCACTCGCGCCGTACTACGCCCAACGGCTGCGGTGGCGCGACTGCGGTGTCCCCGGATTCCAGTGCGCCACGATGCGGGCCCCGCTGGACTACGACAAGCCCGGCGCCGGTGACGTACGGCTCGCCGTCGCCCGGAAGAAGGCCACCGGCAAGGGCAAGCCGCTCGGCTCCCTGCTGGTCAACCCGGGCGGCCCGGGCGGCTCGGCCGTCGACTACCTCCAGCAGTACGCCGGCGTGGGCTACCCGGCACGGGTCCGCGCCCGCTACGACATGGTGGCGATGGACCCGCGGGGCGTCGCCCGCAGCGAGCCCGTCGAATGCCTCGACGGCCGGCAGATGGACGCGTACACGCAGACGGACACGACCCCCGACGACGCGCGGGAACGCAACGCCCTGGTCACCGCCGACCGGAAGTTCGCGGAGAGCTGCGGGGCCCATTCGGCGCGGCTGCTGCGGCACGTCTCCACCGTCGAGGCGGCACGCGACATGGACATCCTGCGGGCGGTGCTCGGCGACCGGAAGCTGAACTACGTCGGGGCGTCGTACGGCACCTTCCTCGGGGCGACGTACGCCGGACTGTTCCCCGGGCGGGTCGGCCGCATGGTGCTGGACGGGGCGATGGACCCGTCCCTGGACGCCCGCAGGCTGAACCTGGACCAGACGGCCGGCTTCGAGACGGCGTTCCGGGCCTTCGCGAAGGACTGCGTACGGCACTCCGACTGCCCGCTCGGCGGCAAGGGTGCCTCGCCCGCGCAGGTCGGCGACCGCCTGCGGGCGTTCTTCCGCGCGCTGGACGCCCACCCGATCCCGGCGGGCGACACGCACGGCCGCAAGCTGGGGGAGGCGCTGGCCACCACCGCGGTGATCGCATCCATGTACGACGAGGGGTCCTGGGCACAACTGCGCACGGCGCTGGCCTCGGCGATGAAGGACAAGGACGGCGCCGGCCTGCTGGCCCTCTCCGACAGCTACTACGAGCGGGACGCCGACGGCCGCTACAGCAACCTGATGATGGCCAACGCCGCCGTGAACTGCCTGGACCTGCCGCCCGCCTTCGCCGGCCCCGAGGACGTCGAGAAGGCGCTGCCCGCGTTCGAGAAGGCGTCCCCGGTCTTCGGCCCGGGCCTGGCCTGGGCCACGCTGAACTGCGCGTACTGGCCGGTGCGGGCCACGGGCGAGCCGCACCGCATCGAGGCGAAGGGGGCCGCGCCGATCGTGGTGGTCGGTACGGTCCGCGACCCGGCGACGCCGTACCGCTGGGCCCGCTCCCTGGCCGCCCAGCTCTCCTCGGCCCGCCTCCTGACCTACGACGGCGACGGCCACACGGCGTACGGCCGCGGCAGCGCCTGCATCGACACCGCGATCGACACCTACCTCCTGCGCGGCACCCCGCCACCGCCCGGGAAACGCTGCTCATGACCCCTCCCGCCCGCCCCGGAACCACCCCCTCCGGGGCGGGTACGAAGCACCCCGGGAAACTGTGTAGACTTACCGACGTTGCCGATCGCACCATGGTGCGGGCAGCACGCCGCTTTAGCTCAGATGGCCAGAGCAACGCACTCGTAATGCGTAGGTCTCGGGTTCGAATCCCGAAAGCGGCTCCATCCGAAGCCCAGCCCAGACATCGTCTGAGCTGGGTTTTTGCGTTCAGCGGATACGGCGGCGGCGCAGGGAGCGTGCCGCACGGATGTCGGTGGTCTCACTTCTGGTCTCAGTGAGGCTCGGAGCCGGGGCCGACGGAGGCGACGGCGGCGGTACGAAGAACTCCGCTCCTCTCGCGTCGGCACGGCATGTACCTTCCGTACTCTGCCTTGCCCCCCCCGCGAGCAGGCCAGCGGGTGCCGAGCTCCCGACGGCGCTGGCGGAGCTTGGCGGACAGGAAGGGCAGAACTGGACACGTCCATGCCGGACCTCGCAGCTTGGCAGGCCCTCGCTGCGCCCTGTGCATGTGACGCTCTTAGAATCCCGGCATGCCCTCCCCGACGGCCCGAAGCCCCTTGCTCATTGCTCTGCTGGTCGTGGGCCTGGCCGCATGCGTCTACTACGCTCTGCAGCCCGTACGGGAAGCTTGCACACTTACCTCCGAGCCGTATGGCTCCACCTTCGCCCCAAACAGCTCCCACACCTCCGGCAACGGCCGGTGCGGCGAAGAGCGCACGCGCTTCATGGCCTGGCTTGAGGGATAGGCGCACCCACCGAATGAGATCGACCACCTCCGG
>NZ_BNBF01000008.1:235480-237842 GCF_014654935.1 Streptomyces capoamus
AAGCCGATGCAAGCCGCTGCCTGGCAGCTGCTGCGTCGGCTCGATGGAGGGGGGCAGGCCCCGCAGCCTCAGTTGCTGCCCACCCGATCCGCCCCCGCATGGCTGACCGACCACGCGCCGCCATGAGCCTCAACGCCGTTCTTCCCGTCCCCCGCGTCCAGTCATCGCGCTGAAGCCGAGCCTAGAACGCGCAACCCTTCGGCCGCCCCACGTTCGCCCACACCAAGCCAGTTGGTGCAGTGTCTGAGGCGGTTCGCCTCCGTCCATGGCTGTCCAACACGTCGGCTGACCAGGTGTTCAGCACTCGCAGCAGACGCGCGTGGACACATCCCGAAAGCGGCTCCGCGGGAAAAACCAGGTCACATCAACCGTGTCCTAGCCTTTTTGCGTGCTTGGCAGGGCTGCCGCGCCGCCGCCGCCGCTCGGGGAGCGCATTCGGTACCGCCCCCGCTCCTGGAGGGACCCGCGACGACAAAAGGGGATCAAAGAGGCGGCAAAGTGAATCCGGGCCAGGTGAACCCCCGCCGCTGAGGCGACATCTTGGTGAACGGCGGGCAGTGCGCGGCCGGAGCGTGGTGTCGCCGTGGGCCGGATGGGGTTGAGGGACGTGGTGGAGCCGAGGATCGCCGTCGCGGTGGTGACGATGGGCAACCGGCCCGCCGAGGTCGACGCCCTGCTGGAGTCCGTGGCCAAGCAGGATCTCGCCCCCGCCCGCATCGTGATCGTCGGCAACGGCTGCCGGCTGCCCGAGTTCGCCCGCCGGCTCTCGCTGCCCGGCGAGGTCACCACCATCGACGTCGAGGAGAACCTCGGCTGCCCGGGCGGCCGGAACGTCGCGCTCGCCCGGCTGCGCGCGTTCGGGGACGTCGACGTCGTCGTGGAACTGGATGACGACGGGCTGCTCGTCGACGCCGACGTGCTGCGCCGGGTACGAGATCTGTACGCCGCCGACCCACGCCTCGGCATCGTCGGCTTCCGGATCGCCGACGAGCACGGCGAGACCCAGCAGCGGCACGTACCCCGGGTGGGCAAGTCCGACCCGATGCGCGGTGGTTACGTCACCGGATTCCTCGGTGGCGGGCACGCCCTCCGCATGGCGATGCTCGCCGAGACCGGGGACTGGCCCGCCGAGTTCTTCTTCGCCCACGAGGAGACCGACCTCGCCTGGCGGGCCGCCGACGCCGGCTGGAAGATCCTCTACGCCCCCGAACTGCTGCTCCAGCACCCCAAGACCTCGCCCGCCCGGCACGCCATCTACTACCGGGTCAACGCCCGCAACCGCGTCTGGCTCGTCCGGCGCCGGCTGCCGCTGCCCCTGGTCCCGGTGCACCTCGGGCTGTGGACGCTCCTCACCCTCGCCCGCACTCGCTCCCTGCCGGGACTCAGGGGCTGGTTCGGCGGATTCACGGAGGGGCTGCGGACACCGGCCGGCGAACGGCGGCCGATGCGCTGGCGGACGGTCTGGCGGCTGACCCGGCTGGGGCGCCCGCCCGTCGTCTGAGCCGGTGGCGGGAAACCGCTGGAGCGGCGGGGACGGAGGCGCCGAGGGGAGCCAGGAAAGGGCTGCGGCGGAATGCCGGCACGGAAAGGGCGGGACGGGGCCCCGGTCGTTCACCTCCGCCGGCCGGGGCCCTTGTCGTCCCCGGACCCAGCCTGCGGCGACACTCCCCCGAGTTACGCGTTCAACGCGCGCGCCGTCGGGCCGGATCCGATGGAATGATCACATCAGGATTCGCCAACGGATCGCTAACATGTGGCCAACGGTTCGTCGGCGGGGCGCGGAGCGGTTGGCCGGAACTCGTCCGGCAGCAGCGCCAAGAGCCCGGCGGTCGGGCGGATTCCGGTGCTGGACCGGCGGTCGGGCCGGCGAGCGGAAGGTGGCGGGAAACCGTTGTGGACAGGGCGGATTTCCGCCAGGCAACGGCGGGCACACGCCCGCCGCGGAGCGCGGTCGGTCCCGACCGCGCGGGAAGGCAGTGGAACGGCGTGATGCGGCGGTGCGAGCTGCGCTTCGGACTGCTGGGACCACCGGTCCTCTACGACCGACCGCCGTCCGGGATTTCGTACGACCCCTCTGCCGTAGCTGCCGCAGCTGCCGACGCCCCGGCCTCGGAGGCGTCAGGGTCCTCGGGCGATTCCGCACCGGGGTCCTCGGGCGACCCTGCCTCCGGGTCCTCGGGCGACCCCGCCTCCGGGACCTCCGGCGAACCCGCCTCCGCGGCGCCGGGTGCCTCTTCCCCCGCGGCGCCGAACGCCTCTCCCTCCGCGGCGTCGGGCGCCTCTCCCTCCGGATCGTCCGGTGTCCTCTCCTCTGGTTCCTCCGGTTCCTCCGGTTCGTCCGGTGCCCTCTCATCGGAGACGT
>NZ_BNBF01000008.1:237889-245106 GCF_014654935.1 Streptomyces capoamus
CCGGCGCCCTTTTCCCCGGCACTCCGGCAACCAACGCCCCCGGCACACCCGTTGTCGGCAACCAGGGCGAGGAGACCGGCGCCGATGGCATCCGCACACCCGCCGTTCCGGCCCCCGCTGACGGGCAGTCCGACGACGGCGTCCGGGCCATCGGCAGTCCAAAGGTCCGCGCCCTGCTCGCCACCCTGCTGCTGGAGCCCGGCCGGGTCGTGTCGGTCGAGGCGCTGAAGGACGCGCTGTGGGGTGGCGCGCCGCCCGTCTCCGCGCAGGCCTCGCTGCACAACCACGTCACCCGGCTGCGCCGGCTCCTGGACGACCCGGAGCGGCTCAGGGCCGTACCGCCGGGCTATGTGCTGCGGGTCGACCAGGGCGAGCTGGACGTGCACGTCTTCGACGCCCGGGTCGCCGAGGCGCGGTCCGCGCACGCCCGGGGCGACTGGCCGGTCGTCGTACGGGCCTGCTCCTGCGCGCTCGCGCTCTGGCGCGGAACCCCGCTCAGCGGGCTCCCCGCCGACATCGGCGGCTACGCGCTGGTGCAGCGCCTGGAAGAGGCGCGGCTGCTCCTGCTGGAGTGGCGCTACGACGCCGAACTCGCCCTCGGCGGAGCCCGCGTGGCCGCGCTCGTCCCGGAGCTGGCGGCGCTGGTCGCCGAGTATCCGCTGCGGGAGGCCTTCCACCGCCAGCTGATGCTCGCCCTGCACCGCACCGGCCGTCAGGCCGAGGCGCTCGCCGTCCACCGTGACCTGCGCGCCCGCCTGGTGGACGAACTCGGCGTCGAACCCGGCCCGGCGGTCCGCGAGGCGCACGTCGAGGTGTTGCGGGGGAGCGGCGAGGGACGGCGCGACGAGGAGTACGGCGATGCCCGTCCGGCCGGCCGGGACGGGCAGCCGCGGCGCGACGGTGACCTGGCAACTGGCGCCGCCACCTCCGGGGACGCCGCCTCCCGGCGGCACGCCGCCGCCTCCGCGCCGCCCGCGTCCCCCGCTTCCCCGGCAGCCCCCGAGCCCGCGCGGAGCGGTGACGGGCCGGCCGCGCGGCTGACCCCGCGCCCGGCCCAGTTGCCGGCCCCGCCGGCGCATTTCACCGGCCGTGCCGACGTGCGCCGCGAGCTGCTCCGCGCGCTGACCGAGCCGCCCGCCCCGGCGCCCGCCGTCGCGGTGATCAGCGGTATGGCCGGCGTGGGCAAGAGCGCGCTGGCCCTGTACGTCGCCCATGAGCTGAGGGAACGTTTCACTGACGGGCAGCTCTACGTCAACCTGCACGGCGCCACGCCCGGCATGACCCCGCTCACCGCCACGCAGGCGCTCGCCGCGCTGCTGCGCGACCTCGGTGCCGAGCCCCGCAGCATTCCCGAACACCCCGATGCCGCCGCGGCCTTGCTGCGCTCCCTGCTCGCGCCCGCCCGCATCCTGCTGGTCCTGGACGACGCGGCGACCGCCGCCCAGGTACGGCCCCTGCTGCCGGCCGGGCCGGGCTGTGCGGTGATCGTCACCAGCCGCTCTCCGCTCACCGCGCTCGACGGTGCCCGGCGCTTCCCGCTCTCCCCGCTGACCGGTGAGGACAGCGCGGCACTGCTGCGCGCGGTGAGCGGACGCGCCGGACTGGACGCCGGGCACGCGCTGGTCGAGCTGACCGGGCGGCTGCCGCTGGCGCTGCGGGTGGTCGCCGCCCGGCTCGCCGCCCGCAGCGCCCTCACCCCGGACGTCCTGGCTGGTCAACTCGCCGAGACCGGCGGCCGGTTGCGGCACCTGGAGTACGACGACCTCAGCGTCCGCCGCTCCCTGGCCGTTGCCCACGACGCGCTCGCCGCCGCCGAGCGGGAGGCCGACCGGGACGCGGCCCTCGCCCTGCGCCACATCGGCGCGCTCGACCTGCCGACCTACGGCGCCCCGTTGATCGCCCGCCTCACCGGCACCGACGAGCGCCGTGCCGAGGCCGCGCTGGACCGCCTGGTCGACGTCGCCCTCATGGAGGAGACGGCGTACGGCCGCTACGCCCCCCACGACCTGGTCCGCGACTTCGCCCGCGAACTGGCCGACGCCGACCCGCGGCCGGCTCCGGCCGAGGGCCGCGCGGAACGCCCGGGCGGCATTGCCGTCCCCCGGGACACGGCCGACCCCGGCGGCACCGCGGACTTTCCAGCTCCTGCCCCTGTCTTTGCACCCAGGCCCGACATGACCGCCCTGCGCTGGTACGCCGCCATGGCCGAGCGGGTGCTGACGGCGGTCGGCGAGCAGGGACTCGACGAGGACGACCGGCGGCGGCCGACCTCCGCGCAGCCGGCCGGGCACGCGGCGGACGTGGCCTCCCTCGCGCCCTTCGAGTCGGCCGAGGAGGCCTTCGCCTGGGGCGAGGTGGAGCTGGAGAACGTCGTGGCGCTGGTGGCGCGGAACGCGGACACCGACGATCCGCGCACCGCCGCCCACCTCTCCGCGCTGGTGCGGCTGCTCTTCCCCTACGTGCAGCGCAGCGGCCGGGTCGCCGAGATGGAGGTGCTGGGCCGGGCCGCGCTCGGCACCGCGCGGCGACTCGGGGACGCGGCGGCGGAGGCGTACGCCCTCGGTGACCTGGCGGGCCTGCACTTCCTGACCGGCCGGCACAACCACGCACTGGTCCTCACCGACCAGGCCCTGGCGATCTGGGAGCGGCTGGGCACGGCCTCCCGGATCCGGCGCTGCCTGAACAACCGCGGGCTGCTGCTGGAGGGGCTCGGACGGTTCGAGGAGTCCGGCGAGGCGCTGCGGCAGAGCCTCGCCTACTCGCGGATGCTGAACGACCCCTACGGTGAGGCCGTCACCCGCAGCCACCTCGGCAACCTCTACGAGCACACCGACCCGCGCGCCGCCATCGAACAGCACCGGCGCTCGCTGGCGATCGGGGACACGATCGGTGCGGTCATCGTGCAGCACTCGGCGCACTGCAACATCGGCTACGCCCATCTCACCCTCGGCGAACCGGCCGCCGCCGCCGTGCACTTCGAGGAGAGCCTGCGCATCCTCGGCGGCCACGGCGACTGGCACGGCGAGTCCCAGACCCGGCTCGGCCTGGTACGCGCGCTGCGGCAGCTGGGGGAGACCGGCCGGGCGGCCGGCGAGTGCGCCGAGCTGCTGCACCGGGCCGATGCCCGCGCCGACCGCTACACGGGCGGGCTGGCCCTCCACCAGCACGGACTGCTGCTGCACGAGCAGGGGCGGCGGGCGGAGGCGTACGACGCCTGGCGCGCGGCCCGCGCGGCGCTGGACGGCACGGACGAGCAGGCGGTCCTGACGGAACTGCGCCACCTGCTGAACGACGACCCGCCCGCCTGACGGCCCGGCGCCCGAGAACGCGACCGCCCGCCCCGCTACTTCGCGTCGGCGTAGCACTCGACCGCCGCCGTCGTGAACGGGAAGCGCACCGGTGTGTCGCCGAAGGTGAGGCGGCCGGCGAGGGCGGCGCAGTCGCGGATGGCCTGGGTGACGGCTTCGGCCTCTTCGGCGGGGCAGTGCACGATCACCTCGTCGTGCTGGAAGAAGACCAGCTCGGCCGCCATGTCCCGCAGGGCCCGGCGCAGCGCGGCGAGCAGCAGCAGGGCCCAGTCGGCGGCGCTGCCCTGCACGACGAAGTTGCGGGCGAAGCGGCCTCGCGCGCGCGAGTCGGTGGAGGCGTATCCCGGGGTCCAGCCGGCCCGGCCGTCCGGTTCCTCCTCGCCGGACGGGATGCCCGCCTCCTCGGTCGCGTCCTCCCGCGCCCCGGCGGCCGGCGGGCAGGTGCGGCCCAGCCAGGTGCGCACCAGCCGGCCCTCTTCGCCGGCGCGGGCCGCCTCGTCGACGTAGGCGACGGCCTTGGGGAAGCGGCGGCGCAGTGCGGCGAGGTTCTTCAGACCGTCGCCGGAGGTCTGCCCGTAGACCGCGCCGAGCACCGCGAGCTTGGCCTGGTTGCGGTCGCCGGCGAAGGCGCGGTCGGAGACGGACTGGTACAGGTCGCTGTCGCGGCCGGCCACCTCCATCAGGCCGGGGTCGCGGGAGATCGCGGCGAGCACGCGCGGCTCCATCTGGTCGGCGTCGGCCACCACCAGCCGCCAGCCGGGGTCGGCGATCACGGCCCGGCGGATCACCTTGGGGATCTGCAGGGCGCCCCCGCCGTTGGTCACCCAGCGCCCGGTGACCGTGCCGCCGGCGAGGAACTCGGGGCGGAACCGGCCGTCGCGCACCCAGTCCTGCAGCCAGGACCAGCCGTGGGCCACCCAGATGCGGTACAGCTTCTTGTACTCCAGCAGCGGGGCGACGGCCGGGTGGTCCACCGACTGGATCTCCCAGCGGCGGGTCGATTTCACCTTGATCCCGGCCTGCGCGAAGGCCTTGACCACGTCGGCGGGGAGGTCGGGCCGCACCCGGCGACCGAAGGCCGCGGACACCTGGTCGGCCAGTTCGGCGAGGCGGCGCGGTTCGCCCCCGCCCGCGTACCGCTCGCCGAGCAGGCCGTGCAGCAGGTCGCGGTGGACCTCGGCGCTCCAGGGCAGGCCCGCGTGGTTCATCTCGGCGGCCACCAGCATCCCGGCCGACTCGGCGGCGGTCAGCAGCCGCATCCGGTCGGGGTGGGCGGTCTTGTCGTGCCGCCGCAGCTGCTCGGCGTAGACGTCGAGCAGGTCGGGCAGTTGCAGCCGGATGCCGGCGGGCTCGAACAGGGGGGACTGGGCGCCCGGGGCTGCCGCGCGCTGCGGTGGGTCGGGCGGTACGGGGCCGCCGCGGAGGCGGGCCAGGGCGGCGGCGGCCGAGCGTGGCTCGCCGTACCGCCCCTCGTGGCCCAGCAGGAGTGTTTCGGCGTCCTCGATGTCGTAGCACCGCTCCACTCGCACCCCCGTGGCGAGCAGTCGCGGGTAGACCTCGGGGGTCGACCGCCACACCCAGCGCGTCACCTCCGGGCGGCTCCGCACCGCTTCGGCGAGATCGTTCTCCCGCCGCACCGGTCCGGTGGGCAGCCCGTCCGGGCCGAGGGGGACGACGTCCACGCCCGAGTCCTCGGCCGGTGCCAGCGCCCACCGGTCGGTCATGACTGCGAGTGTGGCAGGGGGGTCTGACAATGGCCGTGACCTGCGGATGCATCCTTGCCCGCCGGTCGCCGGTGCCCGCCTGCTGCCGGTCGCCGGTTCCCCCCGCCGGTCGCCGGTGCTAGCCCTGTTCGCCGGCCGTTCCCCCGGCCTGCTGCTCCAGCAGCAGCGCCAGCATCCGGCCGACGTACTCCTCGACGGCCGGTTTGGTGAGGCCGAGGCCGCTCAGGACGCCCCGGCCGTTCTCGTGCTCCAGCAGGGCGAGCAGCAGGTGTTCGGTGCCGATGTAGGCGTGGCCGAGCCGGAGGGCCTCGCGGAAGGTGAGTTCCAGGACCTTCTTGGCCTCGGGGCCGTAGGGGACGAGGTCGGGGACGTCGTCCGCGGCGGGCGGCAGCGCGGCCGTCGCGGCCTGGCGCACGGAGTCCAGTGGGAGACCCTGCGCGGTGATCGCCTTCGCGGCGAGGCCGTCCGGTTCGGCCAGCAGGCCGAGGACCAGGTGCTCGGGCCGGCCCTCGGCGTTGCGCGCGGCCAGTGCCTCGTTGTGCGCGGCCATGACCACGTTCCGCGCGCGCGGGGTGTAGCGGCTGAAGCCCTGAGCGGGGTCGGGGTCGGTGGATTCCTTGGGCACGAAGCGCTTCTGCACCGCCTGCCGGGTCACGCCCATGCTCCGCCCGATGTCGGTCCAGGACGCGCCGGAGCGGCGGGCCTGGTCCACGAAGTGCCCGATCAGGTGGTCGGCCACGTCGCCGAGGTGATCGGCGGCGATCACCGCGTCCTGCAGTTGTTCGAGGGGTTCGTCGTGCGCCCTCCTGATCGCCTGGATGAGATCGTCGAGGCGTACGGATGCCGTGATGTTCGGGTTGGTCGCCATGGTGTCAACCGTAGGTTGCACCCCCTCCACTGTCAACCGATGGTTGACATTCGGGCGGTCGTCACCACCCCGGCCCCGCACACTGTCCACAGCCTGTGGACGGCCGCCTCCCCCTGTCGGCCGTCCGTGGCACGATCGACGGCGTGACCAGTACCGCCAGCACCGTCGAGCAGGCCTTCCGGGCGGCCCTCTACGACGACACCGACACCGGCCTCGACACGGGCGCCTCCCTGCTCGCCGCCGACCCGGCCGCCGACGCAGAACTCGCCCGGCGGGGCGAGGACTTCGTGGCGACAGCCTGGCAGCGCGGCTGGCAGCCCGCCGACGTCGTACGGCTGGTGCGGCGGGAGCTGGACGAGGGGCACGTCCGCCTGGCCGCCGCCCTGATCCGGGCGCAGGCCGGGCGGGACCGTCCGCGCGGGCCCCGCTGGGCCGGCCAGCTGTCCGCGCTGCCCGCCGGCCCCGCCCGCACCCCCGACCGCTTCGCGCACGCCACGGCCGTCCTGGAGCTGTACCGCCTGCTGCTGCGGCTGCCCGCCCTGGAACCGCTGGAGGAGGAGCCCCGCCGCACTCCCGGGGAGGCGGCCTCCCGCATGCTCGGCCGCATCCGCGCGCTGCTCGCCAAGGCCGAGGCGACCGGCTACCCGGAGGAGGCCGAGGCGCTCACCGCCAAGGCGCAGGAACTGATGGCCCGGCACAGCGTCGACGAGGCGCTGCTCGCCGCCGGGGCACCCGCGCCGGACGCGCCGGGCGCCTGCCGCATCGGCGTGGAGCCGCCGTACGAGCAGGCGAAGGCGGTGCTGCTGGACGCGGTGGCCACGGCGAACCACTGCCGCGCGGTGTGGAACGAACCGCTCGGCTTCTCCACGGTCGTCGGCTTCGAGGCCGACCTCGAAGCGGTCGACATGCTCTACACCTCGCTGCTGGTGCAGGCCACGCACGCGATGACCAAGGCGGAGGCGGCCCAGCGGGCCGGCGGACGCAGGCGGACCAAGACCTTCCGGCAGTCGTTCCTCGCGGCCTACGCGCACCGCGTGGGGGACCGGCTCGCGGCCGCCGCCGAGACCCAGGTGACCCGGGACCTGCTGCCGGTGCTGGCCACGCGCGCGACAGCCGTCACCGGCCGGCTGGAGCGGATGTTCCCGGAGACCACCACGACCCGGCTGCGCGGCGTGAGCGACGCGGCGGGCTGGACCGAGGGCGCCCGCGCGGCGGACCGGGCACAGGTCCGAGCCCGCCCGCGGCTGGAGTGAGGGTCAGTCGCCGACCTGCTGGAAGGCGCTCACGGAGGCGTCCGGCCCGCTGCCGTCGGCCTTG
>NZ_BNBF01000008.1:245150-250671 GCF_014654935.1 Streptomyces capoamus
GCGGCGACCGGGCCGAACTTCCACGGGAAGCTGTGGCTGGTGTGCGTGCCGGGCAGGGTGATCGTCACCGTCTTCGCCGCCAGCGCGTTCCCGGCGCCGTCCTTGCCGCGTACGTAGCTGATCGAGAAGGACGCGGAGTCCCCCTTGGCCAGCTTCAGCTTCTGCGCCTTGGCGCCCTTGAGCACGGGCACGGTGGCCTTGCCGCCGCCACCACTCAGCACGACGGCCGGGAAGTGCTCCAGCGTGCAGGGCGCGCTCTGGTTGGTGAGGCTCACCGGGATCTCGCCGGTGTCGCCGGCGGCCGGGGCCACGCTCGCCGAGCCGAGCTGAACGGAGACCCCGCCGATGTCGCAGGCGGAACCGCTCTTGCCGTTCTTGTCCCCGCCGCCGTCGTCGCAGGCGGTCAGCAGCAGGGCGGCGGCGAGGGCGGTGACGGTGAGCGGAATGGCGCGCATGAGCAGATTCCCATCGAGGTCGGGACGGTCTCCCCGCATCATGACCCCTGCCCCGGGCACGGGATCACGCACCCCGGCCCGATTCACCGCTTCAGGGGTGCCCGGACCGCCCCCCGGGGGCCTCACCGCGCCGCCGACGCCGTCACCGTGCCGCCGTCACCGCTTCACGGTCCCGTCGGCAGTCCGGAAGGCAGCTTTCCGCCCTCCGCCTTGGTGTACGTCTCCTGGCCGGTCCCGCCCGACCAGGTCACCTTGAGTGTCGTGCCGTTGACGGAGTCGACCATGCCGGTGGTCCGCTCCTTGCCGCCGCCTCGGCAGGTCAGGTGGATCATCTGCATGCCGTCCTCGGCCCCCGCGGTCCCGCTGCACACGGTCCCGCCGGTCACGAAGACCCCGGCCTGCTTCCCGGTGACCACCAGGGCCACGATCTTGCCGCCGGCGGTGGTGATCCAGCTGCCCTGGAGCCTGGCGGAGGCGCCGCTCACGCGTGGTGAGGCGGTGCCCGCGGACGCGCCGGGCGAGGCGGCGGAGTCGGTGCTCTGCCCGGACCCCCCGGATGCGGTCTCCCCGTCCCCGGAACCGCCGCTGCACGCGGTCAGTGCCAGCGCGCCCACCAGTCCCGCGGCCAGGGCCGCGCCCCGCACCCTCGCACTCGCAGTAGTCACCGGAAAGCTCCCTCCGGGGTAGCGGCCGGCCGCCCTCGCCGGACGGCCCGCAGCGCAAGCTACCAGGAGCGGCCAGGACGACTTCCGCACGCCGGGCGGGTGACCCGGTGCCGCGTCGCCCCCCGGCGCGGGGCCCTCACCTCCCGGGCCACGGGCGCGGGGTGAACCCCGCCGACCGGAGCGTCCCGCGCACCCTGGAACATGTGGGGCGCGGTATGCGTCTCTTCTGGGGGACGGGGGAGCTTCGGTAAAGCGGACGTCAAGGCTGTAATCGCCGGGCCACTCCTCGTGCACGTGCATTTGCTCATGCAGCCGCACGTGAACCAAGTTATGATCCGGGTCAGTTGACCACAGCATCTATGGCCTCACCAGCCAGTGCACCACCGGGGAGCGACCTGTGGACCGCGACGTCGACGGCGTGTACGGGGGGTACGACGTGTACAACGGCATGGCTGCCACGCAGCTGAACGGAGTGGCCTGGCAGAAGAGCAGGCACAGCAACTCGCAGGGGTCCTGTGTGGAGTTCGCCCGATTGCCGGGCGGCGAGGTCGCCGTACGCAACTCGCGCTTCCCGGACGGGCCGGCGCTCGTCTACACGCGCGCGGAGATCGAGGCGATGCTGCTCGGCATCAAGGACGGCGAGTTCGACCACCTGATCACGAGCTGACCCGGCCGGTCCGTCTCCGAGTCCCCGATGGCAACGATGTCGTGTGCACGGGCATGTGCACGTGAAGAGTGGACGCGCGTAGAAAAAGCGCGTCCACCGGCGGGGATCCTGTTCAGCCGGCCGTCGGCAGCCGGAACATAGCCCAGACCACCTTGCCCTCCAGGGAGCCCGCGAGCGGGTGCCAGCCCCAGCTGTCGGCGAAGGACTCGACCAGGAACAGCCCGCGGCCCGACTCGGCCGAGAAGTCGTCCGAGTCCCGCTGGACCGGCGTCTCGTGGCTGGGATCGCGCACCCCGCACACCAGCCGCTCGCTCCAGCGCATCAGGTGCAGCCGCACGGGCGGCTGGAGCGCCTCGCTCCGGCACGGGGCGGCCGGCAGCGCGTGGCGCAGGGCGTTGGTGACGAGTTCCGAGACGACGAGGCAGATGTCGTCGAAGCGGTCGCCGACGTCCCAGCCGTCCAGGGTGTCGCGGGTGAAGCGCCGGGCCTCGCGCACCGCCTCGTAACGGGCGGGGAGTGCGCAGGAGGCGGCATCGGACACGGCCGCAGGATCCAGCGGCGGAAGGCCCTGCCGTAACGGCTTGAGCATGGTCGATCCATTCGTCCCCATGCGAGGCACTCCCGGGAATTCGCGGTCGTTGCGATGCAGCGGTGGCGCTGCACCATGGTTTCGGATGCGCACAGCAGATGCAAGGGCAGATGCACGTGCACGCGACCGAAATGGCCCCTCCCGTACCGCTTCTTAGCCATTTTTTCTGCCATCTCGGTGCCGATCTCGCCAGAGGTCCGGACCTCTGGCCGGTCCGGAGCGGGCAGTAAACGGCCGAGCTCTTTCCGTTTCCGTAACCGTGCGAGTACTGCTCGTCGTGTTTTAGTGGCAGACTTCGGCCCCTGAAGACGGTTGGGGAGGCTGGCGAACGTGAGCGCGGGAGAGCCCGGATCGGTGGTGCGGCGGATGCTGCTCGGCTCGCAACTCAGGCGACTGCGTGAAGCTCGGGGGATCACGCGCGAGAAGGCCGGATACTCGATCCGCGCCTCCGAGTCGAAGATCAGCCGGATGGAGCTGGGCCGGGTGAGCTTCAAGACGAGAGACGTCGAGGACCTGCTGACGCTCTACGGCATCACCGACGATGCGGAGCGCGAGTCGCTGCTCTCCCTCGCCCGGGAGGCCAACGTGGCGGGCTGGTGGCACAGTTACACCGACGTCCTGCCCAGCTGGTTCCCCACCTACGTGGGCCTGGAGGGCGCGGCCTCGTTGATCCGCGTCTACGAGGTGCAGTTCGTGCACGGCCTGCTGCAGACCGAGGAGTACGCCCGCGCGGTGGTCCGGCGCGGTATGCGGGGCGCGAGCAGCGCGGACGTCGAACGCCGGGTCGCCCTGCGCCTGGAGCGGCAGAAGCACCTGCTCGCCGACAACGCCCCCGAGTTCCACATCGTCCTGGACGAGGCGGCCCTGCGGCGCCCCTACGGCGACCGCGCGGTGATGCGCGGCCAGCTCCAGCACCTGATCGACATCTCCGCGCGGCCCAACGTACGGCTGCAGGTCATGCCGTTCAGCTTCGGCGGGCACTCCGGCGAGAGCGGTGCCTTCACCATCCTCAGCTTCCCCGAGTCCGACCTGTCCGACGTGGTCTACCTGGAGCAGCTGACCAGCGCCCTCTACCTGGACAAACGCGAGGACGTCGCCCAGTACGAGCAGGCCCTGAAGGAACTCCAGCAGGACAGCCCCGGGCCGGACGAGAGCCGGGACCTGCTGCGCGGCCTGCTGCAACTGTCCTGACCGGCCCCAACTCCCTTTACCTGCAAGTAGGATGACGTGCGCTCAGGCATGCACGGATCTGGCGTCCGCTAGCGATTGAGGGATCACATGTCGTCCTACTTCACCGATCTGGCCCGGCAGTACATCGACGGCGAGTGGCGCGCGGGCACCGGCTCCTGGGACGTCATCGACTTCAACCCCTACGACGACGAGAAGCTGGCCTCGATCACGGTCGCCACGGTCGACGAGGTGGACGAGGCCTACCGGGCCGCGGCCCGCGCCCAGAAGGAGTGGGGCGAGACCAACCCGTACACCCGGCGCACGGTGTTCGAGCGGGCGCTGCGGCTGATAGAGGACCGCGAGCAGGAGATAGCCGACCTGATCATCGCCGAACTCGGCGGCACCCGCGTGAAGGCCGGCTTCGAACTGCACCTCGCCAAGGAGTTCCTGCGCGAGGCGGTCCACCTCGCGCTGCGCCCCGAGGGCAGGATCCTGCCGTCCCCGACCGAGGGCAAGGAGAACCGGGTCTACCGGGTGCCGGTCGGGGTCGTGGGCGTGATCAGCCCGTTCAACTTCCCCTTCCTGCTGTCGCTGAAGTCGGTCGCGCCGGCCCTCGCGCTCGGCAACGCCGTGGTGCTCAAGCCGCACCAGAACACCCCGATCGCCGGCGGCACCCTGATCGCAAAGATCTTCGAGGAGGCCGGGCTGCCCGGCGGCCTGCTCAATGTCGTCGTCACCGACATCGCCGAGATCGGTGACGCGTTCATCGAGCACCCGGTGCCGAAGGTCATCTCCTTCACCGGCTCCGACAAGGTCGGCCGGCACGTCGCCACCGTCTGCGCCCGGCACTTCAAGCGGGCGGTCCTGGAACTGGGCGGCAACAGCGCGCTGGTGGTGCTGGACGACGCCGACGTCGACTACGCGGTGGACGCGGCCGTCTTCAGCCGGTTCGTGCACCAGGGCCAGGTCTGCATGGCCGCCAACCGGGTCCTCGTGGACAGCGCCGTCGCCGAGGAGTTCACCGAGAAGTTCGTCGCCAAGGTCAGGACCCTCAAGGTGGGTGACCCGCGCGACCCGGAGACCGTGATCGGCCCGGTGATCAACGCCGCGCAGGCGAACGCCGTCGCGGGCACCGTGGAGCAGGCGCTCGCCGAGGGCGCCACCGCCCTGGTGCGCGGCAGCACGACCAACAACCTGGTCGAGCCCACCGTACTGACCGGGATCCCCGCCGGGTCCCCGCTGCTCCAGCAGGAGGTCTTCGGCCCGGTGGTCTTCCTGGTCCCCTTCGACGGGGACGAGGAGGCGGTCCGGATCGTCAACGACACCCCCTACGGCCTGAGCGGCGCCGTGCACACGGGCGACATCGAGCGGGGCGTGGCCTTCGCCAAGCGGATCGACACCGGCATGTTCCACGTGAACGACGGCACGGTCCACGACGAGCCGATCGTGCCCTTCGGCGGCGAGAAGCACTCGGGCCTCGGCCGCCTCAACGGCGAGACGACGCTGGAGGCGTTCACCACGGTGAAGTGGATCTCGGTGCAGCACGGCCGCAGCGGGTTCCCCTTCTAGTTCCGGCGGCACCAGGGACCTGGTTCCGGCGGCACCCGGGACTCCGAGAGCAACGGAGGTGCATTGAGGACAGCAGCTGTCCTCAATGCCCCGTAGCGTTCTCGGTGTCGGGGGAACGGCCCCGGCGAACGGCCCGACGAAAGGCGGCACGCCATGGTCACGCACGTTCCGGCAGAGGCGAAGGGCGACGAGCGCGGGGCGCTGCTGGCGTTCCTCGAGGAGCAGCGCGGCGGGATCCGCCGGGCGCTGCTCGGGCTGACCGAGGAGCAGGCCCGTACCCGCCCGAGTGCGAGCGAGCTGTCCCTCGGCGGTCTGCTCAAGCACGTGGCGGAGGTCGAGCAGAGCTGGATCGCCCGGGCGAAGCAGGAACCGCCGGCGGTGCGGCGCGACGAGTCCAACTGGCACG
>NZ_BNBF01000008.1:250712-251364 GCF_014654935.1 Streptomyces capoamus
AGACCTTCGAGCTGACCGGGGACGAGACGGTCGCCTCGCAGCTGGCGTACTGGGAGCAGGTGGCCGCCGAGACGGAGAAGTTCATCCGTTCCGCGCCCAGCCTGGACGACACCTTCCCGCTGCCGCCCGACCCGTGGTTCCCGCCGGAGGGCCGCGTCTCGCTGCGCTGGCTGTGCCTGCACCTGATCCGCGAGACGGCCCGGCACGCCGGTCACGCCGACATCGTCCGCGAGTCGCTGGACGGCAAGACCGCCTTCGAGCTGGTGGCGCTGGAGCAGGGCGGCAGCTGGGGGCAGTAGCGGTACCGCCGGCGGGGTGATCGCCGGCCGGCCCCGAGGTCCTAACCTGGACCCCATGTCAGCGATCCGACTCCTCGTGCTGGGCGCGGTCCGGCGGCACGGGCGGGCCCACGGCTACCAGGTCCGGGGCGACCTGGAGTACTGGGGCGCGCACGAGTGGTCCAACACCAAGCCGGGCTCGATCTACCACGCCCTGAAGCAGATGGCCAAGCAGGGGCTGCTGCACGCGCACGAGATCGCGCCGTCCCCGGCGGGCGGACCGCCGCGGGTCGAGTACGAGGTCACCGACCAGGGCACGGAGGAGTACTTCGGCCTGCTGCGCGAGGCGCTGGTCACCTACGACCAGCGCGGTG
>NZ_BNBF01000008.1:251404-259170 GCF_014654935.1 Streptomyces capoamus
ACGTGAAGACCGCCGCCATCGGCTTCATGGTGGACCTGCCGAGGGCCGAGGCGGTGGCCCTGCTGAAGGAACGCTCCCGGCGGATCGAGCAGTGGCGGGCCTCGGTCACCGAGCACTACATCCCCGAGGACGGTCCCGGGCAGCTCGGACACATCGGCGAGATCATGAACATGTGGGTCCACACGGCCGACTCCGAGGCCGAGTGGACCCGCGGCCTCGTCTCCCGTATCGAGCAGGGCGCCTACACCTTCGCCGACGAGGGCGAGCCCTTCGCCGGCCTGCTCGCCGAGGACGCCAGGGGTCAGTGATGGAACCCGGTGGCGGCGCCCTTGTCCCGGGTCAGCGGGTGCGGCTGGCGCCGTAGCTCCGGCAACAGGCGGGCCAGGTCGTCGACGAACAGGTCGGCCAGGTCGTGCGAGAAGCCGTTGCGGCACACGATCCGCAGCACGGACAGGTCCTCCCGGTGGGCCGGGAAGGTGTAGGCGGGCACCAGCCAGCCGTTCTCGCGCAGCCGCCGGGAGACGTCGAAGACGTCGTACGAGGTGACGTCGTCGTTCGTCGTCAGCGCGAACACCGGCAGCTGGTCGCCGCGCGTGAGCAGCCGGAAGTCGCCGAGCGCGGCGATCCGGTCGGCGAGCGAGCGCGCCACGTCCCGGGTCGACTGCTGCACCGCGCGGAAGCCCTCCCGGCCCAGCCGCAGGAACGTGTAGTACTGCGCCACCACCTGGGCGCCGGGCCGGGAGAAGTTCAGCGCGAAGGTCGGCATCTCGCCGCCCAGGTAGTTCACCCGGAACACCAGCTCCTCGGGCAGCGCCTCCCGGTCCCGCCACAGCGCCCAGCCGACGCCCGGGTACACCAGGCCGTACTTGTGGCCGGAGGTGTTGATCGACGCCACGCGCGGCAGCCGGAAGTCCCACACCAGGTCCTCGTCCAGGAAGGGCGCCACCATCGCGCCGGACGCGCCGTCCACGTGCACCGGGACGTCGAGGCCGGTGCGTTCCTGGAGGGCGTCCAGGGCCGCGCACAGGTCGGCGATCGGCTCGTAGGAGCCGTCGAAGGTGGAGCCGAGGATGCCGACGACCCCGATGGTGTTCTCGTCGCACAGCTCGATGGCGGCCTGGGGGTCCAGGTGGAAGCGCTCGCCCTCCATGGGGACCAGCCGGGCCTCCACCTCCCAGAAGTTGCAGAACTTCTCCCAGCAGACCTGGACGTTGACGCCCATCACCAGGTTGGGCCGCGCGCCCGGGTACCGGTCGGCGTTCCGCCGCGCCCAGCGCCGCTTCAGGGCCATTCCGGCGAGCATGCACGCCTCGCTGGACCCGGTGGTGGAACAGCCCACCGCGGCCGCCGGGTCCGGCGCGTTCCACAGGTCGGCGAGCATCGCCACACAGCGCCGCTCCAGTTCGGCCGTGCGCGGGTACTCATCCTTGTCGATCATGTTCTTGTCCCGGCACTCCGCCATCAGCACCCCGGCCTGCGGCTCCATCCAGGTGGTGACGAAGGTGGCCAGGTTCAGCCGGGAGTTGCCGTCCAGCATCAGCTCGTCGTGCACCAGCTGGTACGCCGTGGACGGGGCCAGCGGGACGTCCGGCAGCCGGTGGGTGGGCGGGGCCTCGGTCATGCCGCCGACCGGATCGGCCTCCCCGAAGAACGGGTTGACCGATACCGTGCGCGCCTCGTGCCGCTCGGAACCTTTGTGCAGGGCCATGGGTGCCTCTCGGGGAAGTGGGGGATCAGCGGACCGGGGTGCCGTCCTCGCGCAGCTGCATCTGCGGACGGCCCGTCACCAGCAGCCAGGCCGGCAGCGAGGCGATGCACAGCAGCGCCAGGACGGCCGGCGAGGCGACCAGGACGGCGGCGGTGAACAGGCTCACCCAGCCCTGCCGGGTGATCGCCAGGAGCATGCCGAGGACGCCCGTGGCGACCCCCAGCGAGGGGTGCACGGCCGGCACGAGCGCGTGGGCGGCGAGACCGACGGCGCTGCCGACGAACACCGCGGGGAAGATCCGGCCGCCCCGGAACCCGCAGGACGCGGCGACCAGCAGCGCGGCCAGTTTCACCACCGCCATGGTGGTCAGCCCGCCCGCCGACCAGTCCTGCGGATCGCGGGCCAGCTCCCCGATCTCGGACAACCCCTTGAACAGCGTCAGGGGCCCGCCCAGGACCCCCAGGCCGGCCAGCACGACTCCGCCCGCCGGCAGCATCAGCATCGGGTGCCGCAGCCGCCGGAAGGCCGCGTGGACGTGGGGAAAGGCGTAGACGGCGCACATGCCGAGCGCCGCGGCCACCGGGGCGATCACCAGCGCCGCCAGCAGGTCACCCGCGCGCGGGTGACCCATGGGCGGCAGGCCCAGGTCGAAGGTGGGGTGGGCCACCAGGGTCGTCGTCATCGCGCCGCACGCACCGGCGGTCAGCGGGGCGAACACGTTGTCCCACAGCCGGCCCCGCATGGGCCGCCCCGCCATCGCCTCGGAGATGACCAGCGCCGCCGCCACCGGCGTGCCGAACAGGGCGCCGATCGTCGCGGACTCCGCCAGGACGGGCCACAGGGTGTCCGGTGTCCTGGGCATGAGGCGCGCGCCGAGCCAGGCGGTCAGACCCACGTTCGCGGCGATGATCGGGTTCTCCGGTCCGAGGCTGGGGCCGCCCGCCAGCATGAGGGCGGTGGCCAGGACCAGGCCGGGCAGCACGGCGGGCGGCAGGACGGGCGCGTGCAGCGACAGGGTGGCGGGGTCGGGACCGGCATGGCCGGGCACCTTCCAGACCACCAGCCCTACGGCGATACCGGTGACCGGGAGCATGATGAACAGCCACGGCGCGGACCAGCGGCCCACGCCCAGCGCGTCCGGCAGGGGTCCCCACAGCAGGCGCTGCAGCCGCTCCGCGGCGGTGCTCACCCCGACGAAGACCAGGCTCGCGGCCACGCCCACGACGACGGCGGGCAGGATGAACGGCAGCAGAGCCCGTGCCGGAGCGGTCGGGGCGCTCGGGGGCTCCTGCGTCGTCTCCTGGGCCACGCGATCACCATAAGCGGACAAAACGTATGCAACATCCCGAACCGCATCCCGCTTGCACCTCACGTGGCGTGAGGCCCGAGCGTGGAGGCCTACCGACGACAAGGAGCGGAAAGTGAGCTACTCCGTGGGACAGGTCGCGGGGTTCGCCGGCGTCACGGTGCGCACCCTGCACCACTACGACGAGATCGGCCTGCTCGCCCCCGGCGAGCGCACGTACGCCGGCCACCGGCGCTACAGCGACGCCGACCTCGACCGGCTCCAGCAGATCCTGTTCTACCGCGAGCTCGGCTTCCCGCTCGACGAGGTCGCGGCCCTGCTCGACGACCCGGACGCGGACCCGCGCACCCACCTGCGCCGGCAGCACCGGCTGCTGACCGCCCGGATCGAGAAGCTGCAGAAGATGGCCGCGGCCGTGGAGCACGCCTTGGAGGCACGCACGATGGGCATCGACCTGACACCGCAGGAGCGGTTCGAGGTGTTCGGTGACAACGACCCCGAGCAGTACGCCGAGGAGGCCGGGCAGCGCTGGGGCGGCACCCCGGCGTACGCCGAGTCGCAGCGCCGCGCGGCGGCCTACACCAAGGAGGACTGGAAGCGCATCCAGGCCGAGGTGGACGACTGGGGCGAGCGCTACGCCGCCCTGGTCGCCGCCGGAGGCCCGCCGGCCGGCGAGCCGGCCATGGAGCTGGCCGAGGAGCACCGCCGGCACATCAGCCGGTACTACTTCGAGGTCCCGTACGAGATGCACCGGTGCTTCGCGGAGATGTACGTCTCCGACGAGCGCTTCAAGGCGTTCTACGACTCCCTGCACCCGGGTCTCGCCGAACACCTGCGCGATGCGATCCTCGCCAACGCGGACCGGCACACCACGCCCTGACATCCTGGGGCCCGGGGTCCGGCCCGGCTCCGGGCCCCGGGCGGGAGCCGGTACCGCGGTGGAACCCGGGGCGGTCCCCCCACGTTGATAGTTTTGTACGGCGCCCGTCGGCGTTCAGCCGCCTTCACCCCCCAGGAGCCCGGACCCGTGATGACACTCGCCCTCGGCCCGAGCTGGCTGGACCCCAACTATCTGCTCGACACCTACAGCATCTGGGGCCTGCTGCTCATCGTCTTCGCGGAGTCCGGCCTGCTCATCGGCTTCTTCCTGCCGGGCGACTCGCTGCTGTTCACCTGCGGCCTGCTGATCACCTCCGGTGACCTGGACTTCCCGCTGTGGGGGGCGATCGCCCTGATCTGCCTCGCCGCGATCCTCGGCGACCAGGCGGGCTACATGTTCGGCAAGAAGGTCGGCCCGTCCCTGTTCAACCGGCCGGACTCGCGCCTGTTCAAGCAGGAGAACGTCACCAAGGCGCACGAGTTCTTCGAGAAGTACGGCCCGAAGTCCCTGGTCCTCGCCCGTTTCGTACCGATCGTGCGCACGTTCACGCCGATCATCGCCGGCGTCAGCGGCATGAAGTACCGCTCGTTCCTGATCTTCAACGTCATCGGGGGCGTCCTGTGGGGCGCGGGCGTCACCCTGCTCGGCTCCTGGCTCGGCGGCCACGCGTTCGTGAAGGACAACATCGAGGCGATCCTCATCCTGGTCGTCCTCGTCTCGGTGGTCCCGATCGGCATCGAGTTCCTCCGCGCCCGCGGCAAGAGCAAGAAGGCCGAGCAGACCCGGCCCGAGCCCCGGCCCCAGTCCCCGCAGCCGTCCGCCCCGCAGCAGCCGCAGTACCGGCAGCCCCCGGTCATGGACGACGCCACGACCCGCTTGCGCCGCGTCGAGCAGGAGCAGCCGCGGCAGTACCAGCAGCCGCAGCAGCAGGAGTGGAACCAGCAGCAGGGCCACGACGAGTACTACGACCAGCAGCGGTACGCGCAGCAGCAGTACGCGCAGGAGCAGTACCCCGCGCAGCAGTACCCGCAGGAGCAGTACCCGCAGGAGCAGTACGACCAGGGCCGGTACGGCCAGGACCCGTACGGCGCGCATCAGTACGGTCAGAACCAGTACGGCCAGAACCCCTACGGCGCGAACCAGTACGGCCAGAACGAGTACGACCCCGACCAGAACCAGAACCAGAACCAGAACCAGGCCCAGAACCACAACCAGGGCCAGGGCCAGGACCAGAACCAGGGCCAGTACCCCTACCCGTACGACCACCGGCGGCAGTAGCCGGGGGCGCGGTCGAGCCGGGCGCGCCTAGAAGCCCCTGGTCCGCTTCGCGGCGCGCCGCTTCCCGGCGGAGCCGACCCGGAGGAACAGCCGGGAGATCTCCGATCCGAGGTGGACCCCGATGGCGATGGCCATCGCCAGCGACGCGGCCTTGGCCAGTGACACCAGCCCCTTGTCCACGTCGTTCTGCGCTATGGACAGCAGCCCGAAATAGGTCGCGGAACCGGGCAGCAGCGGTCCGATCGCCGCCGTCGTGTACGGCAGCGCGGAGGCGAACCGGTACCGGGACAGCAGCTGCCCGAACAGTCCCACCAGGCCCGCCGCCACGGCCGTGGAGGCCACCGGCGAGATGTCGCCCGCGTAGCGCATCGCGCCGTACACCGACCAGGCGACTCCCCCGTTGAGGGTCACCCAGAGCACGGTGGACCGTTCCTGCTGGAGCAGGACGGCGAAGGTCAGCGAGAGCAGCATCGAGGCCGCGATCTGGATCAGCGGCCGCTGGGAGATGGTCGGCACCGCGTCCGGATTGAGCTTGCCGCCGATCTTCACGCCGAAGTACAGGACGACCAGCACGCCGACGACGATCCCGACGAAGAAGTACATGACCTCCAGCAGCCGGGCGGAGGCGGTGATGTAGAAGCCGGTCAGCCCGTCCTGCACGCCCGCCACCAGCGCCCGCCCGGGCAGCAGCGCGAACAGCCCACCGGTGATCACCGCCGAGCCGTTCACGTCCACGTGCGCCAGCGTCAGCGCCACCCCGATCGCCGCGGGCGGCATCGCGGCCACCGTGAACTGGTAGAACTCCGGCAGCCCGCGCCCGGCGCACAGCCACGCCAGCCGGTCGCCGAGCATGGCGCCCACCGCGGCCGCCACGAACACGACGACGTCACCGCCGACCAGTACGGAGGCCGCACCGGCCAGCAGCCCGCTCGCCAGGGTCAGCGCCCAGCCGGGGTACGGGTGCCGGTTGCGGCGGATCTCCGCCAGCCGCCGGTAGGCCTCCTCCAGCGAGACATGGGTCTCCGGGTCGGTCAGATCGTCCACGAGGCGGAAGACGGCCGCCAGACGGGTGTAGTCGGTGCCCCGCCGCCGTACCGTCCGGGACGCCGTCACCGGGTCGTCCACCAGGGAGGGCTGGTGCGAGATCGACAGCAGCGTGAAGGTGACGTTCGGCTCGCACCGGTCCAGGCCGTAGGACCGGCACACCGCGAACATCGCGGCCTCCACGTCCTCCGCGCCCTCGCCGCCGGCCAGCAGCAGCTCCCCGATACGCAGGGTCAGGTCCAGCACGCGCGGGACGGCCGGGCCGCCCTCCTCCACCCGCTGCACCGGCTCCGGCGCCGGCCGCTCGGTCACCGGCATGCGCAGCATCGTGCGCATCCGGTCCTGCCAGGGCGCGTCCTTGACCAGGCTGACCAGCGGCACCCCGGTGGCCGGCGTGAACGCGGACGGGGCCTGGTCGGCGCTGTAGGTGCTCGGCGGGCTGAACGCGGACCCCTCCGGTTCGGCGCTCGGCGGCTGCGGACTCAGCAGCCCCTCCGGCACCGCGAACTCCGAGGTCGTCTCCGAGTCGTCGCCCCTGGGAACGTCGAGCCCCCGGGGAATGGCGAACTCGGACGTGATCTCCGGGTCGTACCGCGCCTCGTCGGACCGGGGTTTGCGGTCCTCCGCCTCCGTCACCTGCACCGCTCCCTGAACGACACCTTCCGTAGGCCTCAGTATGCGCATGGGAACGCAAACGGGCCGCGCCACCCCCACAGGGTGCCGCGGCCCGCGGACGACAAACCGGCCGGTCAGTGGCCGCCCTGCTCCTTGAAGCGCTTGTACGACCGCTCGATCTCCACCTCGGCGTCCGTGCGGCCCACCCAGTTGGCACCCTCGACCGACTTGCCGGGCTCCAGGTCCTTGTACACCTCGAAGAAGTGCTGGATCTCCAGGCGGTCGAACTCGGACACGTGGTGGATGTCGCGCAGGTGCTCCACACGCGGGTCCGTGGCCGGGACGCACAGCAGCTTGTCGTCGCCGCCGGCCTCGTCCGTCATGCGGAACATGCCGATCGCGCGGCAGCGGATGAGGCAGCCCGGGAAGGTCGGCTCGTCCAGGATGACCAGCGCGTCCAGCGGGTCGCCGTCCTCGCCGAGGGTGTTCTCGACGAAGCCGTAGTCGGTCGGGTAGGCGGTCGAGGTGAAGAGGCGACGGTCCAGGCGGATCCGACCGGTCTCGTGGTCCACCTCGTACTTGTTCCGCGAACCCTTCGGGATCTCGATCGTGACGTCGAACTCCACCGGTGGCTCCTCCATGATCAGCACATAGTTCTGGTGGTTAAGTGTCCCTCACGCAGGTGTGTGATCGCGAAAGGGGCTGGTGGTCGTGCCAGAGCTGAGGCCTTGGCGAGCCGCGAGACCGCGAATGGTGCGGATCGCGAACGCCGTACGACCGCGTCTGGCGAGCGCCGGGCCACGCGTCACGCGGCTGACGAAGGCCGTCCGTGTCCGGTCTGTGCACCTCCCCCGTCTCCCCCGTGCGCGGACCGTCAGGACCTGGCAGTACACCGCGGGCGCCGCCACCGCCGGCCTGGCGCTGGCCGCCGGCGT
>NZ_BNBF01000008.1:259214-273688 GCF_014654935.1 Streptomyces capoamus
GGTGACCGTCGCCGGTCCCTGGGACGCCAACGGTCAGCGTACGGCCGAGCGGGACCGGGCCGCCGCCCTGGGGCGGTCAGGTGGCGCAGATCACGGCCGTGCCGGTACGGCCGCCGGGACGCCCCGGCCCGCGCCGAGCGCCGCCCCCGTCCTGGCGGGACTGGGCGGCACCACGGGCGCCGTCGGCACCAAGCGGGCCGCCCCGGCCCCGAAGGACCTCTCCGGCGTCCTGGGCCCCCTGCTGGACGCTCCCGCGCTCCACGGTCCCCACGCGGCGGCCGTCGTGGACGTCGTCACCGGCACCCGGCTGTACGGCGCCGACGCCGGCAAGGCCCTCACCCCCGCCTCCACCACCAAGATCGCCACAGCCGTCGCCGCCCTGTCCGCCCTCGGCCCCGACCACCGCCTCACCACCCGCACCGCCCTCGAACCCGACACCCGAGAACTCGTCCTGGTCGGCGGCGGCGACCCCACCCTCACCGCGCGCACCCGGGCCGACGGCTGGGCGAGCCTGCGGGCGCTGGCGGCGGACACCGCCCGGGCGCTGGACCGGCGCGGCATCCACCGGATCACCCTCTCCTACGACACCACCCTGTTCACCGGCCCCTCCCTGCACCCGATCGGCGTCAACGACAACCTCGCCCCGGTCAGCGCCCTCAGCGCCGACGAGGGCCGCACCGACGGCTCCGCCGGCGGTCCCGTCACCCGCGTGGCCGACCCGGCGTCGGACGCGGCGGCCAAGTTCGCGGGCTTCCTGAAGGACGCCGGCCTCACCACCACGTCCCCCGGCCCCTCCAAGGCCAGCACCCGCGCGGAGACCCTCGCCACGGTCTCCTCGCCCCCGCTGTCCGCCCTGGTCGAGCGGATGCTGACCAACAGCGACAACGACATCGCGGAGGCCCTGGCCCGGCAGACGGCCCTGGCCGGCGGGCAGCCGGCGAGCTTCGACGGCGGCGCCGAGGCCATCGCCACGCAGCTGCGCAAGCTCGGCCTGCCCATGGCGGGCGCCGCCTTCCACGACGGCAGCGGCCTCGACCGCGACGACCGGCTCACCGCCGACCTCCTGACCGCCCTGCTGGTCAAGGCGGGCGACCCGCACCGCCCCGGCCTGCGGCCAGTGCTCACCGGACTGCCCGTGGCCGGCTTCACCGGCACCCTCAGCACCCGGTACACCGACGGCGCCGCCGGGGTGGTGCGCGCCAAGACCGGCACCCTGACCGGCGTGAACACCCTCGCCGGCACGGTCGTGGACGGCGACGGCCGCCTGCTGGCCTTCGCCTTCCTGGCCTCGGACACCACCAACGCCACCGAGGCCCAGGCGGCCCTGGACAAGGCGGCGACCGCCCTGGCGGGCTGACGCCCGCACCGGTACCCCGTCCCCGTGCCGGTCCGCACGGCGTGCCGGAAGGCCGGGGGCGCGCCGACCTCCTGTCCAGCCGCCGGCCCGCACGACGTGCCCGAACGCGGGGCCGGCCGGCATCCCGTGCACCCACCGGCCCGCACAGCCTGGCCGACGCCCGGAAACGATGCACCCGGCGGCCCGCGCGGCCTGCCCGCATGCGGGAGCCGCCGTAGCTCCGGACACCCGCCGGGTGCGCGTCGCCTCTCCGGAAGCGGTGCATCCGCCGGTCCGTCGGCCTGGCCGTATGCGGGAGCTGCCGTCACCTCGTGCGCCCGCCGGTCCCGTGGCGTGCCCGGAAGCGATGCACCCGCCGGTCCGTGAGCTCGTCCGCATGCGGGTCCCGCCGTCACCTCGTGCGTCCGCCGGTCCCGTGGCGTGCCCGGAAGCGGTGCATCCGCCGGTCCGTGAGCTCGTCCGCATGCGGGGCCTGCCGTCACCTCGTGCACCCGCCGGTCCCGTGGCCTGCCCGGAAGCGATGCACCCGGAAGTCCGCGCGACCTGCTCGCATAGCGGGAGCCGCCGTCGCCCCGGGGGCACCCGCCGGTGCGTGCCGCCTGTGCGGAAGCGATGCGTCCGCCGGTCCGCGCCGGCTGCCCGAAGGCGGTGCCGCCGACACCCCGGGCGGTCGCCGGTCCGCACGACCTGCCCGAAAGCGGGAGCGCTCACGTACGGTTGACACCATGACTGGCTTCGGCGGCACCGCATCTCCCGGGATGGTCGACTGGAACCTCGCGGTGGCGACCGCGACACGGCTCGCACGCCCAGGTCCCGACGTCAGCCGCGACGAGGCCAGGTCCGTCGTCGCGGAGCTGCGCCGGCACGCGAAGGCCTCGGAGGAGCACGTCCGGGGCTTCACCCGCATGGGCACCGAGGAGATCCACGACACCCCCGTCCTCGTCGTCGACCGGCCCGGCTGGGTCCGCGCCAACGTCGCCGGCTTCCGGGAGATCCTGAAACCGCTTCTGGAGAAGATGCAGGAACGGCGCGGCGGCAACCCGGGCAGCGCGGTCCTCGGCGCCGTCGGCGGCAAGGTCACCGGCGTCGAACTCGGCATGCTCCTGTCGTTCCTGTCCTCCCGCGTCCTCGGTCAGTACGAGACCTTCGCCCCCGCCGCCCGCGACCTGCCGGCCGGCGCGAACGGCGGCGGCCGACTGCTGCTGGTCGCGCCCAACATCGTCCACGTGGAGCGCGAACTCGACGTCGAGCCGCACGACTTCCGTCTCTGGGTGTGCCTGCACGAGGAGACCCACCGCACGCAGTTCACCGCCGTGCCCTGGCTCCGCGACCACCTGGAGGGCGAGATCCAGTCGTTCTTGGCGGAGACCGACGTGGACCCGATGACCTTCCTCGAGCGCATCAGGGATGCCGCCCAGTCCCTCGTCGGCGGCCGGCCGGAGGGCGAGGAGGAGGACGGCGGACGCTCCTTCGTGGAGCTGGTGCAGACCCCCGCCCAGCGGGAGGTGCTGAGCCGCCTGACAGCCGTGATGTCGCTGCTGGAGGGCCACGCCGACTACGTCATGGACGGCGTGGGACCGAGCGTCGTACCGACCGTCGCGGAGATCCGCGAGAAGTTCCAGCAGCGCCGCGCGAAGGGCGCCTCCCGCCTGGACACGGCCCTGCGCAAGCTGCTCGGTCTGGACGCCAAGCTCAGGCAGTACCGGGACGGCGAGCGGTTCGTGCGGGCCGTGGTCGAACAGGTCGGTGTCGACGGCTTCAACCGCGTGTGGACCTCGCCGAACACCCTGCCCACCAAGGCGGAGATCGCCAAACCGGCGGACTGGGTCGCGCGGGTGCACCGCAGGCCGGAGGCGTGAACGGCGCGACGACGTCGTGAAGCGAATCCGGCCGACGGCAGGCGAACGCCCCTCCAATCACCCGTCCGAGGGACCGTGAGCCATGCGTAGGCGTGCAATGCTCGGGGAACGGCCCGCTTCCTGTCACCATCTACACACTCTGAGTGACCGGCTCGGGCTCACCCCCCGAAAAACTTCATGAAGGGAACCGGACATGGGTCCCCATCCTGCGGTCGCGGCGATACGCCTGGCGGTCCGCCGCGTCCTCCACGACATCCTGAACGACCACCTGACCTCCCGCGTGCGACCGGGCCCGCAGCTCGTCGGCGCGCACCCGGACCGGAAGCCGGACCGGACGGCCGAGCGGCCCCCCTCCCCGCTCGTCCTCGTCGCGTGCTCCGGCGGCGCCGACTCCATGGCCCTCGCCTCCGCCCTCGCCTTCGAGGCCCCCAAGCTCGGCGTCCGGGCCGGCGGGATCACCGTCGACCACGGGCTCCAGCCCGGCTCCGACCTCCGCGCCGACGAGGTCGCCCTGCGGCTGCGCGGACTGGGACTCGATCCGGTCGAGTCCGTCGCCGTGACCGTCGGCCGCGAGGGAGGCCCCGAGGCCGCCGCCCGGGACGCCCGCTACGCCGCCCTGGACGCCGCCGCCGAACGCCACGGCGCCGCCGCGGTCCTCCTCGGCCACACCCGCGACGACCAGGCCGAGACCGTGCTGCTGGGCCTCGCCCGCGGCTCCGGCATCCGCTCCCTGTCCGGCATGGCCGCGGTCTCGGGGGCCGACGGCCGTTACCGGCGGCCCTTCCTGCAGCTGGACCGGCAGACCGCCCGCAAGGCCTGCATGGTCCAGTCCCTGCCCGTCTGGGACGACCCCCACAACGCCGACCCCGCCTACACCCGCTCACGGCTCCGGCACGAGGGCCTGCCCGCGCTGGAGAAGGCCCTCGGCAAGGGAGTTGTGGAGGCGCTCGCCCGCACCGCCCAGCTCTCCCGCGACGACGCCGACGCGCTGGACGCCTGGGCCCGCCAGGCCGAGGCCTCCGTACGGGACGCCGCCGGCCTGCTGGAGTGCGCCAAGCTGTACGCCCTCCCGCCCGCCGTGCGCCGCCGGATCCTGCGCCGGGCCGCCATCGAGGCCGGTGCCCCGGCCGGCGCTCTGTTCGCCCGCCACATCGAGGAAGTCGACCGCCTGATCACCGGCTGGCGCGGCCAGGGAGCCATCAATCTCCCGGGCCGGGTCGTCGCCCAGCGGCAGGGTGGCAGACTGGTGATTCGGCAAGGCTGAATCCCGACCCTCCCGGAGCGACCCTCCGGCGGGCCGGGCGGCCGGAGGCCGTGGAGTGCGGCCGAAGCCGGTGGCCGTGCACGCGGCCTTAAGTGCGGGACGACCGAAAGTGATGCGGGTGGACGCGAAAGACATGGGTGCCGACCTCCAGCAGGTGCTCATCACCAAGGAAGAGATCGACGCGAAGCTGGCCGAGCTGGCCGCGAAGATCGACGCGGAGTACGCGGGCAAGGACCTGCTGATCGTCGGCGTCCTCAAGGGCGCGGTGATGGTCATGGCCGACCTCGCCCGGGCGCTGTCCACCCCCGTCACGATGGACTGGATGGCCGTGTCCTCCTACGGCGCGGGCACCCAGTCCTCCGGGGTCGTGCGCATCCTCAAGGACCTCGACACCGACATCAAGGGCAAGCACGTCCTGATCGTCGAGGACATCATCGACTCCGGGCTGACCCTGTCCTGGCTGATCAACAACCTCGGCTCCCGCGAGCCCGCCTCGCTGAAGGTGTGCACGCTGCTGCGCAAGCCGGACGCCGCCAAGGTCGCGATCGACGTGGAGTGGGTCGGCTTCGACATCCCGAACGAGTTCGTCGTCGGCTACGGCCTCGACTACGCCGAGAAGTACCGCAACCTGCCCTTTGTCGGTACGCTCGCGCCTCACGTCTACGGCGGTTAGGCCGCCCCGGGCCGTGGGCTGAGCCACTCGGCCCAAGCCCGGTAGGACGATCGGGAACCCCAGCGGGTTCCGTTCCGTTGAAGCATGCAGAGACGGGATTCCCAGCCGTCGAAACGGCTCCGTGCGGCTTCGGACAACATTGCTGGGGTACCGTCAGAAGAACTGTCTTATCAAACTCACTATGGCAGGAGGGACGGGGCGGCACCGCTCCGTATGGATGGACGTGAAGCGATACTTCCGTGGGCCGGTCATGTGGATCGTGCTGGCCGTCCTTGCCGTGGTCGTGTTGATGCAGGTCGTCGGCTCGTCCGGCGGCTACAAGACGGTGGACACCGGCCAGGTCGTTGCGGCGATCAATGACAACAGGGTCCAGTCGGCGAAAGTCACCACAGGCGACGAGCAGACCATCAAGGTCACCCTCAAGGACGGCGAGAAGGTCGACGGCAGCTCGAAGATCCAGGCGAGCTACATCGGCGACCAGGGCGTGCAGATCGCCGGCTCGCTGCAGACCAAGTTCCAGGACAAGCAGATCCCGAAGGGCTACACGGTTTCGCCCTCGAAGCAGAACCCGTTCGTCGGCGTGCTGCTCTCCCTGCTGCCCTTCGTCCTGATCGTGGTCGTCTTCCTGTTCCTGATGAACCAGATGCAGGGCGGCGGCTCCCGGGTCATGAACTTCGGCAAGTCCAAGGCGAAGCTCATCACCAAGGACACCCCGAAGACGACCTTCTCCGACGTCGCGGGCTGCGACGAGGCCGTCGAGGAACTCCAGGAGATCAAGGAGTTCCTCCAGGAGCCGGCCAAGTTCCAGGCCGTCGGCGCCAAGATCCCCAAGGGTGTGCTGCTCTACGGCCGCCCGGGTACGGGCAAGACCCTGCTCGCGCGCGCCGTCGCCGGCGAGGCGGGCGTCCCCTTCTACTCGATCTCCGGTTCCGACTTCGTCGAGATGTTCGTCGGTGTCGGTGCCTCCCGGGTCCGTGACCTGTTCGAGCAGGCCAAGGCGAACGCCCCGGCGATCGTCTTCGTCGACGAGATCGACGCGGTCGGCCGCCACCGCGGCGCCGGCCTCGGCGGCGGTCACGACGAGCGCGAGCAGACGCTGAACCAGCTGCTGGTCGAGATGGACGGCTTCGACGTCAAGGGCGGCGTCATCCTGATCGCCGCCACGAACCGTCCGGACATCCTCGACCCGGCGCTGCTGCGTCCGGGCCGCTTCGACCGGCAGATCGCGGTCGACCCGCCGGACCTGCAGGGCCGCCTGGAGATCCTCAAGGTCCACCAGAAGGGCAAGCCGGTCGCGCCCGACGTCGACCTGTCCGCCGTGGCCCGCCGCACCCCCGGCATGACCGGCGCCGACCTCGCCAACGTGCTGAACGAGGCCGCGCTGCTCACCGCCCGCGGCGACCAGAAGCTGATCGACAACAAGGCGCTGGACGAGGCGATCGACCGCGTGGTCGCGGGCCCGCAGAAGCGGACCCGGATCATGTCGGACAAGGAGAAGAAGATCACCGCGTACCACGAGGGCGGCCACGCCCTGGTCGCGGCGGCCTCGCCGAACTCCGACCCGGTCCACAAGATCACCATCCTGTCCCGCGGCCGTGCCCTCGGGTACACGATGGTCCTGCCGGACGAGGACAAGTACTCGACCACCCGCAACGAGATGCTCGACCAGCTCGCCTACATGCTGGGCGGCCGGGCGGCCGAGGAACTGGTCTTCCACGACCCGACCACCGGCGCCGCGAACGACATCGAGAAGGCCACGAACCTGGCCCGCGCGATGGTCACGCAGTACGGCATGACCGAGCGCCTCGGCGCGATCAAGTTCGGCGGCGACAACAGCGAGCCCTTCCTCGGCCGTGAGATGGCTCACCAGCGCGACTACTCCGAAGAGGTCGCCGCGCTGGTGGACGAGGAGGTCAAGAAGCTGATCGAGACGGCGCACAACGAGGCCTGGGAGATCCTGGTCGAGAACCGCGACGTGCTCGACAACCTCGTCCTGCAGCTGCTGGAGAAGGAGACGCTGGGCAAGGAGGAGATCGCCGAGATCTTCGCCACCATCGTCAAGCGTCCGCCGCGGCCCGCCTGGACCGGCTCCTCCCGCCGTACGCCGTCCACCCGTCCGCCGGTGCTCTCCCCGAAGGAGCTGGCACTGACCAACGGGGCGAACGGCGCGACCGCGGCGATCAGCACGGCGAAGTCGACGCCCGCGGAGTCCGCCCCGGTGACCGAGCAGTCCCCGGAGGACCGCCCGGAGCACTGACGGCGAGCCTGCCGTGTGCCGGCCGACAGGGCCGGAATGGATGCCGCGCCCCCCGGGTTCTAGCCTGGGGGGCGCGGCATCTCGCATGTCCGCACACGGAACGCGAGGCACATGCGCGTGCCAGGCACAGGAACGAGGGACCAGATGACCGACCCGGTGACGCTGGACGGCGAGGGCCGCATCGGCGAGTTCGACGAGAAGCGCGCCGAGAACGCCGTACGGGAGCTGCTGATCGCGGTCGGTGAGGACCCGGACCGTGAGGGGCTGCGGGAGACGCCGGCCCGGGTCGCGCGGGCCTACCGGGAGATCTTCGCCGGCTTGTGGCAGCAGCCGGAGGATGTCCTGACGACGACGTTCGACCTGGGGCACGACGAGATGGTCCTGGTGAAGGACATCGAGGTGTACTCGACCTGCGAGCACCACCTGGTGCCGTTCCGGGGTGTCGCCCACGTCGGCTACATCCCGTCCGAGACCGGCAAGATCACCGGCCTGTCCAAGCTGGCCCGGCTGGTCGACGTCTACGCCCGCCGACCGCAGGTGCAGGAGCGCCTCACCACGCAGATCGCGGACTCCCTGATGGACATCCTGGAGCCGCGGGGCGTCATCGTGGTGATCGAGTGCGAGCACATGTGCATGTCCATGCGCGGCATCCGCAAGCCGGGCGCGAAGACCATAACGTCCGCCGTGCGCGGTCAGCTGCGCGACGCGGCCACGCGGAACGAGGCAATGAGCCTCATCATGGCGCGCTGACCGCGCCGCCGGGCGGGGCCGGGGCTCAGGCCACCGGCTCCGCTCCGGGGTGGTTCTCGTCGTCGTCCTCCGGGAGCTTGCACACCCGCTCAAGGAACAGGGCGGCCGCTATCACGCCGAGGCCGGCCAGCACCGACAGGCCGGCGTAGATCGCCTGGTCCCGGCGGACCGGGAGGTCCAGCAGCTCCAGCAGGAAGACGCCCGTGCCGCCGTACATACCGGAGACGAGGGCGGCGACCAGGGCGCTGGCCTGGCCGAAGACGACCGCACGGGCGGCCATCAGCGGGTCCACGCCCTTGGCGCCGGGCCGGCGCTCGCGCTGGGCCTTCAGCCGGGCCCGCAGCGAGAGCGCCGTCGCCAGCAGGACCACCGCGATCAGGGCCAGGACGACGGGAGCGGCCAGGGGGACGCTGGGGAGGGTCCCGATCGAGTTCCAGAGGCGGGCGCCCGCCCAGGACAGGACGCCGGCCACGGCGAACACGCCCGCCAGCACCCTGATACGCAGCTCTCTCACGGTGTCCCTTCAGTTCCCCGGACCGTCCCGGACGGGCGGCGGTCGTCGTGGTCTTGATCCCTCTCGACCTTAACGACTACTCGGGCAGCCGGAGTTCCAGGTCCGCGCGCGGCGCCACACCCTCCCGGGTGACAGCGGACAGCAGGTCGGCCACCGGGCCCCGGCCGGGAAGCTGTGCCTGCGGGTCCACGTCGTGCCAGGGCGCGAGCACGAAGGCGCGCTCGTGGGCGCGCGGGTGGGGCAGGGTGAGCCGCGGGTCGTCGGAGGTGACGCCGGCGTAGGCGACGATGTCGACGTCCAGCGTGCGCGGACCCCAGCGCTCGTCCCGGACGCGGTGGAAGGCCTCCTCGACGGCGTGCGCCCGCTCCAGCAGGGACGCCGGGGGCAGGGTCGTCCTGAGGACCACCACCGCGTTGAAGTACGACGGCTGGCTGCCGGGCGCCACGCCCCACGGCTCGGTCTCGTACACCGGGGAGACGGCCTTCACCCGGACGCCCGGGGTGTCCTCCAGGGCGTCGACGGCCCCCTGGAGGGTCTCCAGGCGGTTGCCCAGGTTGGAGCCGAGGGAGAGCACGGCCCACTTCGGGTTGCTCAGCGTCGTGTCGGCGGCGTCGACCTGCTCGACGACCGAGGCGGGCACCGGCTGGACGGTCGGGTCGCTGTGACCCTGGCGGAACGGTCGGGTCATGCTCGGCTCCGGGTGATGGTGACGGTCACGTCGTCGAAGGGGACGGTGATCGGCGCGTCCGGCTTGTGCACGCAGACCTCGACCTCCTGGACCCCTTCGTGCTTCAGGCAGGTGTGGGCGATCCGCTCGGCGAGGGTCTCGATGAGGTTCACCGGCTCGCCCTCGACCTCGGCCACGACCTCCTCGGCCACGATGCCGTAGTGCACGGTCTTCGTCAGGTCGTCGTCGGCCGCGGCCGGTCGGGTGTCCAGGCCGAGGACGAGGTCCACGATGAAGGTCTGGCCCTCCTCGCGCTCCTTGGGGAACACACCGTGGTGCCCGCGGGCCTTGAGGCCGCGCAGCGCGACACGATCCACGCGAATCACTCCTGCTGTCGTCGGGGAAGGACCGGCCCGTACCGCGTGCGGGCGGCACACCGGCCTCGGACGAATCTACCCGCGGGCACCGGCGGAACCGGGCCGCGGGGGCGCGGGCCCGGGCCGCTCCCCGGAGGGTTCACCGGGTGTTTTCCCCGGGATACCCGGCCCGCCATGCACTGGTAGCCGCTTCTACCCGGGGGTAGGTGATTCCAACCACTCCTCAGGCGAGGGGGTCGTCGTCCGGGTTCGCGCCGTTGGCGTGGTCCTCGTCGTCGCCGTCGCCGGTCTCGGCCAGCACGGGGGAGGCGTGGTGGGACCACAGCTTCCAGCCGGACGGGGTACGCCGGAACACGTTCGTGGCGACGACGAGCTGGCCGACCAGCGGGCCCAGTTCCGCGCCCTCCTCGGCGGGGCCGCCGCTGAGGATGTTCTCCGTGCAGGTCACCAGCGCGGTGTCGCCGGTCACGGAGACGTGCACATCGGTGAGGAAGAACTGGATGTAGTCGGTGTTGGCCATGATCAGGGCGTACGACCGGAGGACCTCGCCGCGGCCGGTGAGCACCGGCCAGCCCGGGTGCACGCAGGAGATCACGCCGCTGTCCGCGGGGTCGTGGTACGTCTCGTCCACGCCGAGGTCGGCGGGGGTCAGCCAGAGGGAGGAGACCTCATCGAAGTCGCCGCGTTCGAGAGCCTCGTAGAAGGCGGTGTTCGCGGCGTCCACCTGCTCGACGTCGGTGTGGGGGGCGCTCACCGCTCTCCTTCCGCCCGGCGTCCGTCGTCCGTGCCGCGCGCGGGGTCCACCGCGCGCGCCTGCGTCACTGCCCGTGCGACGCGCACCGCGTCCGCCGTGGCGCGCACCTCGTGCACCCGCACCGCCCACGCGCCGGCGTGCGCGGCGAGTGCGGAGACGGCGGCCGTGGCCGCGTCCCGTTCCCGGGCCGGCGGTGGCGCGCCCTGCGGACCGGCGAGGACCCGGCCGAGGAACCGTTTACGGGAGGCGGCGACCAGCAGCGGGTGGCCCAGCGCGCGCAGCCGGTCCAGGTGGGCGAGGAGCGCGAGGTCGTGCTCGGCCTGCTTGGAGAAGCCGAGGCCGGGGTCGACGACGATGCGGTCCGGGGCGATGCCGCCGGCCAGCACGGCCTCCACGCGCGCGTGCAGCTCGTCCACGACCTCCCCGACGACGTCCTCGTAGACGCCCTGGACGTTGCCTCCCTGGAGGAAACCCCGCCAGTGCATGACGACGAAGGGGGCGCCCGCCGCGGCGACCACCGGGATCATCGCCGGGTCGGCGAGGCCGCCGCTGACGTCGTTGACGAGGGCGGCGCCGGCCGCGAGGGCCTGTTCGGCGACGCGGGCGCGCATGGTGTCGACGGAGACGACGACTCCCTCGGAGGCCAGGCCGCGCACCACGGGGATGACCCGGCGCAGCTCCTCGGCCTCGTCCACGCGCGTGGCGCCGGGCCGGGTGGACTCCCCGCCGACGTCGACCAGGTCCGCGCCCTCGGCGACGAGGTCCAGTCCGTGCTTGACGGCGACGGTCGTGTCGAACCAGCGGCCGCCGTCGGAGAAGGAGTCGGGGGTCACGTTCACGACCCCCATGACCGCGCACCGGTCCCATGCCGGAAGGCCGGCCACTCGGCCGCGCCCGCTGTGGTTGTTCATACGTTCAGCGTAGGCCCAGGCGGATGCCGGGAACGCGCGGCGGCCCGGGCGGAAGCCCCCGGGCTGGAGGGGGAGGGGCTTCCGCCCGGGCCGGTCGTGGGGCCGCCGTGCCATCGCGTCCGCGTCTCAGGCCGCTCGGACGTCCCGTTCGGCCACGCCGTGCGCGCACGGGCGGGCGGCGGTGGCCCGGCGCCGGCGCAGGAAGCGCGGCACGGGCAGCGCGAAGGTGACGAAGCCCTCCGCCTGCATCGCGGCGAAGCCGATGCGGGGCAGGTCGGCGGAGGCCCGGTAGACCACGAACCGCGGCTCCCAGCGGGGCTGGAACTTGGCGTTGAACTTGTACAGCGACTCGATCTGGAACCAGCGCGAGAGGAACACCAGCAGCCCGCGCCAGGCGCGCAGCACCGGACCGGCGCCGATCTTCTCCCCGCGCGCGAGGGCCGAGCGGAACATCGCGAAGTTCAGCGAGACCCGGGCGATGCCCAGCTTCGGGGCGGCCTGCAGGGCGGCGACGATGAGCAGTTCGTTCATGCCGGGGTCGGCGCTGCGGTCACGGCGCATCAGGTCCAGGGAGGCGCCGTCCGGCCCCCACGGCACGAAGTGCAGGATCGCCTTCAGGTCGCCGTACTCGCCCGGTTCGTCGTCCTGCTTGTGGGCGGTGGCGATCAGGCAGTCGCCGTCGGAGGAGCCGCCGATGCGGCCGAGCGCCATGGAGAAACCGCGCTCGGTGTCCGTGCCGCGCCAGTCCTCCGCCGCCCGGCGGATCCGCTCCAGCTCGGCCTCGCCGAGGTCACGGATGCGCCGGACCCGGGTTTCGTAGCCGGCCCGCTCGATGCGCTTGACCATCTGGCGCACGTTGCGCATCGCGCGTCCGGCGAGCGAGAAATCCGCCACGTCCACCACCGCCTCGTCGCCCAGTTCCAAGGCGTCCAGGCCGGTTTCGCGGGTCCACACCTCGCCGCCCGTCTCCGAACAGCCCACGACGGCGGGCGTCCAGGAGTGCGCCTTGGCCTCGTCCATGAAGCGCTCGATGGCGCCGGGCCAGGCCTCGACGTCCCCGATGGGGTCGCCGCTGGCCAGCATCACGCCGGAGACGACCCGGTAGGTGACGGCGGCCTTGCCGCTCGGCGAGAACACCACCGCTTTGTCGCGGCGCAGCGCGAAGTGGCCGAGGGAGTCGCGCCGGCCGTGCTTCTCCAGCAGCTCGCGCAGCCGGGACTCGTCCTCCTCGGTGAGGCGCGCGGCCGGGTGCTCCGGGCGGAACGCCAGGTAGATGGTGGTGGCCGCGGTGATCCACCCCAGGGCCCCGAGGGAGAACGCGACCGTCCAGGAGGTGTTGCCCTGGTAGTCGACGGGACCCTCGAAGCCGAACAGGCCGTAGATGACGTGCGTCAGCCGGTCGGCCAGGCTCGGGTCGCCGATCGTCCGGTCCGGGTGGACGCTGACGATGACCAGGCCGAGGGCGACGGAACCGGCGCTCATGAGCACGAAGTTGGCGAGCGCGCGCCACCTGCTGCGCGGGTCCGGCAGCGCCTCGAACTGCTGCCGGTGGCGCAGCAGCGGCACCAGCAGCGCCACCGCTATGAGGACGCCCACGATCGAGTGCCGGTAGGCGAACTGCGCCACGGCGCCCGCCGGGAGCAGCGCGACCGCGGCCCGCCACGCCCGGCGCTTGCGCCGCTTCAGCCCGTGCGCGAGCAGCAGCAGCAGGACGCCCGCGCTGAGGGAGAGCGCCGCCGCGAAGGGGCCGAACGAACCCGGCAGCACCTCCGCGATAGCGTGCATACGGCTGTGCCGGAAGCGCGGGAAGACACCCGCGGCGATGTCCAGGACGCCCACGAGCGCGGCGGCCCGGCCGACCAGAACGGGAACGGCCTCGGGACGCGGGCCGCGCAGTATGCGCCGTGCCCGGCTTGATCGGCCCGGAACCCCGCCCGACATTTCCCCATCTATCCTGACAGACATCGCATCCCGTAGTTCTGCGAGAGACCTTGGACCCGGGCCCGATCGGGCATCCGGCGACATTGCGCCCTCTAGGACGGTGTCCCGGGGAGGGAGGTTCACTCCCCACCGGAAAGTCGGGTCAAAGGCCAAGGAAAGCCTCGGGCAAGCCCACGCGGCGACGCGTGGACGCAAAGGGGCGGAAAGCGCAGGCAGGAAACAGCCATGGGTCTCACGAGCAACAAAGTGCTGGTGCTGGCGATCGTCGTCGCCTTCGTGCTGTTCATCGGCACGGTGTGGCTGTGGCCGCGGCTGGCGCGGCAGAACTGGCGGACCGTCAGCGGGCGGGTCGGCCTGCTGCTCTCCGTACAGCTGGCGCTCTTCGCCTCCGTCGGTCTCGCCGCCAACCAGGCGTTCGGCTTCTACGCCAGCTGGGCCGACCTGTTCGGCAAGGAGACCGAGCAGGGCGTCGTCATCGACCACGCGGCCAACGGCGGCACCGGCGGCCCGCTCCAGGTGGTCTCCACCTCCGACGTGCCCGGCGTGCGCGCCGCACGGCCCGAGACGGGCGGCCAGGTCCAGAAGGTCGACATCGTCGGCCGTACGACCCGGATCGTCACGCCCGCTTACGTGTACCTCCCGCCGGAGTATTTCCAGCCGCAGTACCGCACGCGCACGTTCCCGACGGCGGTCGTACTGACCGGCTACCCGGGCACCGCGCGGTCGCTGGTGGACAAGCTGAACTACCCGAGCACGGCGCAGCGGCTGGCCAAGGACGGGCGGGTGCAGCCGATGATCCTCGTGATGCTGCGGCCGACCGTGGCCCCGCCGCGGGACACCGAGTGCGTGGACGTACCGGGCGGGCCGCAGGCGGAAACGTTTTTCGCGAAGGATCTGCCGGACGCCGTCCTCACCCACTACCGGGCCGGCAAGCGGCCGGGCAGCTGGGGCGTCATCGGCGACTCCACGGGCGGCTACTGCGCCCTGAAGCTCGCCATGCACCACCCGAACGTCTACGCGGCCGGCGCGGGCCTCTCGCCGTACTACAAGGCGCCGATCGACCCCACGACCGGTGACCTCTTCCACGGCGACAAGAAGCTGCAGAACCGCGCCGACCTGTTCTGGCTGCTCCAGCACGAGGAGGCGCCGG
>NZ_BNBF01000008.1:273715-277541 GCF_014654935.1 Streptomyces capoamus
ACACCTCGCTGCTCGTCACCAGCAGCAAGGTGGGCGAGCGCAACTACAAGGCCACGACGCGGTTCATAGAGCGGGTGCAGGCCACGGACCTGACCCGGATCTCGTCGATCATCCTGGAGAGCGGCGGGCACAACTTCAACACCTGGCGGCGCGAGATCCCGCCGACCCTCCAGTGGATCAGCGGGCGGCTCACCGACCGCTGAGCGGGCGGGGCCCCCGGCGGCCCGTGAAGGCAGCGGCGTGGCCGGGTTTTTACGGGGCGGGGGCCCATGATCCGCCTACGCGCGGTAAGTTTCTGGCCATGCCACGTGGACGCCACCGCCATTCCCCGCCTCTGCACCGGCTGTTGCCCCCGTCGGCGATCGCCGGCGTCTCCGTCGCCTGCGCGCTGGGTCCCTGGGTGTTCTCCGAGGCCACCGTGTTGCGCGCACTGGCCGCCGCGGCCGCCGCGACGGCGGTCGTCGGCGCGGTCGTGATGCGCCGCTGGGACACGCAGGCGGGCAAGCAGGTCGCCGAACTCATGCGCGCGCGTGCCGGCGACGAGTGGCGGTTCGAGGAACGGGTCGCCGAACTGGAGACCGACCTGGAGGAGTCGCGCGAACTGCGCGCCAAGCTGGAGCAGCGGCTGCGCGCCAAGCGGGCCGAGCTGGCCGGCCTGCGCAACGAGCACGCGGCCCTGCTGCGCCGGTACGCCACGGCGGAGACGGAGCGCGCCAGCGCCCTGGAGGGCCGCCGGCTGCTGGAGCTCGAGACGGCGGAGCCCGATCCGTCGCCGCCCGCGCTGCCGCCCGCGCCGGGTTCCCGGTCGCGGACGGCCGGCACCGAGGCCCCCGCGGGCCCGGCGGGCGCCGGGGAGGAGCCGACGGCGTACGCGGTGTTCTCGTCCGAGGGCGCCCGTCTCTACCGGCAGGCGCTGACGGCGCTGGCCCGCTTCGACCGGGGCGCCCCGGGCGGGGCGGGGCCGGAGTCCGGCGGTGCGGCCGGGCCTCTCGCCGGCACCGGGGCGGAGACCGAGTCGGACGCCGAGCCCGTCGCCGAGTCCGACGCCGCGGAGGCCGGCGAGCCGGAGACCGCGCTGACCGAGCCCGCCGAGCCCGCCGAGGCGGACGTAGACGCGGATGCGGACACGGACGCGCATGCGGAAGCCGGTGCGGACGCCGGGGCCTCCGAGGCCTCCGAGGCCTCCGGGGCCGACGCGCCGGAGGCTCCCGAGGAGCACGCGTCCGGGGCCGGTGCCGTCGCCAAAGGAGAAGGCGGCGCGGAGGCCGTGAGGGACGGCGCGGAGGCCGTTTCGGAGGGCGCGGAGGCCGTGTCGGACGGCGCGGACGCCTCCCCGGCGGCCGAGGCCGTCAGGCCCGCGGGGCAGCCGCCCGCCGGGCACTTCACGGTGCCGACCGCGGTGGCCGTCGTACCGGCTGCGCCCGCGCGGCGGCCGGTGGTCGAGGGCGGCTTTGACTTCTTCGGCACCCAGAAGGACGCGTCGAAGGCCACGCTGGACTCCGTGCAGAACGAGGACCTCGCCGACGTCGTCGGCCCGGAGGCGCTCGCCGTGCACAAGGCCGAGGCGGAGGCCGGCTTCAAGCCCGCCGACGCGCGGTCCCGGGAGGTCGGCCAGATCATCGACCTGACGGCGCACGACGAGACCGAGCAGATCGACGTCCAGCGCCTGCGCAGCGCCGCTTCCTGAGCCGCCGTCAGCCGCACCGCCGGGCCCGGTCCCCCGCGAGGGAGCCGGGCCCGCGGTGTGAGAACGGCGGGAGCGGGGTCAGCCCTTGGCCATCCAGCGGTCGGGACCCGCGGTGCGACGGCCGGTGCGCGAGCGTTCCGCCTGCTCGTGGAGGAAGCGTGCGGCCTCCCGGACGTCACGCAGACGGGCCGTCACGGTCTTGTCCGCTCCCGTGTCCACGTGGACGTCGGCGAGCCCCCACAGGCGCCCCCAGGGCCCCTGGGTGAGCCGTACGCTCTGGACCTTGGCGTGCGGGACGAGCGAGAGCCGGCGGCGCAGCAGACCGCTGCGGGCGGCGAACACCGCGCCGGTGACCGCGAGCCGTTGGCCGCGCCACCACACCGGCACGCACCACCGGGCCCGCCGCGGCACCCGGGACAGCTCCCGGGGCACCGTCACGCCGGGCAGCACGCGCGCGACGACGGACTCGGCGACCGCGCGCGGGGCGACCGGGATCAGCACCGAGTTGTCGGACCCGGCCACGTCCAGCTCCACCCGCACCCAGCCGCGCCCGCGCCACAGCAGCGGCTCCACGATCCGCACGGTCTGCACCCGGCCGGGCGGCACCGTCTCGTGCGCCCGGTCGAGCAGCCCGTGGTCGATGCGCAGCCCGTCCGGCGACTCGCCGACCGTCCAGTCGAACTCGGTGACGAACCGGCCCCCGCTGCGCGCGCCGGCCGCGCCGAACAGCGGCAGGGCGGTGGCCAGCACGGTCCACACGTTCTGCGTGACGAGCCACAGCACGGCCGGTACGACGAGCGCGGTGCCCAGCGAGCCCCAGGTGGCGCCGGTCAGCAGCAGGGAGCGGACCAGCTCGCGCGGCGGCACGTGCAGCAGCACCCGCGCCGGCGCCTCTCCGACCTCGTGCGCCGTCTCGGGCGCGAAACCGGCCGCGCGCGCCAGCAGCTCCGCGCGCAGCGCCCGGGCTTCCCGCTCGCCCAGGAAGGCCAGCTCGTCCTTGTCGTCGGTGCCGACGACGTCGATCCGCAGTTTGGCCACGCCCGCCACGCGCGCGAGGAGCGGACGGGAGACGTCCACGGCCTGGATCCGCTCCAGCCGGATGTGCGCGGTGCGCCGGAACAGCAGCCCGGTGCGTATCCGCAGCTCGGTGTCGGTGACGGCGTAGTGCGTGAACCACCAGCTCAGGAAGCCGTAGAGGCCGGCCGCCGGCACCAGCACCGCGAGGCCGAGCAGCAGGGCGGTGCCGGTCAGCCGGGTGAGCTGTTCGTGGGCACCGTTCGGGTCGTGCACCGTCCAGCCGGCCAGCACGGCCAGCGGCGCCCAGGCGCGGCGGAAGGGCGTGACCGGGTGCAGCCGGCGCTCGGTGACGGGCGGGTGCTCCGGTATGCCGCCGTCCCGGCCGGGGGGCGTCACAGGCCCGCCGATCGTGCCTCGCCCAGCTCGGTCAGCCGGTCGCGCAGGCGCTCCGCCTCGGCCGGGTCCAGGCCGGGGATGGTCGCGTCGGTCGCAGCGGCGGCCGTGTGCAGCTGCACGGTGGCCAGTCCGAAGCGCCGCTCCAGGGGGCCCGAGGTCACCTCCACGAGTTGCATCCGCCCGTACGGCACCACGGTCTCCTCGCGCCACAGCACACCGCGGCTGATCAGCAGGTCGTCGGCGCGCTCGGTGTACCGCCAGGAGCGCCAGTTGCGCCCCAGCAGCCGCCAGCACCAGGCGGCGCACGCCGGCGGCAGCAGCGCGCAGGCCGCCCACGGCGGCCCCGCCAGGAGCCCGGGCAGCAGCCCCGCGGCAGCCGCGGCCACCCCCGTCCACACCAGCAGCAGCAGTCGGCGCACGCGCAACAGCCCGGGCTGCAGCCCGCGCCACGCCGGCTGGTCCGCCGGCACTCCGGTCCCCGCGGGACTCCCCGTTTCCATGGGCTCAGCGTACGTAGGGGAAACTGGGGCCATGACTCCTACGACGGAGACCACGGTCGGTATCGGCGGCGCGGCGGAGAGCACCGACATGGTGCTCAACATCGGGCCCCAGCACCCGTCCACGCACGGTGTGCTGCGGCTCAGGCTCGTGCTGGACGGCGAGCGCATCATGCACGCGGAGCCGGTCATCGGCTACATGCACCGCGGTGCCGAGAAGCTCTTCGAG
>NZ_BNBF01000008.1:277586-280936 GCF_014654935.1 Streptomyces capoamus
GCCCGCGACTACCGCCAGATCATCGTGCTCGCCAACCGCCACGACTGGCTGTCGGCGTTCTCGAACGAGCTGGGCGTGGTCCTCGCCGTCGAGCGGATGCTCGGCATGGAGGTCCCCGAGCGTGCGGTGTGGACGCGCACCCTGCTGGCCGAGCTGAACCGGGTGCTGAACCACCTGATGTTCCTCGGCTCCTACCCGCTGGAGCTGGGCGGGATCACGCCGGTGTTCTACGCGTTCCGGGAGCGCGAGGTGCTCCAGAACGTCATGGAGGAGGTCTCCGGCGGGCGCATGCACTACATGTTCAACCGCGTCGGCGGCCTCAAGGAGGACCTGCCGGCCGGCTGGACCGCCCGCGCGCGTGCCGCCGTCGCCGACGTGCGCTCCCGCATGGACGTCTTCGACGACCTGGTGCTCGGCAACGAGATCTTCCGGGGGCGCACGCGGGGCGTGGGCACGCTCGCGCCGGAGGCGGTGCACGCGTACGGCGTGAGCGGGCCCATCGCGCGCGGCTCGGGCGTCGACTTCGACCTGCGCCGCGACGAGCCGTACCTGGCGTACGGCGACCTCCAGGACACCCTGGAGGTGGTGACCCGGAGCGAGGGCGACTGCCTGGCCCGCTTCGAGGTGCTGCTGGCGCAGACCCACAACGCGCTGGACCTCGCCGACGCCTGCCTGGACCGGCTCGCCGAGCTGCCGCCCGGGCCGATCAACCAGCGGCTGCCGAAGGTGCTGAAGGCGCCCGAGGGCCACACGTACGCGTGGACCGAGAACCCGCTCGGGATCAACGGCTACTACCTGGTCAGCAAGGGCGAGAAGACGCCGTACCGGCTGAAGCTGCGCTCGGCCTCGTACAACAACATCCAGGCGCTGACCGAGCTGCTGCCGGGGACGCTGGTGGCGGACATGGTGGCGATCCTGGGGTCGATGTTCTTCGTGGTCGGCGACATCGACAAGTAGGCCGGCCGGGCGGACGGGGCCCGTGAGAGGGCCGTGGTCGGGTACGTCCTACCGGCCCGACGGGTCCCGCGGACGGCCCCGCTCCCACCGGTGCTCCAGGGGGTCGGGGATGCCGACCGGCTGGAGCAGCCAGCCGAAGTCGCCGAGACCGCCCGGCGCCGTCAGCTCGGCGGCCTCGCCCGCGCTCGCCAGCGCGCGCACATAGGCGGCGGGGTCCGTCGAGGCCAGCGCCAGCGGGGGGCGTGCGCCGGTGAGGTCGAGGGCGTGCAGAGCGGCGCGTTGCGTGAGGAGGCGCGCGGGAGCAAGCTCGCGCGCCGTTTCGGGGGACCCGTGCGTCGTGCCGGGCAGCGCCTGCGCCGCGTCGGGGGGCGTGTCTGGCGTGCGGGGCGCCGACGCAAGAGCCGCGTCCGCGCACATCTCGGCAGGATCGCGCGCCGCGTCGAAGGGCGTGCGGGGCGTGTCCGACGGTGCGTACGGCCGGCCGCCGGGCGCCGCCGCGCACGCGTCCAAGGCGACGTGCGCCGTGATGTCGCACGACCCGTCCGGCACAGGTGCCGTCTCGCGGCCCTCCCGGAAGCCGGTGAGCGTGCCGAACGGGGGACGGGTGTCCAGGGTGTGCGCGTAGTCCACGGCCACCGCCAGGCCCCGTGCCACCCGGTCCACGGCCGCCGCCCAGGCCCGGTCCCGGGGCAGTCCGATCTCCGCCCGCAGGCCCTCCTCGGCCGGCAGCGGCCACCAGCGAGCGAGCCAGTCCGCCGCCGCGCCCGTCACGGGCTCCCCGAGCCGCTCGGAACCGTCCTGTGCCACGAGCACCAGCCGGGGCACGCCCGCGCGATCCACCTCCGCGACGTCCACCGGCACGTTGTCCAGCCACTCGTTGGCGAACAGCAGCCCGGTGACCGCGTCCGGGAGGCGGCCCAGCCAGGTGATCCGCTCGTCCAGGCCGGCCGGGCGGTCGGCGATCTCCACGGCGTACGCCCGCACGCGTGCCGCCACGTCGGCCGGCAGCGCGGCGAGCACGGCGCCGACCAGCTCCCCCCGCCCGGCGCCCACGTCGACGAAGTCCAGAACCGCGGGCCGGCCCAGCGCCTCGTCGACCCGGCACAGCAGCCTGGCCACGGCCCGCGCGAAGAGGGGGGAGGCGTGCACGGACGTACGGAAGTGACCGGCCGGGCCCTCGGGACGCCGGTAGAAGCCACCGGGGCCGTACAGGGCCGCCCCGGCCGCCGCGCGCCAGCCGCGCGCTCCGGGCCGCGCGGCGGAGCCGTCCGTCGTCGTCTCATCCGTCACCGCACCAGACTAGGCACACAGATGATCACGGCATCCACCTTGCGGAGTACGCGCGCCGGACGCGGATCGGTCCTTCGGTTGACCCCCGCACTCATCTGTTTTCCCTACGCTGGGTTACGTGCAGCGCCTCTATGACTTCCTCCGCCGCCACCCGACCTGGGTCGACACCTTCTGGGCTGTCGCCCTGCTCGGGATCTCCGCGGTGAGCGTGGTCAACCTCGACGGGGTGCCGGGCCACCACGGAACCCTCGCCGAGGGGCTGGCCGTGTCCGCCGTCCTGGGCGTCGTCGTGGCGCTGCGCCGCCGGTTCCCCGAGCCCATGCTGGTCGTCGCCCTGGTGACCGGGCTGGCCCAGGTGGTCCTGGACATCGAGACGACCGTCTCCGACTTCGCCATGCTGGTGATCACCTACACGGTCGCGGCGGTCGGTGCGCGCTGGGCCTCCCGGCTCGCCCTCGCCGTCAGCCTCTGCGCGGCGGCCGTGGCCCAGATCCGCTGGCCGGCGGAGCACTCCAGCTTCGTCGGGCAGATCGCCATAGCCGTCTTCCAGACGGTGCCCTTCGCCCTCGCCTGGGTGCTCGGCGACTCCATGCGCACCCGGCGCGCCTACTTCGCCCAGCTGGAGGAGCGCGCGGCCCGTCTGGAGAAGGAGCGCGAGGCGCAGTCGAAGGTCGCGGTGGCCGCCGAACGCGCCCGCATCGCGCGCGAGCTGCACGACGTCGTCGCGCACAACGTGTCGGTGATGGTGGTGCAGGCCGACGGTGCCGCCTACGTCATGGACGCCGCACCCGACCAGGCGCGCAAGGCCCTGGAGACGATCTCCTCCACCGGCCGCCAGGCCCTGGCCGAGATGCGCCGCCTGCTGGGCGTGCTGCGCACCGGCGAGCACCAGGAGAGCGGGGAGTACGTCCCGCAGCCCGACGTCGAACAGATCGACGACCTCGTCGAGCAGTGCCGCAGTTCCGGCCTGCCGGTCGACTTCAAGGTGGAGGGCACCCCTCGCCCGCTGCCCAGCGGCGTGGAGCTGACCGCCTACCGGATCGTGCAGGAGGCGCTCACCAACACCCGCAAGCACGGCGGGCCCAACGCGGGCGCGAGCGTAC
>NZ_BNBF01000008.1:280972-294082 GCF_014654935.1 Streptomyces capoamus
GCCTGGTCTACTTCGACGACGGTCTCGGCCTGCTGGTCGAGGACGACGGCAAGGGCGCCCCGCACGAGCTGTACGAGGAGGGCGGCGCCGACGGGCAGGGCCACGGTCTGATCGGGATGCGCGAGCGCGTCGGCATGGTCGGCGGCACCCTGGACGCCGGACCGCGCCCGGGCGGAGGATTCCGCATCAGCGCCCTGCTGCCGCTGAAACCGGCCCACTGACGCGACCGCGCCCCGCGCCGGCACCTGTGACACCGTCCCCCTGTGACACCGCCCCCCGAGCCACACCACCGCACGACGAAAGAGGCCCGATGACGATCCGCGTGATGCTCGTCGACGACCAGGTGCTGCTGCGCACCGGATTCCGCATGGTGCTGGCCGCGCAGCCGGACATGGAGGTGGTCGCGGAGGCGGGCGACGGCGTGGAGGCCCTCCAGGTGCTGCGGTCCACCCCCGTCGACGTCGTCCTGATGGACGTCCGGATGCCGAAGCTGGACGGTGTGGAGGCCACCCGGCGGATCTGCTCCGAGCCCGAACCGCCCAAGGTGCTCATCCTGACCACGTTCGACCTGGACGAGTACGCCTTCTCCGGGCTGAAGGCGGGTGCCTCCGGCTTCATGCTCAAGGACGTGCCGCCCGGCGATCTCCTGGCCGCCATCCGGGCCGTGCACAGCGGTGACGCGGTCGTGGCACCCTCCACCACCCGGCGCCTGCTGGACCGCTTCGCGCCGATGCTGCCCGCCGCCGGCCGGGAGCCCCAGCACAAGGAGCTGGAACGGCTCACCGAGCGCGAGCGCGAGGTCATGGTGCTGGTCGCGCAGGGCCTGTCCAACGGCGAGATCGCGGCCCGGCTCGTGCTGAGCGAGGCGACGGTGAAGACCCATGTGGGCCGCATCCTGACCAAGCTCGGACTGCGCGACCGGGTGCAGGTGGTGGTGCTGGCGTACGAGACGGGGCTGGTGCGGGCCGGCGGCCACGGCTGACGGCGGGGCCCGTACGGGCTCCGGCGCGCCACGCCCGCGCGCGCAGTGGCGCCGGGCCGGAGGGCTCAGCGCAGGACGCCCTCGATGAAGTCGCTGCCCAGCCGGGCCACCGCGGACAGGTCCAGCTGGTGCTGGACGTACCGGCCGCGCCGGCAGTCGGTGACCAGGCCCGCCTTCTTCAGCACCGTCAGGTGCCGGGATATCTCGGGCGCCGACAGGCCGTGCGCGTCGGCGAGTTCGCTCGTGGTGTGCGCGGCGCGCGCGAGGTGCCGGCACAGCCGCATCCGCACCGGGTGCGCCAGCGCCTCCATCCGGCGCGTGAGCTGCTCCACGGACGGGGCCTGCGGCCGGGGGACGCTCGCCGGGTAGGTGATGGAGGGCTGCCAGCCGTACCGGTGCAGGACCAGCACGTGCGGCCAGCCGAGGCTGGTCGGCACCAGCACCAGGCCGCCGTCGCCGGTGGCCGTGCGGCCCACCTGCAGCTTGTCGACCGTGACGAGCCCGGTCCCCTCGTCCAGCGAGACCGCGCCGGACAGGGACGCGAGGGCCTCGCCGAGGCCCTTGCGGCGCAGCAGTTCGGTCTTGTGCCGGGCGTCCGCGGCCAGCTGGGGCTGGACCCGGGCCCAGGTGTCGGCGAAGAAGGCGTCGTCGCAGTCGAGCATCAGCTGCCGGAACCAGGCTCGCACGGCCGGCGGATCGGTCAGCAGGCGCCGGGTGAAGCGCTCCTGCACGGGTCCGCGCGCGGCGGCCAGTTCCAGGGAGCGCCGGCGCAGCTCCGGGTCGTCCAGCGGGCCGGGGTCCTGGACGTCGTAGCGCAGCTGGCAGGTGAACTCCAGGGCCGCGTTCACGAACTGCTCGTCCGTCAGCCGGTCCAGCTGGTCCAGCTCCTGAGCCAGCGTGTCCCCGGGGAGCGCGCGCCCGCCCGGGATGCCGGCGTACGGGGCGAAGACATCCGAGAACGTCGTACGCCACAGGAAATCCGCCTCGCACAGCCGGTCGGCCAGGCAGGGGTCCAGCCGGGAGGAGACGGCGGCCGCCCAGCCGCGCAGGTCGGGGTGGTGGCCGGGCTCGCTCAGCGCGTGCAACGCCATCCCCAGCTCCGCCAGCGGAGAGGGCACGACGCAGACCCGCTCCGGGGGCAGTCCGGTGATGTCGATGGTCACGCTCATGGCCTCCATCGTGCACCCGCCCACTGACAGTCCCCGCGTGGATTGACGGCAGCCGTCAATCGACGGGACATCGGGGCGGGCCGTGGACAGGCTGGGAGCACCGGGGGCAGCCGCGGAGCCCGATCAGTCACCGAGCGGTCGGTGACGCCACCTGATCACTCACCGTCCCGAGAAGGCGATCCCCCATGAGCGTCACCCAGCAGTACCTCCTCGACAGCTACCGCGCCCGTCTGCACGGCGAGCCCGAACCGCCCGCGCCGGGCCGCCACGACCTCGGCCTCGTCCGCGAACTGCGCGACCACCGGCGCTTCCGCGCGGTCCTCGCCGGACGCCCGGCGCGCGGACGGCTCAGGCGCACGCTGACCCGCTGGCTGCGCCCCGGCGCACTCGGTTAGCCCCGGGACCCGCGCGCGGTCACGCCGGGCCCGGCAGGCGGTCCACGAAGTCCCGTACGGCCGCGCGGACGTCGTCGGCCGTCCACTCCAGGCCGGTGGAACGGACGACGACCTCCGTGCACGCGAGGCCGGGACCGCCCTCGTCCCAGGCGTTCGCGAAGAGCAGCACCGACGTCTCCTCGGCCTGCCGCACGGCCGCCTCGGCCGCCACCCCGGGCTCGTACGGCAGCCAGACCTGGAACTCGTGGGTGTGCGGCACCTCCGGGTGGACGCGGGCCCAGGGCACCCCGGCCGCGGCGAAGCCCTCGCGCAGCGCGGCGGCCACCACGCGCGCGTGGCGGACGTACTCGGGCAGCCGGGGCAGCTCGCGCTCCAGGCCGATCAGCGCGGACAGGGCGGTCGGGAACTGCTGGAAGACCATGCCGCCGTACCGGTGCCGCCAGGCCCTCGCTTCCTCCACCAGCGTCCCCGGGCCGGCCAGCGCGGCGCCGCCGAGGCCGCCGACGGACTTGCAGCGACACGTAGACGCTGTCGGCGAGGCCCGCGATGTCCTCGAGGGGGCGTCCGAAGTGCTCGGTGCACTCCCACAGGCGCGCGCCGTCGAAGTGCACCACCGCGTCGCGCTCCCGGGCCGCCTGGACGACCTCGGTCAGCTCCTCCCAGGTGGGCAGCACGAAACCGGCGTCCCGCAGCGGCAGTTCCAGCATCAGCGTCCCGAACGGCTCCCCGGCCTCGCGTATCCCGGCCGCCGTCGGCGGCCGGCGCCCGTCGCCCACCCGGACCGGGCGCAAGCCGCTGACCTGGCTGAAGGCGTGCCGCTCGTGCACCTCGGGGTGCGACAGGGGATGCAGGGCCACCGCCGCGTTCCCGGTGCGGGCCGCCCAGCAGCGCAGGGCCACCTGCTGGGCCATGGTGCCCGTCGGGAAGAACGCGGCGGCCTCCGTGCCGAGCAGCGCGGCGACCCGCTCCTCCAGGGCCGTCACGATCCCGTCGCCGTAGACTCGGCCGGCTCGTCCAGGTCGTACACCTCGTCCGCCGCGTCCACCAGGTGCGTGAGGCGGTCGCGGATCGAGCTTCCCCAGTCCGCGCGGGACAGCACCCTCCGGGCCTCCCGCCGGGCCGCCCGGAGCCGCTCCCGCAGCCGTTCCCGCGCCTGCCGTTCCGTGTCCTGCTCAGCCGTGTCGGTCATGCCGTGGATCATGCCGCGCCGGGGCCGGGAGGGCACCGGGATTTGCCCGCGCGCGGGCGCCGTCCGCCGCGTGGCGAAACCCACAGCCTGTGGACGACCGGCCGCCGCCCTACCCGATAGCGTTAACATGACGAGAAATCGTCCGGTACCCAGAGCGGACTGGAACGGGAAGGCCGCCGTCGCGTGAGTACAGTCCACCAGCCAGACCTCAAGGACCGCCCCGCGCGGCTCACCGTCGGCGTCGTCGGCGCCGGCCGCGTGGGCCCCGCACTGGCCGCGTCCCTCCAGCTCGCCGGGCACCGCCCGGTGGCCGTCTCCGGAGTCTCCGACGCCTCCCGCAGGCGCGCCGGGACGATGCTGCCGGACGTCCCGCTGGTGCCGCCCGCCGAGGTGCTCCAGCGTGCCGACCTGGTCCTGCTCACGGTCCCCGACGATGCCCTGCCCGGCCTGGTCGCCGGGCTCGCCGAGACCGGCGCGGTGCGGCCCGGGCAGCTGCTCGTGCACACCTCCGGCCGGTACGGCGCGAAGGTCCTCGACCCCGCCCTGCGCGCGGGCGCGCTGCCGCTGGCCCTGCACCCGGCGATGACCTTCACCGGGACGCCGGTGGACGTCCAGCGCCTCGCGGGCTGCTCCTTCGGCGTCACCGCGCCCGAGGAGCTGCGGCTGGCCGCCGAGGCCCTGGTCATCGAGATGGGCGGGGAGCCCGAATGGATCAGCGAGCGGAACCGCCCGCTCTACCACGCGGCCCTCGCGCTGGGCGCCAACCACCTGGTCACCCTGGTCGCCCAGTCGATGGAACTGCTGCGCACGGCCGGTGTGACGGCGCCCGACCGGATGCTCGGCCCGCTGCTCGGCGCCGCCCTGGACAACGCCCTGCGCTCCGGTGACGCCGCCCTGACCGGGCCGGTCGCGCGCGGTGACGCCGGCACGGTCGCCGCGCACGTGGCCGAGCTGCGCGAGCACGCCCCGCAGACCGTGGCGGGCTATCTGGCGATGGCCCGCGCGACCGCCGACCGCGCGCTCGCGCACGGCCTGCTCAAGCCGGAGCTGGCCGAGGACCTCCTCGGGGTACTCGCCGACGCGGGCCACGCGGGCCCCGGCAGCCGGGGAGGCGACGGCACGGACGGCACCGAGGGGACGAACGGCAGCGAGGGGAACGACCGATGACCACCGCCCTGCTGAGCACCGCCGAAGAGCTGCACGCGCGCGTGCGCCACGGCCGCCGCGCCGTCGTGATGACCATGGGCGCCCTGCACGAGGGCCACGCGACCCTGATCCGCACCGCGCGGGAGATCGCCGGCCCGGACGGCGAGGTCGTCGTCACCGTCTTCGTGAACCCGCTGCAGTTCGGCGCGGGCGAGGACCTCGACCGCTACCCGCGCACCCTGGACGCCGACCTGGAGCTGGCCGGGCGGGCCGGCGCCGACGCCGTGTTCGCGCCCTCCGTGGACGAGGTCTACCCGGGCGGCGAACCGCAGGTGCGCATCACCGCGGGCCCCATGGGGGAGCGCCTGGAGGGTGCCTCGCGGCCCGGGCACTTCGACGGCATGCTCACCGTCGTCGCCAAGCTGCTGCACCTCACCCGCCCCGACGCCGCCCTGTTCGGGCAGAAGGACGCCCAGCAGCTCGCCCTGATCCGGCGCATGGTGCGGGACCTGAACTTCGGCGTCGAGATCGTCGCCGTGCCGACCGTGCGCGAGGAGGACGGGCTGGCGCTGTCCAGCCGCAACCGCTACCTCGCGCCGGACGAGCGGCGTACCGCGCTCGCGCTGTCCCACGCGCTGTTCGCCGGCCGGGACCGGCATGCCGCGCAGGAGGCGCTGCGCGCACGCGCCCGGGAAGTGCCCTCCACGCACGCGCGTGCCGAGGCACTGAGCGCGATAGGCGAGTCCCGTGCGGCGGCCGACGCGCACGCGGTGGCCACCGCCGCGCCCGGCGGCCCGGCGGCCGTCCGCGCCGCCGCCCGCCAGGTGCTGGACGAGGCCGCCCGCCTGGATCCGCCGCTGAAGCTGGACTACCTCGCGCTGGTCGACCCCGCCGACTTCACCGAGATCGGCGACGACTTCACCGGCGAGGCCGTCCTCGCCGTCGCCGCCCGGGTCGGTTCGACCCGGCTCATCGACAACCTCCCCCTCACCTTCGGAGCCGCCTCGTGACCAGCACAGGCATACGACTGCACGCGCCCGCACCCGGCTGGGCCATCTCCGCGGACGTGGTCGTGGTCGGCTCCGGGGTGGCCGGTCTGACCGCGGCCCTGCGCTGTGAGGCCGCCGGACTCTCCACGGTGGTCGTCACCAAGGCCCGCCTGGACGACGGCTCCACGCGCTGGGCGCAGGGCGGTGTCGCCGCCGCCCTCGGCGAGGGCGACACCCCCGAGCAGCACCTGGCCGACACCCTGGTCGCGGGCGCGGGCCTGTGCGACGAGGAGGCCGTACGGATCCTCGTCACCGAGGGACCCGACGCGGTGCGACGGCTCATCGACACCGGCGCGCACTTCGACGAGTCCTCCGAAGGGGAACTGGAACTCACCCGCGAGGGCGGCCACCACCGGCGCCGGATCGTGCACGCCGGCGGCGACGCCACCGGCGCGGAGATCTCCCGGGCGCTCGTCGAGGCCGTCCGCGCGCGCGGGCTGCGCACCATCGAGAACGCGCTGGTGCTGGACCTGCTGACGGACGCCGAGGGCCGGACGGCCGGCGTCACCCTGCACGTGATGGGCGAGGGCCAGCACGACGGCGTGGGCGCCGTGCACGCGCCCGCCGTGGTGCTCGCGACCGGCGGCATGGGCCAGGTGTTCTCCGCGACCACCAACCCGTCCGTGTCGACCGGCGACGGCGTGGCGCTGGCGCTGCGCGCGGGCGCGGAGATCAGCGACCTGGAGTTCGTGCAGTTCCACCCGACCGTGCTGTTCCTCGGCGCGGACGCGGAAGGACAGCAGCCGCTGGTCTCGGAGGCGGTGCGCGGCGAGGGCGCCCACCTGGTCGACGCGGACGGCGTGCGCTTCATGGTCGGCCAGCACGAGCTGGCGGAGCTGGCGCCGCGCGACATCGTCGCCAAGGGCATCCTGCGGCGGATGCTGGAGCAGGACGCCGAGCACATGTTCCTCGACGCCCGGCACTTCGGCGCGGACATGTGGGAGCACCGTTTCCCGACCATCCTGGCCGCCTGCCGGGCCAACGGCATCGACCCGGTCACCGAGCCCATCCCGATCGCGCCGGCCGCCCACCACGCCTCCGGGGGCGTCCGCACCGACGCCCGCGGCCGGACCACCGTGCCCGGCCTGTACGCCTGCGGCGAGGTCGCCTGCACCGGTGTGCACGGCGCCAACCGGCTCGCCTCCAACTCCCTCCTGGAGGGGCTCGTCTACGCCGAGCGGATCGCCGCCGACATCGCCGCCGTCCACGCCGGAACCGGCCTCCACGCGCGCGTGCCCGCACCCGTACCGGACCCCGGCCGTCCCGCGCACCCGCTGCTCGCCCCCGAGGCCCGGTTCGCCATCCAGCGGATCATGAGCGAGGGCGCCGGCGTGCTGCGCTCGCAGGAGTCCCTCGCCAAGGCCGCGGACCAGCTGCAGAAGCTGCACGCCGAGGCCCGGGACGCGCTCCGGGAGAACGGCAAGACCGCCGAGCCCGGCGTGGACACCTGGGAGGCCACGAACCTCCTGTGCGTGGCCCGGGTCCTGGTCACCGCCGCCCTGCTGCGCGAGGAGACCCGCGGCTGCCACTGGCGCGAGGACCACGCCGAGCGCGACGACACCCACTGGCGGCGCCACATCGTGGTACGGCTCAACCCCGACCGGTCGCTGGCCGTACGCACCACCGACACCGCAGACTTCCCCCCCATCCGGTAACAGCGCCCCAGGAGCAGTGACAGACGTGAGCACCGACGACCTTCCCCTCGCCCCGACCGGCGGCTGCGGCGACGGCTGCGCCTGCGGCGCCGAGGGAGACGCGGAAGCCGCAGAGTACGCGGAGTGCGGGCTCGACCCCGCGCTCGCCGAGCTGCTGGCCGCCGCCGGACTCGACCCGATCGAGGTCGAGGACATCGCCAACGTCGCCATCCAGGAGGACCTGGACGGCGGCGTGGACGTGACGACCGTGGCCACCATTGCCGAGGACGCGGTGGCCACCGCCGACTTCACCGCGCGCGAGGCGGGCGTCGTGGCCGGCCTCCGGGTCGCCGAGGCCGTCCTCTCCGTGGTCTGCACCGACGAGTTCGAGGTCGAGCGGCACGTGGAGGACGGTGACCGGATCGAGGCCGGGCAGCAGCTGCTGTCCGTCACCACGCGCACGCGTGACCTGCTCACCGCCGAGCGCAGCGCGCTGAACATCCTGTGCCGCCTGTCCGGCATCGCGACGGCCACGCGCGCGTGGGCGGACGCGCTGGAGGGCACCGGGGCGCGCGTGCGGGACACCCGCAAGACCACCCCGGGCCTGCGGTCGCTGGAGAAGTTCGCCGTCCGCTGCGGCGGAGGCGTCAACCACCGCATGTCGCTCTCGGACGCGGCCCTGGTGAAGGACAACCACGTGGTCGCCGCCGGCGGCGTCGCGCAGGCCTTCAAGGCCGTACGGGAGGCCTTCCCCGAGGTGCCGATCGAGGTCGAGGTCGACACCCTGCACCAGCTGCGCGAGGTCGTGGACGCGGGCGCCGACCTGATCCTGCTGGACAACTTCACGCCCAGCGAGTGCGAGGAGGCCGTCGCCATCGTCGGCGGCCGGGCGCTGCTGGAGGCCTCCGGACGGCTGACGCTCGCGAACGCGCGCGCGTACGCCGAGACCGGCGTGGACTTCCTGGCCGTGGGCGCCCTCACGCACTCCTCGCCGATCCTGGACATCGGCCTGGACCTGCGCGAGGCGGAGTAACGGCCATGCTGCTCACGATCGACGTCGGCAACACGCACACCGTCCTCGGCCTCTTCGACGGCGAGGACATCGTCGAGCACTGGCGCATCTCCACCGACGCGCGCCGCACGGCGGACGAGCTGGCGGTGCTGCTCCAGGGCCTGATGGGCATGCACCCGCTGCTGGGCGAGGAACTGGGCGACGGCATCGACGGCATAGCGATCTGCGCGACCGTGCCGTCGGTGCTGCACGAGCTGCGCGAGGTCACCCGGCGGTACTACGGGGACGTGCCCGCGGTGCTGGTCGAGCCGGGGGTCAAGACCGGTGTGCCGATCCAGTTCGACAACCCCAAGGAGGTCGGCGCGGACCGCATCATCAACGCGGTCGCGGCGAACGAGCTGTACGGCGGCCCGGCGATCGTCGTGGACTTCGGTACGGCGACCACGTTCGACGCCGTCTCCGCGCGCGGAGAGTACGTCGGCGGGGTCATCGCCCCGGGGATCGAGATCTCGGTGGAGGCCCTGGGGGTCAAGGCCGCCCAGCTGCGGAAGATCGAGGTGGCCAGGCCCAGGAACGTGATCGGCAAGAACACCGTCGAGGCCATGCAGTCCGGCATCGTGTACGGCTTCGCCGGGCAGGTCGACGGCGTGGTGGGCCGGATGGCCCGGGAGCTGGCCGACGACCCCGACGACGTCACGGTGATCGCCACGGGCGGGCTCGCGCCGATGGTGCTGGGGGAGTCCTCGGTGATCGACGAGCACCAGCCGTGGCTGACGCTGATCGGCCTGCGCCTGGTGTACGAGCGGAACGTCTCGCGCCTGTGAGGGACGGCCGGCGCCCGCGCGGGCGCCGGCCCCGCCGGTGGCACCGGACGAGGGAACCGCGGAACGACACGCGGCGGATCCCCATTCGGATTCCTCACTTTTGTCCGATTAGTCGGTAGCGTCGCCGCATGCCCACGCCATACGGATCCCGCGGCGGCATGGCGTTCGGCACGGAGGAGCTGCGTGTGCTCCGCCGCGCCCTCGCCCTCGCCCTCCACCCCGGCCACGCCTCCGCCGAGGACGTGCAGGACTGCTTCCGCCTCGCCGAGACGCTCGACGAGGCGATGTGCGAGGGGGCCAGGCTGCGCGCCTTCCTGGTGGCCGACCTGGACCGCTACCGGGGCGCCCTGCCGGGCAGCGTCGCCGGTTACCTGACCCTCCTGGAGGAGGCGCTCGGGGCCGGCCACCGGCCGACGCCGGACGACCTCGCCGCGCTCCGGGCGCTGCGCGGCAACCCCACGGCGGCGGCGCTGCTGGACCGCTGCCAGGCGCTGGCCGAGCAGGACGTGCGGGCACGCTTCGCGCAGGGTGCGCGGAAGGTGCCGGCGCCCGCGGTGCCGCCCGCGCGGACGCGCCTGAAGGCCCTCGCGGGCGGCGCACGGCAGACCGGGGCCGCCCCCGACGGCGAGGAGGCCGAGGAGCCCTCACAGACCCCGGAGAAGCCCGCCGAGAAGCCCGCCGAACGGCCCGCGCCCGAGCCGGCGGCGCCTAAGCGGCCCGTCCCGACGCCGGGTGAGGTGTTCCCGCGCCGCAGGCCGACCCCGCCGCAGGGCCGCCGGCTGGCCGCGGGCTGACCCGCGCGGCAAGGAGGCCGAGGAGCCCTGCGGCGGCCGCTCAGACGCCCGAGGCCCGCTGAGAAGCCCGCCGAGAGGCCACACGAGAGGCCACGCCCCGGGCCGGCGTCCGGCCCCGCCCCCGAGCCGGCGGCACCGAGGCGGCCCATTCCGACGCCGGGTGAGGTCTTCCCGCGCCGCAGGCCGACCCCGCCGCAGGGCCGCCGGCTGGCCGCGGGCTGACCCGCGCGGCGAGGAGGCCGAGGAGCCCTGCGGTGGCCGCGCAGACGCCGGAGGCCCGCTGAGAAGCCCGCCGAGAGGCCACACGAGAGGCCACGCCCCGGGCCGGCGTCCGGCCCCGCCTGCGAGCCGGCGGCGCCGAGGCGGCCCGTCCCGACGCCGGGTGAGGTCTTCCCGCGCCGCAGGCCGGCCCCGCCGCAGGGCCGCCGGCTGGCCGCGGGCTGACCCGCGCGGCCGGGCCGTGCGCGCCGCCGGCCGTCCCGTGCCCCGGTTGGGCGGTTCGTGTCCCCCCGGGACATTCGCCCGGCTCCCCGTGGCTACTCTGGAGACATGGACTACGTCTCCGCGCTCGTGCCTCCGGTCGTCATGGCCGTGTTCTTCATCGGTGTGGTCAGGGTCATCGTGAAGACCCAGGGCGGGGCCGCCAAGGCCAAGGAGGACGCGGCCGTCGACGCCGCGCTGGCACGCGTGGAGGGCGCGCGCGAGGCGTCCGCCGCCGGCGACGCCTGAGCGGCCCGCAGAGCCGGCGCCGCTCCACGGTGTGCGCCGTACGTCCTTTTTGTGCGCGTTTGTAGTCCTAGCGCACGTCCGGCAGGCCATTGCCGGGATCTCCCACTATTGTTCTGAGCTGTGCCTCGCCCATTGGGAGAACTCGAAGACGCGGTCATGACGCGGGTGTGGAAGTGGAACCGCCCGGTGACCGTTCGAGAAGTCCTGGAAGACCTGCAGCAGGAACGCTCCATCGCGTACACCACCGTGATGACGGTTTTGGACAATCTCCATCAGAAGGGCTGGGTCCGCCGTGAGGCGGAAGGCCGGGCCTATCGATATGAGGCCGTGTCCACGCGCGCAGCGTACGCCGCCGCCCTGATGAACGACGCCTGGTCGCAGAGCGACAACCCCGCCGCCGCTCTCGTCGCGTTCTTCGGCATGATGAGCGAGGAACAGCGCCAGGCCCTCCGGGACGCCGTACGCATCGTCCAGGGCCCGGAAGAAACCAGGGAAGCGTCCGAAGCCCGCCGACAGGAAGCGCCCGAAGCCCGGCAAGAGCAGAACCCCGGCTCGGCGGGGGGCGCGGCTGGGCGATAGCGTCCGCTCATGTCAGCAGAGCGTCCCGAAGTCCCCGCAAAAGCCATCACCGTCCGGCGCGCCCGGACCAGCGATGTCCCGGCCGTGCGCCGCCTCCTCGACGCCTACGTCCGCGACCGCATCCTGCTCGACAAAGCCACGGTCACCCTTTACGAGGACATCCAGGAGTTCTGGGTCGCGGAACGCGACGACAACGCCGAGGTGGTCGGCTGCGGTGCGCTGCACGTCATGTGGGAGGACCTCGCGGAAGTCCGCACCCTGGCGGTGAAGCCCGGCCTCCAGGGCGCCGGCGTGGGGCATCGGTTGCTGGAGAAGTTGCTCCAGACCGCGCGCTGGCTCGGCGTTCGCCGGGTTTTCTGCCTGACCTTCGAAGTGGACTTCTTCGGGAAGCACGGCTTCGTGGAGATCGGGGAGACGCCGGTGGACACCGATGTCTACGCGGAGCTGTTGCGTTCCTATGACGAGGGCGTCGCGGAGTTCCTGGGTCTCGAACGAGTGAAGCCGAACACCTTGGGCAACAGTCGGATGCTTCTGCATCTGTGATCGTCATTGCCCCGGTGGCCTATGTCCGAAACGCGCATGTTTCCGGACGCGGACGGTCCGCCGGGTCACTCCCGGGGGTTTGTGTTTTTCCGGCAAAAGCGGTTTGCTTTCCGACGTACTGCAGTACTGCATATAACAGGGGCGGCGAAACGGCGGACGCCGCACACACCCCTGGTCCTCAACGTTATCGATGAAAGGAAATGCGGTGGCACAGAAGGTTCAGGTCCTTCTTGTCGACGACCTCGACGGCGGCGAGGCGGACGAGACCGTGACGTTCGCGCTGGACGGCAAGACGTACGAGATCGATCTCACGACTGCCAATGCGGACAAGCTGCGCGGCCTTCTCGACCCCTATGTGAAGGGCGGGCGTCGCACCGGTGGCCGCTCCTCCGGCGGGCGCGGAAAGACGCGTGCCGCTTCCGGCGGCAACCAGGACACCGCGGCGATCCGCGCGTGGGCCAAGGAGAACGGTTACGAGGTCAACGACCGCGGCCGGGTTCCCGCGTCCATCCGCGAGGCCTACGAGAAGGCCAACGGCTGATCCCGCCGGCCGGCGGGGTGACCGGCGCACGGGCGCCGCAGCCGGACCCGGTGACAGTGCGCTGCCACCGTGTCCACCAGTCGTACGAGATCGGGGGCGCTCTTCCCGCGCCCCACGGGGGATACGCCCGGCATGGCCGGCAGCGAGGGCTCGACCTCGCGACCGGGCTCAGGGGGCCGCAGCCACTCGGCGGCCCCCTGCACGCGGTCACGCGGTGCGGAGCCGGAGCCTGATGGCATCGGCCGTCCGGGCCGGGAAGCGGCGGTCACGGCGGGCGGAAGCGGTGCCTCCAGGGTGTCGCCCGCCCCGAGGACCCGCAGGTCCAGGCGCACGCCGCCCCACTCGAGCCAGTCCAGCAGCCCGGGCAGCTCCTCCGCGCCGCCCGCGGCGACCAGCAAGTGCATTCGATCGCCCCGCAGAGCCACCGGCGAGGCCGGCGCGAGATGCCGGAGCGCCTGCGCGCCCGCCTCGGCCGGCACGTCCAGCACGTCGAACCGCACGCCCGTGAGCAGCCGTACCGGCCG
>NZ_BNBF01000008.1:294124-296612 GCF_014654935.1 Streptomyces capoamus
CCCGGGCACCGTCGGCCACCCCAGTTCGTTCTCGTACCAGTGCCGGGCCCGGGCGTCCGGGTCGGCGCGGGGAACGCCGGTGACCGGTGCCCCCGGGTCGAGGGACCGGCGAGGAAGGGGGACCGTGGAGTACATGGGCACCGAGCCGACCATGCCAAGTGCAACGCGGAACCACCCTTCGGGTTACGCTGGGTTTCCCTGCGGCTGCGCAGAGTGCAGGAGAACGGGGTGCACGGAGGGCCGGGGAGGCGCGGGGTTGTTCGCCCATAGCGGAGGGAACCGGGGCGCGCCGCATGGAGTGTCAGTCCCTGCGGGTAAGACATGCCTAGTGGGAGGGGGCGACACGCAGGACGGGGCGTCTCACGTTCGCCATCGGCGTACTGGCGACTGGGGTAACTGCCTGGCCTGCGGGAACATCGTCTCGCACCATCGGGTTGGGACAGATGTCGGCGCACACGGTCAGGAGGCCATCGACGGTGTCGGCAGTTGGAATGAGCGGTCCCCGCTTGCGGGACTAAGCTGCGGAAGGACAGGGAGGGGAAGTTCCCCCCACTGCCTGACCGCTCTGAGGAGCGATTAACGATGTTCGAGAGGTTCACCGACCGCGCGCGGCGGGTTGTCGTCCTGGCTCAGGAAGAAGCCCGGATGCTCAACCACAACTACATCGGCACCGAGCACATCCTCCTGGGTCTCATCCACGAGGGCGAAGGTGTCGCCGCTAAGGCCCTGGAGAGCCTCGGCATTTCGCTTGAGGCGGTCCGCCAGCAGGTGGAGGAGATCATCGGCCAGGGCCAGCAGGCCCCGTCCGGTCACATCCCCTTCACCCCCCGTGCCAAGAAGGTCCTGGAGCTGTCGCTCCGCGAGGCCCTTCAGCTGGGCCACAACTACATCGGCACGGAACACATCCTGCTCGGCCTGATCCGCGAGGGCGAGGGCGTCGCCGCCCAGGTCCTGGTCAAGCTGGGTGCCGACCTCAACCGGGTGCGGCAGCAGGTGATCCAGCTGCTCTCCGGTTACCAGGGCAAGGAGACCGCCACCGCGGGCGGCCCGGCCGAGGGCACGCCTTCGACCTCCCTCGTCCTGGACCAGTTCGGCCGGAACCTCACCCAGGCCGCTCGTGAGTCCAAGCTCGACCCGGTGATCGGGCGCGAGAAGGAGATCGAGCGGGTCATGCAGGTGCTGTCCCGCCGTACGAAGAACAACCCGGTGCTGATCGGTGAGCCCGGCGTCGGCAAGACCGCCGTCGTCGAGGGCCTCGCCCAGGCCATCGTCAAGGGCGAGGTGCCCGAGACCCTCAAGGACAAGCACCTCTACACGCTGGACCTCGGCGCCCTGGTCGCCGGCTCCCGCTACCGCGGTGACTTCGAGGAGCGCCTGAAGAAGGTGCTCAAGGAGATCCGCACCCGCGGCGACATCATCCTGTTCATCGACGAGCTGCACACGCTGGTCGGTGCGGGTGCCGCCGAGGGCGCCATCGACGCGGCCTCCATCCTGAAGCCCATGCTGGCCCGCGGTGAGCTGCAGACCATCGGTGCGACCACGCTGGACGAGTACCGCAAGCACCTGGAGAAGGACGCGGCCCTCGAGCGCCGCTTCCAGCCCATCCAGGTCGCCGAGCCGTCCCTGCCGCACACCATCGAGATCCTCAAGGGCCTGCGCGACCGGTACGAGGCGCACCACCGCGTCTCCATCACGGACGAGGCCCTGGTCCAGGCGGCCACCCTGGCCGACCGGTACATCTCGGACCGGTTCCTGCCGGACAAGGCGATCGACCTGATCGACGAGGCCGGTTCCCGGATGCGCATCCGCCGGATGACCGCTCCGCCGGACCTGCGCGAGTTCGACGAGAAGATCGCCGGTGTCCGCCGGGACAAGGAGTCCGCGATCGACTCGCAGGACTTCGAGAAGGCCGCCTCCCTGCGTGACAAGGAGAAGCAGCTCCTGGCCGCCAAGGCCAAGCGGGAGAAGGAGTGGAAGGCCGGCGACATGGACGTCGTCGCCGAGGTCGACGGCGAGCTGATCGCCGAGGTCCTCGCCACGGCCACCGGCATCCCGGTCTTCAAGCTGACCGAGGAGGAGTCCAGCCGTCTGCTCCGCATGGAGGACGAGCTGCACAAGCGGGTCATCGGCCAGGTCGACGCCGTCAAGGCGCTGTCGAAGGCGATCCGCCGTACGCGCGCGGGTCTGAAGGACCCGAAGCGTCCGGGTGGTTCGTTCATCTTCGCCGGCCCGTCCGGTGTCGGTAAGACCGAGCTGTCCAAGGCGCTCGCCGAGTTCCTCTTCGGTGACGAGGACGCGCTGATCTCCCTCGACATGTCGGAGTTCAGCGAGAAGCACACGGTGTCGCGTCTCTTCGGTTCGCCCCCCGGATACGTGGGCTACGAGGAGGGCGGCCAGCTGACCGAGAAGGTGCGCCGCAAGCCGTTCTCCGTCGTCCTCTTCGACGAGGTCGAGAAGGCCCACCCGGACATCTTCAACTCGCTGCTGC
>NZ_BNBF01000008.1:296638-310834 GCF_014654935.1 Streptomyces capoamus
AGATCCTGGAGGACGGTCGCCTGACCGACTCCCAGGGCCGGGTCGTGGACTTCAAGAACACGGTCATCATCATGACGACCAACCTCGGCACCCGGGACATCTCCAAGGGCTTCAACCTGGGCTTCGCGGCCTCGGGTGACACGAAGACCAACTACGAGCGCATGAAGAACAAGGTGTCGGACGAGCTCAAGCAGCACTTCCGTCCCGAGTTCCTCAACCGCGTCGACGACGTGGTCGTCTTCCCGCAGCTGACGCAGGAGGACATCCTGCGGATCGTCGACCTGATGATCGGCAAGGTGGACGAGCGCCTGAAGGACCGGGACATGGGCATCGAGCTCTCCCAGTCCGCCAAGGAGCTGCTGTCCAAGAAGGGTTACGACCCGGTGCTGGGCGCGCGTCCGCTGCGCCGCACGATCCAGCGCGAGGTCGAGGACACGCTGTCGGAGAAGATCCTCTTCGGCGAGCTGCGTCCCGGTCACATCGTGGTCGTGGACACCGAGGGCGAGGGCGAGTCGCAGACCTTCACCTTCCGGGGCGAGGAGAAGTCGGCCCTCCCGGACGTCCCGCCGATCGAGCAGGCCGCGGGCGGGGCCGGGCCCAACCTGAGCAAGGACGCGTAAGCGTCCGGCCGCTCAACCGACCAGAAGGGGCCGGTGCCTTCGGGCACCGGCCCCTTCCGTGCTGCTCCAGGGTCACTGCGGTGTGATGACGACGTACGGAGGGGGCCCAGCCGGCGTCTGCTCCGCGCGTTACGACAACTGTCCGTCGTAGTCGGGCAGCTTGAAGGTCTTCTCGGCGTGGCCGCCGGACAGGTCGGTGGCGCTGTTGCCGATGTTGGCGATGATCGTGTAGCCGTCGTTCTCGATGGCGGCGCGCTGGGCGGTCTTGTAGGCGGCGACGTCCTTGAAGAGGTCGAACAGGCCGCGGACGCGGAGCCCGGAGACGTCGTAGCCGTCGTGTTCGAGGTTGTACTCGGTGGGCCAGTACAGGACGCCGGGCCGGGCGGTGACGAAGAAGAGGGAGACGCCGTGCTCCTGGGCGTACCGGGCGGCGGCCAGGACGGGCCTGTTGGCCGGCTGGGGGTAGCTGAAGCCGAAGTCGGTCTCCAGCGTGGTGTTGTCGATGTCGAGGACGAGCGCCTGCTTCTCGCCGGGCCGGGCGGCGGCGATGCGGTCCTTCAGGTAGGGCAGGGCCTGGTCCATGACGGTCTGGCAGTCTTTCTGCCAGGTGCCGTAGTCGACCTTCGCGGAGGCGGAGGAGGTGCTCGTGGCCGCCGCCTCGGCCGGGGCGGCCGTCGCGGCCAGGGCGGCCACGGAGACGGCGGTCACGGAGATGCGGCGCGCCCAGGGGCGTCTGGTCATCGGTGGGTGGTCCTCTCGCGTCTCTGAATGTCAGGGGCATGATCTGAGGCGAGGATGGCGCGAGGGGAACCGTAGGGTTACCGGAGGGTAGGTGCCTAGAGGCCTGCGTCACATTTCCGTGATCGTCGGCGTGAGCCGCCGGTGATAAGCGGCACAGGCGAAATGTCCGGTACTAGACGGGATAGTGGGATCCGTCGGGCGGGCAAAACCTAGCAAAAGGGACTATTGCCCTGGAATGCGGGCAGGGGAATCCGTCGTCAGCGGCCCGGTCGGCCGGGGGCGGGGCTGTCAAGAATGTGGTTCGTTTCGCGTCATCTACTAGGTGTCGCCGTAGATAGGCCGTTTTGGGCGGGATGGGGTGCTCGGTTACCAAGGGATGGCCGCCTGGTCGGACGTTCTCCCGGACGTCCGTACGCCGGGCGGGAGACCTGTTCCCCACCCCATGAGGTCCCGATGTTCCAGCGCTTCACGTCCCGCTCTTCCCGCCCGTCCTCGCTCCGTGCCCGTGTGACCGTCCTGGCTGCCGGTATCGGCGTCACGGCCGTGCTGGGCGGCGGGGTCGCGAGCGCCGCCACCGCGTCCGCCGCATCCTGGGTCGACCCGGTGAAGAGCTACACGCTCTCCGCGAGCTTCGCGCAGGCCGGCAGCCACTGGGTCGCCAAGCACAGCGGTCAGGACTTCGCCGTGCCGACCGGCACCGAGGTCGTCGCCGCGCACGGCGGCACCGTCGTCAAGGCCGGCCCCAACGGCGCCGGTGACGGCCCGGCGTACGGCAACGCCGTCGTCATCCAGCACGGCAACGGCACCTACTCGCAGTACGCGCACCTGTCCCGGATCGACGTCCGGCCCGGCCAGATCGTGAAGACCGGCCAGCACATCGCCCTGTCCGGCTCCACCGGCAACTCCACCGGCCCGCACCTGCACTTCGAGATCCGTACGACCCCGAACTACGGCTCGGCCATCGACCCGGTCGCGTTCCTGCACGCGCAGGGCGTGAAGGTCTGACCGGAGACCTCAGTCGGTCCCGCGGGCGTGCTCGTGCGCCTGTGCGATCAGGTCCAGGGCGACCTCGAGAACGGCCTCGTGCTTCTTCTCGGGGTCGCCTTCGATGTCCTGCATCACGAACATCCCGGCGTGCAGGGTGAACATCGCGCTGACGGAGCGGACCTGGTCGACCAGGTCCGCCTCCGGGTCGATCAGGATGTCCCGCAGGCCGCGCATCCGGTCCTTGAAGGTGTCGCCGATGCGCAGTTCGCGTACCGTCGCCTGGTTCTCCTGCATGAAGCGGAACAACGGCTCCGCGCCCTGGAGCGCCTCGCTGTAGCGGCGGATGATCTCCTGCTTGGTCTCCAGGGTGTGGGGCTGCCCGCGGCCCCACTCGATCAGTTCCAGGATCGGCTTCGTCAGGTCCTCGAAGAGGCTGACGATGATCTCTTCCTTGGTCTTGAAGTGGTAGTACAGGGCCGCCTTCGTGACGTCGAGACGTTCGGCGATCTCCCGCAGGGAGGTCTTCTCGTAGCCCTGCTCCGCGAAGAGGGCGAGCGCCACGTCCTGGATGCGCTGGCGCGTGTTGCCGCGGCGCTGCTGTTTGGTGCCGTCCATGGTGGGGCCCATCTTCGTACTCCTCGCGCTCCAGCGGAAACTTACTTGACGCCCGGCTAGTAGCGCGTCTACCTTCCCAGTGTAGTGATAACTAGCCGGGCGGCAAGTAAGTACCGCCCAGGGGGAAACGGGAAGACGATGGCGGACACAGCCGGAACCACCGCAGAGGGCAAACAGCCCAGGAGCGTGCGCGTAGTGCTGCTCGCGCTCATGATCGCGATGATGCTCGCGATGCTCGACAACATGATCGTGGGTACGGCGATGCCCACGATCGTGGGTGACCTGGGCGGCCTGGAGCACCTCTCCTGGGTCGTCACCGGTTACACCCTGGCCACCGCGGCCTCCACCCCGGTCTGGGGCAAGCTCGGTGACATGTACGGGCGCAAGGGCGCCTTCCTCACCTCGATCGTGATCTTCCTCATCGGCTCGGCGCTGAGCGGCATGGCCCAGGACATGGGGCAGCTGATCGGCTTCCGGGCCGTGCAGGGTCTCGGCGCCGGCGGACTGATGGTCGGCGTCATGGCGATCATCGGCGACCTGATCCCCCCGCGGGAGCGGGGCAAGTACCAGGGCATGATGGCCGGCGTCATGGCGCTGGCGATGATCGGCGGCCCGCTGGTCGGCGGCACCATCACCGACAACTGGGGCTGGCGCTGGGCCTTCTACATCAACCTGCCGCTGGGCGCGGTCGCCCTCGCGCTGGTCACCGCCGTGCTGCACCTGCCGCGGAAGCGCTCCCAGGCCGGCATCGACTACCTGGGCGTCGTCCTGCTGACCGTCGGCATCACCTCCATCGTGCTGGTCACCACCTGGGGCGGCACCGAGTACGCCTGGACCTCCGCGCGCATCATGGAGCTGATCGGCATCGGCGTGGCCGCGCTGGTCGGGTTCGTGTTCTGGCAGACCAGGGCCGCCGAGCCGGTCCTGCCTCTGCATATCTTCCGGAGCCGCAACTTCACCCTGATGTCGGTCATCGGCTTCATCACCGGCTTCGTGATGTTCGGCGCCACCCTGTTCCTGCCGCTGTACCAGCAGGCCGTGCAGGGAGCCTCCGCGACCAACTCCGGTCTGCTGCTCCTGCCGATGCTGGGCGCGATGCTCGTGACCTCGATGGTCGCCGGGCGGGTCACCACCAACAGCGGCAAGTACAAGGTCTTCCCGATCGCCGGCGGTGTCCTGATGATCGTCGGCATGTACCTGCTGTCCCTGATGGACACCGGGACCACCCGGCTGACCTCCGGCATCTACATGGCGGTCGTCGGCGCGGGCATGGGCTGCCTGATGCAGATCACCATGCTGGTCGCGCAGAACAGCGTGGAGATGAAGGACATGGGCGTGGCGTCCTCCTCGGCCACCCTGTTCCGTACCCTCGGTTCCTCCTTCGGCGTGGCCATCATGGGCGCCCTGTTCAACCACCGGGTGCAGGACGTCATGGCGGAGCGGGCCGGCGCGCTGGGCAAGAACATCACCGAGAAGTCGGCGCAGCTCGACGCCAAGAGCTTGCAGAAGCTGCCGGCGGCGGCGCGCGAGGCCTACCAGCACGCGGTGTCCTCGGGCACGCACTCGGCGTTCGTGCTCGGCGCCGGGATCGCGGTGCTGGTGCTGATCGCGGCGCTGTTCGTGAAGGAGGTGCCGCTCAAGGGCGGCCCGAAGGCCCCGGCGGAGGGCGCCGACCCGGCGCCGCAGGCCGTGGTCGAGGTCGTCTGAGCGATCCGAGCCCGAAGGCCCCGGTGCGTGTCCGCCGCCGGGGCCTTCGGCGTCCGTGCCGGACCACGCCGGTCCGGCCGCGATGTCGGACCCCCGTGCCACCATCGGCGCATGGACAGGATCCGCCGCCTGCGGCTGGCCAAGGACGCCATGGACCGCGACTGGGCCGACCCGGCGCTCGACCTGGACGCGGTGGCGGCCCACGCCGGGTACTCGCGGTACCACTTCCTGCGCGCCTTCAAGGAGGAGTACGGCGAGACACCCGGCCGGTACCTGACCCACCGGCGGATCGAGCGCGCCGAGGAACTGCTGCGCAGCGCCGACCTCACGGTGACCGAGATCTGCACCCTGGTCGGCTTCAGCAGCCTCGGCACCTTCTCCGCCCGTTTCAAGGCGCGTACCGGCCTCACCCCCAGCGAGTACCGCACCGAGCACGTCGGCCGCGGGGCCGCCCTCATCCCCGGCTGCTACGCCTTGCTCTGGGCCGGCGGTCTCAGGACGGCGACACCGAAGACGGCGACACCGAAGACAGCAACATCGAAGACAGCAACCTCGAAGAAGCGCCCCGCGATCGCCCCCGCCTACGGTGACGAGCAGGAACAACAGCACCGCGACAAGGGAGCGCCGCCATGATCAAAGGCCTGGCCATCAGCACCGTGTGGACCACCGACCAGCAGCGGACGAAGGCCTTCTTCACCGAGAAGCTGGGCTTCGAGGTGCGCACCGACCTCGCCCTGGGCCACATGCGCTGGATCACCGTCGGGGCCAAGGACCAGCCCGATCTGGAGCTGGCGCTGATGAGCCTGGACGGCGGGGGACTGGACCCCGAGTCCGCCGAGGCGATGAAGAAACTGGTCGCCAAGGGAACGCTGGGCGCCGGGGCGTTCCACACGGACGACTGCCGGGGGGACTACGAGACCTTCAGGGCCCGCGGGGTGGAGTTCGTCCAGGAGCCGCAGGAGCGGCCGTACGGCATCGAGGCGATCTTCCGCGACGACAGCGGCAACTGGTACTCGCTGACCCAGCGCAGTGCGGAGCTGGACCTCTCCAAGGACTTCGGCTGAGGACGGCCCTCGGTCAGGAGCCGCCTGAAGCCGGCAGCATCGGATAGCTGCCCGTGCTGGTCGGGGCGTGCTCCGGCAGCCACAGGACGGCCACCGCGCCCTCCGCGGGGACGCCGGGGGGCGCGCCCACGGGGCGTACGTTGCGGAAGGTCAGCCGGGCGCCGAGCACCCGGGCCTGGCCCGCAGCGATGGTCAGCCCGAGCCCGTGGCCCTGCCCGGCGCGGTCCTTGCTGCCGGTGCGGAACCGGCTCGGTCCCTCGGCGAGCAGTTCCTCCGGGAAGCCGGGGCCGTGGTCGCGGACCCGGATGACCCGGCCCTCCACGGTCACCTCCACCGGCGGCCGGCCGTGCCGGGCGGCGTTGGCGAGCAGGTTGAACAGCACCCGCTCCAGGCGCCGCGGGTCGGTGGTGACCTCCGACTCGTGCACCACCCGCACGGTGACGTCCGGGTCCTTGACCGCGACGCGGCGCGCCACGAACTCGCCGAGCATGATGTCCTGCAGCTCCGCCCGCTCCGACGCGCCGTCCAGCCGGGCCACCTCCAGGACGTCCTCGACCAGGGTGCGCATGGCCTTGGCCCGGTCCAGGACCAGTTCCGTGGGCCGGCCCGGCGGCAGCAGCTCGGCGGCCGTCAGCAGGCCGGTCACCGGGGTGCGCAGCTCGTGCGCGATGTCGGCGGTGACCCGCCGCTCGGCCTCCAGGCGCTGCCGCAGCGCGTCCGCCATGGCGTCCACCGCACGGGCGAGTTCGTCGGTCTCGTCGCGTACGACCCCGCCGATGGCCTCCTGCACCCGGATGTCGGTCTCGCCGTTGGCGGTCTGGGTCGCCGCGTCCGCCGCCTTGCGCAGCCGGCGCGACAGCTGCCCGCCGATCAGCACGCCCAGCGCGCTGCCGCCGATCACCACCGCGACCGAGCCGATGACCAGGGCCTGGTCCAGGTCCTGGAGCATGTCGGTGCTGCGGTCCGGGAGGTGGCTGTGCAGGGACAGCACATGGCCGTCCTTCGCCGGAACGGCCGCCCAGATGTCCGCCGTCCCGCCGTGCTCGGAGACGTCGCTGGCCCTGCGGCCCCGCTCGACCTTCTCGCGCAGCGCGGCCGGCAGCTCCGCGTCGTCGACCTTGATGTAGGGGAAGACCCGGCCCCGGTTCAGCTCGTAGTTGCGCTGGGCCATCAGGACCCGGTCGTTGGCCAGTTCGCGCGCGTTGTCCAGCATCGAGACGCGGGCCGCGTTGTGCACGACCAGGCTCAGCACGATCGCCACCAGGCCGGCCACCAGCGCGATCGCCGCGCTGACCTTCCATCTCAGTCCGGTGCGCAGGCCGACACGCTCCATGCGCCGGACCGGGTGCCGCAGAATCCCCCGCATGCCGCCGCTCCGCTCAGGCCTTCAGTTTGTAGCCGAAACCGCGGACCGTCTCGATCCGGTCCTGGCCGATCTTCTGCCGCAGCCGCTGGACGTGCACGTCCACGACCCGGGTGTCCCCGCCCCAGCCGTAGTCCCACACCCGCTCCAGCAGCTTGTCGCGGGAGAGGACGGTTCCCGGCGCCGAGGAGAACTCCAGCAGCAGCCGCATCTCGGTCGGCGTCAGCGCCACCGGCAGCCCGGCCCGGCGCACCTCCATGCCCTCGGTGTCGATCTCCAGATCGCCGAACGTGAGCGTGCCGCCGCCGGCCTCGGTCGCGGACCCGTCGGTCGCGGACCCGCCGGCGTGTCCGAAGCGGCGCAGCACCGCGCGGATCCGGGCGACCAGCACGGCTCCGTCGAAGGGCTTGGTCACATAGTCGTCGGCGCCCGCCTCCAGGCCGAGGACGACGTCGATGGAGTCGGCGCGCGCCGACAGCATGATCACCGGCACGGTCGACTCGTCCCGGATCCGGCGGCACAGGCTGACGCCGTCCAGGCCCGGCACCATGACGTCCAGCAGCGCGATGTCGGGGCGGTTCGCCCGGAAGGCCTCCAGGCCCGACAGGCCGTCGGGCATGGCGGTGACCGCGAAGCCGTCCCGCTCCAGGGCGAGCTGGGTGGCCTCGCGGATGACGTCGTCGTCCTCGACGAACAGGACGTGGGTCTGGTCTGCCATCCCGGTGCTCTCAGTCCTCGTGGTCTCGTGGGGTCGGGGGGCTGCGGAGGTGTCAGCTGTCCGGTGCGGGCGTCGGTACCCCGCCGGCGGACTTGCTGTATTCCCTGCGGGTGGACTTACCCGGGGCGAACCGCCCCTCCGCCCACCGGTACGGGGTCACGATCTCACCGGACGGGCTGGAGATCGGGTCGCCCTTCTCGTAGAACTGCCGGGTCACCGACAGGACGCCCTGGTCGATCTCGGCGTAGACCGGGGATTCCTCGCTCTTGAAGACGTTGCGGAACGAGCCGTCGTCCTTCCGGTACACGTACGAGCCGAGGCCGACCGCGTCGGCGCACGTCAGCACGTTGACGACGACGTCGTCCACCGGCCCGTCGGTCAGATTGCCGTAGGAGACGTCGACCGGGTACTCGTCGCCGTTGCACGGCTTCAGCTCGCGTTTGACCGCGCCCGACACCTCCGGATCGCTCTTGATCAGCGCCACCGGATCCACCCGCCGGTACCGCTCGGCGGGACTGGGGGAGGGGGAGGCGACGGCCCCGGCCACCGCCGAGGCGTGTGCCGGGCCCTCGTCCCGGGCGCCCGTGCCCCCGCTGCCGCACGCGACGACGAAAAGGGCGAGGGCGGCGAGCGCGGCCCCCACCGCGATCACCGCCTGTGTACTGCCTAGGGCCCGGTCGGGCCCGGCCCCGGTCAGGCCGCGCAACGCTCCCGCTCCTCACGCTCCAGCGCGCGTGCGTCCAGATCGCGGGCCTCCAGCTCCTCACGGAGCCGGGCGAGCGCCCGGTGCAGCGTGCTCTTGACCGTACCGGCCGACATGCCGAGGGCAGCGGCCGTCTCCTCTGTGGACATCTGCTCCCAGTGTCGCAGCACCACGACACTGCGCTGCTTCGGTGCGAGCACCTTCATCACATCCATCAGCAGGGCGCGGTCGGCGTGCTGCTCGGTGGAGTCCTCCACGGAGGCGTCCGGGAGCTGCTCGGTGGGCACCTCCTCCAGCTTGCGCGCCCGCCACCACTCGGTCCGGGTGTTGATCATGACCCGGCGCAGATAGGCGTCCGCGAGCCGCTTGTCGGCGATGCCGTCCCAGCGGCCGTACGTGCGCACCAGCGCGGTCTGCAGCAGGTCCTGGGCGTCGACCGGGTCCGGGACCAGCCGGCGCGCGCTGCGCAACAGCGCGTCCTGCCGGGTGCGGACGTACTCCTCGAATTCGAGCACCTCGCCCTGGGCCATGTTCAACCGCCTCCGTTCCCCGTTTGCTTCCGGCTCGTGCCTGAAGTCCTGCTGTCCCCGCGCCCGGTGGTCCGCCGGGCACGGAGAAGAAGCTACGGAGTGGTTGTCACGGGGCTGTGCGGACCAGCCTGCGGCTGGCAATCGGCTATCCGTCGGTTGTGTAACGGAAGGCCGAACAGGGTAGAGAGAGCAGTCCTTATGCCCCTTTATGAGGGGCTTTGTCGCCCTTGGGGGTCGGTAACGAACCCCGTAGCGCTGTGATGTGGCTGTGCGTCAGCCCAGCGGCAGCCGGTACAGGCCGCCCGGCAGCGGCTCCACCAGACCGTCCGAGACCAGGCCGTCGAGCGCCCGGGCCCGCTGCACCGGCTCGTGCCACACCCGGTCCAGCACCGCCTGCGGCACCGGCACGTGCGCCTCCCGCAGTACCGCCAGCAGTTTCCCGCGCACCTGTCGGTCCGTGCCGGCGTACGTCTGTCCACGGCGCGGCGGACCCGCGTGCTCCGGCTTGCCCGCGAGCCGCCAGGCGCACTGCGCGGCGATCGGGCACCGCGCGCACCCCTCGTTCTTCGCCGTGCACACCAGCGCGCCCAGCTCCATGGAGGCGGCGGCCCACCGCGCGGCGGTCCGCTCGTCCTCGGGCAGCAGTTCCCGCGCCAGGCGCCGCTCGGCCGCCGTGGTCGCGTTCGGCGGGTACTGCACACCCGTCACCGCCCGCGCCAGCACCCGGCGGACATTGGTGTCCAGCACCGCGTGCCGCTGCCCGTACGCGAACGAGGCCACCGCGGCGGCCGTGTACTCGCCGATGCCGGGCAGGGCCAGCAGTTGCGCGTGGTCCGTCGGTACGTCCCCGCCGTGCCGCTCCGCTATGGCGACCGCAGCGCCGTGCAGACGCAGCGCGCGGCGCGGATAGCCGAGCCGGCCCCAGGCGCGCACCGCCTCGCCGGGCGCCTCCTTCGCGAGGTCGGCCGGGCGCGGCCAGCGGGCCAGCCACTCCTCGTAGACGGGCAGCACCCGGTTCACCGGGGTCTGCTGGAGCATGAACTCGCTGACCATCACGCCCCACGGGCCCGCCTCCGGGCGGCGCCAGGGGAGGTCTCGGGCGTGGGCGTCGAACCAGGCGATCACGGGGGCGTGCAGCTTCTCAGTCATGGCCTTCCGATCCTGCCACGGGTGGACGGGCGGGAGGGGTGACCAAGTGGTCACCGAGCGTGGCGAAATGTGAAGAACCGTGACGCCTGCGGCAGTTGCCGGAATGATGATCCGGAAAAGTTCGTGGCGGCGCGGCGGGTGGCGCAAGCCTGCGCGACGATCTCTCGTACAGTTTGCGCCGTGGGATCTCTGCGCAATCCGGTCGGGCCGCTTCCCTCCTCCATCTACTGGCGTCGGAGGGTGGTACTGCTGTCCGTGGTCGCCCTGTTGGCGCTGGTGATCACGCTGATCGTCACCACCGGCGGCGGGGGCGGCAGGAAGGACGCCGACGGGTCCGACGGCAAGAATCCCACCCACACCATCACGCCCGGACCGACCCCGTCCGGTTCCGCGATCAGCCAACACCCCGGCGGCCGGGAGGAGTCGGGCGGCACCGGCAGCGGCAGCGGCTCCGGCTCCGGCGGCGACGGCGGAGCGGACGGCTCGACCGGCGGCTCCTCCGGTTCCGGTTCGGGCTCCGGCGGCGGCTCGGGCGCGGCTGCCGGGGGCGGCGGCGTGGGCGCGGGCGACGCGCTCCCGGCGTCCTCCTCGCTGCCCGACTGCACCTCCGGTGCGGTCGCGTTGAGCCTGCGCAGCGTGCGCAACTCCTACGCACCGGACCAGACGCCGACCTTCGAACTCACCGCGAAGAACCGCTCGTCGGCCGACTGCAAGGTCGATCTCGGGCCGAAGAACGCGGTGCTGACCATCACGCCCGCGGACGGCGACGACTCGTTCTGGGCCTCGGCCGACTGCCCTCAGGGGTCGGGGAGCCTGGTGTTCCGGGTCCCGGCAGGCCGGAGCATCACGTACACCGTGAAGTGGGACCGCCGGCCGAGCGCGGCCCACTGCGCGACGCCCTCCGGCGGGTCCGCGAAGGCGGGCACGTACCTGCTGGAGGCCAAGACCCCGGGGTTCGCGAAGGCACAGGCCTCGTTCGTGCTGTCGGCCGACTGAGACCGGGGGCGGCGCGGGCACGCCGTCCGGTGCCGGACCGTGGTGCCGGACCGTGGTGCCGGTCCCCGGTGCCGGTCCCTGGTCGGGATCGTGGTGCCGGTCCGCCGGGGCCGGGCGGGCGGGACTGGGCGCCGTCGGGCGCCCGGCCGGATTTCTCAGACGTACCGCTCGAGGATCGAGGACTCGGCCAGCCGGGACAGCCCCTCCCGCACGCTCCGCGCCCGGGCCTCGCCGACCCCGTCCACGGTCTGCAGGTCGTCGACACTCGCGGCCAGCAGCTTCTGCAGGCCCCCGAAGTGCTCCACCAGCCGGTCGATGATGGCGCCCGGCAGCCGCGGGACCTTGGCCAGCAGCCGGAAACCCCGCGGGGAGACGGCCGAGTCGAGGGTCTCGGGCGAGCCCGTGTAGCCCAGCGCCCGCGCCACCGTGCCGAGTTCGAGGAGCTCGGCGTGGGTCAGCGCGTCCAGCTCGGCCAGCGCCTCCTCGACCGTGCGGGACCGCTTGGCCGTCGGCTCCGGGACGTAGTCCCTGACGACCAGCTCACGGTCGGGCTCGACCCCCGCGATCAGCTCCTCCAGCTGCAGGGCGAGGAGCCGGCCGTCCGTACCCAGCTCGACCACGTACTCGGCGATCTCGGTGGCGATCCGGCGGACCATCTCCAGCCGCTGGGCGACCGCCGACACGTCCCGGACCGTCACCAGGTCCTCGATCTCCAGCGCCGACAGCGTGCCCGCGACCTCGTCCAGCCGGAGCTTGTAGCGCTCCAGGGTGGCCAGCGCCTGGTTCGCGCGGGACAGGATCGCCGCCGAGTCCTCCAGGACGCGGCGCTGACCGTCCACGTACAGCGCGATCAGCCGCATCGACTGGGAGACCGAGACGACCGGGAAGCCGACCTGCTTGGACACCCGGTCCGCCGTGCGGTGCCGCGTGCCCGTCTCCTCCGTGGGGATGGTCGCGTCCGGCACGAACTGCACGCCCGCCCGGAGGATCTTGGACAGGTCCGACGACAGCACGATGCCGCCGTCCAGCTTGCACAGCTCGCGCAGCCGGGTCGCGGTGAACTCCACGTCCAGTACGAAACCGCCCGTGCACATGGCCTCGACGGTCTTGTCGGAGCCGAGCACGATCAGCCCGCCGGTGTTGCCGCGCAGGACCCGCTCCAGGCCGTCGCGCAGCGCCGTACCAGGTGCCACGGCGCTCAGCGAGGCGCGCATCAGGCGATCGGGACCGGCACTCCCACCGGACTTTCCGGGAGCTGCTGCCCGGTCGTTGGCTGCCACTGCACTCCTCCGGTCGCAGGTTCTGACGCGCCCCCCTCCCCGCACTCGGTTCGTACGGACGGGCGAGACCAGGGCAAAGTCTACCGGCGCTCCTCCGCCTCCCGTGGGGCCTCTCGGCGACGGGCCCGCGGCAGAACCCGGAGCGCGTCCCCCATGTCGGCGACTTCCAGGACCTTCATGCCGGACGGCACCTTCCCCGGGTCGGTCGGCACGAGCGCGTGCGTGAAGCCCAGCCGGTGCGCCTCGGTGAGCCTGCGCTGTACGCCCGTGACCCGTCTGACCTCGCCCGCGAGCCCCACCTCGCCGATCGCCACCAGGTTCTTCGGCAGCGGGGTGTCGCTGGCGGCGGAGGCGAGCGCGAGCGCGATGGCCAGGTCGGCGGCCGGCTCCGACAGCTTCACACCGCCGACCGTCGCCGAGTAGATGTCCCGCTTGCCGAGCGCGCTGATCCGGCCGCGCTGCTCCAGGACGGCCAGCATCATCGAGACGCGCGAGGTCTCCAGGCCGGACGTCGTACGGCGCGGGGAGGGGATCTGGGAGTCGACGGTCAGCGCCTGCACCTCGGCCACCAGCGGGCGGCGGCCCTCCAGGGTGACGGTGAGGCAGGTGCCCGGGACCGGCTCGGCACGGCGGGTCAGGAACAGGCCACTGGGGTCGGTCAGGCCCGTGATGCCCTCGTCGTGCAGTTCGAAGCAGCCGACCTCGTCCGTCGCCCCGTAGCGGTTCTTCACGCCGCGCACCAGGCGCAGGCGGGCGTGCCGGTCGCCCTCGAAGTGCAGGACCACGTCCACCAGGTGCTCCAGCAGGCGGGGACCGGCGATCGCGCCGTCCTTGGTGACGTGGCCCACCAGGAGGGTGGACATCCCGCGCTCCTTGGAGGCGCGGATCAGGGCGCCGGCGACCTCCCTGACCTGGGCCATGCCGCCGGGCGCGCCCTCGATCTCCGGGGAGGCGACCGTCTGCACCGAGTCGAGGATCAGCAGGGACGGCTTGACCTCGTCCAGGTGGCCCAGGACGGCGGCCAGGTCGGTCTCGGCGGCCAGGTAGAGGTCGTCGTCGAGGGCGCCGATGCGGTCGGCGCGCAGCCGCACCTGGCTCGCCGACTCCTCACCGGTCACGTAGAGGGTGCGGTGCTCGGCGCTCGCCGACTTGGCGGCCACGTCCAGCAGCAGGGTGGACTTGCCGACGCCCGGCTCGCCCGCGAGCAGGACGACCGCGCCCGGCACGAGGCCGCCGCCGAGCACCCGGTCCAGCTCGGGGACGCCGGTCGAGCGGGCGGTGGCCTGCCGGCCGTCGACCTGGCCGATGGGCAGCGCGGAGGTCGAGACGCGGCCCGGAGCCGTCGTCCGGACCGCGGGCGCGCCGTACTCCTCGACCGTGCCCCAGGCCTGGCACTCCGGGCAGCGGCCGAGCCACTTGGCCGTCTGCCAGCCGCACTCGGTGCAGCGGTAGGACGGGCGGTCCTTGGTGGTCTTGGTACGGGCAGCCATGCGCACACCGTAGCCCGGGGCACTGACAACGCCGCCGGCGCCGGGCGCGCGGGGCCGGGGCGCCCGGACGAGTGACCCGGATCGGGCCGCCGCCCCCCGGCATCCAGCCGCGGAATGCAGGATTCCTGTCCCCTTATGAGGGATCGTTTCACCCGTACGGATTAAAAGTGCTCAAGGTTCCAGAACGGGCACTCCGCCGCCGCCTACGGTCGCACGGGTGATGAGCAGCAGTC
>NZ_BNBF01000008.1:310885-311530 GCF_014654935.1 Streptomyces capoamus
CGGAGACCACGACCCGCACGACCGGCGCGCACCGGGCACACCGCGAGGCCCGTGAGACACGTGAAGCGCGGGAGGCGCGGCGCGCGGAGCGAGAGGCACGCGACCGTGCCGCCGCGCGCACCGTCGCCCAGCACACGCCGGCGCGCTACGAGCCGTACCTGGACGGCCTCTTCACCTACTGCCTGTCGGTCCTGTGCGACCACGACACCGCCACCGCCGCGCTCGGCGACGTCCTCGCCCTGGCCGAGCGGCGCGCCCACCGGGTCCCGGTGGCGGCCGGCGACCGCAGGGCCTGGCTGTACGCGCTGGCCCGCTGGGCCTGCCTGCGCAAGCTGGCCGAGGCCAAGCAGAAACGTCAGGCCACGCACGCGGCCGGCCGCGGCACTGCCGCGAAGACGGTCCCGGACCCGCCCGTCGCCCCGGACGTCCAGGAGGAGCGGCGCCACGAACTCGCCCTGCTGGCCTGGCCGGAGGCCGCCGGTACGACGCCCGAGCAGCGCGAGGCCCTGGAACTCGCCGTGCGGCACCACCTCTCGGCCCACGAGGTCGCCGCCGTCCTCGGCATGGAGCCCGCCGCCGCGCGCGAGCTGCTCGCCTCCGCCGCCTGCGAGGTCGAACGCACCCGCGCGGCCCTCGCCGTGGTCC
>NZ_BNBF01000008.1:311582-312450 GCF_014654935.1 Streptomyces capoamus
ACGCGGGCGGCTGTCCGAGCGTGGCCCACCTCACCGGCGACAGCCGCCTGGTCCTCAGCACGGCCCTGCGCCGCGAGCTCGTCCGGCACGTCGACGACTGCCCGCGCTGCCGGCGCACCGCCGAGCGCGCCGTCTCCGGCCAGTGGCCCGGCGCCACGGTCACGCCCGCCGAGCTGCCCGTCCTGCAGGCCCCGCGCGCGGACCTGCACATGGCACTGGCCCACCACCCGCGCGCGCGGGGCGCGGCCGTGCCCCGCTTCGACCGGCGCGGCTTCCCGATGGACCCCAAGGACCGCGCGGCCCGCCGTGACCGGCTCCGCGCGCGGGCCGTCACGACGACGGTCGTCGCCACGGTGGTCGCCGCGCCGGTGCTCGCGCTGTGGGCCGCCTACCGGGGCGGGCCGGCCGGGGACGACGACGGCCGCTCCGCGACCGCGCGCGAGGCGCAGGGCCCCGACGCGCTGGGCGGCGACACGGCCGGCGGCTACGAGAACGCGGGGAACGCCCGCACGAAGCCCGGCACCCGGATCGGCAAGGGCGGCAAGGCGGACGTCTCGGTGGAGGTCGTCAGCGTCGGCGGCAGGGGCGGTCAGGGGGCGGGGCAGCTGGCCGTCAGCGCCGCCAACGACGGCGACACGACCCTGATCACCCTCACGGCGTCCGGGACGGCCGAGGTCCGCTGGTCGGCGTCCACGTCGGCCGCCTGGCTGTACTTCAGCCGGTCCGCGGGCACCCTCCGGCCAGGGCAGACGGTGACGGTCAAGGTGTACGTCGACCATCTGCGCGAGCCGTCCGGCCACTGGCACGCACGGGTGGCGGTGGCACCGGCGGGCGCGGTCGTCACCATCGACGGCTACGGCACGGCCCC
>NZ_BNBF01000008.1:312505-321104 GCF_014654935.1 Streptomyces capoamus
GGCCCGCCCCACCCCCCGGCCGACCGCCACGGCGCCCTCGACCCCGCCGGCCCCGCCCCCGAGCGACCCGCCGACGACCCCGTCCCCGCCGCCCACGGACCCCACGACGCCGGGCACCCCCTCGCCCACCGACCCGGCGACCCCCACGCCGACCCCGAGCACCACGGACACCCCGAGCCCGTCGGACACGTGAACCCCGCCGCACACCCGCTCACCGCCGGGCGGGCGCCCCGCCCACGGGTCAGGGGGCGGGGTCGGCCGGGTGCGGGGCGACGAGGGGAAGCTGCGCGGCGAGGCGCTGCTCGCAGAGCTCGACCAGGCGGTCGTAGCCGGCCTTGCCCATCAGTTCCGTCAGTTCGGCCCGGTAGGACACGTACACCGGGTCACCCGCGCCGTGCGCCGACGTCGCCGAGGTGCACCACCAGTGCAGGTCGTGCCCGCCCGGCCCCCAGCCCCGGCGGTCGTACTCCCCGATGGACACCTGCAGCACGCGCGTGTCGTCCGGCCGGTCGATCCAGTCGTACGTCCGCCGGATCGGCAGCTGCCAGCACACGTCCGGCTTGGTCTCCAGCGGCTCGCGCCCCTCCTTCAGCGCCAGGATGTGCAGCGAGCAGCCCGCGCCGCCCGCGAACCCCGGCCGGTTCTGGAAGATGCAGGACCCCTGGAAGGGCCGCGTCTGCCGGGAGCCGTCCTCGTCCTCGGCGACCCACCCGCCGCGCACGCCCTCGTCGTGGTGCTGCCAGATCTCCGGCGTGAGCCGGGCCACGTGCCCGGCGACCCGCTTCTCGTCGTCCTCGTCGGAGAAGTGCGCCCCCAGCGTGCAGCACCCGTCGTCCGCGCGCCCTGCCTGAATGCCCTGGCAGCCACTGCCGAAGATGCAGTTCCAGCGAGAGGTCAGCCATGTCAGATCGCAGCGGAACACCTGCTCGTCGTCCGCCGGATCGGGAAATTCCACCCAGGCGCGGGCGAAGTCGAGCCCCTTCTCGTCGCTCATCCTCGCCTCCTCGGGAGTGCCGGCGGGCTTACGCCCTTTGCCCGCCTTGTCGACCTTGCCCGTGTTGCCGGCCTTCGCCTTTTTCGTCTTTGGCACCCGTCCAGGGTAAGTGGCCGGGTGCCGCTGCGGGGACCGAGCACGGGCGTTCTGGCAGTAGCGTTCCGTACATGAGACTCGGTGTCCTGGACGTGGGATCGAACACGGTGCATCTGCTGGTGGTGGACGCCCACCCCGGCGCGCGCCCGCTGCCCGCGCATTCGCACAAGGTCGAACTCCGGCTCGCCCAGCTCCTCGACGACAGCGGCGCCATCGGCGACGAAGGCATCGACAAGCTGATCGCCGTCGTCCAGGACGCGCTCCAGGCCGCCGAGGACAAGGGCGTCGAGGACCTGCTGCCGTTCGCGACCTCCGCCGTCCGCGAGGCCACCAACGCCGACGACGTCCTCGCGCGCGTGGCCCAGGAGACCGGCGTACGGCTCCAGGTGCTCGCCGGCGAGGAGGAGGCCCGGCTCACCTTCCTCGCCGTGCGCCGCTGGTTCGGCTGGTCCGCCGGGAAGCTGCTGGTCCTGGACATCGGCGGCGGCTCCCTGGAGATCGCCTACGGCATGGACGAGGAACCGGACGCGGCGGTCTCCCTGCCGCTCGGCGCCGGCCGCCTCACCGCCGGCTGGCTGCCCGGCGACCCGCCCGACCCGGAGGACGTCCGCGCCCTGCGCCGCCACGTCCGCGCCGAGATCGCCCGCACGGTCGGCGAGTTCAACCGCATCGGCGCCCCCGACCACGTGGTCGCCACCTCCAAGACCTTCAAGCAGCTGGCCCGCATCGCCGGCGCCGCCCGCAGCACCGAGGGCCTCTACGTCCAGCGCGAGCTCAAGCGCGAGTCCCTGGAGGCCTGGGTCCCGCGCCTGGCCGGCATGACGACCGAGCAGCGCACCGAACTCCCCGGCGTCTCGGACGGCAGGGCCGGCCAGCTCCTCGCCGGCGCCCTGGTCGCCGAGGGCGCGATGGACCTGTTCGGCGTGGAGAGCCTGGAGATATGCCCCTGGGCCCTGCGGGAGGGCGTGATCCTGCGGCGCCTGGACCACATGGGTTCGGACTAGCGTCCCGAAGGAGCGCGGGGAACTGCGCGACAAGCCACGAACGACCCGCAGCCGCCCGAATGGCAAACCTCACAACGGCGAACAGGCACCCGACACCCCGGCCTCCCGGCGCCGTAAGGTGACGGACGTGGCTGAACCAAGGGACGTGGACGTGCGCATCGCGCTCTCGACCGCCTCCGTCTACCCGGAGTCGACGGCGACGGCGTTCGAGATCGCCGCGCGCCTCGGTTACGACGGCGTCGAGGTCATGGTCTGGACCGACCCGGTCAGCCAGGACATCGAGGCGCTGCGCCGCCTGTCGGACTACCACGGCGTCCCGGTCCTGGCCGTCCACGCCCCCTGTCTGCTGATCACCCAGCGGGTCTGGTCCACCGACCCCTGGGTGAAGCTCCAGCGGGCCCGGGCGGCGGCCGAGAAGCTGGGCGCCTCCACCGTCGTCGTCCACCCGCCGTTCCGCTGGCAGCGGCAGTACGCCCGGGACTTCGTCGACGGGATATGGCGGATGGCGGACGAGACGGACGTACGGTTCGCCGTCGAGAACATGTACCCCTGGCGCTACCGCGACCGCGAGATGCTCGCCTACGCCCCCGACTGGGACGTCACCCACGACGACTACCGGCACTTCACGATCGACCTCAGCCACACGGCGACGGCCCGCAGCGACGCCCTGGACATGGCCGACCGCATGGGCGACCGGCTCGGGCACGTCCACCTCGCCGACGGCCGGGGCTCGGCCAAGGACGAGCACCTGGTCCCCGGCCGCGGCACCCAGCCCTGCGCCGAGCTGCTGGAACGCCTGGTGCACACCGGCTTCGACGGCCATGTCGTGATCGAGGTCAACACCCGGCGGGCGATGTCCGGCGCCGAGCGCGAGGCCGATCTCGCCGAGGCCCTGGAATTCACGCGCAAGCACCTGACCGCGGCGGCCGTGCGGGTGCCCCGCCGGTGACCGCGATCCCGCCCACGGACGACACCCCGCCCACGGGCGACACCGCGCCTGCGGGCGGGGCTGCGTCCACGGGCGACACCGCGTCCGGGCCCCCCGCCCGCCGCCGCGGCCGGCCCCCGCGGACCGAGTCCGCCGGCACCCGCGACCGGATCCTCACCGCCGCCCGCGAGGAGTTCTCCGCGCGCGGGTACGAGAAGACGTCCGTCCGCGGCATCGCCAAGGCCGCCGGCGTGGACTCCGCGCTCGTCCACCACTACTTCGGCACCAAGGAACAGGTCTTCGAGGCGGCCGTCGAGGTCGCCTTCGCCCCCGCGCTGAACGCCCCGGACGCGGCTGCCGAGGGCTCCCTGGACGGCATCGGCGAACGGCTGACCCGGTTCATCTTCGGCATCTGGGAGAACCCCACCACCCGCACCCCGCTGCTGGCGATCGTGCGCTCGGCCGTCAACAACGACACGGCCGCCGCCGTCTTCCGCCGGCTGGTCGCCGCTCAGCTGCTGCGCCGCATCGCCGCCCAGGTGGAGCTTCCGGACGCCGAGCTGCGCGCCGAGCTGGCGGCCGCCCAGCTCGTGGGGTGCGCCATGCTGCGGTACGTGATCAAGGTGGAGCCGCTGGCGTCGGCGGACCCCGAGCAGCTCATCGCCCGCCTCGCCCCCGTCGTTCAGGGTCACCTGACGTCCCCGTGAAACGGTCGTCCCGCGATGCGGACACCTTGTCCCGCCCACTGGATGACCGGCGTACGCTCGATAGCAGCCACACCCGTCTGAAGGAGCGAGCGACGATGCCCGAGCTGAGGTCCCGCACAGTCACCCACGGCCGCAACATGGCGGGCGCCCGCGCCCTGATGCGCGCCTCCGGTGTACCCGGTGCGGACATCGGGCGGAAGCCGATCATCGCCGTCGCGAACTCCTTCACCGAGTTCGTGCCGGGCCACACCCACCTCCAGCCGGTCGGCCGGATCGTCAGCGAGGCGATCAAGGAGGCCGGGGGCATCCCGCGCGAGTTCAACACGATCGCCGTGGACGACGGCATCGCCATGGGTCACGGCGGCATGCTGTACTCCCTGCCCTCCCGGGACCTGATCGCGGACTCGGTCGAGTACATGGTCGAGGCGCACTGCGCCGACGCCCTGGTCTGCATCTCCAACTGCGACAAGATCACCCCGGGCATGCTCATGGCGGCCCTGCGCCTGAACATCCCGACGGTGTTCGTCTCCGGCGGCCCCATGGAGTCCGGCCGCGCCACCCTCGTGGACGGCACGGTCCGCACCCTCGACCTGGTCGACGCGATCTCCGACGCCGTCAACGAGAAGATCTCCGACGAGGACATCCTCCGCATCGAGGAGAACGCCTGCCCGACCTGCGGCAGCTGTTCCGGCATGTTCACCGCCAACTCGATGAACTGCCTGACCGAGGCCATCGGCCTGTCCCTGCCCGGCAACGGCTCGGTCCTCGCCACCCACACCGCCCGCCGCGCCCTGTACGAGAACGCGGCCCGCACGGTCATGGACCTCACCCGCCGCTACTACGAGCAGGACGACGACACCGTCCTGCCCCGCAACATCGCGACCTTCCAGGCCTTCGAGAACGCCATGGCCCTGGACATCGCGATGGGCGGCTCCACCAACACGATCCTGCACCTGCTGGCCGCCGCCGAGGAGGCCGGCGTCCCGTTCGGCCTGGACCAGATCGACGCCGTCTCGCGCCGCGTGCCCTGCCTGGCGAAGGTGGCGCCCAACGTCGCCAAGAACCGCACCTACTACATGGAGGACGTGCACCGCGCCGGCGGCATCCCCGCCCTCCTCGGCGAACTGCACCGCGCCGGCCTGCTCAACGAGGACGTGCACGCCGTCCACAGCCCCTCCCTCTCCGACTGGCTGAAGACCTGGGACGTGCGCGGCGGCTCCCCGTCCCCGGAGGCGGTCGAGCTGTGGCACGCGGCCCCCGGATGCGTCCGGTCCGCCGAGGCCTTCTCCCAGTCCGAGCGCTGGGAGTCCCTGGACGACGACGCCGAGAACGGCTGCATCCGCTCCGCCGAGCACGCGTACTCCAAGGACGGCGGCCTCGCGGTGCTGCGCGGCAACCTCGCCGTCGACGGCTGCGTGGTCAAGACGGCCGGCGTGGACGAGTCGATCTGGACCTTCGAGGGTCCGGCCGTGGTCTGCGAGTCGCAGGAGGAGGCCGTCCAGCGGATCCTCACCCAGGAGGTCAAGGACGGCGACGTCGTCGTCATCCGCTACGAGGGCCCCAAGGGCGGCCCCGGCATGCAGGAGATGCTGTACCCGACCTCGTACCTGAAGGGCCGCGGGCTGGGCAAGACCTGCGCCCTGATCACCGACGGCCGCTTCTCCGGCGGCACCTCGGGCCTGTCCATCGGCCACGCCTCGCCCGAGGCGGCCTCCGGCGGCACCATCGCCCTGGTCCAGGACGGCGACCGGATCCGCATCGACATCCCGGGCCGCACCATCGAGCTGCTGGTCGACGAGGCCGAACTGGCCCGCCGCGCCGAGGCCCTGGACGGCGTCTACGCCCCGAAGAACCGCGACCGCAAGGTCTCCGCGGCCCTGCGCGCCTACGCGGCGATGGCGACGAGCGCCGACAGGGGCGCGGTGCGCGACGTGTCCCGGCTCGGCTGACCGGTCGCGGCAGGGGCCGCCTTGTGACGGGGGCGGCCCCTGCGTCCGGTCACCGTGGCGTGCCCCAGGCCGACGGGCTCCGGCCGTCCACGGCGAAGACCGTGCCGTCGGGCGCGGCGGCGAGGACGCGGTCGCCGACCGGCACCGGCGCGGGCGGGGCGCTCATGACCCGGGCGGAGTTCGCGCCCAGCCGGGCCGGCGTCTGCCCGACGAGCCGGCCCCTGCGGGCGTCCACGGCGAGCAGCCGGCCGTCGCTCGCGGTGACGTACACCCGCCCGTCCCGCACGACCGGCACCGAACCACGGCTCACCGACGTCTCCAGGTGCCACAGGTGCCGGCCCGACACCACGTCCACGGCGTCCAGCGAGCCGCCGGTGGCCAGCACGTAGGCGACGTTCCCCTGCACGGTGGCGTGGGCGCCGTCGAGCACGGCGGGCAGCGCCACGCGCCGGGTCGCGCCCGTCGCGGGGGTGTAGCGGACGATCTCCTCGGTGCCGTACGACCGGTCCAGGGCCAGGAGGAACACCGCGCCGTCCCGCGCGGCGAACGGCCTGAGCCAGCCCCGCAGCCGTACGTCCCCCCGCACCCGTCCGGTCTCCGCGTCGACGGCGGTCAGCCGCGTGCTCGTCCCGTCGGCGGACGTCCGCGTCACCCAGGCCGCCGGCTCGCCGGGGAACACCGCCAGGGCGGCCCCGCCCCGCCCGGGTACGGCACCGCGCCAGCGGGTGGCGCCGGTCGCGCCGTCCACCCCGGTGAGCGTGCCGTCGGCGCCCGCGAGCAGGGCCGTACCCCCGGCGTAGCGGACCGTCGTCCCCGCGGGCAGCCGACGCTGCCACACCTGCTCGCCGGTGGCCGGGTCGAGCCCCGCGAGCCGTGAGCCGCCGTCCGTGTACGGCTGCACCAGCCCGCCGGAGAGGGCCGGCGGCCCGCTCGCGGTCGCGGTGCCGACCGAGCGCCGCCACAGCAGCCCGCCGTCGTCCGGCGAGAGCGCGAAGACGGCGCCCGGGCGCGCGCAGAGCACCTTGCCCGCCCCGTACGCGCACTGCGGCATGCCCTCGCCGCCCGGCGCCGGCCGGGAGGTCCAGGTACCGACGGAAGCAGCCGTCAGCGCCGGCCCCCCGCTGCCCCTGGCTGCCTGATCGTTTCCGCCGGCCGCCCACACGGCCGTGAACACCCCGGCCAGCGCGAGCCCGAGGCCTCCGGCCGCCAGCACCGTGGCCCGTCCCCGACGAAGGCGCCACCGGGCGGCGCGGGAACGGGAGGGACCCGCGGACACGGGTTCCGGCGCGGACTCCGCCAGGGACTCGGGCGCGGAGTCCGGCGGGGACTCCGGCAGGGACTCCGCGGCGGATCGCGCGGCGGGCGGCGAGGCGGATCGCGATCCGGGCTCCGGTGCGGATTCCGGTGCGGATCCGGGCGCGCGCCCGTCCTCGTCCGCCCGCTGTGCCGGTATGAACGCCTGGGTGTCGTACGAGGCCGCCACCGAGCGCAGTTCCCGCATCAGCTCGTCCGGTGTGGGCCGCTCCGCGGGCTCCTTGGCGAGGCACCGCAGCACCAGCGGCGCGAGACCCTCCGGCACGCCCGCCAGGTCGGGCTCGTCATGGACCACCTGGTAGGCGACGACGTACGGGCTGTCGGAGTCGAACGGCCCGCGCCCCGTGGCCGCGTGCACCATGACCGAGCCGAGCGCGAAGATGTCCGCCGCCGGGCCCACCTCCCGGGGGCGCCGGAACTGCTCGGGCGCCATGAACGGCGGTGTGCCGATCAACTTGCCCGTCTCCGTGCGCAGTTCGCTGTCCTTCGGCCGGGAGATGCCGAAGTCGATGACCTTCGGACCGTCCTCGGCGAGCAGCACGTTGCTGGGTTTCAGATCCCGGTGCACGACCCCGACCCGGTGGATGTCCCGCAGCGCCTCGGCGAGCCCGGCCATCAGCCGGCGCAGCTGTCCGGGCGCCAGGGGGCCGTTCCGCTTCACCTGTTCGGAAAGGGTCGGACCGGGGATGAACAAGGTGGCCATCCAGGGCCGCCCGGCCTCCGGGTCGGCGTCCACGACGGGCGCCGTGAAGGCCCCGCTGACCCTGCGCGCGGCGGCCACCTCCTGCCGGAAACGGCCCCGGAACTCGGGATCCCGGGCGAACTCGGCGTGTACGACCTTCACCGCGAGCCGCATCCCCGAGGTGCTCCGGGCGAGGTGGACGATCCCCATGCCACCGGATCCCAGACAGGACTCCAGCCGGTAGTGACCGGCGTATGCGGGAAGCTCCGCTTCCGCGCCCGCTCCACCGTTGCGCTGTGGCGACATGGACCACCCCCGTGCTCTTCGTCCGCGCGCGCGACGCACGGAGCCTAGTCGATGACTCGTACGGGGCAGAGGCGGCTTGCTAGCGTCTGCGTACGCGTCGCGCACACGTCCTGCGCGCCGCGTTCCAGGCACACACGGGGGAGAACCTTCATGACAGTCGACCGCGCACAGGAGACCGAGGGCATCGGCGAGGGCACGGCGGTACAGGCGGCGGCAGCCGTCCGCACCTACGCCGTCGCCCCCGGCGTCCGGCTGAACGTCCGCAGCGGCCCGGGCACCCAGTACAACCTGGTCCGCGTCCTGCCGGAGGGCGTCCGGGTACCGATCTACTGCCAGACGCCCGGTACCACCGTGTCGGGCACCTACGGAACCACCAACATCTGGGACCTCATCGACAGCGGCGAGTACGTCTCCGACGCCTACGTCAGCACGGGCAGCGACGGCTACGTCGCCCCGCGCTGCGGCTGACCGCGCCCGTGACCCCAGCCGCGTCCCCGGGCGGGGCGGTCGGCAGCCGCCCCGCCCGGGAGCCCGGCGACGGCCGGAGCCATAATCGTCCCGTGAGCGACGAAACCGGCACCCCGGACACCACGGCGGGCTCCGCCGGCCGCGCGGCCCA
>NZ_BNBF01000008.1:321142-326679 GCF_014654935.1 Streptomyces capoamus
GGACGGCGGGGCGGCCCCGGGCGGCGAGGTCGCCCAGGGCGGCCAGGTGGCCCCGGGCGACGGCCCCCGCCCCGAACCGCTGCGCTTCTTCGGCACGTCGTGGGTGCACCACGACCACGGCTACGCGGCCCGCCGCGCCGGCGTGGCCGCCGGGTCCCTCGCCGCCGCGGCCGTGTCCTGCCTGGTGCTGCGCTTCGCCTACCAGGGCATCCGGATCGCCGAGACCGGTTCCTTCGTGACCGTGCTGGTCGTCGCCATGTTCGCGATCTGCAGCGCGCTCGCCTTCCGCAACACCTGGGAGGGCTTCGACAAGCGCCACGACCCGCAGCGCCAGGCCAGTCTGCGCGGCCTGCTCGCCATCGGCTTCGTCGGCTCCCTCCTCGCCTACTTCTTCCGCTCCCTCACCGAGGCACCCGGCGAGAAACTGCACCGCGCGGAGTACGAGAAGGCCCGCGAGGCCCACGAACGCCGCACCACCCGCCGCACCGGCGACCCGTCCCGGAAGAAGCGCCGCCGGTAGCGGCCGGAAACGGGTACGACGCGGGCGGCGGTGCCGTAGACAGGGCCCCATGACCGCCGCCCAGCCGTGGCCCGCCGGCCCGCGTCCCTCTCACGCCGCCCGAGCCGGGTCCTTCGACGCCGCCGCCGCCCAGTACGCCGCGAACCGCCCCTCCTATCCGCCCGCCCTCCTCGACGCCGTCGAGGAACTGGCCGACCGGCCCCTGCCCGGCGCCCGGACCGTGGACGTCGGCGCCGGCACCGGTATCGCCACCGCCCTCCTGCACGCCCGCGGCGCCGACGTCCTCGCCGTGGAACCCGGAGCGGGCATGGCCGCCGAGTTCCGCCGCGCGCTGCCCGGCGTCCCGCTCGTCCGCGGCGACGGCAACGCCCTCCCCGTCGCCGACGCCCGTGCCGACCTCGTCACCTACGCCCAGTCCTGGCACTGGACCGACCCGGCCCGCTCGGTGCCGGAGGCGTTGCGCGTGCTGCGTCCGGGCGGCGCGCTGGCCCTGTGGTGGAACACCGAGGCCCCGGACGTCCCGTGGATCGCGGAGGCCGGCCGACGCGCCGCCCGCTTCCTCGGCCCGGACGCCGCCGCCGAGGCGGGCCGGCCGGGCAGGCCCGGCCTGCGGGTCGACCCCAGCGGGCGCCTGGCCTTCGCCAGCCGCACGGTCCGCTGGAGCCGCCGCGTCCCGGTCGACACCCGCCTCGCCAACATCGGCAGCCACTCGGTGTTCCTCGTCGCCCCGGCGGAACGCACGGCCGCCTTCCTGGAGGCGGAGCGCGCCCACCTCCTCGCGGTCTTCCCGGACGGCACGGTCGAGGAGACGTACGACGTCCTGCTCCTGGTGGCCCGCACCCCCTGAAACGGCCCCGCACCCGCCCACCCCCTTGACGCCTCGGCCTCACCCGGCCAATTATTCATCACATGATGAATTATGCGACGGAACCGCCACCCCCGTCACCCGCCCCCGAGGTCCCCACCGTCCCCGCCGTCCACGCCGACGACCTCACCGTCGTCCGCGGCCCCCGCACCGTCCTGCACCACCTCCGCTTCACCGTCCCCCGCGGCCGGATCACCGGCCTGCTCGGCCCCTCCGGCTGCGGCAAATCCACCCTCATGCGGGCGATCGCCGGCACCCAGGCCAACGTCACCGGCACCCTGGACGTCCTCGGCCGGCCGGCCGGCCACCCCACCCTGCGCAGCCGCGTCGGCTACGTCACCCAGGCCCCGTCCGTCTACGACGACCTCACGGTCCGGCAGAACCTCCACTACTTCGCCGCGATCCTCGACCCCGGCCGGGCCGCAGCCGAGCGCCGCCACCAGCACGTCACCCAGGCCATCGCCGACGTCGACCTCACCCGCCACGCCGACGCCCTCGCCGGCAACCTCTCCGGCGGCCAGCGCGGCCGCGTCTCCCTGGCCGTCGCCCTCCTCGGCACCCCCGAACTCCTGGTCCTGGACGAACCGACCGTCGGTCTCGACCCCGTCCTGCGCCGAGACCTCTGGGCCCTCTTCCACGACCTCGCCGCCACCCGCGGCACCACCCTCCTCGTCTCCTCCCACGTCATGGACGAGGCCGAGCGCTGCCACCGCCTGCTGCTCATGCGCGAGGGCGCGGTCCTCGCCGACGACACCCCCGAGGCCCTGCGCACCCGCACCGGCACCGACACCGTCGAGAGCGCCTTCCTCCGCCTGGTCGACGAGGCCGCCGCGAGCCGCACGAAGGAGAACACCCGATGAGCACGACCACCCCGGCGGCCCCCGCCCCCAGCGCGCTGAACGCCTCCCGCACCACCGCCACCGCGGCCCGGGTGCTGCGCCAACTGCGCCACGACCCGCGCACCATCGCGCTGATGATCCTCATCCCGTGCCTGATGCTGATCCTGCTGCGCTACGTCTTCGACGCGAGCCCCCGCACCTTCGACACCATCGGCGCCTCGCTGCTCGGCGTCTTCCCGCTGATCACGATGTTCCTGGTCACCTCCATCGCCACCCTGCGCGAACGCACCTCCGGCACCCTCGAACGCCTCCTCGCCCTGCCCCTCGGCAAGGCCGACATCATCGCCGGCTATGCCCTGGCCTTCGGCGCCCTCGCCGTCGTCCAGTCCGCCCTCGCCACCGGACTCGCTGTCTGGGTCCTCGGCCTCGACGTCACCGGATCCGCCTGGCTGCTCCTCCTCGTCGCCCTCCTCGACGCCCTGCTCGGCACAGCCCTCGGCCTCTTCGTCTCGGCCTTCGCGGCCTCCGAGTTCCAGGCGGTCCAGTTCATGCCCGCGGTGATCTTTCCCCAGCTCCTCCTCTGCGGCCTGTTCACCCCCCGTTCCGACATGCACCCCGTCCTGGAGGCCCTCTCCGACGTCCTGCCGATGTCGTACGCCGTCGACGGCATGAACGAGGTCCTCCACCACGGCGACCTCACCGCGACCTTCGTCCGGGACGTCGCGATCGTGGCCGGCTGCGCGGTCCTCGTCCTGGGCCTCGGAGCGGCGACGCTCCGACGACGGACGGCCTGACCGCGGCCCCGCCCGGCCACCGCAACCCGCCGCCCCGCCCGCGCCGGGCTCCGTTCCGCCCACCGGACAGCGGACCCCGCGCCCCTCGCCCCGGTGCCAGACTGAACCGCATGAGCCAGAAAGTCGCAGTCCTCGGCACCGGCAAGATCGGCGAAGCCCTGCTCAGCGGAATGATCCGGGCCGGCTGGTCCCCCGCCGACCTCCTGGTCACCGCCCGCCGTCCCGAACGCGCCGCGGAACTCCGCAGCCGCTACGGAGTCGCCACGGTCGGCAACGCCGAGGCCGCCAAGACCGCCGGCACCCTGATCCTCACGGTCAAGCCGCAGGACATGGGCAGCCTGCTGGACGAACTCGCCCCGCACCTCCCCGCCGACCGCCTGGTCATCAGCGGAGCCGCCGGTATCCCCACTTCCTTCTTCGAGGAGCGCCTCGCGGAGGGCACTCCCGTCGTCCGAGTCATGACCAACACGCCCGCCCTCGTCGACGAGGCCATGTCGGTCATCTCCGCCGGCAGCCACGCCACCGAGGAACACCTCGCGCACGCCGAGGAGATCTTCGGCGGCGTCGGCAAGACCCTCCGCGTCCCCGAGAGCCAGCAGGACGCCTGCACCGCGCTGTCCGGCTCCGGCCCGGCCTACTTCTTCTACCTGGTCGAAGCCATGACCGACGCGGGCATCCTGCTCGGGCTGCCGCGCGACAAGGCCCACGACCTCATCGTCCAGTCCGCGATCGGCGCCGCCGTGATGCTCCGCGACAGCGGCGAACACCCCGTCAAGCTGCGGGAGAACGTCACCTCCCCGGCCGGCACCACGATCAACGCCATCCGCGAACTGGAGAACCACGGCGTGCGGGCCGCCCTCATCGCCGCACTGGAAGCCGCCCGCGACCGCAGCCGCGAGCTGGCCTCCGGCAAGAAGGACTGACAAGGACCGACCCGGCCGCCCCCGCTGGGTGCCGCCGGGCTACCGCACGGCGCTCAGCGAGGGCTCCGTCACGGGTGGCAGCAGCCCGATCGCCCGGTACGCCGCATCGACCGTCGGCCTCGCCGACGCCCGAGCCTTCTCCGCACCATCCCGCAGCACCTCCTCCACGTACACCGGATCGGCGCACAGCTCCCGGTGCCTGGCCTGCACCGGCCGCAGCACCTCCACCACCGCCTCCGCGGTGTCCTTCTTCAAAGAGCCGTACGAGTCGTAAACGGCTGCCAGTGACTCAGGGTTCCCACCCGTGCACGCAGCGAGAATGTCCAGCAGGTTCGCGATCCCGGGCCGCTCCGCCCGGTCGTAGACGACCTCCCGCCCGCTGTCGGTCACGGCCCGCAGCACCTTCTTGCGCACCACGTCCGGCTCGTCCAGCAGATAGACGACCCCGGCTCCCGAGTCGTCGGACTTCCCCATCTTCCGCCTCGGGTCCTGGAGGTTCATCACCCGTGCCGCCACCTGCGGCAGCGTCGTCCTCGGCACCACGAACGTGTGTCCGTACCGCTGGTTGAACCGCACCGCGACATCCCGGGCCAGCTCCACGTGCTGCGCCTGGTCCTCACCCACCGGCACCTCTTCCGTGCCGTACGCCAGGATGTCCGCCGCCATCAGGACCGGATACGTCAGCAACGACAGCCGCACGCTGCGACCGCGCGCCCGTTCCTTCGCGGCCTTCTCCTTGTACTGGATCATCCGCCGCATCTCACCGTCGGTCGCCACGCACTCCAGCAGGTACGACAGCCGCGCGTGCTCGTCGACGTGGCTCTGCAGGAAGACGGTGCACACCTCGGGGTCGAGTCCGGACGCCAGCAGCAGCGTGGCCGTCTGCCGGCTGAGCCTGCGCACCCGCGCGGGATCGTGGTCCACGGTCAGCGCGTGCAGGTCCACCACGCAGAACAGCGAGTCCGCCCGGTGCTGGTCCACCTCGGCCCAGCGCCGCATGGCTCCCAGGTAGTTGCCCAGCGTCAGGTGCCCGGTCGGCTGAATGCCGCTGAAGACCCGAGTCATCTCCACTCCACCTTCTGGTCGGGACCGCCGCCCCTGCGGCCGGCCCCCGAGACCCGGAGGGAGAGACGAGAACGGCCGCCGAAGCGGCGGCCGTCGAGTGCATACGTGACTACGGCCGCCGTCAGGCGGCCCACCAGAGCTGGCTACACGTACGCGTCATCACGACGTCCACAGTACGCCTCCGGGGTGCTCCGGGGGCGCTGGTTGACACGCCCCGCACCGATACGTAGTGTTCTCCGGGTTGTCCGACGTGAGCGCCGACTCCGGTCGGTCCCCGGACAGCCATCCCGCAAGCACCACCCACTCATTCGACGCCCAGGTGTCGACTGCATTGGCGTGCGTATTTGCGAAATGAGGAATCCGCGTTCGAAAGGGCGCCGGCCGCCGATTAGCTCGGGAGCCAGGAATCCGCTAAAGTCTCACTCGTCGGAAGGGCCCAACGGCCCGGAAGGCAAACCCCCCTGACTGGGAGTCAGACGCCGAAAGGATCTGATAGAGTCGGAACCGCCGGAAAGGGAAACGCGAGAGCGG
>NZ_BNBF01000009.1:0-7567 GCF_014654935.1 Streptomyces capoamus
CCGGTGTGACCGGTCCACTCCCCGGAGCGGACCCGCTCGGCGAAGCCGGCCATCTTGTCGAGCACGGCGTGCACCTTGGGCACCACGTTCTCGCCGTCGACCTCGACCACGGCGTCGCGCGGGGCGCGCAGCGCGGTGTGCAGCACGGCCCGGTCCTCGGTGAGGTTGACCTTCTCGCCGCGGAACATGGCGTCCCGGAGACCGAAGACGTCCGTGGCCGCGGCCAGCTCGCGCAGCAGGGCCAGGGTCTCGTCGGTGATCAGATGCTTGCTGTAGTCGATGTGCAGGTCGCCGACCCGCACGACGTAGCGCTCGGCGCGGCCGGGGTCGGCGGCGAACAGGTCGCGCAGCCGGGGCCGGTCCTGGGCGTGGCGGGCGAGGGCCGTCCACTCGGGGCGGTCGGTGAGCTTGGTGTTCTCGGCCATCTCAGACGGTCTCCTTGGCGGCCTCGCCCCGCAGGGCGATGGCGTACATCTCGTCGGCGTCGAGGCGGCGCAGCTCCTCGGCGATGAGTTCGGAGGTGGGGCGGACCTTCAGCGCGAGGGTGCGCGGCGGCTGGCCCGGCAGGGTCAGCGTGGCCAGCGGGCCCTCGGGCCGGTCGACGACGATCTCGCCGCTCGCGGTGGAGAGGCGGACGGCCGTCACGAACGGGCCGGCGCTCTGCACCCGCTCCACCGGCACGCCCAGGCGGGCCTGGAGCCAGCGGGCGAGCAGCTCCGCGCTGGGATTCTCGGCCTCGGCCTCGACGGCCGCCGAGCTCACCTTCACCCGCGCCTGGTCCAGGGCCGCGGCCAGCATCGACCGCCACAGGGTCAGCCGGGTCCAGGCGAGGTCGGTGTCACCGGGGGCGTAGGTGCGGGCCCGGGCGTCCAGCACCTCCAGCGGCCGTTCGACGGCGTACAGGTCGGTGATCCTGCGCTGTGCGAGCGCGCCCAGCGGGTCCTTCGCGGGAGCCTCGGGGGCTTCCCCGGGCCACCACACGACCACCGGGGCGTCCGGCAGCAGCAGCGGCAGCACCACCGAGTCGGCGTGGTCGGACACCTCGCCGTAGGTGCGCAGCACGACCGTCTCGCCGGTGCCGGCCTCGGAGCCGACCCGGACCTCGGCGTCGAGCCGGGAGTGGGTGCGGTCGCGCAGCGTGCGGGCCTGGCGCCGGATGACGACCAGGGTGCGCGAGGGGTGCTCGTGCGAGGCCTCCTCGGCCGCCTTGATCGAGTCGTAGGCGTTCTCCTCGTCCGTGACGATGACCATCGTCAGGACCATGCCCACGGCGGGTGTGCCGATGGCGCGGCGGCCCTGCACCAACGCCTTGTTGATCTTGCTTGCCGTGGTGTCGGTCAGGTCGATCTTCATGGCCTGCGCCAGCTCCGTCCGTCTCGTGCGAGCATCTCGTCGGCTTCCCTCGGTCCCCAGCTGCCCGACGCGTACTGCGCCGGCCTGCCGTGCGCCGTCCAGTACTCCTCGATGGGGTCGAGGATCTTCCAGGACTCTTCCACTTCCTGGTGGCGGGGGAACAGGTTGGCGTCGCCGAGCAGCACGTCCAGGATGAGCCGCTCGTACGCCTCCGGGCTCGACTCGGTGAACGACTCGCCGTAGGCGAAGTCCATCGACACGTCCCGGATCTCCATCGAGGTGCCCGGCACCTTGGAGCCGAACCGCACGGTCATGCCCTCGTCCGGCTGGACGCGGAACACGATCGCGTTCTGGCCGAGCTCCTCGGTGGCGGTGGAGTCGAAGGGGGAGTGCGGGGCCCGCTGGAAGACGACCGCGATCTCCGTGACCCGGCGGCCGAGGCGCTTGCCGGTGCGCAGGTAGAAGGGGACGCCCGCCCAGCGGCGGTTGTCCACCTCCAGCTTGACCGCGGCGTAGGTGTCGGTCTTCGACTTCGGGTCGATGCCGTCCTCCTCCAGATAGCCGACCACCTTCTCGCCGCCCTGCCAGCCGGCCGCGTACTGCCCGCGCACGGTGTGCTTGCCGAGGTCCTCCGGGAGGCGCACCGACTTGAGCACCTTGAGCTTCTCGGTGAGCAGCGCCTCGGCGTCGAACGCGATCGGCTCCTCCATGGCGGTGAGCGCCATGAGCTGGAGCAGGTGGTTCTGGATGACGTCGCGGGCGGCGCCGATGCCGTCGTAGTAGCCGGCCCGGCCGCCGATGCCGATGTCCTCGGCCATGGTGATCTGCACGTGGTCGACGTACGACCGGTTCCAGATCGGCTCGTACATCTGGTTGGCGAAGCGCAGCGCCAGGATGTTCTGGACGGTCTCCTTGCCGAGGTAGTGGTCGATGCGGAACACCTGGTCCGGTTCGAACACCTCGTGCACGATCGCGTTCAGCTCGCGCGCGCTGGCCAGGTCGTGCCCGAACGGCTTCTCGATGACCGCGCGGCGCCAGGCGCCCTGCGGCGGGGAGGCCAGACCGTGCTTCTTCAGCTGCTGCACGACCTTCGGGAAGAACTTCGGCGGCACCGAGAGGTAGAAGGCGAAGTTGCCGCCCGTGCCGCGGGAGGCGTCCAGCTCCTCGACGGCGTCCTTGAGCTGCTTGAACGCCGTGTCGTCGTCGAAGTCACCGGGGATGAACCGCATGCCCTCGGCGAGCTGCTGCCACACCTCCTCGCGGAACGGGGTGCGGGAGTGCTCGCGCACGGCGTCGTGCACCACCTGCGCGAAGTCCTGGTCCTCCCAGTCCCGGCGGGCGAACCCGACGAGAGAGAAGCCCGGCGGCAGCAGACCGCGGTTGGCCAGGTCGTAGACGGCCGGCATCAGCTTCTTGCGGGACAGGTCGCCGGTCACCCCGAAGATGACCAGGCCCGAGGGCCCGGCGATCCGGGGGAGCCGGCGGTCGCGGGCGTCCCGCAGCGGGTTCTCCCAGTCGGCGGCCGGGGCCACCGGGACCCGCACCGTCTGCGGTGCGGGCGCGCGGTCGGGTGCGTTGTCGGTCATCGGGCGTCAACTCCCTTGCTCTGCAGCGACTTCGCCACGGCGTCCAGCAGGTCCTGCCAGGCCGCCTCGAACTTGGCCACGCCCTCGTTCTCCAGCTGCCGGACCACCTCGTCGTAGTCGATGCCGAGCCGCTCCACGGCGGCCAGGTCCGCGCGGGCCCGCGCATAGCCGCCGGTGACGGTGTCACCGGTGATCGCGCCGTGGTCGGCGACCGCGTTCAGCGTGGCTTCGGGCATCGTGTTGACGGTGCCCGGCGCGACCAGTTCGTCCACGTACAGGGTGTCCTTGTACGCGGGATCCTTCACCCCGGTGGACGCCCACAGCGGACGCTGCCGGTTCGCCCGGTCACCGGCGAGCGCCAGCCAGCGGTCGGAGGCGAAGACCTCCGCGTACGCTTCGTAGGCCAGCCGGGCGTTGGCGAGGGCCGCGCGGCCCTTGAGCGCGCGGGCCTCGTCGGTGCCGGTCGCGTCCAGGCGCTTGTCGATCTCGGTGTCGACGCGGGAGACGAAGAAGGAGGCCACCGAGTGGATCGTGGACAGGTCGGTGCCCCGCTCGCGGGCCTTCTCCAGACCCGCCAGGTAGGCGTCCATGACCGCGCGGTAGCGGTCCAGGGAGAAGATCAGGGTCACGTTCACGCTGATGCCCAGGCCGATGACCTCGGTGATCGCCGGCAGGCCCGCCTCGGTCGCCGGGATCTTGATCATCACGTTGGGGCGGTCGACCAGCCAGGCCAGCTGCTTGGCCTCGGCGACGGTGGCCGCGGTGTCGTGGGCGAGACGCGGGTCCACCTCGATGGAGACCCGGCCGTCACGGCCGCCCGAGGCGTCGTACACGGGACGCAGGATGTCGGCGGCGTCCCGCACGTCGGCGGTCGTCATCATCCGTACGGCCTCGTCGACGGTCACCCCCCGCACGGCGAGGTCCGCCAGCTGCTCCTCGTAGCCCTCTCCGGAGCCGATGGCAGCCTGGAAGATGGACGGGTTGGTGGTGACACCGACGACGCTCCCGCTCGCCACCAGGTCGGCGAGGCTGCCCGAGGTGATCCGCTTGCGGGACAGGTCGTCCAGCCAGATCGACACGTCCTCGTCGGCGAGGCGCTTGAGGGCACCCGGGGTCGCTATTGCTTCGGTCACTGTGATCATTCTTTCTGTGGCGTCGGTGGACGTCTGGGAAGACGCCGGTGTCAGGCGCGCGCGGCGGCGAGCGACTCGCGGGCCGCCGCGGCGACGTTCTCGGGGGTGAAGCCGAACTCGGCGAAGAGGGTGTCGGCGTCCGCGGAGGCGCCGAAGTGCTCCAGCGAGACGATGCGTCCCGCGTCGCCCACGAACCGGTACCAGGTCAGCCCGATCCCGGCCTCCACGGCGACCCGGGCCTTCACGGCCGGCGGCAGCACCCGCTCGCGGTAGGCGCGCGGCTGCTCCTCGAACCACTCCACGGACGGCATGGACACCACCCGGGTGCCGATCCCCTCGGCCTCCAGCTGCTCCCGCGCGGCCACGGCCAGCTGCACCTCGGAGCCCGTCGCGATGATGATCACCTCCGGGACCTGCGTCGAGGACTCGCGCAGGACGTAGCCGCCCTTGGCCGCGTCCTCGTTCGGCGCGTACACCGGCACGCCCTGGCGGGTGAGCGCTAGCCCGTGCGGGGCGGGGTGCGTGGCGTGCCTCTTCAGGATCTCGGCCCAGGCGATCGCGGTCTCGTTGGCGTCCGCCGGGCGGACGACGTTCAGGCCGGGGATGGCGCGCAGCGAGGCCAGGTGCTCGACCGGCTGGTGGGTGGGGCCGTCCTCGCCCAGGCCGATGGAGTCGTGCGTCCACACGTACGTCACCGGCAGCTGCATCAGGGCCGACATGCGGACGGCGTTGCGCATGTAGTCGGAGAACACGAGGAAGGTGCCGCCGTAGACGCGGGTGTTGCCGTGCAGGGCGATGCCGTTCATCTCCGCGGCCATGGAGAACTCGCGGATGCCGAAGTGCACGGTACGGCCGTACGGGTCGGCCTCCGGCAGCGGGTTGCCCGCCGGCAGGAAGGAGCTGGTCTTGTCGATGGTCGTGTTGTTCGAGCCGGCGAGGTCGGCGGAGCCGCCCCACAGCTCGGGGAGGACCGGGCCCAGCGCCTGCAGCACCTTGCCGGAGGCGGCGCGGGTGGCGACCGACTTGCCCTCCTCGAAGACCGGGACGCTCCGCTCCCAGCCCTCGGGCAGCTCGCCCTTGCTCACCCGGTCGAACAGCTCGGCGCGCTCCGGCTGGGCGGTCCGCCACTCGGCGATCCGCTTGTCCCAGGCCGCGTGCGCCTCGGCGCCCCGGTCCAGGGCCCGGCGGGTGTGCGCGAGGACCTCGTCGGCGACCTGGAAGGTCTGCTCCGGGTCGAAGCCGAGCAGGCGCTTGGTGGCGGCGACCTCCGCCTCGCCGAGCGCGGAGCCGTGGGCGGCCTCGGTGTTCCGGGCGTTCGGGGCGGGCCAGGCGATGATCGTGCGCAGGGCGATGATCGACGGCCGCTCCGTCTCGGCCCGGGCGGCCTGCAGCGCCCGGTACAGGGCGGGGGCGTCGATGTCGCCCTCGGCGGTGGGCTCGACGCGCTGGACGTGCCAGCCGTAGGCCTCGTACCGCCCGAGCACGTCCTCGGAGAAGGCGGTCGCGGTGTCGCCCTCGATGGAGATGTGGTTGTCGTCGTAGAGGAAGACCAGGTTGCCGAGCTTCTGGTGGCCGGCGAGGGAGGAGGCCTCGGCGGAGACGCCCTCCTGCAGGTCGCCGTCGGAGACGATCGCCCAGACCGTGTGGTCGAAGGGGGAGGTGCCCGCGGGCGCCTCGGGGTCGAACAGGCCGCGCTCGTAGCGGGCGGCCATCGCCATGCCGACGGCGTTGGCCACGCCCTGGCCGAGCGGGCCGGTGGTGGTCTCCACACCGGCGGTGTGCCCGTACTCGGGGTGGCCCGGCGTCTTCGAGCCGTGGGTGCGGAAGGCCTTCAGGTCGTCCAGTTCCAGCTCGTACCCGGCGAGGTACAGCTGGGTGTAGAGGGTCAGCGAGGTGTGGCCGGGGGAGAGGACGAACCGGTCACGGCCGGTCCACTCGGGGTCGGCCGGGTCGTGTCGCATCACCTTCTGAAAGATCGTGTACGCGGCGGGGGCCAGACTCATCGCGGTGCCAGGGTGCCCGTTGCCCACCTTCTGCACCGCATCGGCCGCCAGAAGTCGGGCGGTGTCCACGGCTCGCCGGTCGAGGTCGGTCCACTCGAAGCCCTCGGAAGTCTGCGTCGTCATCTTCAAGAAGTCCTCGTTCAGTGTGGAATGGCTGGCCGGACGCGTTCAAATCTAAAAGTCTGACTTTTTCGAGGGAAGGTCGGGGTGTGTCAGCCTGTGGTGAATCTGGGACAGTGATCGCGCGACAGGGACGGCACGAAAAGGACATGGCAGTCATAAGAGGTGAAGCTGAGGGTGACGGAATCAGAACCTTCCCCTTCCCGGCCGAGCTGGCCGTCGGCGGCGTGGGCATGCAGATCGGCCCCATGGGCGCCGAGCGCCGCTGGCACGCCGACGCCCCCCTGCACCGCGTCCACCGCATCGACTTCCACGTGGTCATGCTCTTCACCGACGGCCCCGTACAGCACATGATCGACTTCGCCGAGTACCGGGCCGACGCCGGCGACCTGCTGTGGATCCGCCCCGGACAGGTCCACCGGTTCTCCCGGGAATCCGTGTACCGCGGAACCGTGCTGACCATGCAGCCCGGCTTCCTGCCCCGTGCCACCGTCGAAGCCGCCGGCCTGTACCGCTACGACCTGCCGCCGCTGCTGCACCCCGGCCCCGCGCAGCTCACCGCGCTCCGCTCGGCCCTCGACCAGCTGCGCCGCGAGTACGAGGACACCGCGACACTCCCGCTCAGCCTGCACACGGCCGTCCTGCGGCACACCCTGACCGCCTGCCTGCTGCGCCTGGCCCACCTCGCCGCCAGCTCGGCCGAGACCTCGCAGCGGCACGCCGACAGCACCTTCACCCGCTTCCGGGACGCCGTCGAGCAGGTCTTCGCCACCAACCACAGCGTCAGCGCCTACGCCGACGCCCTCGGCTACTCACGCCGTACCCTCGTCCGCGCCGTCCGCGCGGCCACCGGCGAGACCCCGAAGGGCTTCATCGACAAGCGGGTCGTCCTGGAGGCCAAACGCCTCCTCGCCCACACCGACCTGCCCATCGGCCGCGTCGGTGCGGCCGTCGGCTTCCCCGACGCGGCCAACTTCTCCAAGTTCTTCCAGCTGCACACCGGCCAGACCCCGGTGGCGTTCCGCGCGGAGCTGCGCTAGGGGCGGGTGCCGGCCCGCCCCTGGAAACCCTGGCACGCCGGGATGCGTTCCTGCTCAGTTCGCCGGTCCCGTGCCGGGCCGGACCGGGTGTCAGTCGCCGGCCGGGCTCTGCGGATCCTCGGCTCTCGTGAACCCGTGGCTCCGTTCCACCTTGGCCACGTGCAGCGTGTAGCTCCGGTACCACTCGGCCCGCCCGCGCTCTTGTGCCGCGCGGTGCTCGGCGTCGGTCCGCCACCGGGCGAGGGCGTCGGCGTCGCGGAAGTAGCCGACGGTGATCCCCAGCCCGCCCGGGGTCTGCGCGTGGTCCGTCCCCAGGAACCCGGGGACGTCCT
>NZ_BNBF01000009.1:7615-10601 GCF_014654935.1 Streptomyces capoamus
TCACCAGGTCTTCCAAGCGGGCGTCGGTCTCGCTGAAGCCGCTCTGCTGCGGGGTCCGCACCGCGGTGAAGACGGCCACGTAGTAAGGGGGTTCGAAGGCCGCGACGGGTGCGACAGCCGCCGGGTGCGCGCTCACGGCCCCCTCGTGGGACGGGGTGCGCCGCCGTGCGTCCACCTCGATCTCGATCTTCATCCGCGGGTCGGCGAGACCGCACACGAGCATCGTGGCGGCCGGCCGGACCGCGCCGAAGTACCGGCGCAGGAGCGGCCAGCAGGGCTCGAAGTCCGCGCGGTCGGGCAGCAGGTAGCGCACCCGCACCACGTCGGCGAAGGTGCAGCCCGCCTCGGCCAGCGCGGCCCCGATGTTGCGCAGGCACTGTTCGGCCTGCACCACCACGTCGTCGGAGATCGTCATGGTGGTGTAGTCGAAACCGGTCGTCCCGGACACGTGCACCCGGTCGCCGTCGACCACGGCACGGGCGTAGCCGATCTGCTCCTCGAAGGCCGAGCCGCTGAGGATCGTGTGTCGCTCCGTCATGCGCCGAACGCTAGGTGACCGGCACCGGTACGTCTAATACAGCAGCCCGAAACACGGCGCTGCGCGGGCCGCGACGGGCGTGGGGGGAGCTGCGAGGGCCGGCCGGCGCCGTACGATCTCGTCGCCACGCGGTCCGGCGGGAGGAACGGGCCGGTGGAGCACGCACGTAGCGCAGAGAGAGAATCCGATGATCTTCATTACCGCCAAGTTCCGTGTTCTGCCCGCCGACGCCGACCGGTGGCCGGAGATCGCCGCCGAGTTCACCGAGGCCACGCGCGGGGAACCCGGCTGCCTGTGGTTCGAATGGTCGCGAAGCGTCACGGACCCGACGGAGTACGTCCTGGTCGAGGCCTTCCGCGATGACGAGGCGGGTGCCGCTCATGTGCAGTCCGCGCACTTCAGGGCCGCGCAGGAGACGCTGCCGCGGCACCTGGTCGAAACACCTCGCATCGTGAACATGTCGGTTCCGCAGGACGACTGGTCCCTCCTGGGCGAGATGGCCGTCACGGAGCGGGACTAGAGACCAGTGACCGGGGACGACTACTTCGTGCGCAGCATGAGGGCGTAGCGGGTGTTGTCCCCGTACACGCCGGTGTCGTCCCCCTGGACGGCGAACCGTTTCTGGAACCGGGCCACGGCCTGCCGGACCTCCGTGCCGAAGCGGCCGTCGATCGCACCGCCCTCGTAGAGCCCCGGAATCTGGAGCAGACGCACCTGCAACTCGTACACTCCATGCCCGCTGTCGCCCTCGCGCAGTACCCCGGTGCCCGGGATTTCGGGGAGCGGGGTGTCGTCGGGCAGCGGCTGTTCGGGTTGCTCCCGGGCGGCGGGCGGCGCCGCCGGCTCGGAGTGCTGGTGCGTGAGGAGCGAAGAGGCGAGCAGGAGTCCGCTCACGGCACCCAGCCCGAAGAATCCGGCGACCCGGGCGTGCCGCCGGTCGGCGGACCGCCGATGTCCTGGGCTCCCCTTCGGTACCGGCAGCCGTACGGCGTCCGGGCGCGCCGGCGCCTGACGGGGCGGGGCGTCGAGAGGCGCCGTGCGCGCAGCGGAGCGTCCCGGGTCGGCCGTCCAGGAGGCGTCCGGGGAGGGGCCGGTGGTCCAGCAGGCGTCCGGGGAGGGGCCGGTGGTCCAGCAGGCGTCCGGGGACGGGCCGGTTCCGGGGCGCCCGCCCGCACGCACGGGCCCTGCGCTCGGGCGGGGCGCCGACGGCTCGTCCCGCGTCGGGCCCGCGTCGCTCGTGGTGGGCTGCTTCTCCGCCTCCTGCCGCGCGCCGTGCGACCACAGTGGCTGCACCAAGGGCTCCTGCGCAGGCCGGCGCACAGGACCGGTCCGCGGCGGATTCACGACGGACCGCGGAACGCCTTGCGGAGGAACGGGAACCAGGCCTGCGGAGCGAGGCCCCGTTCGATGTGCTCGCGGACGTGCGGCCGGAGGACGGGGCGCCGGCTCCGGCGACAGGACCTTGGCGGGAACCGCCCGGCCGCCGTACGCGGCCGGTTCGCCGTGTCGGTCGGAGGACCGCGGCGGGCCCCCCGTTCGCCGGTTCCTGCCCTCCGCACGCAGCTCGGCGCGCGCGGCGTCGAGGGCGTCCAGGATCGCCTGGAAGGATTCCTGGATCTCCAGCGCCGCGTCACGCTCCGGAACGGAGTCCGGTCGCGGTCGGGTGCCGTCGTGTTCCATCGGCGTTCCTCCTCGGCCCACACCGTAAGCGCCATGTCCTTGTGCAGCGATACGCGATCCGTCCGCATCCGTCTCAACGCGCCGTCAGAGAAGAGGAGATGGGGAACGGAGAGGCCTCGGCCGATGTGCTAGGCCGTGGAGTGCCGGTCCGTCGCCGCCCGGGCCGGCGGCTCGGCGGCCAGCCACGGCATCCGGCGCACGAGGGTGTCCCGCATCCGGGTCAGCGACTCGATGCGCTCGTGGAGTTCGGCCACCCGGCGCGCGCCCACCTCGTAGTGGGCGGCGCAGGACTCGGTGTACGTGAACACCTCCGGCAGGTCGTCGTCGAGGTAGCGGACGAAGGACTTGACGTTCTCCACCGTGAACCCGGAGGCGAGCAGGTCGCGCACGTTGCGGACCCGCAGGACCGCCTCCGGCCCGTAGACCCGGTACCCGGCGGTGGTCCGGCCGGGTTCCAGCAGGCCCTGCTCCTCGTAGTAGCGCAGGGTGCGGGTCGTCGTGCCCGTCGTGGCGGCGAGTTCACCGATCAGCATCACGCTCGCCCCCAACGCCCAGCCGGACCACGGTCTTCCCGGTGTACCGGCCGCGCACCAGATCGGTCAGCGCGGCCGGGGCGGCGGCCAGGCCGTCGATCACCGTCTCGTCGTACACGATCGAGCCGTCCCGCAGCCAGCCGCGGAACCGTTCCCCGAACTCGGGGGCGAGGTCCAGGTGTTCGCGGACCGTGAAGCCGCGCAGGGTCAGCCGCTTGGCGATGATCCGCATCGG
>NZ_BNBF01000009.1:10648-18389 GCF_014654935.1 Streptomyces capoamus
ATCACCGGGCCCGGGATCGGGCCGGCCCGTGGACTGCTGGTGCAGGGCGCCGCACAGGGCGATCCGGCCGTGCTCGTTCATCACCTCGATCGCGGCCCGCAACTGCTCGCCGCCGACATTGTCGAAGTAGACGTCGATGCCGTCGGGCGCGGCCTCGCGGAGCCGGTGCAGCACCGGGCCGTCATGGTGGTCGAAGGCCGCGTCGAAGCCGAGCCGCCCGGTCAGGTGCGCCGCCTTCGCCGCCGAGCCGGTGCTGCCGATCACCCGTCGCGCTCCCGCCAGCCGGGCGATCTGCCCGGCCAGCGAGCCGATCGCGCCGGCCGCGCTGGAGACGAACACCGTGTCGCCGGGCCTGAGCCGGGCCACTTCCATGAGGCCCGCGTAGGCGACGAGCCCGAAGCCGAGGTGCAGGGAGGGGTTCGGGTAGGCGTTCCGGTCGACCTGCCGGAACGCCCCGGCGTCGGCCACCGCGTACTCCCGCCAGCCGAGCCGGTGCACCACCAGGTCGCCGGGGCGCAGCGAGGGATCCGCCGAGCGGAGCACCTCGCCGACCGCGTCCCCGTGCATCGGGGCGCCGATCTCGTAGCGGGGCAGCGGCAGTCGGGGCCCTTCCGCCATCAGCAGCAGCATGCCGGGGTCGAGGGAGAGGAAGAGGTTGCGTACGAGGACCTGGCCGGGCGCCGGATCCGGCACGGCCACTTCGGCGATCTCTATGTCGCCGGGGGCGGGCAGCCCGTGCGGCCGGGCGGCCAGGCGGGCCTGGAGCCCGGTACGGGGCGAGGTCGGTGTGGTCGTCATGGCGGCGACGCTAGGCATTGACGTATGCGTGAAGGTCAACTCCCGGCGCCGCCGCCCTTGCCGGTCAGTGCCCGAAGTCGAACCAGTTCACGTTCACGAAGTCGGCCGGCTGGCCGCTGGTGAAGGTGAGGTAGACGTCGTGGGTGCCGGTCACCGGGCCGATGTTGGCCGGCACCGTCCGCCAGGACTGCCAGCCCCCGGTGCTGCCCACGGCGAAGCTGCCGACGGGGGTGCTGGTACGGCTGTCCAGGCGCACCTCGACCAGCCCGCTGACCCCGCCGGCCGCGCCGCTCGCCACGCGCGCGTAGAACTGCCTGGCCGCCGTCGACCCGAAGTTCACGCCCTTGTACAGCGCCCAGTCGCCGTTGGCGAGGGAGCCGATGTCCTGGCCGCCACCGGTGTCCGTGGTGGCCTCCGGGACGACGCCGGACTGGCTGTCGTAGGACTCGGCCTGGATGGCGCTGTAGGCGTCCCGGTTCCCGGTCGGCGGGGGAGTGGTGGTGCCGCCGGAGGACTGCAGGACCTGCACGTAGTCGACGGCCATCGAGTGGCCGGGCTCGGTCCCGCCGTCCGGGCCGCCGCCGAACGCGTCCGGGAAGCCGCCGCCCATCGCGACGTTGAGGATGATGAAGTAGCCGTGGTCGGTGGCGTTGGCCCAGGTCGTCGCGTCGACCTGGTCGGCCCGCACGGTGTGGAAGGTGACGCCGTCGAGGGAGAAGCGGATCTCCTCGGGGCTGGTCGAGCGGTCCCACTCCATCGCGTAGGTGTGGAAGCCGCCCTGACAGGTGGTGCCGGTGCAGGAGGTGGAGTTGCCGATGCCGGAGGTCTCGTTGCACGGGCCGCCCGGGTTGGTGCCGCAGTGCATCGTGGCCCAGTCGGTGTTCAGGCCCTGGACGTTCTCCATGATGTCCAGCTCGCCGATGCCCGGCCAGTTCCAGTAGTTGCCGCGGAACGGCGCGCCCAGCATCCAGAACGCCGGCCAGTAGCCCTTGGCGGCCGCCCCGGTGACGTCGGGCATCCGGATCCGGGCCTGCACTCGCAGCTTCCCGCCGGCCGGGGGCTGGAAGTCGGTGCGGTTGGTCTCGATCCGGCCCGAGGTCCAGTGGCCGGAGGCGTCACGGCGCGGGGTGATGAGCAGGTTGCCGTTGCCGTCCAGGGCGACGTTGGAGGTGCTCGACGTCATCGTCTCGACCTCGCCGGTGCCCCAGTTGGCGGCGCCGCCGGGGTAGGCGGTCCCGGTGTCGTACCGCCAGTCGGCGGTGTTGACGCCGGAGCCGGCGGCGCCGTTGAAGTCGTCCGCGAAGACCTGTGTCCAGCCGGCGGGCGGGGTGGGCGCGGAGGCGCTGGCCGGCGCGGTGGCGGCGGTGGCGACGGCCGCGGCCAGTCCGAGTGCGGCGGCGACGGCGACCAGCGCGCGCCGCAGCGGGCGTGGTCGGGGAATGCCGGAGGATGCGCTCATGGGGAGCCTCTCGTACGGGGAGTGTGCGGGGCTGGTGAGAGCGCTCCCATGTGGCCTTGAGAGCGCTCTCACGGTCCGCCAATGTGCTCCCCGGACCCGAGACCGTCAAGAGTTGAAACAAGGAAAGTCCCCCCGGGGCCCAGGAGTTCAGGGGCTGAAGTCGTCCGAATCTCCTGAATCCCCTCTGTCCCCCCGGGACGGCGCCACCGGCCCGCCGGCCCGGGCGACGGTGGGTGGTGCTCCTGGGACGGCGGGGGTCTGCTAGGAAGGGCAGGTGTGAGGAAAGGTGCCGGAGTGAAGCTGACGATTCTGGGCGGCGGGGGCTTCCGGGTCCCCCTGGTGTACGGCGCGCTGCTGACCGACCGTGGCGCGGAGCGGGTGACGGAAGTCGTCCTGCAGGACCCGGACGAGCGCCGGCTGCACGCGGTGACGCGGGTGCTGGGGGAACAGGCCGCAGGTGTCCCGGACGCCCCCGCGGTGACCGCCACCACCGATCTGGACGAGGCCCTGCGCGGTGCCCGCTTCGTCTTCTCCGCGATCCGCGTCGGCGGCCTGGAGGGCCGGGCGCACGACGAACGGGTCGCGCTCGCCGAGGGCGTGCTGGGCCAGGAGACCGTGGGCGCGGGCGGGATCGCCTACGGGCTGCGCACGGTCCCCGTCGCCGTCGACATCGCCCGGCGCGTGGCCCGCCTCGCCCCGGACGCGTGGGTCATCAACTTCACCAATCCGGCCGGCCTGGTCACCGAGGCCATGTCCCGGCACCTGGGCGACCGTGTCCTCGGCATCTGCGACTCACCGGTCGGCCTCGGCCGCCGGATCGCCCGCGTCCTCGGCGCCGACCCGAAGGAGGCCTTCATCGACTACGTCGGCCTCAACCACCTCGGCTGGGTGCGCGCCCTGCGTGTCGCCGGACGGGACGAACTGCCGCGCCTGCTCGGCGATCCGGCGCTGCTGGGCTCCTTCGAGGAGGGCCGGCTGTTCGGCGCCGACTGGCTGCGCTCGCTCGGCGCGGTCCCCAACGAGTACCTGCACTACTACTACTTCAACCGGGAGACCGTCCGCGCCTACCAGGAGGCCGGCAAGACCCGCGGCGCCTTCCTCCGCGACCAGCAGGCCCGGTTCTACGCCGAAGCCGCCGACCCCGCCGTCTCCGCCCTGCGCGCCTGGGACCGCACCCGCGCCGAGCGCGAGGCGACCTACATGGCCGAGAACCGGGAGAGCGCCGGCGCGGGCGAACGCGAGGCCGAGGACCTCTCCGGCGGGTACGAGAAGGTCGCCCTGGCCCTGATGCGGGCCATCGCCCGCGACGAGCGCGCCACCCTGATCCTCAACGTCCGCAACCGCTCCGCCCTGTCCGCCCTGGACGCCGACGCGGTCGTCGAGGTCCCGTGCCTGGTGGACGCGAGCGGCGCGCACCCGTTCGCCGTCGATCCGCTCCCCGGGCACGCCGCCGGGCTGGTGTGTGCGGTCAAGGCCGTCGAACGGGAGGTGCTGGCCGCCGCGGAGTCCGGCTCCCGGGCGACCGCCGTGAAGGCCTTCGCGCTGCACCCGCTGGTCGACTCGGTCACGGTCGCCCGCAGACTGGTCGAGCGCTACATCGAGGTCCACCCGGGCCTGGCGTACCTGGCGTGAGCACGCGGGGCCGCTCCGCCGGGCGCCCCCGCGTGTCACCTCTCCGTCGCGTCAGCCGGCGGTGGACCCGGTCGTGACCGAGCTGCACCGCCAGGTGCCGGGGCTGACGCCCGGGCGGTTCCCGGCGGCGCGGCCGCCCCGGGAGGACCGGTCGCGGCCGGACGGCCGGCGGGAACCGGGCGCCGACCGGTGGCCGAGGCGCGCGCCTGCGTGCGTGCCGGGGTGCGTTCCGGGGTGCGTGCCGGCCCGGTCGGGTGTCCGGGAGTGCGCGAGCGCGGGCGAGTGCGGACGCGGTGCGCCGACGCCTGTGGTGCGGAGCCCTCCGCCCCTCGCGGAGGCGAACGGGACGGATCCCCGCCGGCGTCGTCTAGAGCGGCAGCGCCTCGCCCGTCGAAGCGGTCCGCGCCGGCGCCGGTACGGCGGGCAGCAGGACCCCGGACTCCGTGCGCTGCCGGGGGAGCGCCGGGGGCACCAGCGGACGCGGCCCCGCCACCACCGTGTAGTCCTGCCCGAGGAACTGCGGCCGGATGACCTCGACGTCCTCGCCCAGGGCCAGCCGTACCGCCGCCCACGGCGCGTTCACCCCGCAGAGCGACAGCTGGTGCAGGCCTCCGGCGGGCCTGGTGTTGACGTCCAGGAGCACCGGCCGGTCGCCGAGCATCCGGAACTGGACGTTGGACAGGTGGTGCACCCCGAAGCCCTCCGCGATCAGCCGGGCCGGCGCCAGCCACCGCTCGTCCAGGGTGAAGCCCCGGCGGCGGCCGTTCTTGGTGCGTCCCACCGCGAGCCGCACCCGGTTGTCCGGCCCGGTCAGGCAGTCCACGGACACCTCGGGCTGCTCCAGGCGCGGCATCACCAGCCAGTCCACGGGCTCCTCGACCCGCCGCAGCGCCTCGACGACCAGGTCCAGCTGGACGTACGGGCCCGGGAAGCCGTCGAGGTGCGCCAGCGAGAAGGGTGCCCGGGTGATCATCCGGAAGCCCGTCCCGCCCGCGCCGGCGGCCGGCTTGAAGCACGGCCGGTGTCCGGACGCCTCCAAGTCCTCGACGGCCGCGACGAGTTCCGCCGCGGTACGGACCCGGTGCCACGGTGGCACCGGAACACCCACCGAGCGCACCGCCTCGTACGCGGTCGCCTTGTCCTCGAAGACGGCGACCGCCTCGGGCGTCGGCGCCAGCAGGGCCGTACCGGCCGCCGCGAACTCCGCGCGGTGCGCCACGATCGCGGCCTGGTGCAGCCGGGGCACGAACACGTCGATGCCGCGCCGGGCGCACTGGTCGAGGGCGTACTCGACGTAGCCGGCCGGTGACAGGCCCTCCGGCTCCGGGCCGGCGGTGTCGGCGGCGGCCAGCACGGGGGAGTCGGGGTCACCGTGCGTGGCGTGGATCTCCACCGTGCGGCCGTCGGGATTCCCCCGCAGCTGATCCACGAAGAACACGTTCTCCGCGTACGTGCGGTTGAGCCAGACGCGTACGCGAGAGCCCATGCAGGCCGCCTTTCGGGGGGCGCGGGCACGGCGGAGCGGCCCGGGCCCGGGCAGGAGGAGGGAAGGGTCACCGAAGCGCCCCGTGCGAGGGGGGAGTTGGGGGCGCCGGTGTCGGGGCGATCATACGGCTTCCACGCGCCTGCTCGTGCAACGGGCGTGTTACGGGATTCCGGGCCCCGGCCCGCCCGCGGAACCGCCGGCGGCGGCCCGGCCGGAAGCTGACACGCGGACGGGTTGCTCTTGTCCGGGGGCCGGTCGATGTGTTCTCGTGGTGTCATCGGATGATCGGAAGGGGAGCGCGGGTGGAGTCGACGGCCGGGGCCGGACAGCTGCTGGCCATCAGCGACCTGCACATCGGCTATCCGGACAACCGGGCCCTGGTCGAGGAGATGCGCCCGCACAGCGACGAGGACTGGCTGATCGTGGCCGGGGACGTCGCGGAGACCGTCGCCGACATCCGCTGGGCCCTCGGCACCCTCGCCGGCCGCTTCCGCAAGGTGCTGTGGACGCCCGGCAACCACGAGCTGTGGAGCCATCCGAGCGACACGGTCACCCTGCGCGGCGCCGCCCGCTACGACCACCTGGTCGAGGTGTGCCGCGAGCTGGGCGTGGTCACCCCCGAGGACCCCTACCCGGTGTGGCACGGCCCCGGCGGCCCGGTCGTCGTCGCCCCCCTCTTCCTGCTCTACGACTACTCATACCTCCCGGCCGGCAGCACCACCAAGGCGGAGGGCCTCGCCTACGCCAAGGGCACCGGCATCGTCTGCAACGACGAGTTCCTGCTGCACCCCGACCCGTACCCGACCCGGGAGGCGTGGTGCCGGGCCCGGGTCGCCGAGACCGAGCGCAGGCTCGCCGAGCTGCCCGCCGACCTGCCGACCGTGCTGGCCGGCCACTGGCCGCTGCACCGGCACCCCACCGAGGTCCTGTGGCACCCCGAGTTCGCCATGTGGTGCGGCACCACGCTGACCGAGGACTGGCACCGGCGCTTCCGCGTCGCCACCATGGTCTACGGCCACCTGCACATCCCCCGCACCACCTGGCACGACGGAGTCCGCTTCCTGGAGGTCTCCGTCGGCTATCCCCGCGAGTGGCGCAAGCGTCCGGACCCGCCGGGAAGGCTGCGCCGCGTCCTGCCCATGGAGGTCGACGCAGGTGATCGAGGAGCTGCTCCCGGAGTCGGTCGTGGCCGTGGAGGCCCGCGCTGACGACCCGCTGTGGGACGCCCCGCTCCACCCGGTGGAGGAAGCGCTCGTGGCCCGCGCGGTCGCCAAGCGGCGGCGTGAGTTCGCGGCCGTCCGCGGCTGTGCCCGGCGCGCCATGGAGAAGCTCGGCGTGCCACCGCAGCCGGTGCTCAGCGGGGAACGCGGCGCCCCGCGCTGGCCGGACGGGCTGGCCGGCAGCATGACCCACTGCGACGGCTACTGCGCCGCCGCCCTGGTCCGCACCGCCGACCTGGTCTCCCTGGGCATCGACGCCGAACCCCACGGGCCGCTCCCGGAGGGCGTCGGCGCCTCCATCCTCCTGCCCGCCGAGGCCAGCCGGCTCGACGCGCTGGCCGCACGGTGGCCCACCGTGCACTGGGACCGCCTCCTGTTCAGCGCCAAGGAGTCCGTCTACAAGGCGTGGTTCCCGCTCACCCGCCAGTGGCTGGACTTCTCCGAGGCCGACATCACCGTCCGGCCGGACGCCGACGGCGCGCCGTACGGCACCCTGCGCGCCGAACTCCTCGTCCCCGGTCCGCTGGTCGGCGGCCGGCGCCTCCAGGTCTTCGAGGGCCGGTGGACCGTACGGGAGGGCGTGGTGGCCACGTCGGTGGTCATACCGCACGCCACGGACGACCCCGCACGGCCCTGACCCCCACGCCCGTGCGGCTCAGGCAGGCGGTGGGCACCACTCGCGCAGCAGTTGGAAGAACGCCTCCTCGTTGCCCGAGAGCCCCGCCCGGGACAGCGCCCGTTCCGCCTCGGCGAGCACGGCGGGCGGGACGACGCCGGGCCGGTCCCCGTCCGGCGGGCCGTCGAAGGCGGCGCGCACCGTGTGCAGCAGCCGCAGATAGGCCTGAACGGCGGTACGCTCACGGTCGGTCAGTACGGCGATGGGCATCGGTCGGCTCTCCCCGAGTAGGCGTCACGGTCACGCGCTCTGCGGCGCACACCCCCCAGCTTGCCGCCCGCCACTGACAACGCCGTCCGGCTCCGCGCCGGTTAGCCCGCTTAGCGGAGGCGGAACCGCACCGGACCAGGGCCTCCGACGCGGCGGAAACGGTTCACCACCCGCGCCCGCGCCACCCTTCGTGCCCGCGCCACCCTTCGTGCCCGCGCCACCCTTCGCGCCCGAGCCCGCGCCCGCGTCGGACAGGAGGT
>NZ_BNBF01000009.1:18430-36062 GCF_014654935.1 Streptomyces capoamus
CGGTGCCGCCCCGGCGCCCGGCGCCATGGCGCGCCCCCCTGGGCGGCCCGCCCGGGGAGCCGTGCCGGCCGGATCAGCCCTCGGCGCCCCGCCCCGGCCGGTCACACCGGCTGCGCGCACCTGCGCCCGTGGTGCCGTCGAAACCGCGCGTCACCCGCGGCACTTGCCCGCCGGGAGTGTCCGCGGTCCGCGGTCCTCCCGGCTCACGACTCGGGCCGCTTGACGCTCTCCAGGAGCATGTCGAGCCACTCGGCGACCTTGTCCCGGTGCTGGTCGGTGGGCAACTGCGCGGCCCGCCAGGCGATTCCGCGCACCCCGTGGTCCTGCAGCAGCCGCTCCAGCGGATCCTCCGCGGTCTCCGCCGCGGCCCGCTCCCGGTCCGCGAGCTTCTGCAACAGTTCCTGCTCCGTGCGCTGCAGCGCGCCCGCCAGCGCCTCGGGGTCCTCCGCGGTGAGGAAGCCGGCGTGCACCCGGAAGAAGCGCTGCAGGGCGTCGCAGTGCTCCATGGTGGGCCGCCGGTCGCCGTTGATGAGGGCGCCGGCCTGCTGCCGGGACATGCCCGCGCCGTCGGCGATCTCCTGCTGGGTGTACTTGCGGCCGTTCGGCTTCAGCCGGGTGCGGCGCAGCAGGTCCAGGCGCTGCAGGAAGCGGGCCTGGACGTCCGGCTCGCCCGCGGGCCGACCGCTCAGCAGGGCCCTGACCACCGGCTCGGGCACCCCGCAGGCGGTGGAGAGCCGCCTGACGTCGAAGACCTCGGCGTGCGGCACACCGAGGCGGTCGGCGAGCGCGGTGACGCGGGCGACGACGGCCGGCAGCTGGGCGGTCGCCGAGGCGCCCGGATCCTCGTAGCCATCCGTCACCGACAGAACTCCTACGTCTTGAGAGGGTTTCAGATGTGTCCGTGCTTCTCACGAGCGATCGCCGTGAACTTCCCGGAGAGTAGCCGGTGTCTCGAACTCACATCCAGGTGTCGCCACAACTGTGGCGAATTTCAGCCGTCAACCGGCATGAAATGCCACGATAGTTGACACGGCTCTCGACGGGGCAGCAGGATCGCATCGCCGCGAGAAAGGCCGCAGAGGCAAGAGGGGTGACCTCCCGATGGCACATCAGGCAGGAGGGCAGCGGCCGGCACCGCGGCCCGTCCCCGAGACCTGCGAGACCCAGGCGTACCTTCAGGACTACGGTGCTCTGCTGGAGTACCAGGCCTGTCCGTCGCTGGTGGTGGACCACCACTGGAACGTGGTCATGGCCAACAGCGCGTTCGAGACACTTTTCCGCGGCGTGCGCCCCCACCCGACGGCGATGCCGGGGGAGAACTTCCTCCGTTTCGTCCTGTTCCACCCCGACGCGGGCGAGGTGCTCGGCGAGCACGAGCCCGGCTGGTGCCTGCCCATGCTCGCCCAGGTCCGCTCCGCCCTGGAGACGCACGGGCACGACCACGAACTGCAGGCGGTGCGACGGGAGATCGCCCAGGACCCGATCATGGAGGCCGCCTACCGGCAGGGCCTGCCGCACTGGATCCGGTCCGTCGGCGAGGCCGCGACCCGACTCGACGGCGCGGTGCGTCTCCTGCACCATCCGGACCCGCGCCGCGGGCGCACCGAGTGCCGCATCATCGAGGAGTCGCCGCAGCCGCTGCTGGACCTCGGCTACCGGCGCCTGTCGATGATCCTGCGCGACCCCCGCCGGGCCGTCGCGCCGGTCCGCAGGCCGCGCCGCCCGCGAGGCGCCGCCTCCCACCTGTCGGTCGTCCCGTCCCCCGGTGACTGACCCGGCACCGTCGGCGTTCAGGTCGCCGACGGCGCCGGGCCGCACCCCCGCGCGGCCCCCTTGCACGAGCCGCCGGACCACGTGCCCTCCCGCCACCCCCACCCCCTACGCAAGCGGCTTGCATTGCTTGCGTTACGCTTGCGGTCATGACGCGACGACTTGCGGAAGTGGCGAAGAAGGTCGGAGTCAGCGAGGCCACGGTCAGCCGGGTGCTCAACGGCAAGCCCGGGGTCTCCGACGCCACCCGGCAGGCCGTGCTGACGGCTCTGGACGTGCTCGGCTACGAGCGCCCCACCCAGCTGCGCGGTGAGCGCGCCCGGCTCGTCGGCCTCGTGCTGCCGGAGCTGCAGAACCCCATCTTCCCGGCCTTCGCCGAGGTCATCGGCGGTGCCCTCGCCCAGCTCGGGCTCACCCCGGTGCTGTGCACGCAGACCAAGGGCGGGGTGTCCGAGGCGGACTACGTCGAACTGCTGCTGCAGCAGCAGGTGTCCGGTGTGGTGTTCGCCGGCGGTCTGTACGCCCAGGCGGACGCGCCGCACGACCACTACCGGCTGCTGGCCGAGCGCAACATCCCGGTCGTCCTGGTCAACGCGGCCATCGGCGACCTCGGCTTCCCCGGCGTCTCCTGCGACGACGCCGTCGCCGTCGAGCAGGCCTGGCGGCACCTGGCCTCGCTCGGCCACGAGCGCATCGGCCTGGTCCTCGGCCCCCGCGACCACGTTCCCTCGGCGCGGAAACTCGCCGCCGCCCGGGCGATCGCCGGTGATCTGCCGGAGGAGTTCGTGGCGCGGGCCATCTTCTCCCTCGAAGGCGGTCACGCCGCCGCCTCCCGGCTGATCGACCGGGGGGTCACCGGTCTGATCTGCGCCTCCGACCCGCTGGCGCTCGGCGCCGTGCGCGCGGCCCGCCGCAAGGGCCACGACGTACCGGGCCGCGTCTCCGTCGTCGGTTACGACGACTCGGCGTTCATGAACTGCACCGAACCCCCGCTGACCACCGTGCGCCAGCCCATCGAGGCCATGGGGCGCGCGGCCGTGGAGCTGCTGAACGCGCGGATCGGCGGCAGCGCCGTGGCCGCCGAGGAGCTGCTGTTCGAGCCGGAGCTGGTGGTGCGCGGTTCCACCGGGCAGGCCCCGCGCGACTGAACACCCGAGGCTCCACGCGGGGATCCGCCAGTCTGTCAAATAATTACAGATTCTGCGCGACATCTTGCGGCCGGATGTCGGCGGTGCTTGAGTGTGCGGCGCCCACCGCTCCCGCCACCGCGCCATGAGGGGTCCACCGATGACCACCACCGGGTTCCGCCGTACCGTCGTCGCGATCGGCGTCTGTGCCTCCCTCGCCGTCTCCGCCACCGCCTGCGGCCCGGGCGACAGCGGCTCGGCGAACGGCACGACCCGCATCACCGTCAACTGCGAGCCCCCCAGGAGTGCCCGGCTCGACCGCCGGTTCTTCGAGGAGGACGTCGCCGCCTTCGAGGAGCACCACCCGGACATCGACGTCGTCGCCCACGACGCCTTCCCCTGCCAGGACCCGAAGACCTTCGACGCCAAACTCGCCGGCGGCCGGATGGAGGACGTGTTCTACACGTACTTCACCGACGCCCGCCACGTGGTCGACGTGCACCAGGCCGCCGACCTCACGCCGTACCTCAAGGAACTGAAGAGCTACGGCAGCATCCAGAAGCAGCTGCGGGACATCTACACCGTGGACGGGAAGGTGTACGGCATACCGCGCACCGGATACTCCATGGGGCTGATCTACAACCGCGCGCTCTTCCGCGAGGCCGGCCTGGATCCCGACCGGCCGCCGGCCACCTGGGACGAGGTCCGCGCCGCCGCCAAGCGGATCGCCGCCCTCGGCGACGGCACCGTCGGCTACGCCGACTACAGCGCGCAGAACCAGGGCGGCTGGCACTTCACCGCCGAGCTGTACTCGCAGGGCGGCGACGTGGTCGGTACGGACGGCAAGAAGGCCACCGTCGACACCCCCGAGGGCCGCGCCGTCCTGGAGAACCTGCACGCCATGCGATGGACCGACGACTCGATGGGCAGCAAGCAACTCCTCGTCATCAACGACGTGCAGCAGATGATGGGTTCGGGCAAGCTCGGCATGTACCTCGCCGCACCCGACAACATCCCGATCCTCGTCAAGGAGAAGGGCGGCAGCTACCAGGACCTCGCCCTGGCCCCCATGCCGGGTGGCGAGGGCACCCTCATCGGCGGCGACGGCTACATGTTCGACAAGCACGACACACCCGCCCAGATCCGTGCCGGACTCAAGTGGCTCGACCACATGTTCCTCACCCCCGGCAAGGGCTTCCTCGGCGACTACGCGCGCGCCAGGAAGCACGGCGCCCCCGTCGGCCTGCCCGAGCCGCGCCTGTTCACCGGCGCCGCCGACGCCGTCGACCAGCGGGCCAAGAAGGCCGCCGCCAACGTCCCGGTGCACAACTACCAGGCGTTCCTCGACGGCAGCCACAAGCTCCGGATGAAGATCGAACCGCCGCACGCCCAGCAGATCTACTCCGTCCTGGACGGTACGGTCTCCGCCGTCCTGACCAAGAAGGACGCCGACATCGACCGGCTCCTCCAGGAGGCGTCCGGCAAGATCGACAGCATTCTGGCCCGGAGCTGACCGCCATGACGAAGACGGCCGAACGGAAGCCCCCGGCGCATGCCGCCGCCGTCCCGGCCCCGGCGCCGCCCCCGGCGCGGGACCGCAGGCGGCGCCGCCTGGCCGACCAGGCCCGCGCCTACGGCTTCCTCTTCGGCGGCCTGCTCTGCTTCGCCCTGTTCTCCTGGTACCCGGCGATCCGCGCGGTCGTCATCGCCTTCCAGGAGTACACCCCCGGCTCGCCGCCCGAGTGGGCCGGCACCGCCAACTTCACCCGGGTCCTGCACGACCCCGAGTTCACGGCCGCCTGGCGCAACACCCTCACGTTCACCCTGCTGGCCCTCCTGATCGGCTTCGCGATCCCCTTCGTCCTCGCCCTGGTGCTCAACGAACTGCGGCACGCCAAGGCCTTCTTCCGGGTCGCGGTCTACCTGCCGGTGATGATCCCGCCGGTGGTCAGCGCCCTGCTGTGGAAGTGGTTCTACGACCCCGGGGCCGGCCTCGCCAACGAGACGCTGCGCTTCCTGCACCTGCCCACCTCGAACTGGACCAACGGCACGGACACCGCACTGGTCTCGCTGGTCCTGGTCGCCACGTGGGCCAACATGGGCGGCACCGTCCTCGTCTACCTGGCCGCCCTCCAGTCGATCCCCGGCGAGCTCTACGAGGCGGCCGAGCTGGACGGCGCGAACCTCCTCCAGCGCGTCCGGCACGTCACGGTGCCGCAGACCCGGTTCGTGGTCCTGATGCTGATGCTCCTGCAGATCATCGCGACCATGCAGGTGTTCACCGAACCGTTCGTCATCACCGGCGGCGGCCCCGAGAACGCCACCGTCACCGTGCTGTACCTCATCTACAAGTACGCCTTCCTCTACAACGACTTCGGCGGGGCATGCGCCCTCAGCGTGCTGCTCCTGCTGCTGCTCGGCGCCTTCTCCGCGGTCTATCTGCGGCTCACCCGGTCCGAGGGGGACGCATGACCACCGGCACCCGCACCCTGATCTCCCCGGCCGCTCTCGCGCGTCCCCGCGGCAAGGCCGTGTACTGGACGGTGTTCACCGCCGTCGCCGTCCTCTTCGCGCTCGCCTTCCTGTTCCCCGTGTACTGGATGGTGACCGGCGCCGTGAAGTCCCCGGACGAGGTGGCCCGGACCCCGCCGACGCTCCTTCCCGAGCACTGGCACCTCACCGCCTACAGCGACGCCTGGAACCTGATGGAGCTGCCGCGGCACCTGGAGAACACGCTCGTCCAGGCGGCCGGTGCCTGGGCCTTCCAGCTGGTGTTCTGCACGGCCGCCGCGTACTCCCTGTCCAGGCTGAAGCCCGCCTTCGGCAAGGTGGTCCTCGGCGGCATCCTCGCCACCCTCATGGTCCCGGCGCAGGCGCTGGTCGTGCCCAAGTACCTGACCGTCGCCGACCTGCCGCTGATCCACACCAGCCTGCTCGACGACCCCCTCGCCGTCTGGCTGCCGGCCGTCGCCAACGCCTTCAACCTCTACCTGCTCAAACGGTTCTTCGACCAGCTGCCGCGCGATGTCCTGGAGGCCGCCGAGATCGACGGCGCCGGCCGGCTCCGCATCCTGTGGTCCGTCGTCCTGCCCATGTCCCGGCCGGTGCTCGGGGTGGTGTCGATCTTCGCGCTGGTCGCCGTGTGGCAGGACTTCCTGTGGCCCTTGATGGTCTTCTCCGACACCGGCGAGCAGCCGATCAGCGTGGCCCTGGTCCAGCTCTCGCAGAACATCCAGCTCACCGTGCTCATCGCCGCGATGGTGATCGCCAGCATCCCGATGGTGGCGCTGTTCCTCGTCTTCCAGCGGCACATCATCGCCGGGATCAGCGCGGGCAGCACCAAGGGCTGACGCCACCGCCCCGTCCACAGAAAGGCAAGCCCAGTGGGACAGCCCAGCCATGCCCGGAAAGGCCCTGACTGGTGGCGCTCGGCCGTCATCTACCAGGTGTACGTCCGCAGCTTCGCGGACGGCGACGGCGACGGCACCGGCGACCTCGCGGGCGTCCGCGCCCGGCTGCCGTACCTCGCCGAACTCGGCGTGGACGCGCTGTGGTTCACACCGTGGTACGTGTCCCCGCTCAAGGACGGCGGCTACGACGTCGCCGACTACCGGGCCGTCGACCCCGCCTTCGGCACCCTCGCCGAGGCGGAGAAACTCATCGCCGAGGCCCGCGAACTGGGCATCCGCACCCTCGTCGACATCGTGCCCAACCACGTCTCCGACCAGCACCCCTGGTTCCGCGCCGCGCTCGCCGCCGGGCCGGGCAGCCCCGAACGCGAGCTGTTCCACTTCCGGCCCGGACGCGGCCCCCACGGCGAACTCCCGCCGAACGACTGGCCGTCCCAGTTCGCCGGGTCGGCCGAACCGGTGTGGACCCGGCTGCCCGACGGCGACTGGTACCTGCACCTGTTCACCCCCGAGCAGCCCGACCTCAACTGGGCGCACCCGGCGGTCCGCCAGGAGCACGAGGACGTCCTGCGCTTCTGGTTCGAGCGGGGCGTCGCCGGCGTCCGTATCGACTCGGCGGCCCTCCTCGTCAAGGACCCCGACCTCCCCGACCTCGCCGCACACCCGCAACCGCACCCGTTCGTCGACCGCGACGAACTCCACTCCCTCTACCGCTCCTGGCGCCGCGTCGCCGACGAGTACGGCGGTGTGTTCGTCGGCGAGGTCTGGCTCCCCGACCCCGGACGCTTCGCCCGATACCTGCGCCCCGACGAACTCCACACCGCCTTCAACTTCTCCTTCCTCGCCTGCCCCTGGGACGCCGGCCGGCTGCGCGCCTGCATCGACACCACGCTCGCCGCGCACGCCCCCGTCGGCGCCCCGGCGACCTGGGTGCTGTGCAACCACGACGTCACCCGCACGGTCACCCGGTACGGCCGCGCGGACACGGCCTTCGACTTCGCGGCCAAAACCTTCGGCACGCCCGCCGACCTGGCGCTCGGCACCCGGCGGGCACGGGCCGCCGCCCTGCTGTCCCTGGCACTGCCGGGGTCGGTCTACCTCTACCAGGGCGAGGAGCTGGGCCTGCCCGAGGCCGAGATCCCCGCCGACCGCGTCCAGGACCCCATGCACTTCCGCTCGGGCGGTGTCGACCCCGGCCGCGACGGCTGCCGGGTTCCGCTGCCCTGGGCCGCCGGACTGCCGTACGCGGGGTTCGGCTCCCGGGACGAACCCTGGCTGCCGCAGCCGGCCGACTGGCCCTCGTACGCGGTCGACCGGCAGCAGCGGGACCCCCACTCGATGCTCTCCCTCTACCGCGAGGCCATCGCCCGGCGCCCGGAGCTCGGCGACGGCCCGCTGACCTGGCTGCCCGCCCCCGACGGCGTGCTCGCCTTCTCCCGCGCGGACGGCGGCCTGTGCGTGGTCAACCTCGCGCCCCCGCCCGCCGAGCTGCCCGCGCACTCCCGGCTCCTGCTGTGCAGCGGCCCGCTGGACGCCGCGGGCCGGCTCCCGCAGGACACGGCGGCCTGGCTGCGCGCCTAGGGGGGGGCGTCTTCCGGATCACGCCGACCACCTTGCTATCCCACGCACCCCCACCACGAAGGGATCAGCACATGCACCGCAGCATCGCGAGACACCTCCGGCGCACGCCGGCGGTCGGGGCGGCCGTCGCCCTCGCCGCCGGCATGCTCGTCGCCGTCGCCCCGGCCGCCCACGCGGCCGCCGGCGCCACCCTGCCCTTCACCTCCGTGGAGGCCGAGTCGGCGGCCGGCAACGGCACGAAGATCGGCCCGGACTACTCACAGGGCAGCCTCGCCTCGGAGGCCTCCGGCCGGCAGGCCGTCCGGCTGTCCCCCGGGCAGCGGGTGGAGTTCACCGTGCCGCGCGCCGCCGACGCGGTGAACGTCGCCTACAGCGTGCCGGACGGCCAGTCCGGCGCCCTGAACGTGTACGTCAACGGCACGAAGCTGGCCAAGACCCTGCCGGTGACCTCCAGGTACTCGTACATCGACACCGGCTGGATCCCCGGCGCCAGGACGCACCACTTCTTCGACGACACCCGGATGCTGCTCGGGCAGGACGTCCAGGCCGGCGACAAGGTCGCCGTGGAGGCCGCCGGCGTCCAGGTCACCGTCGACGTCGCCGACTTCGAACAGGTCGCCCCGGCCGCGGACCGGCCCGCCGGTTCGGTGTCCGTCGTCTCCAAGGGCGCCGACCCCAGCGGCACCGGCGACTCCACCCAGGCCTTCCGGGACGCCGTCGCCGCCGCCCAGGGCGGCACGGTGTGGATACCGCCCGGCGACTACCGCATCACGTCCTCGCTCAGCGGCGTGCAGAACGTGACCCTGCAGGGCGCGGGCAGCTGGTACTCGGTCGTGCACACCTCCCGCTTCATCGACCAGTCCGGCTCGGCGGGCGGCGTCCGCATCAAGGACTTCGCGGTCGTCGGCGAGGTCACCGAACGCGTCGACTCCAGCCCGGACAACTTCGTCAACGGCTCGCTCGGACCGAACAGTTCCGTCTCGGGCATGTGGATCCAGCACCTGAAGGTCGGTCTGTGGCTCACGGGCGACAACGACAACCTGGTGGTGGAGAACAACCGCATCCTCGACACCACCGCCGACGGGCTCAACCTCAACGGCACCGCGAAGGGCGTCCGCGTCCGCAACAACTTCCTGCGCAACCAGGGCGACGACTCCCTCGCCATGTGGTCGCTGTACTCCCCGGACACCGGCTCCAGCTTCGAGAACAACACGATCTCGCAGCCCAACCTCGCCAACGGCATCGCCATCTACGGCGGCACCGACATCACCGTACGCAACAACCTGGTCTCCGACACCAACGCCCTCGGCAGTGGTATCGCCATCTCCAACCAGAAGTTCCTCGACCCGTTCCACCCCCTCGCCGGCACCATCACGGTCGACGGCAACACCCTCGTGCGCACCGGCGCGATGAACCCCAACTGGAACCACCCCATGGGCGCGTTGCGCGTCGACTCCTACGACAGTGCGATCGACGCGACGGTCCACATCACCAACACGACGATCACCGACAGCCCCTACAGCGCCTTCGAGTTCGTCTCCGGCGGCGGACAGGGCCACCCGGTGCGGAACGTCGACGTCACCGGGGCGACCGTGCGGAACACCGGCACGGTCGTGGTCCAGGCCGAGGCCCAGGGCGCGGCGACCTTCAAGAACGTCACCGCCGACCAGGTAGGCGCGGCCGGCGTCTACAACTGCCCCTACCCGGCGAACTCCGGCTCCTTCACCCTCACCGACGCAGGCGGCAACTCCGGCTGGTCCAGCACCTGGTCGGACTGCTCCAGCTGGCCGCAGCCCGGCCAGGGCAACCCGGAACCCGACCCGAGGCGCAACCTCGCCAAGGGCCGCCCGGCCACCGCGACCGGCTCCCAGGACGTGTACACCCCGGGCAAGGCGGTCGACGGCGACGCGAACTCCTACTGGGAGTCCGCCAACAACGCCTTCCCGCAGTCCCTCACGGTCGACCTCGGCTCCTCCTACGCCGTGCGCCGGCTGGTGCTGAAGCTGCCGCCGTCCACCGCCTGGGGCGCCCGCACCCAGACCGTCACGGTGCTGGGCAGCACCGACGGCTCCGGCTACGCGACCGTCGTGGGCCCACAGGGCTACCGCTTCGACCCTGCCACCGGCAACACCGCGACCGTGGCCCTGCCCGGCGGCACGAGCCTGCGCTACCTGCGCCTGACCGTCAGCGCCAACACGGGCTGGCCGGCCGGGCAGTTCGGCGAGGTGGAGGCCTACCTGGCGTCCTGACCCCCGCGACACCCCAATCCGGTCCCAGTGCGGAATCCGCCGGGCGGGACCCCTGATATGCATGGCGGTGGGAAGCCGTGATCCGTCCTCCCGCTGCCCTCACGGTCCGTGCACCGGACGCGGGGAGCACCTCGGGGGCGCGGCCGGGCCCGGCCATGACCGCGGGGGAGTGGGGGATGCGGAGTGGACACGGAGACACTGACCGCGCTGCTGCTGGTCGAACAGCGGCTGACGGATCCCACGGCACGGCCGGCCCCGCCGGCCGGTATCCCGCCGGCGGCGGCCGCCACCTGGACGGCGGTGGCGGCCGCCCTGGCCGCGGGCGAGCCCAAACGGGCACTCGCCGTCCTCGACGCCCCGTCGGCGGACCGGCAGCCGGCGATGGAGCGGGCGTTGCGGACCGCGGCACTCCACCTGGACGTCAACTGGCAGCCAGGGGCGTGCCTGGCCCCGGTCGAGGGCCTGGCCGGCGCCACGGCGCACACGGCGGGTGACCTCCCCGAGGGAAGCCTCCGGCTCCCCGGGCACCTCGCCGGCCGGGTCATCCCGGTCCTGCTCTCCGTCCGCATGATCCTGGGTCATGCGGACGAGGCCCGCGACGCGCGTGCGCGCGCGTCCCACCACGCGCTGCGGGGCGAGGACGCGACCGTACCGGACGACGACCTCCCGGAAGGCGTCGACGCCGCCCTGGAATGGTTCGACGACCTGCGGGAGACGATCGCCGAGACCGGCCACCGGCAAGCCCTCGCCGGTCACCTGCTGCTCGCCGCGGACCTGCGCGTCCGGGCCGGAGACCGGGCCGCCGTCCCCCCGCTGCTGGACATCGCGCTGCGGTACGCCTCCGGCAGCCCGGCCTCGACGGGGCTGGCGCGCATGCTGCAGGGGGACTGGGCGCTCGGCGCGCCGGGCACCGCGGAGGAATGCCGCGTACCGACGGGCGCCGACCCCGCGCCGGAGCCGCCCGCGGGGAGGCGGACCCGGCGCCGGCGGCGCTCCGAGCGAGCCCGCGCCGGCGACCGGTACGCGGCGGCCGAGGCGGCGTACACGGCGGCGGAGGCCGCCTACACCGCGGCCGGCTCCGAACGCGGACGGGCGGCAGTCCTGCTCCGGAGGGCGCACGTGCACCGGCTCCGGGGTGCCTCGGAGCAGTGCCGTACGACGCTGGAGGCGGCCCTCGACGCGGCACGGCGAGCCGGTGACGGGGCGTACGCGGCCCTGCTGGAGGTGCACCGCGTGCTGGACCTGATCGACACCGGCACGGGGGAGGGCGCGGAAGCCGAGGTCGCCGAGTCCGTCCGCGCGTGGGGCCGCTCCGTCGGCAGCACCTCCTGGGTGCGCGGACTGTCCTGGCTCGTCGGCAACCGGGCCACCGTCTGGTACGCCCGGGGGCACGCCCGCAGCGGCGACCGGGCCGCCCTCCTGGCCCGTCTCCTCACGGCCGGGGCGGACGGCGGCCACCGCAGCGAGGACGCCGTCCCGACGACGGGCACCGTCGTGCACGCCCGGCACCGGCTGGCCGCCGTCGTCCTCGCCGACCTGGAACAGCGCGAGCACCTCACCCGCGTCCGGCACGGCGGTGACCCGCGGGCCGGACTCGACCTCACCGCCTGCGTGGGCGTCGTCCACGCCGCGAAGACCTTCTACACCCACGCGTCCGCACTGGCGGACCCGGAGGTCATGCGCGCCGCGCGCTCACGCCTGCGACACGCCCTGCGCGTGGGCGGAACCGTCGTCGCCGAGGGCGGCCCCTGGATCGCGGAACCCATGCGGGACACCCTCGCCGTGCTCCGTGCCGACCTCGCGGCCTGCCCGGCCCAGGAGTCGCTCTTCCGGTCCCGCCTGCGCCGCGCCGCGGGCCTCGGGGACGAGGCCGACCGGCTGGCGAAGGAGGCGCTCGCCGCGACCGCGTCCATGCCCGACCCGGTCCTGCGCTGCCACGTGCGCTGCGCCGCCCTCGCCGACCTGGGCGAGAGGGAACAGGCCCGCGCCGAGGCGGAGGCGGCGGAGCCGCTGCTCCCCGCCGTCCAGGCGGCCGCCCTGTGGCTGCGGCTCGGCCGTCCCGAGCGCGCCGGCCGGCACCTGCCGTCCATCGGCTCCGCCGGCGCCGACGCGGACCACGCCTGGGAGGCGGCCGGGCTGCGGGCGCAGGCCGCGCTCGCCGGCCAGGCGCCCCAGGACGCCCTCGACCACGCCCTGCGCGGCCTCGCCGCCTACGAGGAGCACCGCGAGAGGTTCGCCCGGGACACCCTGCGCGCCTCCTTCGCCGACGACCCGGTGCCGGCCCGGCTGCACCACACCGCCGTCCTCGCCCGGCTGGCCTCGGGCGAGGAGCACGCGGCGGCCCTCGCGTTCGCACAGGCGGAGCGCACCAGGACCGGCCTCCTCGGCGCCGTGCGCGCCCTGGACACGGCGGGCACGGACCCGGCGTCCCGCGCGGCCGTCCGCGACTGGCTGGCCGCGGAGGTCCGCTGGGCCGCGGAGTTCGAGGACCACCTGGCCGCCCTGCGCGCCGAGCCCAATGCACCCGGGTGCTCCCCTCCCGCCGCGCCCTTCGCGCGACCCGCGGAGCCGGCCGAACGACGGCGGCGGACGACGGAGGCGGCGCACGTGCTGGGCCGGGCCGAGGCGGCCGTCCGGCGCCGGGTCCCGCGGGCGCTCACCGCCCCGGGCGGCGACGTCGTCCCGGACGCGGCGACCGTCGCCCGGGCCCTGCCCCCGGACACCGTGCTGCTCGCGTACCACCTCCACGACGACTCCCTGGCCGGCTGGGCCATGACCCGCGACACCCTCCGGGTGGAACACGTCACCGGCCGGCCGGGTCGACGGGAGCTCAGCCACGAGGTGCTGGGCACCGCCCGCCGCTTCCGTGACCGCTGCGCCACACCGGCCGGCGACGGCCCCGCGCCCGAGGACGCCGACCGGCTCGCCGCGTGGTTGCTCGACCCCTTCGCGGACCTGCTCCACACCGCCCGGCGCGTGGTCGTGGTGCCGCCCGCCGGTCTCGCCCTGCTGCCCTTCCACGTCCTGCCCTGGGGCGGTGACGTGCTCGGCGCGCACCGCGCCGTGTCCCGTCTGCCGGCGGCCGGACTGCTGCCACGGCTGCGGACGGGGCCCGAGCGGCGGCCGTGGCGGCACCTCGGCGCCCTGCTCGTCGGAGGGCCGGCCACCAGCCCCCGCCACGGGCTGCCCCAGCTGCCCGGCACCCTGGCCGAGACCGCGGAGATCGCCCGGCTGCTGCCCGGCAGCACCCTGCTGACCGGGCGGGAGGCCACCCGCGCCGCCCTGCTCCGGACCGCCCCCGCCCACGCGGTGCTGCACCTGGCCACGCACGGAGTGGTCGACGAACTCGCCCCGAACCGGAGCCGGTTGGCGCTGGCGGGGGACGACTGCCTGGACCTCGCCGATCTGCTGACCGCGGCGCACGGCCCGCGGCTGCTCGTGCTCTCCGCCTGCGACACCGGGCGGGGCCGGGCCACCGCGGGCGGGGACGTGCTGGGCCTGACGCGGGCCGCCCTGGTCACCGGGGCACGCAACGCGATCGTCTCGCTGTGGCCGGTGCACGACGGGACCGGCAGCCTGGTGATGACCAGGATGTACCGCCACCTGACCGGGGACCGGGACCCGGACGCCGGCACCGCGCTGGCCCTCGCGCAGCAGGAGGTCCGCGCCCTGACCCGCGCCGAACGCGACCGCGAGTTCAGGGCGCTGGCCCACCGCCACGGTGCCGGTTCCGGTGACGGGGACCGGGCCCGCTCGTGGTCGACCCGCGACGCGGGACCGGCCCGGCCCGGGCCCGCGGCCGGCGATCGGCATCCCTACCACTGGGCGCCCTTCGTCCACGTGGGGGTGTGACATGACCCTCAGAGCCCTGCTGATCGGCGCCCAGACCTTCGGTCTCGAGGGCGTGCACGCCGACATCGAGCGGATGGAGCGCGCCCTGGCCGGCCGCGGTTTCACCGACGTGGACGTCCGCACCCGGGGCCGGGCCACCTACGCGGGCGTCACGGAGGGTCTCGGCCGCCTCCGCCACGCGACCCGGCCCGGCGACGGCGTCGTGGTCTACTACTCCGGGCACGGCGGTCTCACGGACGGACTGCAGTATCTGGTGCCCACCGACCTGGCCGAGAGCACCGCCACCGATTTCCGCGGCCTGCTCGCGGAGGAACTCACCGACGCCGTGCGGGCGTTGACGCTGACAACACCCAACGTCACCTGCGTCCTGGACTGCTGCCACTCCGGCGGAGCGGTCCGGGACACCGCCCTCGGCCCCGGTCGCCGGGCACTGAAGTCGGTGCGGCTGCCAAAGATCCCGGCCGACGCGGCACGGACCCGCGCCGAGGCACTGGCCCACCGCGACCTCCCGCTGGTACCGCACGTCGTCCGGCTCACCGCGTGTGAACAGCACGGGTCGGCGTACGAGGGCGAGAGCGAGCCGGGGAGCGGACGGCAGGGCCTGTTCACGGCCGCGCTCGCGGACCTGCTCGACGCCGGCGCCGGCCGCCGGATCCCGTGGTCCGTCCTGGTGGCCCGGGTGCGGGACCGCCTCGCACAACGGGGAGTGCCGCAACGGCCCGACGCCGGCGGGCCGTCGCAACGGCTCCCCTTCTCCCTGGACGAGTGCGCCGGGCCCGGACGGCTGCCCCTGCGGCGCGGGCAGCGCCGGTTCAGCGTCCCCGGCGGCGCGCTCTTCGGGCTCGGCCCCCAGGACGACGTGATGATGGTCTTCCCCGGTGACGCGCCCGCCGACGAGGGCCGGGAGACCCGGGTGCCGGCGACCGTCGAGGACATGTGCGGGGGCGACGCGCTGCTCACCGTGGACACCTCGCGGGTTCCGCCGTCCCTGGCCGAGGAGTTGACGTCCGCGTTGCTGCCGCCGGGCTCCCACGTCCTCGCCGTCCGGGTGCACGACCGCCGGAACGTACGGGTCGACCTGCCGGGGCCGCGGGCGGACGCGCTGCTCGCGGAACTGGCCCGCTCGCCGCGGCTCGCCGTGACCGACTCCGCCGCCGACGCCTTCGCCGTCGTACGCCTGCGGGCCGGCGCGTTCCAGGTGCTGACCCACGACGGCCGCCTGCTCCGCAAGCCCTGCGACCCGGCCCTCGCCGACGTCTCCGGGGTGGCGGAACTGCTGGAGGACCTGGCGCGCGGGGACCGCCTGCGCCGGCTGCGCACTCCGCGGGGCACGGGCCGGCTGATGGCCCCGGCAGGGGTACGGATCGAGGGCCGGCACCCGCCCGCCGGCGGTGACTGGCGCCCGCTGCGGCCGGTGGGAGAACGCCTGTACCCCGGAGACCACTACCGGGTCGGGGTGACCAACCGCTCCCGGACCCCGCTGTACTTCTGGGTGCTCGACATCGGGCTCAGCGGCCGCACCGCACTGGTGACCGCCGACCAGCCCAGCGGCTACCGCGTCGAACCCGGCACCCGTCGGGCCACCCGGCCCGTCGCGCTGTACTGGCCGCGGGACGTGCCGGAGGACGGACCGCGGCCCGAGACCGTGCACGTCCTCGTCGGGGACCGCCCGATGGACCTGAGCGGCCTGGCGTCCCGGCAGGGCGGAGCCGGGGCGCGCGCCGCCCCCGCCCTCCCCGCGCTCCTGCGGGAGGTCGCGGACGGGACGCGCGGCCGGGCCGCCGGGCCGGACGCCCTCCGGTACCGCGTGTGGACCGTGGAGGCCGACGTGCCGGCCCCGGGCGAAGGCACCGGGGAGCCCGCCGGTGCCACCCGCCCCCGGGCGGCCGGCGGATGACCCGGGCCCGTGCCGCCACGCGGGACGCGGCCGGCGAGGGGGCCCAACTTGCCGGACATCCTGCGGAATTCGGTGACGTGGTGGATAGGATGGCGGTAAATCGCCGATGCCGGAGAAGGCCGACATGTTCGGGGGAGGCCATGATGGCGGACAGGCAGGCGGGGGGCGCCGCAGCGCATGAGTGGGCGAACGGCACCCTCCTGGCCGATCTCGGCGACGGTTCGGATGCCGTCAAGGTCCTGCTCTCCCTGGGCACGCCCCGCTCCTACGACGCCGGGGAGCACCTGCTCATCGAGGGCTTGCGGGAGACGTTCGTGCTGCTGCTGCTCAGCGGGGTCACGAAGGTCACCGCGACCTCGCAGGACGGGGACACCGCGCTGCTGGCCATCCGCCTCGGCGGGGACCTGGTCGGGGAGTTCGCGGCCTTCGACAACAAACCCAGGTCCGCGACCGTCACCGCCGCCGGGCGCGTGACCGCGCGGCGCATCGGCCGGCGGGACTTCCTCGACCGCCTCGACTCGTGCCCCGCCACGGCCCGGGCCGTCAGCCGGATGCTCGTACGCAAGAACCGCTGGTCCGTACGGCGCCGGGGGGACTTCAGCGGGAGTCCGGTGGCCACCCGGGTGGCCCGGGTCCTGGTCGACCTGGCGGAGGACTACGGCGAACCACGCCGCACCGGGGTGCTGATCGGGCCCCGGCTCACCCAGGCCGAACTCGCCGGACTCGTCGGCGCCAAGGAGCGCCGGGTCCACCACGTCCTGGGCGAGCTCGCCGCACGAGGAGTGATCCACGTCGGATACGGCCGCACGACCGTGCTGTCCCCGGACAGACTGCGCGAGGCCGCGCGGCTGGCCCAGGACCCCCCGGCCTGACCGTCCGTCATCCGCACCGCATCCACCAGGGGGACGGGGACGCATGCGCACCGGAGACCACCGACACACCACCCGGCACGACGATGTGCTGGCCACCCTGGACCTCCTCGCCGACGGCGCGGTCGTCCCCAAGGGAGGGCGGGCCCCCGTGCCCGAACGGGACGCGGGCGCCTGTCTCGGCCGGCCCCTCGCCTACGCCCTGCGGGACACCACGGCAGGACGCGCGGTCCTGCTCTGCTTCCCGTTCGACCTGGAGGAACTGCCCGGCGGCCGTCGCTACGAGGAAGCCACGCTCACCGTCCTGCTCGCCGGTGGACTGCACGCCCTCGACCTCCACCCGCCGGCCGGCACGGTCGCCGCCGACGGCACCCGGATCACCGTCTTCGGACTCGGCGGGCAACGGCTGCGCTGGACCTTCCGGGCCACCGGCCGGGGCGGCGCGCTCCGCCCCGACGGGCGCTGGGCGCAAGCGGTGGTGCGGTTGCCGGTGCCCGGCGCGGAGGTGTCCGGGCGGCTCAGCCTGAGCGTCACCACCGTACAGCCCGTGCTGGGGGGCACACTCCGGCGGCGGTCGGCGCACACCCCCCACGACACGCCGTTCAGCATCCCGGCGGCCGAGGCGTGGTCCACGGCCGCCGCACTCGCGCCCCGGGCCGCCCTGCCCGGAGCCTGGGCGCTGCCCCCGTACGAGCAGGACGACGGCGACGCGGGCCCCCCGGAAGGCACCCCGCAGCCGGACGGCGGCGGACCCGGACCGGACCCGGAGGGACTGCCCCCGGGACTCAGGCGCCTGTGCCTGGCCGTCGACATCGAGAAGTACAGCGCCCGCGACAGCGCCGACATGGTCCGGCTGCAGCGGGTGCTGCTGCGCACC
>NZ_BNBF01000009.1:36097-39294 GCF_014654935.1 Streptomyces capoamus
CTGCGCTCGGCATGCCGGCGGGCGGGCGTGGTCTGGGAGCGCTGCGGACGCCAGGCACAGGGCGACGGCTACCTGGTCGTCCTCGAACCCGGCACCGACGAGACCCGGGTCGTCCCCCGCCTCCTGGACGGACTGGCCCACGGACTGGCGGAGGCCAACGACGGCACCCCGGGCGCCGCCGGCGGACCGGTCGGGGAGGACTCGGCGCACCCGCGCCCGATCCGGATGCGGGCCAGTCTCCACCAGGGCATCGTCCACGAGGCCGACAGCGGTTACGCCGGCTCGGCGGTGGTGGACCTCTTCCGGGTGCTCGACTCCGGCCCCGTACGCCGTGCCCTCGACGCCTTCCCCGACACCCATCTGGTGGTCGCCTTCTCCGACTCGCTCCACCGGGACCTCGTCGGTGCCGGCTACGCGGGGCTGCCGGCCGGCGGTTTCACGAGGGCCGAGATCGAGGTCGCCGCGAAGAACTTCACCGGCGTGGCGTGGATCCGTGCCGTACACCATGCGCCCCCTCCCCCCACCTCCCCTTCCCGCTCCGAGTGACAAGGACGGCCCCATGACCGACGCGACGCGACCGGACGGGCTGGACACGGTGCTCTCCCGGACCACCCAGGCCATCGAGATGGTGGGAGCGGACGACCGCGCCCCCTGGCTCTTCACCCGCTGCTGGATTCACGTGAGCCGCTTCGAGGCCGTCGGCTTCGACCCCGCCGACATCGACGCCGCCCTCGCCGACTTCGACGCCCTGCCCGAACAGCTCGCGGGACGGGCCAAGCTGGCGTCCGTCATCGCGACGTCCCTGCTCCGGTCCGGGTCGCTGCTGGGTTCCGCCCGCATGGCCGCGGCGGTCACCCTCGCCGGCATCGCCGACGCCGACCCGTCCCCCCTGCCGGAGTGGCCCGTGAACTCGGCCGCTCTGCGGGCGGCCGACCTGCTCGTGGCCTGGCAGGAGAACCGCCCGGGCTTCCGCCCGCGCGCCGCGCTCCTGGACCTGGAGCGGTACGCGCGGATCGTGGGTGACACCCAGCCCCATGCCACGCTCGTCCGGGCGGCCCGGATCGGACTGCAGCACCTGATCGCCCAGGAAACCCAGGGTGTGAGCCCCAACGAGGAGGTCTCGCGGGCTGTCCGGGACCTCGTCGAGGGCCTCGGGCCCGGATCGCCGCTGGCGGGACACGGCACGATCCTCGATCTGCTGCAGGAGGCCAACACCAAGGCCGTGCGGGGCGACGCCCAGGGCGCCCTGGAGACACTCGACCGCCTACGGCAGGCCGCGGACCGGATGCCTCCCGCGCTGCGGGCCTCCGCGCAGGAGGCGTTGGACTCGCTCGTACCCATGCTGGAGATGCTCGTCACCGGCGGCGCGGCCCGCCGGGGCGGGTCCGTGCGGCCACCCGGCGAGGACCAGATCGACCGGATGCGGATCGCGGCGGGCCGGCCCGGACTGCCGGACGCCGAGCGGGCCCTGCTGCTGTCCCAGCTCGCCATGACCCAACTCGCGGCGGACACACCGCAGTCCGTGGACGAAGCCGTCCGCCGGTTCACCGAGGTGCTGTCGCTCACCTCCGAACACGACCAGTACCGTCCCCAGTACCTGCTCCTGGCCGGCAACGCCCATCTGCGCCGGGTGGAGATGTCGGGCGGCCGGAGCGATCTGGAGACCGGCACCGAACTGCTGGATAAGGCACGGGAACTGGCCGCCTCCACCACGCACGGACTGTGGGCCACCATCGCCATGGGGCTCGCCCACGCCTACCGGCTGTCGGGGCGCGCGCCGCTGTGCCGCCGGACGGCGCTGCGCGGACTGCGCGGACACGCCTGGCGCGTGCTGCTGGAGAGCACGCCCGACGCGATGCAGGCCGCGGCCCGCGACGCCGCGGACGACGCCCTCACCACCGCGCGCTGGTGCCTGACGGACAACGACGCCGACGGCGCCGCCGCCGCCCTGGAGATCGGCCGCGGGCTCATCCTGTACGCCACCACCGAGACCCGGGACACCGAGGCCCGGCTCGCCGCGGCGGGGGAGACGGCCCTGGCGGAGGAGTGGCGCCGGGCCAGGCGGAGCAGCGCCCCGGGGGAGGAGCCGAGCGAACTGAGGCGGCGGGTGGTCAGCGCCCTCGCCGGCATCCCCCTCACCGACGACGGCTCGCCCGCGGCCGGCCCGGCGGACGGGACCACCCGGCTGCTCGATCCGCCGGAGGCCCCCGAGATCCGTGCCGCCCTGCGCGCCCTGGGCGCCGACGCACTCGTCTACCTCCTGCCCGGCGACGAGCGCAACGGCGCCGCCGTGGTGATCCCCGCCGACGCCCCCGCGAACTGGACACTGCTGCCGGACCTCAACGACGCCGGCATCGCGGCCTTCGACACCTTCCTCGCGGACGCCGCGCGGGGCATGGCGGGACGGGACGCACCCATCCGCGACAGCGCCCTGCGCGACGCCCGGATCGCGGCGCCGCGCGCACTCGACGGGATCTGCGAGTGGGCCTGGGACGCGGCCGTGGGCCCCCTGCTGCGGGGCCCCCTGGCCCCGCCCGGGGAACGGCCGCTGCGACTGGTGCTCGTCCCCGTGCGCGAACTGGCCCGGGTGCCGTGGCACGCGGCGCGCACCCGGTCCGAGGACGGCACCTGGCGGTACGCGATGGAGGACGTGGTCTTCTCCTACGCCCCCTCCGCCCGGCTGCTGTGCGAGTCGGCGTGGCGCAGCCCCGTCCCCCTCACCGGGGCCGGCCTGGTCGTCGGGGACCCCGACCCGGCCGGCGCGGCCCGGGACCTGCCCGCCGCCCGTCTCGAGGCGCTGGCCGTCAAGGACTCCTTCTACCCGGACGCCCGCTACATCGGCCGGATGCCGGACGGCGAGCCCGGCCCGGAGGGCGCCGGCACCCGCGCGGAGGTGCTCCGCTGGCTGGCGGACCCCGACGGCGGCCCCCTGCTGCACCTCGCCTGCCACGGCATCGTCGAGGAGAGCACCGCGGCCGGCGACAGCTCCTACGTGCTGCTCCACGGGGGCGAGCACCTCGCCGCGGAACAGCTGGTGCAGACACTGGGGGAGGGCCCGGACCGCCGGATCGCCCTCGCCGTCCTCGCCGCGTGCAGCACCGGCCGGTCGTCCCGCGGCCTCGACGAGGCGTTCAGCCTGAGCACCACGCTGCTGGCGGGGCGGGTCCGTACGGTGGTCGGCGCCAACTGGAGCGTGC
>NZ_BNBF01000009.1:39332-39772 GCF_014654935.1 Streptomyces capoamus
CCGACGCGGCGACCTCCGTCCTGATGTTCATGTTCCACCACTTCCTGCGCGAGGGGGGCATGCCGCCGGCGGACGCGCTGCGCGAGGCACAGCTGTGCATGGTGGGCTGCCGCAAGCCCCCGGAGCAGATGCCCCGGAGGCTGCGCGGGTACTTCGGCTCGGCCGCCGAGCCCGACACGGCCGCGTGGGCGGCGTTCGTGCACATCGGGCGCTGACGGCACCGGTCGTCAGTCCCGCGGGACGCTGACGGTCACCGTGAGGATGGCGGTGGTCCAGTCGCCGGCCTGCGGACGCACCACGTCCGCGTCCCGGTGCAGGGCCACGAGCCCGAGACGGTCCAGCACGCCGGCGTAGCCACCCGGCCTGCCGCGTACCGCCGTCGCCGCCGGCTCGCCGAGGCGGCCCAGGTCGAACGCCTGGGAGGAGAACGGCACCTCCGA
>NZ_BNBF01000009.1:39809-51974 GCF_014654935.1 Streptomyces capoamus
CACCAGCACCTTCAGCCAGTCCGTGCCCGTCGCCCCCGGGACGGCGGGCCGGCCCGGCGGCAACGACATGGTGACCGCCCGGCCCCAGGCCGCCGAGGCGGTGTGACGCGGAGCGATCCAGTCGCCCGAGAAGAGGCCGGGGTGGATCCGGAACCGGTCGGTGAGGTCCAGCAGCACGCAGTACAACTCCCGGTCGGTCGTGTTGCGCAGCCGGATGAACACCTCCGGCTCCTGCCAGCCGTCCGGGCCCCGCCGGTAGCCGAGGTGGACGGCACCGTCCGGGCCGGGCCGCAGCGCGGGCCGGGCGCCCGAGTCGACGGACTCGCCGTCGCGCACGGCCACGACCTCCACGGCCACGGCGCCGGACAGCTCGGAGACCGCGTTGTCCAGGTCCTTGACCCGCCGCCAGCGCGCGATGTGCTCCAGGTCCCGGACCACCCGGTCCGCGTCGTCCGGCGTCGCGCACGGCACGTCCGGAGCGATCGGCCGGCCGTCGGCGGCGGTGATGCGCACGGTGGCCGGGCGCGGTACGCCGACCCGCGCGTCCGGCAGCCGCCGGGTCCGCGCGTCCCGGTCCAGGACCCGGACGTGGGGTGAGGGGCCGCCGGCCGGTCCCGCCGTCCCCAGGGCCGCGGCGACCAGCCGGAGGACCTCGTCCGCCGCGTCGTCCGGGCCACCGTCCAGCGCGACGGTGCCGACGGGCAGCGGGACGCCGGTCAGCACCACGGGGTACTGCCGGTCCGGACGCGGTGTCCAGCCGACCGGCACCACCTCGCTGCGGTCGGTCAGCACCCGCTCCACCCGCACCTCCAGCGGCGGATCGGAGTCGTGCACCGTCAGCAGGGCCGGATCCGACGGCGTTCCGGCCGGCATGCCGTGGCAGGCCCCCGCGTCGATCTCCCAGGCGCCGCGCAGCCACCGCATGGTCACGGGGGAACGCGCCGCCCTGACGGCACCGCCGACGAACGGCCGGTCCACGACGGCCTCGGCGGCCGGGGACAGGACGGGGATCTGTCCGCGGGCGGCCTCCTCGACCCGGCACCGGGCACCGGTCATCAACTCCCGGCACGTCGCCCCGAGTCCGAGGCTCTCCAGACGCTCCAGCAGCGCCAGGCTGAACAGGCCGCGGTCGCCCTGGTCCGTCGGCACCTCGACGGCGTATTGGTCCGAGTGGCAGGCCGCCAGCAGCACGTGCGGCTCGGGGCCGGGACGAGACGGTGCCATACCGCGCCGGGGTGCCGTCCCGCCCCGGTCGGCCGGCCGCGCGCCGAAGGGCAGCAGCAGGGCCCCGTCCGGCGGCCGGTGCGGGAACGGCGGCTGTCCCCGGACCGCCAGCGGCGCCCGCCACGGACCGTCGGCCGCCCCGGCCGCGCCGGGCCCCCGCGTGCCGCTGTCGGAATGGCAGCAGTCGAGGACGGCGACGACATGGACGCCCCGCGCGGTGATCTCGCCGATCAGCACGGCGAGGTCCTTGTCGTAGAGGTCGGGTACGCCGTCGTGCCTGCTGTCGGCGCACAGCAGCGTCTGCATCAGTCCGGTCGGCTCGAAGCGGGCGAACTCCGCCGGCACCGGTGCCTGTGACCCGTGGCCGCTGAACCAGAAGAGCACGCTGTCACCGGCGGCGGCCCGGCCCAGGTGCTCCCGGAAGCCGCCGATGACCGCCGCGCGGGTGGCCGCCCGGTCGGTCAACCGCAGCGGCCGGTAGTCCTCGCCGGGCAGCCGGGTGCTCAGCAGGGTGTCCACGGCGTCGATGTCGTTGCGGCAGCCGTTGAGCCGTACGACCGGTCCGCTGTACTCGTCGATTCCCACCAAGAGCGCGTACAGAGCCACGCGTGCACCTGCTTCCTGAACGTCGGCGTACCCGGCGTGAAGGGGTCCGACGTGCAGGGTGCCATGCGACGAGCCGCTCGCAGAACGGTTCAGAACGGAAAAAAAGTACTGCTCAACTTTCCGCAATAAAACGGGATTCGCAGGTGTGTCGGGGTCGGTGGTGTCGGTGGTGTCGCGACGGACACGGCGCGAGGAGGTCACGGACGATACCCGCCCGGCACGCGGGGAGACGTGCGGAACCGTCCACGCCGTCCTCGGCCCGCGCGGGCTGGTGGCGGTCGGGGGACTGGTGGAACCGGCCCGTTGGGTCGGCTCCACCCAGCCACCCGGCAGGGGCGGCACGGTGCGCCTGACCAGGCAGGCGGGCGCCGACGTCTGGGACGCCCGGCCGCTCGGAGAGCCGGGGGAGGCGGGCGGCGCGGCGTGAGCGTCTTCGACGACTTCGACGAGATGTTCGCCGGCTCCGCGGACCCGGCCGACGACATGCAGTTCAACACCGAGTCGTACCACCGGCGGATCGTCATCCTGCTGATCGACGTATCCGGGTCGATGCGGTTCGCCGAGAAGGGCACCCGCCCCATCGACGAACTCAACCGGAGCCTGCGCGCCTGGCTGCCCGAGATCCGCGAGCAGGGCCGAGGCCCCTTGCGGTCGGTGGAGTTCGCGGTGGTGACCTTCGGCGGTGACGGGGTACGGGCGGTCACCGGTGACGCCCGCCGGCCGGAGGACGAACTCGCCCACGACGGTGGCGTGTTCGTGCTCGCGTCCGACCTGGATTTCGACGACCTGACCGCCTCCGGTACGACACCGATGGCCCAGGCGCTGGAGTTCGCCCTCCGGCTCGGCGACCGCAGGGTCCAGTACCTGGCCGACCGGCACGGCCTGCAGACCGGACAGGTGCGGCTCATCCTCTTCAGCGACGGCGAACCGAACGATGTGCACCGTGAGGGCCGTCGCCGCGCGGGACCCCGCGAAGGTGAAGGTGACGCTCAGCGGGGACGAGGAAGAGGTGGTCACGTGTGCCCGCTGGTTCCGCGACGAGCAGGTCGGGCAGGATGCCGAGGTCTGCTTCCAGCGGGGCGAACCGTTTCCGTGGGAGGGGTGGCGGAAACTGCCGCACGACGACCGGCTCTTCAGGGGGCTGTTGCTGGGCGATGAGCCCCCGCTCGCGTGGTAGTGCTGTACCGGCGACTTTCACACGGACGCCACCCAGCCCTTCCCTGACGTTTGCTGCTCTTGGAACACTCGCTCCGCGCGGATTCCGTCATCTGACGGCGTCTGGTACGTCAGGACGAGAGGAACCTCACCCATGCCCGAAGTCAACCGGCGGCGTTTCCTGCAACTCGCCGGCGCCTCCACGGCGTTCACCGCGCTGGCCGGCAGCATCCAGCGTGCGGCCGCCCTGCCTGCCCACTACCGCACCGGATCGCTGGACGATGTCGAGCACATCGTCGTCCTGATGCAGGAGAACCGTTCCTTCGACCATTACTTCGGCACGCTGCGAGGGGTCCGCGGTTTCGGCGACCCCCGCTCCGTCACCCAGAACGGCAGGTCGGTCTGGAGGCAGTCCGACGGCACGAAGGACGTCCTGCCCTTCCACCCCGACGCCGACGACCTGGGCCTGGCCTTCATCCAGGACCTCCCGCACGGCTGGAACGACGGGCACAGCGCGTTCAACGGCGGCAGGTACGACCGGTGGGTGCCCGCCAAGTCCGCGACCACGATGGCGTACCTGACCCGCGACGACATCCCCTTCCACTACGCGCTCGCGGACGCCTTCACCGTCTGCGACGCCTACCACTGCTCGCTCATCGGCTCGACCGACCCCAACCGCTACTACATGTGGACGGGGTACACCGGCAACGACGGCACGGGCGGCGGCCCGGTGCTCGGCAACGACGAGAAGGGGTACGGCTGGACGACGTACCCCGAGCGGCTGGAGGAGGCCGGGGTCTCCTGGAAGATCTACCAGGACGTCGGCGACGGCCTCGACGCGAACGGGGGCTGGGGCTGGATCGCGGACCCCTACCGCGGCAACTACGGCGACAACTCGCTGCTCTACTTCGACCGGTACCGCGGCGCGGCTCCGGGCGACCCCCTGTACGACAAGGCCCGCACCGGCACCGACGCCCGTACGGGCGAGGGCCTCTTCGACCGGCTCAGGGCCGACGTCCAGGCGGACCGGCTGCCCCAGGTCTCCTGGATCGTCGCCCCCGAGGCCTTCACCGAACACCCCAACTGGCCCGCCAACTACGGCGCCTGGTACGTCTCCCAGGTGCTGGACGCGCTCACCGCCGACCCCGCGGTGTGGGGGAAAACCGCGCTGTTCATCACCTACGACGAGAACGACGGCTTCTTCGACCACGTCATCCCGCCCTACCCGCCGGCCTCCGCCGCGCAGGGCAGGTCGACGGTCGACCCCGCGCCCGACGTGTTCCAGGGCGACTCCGGTCACGTCGCCGGCCCCTACGGGCTCGGCCAGCGGGTGCCGATGCTGGTCGTCTCCCCGTGGAGCAAGGGCGGTTACGTCTGCTCCGAGACCTTCGACCACACCTCGATCATCCGGTTCGTCGAGCGGCGCTTCGGTGTGCGCGAGCCGAACATCTCGCCCTGGCGGCGCGCCGTCTGCGGCGACTTGACCAGCGCCTTCGACTTCTCCCGCAAGGACGGCGCGCCCGTCGTCCTGCCGTCCACGGCCGGCTACCGGCCGCAGGACCGCGACCGGCACCCGGACTATGTGCCCAAGCCGCCCGCCCACCCGGCCCTGCCCCGGCAGGAGCCCGGCAGCCGGCCCACCCGCCCGTTGAAGTACTCCCCCGTGGTGGACGGTTCGGCGGACACCGCGGCCGGGAAGTTCACGCTCACGTTCGCCTCGGGGGCGCACGCGGGCGCGGTCTTCCTCGTCACGTCCGACAGCCGTACCGACGGCCCCTGGACGTACACCACACAGGCCGGCAAGACCCTCTCGGACACGTGGAACTCGCAGTACTCCGGCGGCGGGTACGACCTCACGGTGCACGGCCCCAACGGCTTCCTGCGTGCCTTCAAGGGCCGCAACAAGGTCGCCGGACCCGAGGTGACCGCACGGCAGGCCGGGGACGACATCGCGCTCACCTTCACCAACAAGGGCTCCGGCACCGTGCGGCTGAGGCTGGCCGACGGATACGGCGGAAGCCCGGTCACGGTGACGGTCCGCCCCGGCGCGACCGTGCGGCGCACCGTCGGGCTCGCCGCGAGCAGGCGCTGGTACGACCTGACGGTCACCTGGGACGCCGACCCCGCCTTCCTGCGCGGCTTCGCCGGGCACGTGGAGAACGGCCTGCCCGGTGTCAGCGACCCGGCGATCGTCACGGTCTGAACGCGCGATGAGCACCGTTCCGTACGGACTGGTCAGGTACCGATCAGATCAAGGTAGTGTGCCCCGGTGACCACGCAATCGAACACTCCTGCAGGCTGGTACCCGGACCCGCACGGCGCGGCGCAGACGCTCCGCTACTGGGACGGCTCGCAGTGGACCGAGCACACCAACCCGTCCCGGCAGCCGGCCGGGCAGGTCCCGCCGCAGCCGGCCGCGTTCCCGCAGCAGCAGGCCGGCGACGCCAAGGTGCAGCGCCAGGTGCAGCAGCAGGCGGGTGTCGCGGCCGGCGGCCCCGGCGGCGGCACCCTGTTCACCGAGCCCGTCCTGGTCGTGAACCAGAAGGCCAAGCTGATCGAGCTGACCAACGAGTACAAGGTCATGGATCAGAACGGCCGGGAGATCGGCTCGGTCACCCAGATCGGGCAGGGAGTGCTGCGCAAGATCCTGCGCTTCGTCTCCAGCATCGACCAGTTCCTCACCCACAAGCTGGAGATCCGCGACGCCCACGGCCGGCCGCAGCTGCTGCTGACCCGGCCGATGAAGATCTTCAAGTCCCGGGTGATCGTGACCCGTCCGGACGGCTCGCCGGTCGGCGAGATCGTCCAGAAGAACATGATCGGCAAGATCAACTTCGCGATGATGGCGGACGGCCGGCAGGTCGGCGCCATCAAGGCGGAGAACTGGCGGGCCTGGAACTTCGCGATCGTCGACCACGCGGACAACGAGGTCGCCCGGATCACGAAGACCTGGGAAGGCCTCGCCAAGACCCTCTTCACGACCGCGGACAACTACGTCCTGCAGATCCACTACCAGCTGCCCGAGCCGCTGCTGAGCCTCGTGGTGGCCACGGCCCTCACCGTGGACACCGCCCTCAAGCAGGACGCGCGCGGCTGGGGGTGACCGCCGGGCGGCCGGCGCGGGCGGCCGGCCGCCGATGCCGGCGCGGTTCACAGCGCGGTGAGGTGCCCCGGCTGCTCCGGCTGCCGGGGCACCAGCACAGGTTCGGCCGTGGCCGACCCCGGCTCCAGCGCGAGCACCGCCGCCACCGGGTGCTCGTCGTGCGCGGCGAACTCCCCGGGCCGCGCGGGACCGCCGCCCGCCGGGGCCGTCCGGGTGAGCAGGACGACCCCGCACGCCGCCAGCCCCGCGCCCGCGAGGGCCAGCAGGACCCCCGCCGCACCGCCCCGCAGCCCCTGTCCCAGCAGGGTGAGGCCGACGGCCGCGGCGGCGACCGGGTTGGCGAGGGTGACGACGGCCAGGGGGGCGCCGAGGCCGCCGCGGTAGGCGGTCTGGGACAGCAGGAGTCCGCCGACGGCGAAGCCGGCGACGAGTACGGCGACCACGATCACCCCGGCGCCGAGGGCCGGCCCGGAGCGGTCGGTGGCGGCCACGGTGACCGTCTGGGTGAGCGCGGAGGCGACGCCCGAGGCGAAGCCGGACGCGGTGGCGTGCCGCAGGCCCGGCCGGGCGCCGGGCCGGCTCAGCAGACCGATCGCGGTGGCCGTGGTCCCCGCGACGGCCAGGGCCTGGGGCAGTGACAGCACCCGCGCGGGCGCCGGACCGGAGGCGCTGACCAGCAGGGCGGCGAGTCCGAGCAGGGTGAGCGCCGTACCGCGCCACTCCACGGCGCTGACCCGCCGTCCGGCCGCCCGCGCGCCCAGCGGTACGGCGGCGACCAGGGTGAGCGCCCCGAGCGGCTGCACGGCGGTCAGCGGACCGTACTTCAGGGCGACGACGTGCAGCAGCGCGGCGACGGCGTTCAGGCCGACCGCCGACCACCAGGCGCCGGTGCCCAGCAGCCGCAGCAGGCCGGTACCGGCACTGCGCGAGGCGAGACGTTCCTGGGCGACGGCGGCGAGCGCGTAGGCGACGGCCGAGACGAGGGACAGACCGAGGGCGGCCAGCGCGGCGGGGCTCATCGGCCCGCTCCCGCCAGGACCGGCTCCGGGGCGCCGAGGCGGCCGGTGCCGCGCCCGGCCGTGCCGGCGGCGCGCCGGGGCCGGTGGACGATGCCGAGGGAGAGGCCGAGCATGGCTGTGGCGACGATCGCGTCGAACCAGTAGTGGTTGGCCGTGCCCACGATCACCAGGAGGGTGACCAGGGGGTGCAGCAGCCAGAGGTGGCGCCATCGGGAGCGGGTCGCGGCGATCAGGCCGATCGCCAGCATCAGTGCCCAGCCGAAGTGCAGCGAGGGCATGGCCGCGAACTGGTTGGACAGGTGGTCGCCGGCCGGGGGGCCGTACACCGAGGGGCCGTAGACGCGGCCGGTGTCGACGAGGCCGGTTCCGGTCAGCATCCGGGGCGGGGCCAGCGGGAAGGTGAACGGCAGGACGAGGGCGGCGCCGGTGAGGACCGCCAGGACCCGGCGGGCCCAGAGGTAGTGCGCGGGCCGCCGCAGGTAGAGCCAGACCAGGAAGGCGAGGGTGGCCGGGAAGTGGACGGTGGCGTAGTAGGTGTTCGCCACGTGCACGAGGGTGTCGCCGTGCAGCAGTGCCGACTGCACGGCGGTCTCGCGGGGCAGGTGCACGGTCCGTTCCAGGTGCCACACGCGGCCGGCGTTGCGGTAGGCCTCGCCGGTGTGCCCCATGGCCAGCCGCCGGCCCAGTTTGTAGACGAGGAAGAGCCCGGCGACCAGCAGGAACTCACGTATGAGAGGCGGCCGCGCCGGGGCTCCCGGCTCGGTGTCCGCCTCCGCAGGCTCGGTTCGTGCGTTCATCCCCGGCCCCTTCGCTGACGGTGGTGCGCGTGCGCCCCGGTCGGTACCGGAACTCATCGATACGTTGTCGTACCGATACGCCAGTGTACCGATACGCTTGAGTACCGGTACACTGGCGTATCGATTGATGTGCGACACACTGGTAACAGGCTCGAGTGAGGGGAAACACCGCATGACGTCGCAGGCCGCGGACGGACCGGACACGGTCGCCGCCTCGCGCCGCTCCAAGATCACGCCGGAGCGTGAGCGGGAGTTCTTCGACGCCGTGCTGGAACAGATCCGCGAGTGCGGCTACGACTCCGTCACCATGGAGGGCGTCGCCGCCAGCACCCGGTGCAGCAAGTCCACGCTCTACCGGCAGTGGAAGACCAAACCGCAGTTCGTCGCGGCGGCGCTGCGCGCCAACCGCCGGGTGAGGTTCGCCGGCATCGACACCGGGTCACTCGCCGGGGACCTGCGCCGGGCCGCGCTGGCCGCGGGCGACTGGTCCGGCAAGGACACCCGGCTGCTGCAGGCGCTCGGGCACGCGGTGACGGCCGACCAGGAGCTGGCCCGGGCGCTGCGCGAGGCCCTGGTGGACCCGGAGATCGCCGCGCTCGAGGAGATGCTGGCCCGCGGTGTGGCCCGGGGCGAGGTGCGGGCGGGGCACCCGGCGCTGGAGTACATCCCCGCCATGATGTTCGGCGTCCTGCGCGTGCGGCCGGTGCTCAGCGGCCAGTACGCCGACTCCGACTACCTGGTCCGGTTCGTGGAGGCCGCCGTGCTGCCCGCGCTCGGACTGACGTGAGACCCAGGCCGCCGTCCACGGGATGACTGGACGGTGACCTGCCGGCGCCGCACCGTGGGGACGGGGGCGGCGCGCACCCCCCGGCCGGGTGGGGTTCCCCTTGAGCGGAGGGGAACCCCACCCGGCCGGTCCGTGTCCCGGCCGGCCCGTGTCCCGGGCGTCCGCCCTCAGACGTCCTGGCCGTTCCCGCCGCCGGAGGAGACCTTGATCCCCTTGAGGATCTCGTCGATCACGGACAACTCCTGCCCGGCGTCCACGCCGAAGCGGACCACCACGATCCGCCGGGCGTCGTTCGGTGAGGGGAAGGCGACGGACTCGACGTAGCCGTCGGCGCCCTTCCTGGTGACCGCCTTCCAGCGCACCAGGTAGCCCTTCTGCCCGGCCACCGTCACCGCCTCGGACGCCAGTTGCCGGTGCGAGGTGATGCCGCCGTAGGTGGTACCGCCGTACGACGCCTTGGCGTTGGCCGCGATGTCCGCCTTGGCGACCTCCTCGGCCGTATCGCCCTTGGCGCCCAGCAAGGCCGCCGGGGCCGTGTAGGCGCCGCCCGGGGTGCAGGTCTCGGCCGTGTCGCCCGGGCACGCGTAGGAGTCGCCGGAGGTCACCTGCGCGCCGAGCTTGATCGCCTGTCCGGTCCAGCCCTTCGGCACCGGCAGGCTGATGCCGTTGGCCGGGTCCGGTACCGAGCCGCCGCCCTCGACCTTCGGCGCCTCGGACCCCCTCGGGGACGGCGAGGCCCCGCCGGAACCGCCCGGGCCGCCGGGCCCGCCCGGTCCGCGCTGCCCGCCGCCCGGCCCCTGTCGCGAGCCCGCCCGGTCGCCGCCCCCGTCGTCGCCCCGGGTGAGGGCGTACACGCCGGCCACGACGCACGCCAGGACGGTGGCGGTCACCGCGACGGCTATGCCCGTGCGCAGCCCGCGCCGGGACCGGGCCGGCGGCTGGGCGGGATATCCCGGGTACGCCGGCTGAGCCGGGTATCCCGGGTGCGCCGGGTGTCCGGGGTGGGCGCCGTACCCCGCGGGGGCCGGGGGACCCCAGGCGGCGGCCGGGCCGGCGGGGCGGGTCCCGTCCGTCCAGGCCTTGCCGTCCCACCACCGCTCGGTGGGCGGACCGTCGTTCTGCTGCCCGGGGTCGGGGTACCACCCGGGAGGAGTCACCTGCGTCATGCCCCCACCGTATGAGGCGACGGTGAAAGTGGGATGAGAGGATCGGCCGCCCGCGTGCGGACCGCGACTTTCCACCCGGTTTGTCACCTCTCCGCGTCGCGCCGCCCGGCCTGTTGACACTCCGTCCGCTGGTCGGGCGGGCACGCGCGTCGCCCGCCCGCCCCCTCTTTCACCCGGGCGGGCAACAGGTGCCGCGACCAGCCGCCACGGGCCCCACCGGACGGCTACGCTCGGGCCCTGTACGCCGTTCGGGCGACCTGGGGAGGTAACGGGATGACGGAGGGACGGCCGTCGGCGGCCGGTTCGGCTCCCCTGTGGGAGCGGGACACCGAGATCGCCGCCGTCGCGCAGGCGCTCGACGTCCTGTGCGCGGACCAGTCGTCCGGGGGCAGCCTGCTGGTCCTGCGGGGCGAGGCCGGACTCGGCAAGACCGCGCTGCTGGCCGAGATCCGCCGCATCGCCGAACGCCGCGGCTGCGCCGTCTGGTCCGCGCGCGGTGCCGAGACGCTCAGGTCCGTCCCCTTCCACGTCGTCCGGCAACTGCTCCAGCCGGCGCTGCTGTCGTTGCTCCCCGAGGAGGCCCGCGAGTACCTCGGCGACTGGTACGACATCGCCGGCCCCGCCCTCGGCATAGCCGAACCGCAAGGGGACAACGCCGACCCGCAGTACGTGTGCGACGGACTCGTCGCCGCGGTGCGCCGGCTGGCCCGCCGCGAATGGCCGCTGGTGCTCCTGCTGGACGACGCGCACTGGGCCGACCAGGAGACCCTGCGCTGGCTCGCCGCCTTCGCCGGACGCCTGGACGACCTGTCCGTCCTCGTCGTGGTCGCCCGCCGTCCCGGCGACGACAGCGGCGACGGCGCCCGCCTGCTCGACGAGGTGGCCGCCGCCGCGGGACGCCCGGTCCAGAACCTGAGCGCGCTCACCCCGGACGCCACCGCCGGGCTCACCCGCGCCACCCTCGGCCGGCACGCCGACGACCCCTTCTGCCGCGAGGTCTGGGCCGTCACCGGCGGCAACCCCTACGACACCGTCGAACTCCTCGCCAAGGTCCAGGACAGCGAACTGCAGCCGGTGGAGGCGCGGGCCGCGGAGCTGCGCGCGCTCAACCGCGCGGCCCGCGGCGGCGGACTGGTCGACCGGCTCAAGGGCCTCGGCCTGGAGGCCACCCGGTTCGCCTGGGCCGCCGCCATCCTCGGCACCGGCATCACCGTCGACATGGTCGCCCGTCTCGCCACCATGCCCGACGACCTCGCCCGGCAGTGCGCCGAGCTGCTGTGCAACGCCCGCATCCTCACCGCGCCCGAGCCGGCCGCCGGCACCGAACCCGGCGACGGCGAGCTGGAGTTCGTCCACCCGCTCATCGCCACCGCCGTCTACCACTCCATCCCGCCCGGTGTGTGCACGGCCATGCACGGCGTCGCCGCGCAGATCATCACCGAGCTGGGGCGGGGTGCCGCCGAGGCCGCCCGGCACCTGCTCAAGGTGCACCCGGACGACGACGAGGAACTGGTCGAGCAGCTGCGCGAGGCCGCCCGCGAGCACCTCGCCGTCGGCGCCCCCGACGCGGCCCGCCGCTGCCTGGAACGCGCGCTCGAGGAGCCGCCGCGCCCGGCGGTGCACGCGCACGTCCTGTACGAACTGGGCTGCGCCGCCCTCCTGACCAACCCCGCCGTCACCATCGACCACCTGCAGAGCGCGCTCGGCATGCCCGGCCTGGACGGGGACGAACGGGTGGACGCCGTCGTCCGCCTGTCCCAGGCGCTGCTGCACAACGACCAGTTGGAGGAGGCCGTCCGCACGGTCGAGGCCGAGGCCGCCCGGCACGAGACCGGCCCCGTGCGGATGCGGCTGCAGGCGTTCCAGTTCATGTGGGAGGGCATCCACGGTGAGACCGTCTCCACCGCCCGCTCCCGGCGCCTGGCCGAACTGGCGGGCACCTGCTCCGGCCGGGACAACGCCGAACGGGCCCTGCTGATCCTGCGCGGCTTCGACGCGATGACCCACGGCGAGAGCGCCGACGAGGTCCTCGAACTGTGCGACCGCGCCCTGGTCAACGGCCGGCTCGCGCCCGGACTCGGCTGGACCGACCCCGAGTGGGGCATGGGGCTGCTGATGATGCTCGGCAGCACGTACGCCTACGCCGACCGGCTGGACCGGGCCGAGAGCCTGTTCGCCGAGGCCCGGCGCGTCTACACCATGGCCGGCTGGCGCGGCGGCCACCTCTCGCTGGCCAATGCCTTCCTCGGGCTCGCCTACCGCAGACAGGGCCGGCTCCGCGACGCCGAGTCCACCCTGCGCGAGGCCC
>NZ_BNBF01000009.1:52016-55400 GCF_014654935.1 Streptomyces capoamus
TGGTCCTCGCCGAGCGCGTCGGCCGCCGCCTGCCGCTGTACTGGTCGGCCAGCTGCGGTCTGGTCGACACCCTGCTGGCGCGGGGACGGGTGGAGGAGGCCTGGTCGGTCGCCGAGCAGTACGGGTTCGCACCGCCGTACCCGTCCACCATCGTGCTGCCCGACATCCGCTCCGTGCGCGGCCGGCTGCTCCTCGCCGTCGGCCGTACCGAGGAGGGCGTCGACGAACTGGAGGCCGCGGAGAAGACCGCCGGCTCCCGCGGCGGCCACAACCCGGTCCTCGCCCCCTGGGCCGTCGACCTCGCCAGGGCCCTCGCCACGCAGGACCCGGTCCGCGCCGCCCAGCTCGCGGCCGACGCCCGCCGGCAGGCAGAGCGGTTCGGCACGGACACCGCCATAGGCGAGGCCCTGCGCTGTGCCGCCGCCCTGGAGACGGGCCGGCGCGCGGTCGAGCTCGCCGCCCGCGCCGTCACCTACCTGGAGGCCTCGCCCTGCCAGTACGAGCACGCCGCGGCCCGCGTGGAGTACGGCATCGCCGCCCGCTCGGCCGCGGAACTGGGCCGGGGCCTGGACCTGGCCCGGGCCTGCGGTGCGGAGGGGCTGGCGGCGCGGGCGCGGGAGGCACGGGAGGCGCTGGAGACGGGACGGGAGCCGCGGTAGCCGGGCAGGTCGCGCGGTGTTCCAGCGCGAGCGGGACGGCGCCGTCGAGATCCTCGCGCAGCCGTGACCGGGCGGCCGGCTGAGCCGGGGCTTTCTCCGTCTCAGCCTGGGCCCTCTCCGTCTCGGCCGGGACCCTGTCCGCCTCGGCCGGAGCCCTTCTCGCCGAGGATCTCCGCCAGGTCGTAGCGCACCGGCTCCTCCAGCTGGGCGTAGGTGCAACTGTCCGGCGTGCGGTCCGGCCGCCAGCGCCGGAAGCGGGCCGTGTGCCGGAACCGCTGCCCGTTCTCCATGTGGTCGTACGCGACCTCGGCCACCCGCTCCGGGCGCAGCGGCACCCAGGACAGGTCCTTCTTGCCGGACCAGCGGCTCGGCGCGCCCGGCAGCCGGGCCGTCTCGTGCGCGGTCTCGTCCGTCCACGCGGCCCACGGGTGCCCGGAGACGTCGTCCATGCGCAGCGGCGCGAGCTCCTCGACCAGCTCGGCCCGCTTCTTCATGGCGAACGCGGCCGACACGCCCACGTGCTGGAGCCGGCCGTCCGCGTCGTACAGCCCCAGCAGCAGCGAGCCGACCACCGGGCCGCTCTTGTGGAAGCGGTACCCGGCCACCACGACGTCCGCCGTGCGCTCGTGCTTGATCTTGAACATGGCCCGCTCGTCCTGGAGGTAGCGCAGGGCGGGCGGTTTGGCCACGACCCCGTCCAGTCCGGCGCCCTCGAACTGCTCGAACCAGTGCCGGGCCACCTCGATGTCCGTCGTCGAGGGCGCCAGGTGCACCGGCGGGGTCGCGTCGGCGAGGGCCCGGTCCAGCAGGGAGCGACGGTCGGTCAGCCCCACGTCGAGCAGGGCGTGGTCGTCCAGGGCCAGCAGGTCGAAGGCGACGAAGGACGCCGGGGTCTTCTCGGCCAGCATCCGCACCCGGGAGGCCGCCGGGTGGATCCGCTCGGTCAGTGCATCGAAGTCCAGCCGGCCGCCGCGCGCGATCACGATCTCCCCGTCCAGGACGCACCGCTCGGGCACCCGCTCCTTCAGCGCCGCGACCAGTTCGGGGAAGTACCTGGTCAGCGGCTTCCCGGTGCGGCTGCCCAGTTCCACCTCGGCCCCGTCCCGGAACACGATCGACCGGAAGCCGTCCCACTTCGCCTCGTAGTGCATCCCCGGCGGGATCTTCGCCACCGACTTGGCGAGCATCGGCTTCACGGGCGGCATGACGGGGAGATCCATGCCCCAGATTCTGCTCCCATACATACGGATCCGCCCGGTATGCGCCCTGTGCGGGGTGCGCCTACCGTGGCCGCATGGGTGATGCGGTGGAGCTCGAGGTGGCCGGCCGGACGGTACGGCTGTCCAGCCCGGACAAGGTGTTCTTCCCGGAGCGCGGTTTCACCAAGCTGGACCTCGCCCGGTACTACGCCTCCGTCGGCCCCGGCATCCTGCGCGCCCTGCGCGAGCGCCCCACCACCCTGGAGCGCTACCCGGACGGCGTCGGCGGCGAGTGGTTCTACCAGAAGCGGGCCCCCAAGGGCATGCCCGACTGGATCCCGACCGCCCACATCACCTTCCCCAGCGGACGCAGCGCCGACGAGATGTGTCCCACCGAGGAGGCCGCCGTGGTGTGGGCCGCCCAGTACGGCACCCTCACCTTCCACCCCTGGCCGGTGCGCGCCGGCGACGTCGACCACCCCGACGAACTGCGCATCGACCTCGACCCCCAGCCCGGCACCGACTACGCCGACGCGGCCCGCGCCGCCCATGAACTGCGGGCGGTACTGGAGGAGTTCGGCGGGCTGCGCGGCTGGCCCAAGACCTCCGGCGGCCGGGGCCTGCACGTCTTCGTCCCCATCGAACCGCGCTGGACCTTCACCCAGGTGCGCCGCGCGGCGATCGCGGTCGGCCGGGAGCTGGAACGCCGGATGCCCGACCGGGTGACCATCAAGTGGTGGAAGGAGGAACGCGGGCGCCGCATCTTCGTCGACTACAACCAGACGGCCCGGGACCGCACCATCGCCTCCGCCTATTCCGTACGTCCCCGCCCGCACGCCCCCGTCTCGGCCCCGCTGCGCTGGGAGGAGGTCGGCGTGGCCGAGCCCCGCGACTTCGACCTCGCCACCATGCCGGCCCGGTTCGCCGAACTCGGCGACGTCCACGCCGGCATGGACGACCACGCCCACTCCCTGGACGCGCTGCTGGAACTGGCCCGCCAGGACGAACACGACCACGGGCTGGGCGACCTGCCGTACCCGCCGGAGTACCCGAAGATGCCCGGCGAACCCCCACGCGTCCAGCCGAGCCGGGCCCGGCGCCGACCCTGACGGGAGGTACCGCGCGCCGGTGGGCGATCATGGCCGGGCCCGTGTGCTGACCCGCAGCGACCTCGAGGCGGTACTCGAACCCGAGGCCTGTCTGCGCGCCCTGCGCGAGGGCTTCCGTACGGCCGCCGAGGTGTCCGTCCCCGGCCGGCGGGTCCGCACCGACCTGCCGTTCCCCGGCACCGCCACCGCGCTCCTGCCCGGTCTGCTGCCCGGCGTCGACGCCTACACGGTGAAGGTGAACGCCAAGTTCCCCGGCGCCCGGCCCGCCCTGCGCGGGGTGATCTGCCTGCACGCCGGGACCGACGGGGAACTGCTCGCACTGCTGGACTCCGCCACCGTCACGGCCTGGCGCACCGGACTGGCCGCCGCCCTCGGCACCGGACTGCTGGCCCCCGCCGGCTACGAGGTCCTCGACGT
>NZ_BNBF01000009.1:55447-75118 GCF_014654935.1 Streptomyces capoamus
CATCGGCGCGGGCGCGCAGGCGGAGCTGACCCTGCGCGGCCTCGCCGTCGAGCACGGGTTCCGCGATCTCGTGGTCCACGACACGGACCCCGGGCGGGCCGTCGCGTTCGCCGCCCGGCACGGCGGCCGGGTCCTCGGCTCGGCCCGGGCGGTGGCCGCGGCGGCCGACGTCGTCCTGCTCGCCACCTGGTCCCGGACACCGCTGCTCGCCCTCGCCGACACCCGCGCCGGGCAGCACCTCACCAGTCTCGGCACCGACGAGCCCGGCAAACGCGAACTCGCCGCCGACCTGCTGGACGCGGCCCTCCTCGTCGTGGACGACCGGCAACTGGCCGCCTCGGCGGGGGCACTGGCGGCACCCGGACCGACCCGGACGGACGCCGACGCCACCCTCAGCGACGTGCTGGACGGCACGCACCCCGGCCGGACCTCGGCCCGGCAGCGCACCGTGTACGCCCCCGTCGGACTGCCCTGGCAGGATCTCGCCCTCGCCTGGCGGGCGTTCCGGGAGGCGGAGCGCCGGGACCTCGGCACGGCGGCCGACCTGCTGGGCTGAGGCGCTCCCGCCGGGACGCCGCCCGCACCGGCCGGACGGCCGCCGCGCGGCTATCCTGATCGCCACCCGCCGGGGAGGAGTCCCGAAGTGACCGAGGCAGCGTCGCGCCCCACGCTGGAGGCCGTGGCCGCGCGGGCCGGCGTGTCCCGGGCCACCGTGTCCCGCGTGGTCAACGGCGGCGACGGGGTACGCGAGCCGCTGGCCGAGCGGGTCCGGCGGGCCGTGGAGGAACTGGGCTACGTCCCCAACCAGGCGGCGCGCAGCCTCGTCACCCGGCGCCACGACGCCGTGGCGGTCGTCATCGCCGAGCCCGAGGCCCGGGTCTTCGCCGACCCCTTCTTCGCCCTGCAGCTGCGTGGCATCAGCAAGGAGCTGACCGCGCACGACAACCAGCTCGTGCTGCTGCTCACCGAGGGCCGCGCCGACCACGCGCGCGTGGCCCGGTACCTCGCCGGCGGCCACGTCGACGGCGCGCTCGTCTTCTCCCTGCACCTGGACGACCCGCTGCCCGGCCTCATCCGCGACGCCGGCGTGCCCACCGTGTTCGGCGGACGCCCCGGCTGGGGCGAGGACACGCGGGCGGCGGACCCGGGCGTGGTGTACGTCGACTGCGACAACCGGGGCGGGGCGCGCGCGGCCGTACGGCACCTGCTGGGCCTCGGCCGCCGGCGCGTCGCGCACCTCACCGGCGCGCTGGACCAGACCTCGGCGGTGGACCGGCTCGACGGCTACCGGGACGCGATGGCCGAGGCGCCGGGCGCGAGCGACCCCCGGCTGGTCGTGGAGAGCGACTTCACCCCGTCCGGCGGCGAACGCGCCATGCGCGAACTGCTCGAGCGCTGCCCGGACGTCGACGCCGTCTTCGCCGCCAACGACCTCACCGCGCTCGGCGCGCTGCGCGTGCTGCGCGAGAGCGGCCGTCGGGTGCCCGAGGACGTGGCCGTGATCGGCTTCGACGACATGCTGCCGGTCACCGAGCAGGCCGACCCCCCGCTGACCACGGTCCGTCAGGACATCGAGGGCATGGGCCGCCTGATGGCCCGCCTGCTGCTGCGGGGGCTTGCCGGCGGCCGGGACCGGGAGCGCGCGGCGGCCGGCGCCGCGGGCGCGCCGGCGGCCGGAACGATCCTGCCGACGACCCTGATACGCCGCGCCTCCGCGTGACCGGATCCCGGCGTCGCGCGGAGGCTCAGCCCTGCGCCGCCTCGCTCCTGATCACAGCGAAGCGGGCCCCGTACGGATCGGCCAGTCTGGCCATGCGGCCCACGCCCTCCAGGGTCGTCGCGGGCATCCGCACCGCCGCGCCGAGCCGCTGTGCCCGTTCCACCGCCGCGTCGGTGTCCTCCACCTCGAAGTACGGCAGCCAGTACGGACCGGACGCCTGCTCGGACGGGTCGTCGGCCAGCGGCACCATCCCGCCGAACATCGCGTCCTCCCCGGCACCCTCCGGGTTCAGGCACGTGTACGTCCCGCCCGGGAAGGGCACCCCGGACGTCTCCAGGCCGAGCACCCGCCGGTAGAAGGCGGCGGCCGCCGCGATGTCCGGCGTGTACAGCTCGACCCAGCACAGCGCGCCGGGCTCGTTCGCCACGTCCACGCCCCGGGTCCGCCCCGGCTCCCAGATCCCGAAGTGCGCACCCGCCTGGTCGGCGAGGACCGCCATGCGGCCCTCGCCCATCACGTCCAGCGGCTGGAACAGGACCGTGCCGTGCGCCGGCCCGGCCGCCTCCGCGGTGGCCCGGGCGTCCTCGCTCTGGAAGTAGACCGTCCAGGCCGGCGGGCCCTGCTCGGGGCCGGTCCGCATGCCGCCCGCCACGGTCCGGCCGTCCAGCTGGAAGAAGCCGTACCCGCCGGCCTCCGGTCCCGCCGACCGGAACTCCCAGCCGAACAGGCCGCCGTAGAAGGAGACGGCTCCGTCCATGTCGGGGCTGCCGACGTCGATCCAGTTGGGCGCGCCGTTCACGAAACGGGTGGTGAGCATGTTCGGCCCTCCTCGCCGGGGTCCCGTCCTGTGCACTGCCGAGTCTGGCACCGCCCACCGGCGCGCGCCGCCGGAGCAGTGCACCGCGCCGCGCCGCACTGCCCCGCCCCGCGCTCACCGGGTGTGACGGCGGGCGTCCCGCCGGTTTCCGCACCGGCCCCGCGCGCCGCCGTGCGCGCGGGGGGAGCGGGGGAGCATCATCGGGGCGGCCGGGAGTCCCCGGGCGCGTCGTTGATCCGGCGTTGATCGAACGTTTTCCGGCGTCGGGCAGGCTCCTGGCCATGCACTTCGAAACCATCACCCCGGCCGACGACACCTGGCAGGAGCAGGCCCTGTGCGCGCAGACCGGGCCGGACTTCTTCTTCCCCGAGCCCGGCAGCTCGGTGCGCGACGCGAAGCGCATCTGCGCCCTGTGCGAGCTGCGCCCCGCCTGTCTGGAGTACGCGCTGGCCAACGACGAGCGGTTCGGTGTCTGGGGCGGGCTGTCGGAGAAGGAACGCCTGGCCCTGCGCCGCCCCGCCCGCTGACCCCGCCGCCCGGCGGGCCCGCGCGGAGCACCCGCCCCGCGCGCCGGGCGTCAGCCCGCGGCGCGGGCCGCCATCCGGGCCTTGCGCGCGGCCAGCTTCTCGTCGAACTTCGCGGCCTCCGCGTCCAGCCCGCCCATGAACAGCCCGAGCTCCTCCTGCGCCTTGAGCCCCTCGGGGCCGAGGCCGTCGATCTCCAGGACCTTCAGGAAGCGCAGCACCGGCTGCAGCACGTCGTCGTGGTGGATGCGCAGGTTGTAGACCTCGCCGATCGCCATCTGCGCGGCGGCCCGCTCGAAGCCGGGGATGCCGTGACCGGGCATGCGGAAGTTCACGACGACGTCCCGCACCGCCTGCATGGTCAGGTCGGGAGCCAGTTCGAAGGCGGCCTTGAGCAGGTTGCGGTAGAAGACCATGTGCAGGTTCTCGTCGGTCGCGATGCGGGCCAGCATGCGGTCGCAGACCGGGTCCCCGGACTGGTGGCCGGTGTTGCGGTGCGAGATCCGCGTGGCCAGCTCCTGGAAGGCGACGTAGGCGATCGAGTGCAGCATCGAGTGCCGGTTGTCGGACTCGAAGCCCTCGCTCATGTGGGACATCCGGAACCGTTCCAGCTGGTCCGGGTCCACCGCGCGGGAGGCCAGCAGGTAGTCCCGCATCACGATGCCGTGCCGGCCCTCCTCGGCCGTCCAGCGGTGCACCCAGGTGCCCCAGGCGCCGTCGCGGCCGAAGAGCGTGGCGATCTCGTGGTGGTAGCTCGGCAGGTTGTCCTCGGTCAGCAGGTTGACCACGAGGGCGATCCGGCCGACCTCCGTCACCTTGGACTGGCCCTTGTCCCAGGCCTCGCCGTCCTCGAACAGACCCGGGAAGTTGCGGCCGTCGCTCCACGGCACGTACTCGTGCGGCATCCAGTCCTTGGCGACCTGCAGATGCCGGTTCAGCTCCTTGTCGACCACTTCCTCCAGCGCGTACAGCAGCCGCGCGTCGGTCCAGACGGACGGGCTGCCGAGGTGAGGGGAAGTGATCGTCACAGGAACTCCAGGGGACGCCGAACAAGGGGAGCGGAAGGGGAGGGTCCGGCGAGCGGTGCCGGGAACCTACGAGATCGTAGGCTACGAACCCGTAGGTTACGAAGCCGTAGGCTAAGAGCGTCGTAAACAACCGCTGATCAGCACGCCGGCACGGCCTCGCGCACGGGTCCCGGACGGCCCCGGGACGCGCAGGTCCGGGGACCGCGGAGCGGCCGGGCCGCCCGGTCAGGCGTACAGCCCCCGCAGTCGCACCGAGAGGCAGGTCACACACCCCTCCAGCTTCTCGAACTCGCTGATGTCGACCGTCACCACCTCGTGGCCGAGGTCGGCCAGCAGCTCGGCGGTCCGCGGGGCGCTCGCCGCCATCAGCAGCGTGCTGCCGCCGAGCAGCACCACGTGCGCGCCGGACTCCTCCGGCACCGACAGGAAGCGCGGGAACAGCGACGGCCGGTCGATCTTCGGGATGTGCCCGACGACCGTGCCGTCGGGCAGCGCGGTCACCGCCGACTTCAGGTGCAGCACCCGGCTCACGGGCACGGCCACCACACGGGCGCCCAGCGGTTCGAAGGCCGCCCGCACCTGCTGCACGCCGGCTGCGTTGGTCCGCCCGCCGCGGCCGACGTACACGGTGTCGCCCACCTTCAGGACGTCACCGCCGTCCAGCGTGCCCGGCTCCCATATCCAGTTCACCGAGCAGCCCAGGCGGGCCACCGCCTCCTCGACCCCGGCGGTCTCCGCCCGCCGGGACTCGGCACCGGGCCGGGTGATCAGCGCCACGTTCTTGTACATGACCACGGTGTCCTCGACGAACACCGAGTCCGGACAGTCCTCGGCCGGTTCCACCTCGATGGTCTCCCAGCCGTGCGTGCGCAGGGCCTCGACGTAGGCCTCCCACTGCTCGGCGGCGAGCCCGGCGTCGACCTTCTCCCGCTCGATGTGCGTGACCAGGCCGTCGGCGAGGCGGGGACCGGGACGGCGGACGAGGGCCTTCTTGCTGGGCACGAGGGGCCTTTCGAATCGGTCGGTGCGGCGGTGCGGTTCCGGCGCCCAGCACGAGGCGCCGGTTCCGTCATCATGCAGGGCGCCCCGGCCAGGTCAAAAGCCCCGGTACCCGGCCGTCCCCCTCCCGGAACCCCGCCGGCCGGTCAGGCCTGGTCCGCGAACGCCTCCGGCGTCGTCTCCGTCAGCACCCCTCCCTCCATCAGCAGCCAGCGCGTGATCCCGATCGACTCCAGGAACGGCAGGTCGTGCCCGGCCACGATCAGCGCGCCCTCGTAGGAGTCCAGGGCCGAGGCCAGCTGCCGGACGCTGGCCATGTCGAGGTTGTTCGTCGGCTCGTCCAGCAGCAGCAACTGGGGGGCGGGCTCGGCGAGCATCAGCGCGGCCAGGGCGGCCCGGAAACGCTCGCCGCCCGACAGCGTGCCCGCCTTCTGGTCGGCCCGCGCGCCACGGAAGAGGAAGCGGGCGAGACGGGCCCGGATCCGGTTCGGGGTGGCGCCCGGCGCGAACCGGGCCACGTTCTCGGCGACCGACAGGGCGTCGTCCAGCACGTCCAGCCGCTGGGGCAGGAACCGCAGCGGAACGTGCGCCGTCACCGCGCCGGCCGACGGCGCCAGCTCCCCGGCGACCGTGCGCAGCAGCGTCGTCTTGCCGGAGCCGTTGCGGCCGACCAGCGCGATCCGTTCCGGACCGCGCAACTCCAGGACGCCGGGCACGCGCGCGTGGCAGGCCGTCTCCAGGTTCTCCAGGGTGAGCACCTGGCGGCCGGGCGGCACGGCCGTGTACGGCAGCTCGACGCGGATCTCGTCGTCGTCCCGTACCGCCTCCACCGCCTCGTCCAGCCGCTCCCGGGCCTCGGCGAGCCGCTCCTGGTGCATGATGCGGTGCTTGCCCGCCGACTCCTGCGCGGCACGCTTGCGCGCTCCCATGACGATCTTCGGTTCGCGTTTGGCGTCCCACATCTTCTGGCCGTACCGCTTGCGGCGGGCCAGCTTGACCTGGGCGTCGGCCAGTTCGCGCCGCTGCTTGCGCAGATCGGCCTCGGCGACGCGCACCATGCGCTCGGCCGCCTCCTGCTCGACGGCCAGGGCCTCCTCGTAGGCCGAGAAGTTGCCGCCGTACCAGGTGACCTCACCGGAACGCAGGTCCGCGATCTGGTCGACCAGGTCCAGCAGTTCCCGGTCGTGGCTGACCACGACCAGGACGCCCGGCCAGGAGGCGACGGCCTGGTAGAGCCGCCGGCGCGCGTACAGGTCGAGGTTGTTGGTGGGCTCGTCCAGCAGCAGGACGTCGGGGCGGCGCAGCAGCAGCGCGGCGAGCCGCAGCAACACCGATTCGCCGCCGGAGACCTCGCCCACGGTCCGGTCCAGGCCGATGTGGCCGAGGCCCAGTTCACCGAGGGTGGCCAGGGCGCGTTCCTCCACGTCCCAGTCGTCGCCGAGGGTCTCGAAGTGCTCCTCGGCGACGTCGCCCGCCTCGATGGCGTGCAGGGCGGCCCGTCGCCCGGCGATGCCGAGGGCCTCGTCGACGCGGAGCGCGGTGTCGAGCGTGACGTGCTGCGGGAGGTGGCCGATCTCGCCGGCCGCCCGGACGGTGCCGTCGGCCGGGGTGAGTTCCCCGGCCAGCAGCTTGATCAGGGTGGACTTGCCGGATCCGTTGACGCCGACGAGCCCGGTCCTGCCGGGGCCGAAGGAGATGTCCAGGCCGTCGAAGACGACGGTGCCGTCGGGCCAGGCGTAGGACAGGGAGTGGGCGGTGAGGGAAGCTGACATGGGGCGCCTCGCGAGGGGTGTGAGCGTTCGGGTGGACGCGTGTCGAGACACCGCGAGGCGGAAACCGAAGGGCCGGGCACCGAGGGCCACGGGAAAGGGCCTGTGCCGGGGGGACGGCTCGGACGCCGAGGTCGCAGGCCGCGCACACCTCACCGGGTGCGAACGCGGTGCCTCAGGACCTCAGACGAGCAACGTCCTTCTCCAATCGACGGCAACAGAACCGTTGTACACCGTAGGAGGGCGCGGGAGGGGTGTCAACGCATTAACGCGGCCGCCGGCCCCCACGCGCGCGTGCCGCTCGGCGGCCGGGGGTCAGCACGCGTCCCGCATCAGCTCGGCCAGGTCGTGGTCCAGGTCCAGCTGAAGGTGTTCTAGACCGACAGGGACCAGTTCGCCGGCCGCCTCCAGGAACCGCCGGATCTCGCCCGAGCGGACGTGCACGATCGCGGTGCCCTCCGGGGCGTGGAACTCCAGCACCGTGCGGTCGTACCCGTACGGCCGCACCCGGACGTCGCCGTGGCCCTCGGGGCCTTGCAATCCGGCCATGAGCAGGTCCCGGGAGAAGGTCCAGCACACGTCGACCCCCTCCAGGGTGGCCGGGGCCGGGAAGGTCATGCGGACGGCGAACGGGTCGCGCCGGTCGTAGCGCAGCGTCGCGGGAATGCTCGGCATGCGCGGTGCGGCGGCGACGAGACGGGCCTCTACGGGCTGCTCGATGACGGTGGACAACACCTGGCTCCCTCGTGACGGCTGGACTGCGCCCGGGTGTGCGGCACCCGGCACTGGAAGAGACGACGGAATCGGCCGGTGCGTGCACACGGGTAACGAGTGACCTCGGTCACCGCGTTCATGCACGGGGAACGCACGGCCGTTCCCGTGCGTCCCACGTCACCCACGGCCCGGCAGGCCCTCTGGACGGGGCCGGGAGGGTGGGCTAGCTTCGCCCGCCATGAGGCGCTCGGGGAGCACGCGACGCGGGAGACGGACGAGCCGGCCGGCGGCGGCGGGAGTGGCGTGCGCGGCGGTGCTGGCCGCCCTGACGGCCCCGGCGGCCGGGGCCCGCCCGCTCGGACAGGACGGCGCGGGGGCGGCCGGGGCCGTCAGGGCTGCGGGGACCGCCAGGGCTGCCGGTGCCGTCCCGGGGGATCCGGGGCGGACGGGTGTGCACTGGGCGCCGAAGGACCCGGGCACGCCGCAGGTCCGCTTCCGGGGACTCGCGGCCGTCGACCGGCACACCGCCTGGCTGGCCGGCACCGGCGGCACGGTGCTGCGCACCACGGACGGCGGCGCCGGCTGGCGGAACGTCTCCCCGCCGGGCGCGGCCGACGCGCAGTTCCGGGACGTGACGGCGTTCGACGCGCGGCGCGCGGTGGTGCTCGCCATCGGCGAGGGCGAGGCGTCGCGCGTCTACCGCACCGACGACGGCGGTACGACCTGGACGGAATCCTTCCGCAACACCGACCCGCAGGCCTTCTACGACTGCCTGACCTTCTTCGACCGCCGGCACGGCCTCGCCCTGAGCGACCCCGTGGACGGCAGGTTCCGCGTGCTGTCCACCGCCGACGGCGGACGCTCCTGGCGGGTGCTGCCCGCCGACGGCATGCCGCCCGCGCTGGACGGCGAGGCGGGCTTCGCCGCGAGCGGCCAGTGCCTGGTCGCGTCCGGCCCGCGGGACGTCTGGCTGGCCACCGGCGGCGGCGCCCGCGCGCGCGTGCTGCACTCCGCCGACCGCGGCCGGACCTGGACGGCCGCGGACACGCCGGTCCCCGCGGGGGACCCGGCCAGGGGCGTCTTCGCGCTCGCCTTCCGCGACCGCACCCACGGCATCGCGGTCGGCGGCGACTACCGCCCCGGCCTGCCCTCGCCGGACTCCGCCGCGGTCACCGCCGACGGCGGCCGGACCTGGCGGCCCGCCACCGCCCCGCCGCCCGCCTACCGCTCCGGGGCCGCCTGGTTCCCGCACAGCCGCACCACGGCGCTGGCCGTCGGCCCGACCGGCACCGACCTGACCACCGACGCCGGCCGCAGCTGGCGCGCCCTCGACACCGGCTCCTACGACACGGTGGCCTGCACCCCCGACCGGAGCTGCTGGGCGGCCGGCGAACAGGGCCGGGTCGCCCGGCTCGAAAGGTGAGCTAAGTGCGCCGAAGGCGGGTACCCGTTCCCTGCCGCAAAGGAAGGGAGCGATCATGCCAGCCGGTTCCAGCCCCAAGCGCGAGCGTCAGTACGAGCACATCAAGAAGAGCGCGCAGGACCGGGGAGAGAGCACCGGGCGCGCCGAGGAGATCGCCGCGCGGACGGTCAACAAGGAACGCGCCCGTGCCGGCGAGTCCAAGACCGCCAGCCGCAGCTCGACCCAGGACATGTCGTCGTCCAAGCGCGGCGGCCAGCGGTCGGGCAACCGGGCCGGCTCGCACGGCCCGACGCGCGAGCAGTTGTACAACGAGGCGAAGCAGCGCGGCATCGAAGGCCGTTCGCACATGAACAAGGACGAGCTGCAGCGCGCCCTGGACTCCAAGAAGGGCTGACGGGCGCGCGGCCGGCCGGGACCCGCGGCGCCGGCCGCGGGCCTCAGCCCAGTGTCTGCCGGTGGCGCGCCAGCTCGGGGGCGGTCTTCGTGGCGATGAACTCCGTGACGCGGTAGGCGCAGACGCCGGCCACGGTGAACGGGTCGCCCGCCACGAGTTCCTCGATGCGGGCGCGGTCCCCCGCGACGGCGAGGATGATCCCGCCGTCGCGGGGCTCCTTGCGTCCCGAGGCCAGGAAGAAGCCCTTCTCGTACTGCTCCTCAAGCCAGGCCACGTGGTCCGGCAGGACGGCGTCCACGGCGTCGAGCGGCGCGGTGTAGGTCAGTTCCAGTACGAACATGATCGCGAGCCTACCCCGCCGGTCCGGGGGCCCACGGCGGGCCCGTAGAGTCACCCGGCATGACGATCGTCGGCGTACCCGCGGGCTGGCCCGCGACCCCGGAGGAGGCCCGCGCCGTCCAGGACGAGCTGCGCGGGCGGGTGGTGCTGGACGAACCCGGGCCGCCGCCCGGCACGGGCCGCGTCACGGGGGTCGACGTCGCCTACGACGACGGCCTCGACCTGGTCGCGGCGGCCGCCGTCGTGCTGGACGCCGTCACCCTGGACGTCGTCGCGGAGGCGACGGCCGTCGGCCGGGTCTCCTTCCCGTACGTGCCGGGGCTCCTCGCCTTCCGCGAGATCCCGGCGGTCCGGGCCGCGCTGGAGCGGCTGCCGTGCCCGCCCGGCCTGGTGGTCTGCGACGGTTACGGCCTGGCCCACCCGCGCCGCTTCGGGCTGGCGAGCCACCTGGGCGTGCTCACCGGCCTGCCGACCATCGGCGTCGCCAAGAACCCCTTCACGTTCGCCTACGACGACCCCGGGCCGGCGCGGGGCCGGTCCGCGCCGCTGCTCGCCGGGACCGAGGAGGTCGGGCGGGCCCTGCGCACCCGGGACGGGGTGAAGCCGGTGTTCGTGTCGGTCGGCCACCGGGTCAGCCTCGGCAACGCCCTGGCGCACACGCTCGCCCTGACCCCGCGCTACCGCCTGCCGGAGACCACCCGGCGCGCGGATGCCCTGTGCCGGCGGGCCCTGCGCCAGGCGGCCGAAGGCCCGGCCGGCGGCGCCGCTCAGGACTCCACCAGCCGCCAGGCGCCGGCCTCCCGGTACTCCGAGTCGTAGCCGGCGCTGCCGTCGCCGGGTCGGGGGCGGAGTGGCGCAGGTCGCCGCCCCGGTACCGCAGGACGCGCTCCAGCCCACCCACCCGGTCCCGCGCCGCCCGCGCCGTCGTGCACGGTCACCTCCGGCACCTACTCCAGGTCCGGCTAGCGCCGCGCCGCTACCCGGAAGGTGATGCCCGCCGCGCGCAGCCGTCCGGTCAGGGCGTCGCCCATCGCCTGCGCCGTGGTGACCTGGCCGGCCGTCTCCGGGAGGTCGTCGAAGGCCAGGCACAGGGCCGCCTCGGCGAACATCTTCGCCGTCTCGTCGTACCCGGGATCACCGCCCGCGACCTCCGTGAACACCCGTCGTCCGCCGCCCTCGCCGACGAACCGCACCGTGAACCAGCTCTTCGCCCGCCGCTGCGCGCTCGGTCCCTCGCCCGGCTGGAGCAGCGCCGACAGCCGGCGCCGCGCGGGCGGCAGCTGGGCCACGGCCGCCACCGCGCCGACGGCCGCGACCCCGCCGAGCGCGACCGGCAGTCGTCGCACCGCGGCGTAGTGCCGGTACCGGAAGTCCGGACCGTACCGCTCCAGCGCCCGGGCCGAGCGGCGCACGATCTGCGGGTCGACGGTGGGCAGTGGCAACGCCCAGGCGCCGACCTCCGCGGCGAACCGCGGGGCGCCCGCCGGCGCCGTCACCCGGCGGCCGGGCAGCCGCGGCTCGTGCCGGGACCGGTCGCGCGCGGCGGCCAGCATCCGCCGCCCGCGGGCCAGCTGGTTCAGGGCCGAGGCGAGGGTGCCGCCGGAGAAGGCGGCGTCGGCGCTCACGTAGCCGTCCACGGTCAGCGGCACGCCCTCGGGGAGCTGCCGGACCGTGAAGTAGACGCCCAGGTCGTGCGGCACGGAGTCGAAACCGCAGGCGTGCACCAGCCGGGCGCCCGTCTCCCGCGCGCGTGCGTCGTGCCGGACGTAGGTCAGGTCCACGAACTCCGGCTCGCCGGTCAGGTCCAGGTAGTCGGTGCCGGTGTCGGCGCAGGCGGCGACGAGTTCCCCGCCGTGCAGCACGTACGGCCCCACGGTCGTGGCCACCACGCGCGCGTGTTCGGCGAGGGCGCGCAGGCCGGCCGGTTCGGCCGCGTCGGCCCGCAGGATCCCGGCGCCGGCGCCGCCCGGCAGGCTCGCGCGCAGTTCCTCCAGCCGCCGTTCGTCGCGTCCGGCGAGCGCCCAGCGCAGGCCGTCCGGTGCGTGCTCGGCAAGGTAGCGGGCGGTGAGCGTGCCGACGAAGCCCGTGGCTCCGAAGAGCACGAGGTCGTACGGGCGGTCCGTCCTGCTCATCCTGCTCATGACACCCCTCGGTTCGTGCGGCCGCCGTACACCCCGCGCCGCTGTCGGTGGCCGAGGCTAGCGTGAGGGAAGCGGAGCCCGACGACCAGCCCGGAGGCAGCCGTGGTCCTACCCAGCAACGGCCGGACGAAGCGGGAGGCGGCGTGCGCGCCGCGGCACTCCGCTCACTCGTCCGGGTGATGACCGGCGTGCCGGGCACTTGGCTAAGCGCTTGCTCGTTCAGGTCTTGTGTCCGGTGGAACGCGTTCCTAGCATCACCGGTGTTACATCATCTGTGTCACACAGGCTTGGGGGCTGGAGCATGACAACGGCAGGGACGCCGCCGGCACCGGGCAACGGCCCGCTGTCCGGTGTGCGCGTGGTCGAGCTCGCCGGCATCGGGCCGGGCCCGTTCGCCGCCATGCTGCTGGCCGACCTGGGCGCCGACGTGGTCCGGGTGGACCGCCCGGACGGCCCGGGCCTCGCGATCGACCCCGCCCACGACGTCACCAACCGCAACAAGCGCTCCGTCGTGGTCGACCTGAAGGCCTCGGACGGCCCCGCGCGCGTCCTCGACCTCGCCGAACGCGCCGACATCCTCGTCGAGGGCTACCGCCCGGGCGTCGCCGAGCGGCTCGGCATCGGCCCCGGGGACTGCCACGCCCGCAACCCCCGCCTGGTCTACGGCCGGATGACCGGCTGGGGCCAGGACGGCCCGCTCGCCCGGCGCGCCGGCCACGACATCGCCTACATCGCGCTCACCGGCACCCTCGGCATGATCGGCCGCGCGGACGAACCCCCGGCCGTGCCCGCCAACCTCCTCGGGGACTACGCGGGCGGCTCCCTCTACCTGGTCGTCGGCGTCCTCGCCGCCCTGCACCACGCGCGCGCCACCGGCACCGGCCAGGTGGTCGACGCGGCCATCGTGGACGGCACGGCCCACCTCTCCTCGATGATCCACGGCATGCTCGCCGCCGGCGGCTGGCAGGACCGGCGCGCCGCCAACCTCCTCGACGGCGGCTGCCCCTACTACGGCACCTACGAGACCGCCGACGGGCGGCACATGGCGGTCGGTGCCCTGGAGGCCAAGTTCTACGCGGAGTTCCTGCACCTGCTCGGCCTGGACGACCTGGTGCCCGCCCGCACGGACTGGACCCGCTGGGGCGAGCTGCGCGAGCGGATCACCGCCGCCTTCGCGTCCCGCACCCGGGACGAGTGGACCGCCGTCTTCGAGGGGTCCGACGCCTGCGTGGCACCCGTACTGAGTCTGCGCGAGGCCCCGCACCACCCGCACCTGGCCGCCCGCGGCACCTTCACCGAGCACGGCGGCATCACCCAGCCCGCCCCCGCCCCCCGCTTCTCCGCGACCCCCACCGCCGTCCGCACCGGTCCCGCCCGGCCCGGCGCGGACACGGCCTCGGTCGCCCGGGACTGGGGGATACCGGCCCGCCCCGCCGACGACCCCGACGACCTCGTCACCGACCGCGGCTGACCCCGCCCACCCCGCTCGGCCCACCTCCCGAAAGGCACCCCAGTGAGCACCGAAGCGTACGTGTACGACGCGATCCGCACCCCGCGCGGCCGCGGCAAGGCGAACGGCGCCCTGCACGGCACGAAGCCCATCGACCTGGTCGTGGGGCTCATCCATGAGATCCGCGACCGCTTCCCCGGCCTGGACCCGGCCGCGATCGACGACATCGTGCTGGGTGTCGTCGGCCCCGTCGGCGACCAGGGCTCCGACATCGCCCGGATCGCCGCCATCGCCGCCGGACTGCCGGACACGGTCGCGGGCGTGCAGGAGAACCGCTTCTGTGCCTCCGGTCTCGAAGCGGTCAACCTGGCCGCCGCCAAGGTCCGCGCGGGCTGGGAGGACCTCGTCCTCGCGGGCGGCGTCGAGTCGATGTCCCGGGTCCCGATGGCCTCGGACGGCGGCGCCTGGTTCAACGACCCCATGACCAACCTCGCCGTCAACTTCGTCCCGCAGGGCATCGGCGCCGACCTGATCGCCACCATCGAGGGCTTCTCCCGCCGGGACGTGGACGAGTACGCGGCCCTGTCCCAGGAGCGCGCCGCCACCGCCTGGAAGGAGGGCCGCTTCGACCGCTCCGTGGTCCCCGTGAAGGACCGCAACGGCCTGGTCGTCCTCGACCACGACGAGCACCTGCGGCCCGGCACCACCGCCGACTCCCTCGCCAAGCTGAAGCCGTCCTTCGCGGACATCGGCGACCTGGGCGGCTTCGACGCCGTCGCGCTGCAGAAGTACCACTGGGTGGAGAAGATCGACCACGTCCACCACGCGGGCAACTCCTCCGGCATCGTGGACGGCGCCTCCCTCGTCGCCATCGGCTCCCGGGAGGTCGGCGAGCGCCACGGCCTCACCCCGCGCGCGCGGATCGTCTCCGCGGCCGTCTCCGGCTCCGAGCCGACCATCATGCTCACCGGTCCCGCCCCCGCCACCCGCAAGGCGCTGGCCAAGGCGGGCCTCACCATCGACGACATCGACCTGGTCGAGATCAACGAGGCGTTCGCCGCGGTCGTGCTGCGCTTCGTGAAGGACATGGGCCTCAGCCTGGACAAGGTCAACGTCAACGGCGGCGCCATCGCCCTCGGCCACCCGCTCGGCGCCACCGGCGCCATGATCCTCGGCTCGCTCATCGACGAACTGGAGCGCCAGGACAAGCGCTACGGCCTCGCCACCCTGTGCGTCGGCGGCGGCATGGGCATCGCCACCGTCGTCGAGCGCATCTGACCTCCCCGCGGAACCGAACGACCGCAGACCTCAACGGAGACGACTGTCATGACCGAGAGCACCACCATCCGCTGGGAGCAGGACGACACCGGTGTCGTCACCCTCGTCCTGGACGACCCCGACCAGTCCGCGAACACCATGAACCAGGCGTTCCGCGACTCCCTCGCCGTGATCACCGACCGGCTGGAGGCGGAGCGGGAGAACATCCGCGGCATCATCCTCACCTCCGCCAAGAAGACCTTCTTCGCGGGCGGCGACCTGCGCGACCTGATCCAGGTCACGCCCGAGACCGCACAGGAACTGTTCGACGGCGGACTCGCCATCAAGCGGAACCTGCGCCGCATCGAGACCCTCGGCAAACCGGTCGTCGCCGCGATCAACGGCGCGGCCCTCGGCGGAGGCTTCGAACTGGCCCTCGCCTGCCACCACCGGGTCGCCCTCGACACCCCCGGCACCCGGATCGGCTGCCCCGAGGTGACCCTCGGCCTGCTCCCGGGCGGCGGCGGGGTCGTGCGCACCGTACGCCTGCTGGGCATCGCGGACGCCCTGCTGAAGGTGCTCCTCCAGGGACAGCAGTACAACGCGCGGCGCGCCCAGGAGAACGGCCTCGTCCACGAGGTCGCCGCCACCCCCGAGGAACTGCTCGCCAAGGCCCGGGCCTTCATCGACGCGAACCCCGAGTCCCAGCAGCCCTGGGACAGGCCGGGCCACCGCATCCCCGGCGGCACCCCGGCCAGCCCGAAGTTCGCCGCGAACCTGCCGGCCTTCCCGGCCAGCCTGCGCAAGCAGACGGGCGGCGCCCCCTACCCGGCGCCGCGCAACATCCTGGCCGCCGCCGTCGAGGGCTCCCAGGTCGACTTCGAGACGGCCCAGGTCATCGAGGCCCGCTACTTCGTGGAACTGGCCGCCGGGCAGACCTCGAAGAACATGATCCAGGCCTTCTTCTTCGACCTCCAGGCGGTCAACTCGGGCGCCAACCGGCCCCAGGGCATCGCACCCCGCCAGGTCCGCAAGGTGGCCGTGCTCGGCGCGGGCATGATGGGCGCCGGCATCGCCTACGCGTGCGCCCGCGCGGGCATCGACGTCGTCCTCAAGGACGTCTCCCTGGAAGCGGCCGTCAAGGGCAAGGGCTACTCCGAGAAGCTGTGCGCCAAGGCCGTCACCAGGGGTCGTACCAGTCAGGAGAAGGCGGACGCGCTGCTCGCCCGGATCACCCCCACCGCCGAGGCGGCCGACCTCGCCGGCTGCGACGCGGTCATCGAGGCCGTGTTCGAGGACACCGCCCTCAAGCACAAGGTGTTCCAGGAGATCGAGCAGGTCGTCGCCCCCGATGCGCTGCTGTGCTCCAACACCTCCACCCTGCCCATCACCACGCTCGCCGAGGGCGTCCAGCGGCAGGGCGACTTCATCGGGCTGCACTTCTTCTCACCGGTCGACAAGATGCCGCTGGTGGAGATCATCAAGGGCGAGCGCACCGGCGAGGAGACCCTCGCGCGCGCCTTCGACCTGGTCCGGCAGATCAACAAGACGCCGATCGTCGTCAACGACTCCCGCGGCTTCTTCACCTCCCGGGTGATCGGCCACTTCATCAACGAGGGTGTCGCCATGGTGGGCGAGGGCGTCGAGCCCGCCTCGGTGGAACAGGCCGCCGCGCAGGCCGGCTACCCGGCCAAGGTGCTCTCCCTCATGGACGAGCTGACCCTCACCCTGCCGCGCAAGATCCGCGCCGAGACCCGGCGCGCCGTGGAGGAGGCCGGCGGCACCTGGACCGCGCACCCCGCGGAGGCGGTCATCGACCGCATGGTCGACGAGTTCGGCCGCACCGGCCGCAGCGGCGGCGCGGGCTTCTACGACTACACCGAGGACGGCAAGCGGGCCGGGCTCTGGCCCGGCCTGCGCGAGCACTTCACCCGGCCCGGGCACGAGATCCCGTTCCGGGACATGCAGGAGCGCATGCTCTTCGCCGAGGCGCTCGACACCGTGCGCCTGCTGGAGGAGGGCGTCCTCACCTCCGTCGCCGACGCCAACATCGGCTCCATCCTCGGCATCGGCTTCCCCGGCTGGACCGGCGGCGTGCTCCAGTACATCAACGGCTACGAAGGGGGCCTGCCCGGCTTCGTCGCCCGCGCCCGCGAACTGGCCGAGCGCTACGGCGAGCGGTTCACCCCGCCCGCCCTGCTCGTGGCCAAGGCGGAGAAGGGGGAGCCGTTCAGCGACTCAGTCCGCCCCTGAGCCGGTGAGCCACTCGCCCAGCTCCTCCCGCAGCGAGCGCTGGAAGGTGGTCAGCAGAGCCTGCACCACCAGCGGCTGCATGTGCGCCGACAGGGTCTTCACGTCCCGGGCGTCCCGCTGCTCCACCTCGCCGCGCAAGAGCTGGGACAGCGCGTGAGCCGCGGCGCGCGAGTGCTCCACGAGCACCTCGCGCGCCGCGAGGATCGCCTCCTGCGACAGCGGTACGTCCAGGAGCTGGACGCCGAGCCGGAGCAGCCCGGCGTCCACCCGGAACGTGTCCCCGTCGCCCGGTGCGACGACGTTCATCGCCGTCAGCCGCTCCACGTCATCCGCGCCGAGCGGGCGTCCCGCCCGCCGCTCCAGCTCCCGGCGCGCCAGCGTCTCCACCGCCTCCGGCGCCCAGGACGCGACCACCGCGCGGTGGATCGCCAGATCGTGCGGGGTCAGGTCCGCGGGCAGCTGCCGCAGGTACCGCTCGATGCCCGCCAGGGTCATGCCCTGCTGCTGCAACTCCTCGATGAGAGCCAGGCGCGCCACGTGCCCGGGTCCGTAGTGCCCCACCCGGCGGGGACCGATCACCGGCGGCGGGAGCAGCCCCTTGCTGCCGTAGAAGCGGACGGTGCGGACGGTGACGCCCGCCCGAGCGGCCAGCTCGTCGATGGTGAGGGGCGTCTCCTCGGTACCGGTCGTCATGCGCAGCAGTATCGCTGTCTCACCGGTGGTGTGAAACCCGGGACCAGCGTGTGAGAAGAACCGCTCTGTGACCTGGACCACCGCGTACCGGCTGAACCCTCTGGGAAGCTGCTGCCTTGGTCTGTGCCGCAACACGAGGGTGGTGCGGGCCAAGACCTGCACGAACCCCGGGCCCACGAGGTCCGGGCGCACCAGGAATGGAACCACCCGTGAGCAAGGAAGCCGTGGAATCGGCACCGGCCACCACCCACCCCCCGGTGGCCCAGACGCCCGCGGACGCGGGCGACGCCGGTTACAGCAAGGACCTCAAGGCCCGCCACGTCAACATGATCGCCATCGGCGGAGCCATCGGCACCGGCCTCCTCCTGGGCGCCGGCGGCCGCCTGCACAACGCCGGACCGGCACTCGCCGTGGCCTACCTGGTCTGCGGCGTCTTCGCCTTCTTCGTCGTCCGGGCCCTGGGCGAGCTGGTCCTGTACCGGCCGTCCTCCGGGTCGTTCGTGTCGTACGCGCGCGAGTTCCTCGGCGAGAAGGGCGCCTACGTCGCCGGCTGGATGTACTTCCTGAACTGGTCGACCACCGGCATCGCCGACATCACCGCGATCGCGCTGTACACGCACTACTGGTCCCTGTTCACCAGCATCCCGCAGTGGGTGCTCGCCCTGATCGCCCTCGCGGTGGTCCTGGCCGTGAACCTGATCTCGGTGAAGATCTTCGGCGAGATGGAGTTCTGGTTCGCGATCATCAAGGTCGCCACCATCGTCGGCTTCATGCTGATCAGCATTTTCCTGCTCGCCACTCAGCACAAGGTCGGCGGCCACACCCCCGGCCTGAGCGTCATCAGCGACCACGGCGGTCTCCTGCCGCACGGTGCGATGCCGGTCGTCCTGGTGATGCAGGGCGTGATCTTCGCCTACGCCGCGCTGGAGCTGGTCGGCGTGGCCGCCGGCGAGACCGCCGAGCCGGAGAGGGTCGTCCCGCGCGCGGTGAACTCGATCATGTGGCGGGTGGGCCTGTTCTACGTCGGCTCGGTCGTGCTGCTCGCCCTGCTGCTGCCCGGCTCGGTGTACTCCGCCGACGAGAGCCCGTTCGTCACGGTCCTGTCGAAGATCGGCGTCCCGGCGGCCGGTGACGTGATGAACCTGGTCGTGCTGACCGCCGCCATGTCCTCGCTCAACTCCGGCCTGTACTCCACCGGCCGCATCCTGCGCTCCATGGCCATGGCCGGATCGGCGCCGAAGTTCACCGCCCGCATGAACCGCAGCCAGGTGCCCTACGGCGGCATCCTGCTGACCTGCGCGGTCTGTGTGCTCGGGGTCGGCCTGAACTACCTGGTGCCCAGCCAGGCCTTCGAGATCGTGCTGAACGTGGCCTCCCTCGGCATCATCAGCACCTGGGTGATCATCATGCTCTGCCACATGATCTTCGTCCGCCGCGCCCGCGCGGGCCTGGCGACCCGGCCGCACTTCCAGCTGAAGTTCAGCCCGGTCACCGAGATCGCCACGATCGCGTTCCTGCTGGTCTGCCTCGGCATGATGTGGAACGACCCCGAGGTCGGCCGGAAGACCATCCTGCTGATCCCGCTGCTGGCCGTCATGCTGGTCGCCGGCTGGTACGGCGTCCGCCGCCGGGTGGCCGAGAACGCCGGCCAGAAGCCCGCCGGGCTGAAGCGGTAGCGGCCGGGCGGGGTACGGCGGGCTGAAGCGGTAGCCGCGGGGCGGGGGTACGGCGGTGTGCGCGGACACGACGTCCTGGTACCGGGCGGGGCCGGTGTGGACGGCATGGTCCACGTCCCCGGGCTGCCCCCGCCGTACGCCGCCCACCTGAGCGACTCCGGGATCCGCACCCACGCCGGGCAGACCGGCGACTCGCCCGCCCGCGCCCGGTGGGCGCGATCGCCGGCCCCGAGCGGACCATGCGGCGCACCGCCGGGCGGGGCCGCGCCGGAACCGTCGTCACCGCCGCCGGGGCGGCCTGCGGCGAGCCGGCCCGCGCGGGCGCCGGCGGCCCAGCCGCCCCCACCGGTGGCTGACTATGACGGCGCGGGTGATGCCTTCGCCGCGGCCTTCCTCTACGGCCGGCTCAGCGGCGCGCCGCCCGGGCGCTGCGCCCGGGCGGCGCGATCGCCGGCGCCCACGTCTGCGCCGTCC
>NZ_BNBF01000009.1:75161-81276 GCF_014654935.1 Streptomyces capoamus
CGGCCTGTCGCGCGGACGCGACAGGCCGGGCGGGCCTCCTGCGGCGGGCGGCCGGGCCGACCCCGTGCGGCGTCAGTGCCCGTGCACGTCGTTCGTCGCCTCGATCTTCTTCCAGGACTTCGGCCGCTCCACGGCCGTACCCGTCTTCACCAGGGCGCGGACCGCCGGCGCCGCCGGCTTCGACGGCTGGAACAGCCAGGTGTCGAACAGCGCGGACAGCGGCTTGCCGGACACCTGCTCGGCGAACTTCTGGAAGTCGGCCACCGAGGCGTTGCCGTAGGCGTGCTCCTTGGGCCAGCCCTTCAGGATCGCGAAGAACGCGTCGTCGCCGACCTTGTTGCGCAGCGCCTGGATGGCCAGGGCGCCCCGGTCGTAGACGGCGGCGCTGAACTGCTCGTCCGGGCCCGGGTCACCTGGCTTGACCGTCCAGAACGGGTCGTCGGCCGGGTGCGCGGCGTACACGTAGTCGGCGAGTTCCTGCGCGGTCCCCTCACCCTCGTGCTCGGACCACAGCCACTGCGCGTACCGGGCGAAGCCCTCGTTGATCCAGATGTCCTTCCAGCCCTTGAGGGACACGTAGTCCCCGTACCACTGGTGGGCCAGCTCGTGCACGACCACCGAGGTGTTGGCGCCGTTGGCGAACTGCCGCGGGCTGTAGTAGACGCGGGTCTGGGTCTCCAGCGCGTACCCGGTGGTGGTGTTCGGCACGTAGCCGCCCGCCGAACTGAACGGATACGGCCCGAAGTAGCCGCTCAGCCAGTCCACCAGCTCCCCGGTGCGCTCCACGCTGGCGCGCGCGGCGCCGTCGTTGTCGCCGAGGTCCTTGCTGTAGGCGTTGAGGACGGGCACCCCGCCGTCGGAGGTGCCGGTGGTGATGTCGAACTTGCCGACCGCGAGGGTGGCCAGGTACGTCGTCTGGGGCTTGTTCTGCCGCCAGTTGTAGCGGGTCCAGCCCAGCTTCGAGGACGTCGACTGCAGCGTGCCGTTGGAGAGGGCCTGGGTGCCGTCCGGCACCGCCACCGACACGTCGTAGGTGGCCTTGTCGCTCGGGTGGTCGTTGCTGGGGAACCACCACCAGGCCGCCTCGGGCTCGTCGGCGGCGACCCCGCCGTCCGGCGTGCGGTGCCAGGCGGTGAAGCCGTAGGCGCTCTTGGCGGACGGCACCCCGCTGTAGCGGACCACGATCGTGACCGTGGTGCCCTTGGCCAGCGGGGTCTTCGGGGTGACGACCAGTTCGTGCTGGTCGGAGGTCGTGAAGGCCGCCTTGGTGCCGTTGACCCGCACCTCGCTCACGTCCAGCAGGAAGTCCAGGTCGAAGCTGGACAGGTCCTGCGTGGTCTTCGCCAGGATCGTCGTCGTGCCCTGCAACTCGTCCGTCTTCGGCTGGTACTGCAGCCTCAGGTCGTAGTGGGAGACGTCGTAGCCGCCGTTGCCGTAGGACGGGTAGTAGGGGTCGCCGATGCCCGGCGCGCCGGGGGCGTAGCTCGCGGCCGATGCCGGGATCGCCAGCAGCAGGGAGGCCGCCGCCAGTGCGCCCGGGGCGATGATTCTGCGGTGCACGTCAGCTCCAAGTCGTCAGGACTGTCGGTCCGTTCCAAGAAGTCTGTTCAGAGACTATTCAGTCCCTGAGGCCCCTGACCTGTCCATGACCCCTGCTGTCACACGATCGCCATTCAGCCGACACGCCACGGGAATGCCGTCTTCTGCACGGGAGTTGGCCGGAGTACCGTCCGCGCATGCCGAAACGCACGCGCGCCACCCTCTGGAGAACGCTCGTCACCGCCGCCGTCACCGCCCTGACGGCCGCCTTCCTCACCCCGGCCGCCGCCCAGGCCGCGCCCCGGGAGAGCAGACCCGTCTATTCCTACGCCGACGCCGTCCGCGAGTCCGTGTGGGTGGACACCGGCCTCGACGAGGACGGCGACGGACGGACCGACCGCGTCGCCGCCGACATCGTCCGGCCCGCCGAACCGGCCCGGCAGGGCCGCAAGGTGCCGGTCATCATGGACGCCAGCCCCTACTACTCCTGCTGCGGACGCGGCAACGAGAGCCAGCGCAAGACGTACGACGCGCAGGGCCACGTCGTACAGATGCCGCTGTTCTACGACAACTACTTCGTGCCGCGCGGCTACGCTTTCGTCGGCGTCGACCTCGCCGGCACCAACCGCTCCGACGGCTGCGTCGACGTCGGCGGCCGCTCCGACGTCCAGTCCGCCAAGGCCGTGATCGACTGGCTGAACGGCCGCGCCAAGGCCTACACCAGCCGCACCGGCGGCACCCCCGTACGGGCCGGCTGGACCAATGGCCGCACCGGCATGATCGGCAAGAGCTGGGACGGCACCATCGCCAACGGTGTCGCCGCCACCGGCGTCAAGGGCCTCAGGACCATCGTCCCGATCAGCGCCATCTCCTCGTGGTACGACTACTACTTCGCCCAGGGCGCCCCCCTCTACGACGGCGGCCCCGACGAACTGGCCGGCTACGTCGAGAGCGCCGACGCGCACGCCCACTGCGCGGCCGTCCAGCGCGAACTGGCCGACGGCAGCCCGCGCAGCGGCGACTGGACCCCGCTGTGGTCCGGGCGGGACTACGTCAAGGACGCCGCGAAGGTGCGCGCCAGCGTGTTCCTGGTGCACGGCATGCAGGACCTCAACGTCCGCACCCAGCACGTCGGTCAGTGGTGGGACGCCCTCGCCCGGCACGGGGTGCGGCGGAAGATCTGGCTGTCCCAGACCGGGCACGTCGACCCGTTCGACTACCGGCGCGGCGCCTGGGTCGACACCCTGCACCGCTGGTTCGACCACGAACTCCTGGGCTACGACAACGGGATCGACCGAGAGCCGGCGGCCGACGTCGAACGCCACCCCGACCAGTGGGTCACGTCCACCGCCTGGCCCCCGCGCGGCACCCGCGCCACCGTCCTGCACCCGGCCACCGGCACCCGGCCCGGCGTCGGCACCCTCGGACTGCGCCCGGCCGCCGGAACCGAGACCTTCACGGACGACCCGGCGCGCGGCGAGACCGACTGGGCCGCGCGGCTCACCACGCCCACGCCGGAGAAGGCGGGCTTCCTCACCGCGCCGCTCACCCGGAACGTGCGCCTGTCCGGTTCCTCCACGGTGACGGTCACCGCGACCCCGAGCACGGCCTCGGCCCACCTGTCCGCCGTACTGGTCGACGTCGGTCCGGACACCATCCGCGACTACGCCGACCCGGCCGAGGGCATCACCACCCTCACCGACCGCACCTGCTGGGGCGCGAGCACGGCCGGGGACAGCGCCTGTTTCAAGGAGACCGCGGCGAAGACGGCCGCCGTCGACTACACCGTGGTCAGCCGCGGCTGGGCCGACCTCGGCCACTACGCCTGGCCGGCCAGGGGGGTCCCGCTCACCCCGGGCCGGGCCTACACCATCACCCTCGGTCTCGCGGCCACCGACCACGTCGTCCCCGCCGGGCACCGGCTGGCCCTGATCGTCGCCGGTACGGACAAGGACCTGATCGACCCGCCGTCCACCAGGCCGACGCTCACCGTGGACCTGTCGCGGACGACGGCCAGGGTCCCGCTCGTGGGCAGTACGGCGGCCTTCGCCCGGGCCACGCCCGGCCGCGCCGGGGCGCCCGCGCCGAGGGTCCTGGACGGCGTCGGTGCCCCGCGTACCACCGCCCGCCACGTTCCGGCGAGCTGACGTCCCCGCCACGGTGACACTGGTCGTGGGCCGGTCGCGCAGTTCCTCGCGCTCCCGGGGGTGGCTGGTCGTCGGGTTCGGGTGCGGGTGGTCGTGGGCTGGTCGCGCGGTTCCTCGCGCCCCTGGGGGTGGCTGACCGCCGGGCTCGGGCGCGGGTCGTCGCGGGCCGGTCGCGCCCCCGGCTTGTCGGGGGCCGGCGGATCAGGTGGGTGGGGTTGCCAGTTCGGCCGTCTCCCGGGCGCAGCCCCACGCCACCGTGACGCCGGCGCCCCCGTGGCCGTAGTTGTGCACCAGCACGCGGCCGTCCGGCAGGGGCCGGCGTTCCAGCCGTACCGCCTCCCGGGCCGGCCGCAGGCCCACCCGGTGCGCGAGGACCCGCGCGCCGGCGATCTCCGGGCGGACGGCCGCGCACCGGGCCACGATCGCCGCGGCGGTGGCCGGGTCCGGCTCCAGGGCCCAGTCGTCCTCCTCGGCCGTGCCGCCCAGCAGCAGCCGGCCGGGCTGCGGAATGAAGTAGGTGGAGACGGCCGAGGAGTGGTCGACGGCGGTGAACCAACCGGTGACGCCCGGGTTCTCGACCACGACCAGCTGCCCGCGCACCGGCCGCACCGCCGGGTCCGGCACCAGGGAACGCGCCCCGAGCCCCGTGCAGTTGATCACCACGGGGGCGGGCACAGCGGCCAGGTCGGTCACCGCACGGACCTCCACCGCACCGCCCGCCGCCACCAGCCGCGCCCGCAGCCACGCCAGGTGCACCGGCATGTCGATCACCGGCAGCCGCGCCGCGAGCCCCCCGGCCACCGCGCGCAGCCCCGGCACCCGCGCCGCCCACGCGCCCAGCTCCTCCAGCCGGCTCCCGTGGTGCACGCCGTCGACGAGGCGCACCCCCGTCTCCCCGGGCCGCTCCGCCAGCTCCTCGTACACCCCGAGGGACTCCAGCGCCCACGCGCCGGCCAGCGGCTCGGGTTCGATGCGGTACGGCCACCACAGACCGCCGGCGACCGCGGAGGTCGTCCGCTCGGCCGGCTCCCGCGTCCACACCCGCACCCGCCGCCCGGACTCGGCCAGCAGCACGGCCGTCGTCAGCCCGGCGACCCCGCCGCCGACCACGATCACTTCGTCTCTCGGCTCACTGTCCACGCCAGGACGATAGGCCCCGCCCGTCCACGCCAGGACGACAGGCCCCGCGCGGCCGGCGCCGGCAGGCCGGCCTCCGTGCCGGTGACCGGCGGGAAACCGTGGCCGGGACGCGCACCCGCCGCCGCTAGGATCGACGTCCTGATGACTGCCACCCTCGTTGCCAAGAACCTCGCCGCCGGGCACGGCGACCGCTCGCTGTTCTCCGGACTCGACCTGGTCGTCGCGCCCGGCGACGTGATCGGCCTGGTCGGCGCCAACGGCGCGGGAAAGTCGACCCTGCTGCGCATGCTCGCCGGACTCCTCCCGCCCGAGCAGGGCGAGCTGCGGCTGTCCCCGCCGGCCGCGACCGTGGGCCATCTGCCGCAGGAGCCGGAGCGCCGGCCCGGGGAGACCGTCCGGGAGTTCCTGGCCCGCCGCACCGGCGTCGCCGAGGCCCAGCGGACGATGGACGAGGCCACCCAGGCGCTGGTCGACGGAGCGCCGGGCGCCGACGACGCCTACGCGGCCGCCCTGGAGCGGTGGCTCGGACTGGGCGGCGCCGATCTGGAGGAGCGCGCGGAGGAGGTCGCCGACTCCCTGGGCCTGGCCGTGGACCTGGACCAGCCGATGACCGCCCTCTCCGGCGGCCAGGCGGCCCGCGCCGGCCTCGCCTCCCTGCTGCTGTCCCGCTACGACGTCTTCCTCCTGGACGAGCCCACCAACGACCTGGACCTGGACGGCCTGGAGCGTCTGGAACGGTTCGTCACCGGCCTGCGCGCCGGCACGGTCGTCGTCAGCCACGACCGCGAGTTCCTCACCCGCACCGTCACCAAGGTGCTCGAACTCGACCTCGCCCAGCAGCAGATCAACCTCTACGGCGGCGGCTACGCGGCCTACCTGGAGGAGCGGGAGACGGCCCGCCGGCACGCCCGCGCGGACTACGAGGAGTACGCCGACAGGAAGGCCGCCCTCCAGGACCGTGCCCAGACGCAGCGGTCCTGGATGGACAAGGGCGTGAAGAACGCCCGCCGCAAGGCGGGCGCCGACAACGACAAGATCGGCCGCAAGTTCCGCAGCGAGGCCAGCGAGAAGCAGGCCGCCAAGGCCCGGCAGACCCAGCGCATGATCGAACGCCTGGAGGTGGTCGAGGAGCCGCGCAAGGAGTGGGAGCTGCGCATGGAGATCGCGTCCGCACCGCGGTCGGGCGCGGTCGTGGCGACGCTGCGGGACGCCGAGGTCCGGCGCGGCGACTTCACCTTCGGCCCGGTCTCCCTGCAGATCGACTGGGCGGACCGGATCGCGGTCACAGG